>NZ_JAGOPN010000001.1 GCF_017991995.1 Pseudacidovorax sp. | reverse complement strand
CTGCACTCGGCGCTGGGCTACGTCCCACCCAACGAATTCGAAGATCAACTCGCCCGGCAAGCAGCTTAGTTCTGTGCCACCTCTGTGGTCCAGCCGCAGGGGTTCACTCCACGCAGCGCGAAGCGCGGAGCGAGTTACGCCGCGCGCTCATCCGGCGAGCACCGCAGGTTCCGCGAGCGTTCAGCGAGCGGCGCAGGCTGTGGGCGAGGCGGGCCGGGCGGGCCGGGGCCGGCGGAGCCTCCAGCGCCCACGAACCGACCTCCAAAGACACCCGCCGACGAATCAGCCGCGCCACGGGCCTCGGCGGGGAATTGACGACAGGCTCATGGCGCGACCACGGCACGCCCTCACCGCGAGCCTACTGGCGGACAAACCGCAACGCCCCGAGGCTCAGGACCCGATGCCTTCCAGCGCCTCGGACAGTTCCAGCCAGCGCTCCTCCATCGCCTCGATCTCGTCGCCGAGCTGCTTGAGGCGTTTGCCGGCTTCCGCGATCTCCGCTGGCGGCAGCGGGCTGGCGAGGCGCGCTTCCAGTGCGCTCTTCTCGGCGTTGGCCTGGGCCATGCGCTGGTCGAGACTTGCCAATTCCTTGCGCAGCGGACGACTTTGCTCGGCTAGGCGCTGGCGCTCGCGGGCGTCGTTCTGGCGCTGCGTGCGGCCGTCCACGGAGGGTGCCGCCGATGTCGACACGGTGGCAGGAGAAGCGGTCGCGACGGGTGCTGTGGCGGATGCCATCGGCACCGCAGCCTTGGCAGGAGCAGGCGCTGCGGCGGCCGCGGACGCGGCCACCTCCGCCGCATTCGCCTGCTTGGCTTCTTCGCGCAATCGCTTCGATTCGTCCAGCAGATAGCGCTGGTAGTCGTCCAGGTCGCCGTCGAAGTCGCGCACCTCGCCACGGCCCACCAGCCAGAACTCATCGCACACGGTGCGC
Organism: Pseudacidovorax sp.; assembly: GCF_017991995.1. Taxonomy (GTDB): domain Bacteria; phylum Pseudomonadota; class Gammaproteobacteria; order Burkholderiales; family Burkholderiaceae_C; genus Xenophilus. Next base: position 523,680 of record NZ_JAGOPN010000001.1, on the reverse strand, counting down.
AGCAGGGCGCGGTCGTGGCTCACCAGCATCAGCGTGCCTTCGAACTCGTTCAGCGCCATGGCCAGGGCCTCGCGTGTCGCCAGGTCCAGGTGGTTGGTCGGCTCGTCCAGCAGCAGCAGGTTGGGGCGCTGCCACACCATCATGGCCAGCACCAGGCGCGCCTTCTCGCCACCGCTCATGGTGCCGACCGGCTGCTTGACCATGTCGCCGCTGAAGTTGAAGCTGCCCAGAAAGCCGCGCAGGTCCTGCTCGGTGCGGGCGGCCGGCGCGGCGGAGCCCAGCTCGCGCGCCAGGCGCACCATGTGCTCCAGCGGGTTGCTGGTCTCATGCAGCACGTCCAGCTCCTGCTGGGCGAAGTAGCCGATCGCCAGGCCCTTGCCTTCGGTCACGGTGCCGGAGACCAGCGGCAGGTCGTGCGCCACCGTCTTCACGAAGGTGGACTTGCCCTGCCCGTTGGCGCCCAGGATGCCGATGCGCTGGCCGGCCAGCACGCCGCGGCTCACGCCCGACAGGATGGTGGTGGCGCTGCCGTCTTCCTGCATGTAGCCGAAGCTCGCATTCGTGATGCTGAGCATCGGATTGGGCAGGTTGGCCGGCTCCTTGAAGCTGAAGGTGAACTCGGCCTCGGCCAGCAGCGGCGCCACGCGTTCCATGCGGGCCAGGGCCTTGACCCGGCTCTGCGCCTGTTTGGCCTTGCTGGCCTTGGCCTTGAAGCGGTCGATGAACTTCTGCAGGTGGGCGATCTTTTCCTGCTGGCGTTCGTGGGCGATCTGCTGCTGCTCCATGCGCAGCGCGCGCATGTCCTCGAACTTGCTGTAGTTGCCGCCGTAGCGTGTGAGCTTGGCCTGCTCGATGTGCACGGTGACGTTGGTCACGGCGTCCAGGAACTCGCGGTCGTGGCTGATGACGAGCATCGTGCCGTCGTACTTCTGCAGCCAGGCTTCGAGCCAGACCAGGGCGTCCAGGTCCAGGTGGTTGGTGGGCTCGTCCAGCAGCAGCAGGTCGCTGGGGCACATCAGCGCGCGGGCCAGTTGCAGGCGCATGCGCCAGCCGCCGGAGAAGCTGTTGACCGGCCGGTCCAGCTCGTGCAGCTTGAAGCCCAGGCCCATGATGAGGGCCTGCGCCCGCGGCACGGCGTCGTGCTCGCCGGCATCGGCGATGTCGCTGTAGGCCTGGCCCAGGGCCATGCCGGCATCGGCATCGTCGGGGTTGGCGGCGTGCAGGGCCTCGGCGGTGGCCAGGGCCGCGCGGGCCTCGGCCAGGCGGGTGTCGCCGGCCACCACGAAGTCGGTGGCCGAGTCTTCCGTCTCGGGCATGTGCTGGGCCACCTGGGCCATGCGCCATTGCTTCGGGATGCTGAAGTCGCCGCCGTCCTCGTGCAGGGTGCCATTGAGGAGGGCGAACAGGGTGGACTTGCCGGCACCGTTGCGGCCGACCAGACCGACCTTCTCGCCGGGGTTGAGGGTGACGCTCGCGCTGTCGAGCAGCACCTTGGTGCCGCGGCGCAGGACGACGTTGTTCAGGATGATCATGAGTGGGCGACGAGGGCGTCGCGGGTCAGCAGCAGCACCTGGTCGTCGCCGGCGCTGGTCGAGAGCCAGACGGCCTCGAGGTGGGGAAAGGCGGCCTCGAAGAAAGGCCGCTCGTTGCCGATCTCCAGCACCAGCACGGCGTGTTCGCTCATGCGGGTGGGGGCATCGGCGAGCAGGCGGCGCACGAAGTCCATGCCGTCGGCGCCGCCGGCCAGCGCCAGTTCGGGCTCGGCGCGGTATTCCTGCGGCAGCGCGGCCATGCTGGCGGCGTTGACGTAGGGCGGGTTGCACAGGATCAGGTCGTACACGCCATCGACACCTGCCAGCCCGTCGGACTGCAGCAGACGCACGCGGGCATCGAGCTGATGACGCGCGACGTTGATGGCCGCCACTTCCAGCGCCTCGGGCGAGATGTCGGCGGCATCGACCTGCACCTCCGGCCAGGCCAGGGCGGCCAGCACGGCCAGGCTGCCGTTGCCGGTGCACAGGTCCAGCACGCGCTGCGTGTGCTCGCCCAGCCAGTTGTCGATGCTCGCGTCGGCCAGCAGTTCGGCGATGAAGCTGCGCGGCACGATGGCGCGCTCGTCCACGTAGAAGTCCACGCCCTGCAGCCAGGCCTCTTTGGTCAAGTAGGCGGCAGGCTTGCGGGTGGCGATGCGCTCGTCGACCAGCGCGCGCACCTGCGCCGCGGCGCCGGGCGCAACGGGGCGCTCGGCGTTCTCGTCCAACTGGTCCAGCGGCAGGCGCAGGCGCCACAGCACCAGCCAGGCGGCCTCGTCGAAGGCGTTGGTGGTGCCATGGCCGAAGGCGACGCCGGACTCGGCCAGTCGTTGCTCGGCCTCCTGCACCAGGGCCATCACCGTCAGGGCGGTGTCTTCAGACATGGGCGACGGCCTCCAGCCGCTCGATGGTGCGGCGGTACATGTTCTTGAGCGTCTCGATGGCCGCGACCTCGATGTGCTCGTCGATCTTGTGGATGCTGGCGTTGACCGGGCCCAGTTCCACCACCTGCGCGCAGACCTTGGCGATGAAGCGCGCATCGCTGGTGCCACCGCTGGTGGAGAGTTCGGTTTCGATGCCCGCCTCATCGCGGATGGCCGCCTGCACGGCCTCGACCAGCGCGCCCGGCGTGGTCAGGAAGGGCAGGCCGCCGATGGTCCACTTCAGGTCGTATCCGACGCCGTGCGCATCCAGCACCGACTGCACGCGCTGCTGCAGCGCCTCGGCCGTGACCTCGGTGGAGAAGCGGAAGTTGAAGTCGATGACCGCATGGCCCGGGATCACGTTGCTCGCACCCGTGCCCGCATGGATGTTGCTGATCTGCCAGCTGGTCGGCTGGAAGTAGGGGTTGGGCTTCGGGTCCCAGCCGCCGGCGGCATTGATGGCCACCAGCTCGGCCAGTGCAGGCGCGAAGGCATGCACCGGGTTCTTCGCCAGGTGCGGATAGGCGATGTGGCCCTGCACGCCATGCACCGTCAGCTTGCCGCTCATGGTGCCGCGGCGGCCGTTCTTGATCATGTCGCCGCAGCGGCTGACCGAGGTGGGCTCGCCGACGATGCAGTAGTCCAGCCGCTCGCCCCGCGCCGCCAGCTGATTGCAGACCACCACCGTGCCATCGACGCCGGGGCCTTCCTCGTCGCTGGTCAGCAGCAGGGCCAGGCGAAGCGTGGGGTCGGGATGGGCGGCCAGGAATTCCTCGATGGCGACGACGAAGGCCGCCAGCGAACTCTTCATGTCGCAGGCCCCGCGGCCGTAGAGCTTGCCGTCGCGATGCGTCGGGGTGAAGGGCGGGCTGGTCCACTGCTCCAGCGGCCCGGTGGGTACCACGTCGGTGTGGCCGGCGAAGACCAGCGTCGGCGCCGTCGGCGCGCCGCGCACCGCCCACAGGTTGGTCACGCGGAAGTCGTCGGGCCCGCTCGCGATGGTCTCGAGCGTGAAGCCCAATGGGGCCAGGCGTTCGCCCAGGATCTGCTGGCACTGCGCGTCCTCGGGCGTGACGGAAGGGCAGGCGATCAGTTCTTCGGCGAGTTGCAGGGTTCGGGTCATGGCAATGGCGGAAAGAAAGGGACGCCATGAGCTTTGGTGTCCCCGAAAAAATGGTTAGGGCACAGGCCCTTGGCGCGAGCGATCCGGCGCGCGGACGAAAGCGCCAGAAGCCGCAATTTATCGAGTCATCAGAAGGCCGCGGAGCAGGCCACCCCAGAGCACCCGAGGAACTGGCTTCGCCAGGCCTCTGGGTGCGCCCCCCTCCAAGCCGAAGGCGCAAGAGAGGGGCTGAGGGCCGCGGCTCCGAGCCTGCCTGTGCAGGCTTGGACGTGCCCGAAGAGCAGCCGCCTCTGGCGGCCGCCCGGAGCCGCGAAGCGGCATGGGGGGTGAACGCTCATCACCCCGGATGCACGTCCAGCGTGATGTCCGTGAACGTCGGCGCCTCGGTCTGCTGCATCAGCGGGGGCTCGGCCTTGCCGGGCTCGCGCGGACGGTTTTCGTTCTGCAGCCGCCACATCAGGTTCGCGGGCGAGTCGGCGTGCACCAGGGCCTCGTCGCGGCTGACCTTGCCCTCCAGCACCAGCCGGGCGATCGCTTCCTCGAAGGTCTGCGAGCCCTCGGCCATGGAGTGTTCCATGGCGTCCTTGATGCCGTCGAAGTCGCCGCGCTCGATCAGGTCGCGCACCAGCGCCGTGTTGAGCATCACCTCCACCGCCGGCACGCGCGCACCCTGCGGCGTGCGCAGCAGGCGCTGGGCGATCACGGCGCGCAGGCCGCTGGCCATGTCGTTGAGCAGCGTCGAGCGCACTTCCAGCGGGTAGAAGCTCTGGATGCGGTTGAGCGCGCGGTAAGCGTTGTTGGCATGCAGCGTGGCCAGCACCAGGTGGCCCGACTGCGCATAGGCCAGCGCGGCGCTCATGGTCTCGCGGTCGCGGATCTCGCCGATCAGGATCACGTCGGGCGCCTGGCGCAGCGCGTTCTTCAGGGCGGTCTCCAGCGTGGCCGTGTCGTGGCCCACTTCGCGCTGGTTGACCACCGACTTCTTGTTCTGGAAGGCGAACTCGATGGGCTCCTCGATGGTGAGAATGTGGCCGGGCGTGCTCTCGTTGCGCAGGTCCAGCATCGAGGCCAGCGTGGTCGACTTGCCCGAACCCGTGGCGCCGACCATCAGGATCAGCCCGCGGCGCTCCATGACCAGCGTCTTGAGCACCGGCGGCAACGCCAGCGTGTCGAAGGGCGGCACGGTCACGGGGATGAAGCGCACCACCACGGCGCAGCTGCCGCGCTGGCGCATCGCGCTCACCCGGAAGCTGCCCACGTCGCGCAGCGGCACGGCGGTGTTGAGCTCGCCGGTGCGCTCGAACTCGGCCATGCGTTTCTCGTCGATGATCTCCCGCAGCAGTTCCAGCGGCGCCGACACGGGCAGGATCTGGCCGTTGATCGGCATGCACTGGCCGTTGATGCGGATCAGCGCGGCAGCCTTCGGCGACAGGTAAACGTCGGAGGCCTGGCGTTCGGCCATCAGTCGAAGAATGCGCTCCATCGTTCCCATGGCGGCTCCAGAGTAATACGGCGTGTGGTGGTGGGGCTTGCAAGAAAAAGGCCGCCCGCAGGCGGCCGCTGCCCGGCAGGTCAGTCGCGCAACAGGTCGTTCAGGCTGGTCTTGGAGCGGGTCTGCGCATCCACCGTCTTGACGATGATGGCGGCGTAGGTGCTGTAGTCCTGGCCCGACTTGGTCTTCTTGGGCAGGTTGCCGCTGATGACCACGCTGCCCGAGGGCACGCGGCCATAGCTGATCTCGCCTGTGTCGCGGTTGAAGATCGGCGTGCTCTGGCCGATGTACACGCCCATGCCCAGCACCGAGTTTTCTTCGACGATCACGCCTTCGACCACTTCGGAGCGGGCGCCGATGAAGCAGTTGTCCTCGATGATGGTCGGGTTGGCCTGCAGGGGCTCCAGCACGCCGCCCAGGCCCACGCCGCCCGAAAGGTGCACGTTCTTGCCCACCTGGGCGCAACTGCCCACGGTGGCCCAGGTGTCGACCATGGTGCCTTCGTCCACGTAGGCGCCGATGTTGACGTAGCTGGGCATCAGGATCGCGCCCTTGGCGATGTAGCTGCCACGGCGGGCGACGGCGGGCGGCACGATGCGCACGCCGGCCTGCTTCAGCTCATCGGCCGACAGGTGCGAGAACTTGGTCTGCACCTTGTCGTAGAAGCCCAGGCTGCCGGCCTGGATCTGCTCGTTGTCCTTCAGGCGGAAGGACAGCAGCACGGCCTTCTTGACCCACTGATGCACCGTCCATTGGCCCACGCCTTCGCGGGTGGCCACGCGCAGGCTGCCGTTGTTGAGCTGGACGATCACATGCTCGACCGCGTCGGCCACTTCCTTGGGGGCCTGGCTGGGGGAGAGGGCGGCGCGGTCTTCCCACGCGGCGTCGATGATCTGTTGCAGTTGCTGGGTCATTGGATTCGGACTCGAAGGGAGAGGCGAGAAGAAGTGGGGCGCGGCTCAGGCCGAAGGTGCCTGGGTGGCGAATTCGGCGATGCGGCGCGCGGCTTCGGTGCATTCGGCGGTGTCGGCCACCAGGGCCATCCGCACGCGGCCGCGGCCGGGATTGCTGCCTTGCGCCTCGCGCGCCAGGTAGCTGCCGGGCAGCACCGTCACATTGTATTGAGCGTACAGGGCGCGGGCGAAGGCCGCGTCGTCGCCGTTCCAGGCTGCGGGCACGCCGGCCCACAGGTAGAAGCTGGCGTCGGGCAGGCGCACATCCAGCACCGACTCCAGGATCGGCGTGACGGTGGCGAACTTGCGGCGGTACTGCTCGCGGTTGTCCACCACATGGGTCTCGTCGCCCCAGGCCGCGATGCTGGCGGCGGCCACGAGGCCGCTCATGGCGCTGCCGTGGTAGGTGCGGTAGAGCAGGAAGCGCTTGATGATCTCGGCGTCGCCGGCGACGAAGCCGCTGCGCAGGCCGGGCACGTTGCTGCGCTTGGAAAGCGACGTGAGCGCGATCAGCCGGCGGAAATCGCGGCCCAGCTTGGCCGCGGCTTCCAGTCCGCCCAGGGGCGGTTCGTCGCGGAAGTAGATCTCGCTGTAGCACTCGTCCGAGGCGATGACGAAGCCGTGCTCGTCCGAGAGGGCGAAGAGCTTGCGCCATTCGTCGAGCGGCATGACGGCCCCGGTCGGGTTGCCCGGCGAGCAGACATACACCAGCTGGGTCCGCTGCCACACCTCGGCCGGCACGCTGTCCCAGTCCACCGCGAAGTTGCGGGCCGGGTCGCTGGGTGCGTACCAGACGTCGGCGCCGGCCAGCAGGGCCGAGCCCTCGTAGATCTGATAGAAGGGATTGGGCGAGACGACGATGGGCCGCGGGGTGCGGCTGCTGTCGACCACCGTCTGCGCCAGCGCGAACAGCGCCTCGCGCGAGCCGTTGACCGGCAGCACCTGCGTGGCCGGATCGAGCGCCAGGCCGTAGCGCGTTTGCAGCCAATTGGTGAAGGCGGTGCGCAGCTTCAGGTCGCCGGCCGTGGCCGGATAGCCGGAGAGGGAGTCGAGGCCCTCGATCAGGGCCTGCTTGATGAAGGGCGGGGTGGGATGCTTGGGTTCGCCGATGCCCAGGCTGATGGGCGAGTAGGCGGTGCTGGGCGTGACGCCAGCAAAGAGCTGCCGCAGCCGTTCGAAGGGATAGGGCTGCAGCCTGTCGAGCAGGGGATTCATGGGCGCGGATTATCGGGGGAGGCCGACATCCAGCGCGCCTGGCCGTGTCAGGCCAGGCAGGCGCCGTCGGCCAGCAGCTGGCGCCGCAGGGCCTGCACGTCGACCGTCCGCAGATCGGCGCGGCCATCCGAGCGCACGGCCATCGCCGCCGCCGTGCCCGCCGCCTGGCCCATCGCCATGCAGATCGTCATCACCCGCACCGCGGCCAGCGCCTCATGGGTGGCCGAGATGCCGCGGCCGGCCACCAGGGCGTTGTCCATCCCGCGCGGGATCAGGCTGCGCAGCGGGATGCGGTAGGCATGCTCCTCGCCCAGCGAGCGGTAGGTCAGCCCACCACCCGTGGCGGGGTGGATGTCGATGGGGTACGCACCCGCGGCAATCGCATCGGCGAAGGGTTCGGGCCGCAGCAGTTCCTCGGCGGTGAGCACATGGTCGCCGGCCACGCGGCGCGTCTCGCGGATGCCGACCTGCGTGCCGAAGTTGAGCAGGCGGCCATGCTCGCAGCCCGGCAGCGCGCGCTGGAGGAAGGCCGCGGCGCGCCAGGCCTGGCGGCGGCCCTCGATCTCGGCGCGGCCCAGGGCCATCGGGTCGGTGGCGTCGATGCCCAGGCGGCTGATGTTGAACCACCCGTCGTCGGAGAACGGGTCGCGCGCCAGATGCAGCGCTGCCCGGGCCAGCTCGCCCTGCTCGAAGCCGCGGCGGGCGATGGCCTCCTTTTCTTCGCTGCTCAAGGCGTCGAGCCGCGCGAAGTCGATGGGGCCGAAGCGGAACATCATGGTTGCGGGCTGCAGGGCCTCGCCATCGCCCAGTTCGAGGAAGGTGGCGCTGGCGTGCTTCATGGCGTCCATGTCGCCCGAGGTGTCGATCAGCACCTGGGGGCGCACGGTGCGGGCGCCGCCCTTGGTCAGCACGCGCACCGAGGTGATGCGCCGGCCTTCACGCTGCACATCCAGCAGCGTGGCATGCAGCAGCGGCTGCACGCCGGCCTCGCGCACCAGGTCGTCCAGCACCAGCTTGAGCAGCTCGGGCGCGTATTCGACCCGGTCCATCCGGTGGCCGGTGGACATGACGAAGCTGTGGTGCTCGCCCGCGCCGCCGTAGTCGCGCAGGCGCTCCACCACCTCCTGCGCCAGGCCGGCCACCACGCGGCGGCCGGCAGCCGTCTGCCAGCTGTTGAATTGGGCGACGGCCCCGGCCGTGGCGTTGCCGCCGAGGAAGCCGTAGCGCTCCATCAGCACGGTGCGGGCACCCTGGCGCGCGGCGGCCACCGCGGCCACCGTGCCCGCCACGCCCCCCCCGCAGACCAGCACGTCGGTCTCGATGGCGGGCAGGGCGTCGGCCGGCTTCGTCGTCGTCAGCGTCATCGACTCAGCCCGCCTTGATGCCGCGCGATTTCACGATGTCGGCATAGCGGCGCGTCTCGGCCTGCAGGAAGCGGGCGGTGGCCTGGCGGTCCATCACCACGGGCTCCACATTGAGCATGGCGAACTTGGACTTGACCGTCTCCGACGCCAGCACCTTGGCGAGCGCCGCTTCGAGCCGTGCGAGCCCGGCCGGCGCAATGCTGCCGTGCGGCGCCAGCAGGGCCGCCCAGCCGCGCACCTCCAGCGCCGGATAGCCCAGCGACTTGACCGTCGGCACACCCGGCAGGTCGGCCACCGGCTGCGACGAGGACACGGCGAGCGCCCGCAGCTTGCCCGCTTTGATGTGCGGCGCCACGCTCGGCAGGTTGAGGAAGCCGAAGCCCAGCAGGCCGCTGATCAGGTCCGGCATCAGCGCGCTTTCGCCCTTGTAGGCCACCGGCACGATCTCCGCGCCCACCTGGCCCGCGAAGATCTCCGAGGCGATGTGCGCCAGCGTGCCGTTGCCGCTGTTGCCGGCGCTCAACTGCCCCGGTTTGGCCTTGGCCTGCGCCACCAGCTCCTGCATCGAGCGGATGGGCGAGCTGGCCGGCACCACCAGCACCAGTGGCTGGTCGGAGACCATGCCCACGGCATCGAAGTCGGCGATGGGGTCGTAACCGATCTGCGGATTGAGCGCGGGGTTGATGACCATGCTGTTGCTGGCCATCAGCAGCGTGTGGCCGTCGCGCGCCTGGGCCGCGGCCATCACGCCGATGGCGCTGCCGGCGCCGGGCTTGTTCTCGACGATCACGGCCTGGCCGAGCAGCGGCGAGAGCAGGTCGCCCAGCACCCGCGCCGAACTGTCCGCGCCACCGCCGGGCGCGAAGGGCACGATGATCCGCACGGTCTTGGTGGGCCATTCGGCCTGGGCGTAGGAGGTAAAGGGCAGGGCGCCCGCGCCAGAGGCGGCGAGCCAGCCGAGCGCAGCCCGGCGGGTGAATCGAACTGTCATGGAATGCGGTGTCTCCGTCTTTCGCTACGGCCGGGATCATGGCCGTTCGCGCGCTTGTCGTGAAATACCAAGACGCGCGATCTGCATAACATGTCGTTATGCAAGAGCAGCCCATTCGCCGCCCATGAATCTGCGCCAGATCGAAGTCTTCCGCGCCGTGATGCTGGCCGGCTCCATCACCGATGCAGCGCGGCTGCTGCACGTGTCGCAGCCGGGCATCAGCCGCATGCTGTCGCACATCGAACTGCAGCTGGGCCTCAAGCTCTTCGAGCGTGGCCGCGGCCGGCTGAGGCCGACGCCCGAGGCGCAGGCGCTGTACGAGGAGGTCGAGTCTGTCTACCGCGGCGTGCGCGGCATCGAGACGCGCGCCCAGGCCCTGCGCGACGGCACCGGCCTGCGCCTGCGCGTGCTGTGCAGCCCCAGCGCCGGGCTGGAACTGGTGCCGCGGGCCTTGCATGCGCTGTCGCAGCGCTTTCCGTCGGCGCAGCTCTACATGGAGACACTGCGTGCTCGGGAAATGGTTGGCCAGCTGGTGCACCACGAGGCCGACATCGCCATCTGCACGCTGCCGGTCACGCATCCGCTGCTCACGGCGCAGACGCTGGGGCACTGGACGATGGGCTGCGTCTTTCCCGCCGATCACGCCTTCGCCCAGCGGCGGACCGTGCGCATGACCGATGTGCTGCGCGAGCCGCTGATCGCCTTCAGCGAGGACACGCCGCAAGGGCAGTTGATGCGCAAGGCGGCGGAGAAGGCGGGGCAGGTGCCGGCCTCACGAATCGAAGTGCGCTCGGGCCAGGCGGCCTGCGCGCTGGTGGCCAGCGGAGCGGGCGTGGCGCTGGTGGATGACCTGACGGCGCGGGCGTGGCAGAACGAGCGGCTGGCGTGGCGGCCGATTGCGGCGGCACCGACCCAGCCGGTGCTGGCGGTGCGTCATGGGGCGATGCCGCCTTCGAGTTTGGCGGATGCGTTGGTGGGGTTGGTGAGGGAGCAACTGAAAGAAAAGCGGTGAGCCCGTGCGGCGGGCCGGGCCGTGTTCTCGATTGGCCTTGGGCACCCATCCGGCTTGGATGGGCCGTGCGCGATCGGCGCCTCTCATTTCGCAAGAGCCTCCCTGCCTGAATGTCGCCCTACACGGTTGCACGCTGTTGACGGCGACAGGCCTACCACGGTCTTTCAGCCGCGCGTGGCGGTGATGCAAACTCGCGCGCATGAGCAACTTCTTCGAGAGTCCCTTCAAAGGCAGGCTGCTGAGCGAGCAGGTCACGAACCCCAACATTGCAGTCGGGCGCTTTAGCTACTACTCGGGCTATTACCACGGGCACAGCTTTGACGACTGCGCGCGCTATCTCCTGCCGGACCGGGACGATGTGGACAAGCTCATCATCGGCAGCTTCTGTTCCATCGGCTCAGGGGCCTCCTTCATCATGGCAGGGAACCAAGGGCACCGGGCGGACTGGGCGTCCTCATACCCGTTCTTCTACATGCAGTATGAGCCTGCCTTTGCGTCCGCACGAGATGCTTTCATTCCGGCCGGCAATACGGTGATCGGCAACGACGTGTGGATCGGTGCCGAAGCGATGATCCTTCCAGGGGTTTCCGTCGGGCATGGCGCTGTCATCGGCAGCAGGGCGGTTGTCACCCGGGACGTGGCGCCCTACGCCATCGTGGCGGGGAACCCCGCCAAGGAGATTCGCAGGCGCTTCCCAGCGGAACAGGTTGAGATGTTGCTTGAAATGCAGTGGTGGGATTGGCCTCTGCCCGCCATCGAAGCCGCCATGCCCCTGCTTTGCTCAGGAGACATCCAAGGACTTCATGAACATTGGCGGTCAGGGGTGTGACTCCCGAATCGGCATCTCATGGCTGCACTGCGAATCATCTGACACCCAACCCCTCCATTTCCGCTTTGGCAAACAGCGCAATATCCGCACACCGCGCCACCCACAGCTGATCGCGCACGGTCGCCAAGTATTCGAAGAATCGCCGCAGGTGCTTGAGCCGAAAGGCGTGCATCAAATAGGGATGCAACGACACATTGAAGATCAGCGGCTGCCGCCGTGACTGGCGCAGCATCTCGTCCACCTGGTCGATGAGCATGTCGGCCCATTCCTCGGGCGTCCATTTCGCGCCATGCAGGGCGGTGATGTCGTTGGTCGGCCGGGCATAGGGCAGCGCCACCAGCGGGCCGTGCGCGGTCCGCAGCATCACGGGCTGGTCGTCCATCATCCAGTCCATGACGTAGGCGTAGCCGTTGCGCGCCAGCAGGTCCGGCGTGCGCGGGGTTTCGTTGACCCACGGTCCCATCCATCCCTTCGGCGCCTTGCCTTCTTCGGCACGGAGCCGGGCGGTGACGTTCTCGATCATGCGCGCTTCGGCCTCCGCATCCATTTCGGCCTGGCGCTCCGCGTTGGTGTGGCCGTGACCCACGATCTCGTCGCCGCGCCGCCGCAACGCATGGGCGATCTGTGGGCAGCTGTCGTAGATCGCGGTGTTGAGCAAGGCACTGGCGGGCAGGTCGAACTCGTCGAGCAGTTCCAGCAGCCGCCAGATGCCCACGCGGTTGCCCCAGTCGCGCCAGGTGTGGTTCACCACATCGGGTTCGGGCTGGCGTGGGTTCAGCTCGGGACCCATGCCCTCGCCGAAGGGAAAGGCCTCGATGTTCAAGGCGACATAGAACGCGAGCCGCGTGCCGTTGGGCCATTCGTAGGTCGGCCGTTCGACGATGGGCGAATAGTCGTAGCGCCCGTGCGTGGGCAGGGTGCGCAGGGGCGAAGCAGGTTCGGTCATGTCCGGCCTTTGACGATCAGGGCGACCACGCCGCCGCCCGGTGGGGCCTGCTGGATGGGGTCGCCGGAGACGAAGAAGCGCGTGCTGCCGAACAGACTGCCCAGCAGGCCCGACTGCGCCGCCCGCATGTGGCTGTCCGGCGAGTACGCGGAGGTGAAGATGCCGGTGCGGGCGCCGCGCACCTGGCCGTCCGGGGTCGGCCCGGCCTTGCTGAAGACGGCCAGCAGGCGCTCGGGCTCGGTCAGTTCGCCGGCTTCGTCGAAGCGCAGGCCTAGCGCCACGGCCAGCCGGCGGATGCTGGCGGCGTCGAGCATGTCATGGGGATGACAGACGCCCAGGCGCAATGCACCGCCTTGCCCGGTCGCATCGTTCGTATGGCCCAGCACGACGGCCTCGACCCATTCCTGTTCCGGGCCAGCAAAGGTCATCGCCTTGGCGCTGCGCAGGGTCGGATCGTTCGCGATCGCATCGGGCCCGATGCGCGCACGCTCGATCTCGCCCAGCGCCACCGCCGCACCGAGCGCCGCGATGGCGCGCCCCCGGTGCTGGTCGCTGCGGTGCGGCGAGCCGGCACAGCGGCTGGCGAGCAGCGTCGGACATTTCAGGATGGCGAGGGCGACCTGGTCCGCAGCGAGGCCGGCGTCGGCACAGGCGGCGCTTACGCAGTCGGCGACCGCATCGATGGCTTCGGGCTCGCCGACGACAGCCGGTGGCAGCGCGGCCGAACGCGCGATGCCCAGGCGCAGCCCCGGGCCGTCATGCGCTTGCGTGGAGCGGCGCTCGATCAGCGCATAGCCGCCCGGGGTCGCCACGCCTTCGCAGCCATTGGCCAGCACGGCGACGGCGCGTCCGGCCACAGTCCAGGGCGTCAGCAGCGGATCCAGCGCGGTGCGCGACAGTTGCCGAGCGAAGTCGTTGGTGGCCGTGTGGCCCTCGGTCTTGACCAGCACCGCCAGCCGCGCCACCGAATCGGCATCGCCGATCAAGGCCTGCAGCCCGGCGTAGTCGGCCGGGTGGGCCATGTCGAACCAGTGGACTTCGGTCATCGCACGCTTCAGGCGGTTTGGCCCATCATGGCCTGCAGCTTGTCCGGTGCCAGCTCGTCGTGGTTGGCCGTCGCGAAGCGGCGGCCATGCTCGGGGGCATCGTCCAGGAACAGTGCGCGCGTCACGCCGGAGATCACGCGCGGGGCCGTGTACTTGATGTTGCTGTTCGATGCCGCGCTGGGGCCCAACGAGAGCGTCGCGCCCCGCGTGGTCGTGAACAGGTGGTCCAGCCAGGGTGCGCAGCCTGGCGTCTTTTCGGTGAACTCGCCGAAGCGGCCGAGGTAGGGGAAGCGGCCCAGCCGAGGTTCGGCCTTCGCCGCGGTCGGCACATGGCGGTCGGCCCACAGCGCCGCGTACGGCAGCAGCCCGGCGAACTCCGGCCGCTGCGCCAGGTCCACGAAGGCGCCGGTGGCCGCGAAGACGAAGTCGAAGCGCTCCTGGCCCTGCGGCGTGTCGACCAGCACCTGGCCCGCGTCTTCGCGCACGGCCAGCCAGGGCGTCGACGCCTTCATGACGAAGCCGGGCAGGCTGACCGCGCGGTCGAAGGTCGGCACCGGGGGTGGCTGGCCGATGCGGTAGAGCTCCTGCATGTAGGCCCAGCGCTGGTCGTCGGACAGCTCGGGGTAGTGCGCCAGAAAGCCGGCGAACTCCATCCAGCGCCGCGGGTTGGTGCGGGGCAGGGCGGGGCGGCGAAAGCACAGCACCGCCTCGCGCGCGCCGGCCTCCAGCGCGGCGATGGCGGCGTCGAAGGCCGCCGCGCCGGAGCCGAGCAGGCCGACCCGCTGGCCCTCGAATCGGCGGAAGTCGATCGGCCAGTCGCTGGTGTGGGCATAGAGGTTGTTGGGCAGGTGCTCGCTGATGAAGTCGGGCACGACATGGCCGCCCGACGCTTCCGCGCCGCCCGAAAAGACCACGGTGCGGGCCCACACCGTGTCGACCCGGTCCCTGCCTCGGACCGTGAGCCTGAACAGCTGACAGTCGGTTGCGCTGGGCCAGGGCTCCACGGCCGTGACCTCGACCTCGTTGACCATGTCGATGCCGGTCACCTCGCGGTACCAGCCCAGATAGGCCTGCCAGTCCGGGCGGCTGATGCGGAAGAGCTGCTCCCAGCCATCGGCGCCGTGCTGCGCCTCGTACCAGGCGCGGAAGGTGAGGCTGGCGTTGCCGAGGTCGTGGCCGGTCGGGTCCTTGGGCGTGCGCAGCATCTTCATGCGGCCGAAGGTCATCCATGGTCCTTCGAGGCCGCGCGGGTTTCTTTCGAACACGCGCACGCGGTCGACGCATTCGCGCCGCAGGCCATGCGCGATGGTCAGGCCGAACTGCCCGCCGCCGACGATGGCGCAGTGCAGCACCGCCTCGGGCGCGACGTCGACGCCCATCGCGCGCAGCCGGGCGGCGTCGAAGTCGAGCACCCAGGGCTTGGCGGGGTAGGCCAGGTAGCTCAGGTCGCGCTGCACGCGCGCGCTCAGGGCCTCGAGCGAGTCAGAGGGCATGGGGAATCTCCAGGGAAGAAGGGTTGCGACAGAGGCCGACGAACTGCGCCAGCGCCACGGAAGGGTTGTCCAGACGCCAGGACACGGCCAGTTCGAGGGCGTCGTGGCCTTCGAGCAGTGGCCGGTAGACGACGTCCCGCACTTCCAGGTCGCGCAGTTCGTCGCTGACGATGCCCAGGCCCAGGCCGGCCGCCACCAGGCCCAGCACCGTGGGCATGTGGGTGACTTCGTGCGCGATCTGCAGGTTGAGCTTGGCGCGCGTGAGCAGCGTCATCAGCTGCGCATGGAAGCCGGGGCCGAGCCGACGCTGCGGCGTGATGAGCGGCTCGTTGCGCAGGTCGTCGAGCGTGATGCTGCGTTGCCGCGCCAGCGGATGCCGCACGTGCACCGCGACCATGAAGGAGCGCTTGGCGATCACGCGCGAGGTGAGGCCCGGCTCGTTGCGCAGGGCACGGCCGATGGCGACGTCGACGCGCCGCGCGTACAGCGCCTCGATCTGCTTGTCCGTCAGCATCTCGACCAGCCGCAGCGAGACCTCCGGCATGTGCTCGGCGGCCTGGCGGATCAGCTCGGGCACCACGTCGAACACGCTGGAGCCCGTGACGGCCACCACCAGCTGGCCGGCGGCGCCATGCGCGGCGCGGCGGCTGGCATCGCGCGCGGCCGACACACGCTCCAGGATGTCGCTGGCATGCTTGATGAACTCCCGCCCGGCCTCGGTCAGCACGCTGCCGCGCGGCCCCCGCACCAGCAGCGGCATGCCCACCTCGGCTTCCAGCTCCTTGATGGCCTGGCTCAGCGAGGGCTGCGAGATGTGGAGCGTGGCGGCGGCGCGGGTAACGTTCCCGGTCGCAGCGATCGCCTCAAAGTAACGGAGGTGCCGCAGTTCCATCGAAAAGCATTCGGTTCAGGGCGTGGAGCCGGTCGTGCAGGGCTTGCGGGGCGCCGCGCGTCGCAGCAGCCTCGTCGACGGGAAGGTGTTCCAGCACCAGCGCCAGGTCGCGCCGAAGCCAGTCGAACAAGGTGCTGTCGGCCGGGGCGCGCGTCAGTGCCGCGCGGTGCTGGGCCATCTGCACGGAATGGGCGCTGCCGGCGGCTATCGCATCGAAGCAGCGTGCGAGGTCCAGGCCCTGCAGGGCCGCAAAGCCCGTGGCTGCCAGCAGGCCGGCGTTGATGCCGGCGATGGCGATCTGGTTGGTCAGCTTGCCCGCCTGGCCTGCACCGGCCGGGCCCAGGTGGGTGAGGGTGGCGCAGTAGGCCGAGAGCAGCGGGCGCACATGCGCGACCGCACCCGGCTCGCCGCCGAGCATGGCCGACAACGTGCCCGCGCGCGCCCCCGCGGCAGCGCCGGAAAGCGGCGCATCGACCCACATGGCGCCAGCCTGCCCGGCGTCGGCCGCGAACTGCCGCGCCGCGGGGACCGAGGTCGTCGTGTGGTCGACGACGCAGAGCCCAGGCACGAGCGCCTCGTGCAACCCGCCCGGTGCCTGCCACAGGCGCTGCAGCGCGGCTTCGTCACTGACGCAGGTGATGACGGCGGCGGCGCGGCACGCGCGCACCGCGTCGCACACCGATCCGGCCGTGAAGACCCGGCCGCCGGGCAGCGCATCGTGCAGTTCCGGCTGGCGGTCCATGCCCCAGACCGGGACGCCGGCTGCATGCAGCCGCAGCGCGATCGGCAGGCCCATCGTGCCCAGGCCGATGAGCAGCACGGGCGTGCGCTCGGCGGGCGGTGCGTCGCCCACCGGGCCGTCCGCGGCCTCGCCGGCGGTGGGCGAGGTCATGTGCGCTCCTCGGGGTGGTAGCGAAGCGAAAGCACGTCGGGCCGCCCGTAGTGCCCGTTGGTGTCGATGATGGCTTTCGACAGCTTGATCATGCGTGCCGGGCAATCGGCATAGACGATGGTGTCGCCATACACCGGGCCCACCAGCGGCACGCCGGCCGGCGCGATCACCATGCTGCCTCCGCGCGCGTACGAGATGTTGAGCGAATCGCGCATCGGAAAGTCGGCAGGAATCGACGCCTCGTCGATCAGCCCGACCGCGCAGACCACGAAAGCACCGGCCTCGTTGGCATGCGCGCGGCACGAGGCATAGCCGATGAAGTGGCTGCCGTCCGGGTCTTCCACCTGCATCTTCGGGCCGCTCCACACGTTGAACGCGCCGGGGTAGAGCGCGATGTGGAAGTCTTCGCCCTGCGAAATCATGCGGGCCCGGGCCAGGGTCATCACATGCTCGCCGCAGATCAGCCCGCCCACGCGGCCGACGGCCGTTTCGTGCACATACAGGTCGTCGCCCGCGCCCTGGCCCCAGAAGGCCGATTCGACGAAGGTCGGCCGCAGCTTTCGGTGCTTGCCGACGATGCGGCCGTCGTCGCCGATGGTGAGCATCGTGTTGTAGAGCGTGTGCACGCCCGGGCGGGCGTCGAGCTCGTTGCAGCCGATGACGACCGTCACGCCGCTCTGCGCCGCCGCCTCGCACAGGCGCTGGCTCTGCGCACTGGGGATCAGCAGGGCGTTGTCGAAGAAGCGGCTGCGCACGTCCATCCAGGCGTGCGAATCGCTGTTCCAGCCTTCGTCCCAGTAGGGATAGCCGGCCAGCCAGCTTTCGCTGAACACCACCAGCGAAGCGCCGCCCGCGGCCGCCTCGGCGATCTTGCGGCAGGCCTTGTCGATGGAGCGCTCGAGGTCGAGGAAGACGGGGGGTGTCTGGACGATGGCCACGCGCACGCTCTCGCGCCCCGCCATGATCTTGCCGGCGGCACTCATCGTGCGGCCCCGGTGGCGCGCTGCCATGCCGAAATCGGTGCCACCCAGCCGAAGAAGCGCTCGACGTTCCACAGCGTCGCCTGCCGCAGGAAGTCGGGCCCGGCATGGTGCGTCGCGTCTTCCAGCAGCAGCGCGAAGTACTCGTGGCCGTAGGCGTCGCGCAGGCTGGTCTCCACGCAGACGTTCGCGGCCACGCCGCAGAACACCAGGTTGCGCATGCGCCGCGCGCGCAGCAACTGGTCGAGGCTGGTTCCGGCGAAGGCGCTGTAGCGGGACTTGCGGATCACCGGCTCGTCGGCGGCCGGCGCCATCTCGTCCACCAGTTCGTAGTCCCAGGTGCCGTCGGTGATGAGCCGGCGTGCCAGCTCGGGCCGCTCGCGCATCAGCACCTGCGCTTCCGACTTGTGCCACACCGGCGCGGTGGCGCCGCCCACGCACAGGTGCATCGCGTCGAAGCCGCTCTGGATGAAGATCACCTGCACGCCGGCCCGCCGCGCCGCCGCGACGGCGGCCACCACCTGCGCCACGGTGCGCGGCGCATGCGCCAGGTCGTAGCCCACGTTGTCGAAGTACCCGCCCGGCTTGAGAAAGCCGTTCTGCATGTCGACGACGATCAGCGCGGTCTCGTCCGTGCGCCATTGCACCGCGCCGGGTCTCGCGTCGATGGCGAGGGTGCCGTCCATCAGGCGCTCCGCTTCAGCGGATGGATGGTGGCGGTCTGCGCGGGTGCAAGCACGCGGTCGAGGACCCAGTTGTCCAGTGCATGAACGATGCGCTCCTTGGCCGCGAAGCGCCCGGGATGCACGATGCCGGCGCGCAGGCCGCGCTGCTGCTGCACCGAGATGGCGTTGTCTTCGGCCACCACGCGGTCCTGCCGCTTGTAGTAGCGCTGTGCGACCTCTTCGAAGTCGGGCTGTGCGACGCGCGAGCGCGGGAACATCGAGGTGTGGACGATCCGCGTCTGCTCCGGCCCCATCGGCAGGCACTGAAAGGACCACATCGTGTCGATGGTCAGCGCGAGCATGGTGCCGGGGTAGACGAGCATGAAGCGGCTGCCGCGCACCGACTCGCCGTGCAGACTCTCGATGGGGGCGAATCCGGTGTCGCCGTCGAGCAGGGCGAGCGTGCCGTCGTGCTGCTCGAAGATGGCCGTGTACTGGCCGTTGCCGCTCGGCTCCTCGGGATGATTGACGGCCTTGTGGCTGCTGATGGTCGCGCGGTGCACCGTCGGGATGTGGTAGCCCTCCATGAAGTTCTCGACCCACACCTTCCAGTTGCAGGCCACATCGTGCGTGACGATGCGCGTGGCCACCATGTCGCCGAGCTGGTACATCGCCAGCCGGTCGGGCAACTCGCCCAACCATTCGAGCAGCGGCGGCGCGCCGTCGTCGAGGCAGACCCAGATGAAGCCGTCGCTGACGCCGACGCGCGCGGCGACCAGAGGGAAATCGGCCCGGTCGAAGTCCTGTGTCGCCTCCATGCCGGCACAGCCGCGCAACTCGCCCTCGAGGTTGTAGCTCCAGGCGTGGTAGGGGCAGACGATGGCGCGCTCGTTGCCGCAAGCCTGGCCTGCGGGCACGTCGAGAAGCCGGGCGCCACGGTGCCGGCATGCATTGACGAAGGCGCGGATGTCGCCTTCGCGGTCCCGCAGGATGACCAGCGACAGTCCCGCCTGGTCATGCGTGAAGAAGTCGCCGGTGTTCGGAATGCGATCGGCACGGCCCACCATCAGCCAACTGCGAGCGAACACGGTCCCCAGTTCGCGCTGGAAGAAGCGGGCATCGTGGTAGCAATCGGCCGGCAGGCCATGCGCCTGCAGCAGAGGCTTTCGAACGTTGTCGTAACGGGTCGAATCGAAGATCGCGTCCATGGGAATCCATCCTGCAGAACATTGAGAGGGCCTATGGCGGCCTCTTTGCGCCGCTTTGGCGCGCAGCAAAGCGCATGCCATCCGCTGGGCCCGATTGCGAGCCTTCGGCCGGGGCGCAGGTCAGCCATAGGCATCAGCTATGTCCAGACTTTTTCGCAGGGAAGCTTCAAAGGAAGATCGGATGGCTGCCGCGAAGCACGGTCCTGCGGCTTGGCCAAAGGACCTCGGGGCATGGAATTTGCGGCCGCAGCGCCCATGCATGCCTTCGCGCCCAACCCTTTCATCGAGCCGCCCTCCCTGAGCGATGCGGCCCTGGCGGCGCAGTACGACAACAACAGCGCGGCCCGCAATGCCGACGACCTGGCCGCCCTGCGCGCGCTGTCGGCCGACGCCTTCGCGCACCGCATCGGGCATGCCACGCATCGATTCAGTGCTGGCGACGATGGCTGGGTCGATGTCTTCCTGCCGCCCGGTGCGCCGGGGCCGGTGCCGGCGATGGTCTTCGTGCACGGCGGCCGCTGGCGCCTGAACACCAGCCGCGAGACGGCCTTCTGGGCCGATGCCTGCATGCGGCAAGGCATGGCCTGGGTGGGCATCAACTTCGCCGCGCTTGGCCAGAGCAGTCTGCCGGCCATCGTGGCGGAGGTGGAAGCGGCCATCGCCACGGTCGTCGCGCAGGCGCAGGCCCTGGGCATCGATCCGGCAGCGATCGCCCTGGCCGGCCATTCGTCGGGCGCGCACCTGGCCCTGTCGGCGGCCGTGACAGCGCGCCCGTGGGCGGGCCGCATGCGTGCGCTGCTGCTGCTCGGCGGCATGTACGACCTGCGGCCGCTGGCGCGCAGCATTCCCCAGGTCACCCTGGGCTTCACGCCGGAAGAGGCCGTCGCCTGCAGCCCATTGCTGACACTCGAAGCCTTGGCCCACGCAGCGCAACGGCCGACGCTGCCACCCGTGCTGGTTGCCGTCGGTGAACAAGAGTCGCCGGAGTTCGTTCGGCAGGCGCAGGCGCTGCATTGGCGGCTTAAGAGCCTGGGCGCCCACAGCCGCCTGCTGCCCATCGAGGGCCGCGCGCATTTCGACGCGGCGCTGGAGTTCAACGCTCCCGATTCGCAGATGCGTGCCTTTGTGGCGAGGGCCATCGCGCCCGCGCAAAGCGCCGCATGACGCTGGCGCTGCGCAGCCTTCGCAATGTTCGGCCCGGTGACGCGCCGGCCGATGCGCCGCGCGTGGACATCGGCATCGAGGGTGGCGTGATCCGCTCGATCGGCCTGGCTGGCAGCATTGCAGGGCCGCCCGGCCCAGCGGACCTGGACGGCAGCGGCCTCATTGCCTTCCCGGGCTTCGTCAATGCGCATGCGCATTCGAACGAGATGTTCGAACAGGGCAGTTGCGATGGCGAGCCGCTCGAAGTCTGGCTGGCACTGGCCTATCCGCCGCTGGGCGGCGACGCCATTCCCGTGCGCTGGCATTACCTGCGCGCCATGATGCTGGCGCTGCGTTCGCTGCGCTCGGGGGTGGCCGCGCTGCATGACGACTTCCTCAACCCCGGTGGCGATGAAGAGGCTCTGCAGGCCGTGCTCGATGCCTACGACGATGCAGGCCTTCGCGCTCGGGTGGCGGTGACGCTGTCCGACCGGGCTTACCTCGACGGGCTGCCGTTTGCGCGCTCGGTGTTCGACCATGGCCTGAGCGCGCGCCTGGACGCCAATCCACCGCGCGCGCTGGACGCGCAGTTCGATGTGTTCCATCGCGCCCGTCATGCGCTGTCGGCGCGCGGCCATTCGCGGCTCGGCCTGTCGCTGGGTCCGCGCGGCCCGCAGCGCTGCACGCCCGCGTTGTTGCGCCGCGTGGCCGACACCGCTGCGGCACACGCGGTGCCGGTGCACATGCACGTGCTCGAATCCCGCACCCAGGCCGTCACCGCACAGCAGCAGTACGGCTGCAGCTTCATCGAAGTGCTCGACGAGGCCGGGCTGCTCGGCCCGCAAATGGCGATGAACCACGCCGTGTGGCTGACCGATGCCGACATCGAACGCATCGCGCGGCGAGGCGCGCGCGTGGTGCACAACCCGCTGTCGAACTTCAAGCTGGCCAGCGGGCGGTGCCCGGTCGGGCGGCTGCTGGCCGCGGGCGTGGAGGTCGCCATCGGCACCGACGGTGCCGCGACTGGCGACAGCGTCGACTACCTCGACAGCCTGCGCATGGCCTCGCTGATCCACAAGCTCGACGCCAGTGCCTCGAACCCCCCGCCCGACGCCGCCCGGCTCGTGCGCATGGCCACGGCAGATGGCGCCGCCACCATGGGCAACGCCGCCATCGCCGGCGAGATCGCCGTGGGCCGGGTCGCCGATATCACGCTGCTTGACGCGCGCGACCTGGCCTTCGTGCCGCTGCACGACCCGCGCCGCCAACTGTGCTTTGCCGCGACCAGCAGCGCCGTCCACACCGTGGTGGTCGACGGTCGCGTGGCGTTCGCCGACGGCCGTGCCACCGGCGTCGACGAGGCCGCCCTGCGCGACGAGATCGCCGAGGCGGCCGAGCGCTTTCGTCACGAGGTCTTCGCCCGTCGCAGCGCGGGCGGGCCGGTGGTCGACGCGGTGCGCCGCGTGCTGGCCCTGGCCGCGGCCGAGCGTTCCCCATTTCCCCTCTCCCGATAACCGAAGGACGATCCATGCATCGCAGACAACTTCTCCGTTCCGCCTGCCTCGCCGCCGCGCTGATTGCCGGCGCGGCCACGGCCGTGCAGGCCGACACGCTGGACAAGATCAAGAAGGACGGCGTGCTCGTCATGGCGAACGGCGGGGCCTATCCGCCCTTCGGCTATGTCGAGAACGGCACCATGGTCGGCTTCGACATCGACCTGGGCAACGAGGTGGCGCGTCGCCTGGGCGTGAAGCCCAAGTGGGAGAAGATCGACTTCAGCGGCCTCATTCCGGCGCTGAACTCCAGGCGGGTCGACTTGCTCGTCACCGCCATGACCTGGACCGCCGAACGCGCGCAGCGCATCACCTTCTCCACGCCGTACTACAACTCCGGCATCGCGGGCGGGGCCAAGCCGGCCGCCAACATCGTCAAGGCGAACGACATCGCGGGCAAGGTGGTGGCGGTGCAGATCGGCAGCGCCGGCGAGCGCTTCGTGCGCGACCTCGGCATCGCCAAGGAGGTCAAGACCTACAACGATTTCCTGCTGGCCTTCGCGGATGTGGAGGCCGGCCGGGCCGACGTCGTGGTCAACACGCTGCCCACCGTGCGCTACAACGCCGCGCGCCGCCCCAGCAAGCTGGCCGTCTCCGAAACCTGGGACAAGCGCGACGTCGGCATCAACACCCGCATGGACGACACGCGCCTGCTGGAGGCCGTGAACGCCATCCTGGCCGACCTCAAGCGCGAGGGCTTCCTCGACAAGCTCGACGCGAAGTGGTTCCAATGAGCGGCGCTGCGCTCCAAACCCTTGCCGGGCGCCACGGCGCCTTCGTGTCCGACGGCGGCGACGAGGCCTTTGCGCTGCGGCTTCGGCAGGCCCATGGCCAGGCCGGCCCGCTCGCAGGGCTGCGGCTCGCGGTCAAGGACGTGTTCGAGGTTGAGGGCCTGCGCGTGGGCGCGGGGCAGCCGGCCTGGTTCGCCGAACAGGTCGAGGCGAAGACATCGGCTCCCGCGGTGCGCGTGCTGCTGGAGGCCGGTGCGCAGTGGGTGGGCAAGACCGTCACCGACGAGCTCACCTACAGCCTGGCCGGCAACAACGCCCACTACGGCAAGCCGACCAACCCGGCGGCGCCGGACCGGCTGTCGGGCGGCTCCTCGTCGGGCTCCGTGGTCGCCGTGGCGGGCGGCCATGCGGACATCGCGCTGGGCACCGACTGCGGCGGCTCCACGCGGCTGCCTGCCAGCTACTGCGGCGTGTGGGGCATGCGCCCCACGCACGGCCGCATCGCGGCCCAGGGCTGCTTCACGCTGGCCCACAGCTTCGACACCGTCGGCTGGTTCGCCACCAGCGCCGACGCGATGACGCGCGTGTTCGAGCAACTCGCGCGCACGCGTGTCGGCACCTCGCAGGAGTTCGGTTCCCTGGTGATTGCCGCCGACGTGATGCCGCTGCTCGACGCACCGGTGCGCGCGGCCTACGTGGCGCTCATCGCCCAGCTGCGCGAACTGGCGCCTGTCACTGTGCTGCCCGAAGGAACCTTGCCCCTGGCCGACTGGGCCAACGCCTTCCGTGTGCTGCAGGCCAGCGAAATCTGGCTGCAGTTGGGCCCCTGGGTGCGCACGCGCCGACCGCACATGGGCGAAGACGTGACGCAGCGCTTCGACGCCGCGGCGCGGGTGAGCTTCGAGGAAGTGGCCCAGATGCAGCGGCTGCGGATCGACGCCAACGCCACGATGGCGCGCGTGCTGGCCGGCGGCGCCGCGATCGTCTGGCCTACGGTGCCGACGCCGGCACCGAGCCTCGATGCGTCCTTCGACGCGGTCAACGACATCCGCGCACGCTCCTTCCGCATGCTGGCGCCGGCGGGCCTGGCCGGGCTGCCGCAGCTCAGCATGCCGTGGATGCGCAGCGAGGGCGCGCCGGTCGGCCTGTCGGTGATCGGTGCGCGTGGCGACGACGAAGGCGTGCTGCGCCGCGCTCGGGTGCTGTCGGAGCGGCTTGGCCTGGCCGGCGCCGCGCACTGACGGATCGGGCGGATGGATTTCTCCTTCGACATCTTCCTGGCAGCGATCCCGTCGCTGCTCAAGGGCATGGCGATCACCGCGAAGATCGCCGCGCTCTCAGCGCTGGTCGGGCTCGTGCTCGGCATGCTCGGCGGCTTGGCGCGCGTGTCGCCGCGCCGGGTGCTGCGGCTGCCGGCGCTGGCCTACGTCACGCTGATGCGCGCCACGCCGGTGCTGGTCACGCTGCTCTTCCTGTACTACGGCCTGCCTTCGGCCGGGCTGCTGCTCGACGCGACCACGGTGGGCGTTCTGGCCCTGGGCATCACCAATGGCGCCTACATGAGCGAGATCCTCCGCGGCGGCATCGAGTCGATCGACGGCGGCCAGATGCGGGCGGCGCGCGCACTCGGCATGTCCTACCCGCTGGCAATGCGCCGCATCGTGCTGCCGCAGGCCGCGCGCCGCGTGCTGCCGCCGGTCACCAACGAACTGATCAGCCTCATCAAGAACACCTCGCTGGTCTCGACCGTCGCCATCTCCGACCTGCTGCGCGCCGGCATGGACTTCATGAGCTGGAAGGCCAACACCTTCAGTCCCTTCGCCGGCGTGGCGCTGGGCTACCTGCTGCTGACGCTGCCGCTCATCGCCATCAACGCCTGGCTCGAAAAGCGCTACCGCGTGACGTGACCTGACGCCATGACATTGCCCCACGCGCCCATCCTGCGCATCACCAATCTCCACAAACGCTATGGCGACGTCGAGGTGCTGCACGGCATCGACCTCGCGGTCCAGGCTGGCGAAGTCGTCGTCGTCATCGGCCCTTCAGGCTCGGGCAAGAGCAGCCTGCTCGCCTGCGTGAACTTTCTCGAACCCTTCCACGCGGGCGAGGTGGTGTTCGACGGCCGCCCGGTCGGTTACGGACCGGCGGGCGGCCCCATACGCCAGCGCGTGCCGGAACAGGCGCTGAACCTGCTGCGGCGCGAGCTCGGCATGGTGTTCCAGCAGTTCAACCTGTTCCCGCATCTCACGGTGCTGCAGAACGTGACCGAGGCACCCATCCACGTCAAGGGCATTGCGCCCGCGGTGGCGCGCGCCGAGGCGATGGTGCTGCTGGACAAGGTCGGCCTGGCGAGCAAGGCCGACAGCTATCCGCGCGCGCTCTCGGGCGGGCAGCAGCAGCGCATCGCCATCGCGCGGGCCCTGGCCATGCGGCCCAAGCTGATGCTCTTCGACGAGGTGACGTCCTCGCTCGACCCGGAACTCAAGGGCGAAGTGCTGCGCGTGATGCGCGCGCTGGCCGAGGAGGGCATGACGATGCTCGTGGTGACGCACGAACTCGGCTTTGCGCGCGAGGTGGCCGACCGCGTCGTCTTCATGGAGCAGGGGCGCATCGTGGAGATCGGCACGCCGGAGGCGATGTTCACCGCGCCGCAGAGCGCGCGCACGCGCGAGTTCCTGCAGGCCTCGCAGCACGGCTGAGGCCCGGCAGTACTTCAACCTCAAGGAGCCGACCATGACGACCGACGCCGGGCCACAGGCCCAGACCCTGGCCCAGCTGGAGCGCCAAGTGCAGGCCGAACTCGACCTGCTGGCCTACCCGGGGCGCGACTGGGTGCGGCCCGTCGCGCATCCGTCTGGCGCGCATGTGCACGACGTGCTGATCGTCGGCGGCGGCCAGGCCGGCCTGGCTGCGGCCTTCGCACTCCGGCGGGAGGGCGTGGCCGATGTGCAGGTCATCGACGCCCGGCCCGCCGGGCAGGAGGGCGTGTGGGAAGACTTTGCCCGCATGTCGCACCTGCGCACGCCCAAGCGCACCATCGGCATCGAATCGGGCGTGCCCAGCCTGTCCGCGCCGGCCTTCTACCGCGCCTGCTACGGCGATGCCGCCTGGGCGGCCATCGACCGCATCGAGCGGCCGCGGTGGATGGCCTTTTTGCGCTGGTTCCGGCGCATGACCGGCGTGCCGGTGCGCAACGACACGGCCTGCGTCGGGCTCGAGCCCGAGGGCGATCTGCTGCGGGTGCGCATCCGTTCGACGGCCGCGGCGGATGCCCCGCAAGCGGCGCTGCTGGCCCGCCATGTGGTGCTGGCGACCGGCTACGACGGCGCGGGTGCCTGGCGCATTCCGCCGCACATCGCCGAGGCCGTGGCGCCCCACCAGGTGAGCCATTCGAACGGGCCGGTGGACTTTGCCGCGCTCGCCGGCCGGCGCGTCGGCGTGCTGGGCCATGGCGCCTCGGCCTTCGACAACGCCTGCGTGCTGCTGGCCCATGGCGCGGCCTCGGTCGACCTGTGCTTCCGGCGCGAGCGGCTGCCCACGGTCAACCCGCACCGCATCGTCGAGTTCGCGGGCCTTCTGCGGCACTTTGCGGAGCTCGACGATGCCACCCGCTGGCAGGTCAACCGCTTCTTCGAAGTGCACGACCAGCCGCCCACCCAGAACGGCTTCGACCTGGCGCATTCCTTCGCCAACTTCCGCATGCATGCCGGCTCGCCGTGGACGCGCGTGCGGCAGGTGGGCGACGAGATCCATGTGCGCACGCCGCACGCGGACTTCGTCTTCGACCATCTGCTGTGCGCCACGGGCTCGGTGGTCGACTACGACGCGCGCGACGAACTGCGCACGCTCGGCGCCAGCGTGCAGCGCTGGCGCCATCACTACATGCCGCCGGAGGCAGAGCGCAGCGACGCCATGGGCGAGTACCCGTACCTGGGCGCCGGCTTCGAATACCAGCCGCTCGACCCGGCCCGCGATGCGTGGGTGCGCCGCGTGCACGCCTTCAACTTCTCATCGACGGTGAGCATGGGGCCCCACACCACGTCCTCCAGCGGCCACAAATACGCGGTGCCGCGTCTGGTGGGCGGCATCACGCGGGCGCTGATGCGCGAGCAGCAGGACGCGCTGCTGCCCACGCTGCACGGCTACCGCGAGGCGGAGCTGGTGTCGCCGCGCCTGTCGGGCGTGGAAGTGCCGGAGGCCCTGTGAGCGGCCGGGTGGCGGTGGTCGGGCTCGGCCGCATGGGCCTGGCGGTGGCGGCCTGCCTGGCGCGCAACGGCTTTGCACCGCTGGCCTGGGACATCGATCCGGCGCGCACCGGCTTGGCCAGCGACGAGGGGGCTGAGCCCTGCGCGACGGCGCAGGCGCTGTGCGGGGCGCTGGGGCCAGCGGGGCCGGCCCTGTGGTTCAGCGCCGTGACCGATGGCGACGCACTGGGCGCCGTCTGCTTCGGCGATGCCGGTGAGGAGGAGGGCGACAGCCGGATGGCGACCGGCATCGTCCCGCACCTGCCGGCTGGCAGCGTCCATGTGTGCCTCGGCACCATCGGCAGCGCGTGCGCCGAGGCGCTGGCGGAGCGGCACCACGCCGCCGGCCAGTATTTCGTCGCCTGCCCGGTGTTCGGCCGTCCCGATGAGGCATGGGCCGGCGATCTGACGGCCGTCGTCGGCGTGCCACCCGCACTGCCGGCCCAACGCTTGGCGGCCGTGCGCCAGGCGCTGGCGGCGTTCGCGCCGCGTGTCTTCGAGGTGCCGGGCCCGGCCGCCGCCTGTGCAGTCAAGCTCGCGGGCAATGGCTTGATTGCCAGTGCCGTGGCCGCCCTGACCGAGGCGATGTCGCTGGTGCGCGCGCACGGCGTGCCTGCCGCGTTGGCGCACCAGGTCTTCACAGCCAAGCTCTTCCGCGGGCCGGTGTACGAGGGCGTGGGACGGGCGGTCGCGCAGTCGGTCGAGCGGGTGGCGGCCGGGGAAGATTCACCGGCCGATGCACCGGGTTTCACCATCGCCCTCGGCCTGAAGGACCTGCGCTTGGCCGACGAGGCAGCGCGTGCATCACAGGTTGCCATGCCCATCGCCGATGCGGCACGCGCACGCCTGGACGCAGCGCAAGCCGCAGGCCAGGGCGGCCGCGACTGGGGCACGCTCGCGGAGGCGCTGGCCGCTCAGCGCGTGACGAAGCGGTAGCGCACGCCGAAGCGCCGGTCGAGCGCGCAGTTGTGGTGATCGACCTGGTTGGTGTCGGCCAGTTCGAGGTTGAAGAAATCGACCGTCTCGTCCTCGAAGAAGGGGCCGGCATGCCAGGTGCCGCGCGCCAGCATGATGGCCTGGTGGCCTTCCACGCGAAAGGCGCGCAGCCGCGTGATGTCGGGCGGGGCGGTGGGGTCGTCCGGTGCATCGGGCGGCGCCACGGCGATCATCCATGGTCGCCCGCCGGCGGAGGCCAGGCACTGCGTGACCGCGAGGTGCCGCGTGATCTGGCGGAAGACCGGCTCGCGCCGCTCGAGCTTCATGATGTAGAAGCGCGGCGTGCCCCGGTCGAGCGTCAACTGGGCCTCGTCGTCACCGAAGGGCTTGCCGTCGTATGTGCTCTCGATCAACGTGCCATAGGGCGCGAAGGTGTCGGCGCGGATGGACTCGACGGGAAGGTCGACGAGCCGCGCGTCGGTGGAGGAGGGGAGTGTCTCGGTCATGAGAAAGAAGGGTGCGGCGGAGCGGCGCTCAGGCCAGCATCCGGTCGCGCCTGGACGGCAGGAAGGCCGGATTGAAGAGCGTAGCGGCGGTGGGCTTCGACTTCAGGTTGAAGGCGGCGGACACGTCGTCGATCTGCTTGTCCAGCCGCGCCATGTCGATGTCGCCCAGTCCCTGGGCCCGCGTGTTGGGCGAGACGATGCAGACATCGATCAGCCCCTTCAGCCGGCGCACTTCGACGGCGGCATTGACCAGCGGCTCGCGCTGACGAACGATGGCCACGCCTTCCTCGGGGTTCGCGATGACCTCTTTCAGGCCCTTGTTGTAGGCCCGCAGGAAGCCGGCCACCGCCTGCGGCTGTTCGGCGATGAACTTGGAGGTGGCGAGGATGGCGTTGCCGTAGACGTTCACGCCGAAGTCCTTGTAGAGGAAGACGCGCAGATCCTCTTCCTTGGCGCCGGCCGCGATCGCGGAGATGAGGCCGGAGGGCTGGAAGCCAGTGACGCCGTCGACGTCGCCGCGCACCAGCATCACCTCGCGCAGGCCGGGGTCCATGCTCTGCCACTTGACCGCATCGACCGGCAGGCCCTGCACCCTGGCGAACAGCGGCCACAGCTTGCGGCCGGCGTCGAACACGGGCGCGCCCAGCGTCTTGCCGGCCAGGCCGGCGGGCGCGGTCACGCCGCTCTTGGTCAGCACCATCACGCCGGCCGGCGTCTGGTCGAGCGTCTGGTAGACGGCCTGCGGACGTGCCACGGCGGGCGCGCCGGAGCCGAAGAACTCGATGAGCGCGTTCACGTCGCCGTAGCCCATGTCGTAGCTGCCGCTCGCCAGGCGGTTGACGGCCATGGCCGAGCCGGCGCCCACGTCGAAGGAGACGTCGAGGCCTTCCTTCTCGAAGTACCCCTTGGCCAGCGAGTAATAGAAGGGGGCGGATTGCCCATCCACCCGCCAGTCCATCTGGAACTTGATCTTCACGGGCGACTGCGCGCGCCCGAGCGTGGGCAAGGCCATGGAGGCGGCGGCAAGCGAGGTCTGGGCGAGCCAGCGGCGGCGGGAGAACAGCGTCATGGACAGCTCCGGGAGTGTGCGGGGGTTTTCGCAACTCCTATGCCATTGGGGTGGGCGTTGGGGGTAGCGAAAGGTGGGGCTGATGGGGCTGGATTGACGCGCCAGTAATTGGCTGGTTGCGTCGAAACATAGAGCGCAACCTTCACGCCAAATTTTTCATGAGTGGCGTTACCCCTCCATGCTTATCTCTCGATCGGCGGCTTTTGTAGGTCGGCAGACGGCCACGAGCAGTGGCCAACCCAACGCCGTACCTGCAGACTGAACTTGAAAACCCTTAGTCGTATTGCACTCGCCGCTGTGGTCGCCTGCTTGGTCTGCTCGACTCTAGGGATTATGTGGATCGCTCTGACCCACGGGGCGATCGGCGAAGGCGCGGCTGCCTTTTCGGTTGCCCTTACAGCTGCAATCGGTGGGGGGCGTCAGAAGCCACGCGCGGAATATTGAGAGAGCAGTTCACATGACAGACCGAAGTGCGATCAAAAAGTGAGATTCAGTAAGGGCAGTGGCCAGCCGGATTGACCGCCTCGCGTAGCAACGACGTTATCGACTTGAAGCGCCCTGCGCCGTTCAGAGGATGAATCGGGTCACCCTAGAACTGGCGTCCTGTTAAAGTGGGCCTCTGATATCGAGAATTTTTTTCCACAAAAACCGCACTTTAAATGCGCTCTAAGGTCTGTTACGCGACTGGTTTAGCGGCAACACAGGGTACCAACGCTTTGCGTAAATTTTCCATCGCAGATCTGTGAGCGGCAATCGCCCATTCAGGCCTGAATTCAATTGTTAGCGCCATCGCCTTGATGTGTTCTGGCATTGCGTGCGAATTTATAACCGCATCGCGGTACTCGGCAACAGCAGCCTCTTCGTCTATGGTTGCTTCAAAGACTCCTCCAGCGTTTAAACAGTCAAGCATCACTGAGCTGACCACAGACTCACATTTTTGGATTACATCCAGCAAATATTTGCCAAAGGCGAAGAATGTCTTTGTCCTTCGCTGGTTTTGAACTTTTGGTTCTGCAATGATCATCGGGAAGTCGCCATCGATGTGTGCGGCAGAAGTAATGTTTAGCCCGCGGTGAACAACCGCGTTGCGTAGTTCACGGATGTAAGAGTAATTGGCCTCTCCGTCCTGAAACCCATCAAACACAAAGCGCGAGTACAACTGTGCTTCAAAGTCGTTTGGCTGCAGCGCGGTCGTTTCGCGGAAGAGTTCGGTCGCTGCCAGAAGATTCAAGAAGTAGCTAGCGTAGTGAACTCTCATGTCCGTCTGGTCAGTGACGGATAGCTGAGTACGGAATGAGAGCGCCGCGCGCAGCGCAGTCTGTCTCGCGGACATGTACCACGATAGCGAATTCAGCATGTCGCGGTGGGCTACGCTCATTTTCGCCATTGACTCTTCCTATGTACGATTTAAATTGAGTGGGCTGAAGAGCGTAGCGGCGAGCCATCCCTAAAGGCGACATCACAGACAGGCCGCTCGTAGTCGGTTTCGGACGCCTTAGATTATTTAATGTTAAGCATAGGTCATCCCGTCACAAGCAGCCCTATCGCAATTCCTACGAAACAATAAAAAAGAAAGCCGATCCAGCATAAACCCGTGGTGGTGATGATCCGGGTTCCGTCCCGACGAAAAGAAAGTGCCCCTGCGGCGCCATAGATGCGCTCTTCATTGTTCCGCCGGAATGTCCCTCTCCATCGCCCAAGGCTGATGATTGCGACCACGAATCGCCCGGTCTCCACAAAGATGACCCAGACCACAAGCTCAATCACTGCGTCTGCCAATTTCCCTCCCAGTGGTGCGGGCCGGTCCCGGCGACTGCCGGGGCTTCGGGAGCATAGCGTCAAAGGCAGGGAAGGCCACGCGATCAGTGGTGATCGTCAGTCATGGGGCACTTGGTGTCCCGTATGCGATAGAGGTGAAAGAGAGAGCGGGGCGTGAGTGCGTCTAAAACGCGCTCCCGCACGAAGGCGATCACCCTCGTAGATTTTTTGATGCCTAATCAGCCGCGCCAAGTCAACCCGGTTGAAGCTCCATGCCCGGTTTGGGCCGCTACTCAGGCCGTGCCCGCATCAATAGCCTCCCGGGCCACGAATTCAAACACGCGCGGATCATCCGCATACGCCGCATTGAACCGCATCCACCCCGTCCGCTCCGCAATCGGCCGAAACAGATGCCCTGGCGCCAGCAACAACCCCGCCGCCACCGCCCGCTGCGCGACAGCTACGGCATCGACCCCCTCCGACGGCAACCGCGCCCACAAAAACGGCCCGCCCGCCGGCTGCCCGAACACCTCCAGCCCCGCCTTCGCGAGCCCCGCGCACACGGCCACCTGCGCCTCGGCCAAGCGCTGCGCCAACCGCGCCACGTGGGCGCGGTGCTTGCCCTCGGCCAGCACGGCGTGAATCAGCCGCTCGTTCATCTCCGAGCTGGTCAGGCTGTCGCCCATCTTGGCGTGGATGAGCTTGTCCACCATCTCCTCGTTCGCGGTGACGAAGCCCACGCGCAGGCTGGGTGAGACCACTTTGGAGAAGCCGCCCACGTAGATCACCCGCCGCAGCTGGTCCAGGCTGGCGAGGGTGGTGGCGCCGGGCGGCTCCAGGCCGGCCATGACGTCGTTCTCGACGATGGCAAAGCCCAGCTGCTCGGCCAGGCGCAGCAGCTGATAGGCCTTGGCCGGTGCGCATGAAGAGCCGGTGGGGTTGTGCAGCTGGGTCTGGATGAAGAAGGCCTTGGGCCGATGGCGCTGGGCCAGGGCCTGCAGGGCCATGAGGTCCGGGCCGTCCTGCAGGCGCGGCACACCGACCAGGCGCGCGCCCAACTGGCGCAGCGTCTCGAAGAGGTTGGTGGACCCGGGGTCGTCCACCAGCACCGCATCGCCGGGCTGCAGCAGGCAGCGGCCCGCCAGGGCCAGGGCCTGGGTGGCGCCGTGGGTCAGCACGATCTGGTGCGGCGGCGCCTGGATGGCACGGGCGGCCAGCTGCGCCTCGATCTGCTGGCGCAGCGGCAGGTAGCCGTGGGGTGAGCCGTAGCGGGCGAGGGCAGGGCCCTGCTTGCGGGCCAGGCCCGACAGGGCGCGGCGCACGGCGTCCGACTGCAGCCACTCGGGTGGGATCCAGCCGCAGCCGGCGTTGAGCAGCGAGGCGTCGTCCTCGTACACGCGGCGGATCAGCCACAGCGAATCGACGGAAGTGCGGCCGACAAAAGGCTTGCGCCGTGCGGCCTGGCCGGTCGCGTCGCCATGGGCCGCGACGTAGTAGCCGCTGGCAGGGCGGGCCTCGACGTAGCCGTCGGCCACCAGGCGCTGGTAGGCATTGGTGGCCGTCATGGTGCTCACGCCCGACTCGCGCGCCAGTTCCCGCACCGAGGGCAGGCGTGCACCGACGGCGAGCGTGCCGCGGTCGATCTCCAGGGCCAGCGCGTCGCGGATCTGGCGCACCAGTGGCACGTCGGAGTGGGGGTCGAGCGAAATCATGGGAGGTTGACGTGGGAGAGGGCGGGTGGTGGGGCACTGAATGGGTGCATGCGATGCACCTGTCTGTGATCGCGCAGTTGGACTGTTCTAGTGCAGCCTTGATCAACTGTACATACTCAATTGCGGCGATTTTTGTCCCAATCCATCCCCACCGGCAAGCCGGATCTTTTCCTGTCTTTCCACCGCCTACTTCGGAACCTTCATGCACACCCCCAACCCCTCCGCCGCCCGCCCCGTGAGCCGCCGTGCCCTGTCGAAGTGGGCGGCCTGCGCCGCCATGCTGGTCGTGACGGCCGGCACCGCGCTGCCCGCCGCCGCGCAGAGCACCACGCTCAAGATCATTCCCACCACCAACATGACGGTGCTGGACCCGATCTGGACCACGGCCTACATCTCGCGCAACTTCGGCTACATGATCTACGACACCCTGTTCGGCACCGACGCCCAGGGCAAGATCCAGCCGCAGATGGTGGGCAAGTGGAGCGTGTCCAAGGACAACAAGACCTGGACCTTCCAGCTGCGCGACGGCCTGGAGTTCCATGACGGCAAGCCGGTCACCAGCGAGGACGTGGTCGCCTCGCTCAAGCGCTGGGCCAGCCGCGACACCTTCGGCGGCCAACTGGCCAAGGCCATCGACAAGTACGAGACGCCGGACGCCAAGACCTTCGTCATCCAGCTGAAGGAGCCCTTCGGCCTGGTGACCGAGGCGCTGGGCAAGCCCTCGTCCAACGTGCCCTTCATCATGCCCAAGCGCGTGGCCGACACGCCCGGCGACGTGCAGATCAAGGAGACGATCGGCTCCGGTCCCTACATCTTCAAGGCCGACGAGTTCCGCCCGGGCGAGAAGGCCGTCTTCCTGAAGAACACCAAGTACAAGCCGCGCGCTGAGGCGCCCTCGGGCACGGCAGGTGGCAAGAACGTGTACGTGGACCGCGTGGAATGGCTCTTCATCCGCGACGCGCAGACGCAGCTCAATGCGCTGCTCAACGGCGAGGCCGACATCCTGGAGCAGCCGGCCTTCGAGCAGTACGCCACGCTGCGCAGCAACCCCAACATCGAGCTGGTCGATGCCCAGCCCGCGGGCAACCAGTTCATCCTGCGCTTCAACTTCCTGCACGCGCCCTTCGACAACGAGAAGATCCGCCGCGCCGCCATGCTGGCCCTGGGGCAGGAGGCCTTCCTGCGCACGCAGGTGGGTACGCCGGGCCTCACGCGCTACTGCAAGAGCATGTTCCCCTGCGGTACCTTGTACGAGTCGGACAAGACGGGCGAGTACACCGGCATCGCCAACCCGCAGAAGGCCAAGGCCCTGCTGGCCGAGGCCGGCTACAAGGGCGAGCCCGTGGTGCTGATGCGCCCCTCCGACAACGGCACCATCGGCAAGCTGCCGCTGGTGGCCAAGCAGCAGCTGGAGCAGGCCGGCTTCAAGGTCGACATGCAGAACATGGACTGGCAGACCCTGGTGGCCCGCCGCGCCAAGAAGGACGCGCCCTCGGCCGGCGGCTGGAGCATCTTCATGACCTCCTGGACGGCGTCGGACATCCTCAACCCGCTGACCATGGCCATGATGAACGCCACTGGCGACAAGGGCTGGTTCGGCTGGCAGGACGACCCCAAGCTCGAAGCCATCAAGAAGCAGTTCATCGCCGCCACCACCGACGCCGAGAAGAAGAAGCTGGCCGAGGC
Organism: Pseudacidovorax sp.; assembly: GCF_017991995.1. Taxonomy (GTDB): domain Bacteria; phylum Pseudomonadota; class Gammaproteobacteria; order Burkholderiales; family Burkholderiaceae_C; genus Xenophilus. The sequence goes on along the minus strand of NZ_JAGOPN010000001.1, from coordinate 488,786 downwards.
CGCGCAGTTGCAGGCTTTCCAGAGCGTCACCCATGTGCCCGTGGGCCAGTACAACCAGCCGGCCGCCGTGCGCAAGGGCGTGAGCGGCCTGGTGCCCGCCGGTGCCCAGGTGTACTGGAACATCCGCAAGCAGTAAGGGCAGGGCGGCCATGCTGAGCTTTCTGGGCAAACGCCTGCTCGCCACGCTGCCGGTGATCCTGGTGGTGGCCATCGCGGTCTTCATGATCGTGCGGCTTACCCCGGGCGATCCGGCGGCCATCATCGGCGGCAACAGTGCCACCAACGAAGACCTGGACCGCATCCGCGCCCAGCTGGGCCTGACCCAGCCGCTGTGGACGCAGTTCGCCACCTGGGCCGGCCACGTGCTGCAGGGTGACCTGGGCTTTTCGTTCTTTCTGAACAAGCCGGTGGTGGCCCTGATCGGCCAGCGCATCGAGCCCACGCTCTCGCTGGCCATCGGCACCCTGGTGCTGGCGGTGGCCATCGCGCTGCCGCTGGGCACGCTGGCGGCTTGGCGCATGGGCGGCTGGCTGGACAAGGCCGTGATGGCCTTCTCGGTGGCCGGCTTCTCGGTGCCGGTGTTCGTCATCGGCTATGTGCTGATCTACCTGCTGGCGATGAAGCTGCAGTGGTTCCCGGTGCAGGGCTACCGCCGCATCGGCGAGGGTGTGGGCCCCTGGGCCCGGCAGCTGGTGCTGCCCTGCCTGACGCTGGCCGTCACCTACGTGGCGCTGCTGGCCCGCGTGACCCGCGCCGCCGTGAGCGAGGCACTGACCGAGGACTACATCCGCACCGCCCGTGCCAAGGGCATCGGCGAGCGAACGGTGCTCAGCCACCATGCGCTGCGCAATGCCGCCGTGCCGGTGGTGACCGTCATCGGCGTGAGCGCGGCCCTGCTGCTGGGCGGCGTGGTGGTCACCGAGACGGTCTATGCCATTCCCGGCCTGGGCCAGCTGACGGTGGATGCGGTGCTCAACCGCGACTTCCCGGTGCTGCAGGGCGTGGTGCTGTTCTTTGCGCTGATCTACGTGGGCGTGAACCTGCTCGTCGACGTGAGCTACCTCTTCCTCGATCCCCGCATCAGGTACTGAAGCCATGGGCACTCTCCAAAAACTCTGGCGCCATGGCGCCGTGCGCGGCGGCACGCTGGTGCTGCTGGTGCTCACGCTGCTGGGCCTGATGGCGCCATGGCTGGGCACCTTCGACCCCTCGGCGATGGACGCGAACTTCATCACCGTCCCCGCGGGCACGGCCGGCCAGGTCACGCTGCCCGATGGCGCGATGGTGCAGCACACCTTCTGGATGGGCAGCGACAGCGTGGGCCGCGACGTGTGGAGCCGTGTGCTCTACGGCACCCGCATCTCGCTGCTGGTGGGCGTGCTCACCGCCTTCCTCGCCATCGCGCTGGGCTGCACGCTGGGCATGGTGGCCGGCTACTTCCGCGCGGCCGACGCCGTGCTGATGCGGGTGATGGACGGCCTGATGGCCATCCCGGCCGTGCTGCTGGCCATCACGCTGGTGGCGATGCTCGGCGCGAGCCTGCCGACGGTGATCCTGGCCATCGCCGTGCCCGAGGTGCCGCGGGTGACGCGCCTGGTGCGCGCCCTGGTGATCGGCCTGCGCGACGAACCCTTCGTCGAGGCGGCCCGCGCCCTGGCGACGCCCAATGCCGTCATCCTGTGGCGCGACATCCTGCCCAACGCGCTGGCGCCGCTGATCGTGCAGGGCACCTTCATTGCGGCATCTGCCGTGCTGACCGAAGCCATCCTGAGCTTCCTCGGCCTGGGCCTGCCGGCCGAGGTGCCGACCTGGGGAAACATCATGGCCGAGGGCCGCGTGCTGTTCTCGCAGGCGCCGGGCAACGTGCTGTGGCCTGCGCTCTTCCTGGTGCCCACCGTGCTGGCCATCAACCTGCTCGGCGACGGGCTGCGCGATGTGCTCGATCCCAAGTTCTCCAAGCGCAGCTGAGCGAGGTGTGACCATGAAACCCCTTCCCACCCGCATCGCCGCTGGCGAAGCGCCGCCCATGCCCGCAAGCCCCGTGCTGGAGGTGCGCGGCCTGCAGGTCGCACTGCCCGCCGACGCCGACCGGCCCCATGCCATCGAGCGGCTGGACGTGCGCATCGAGGCCGGCCGCACGCTGTGCATCGTGGGCGAGTCCGGCTCCGGCAAGTCGGTGCTGGCCACGACCGTGATGGCGCTGCTGGCCAAGGGCCTGACCATCACGGCCGGCGACATCGTGCTGGCCGGCGAGACGCTGCTGACGAATGGCAAGTACCTGCCCGAGAAGCGCCTGCGCGCCCTGCGCGGCCAGGTGATGGGCATGGTCTTCCAGGAGCCGATGACGGCGCTCAACCCAGTGCTCAGCTGCGGCGAGCAGGTCGACGAGTTGCTGCGCAACCACACGGCGCTGACGCCGGCCGAGCGCAAGGCGCGCATCCTGGAAGTGTTCGAGCGCGTGCGCCTGCCCGATCCGCAGCGCATCTTTTCGAGCTATCCGCATCAGCTCTCGGGCGGCCAGCGCCAGCGCATCGTCATCGCGATGGCGATCATCCTCAAGCCGCGCCTCCTGATCTGCGACGAGCCGACCACGGCGCTGGACGTGACCACGCAGGCCGAGATCCTCAAGCTCATCGCCGAGCTGCAGCAGGAGCAGGGCAGTGCGGTGCTGTTCATCACGCACGACATGGGCGTGGTGGCCGAGATCGCCGACGAGGTGATGGTGATGCACCGTGGCAAGGTGGTGGAGCAGGGCCCGCGCGAGCAGGTGCTGCGCACGCCGCGCGAGGACTACACCCGCATGCTGCTGGCCGCCGTGCCCGGCATGGTGCCGCCGCCGCCGCGCGCGTTGCCCGGCGGCCCGGCGCTGCTGGCCGGCCGCGCCGTCGGAAAGACCTACGTGCGCCGGGACTGGCTCGGCCGTGCCAAGCCCAACACCGCGCTGCAGGACGCGAGCGTGGCCGTGCACCGCGGCGAGACGGTGGGCGTGGTGGGCGAATCGGGCTCGGGCAAGTCCACCTTCGCGCGCTGCATGATCCGGCTGATCGACCCGAGCGAGGGCACCATCACCTGGGGCGACCGCGAGGTGCAGTCGCTGTCGGAGTCTCGGCTGCGGCCGCTGCGCTCGCGGGTGCAGGTGGTGTTCCAGGATCCGAACCGCTCGCTCAATCCGCGGCGCACCGTGGGCTCCTCGATGATCGAAGGCGCGGTCAACTTCGGGCTGGACGTGCCGGCGGCACGCAAGCTGGCCGAGGAACTGATGGACCGCATCCAGCTGCCGCGCGCTGCGCTGTCGCGCTACCCGCACCAGTTCTCGGGCGGCCAGCGTCAGCGCCTGGCGATCGCCCGCGCCGTCGCCTGCCAGCCGCAGGTGCTGGTGGCGGACGAGGCGGTGTCGGCGCTCGACGTGTCGGTGCAGGCGCAGATCCTCGACCTGCTGCGGGAGGTGCAACGCGACTTCGGGCTGGGCATCCTGTTCATCACGCACGACTTGCGGGTGGCGGCGCAGTTGTGCGACCGCGTGATCGTGATGAACCAGGGCCGCATCGTGGAAGAGGGCTTGACGGCCGAGGTGTTCGGCCAGCCGGCCCACGCCTACACCCGCAAGCTGCTGGCTGCGGCGCCGCGCACCGAGCTGGGACTGGCGGCCTGAGCAGGCCCAGGCACGAGCGGGCAGAATTTTCGGTTCGACCGACATCCAAACAATAGGAACACACGACATGACATTGGCAATGAGCTGGGACGAATGGGCCGCGCAGGACGCGACGGCCCTGGCCGAGAAGGTGCGCCAGGGCGAGCTCACGGCCGCCGAACTCGCGCAGCAGGCCGCGGCCGGCATCGCGAAGACCAACCCGGCGCTGTCGGCCGTGGTCGAGGTCTTCGAGGACGTGGTGGCCGACCCGCTCAAGGACGGGCTGAATCCGCAGGGCCCCTTCGCTGGTGTGCCCTTCCTCATGAAGGACCTGGGCCCCACGCTCAAGGGGCGCCTGCAGGAGCAGGGCTCGCTCTTCATGCGCGGCAATCGCCCGACCGAGGATGCTTGGCTCACGAAGCAGATGCGCAAGGCCGGCCTCAACCTGATGGGCCGCACCACCACGCCGGAGTTCGGCGTCTGCAGCTCCGCCGAGAACCCGGCCGTCTACGTCACGCGCAATCCCTGGAACACCGACTTCACCACCTGCGGCTCTTCCGCCGGCACCTCGGCCATGGTGGCGGCGGGCGTGGTACCCATGTCGCATGCCACGGACGGTGGCGGTTCGATCCGCATCCCCGCCGGCTTCAACGGCAACATCGGTCTCAAGCCCTCGCGCGGCGTGTTCAGCATCGGGCCGAATTCGTCGGACATCACCGGCTATGTGTCCATCCAGGGCTGTCATAGCCGCACGGTGCGCGACACGGCGGCCTTCGTCGATGCCTGCCGCGGCGGCGCACCCGGCGAATTCATGCCCTACTGGACAACGCCCGAGCCCTACACCCAGCTGATCCAGAAGGACCCGGGCCGGCTGCGCATCGCGCTCTCGCACGAATGGGGCGATTACCGCGCCACGCCCGAGATCGTGGCCGAGCTGGAGAAGGCTGCGCGCTTCCTCGAAGGCCTGGGCCACCATGTCGAATGGGCACTGCCCCAGGCCGACCTGCGCGAAGCCTTCCGCGCGCAGACCACCTGCTACATCAGCAACTTCGCGCAGGTGATCAACGGCCTGCTCGCGAAGAGCGGGCTGGAGCGTCCGCCCGCAGACCTGATCGAGCCGATCAACATCCGCATCTGGGAAGCGGGCAAGGACCTGTCGTACGCAGAGCGCTACAAGATGCAGGCCGTCTTCAACAGCACCGCGCGTGCCTTCGGCGCCTTCTTCGAGGACTGGGACATCATCCTCACGCCCATCACCGCGCTGGCGACGCCGCGCATCGGCACCACCGAGTACCTGACGACCAGCGACAACCCGGACGTGCTGGACTGGTTCGACAACCTCTGGAAGTTCTTCTCGTACACGCCGCTGTCGAACCTGTGCGGCATTCCGGCCATCTCGCTGCCGATGGCGCAACAGGCCAACGGGCTGCCCTTCGGCATCCATGCCCAGGCGCGCCAGGCCAACGACGGCCTGCTGCTGCAGCTGGCGGCGCAGATCGAGCGCGCCCTGGGCGGCCGCTGGAACGACGGCCGCCGCCCGGGCGTGCACGTCACGGCCGCCTGATCGGCCGGGACACGGAAACCTCACGACATGGCGCTGTTCGGCACGCGATCGCTGCGTTCGCTCTTCACGCACCCCGGCTTTGCCGAGGGCGTGCGGGCCATCGCCGGCCCGGCCCTGGGCACGGTGGCCCTGGGCCTGGTGACCGGAGTGGCCATGGCGCGCAGTGGCCTGCCGATGGGCGCCGTGCTGGCCATGTCGCTGCTGGTCTTCGCCAGTGCCTCGCAGCTGGCCTGCCTGCCGATGATCCTGGCGGGCGCGCCGCTGTGGGTGATCGTGCTGACGGCGCTGATGCTCAACGTGCGCTTCGTCGTGTTCAGCGCGCACTGGCGGCGCTACTTCGGCCTGCTGCCGCGGCCGCAGCGGCTGGGGCTGGCCTACCTGGCCGGTGACCCGGTGTATGTGCGCTTCATGCAGCGCTACCCGCGGCGCGCGCCCGACCAGCTGGCCTACTTCCTGGGCCTGGCGCTGTTCAACTGGGCGGCGTGGCAGGTGGCCTCGCTGGCGGGCATCTTCCTCGCCGACGCCATTCCACCGGATTGGGACCTGCGCTTCATCGGCGTGCTCGCGCTGCTGGGTCTTGCCATGCCCATGATCGCGGACCGGCCCAGCTGGCTGGTGGCCGCGGTGGCGGGCACCATCGGCTGGATGGGGCAGGGCTGGCCCTTCGGGCTGCAGGTGATCGCGGCCATTGCCGCCGCCATGGCGGCCGGCCACTGGGCGGAACGGCGCCGCCCGCGCATCGCCACGCCATGACCGACCTGCACCTGTGGATCGCCATCCTCGCGCTGGCGGGGGTGACCGTGCTCACGCGCGGCGTGTTCCTGCTGCCGCGCCGGGAGCCGCGCCTGCCGGGCTGGCTGGCTTCGGGCCTGCGGCATGCGCCGCTGGCGGCGCTGATGGCCGTGGTGGTGCCCGAGGTGCTGCGCGGCTCGGCCGGTGCCGCCGTCGCCTCGGGCTGGCACGACCCGCGCTGGCTGGCCGTGGCCGTCTCGGTCGCCTGGTTCTGGTGGCGGCGCGGCGTGACGGGCCCGGTGGTGGTGGGGACGGCGACCTTGCTGCTGTTGCGCAGCTTGGGGGTCGCGGGCTGATCCGAAGTTGCCGTGATCCACGGCCGTTTCGGTGGAGCTTGTCGAAGCCGGGTGCAACCGCTTCACAGCTGTCGCAGCGACGGCCACTGGTTTGCAGCATTCGGCGTGCGTCGCGCTGGACGGCTGCGATGCGCAGTTCTCCGACGTGAAGCGTTTCGCGCGCATGCGTTCATGCAGCCCATGACTGCTGCACTCCAACTCTCTTCCACCCAGGGCCGTGATCGCTTCCATGGCCGTGTCGTGATCGTCACCGGCGCCGGCTCGGGCATCGGCGAGGCCATCGCCCGCCGCTTTTCCGCCGAGGGCGCCCATGTCGTGCTGGCCGGGGACCATGCCGACAAGCTCGACAAAGTCGCGGCCGATCTCCCTTCCGAGCGCACGTTGGTGCATCAAGTCGACGTGTCCGACCTGGGCCAGGTCAGCGCCCTGGTCGAGGCCACCATCGAGCGCTTCGGCGAGTTGCATGTGCTGGTCAACAACGCGGGCATCGCACCCGAGGGCGACGCCACCGATGCCTCGGCCGAGGACTTCCACCGCACGCTGGCCGTGAACGCCGGCGGTGTCTTCAACGGCGCCAAGGCCGCGATGCTGCATCTGGAGCGCAGCCGTGGCTGCATCGTCAACACGGCCTCGGTGTCCGGCCTGGGCGGCGACTGGGGCCTGGTGGCCTACAACGCGTCCAAGGGGGCGGTCGTGAACCTGACCCGTGCCATGGCGCTGGACCATGGCGGACGGGGCGTGCGCGTGAATGCCGTCTGCCCCAGCCTGACCTTCACGCCCATGACCGCGGACATGCAGGACGACCCGGACACCATGGAACGCTTCAAGGACCGCATCCCGCTCGGCCGCGGCGCCGATCCTGCGGAGGTGGCGTCGGTGGTCGCCTTCCTGGCCAGTGACGACGCCAGCTTCGTCAATGGTGCGTTGGTGCCGGTGGATGGCGGCCTGACGGCGTCCAACGGGCAGCCGCGGATGTCGTAGCCGACGACGCGGCCTGACCATCCCCATGAAAAAGGCGCGCCCGATGGACGCGCCTTTCTTCTTGGCAAGGCTGCTTCAGCCCAGCTTCTTGACCAGCACCTGGCTCTTGCGGTCCCAGTTGTATTTCTTCTTGCGCGCCTCGGGCAACCAGTCCGGGCTCACGGGCTGGAAGCCGCGCTTGATGAACCAGTGCATGGTGCGGGTGGTGAGCACGAAGATGCTGTCCAGGCCGATGGCGCGCGCGCGGTGCTCGATGCGCTTGAGCAGCTTCTCGCCGTCGCCCTGTCCCTGCGACTGGGGCGAGACGGTGAGGGCCGCCATCTCGGCGGTGCGTGCCTCGGGGTAGGGGTAGAGCGCCGCGCAGCCGAAGATCACGCCGTCGTGCTCCACCACCGTGTACTGGTGGATGTCGCGCTCAATCTCGGTGCGGCTGCGCTTGACCAGCGTGCCGTCGCGCTCGAAGGGCTCGATCAGCTGCAGGATGCCGCCGATGTCGTCCACGCCGGCTTCGCGCACCGACTCGAGCTTTTCGTCGATGACCATCGTGCCGATGCCGTCGTGCACATAGATCTCCAGCAGCAGCGCACCGTCCACCGAGAAGGGCAGGATGTGGTTGCGCTCCACGCCGCCCTCGCAGGCCTTGACGCAATGCTGAAGGTAGAAGGCGGTGTCGGTCGGCTGCTGCGGTGGCGAGAGCTGGGCGAGCCATGTGCGCGCCACGTCCAGGGGCAGCTCGGTGTCGATGGGGTTGTCTTCGCTCACGGGCTGGCTCGGGTCCATGGCGACGCCGGGCACCTCGGTCAGGAAGATCAGCTTGTCCGCCTGGATCGACACGGCCACGCTGGTCGCCACTTCTTCCATCGCCAGGTTGAAGGCCTCGCCCGTGGGCGAGAAGCCGAAGGGCGAGAGCAGGACCATGCTGCCGCCGTCCAGCGCGCGGCGGATGCCGGTGGCGTCCACCTTGCGCACCAGGCCCGAATGCTGGAAGTCGACGCCGTCGACGACGCCGACCGGCCGCGCCGTGATGAAGTTGCCCGAGAGGATGCGCACCGTCGAACCCGCCATGGGTGTGTTGGGCAGGCCCTGGCTGAAGGCGGCCTCGATCTCGTAGCGCAACTGGCCGGCGGCCTCCTGCGCACAGTCCAGCGCCACCTCGTCGGTGATGCGCATGCCGTGCGAATAGCGGGCCTCGTGGCCCTTGGCGCGCAACTGCTCGTTGACCTGCGGACGGAAGCCGTGCACCAGCACGACCTTGACGCCCATGGACTGGATCAGTGCCAGATCCTGTGCAATGGACGGCAGCTTGCCCGCCGCGATGGCCTCGCCCGCGATGCCGACCACGAAGGTCTTGCCCCGGTGCGTGTGGATGTAGGGCGCCACCGACCGGAACCAGGGCACGAAGGTGAAGTTGAAGACGGCGGACATGCGCGGAGCAGGACTGTGGAAGGTGGAAGCGAAGGGGTGGACGCGAGCCGCCCGTTCAGGCGGCAGCGCGGAAGGGGTCGACCAGCGTCAGGTCGCCGAATCGTCGGCCATGCTGCAGATCTTCGGTGTAGAGCGTGACGGCGCCGCTGCGTTGCGCGGCCTCGATCACCATGGCGTCGAAGATCGAGAGGCCGTGCGCCTGGGCGGTATCGAGCGCCGACTGCACCAGGCGCAGGTCGGTGTCGACCACCTGCCAGGCGCTATAGCCGTCGAGCAGGGCGCGCACCGTGTCGGCTGCAATGCGGTGCTTGCGGGTGAGCACGCTGTAGAGCTCGATGAGCACCTGCGTGCTCAGCACGCCCTCGGCTGCGGTCGCGTGGCGGGCGACGAGCTCGCGCGCCGCGGCCTGCTTGGCCGGCGAGCGCGGATCGACGCAGTACACCAGCACGTTGGTGTCGAAGAAGGCGAGGGGCACGGGCGAAGCGTCAGTCGGCGGAGCGGGCCCGTGCCCGGAAGTCGCCGTCGTACAGCTCGTCCCGCAGGCTGCCGCTGCGTGGCTGCGCTGCCGGCTGCGCCTCGCTGGCAGCGGCGTCGATGGCCGCCATCAGCCGGGCTGTGGCGGCGTCGCGCAGCATCTGGCGGCTGGCCTCGGCCTCGTTGACGTACTGCTGCAGGAACTCCCGCACCTTGGCGCTCAGCGACGTGCCCTGCTGGATGGCGCGCACGCGGGCAGCCTTGATGAGCTGCTCGTCGACGTTGATGGTCAGGTTGGCCATGGGAGCTTCCTCGCAAACTGGGCGCGGCGTTTGGCGCGGCGGCGGGTGTCGGACGAGTCTACACGGAAACATGTGAACCCGTGGGCTGCGATACTCGCCCCGTGCCGCTCCAGATCGACTTTCCCGATTCCCTTCCCGTATCCGCCAAGCGCGACGAGATCGCCGCCGCCATCCAGGCCCATCAGGTGGTCATCGTCTGCGGCGAGACCGGCTCGGGCAAGACCACCCAGCTGCCCAAGATCGCCCTGGCGCTGGGCCGCGGCAAGCTCAACGCGCCCGAGGGCCGCGGCCGGCTGATCGGCCACACCCAGCCGCGGCGGATCGCTGCCAGTTCGGTGGCCAAGCGCATCGCCGAGGAACTGAAGACGCCGCTGGGCGAGGTGGTGGGCTACAAGGTCCGCTTCCAGGACCGGCTGAGCCGCGATGCCTCGGTCAAGCTGATGACCGACGGCATCCTGCTGGCCGAGACGCAGACCGACCCGCTGCTCAAGGCCTACGACACGCTGATCATCGACGAGGCCCACGAGCGCTCGCTGAACATCGACTTCCTGCTGGGCTACCTGCGCGAGATCCTGCCGCGGCGGCCGGACCTGAAGGTCATCGTCACCTCGGCCACCATCGATGCGGAGCGCTTTGCGAAGCACTTCGAGAGCAAGGCCGGACCGGCGCCCGTCATCTATGTATCGGGCCGCACCTTCCCGGTGGAGATGCGCTGGCGGCCCTTCGAGGAGTCGCGCGAGTACGACCTCAACGACGCCATCGCCGATGGCGTGGACGAGCTGTGGCAAGGCAATGCCGGTGGCGACATTCTGGTCTTCCTGCCCGGCGAGCGCGAGATCCGCGAGGCCGCCGACCACCTGCGCAAGCACCTGGCGCACCACCCTGTGATGCGCGCGGCCGAGGTGCTGCCGCTGTTCTCGCGCCTGTCGCAGGCCGAGCAGGACCGCATCTTCGAGGGCCACACCGGCCGGCGCATCGTGCTGGCGACCAACGTGGCCGAGACCTCGCTTACGGTGCCGGGCATCCGCTACGTGATCGACGCGGGCACGGCGAGGGTCAAGCGCTATTCCTTCCGCAGCAAGGTGGAGCAGTTGCAGGTGGAGCCGGTCAGCCAGGCCGCCGCCAATCAGCGTGCCGGCCGCTGCGGCCGGGTGGCCAACGGCATCTGCATCCGGCTCTACGACGAGAAGGACTTCGCCAGCCGGCCGCGCTTTACCGACCCGGAGATCCTGCGCTCGTCGCTCGCGGGCGTGATCCTGCGGATGAAGTCGCTGCACCTGGGCGACGTGACGCAGTTTCCTTTCCTGGAGGCCCCGAGCGGCCGGGCCGTGGCCGATGGCTACCAGCTGCTGGGCGAGCTGGGCGCGGTGGACGATGCCAATGAGCTGACCGAGATCGGCCGCGAGCTGGCCCGGCTGCCGCTGGACCCGCGCGTGGGCCGCATGATTTTGGAAGGCCGCACGCGCGGTGCGCTGCAGGAGGTGCTGGTCATCGCCTCTGCCATGAGCGTGCAGGACGTGCGCGACCGGCCGCTCGAAGCGCAGCAGCAGGCCGACCAGGCCCATGCCAAGTTCGACGACGAGAAGAGCGAGTTCAGCGGCTACCTGACGTTGTGGAAGTGGTTGCACGATGCCCGCGGCGGCGCGCCCGTGGCGCAGAATCGGCGCGAGCTGGTGGCGGCCACGCAGGGGCCGAAGAAGGCCAGCGCGGCGGTGCTGCCGGTGAGTCAGCGGTTAGCGGTCGCGGAGCGCGGCGGGTCCCCACCCCAACCCTCCCCCAGTGGGGGAGGGAGCAAGAACGCAGGCAGCGCTCGACCCCTTCCCCCTCTGGGGGAAGGCAGGGATGGGGGCTCTCCCGCCCCCCGTCATGGGAGCATCCCCGCCACCCACAAGCTCAGCAACCGCCAGTACGAACAGCTGCTGCGCCAGAACTTCGTCAGCGTGCGCCGCGTGCGCGAATGGCGCGACATCCATTCGCAGCTGCTGACCGTGGTCACCGAGCACAAGTGGAAGCTCAACCCCACGCCCGCCGGCTACGAACAGATCCACAAGTCCATGCTGGCCGGCCTGCTGGGCAACATCGGCTGGAAGATGGACGAGGAGGCCGGCTCCTCCTCGGGCGAATACCTGGGCGCGCGCGGCGTCAAGTTCCACCGCCATCCTGGCGCGCACCTGCGCAAGCGGCCGGGTCGCTGGATCGTCTGCGCCGAACTGGTGGAGACCACGCGCCTCTTCGGCCGCGGCATCGCCAACATCGAGCCGCAGTGGATCGAGGAAGTCGCCGGCCACCTGCTCAAGAAGCAACTGCTCGACCCGCACTGGGAGAAGAAGGACGCCCGCGTCACTGCCTTCGAGCGGGCAACGCTCTACGGCCTGGTGGTCTACAGCGGCCGGCGCGTGGACTTCGCCAAGGCCGACCCGGCCGGCGCACGCGAGATCTTCATCCGCGAGGCCCTGGCCGGCGGCGAATGGGAAAGCAAGCTGCCCTTCCTGGCTGCCAACCGCAAGCTGGTGCGCGAGGTGGAGGCGCTGGAGCACAAGTCGCGCCGGCAGGACGTGCTGGTCGACGACGCGCTGATCTACGCCTTCTACGAGGCCCAGGTGCCCGCCGATGTGGCGAACGGCCATGCCTTCGAGCAGTGGTACCGGCAAGCGAGCGCGACCAATCCCAGGCTGCTGTTCCTCACGCGCGAGGAACTGATGCGCCACCAGGCGGCGGGCATCACGACGCAGGCCTTTCCGCCCCTCGTCAAGCTCGGCGGCGTGGACTGCGCCGCCACCTACCTGCACCAGCCGGGCGATGCGCGCGATGGCGTCACCGTCAGCGTGCCGCTCTTCGTGCTGAACCAGGTGAGCGAAGAGCGCTGCGAATGGCTGGTGCCGGGCATGCTCAAGGACAAGATCCAGGCCCTGCTCAAGAGCCTGCCGCAGAAGCCGCGTTCGCGCTTCGTGCCCCTGCCCGAATCGGCGGCCAGGCTGGCCGAAGCGCTGGGCACCCCCGAGGCCTTCGGCGCCGGCTCGCTCACCGATGCGCTGCTCAAGCGGGTGCGCGACATCACCAGCCTCGACGTCAAACGCGCCGACTTCAAGCTCGACATGCTGCCGCCGCACCTGTTCATGAACCTTCAGGTGGTGGACGAGCACGGCCGGCAGCTGGGCATGGGCCGCAACCTGGGCGCGCTCAAGGGCGAGCTGGGCACCAAGGCGCGGGGCGCCTTCCAGGCGCTGGCGGGGCTCAAGGCCAGGGCGGGGCCTGCGCCCGCGCCGGCTGCGCCGTCGGCGGGCGGCGGCAAGACGGCCGCACCTGCGCCCAAGGCCGCGCCCGGCCCCGCCGCGCCGCCGGCCGGCCAGCGCTACACCGCCTGGACCTTCGGCGAACTGCCCGAGCTGATGGAGGTGCGCCGGGGCGCGCAGACGCTGATCGGCTTCCCGGCGCTGGTGGATGGCGGCGACGCCGTCACCATCGAGGTCTTCGATGAGCCCGAGGTCGCCGCCGCCAAGCACCGCGCCGGCTTGCGCCGGCTGGTGGCGCTGCAGATCCGCGACGCGCTCAAGTACCTGGAAAAGAACATTCCCGACCTGCAGAAGATGGCCGTGGCCTACATGCCGCTGGGCACGCTGGAGGAACTGCGCGCCCAGATCCTGGACGTGGCGCTGGACCGCGCCTTCCTGCAGGAGCCGCTGCCCACCGACGAAGCCAGCTTCAAGCGCCGCCTGGACGAGGGCCGTGGCCGGCTGACGCTGATCGCCAGCGAGGTGGCGCGCCTGGCATCGACCATCCTCACCGACTACGCCGCAGCCCAGCGCAAGATCAAGGACACCAAGATCCAGCCCGAGGCCGTGAAGGATGCGGCCGAGCAGCTGCAGCGCCTGGTCGGCAAGCGCTTCATCGCCGATGCACCGTGGACACAGCTGCAGCATTTCGCGCGCTACCTCAAGGCCATCGTGCTGCGCTTGGACAAGCTGCGGGCCGACCCGGCGCGTGACGCGCAGAAGCTGGCCGAACTCAAGCCGCAGGAACAGCGCTACTGGCGCCTGGTGGCCGAGCGCAAGGGCGCCACGGATGAGCGCATGCGCGAATTCCGCTGGCTGCTCGAGGAACTGCGGGTGAGCTTCTTCGCGCAGGAGCTGCGCACGCCGCAGCCGGTGAGCATCAAGCGGCTGGACAAGGCCTGGCAGCAGATCGTGTAGATCACGAACACCCCCAGGCTGCGCGCTTCGCGCTACGCCTCCCCCCTCGAGGGGGCACATCCAGCGGCCCGGCAAAGCCGGTTCCGCGGATGTTCCCGCTTGGCCTGCGCTGCGGCAATTCGAAGCGGGAGCGTGCGGCGGGCATCTGGCGACTTGCGCGGCTTGCGCGAGTGACGGGTTCAGCCCGCCGGCAGCCACTACACCTGACCGGCAGTCGTCGTGGCGTCGCACCTGCGCGGGCGGGCGTGAGGTCCCAGCCGTGCGATGGCCGATGCGCCGGCGCGCCTAGGTTTCTTCCGGCTGCTCCAGCAGCAGGCGCACCACCCGGCTGATCGCCCGGCCGGTGGCGGCGCGGTTGAGCGTGGGGTCCAGCAGCGTGCGCGCAGCCAGACCTTCGAAGAGGGTGCACATCACGGCCACGCGTGCCTTGAGCTCTGCCGCAGACAGCCCGCGCAGCGCTGGCAAGGGCCGCAGCAGCGCCAGCAGCTCGTCGCGCTTGAGGCGGTCCGCCTGCTGAAGCAGGGCCGCGATGTCCGGTGTGCGGTTGGCCTCGGCCAGGATCTCCAGCTGCAGCCGCGCCGGATCGCCCGCGCAGCGCGCCACGCCGGTATCCACCTCGCCCAGACAGGCCGCGAGCACGCCCTCTGCCTGGCCGCGCTCGCGCATGAGCTGGATGCGCGCCAGCGTGTCCTGCAGGTCCTGCGCCACGATGCCCGCCACGATGGCTTCCTTGTTGCGGAAGTAGTGGTAGACGTGGCCCGGGCTCATGCCAGCCACCTCGCAGATGCGCTGGATGCTCGCCCCACGGAAGCCGTGTTCGCTGAAGCAGCGGGCCGCCGCGTCCAGTACCTGCCGACGGCGCACCCCGCCTTTGTCCTGCGGAGGCGGCTCGGTGTTCATGGCAGAAATCCGTGCTTTCGAGGGCATGCGTCGCAACAAGCTGGAGAGGGAGATGGGGCCATTGTCCCTTCGCCCTCCGGACGCGTGCCTCGGATTCCTAGAATGAAAATTCTAGAAAATTCATTCCAACTCCTGGAGCCACCATGGACAACCGCTCTCGCCAGGGCGCCGGCCGTCACTTGAAACGGCGCATCGCGCCTCTGGCCTTTGCGGCAGCGGCTGTGCTTGCATCCGCACACGCAGCAGCGCAGGAACAGGTCGACGAAGGCCGCCGCTTCTATGTGGAGGGCGGGTCCAGCGTGCTGCACACGCAATCGACCGACTCGCTGACGGCGGGCGTGATGCTCCCGTCGCAGTTGTTCCCGTCGGTGCCGCGCCAGGCCGGCCCGTTGACCCTGTATTGGGACCTGTGGGCCAGCCATTGGCAGGCGCCGCGGCCGGACGGCTCGAGCGCCGGCTATTCGCAGATCGGCGCCACCGCCATGTGGCGCCACCTGCTGGGCGAGCCGGGCACGCCGTGGTTCGTGGAGCTTGGGCTGGGTGGGACGGTAATGGACCGGCTGTACGAGACGCCGAGAGACCGTTTCAGCACCGCTTTCCAGTTCACCGAGGTGCTGGGCGTCGGCTACCGTTTCGGTGAGCGCCAGGCCTATGAGTTGTCGCTACGCCTGCAGCATTTCTCCAACGCGGGCATCAAGGAACCGAACCCCGGCGCCAACTTCGTCAAGCTGCGTTTCAGCATGGCCTGGTGAAGCGGCGCCGGGGCGGGGCGATCACTGGGACTGGCCGGGCGCGCCCGGGGCGCCGGTGGCCGGCGTACCGCTCCCATTGGCCGGATCGTTGGTGCCTGTGCTGCCCGTAGCGCCCGTGCCGGCGGCACCTGTACCCGAGCCGCTGCTCCCGCCAGGCGTGTTGGTCGTGCCGGTGCCGGGGGTCGAAGGCAGGCCGTTGGCGGCGGCTGGGTTGGGGTCTGCGGCGTCGGGTGCAGCGCCGCTGGTGCCCGCGGCGTTGCCGCCGATGCCGGTCGAGCCACTGCCGCCGGTTCCGGGCGCCATGCCCGTGGCGCCATCGCTGGCGGGCGGGGGCGCGGACTGGCCCATGGGCGGGGCGGGCTGGCCCGGCGCTTCACCGCCGGTTCGGAAGAACGCGAAGATCGCGCCGATCACCAGCACGATGACGACAAGGATGCTCCATCGCATCGCCCGGTTGTTGTCGCGGTCGCCGGTCAGTTCGGGTCGGGTGGCCATCGGTGTTGCTCCTGGAAGGTTGTCGATGGCCCCCAGGCTGGCGCCGACTCCGCCCCCATGGCGTGGGACGTCTTCCGGGCATCGGTAGTCCAACGCACCCCGACGGTGCACCGCCTCAGCCGGCCAGCAGCTTCTGCACCAACTCTGCCGTGGTCCCGGCGGCGTACTTGCGCATCAACCGGGCGCGATGAATCTCCACCGTGCGATGACTGATGCCGAGCACGCGGCCGATTTCCTTGCTGGTCAGCCCCTGCATCAGGTGGGCGGCCACCTCCCGCTCGCGGGGCGTCAACTCGGCCTTGTCGGCACGGCGCGCGCCCAGGTCCTCGAAGGTCCAGATGCCGGCCTCATGCGGCACTTCCCGGTTGAGGGCACGGCCGGTGACATGGCACCAGAAGGTCTCCCCGGCGCGCATGCCGTGCAGGCCGTCCACGCGCCGCATCATGCGGTTGTCGGCATAGCGGCCGCTGGCGTTGAGCGCCGGCAGCATGCGGCGGCCGATGCGTTCGTACTCGGCCACGCTGGGATACAGCAGCCGGAAGGACTGGCCGACGAGGGCTTCGCGCGTGGCACCGAACATCTCGCACAGCCGCGCGTTGCAGTCCACCATCATGCGCTGGCGAGACAGCACCATGCCCACCGGGGCATGCTCGAAGGCCAGCCGGTAGTCGATGGCCGGGGCGGCCAGGGCAGGGGCCTCGGGTGCGTCCATTACGAAATCCTACGTATGTCCGTACGTAGTATCGTTGCGGGGTTTTCCCTCCTGCATCCCCTCATTTCTTCTTCAAAGCGAGGACCCATGGCGAACAAGATCTATGCCTCCGCCAAGGAGGCGCTGGCCGGCGTCGTTGCCGACGGCCAGACGCTGGCAGTCGGTGGCTTCGGCCTGTGCGGCATTCCCGAGGCGCTGATCGATGCGCTCAAGGAAAGCGGCGTCAAGGACCTGACCTGCATCTCCAACAACGCCGGCGTCGACGGCTTCGGCCTGGGCAAGCTGCTGGAGACGCGGCAGGTCAAGAAGATGGTCGCCAGCTACGTCGGCGAGAACAAGGAGTTCGAGCGCCAGTACCTGGCCGGCGAGCTGGAGCTGGAATTCACGCCCCAGGGCACGCTGGCCGAGAAGCTGCGTGCGGGCGGCGCCGGCATCCCCGCCTTCTTCACCAAGACCGGTGTCGGCACGCTGGTGGCCGAGGGCAAGGAGCTGCGCGAGTTCGATGGCGAGACCTACGTCATGGAGCGCTCGCTGGTGCCCGACGTGGCGCTGGTCAAGGCCGACGTGGCCGACAAGTCCGGCAACCTGCGTTTCCGACTGACGGCCCGCAACTTCAACCCGGCCGCCGCGATGGCCGGCAAGGTCTGCATCGTCGAGGTCGAGAAGATCGTCGAGGTGGGCGAACTGGCACCGGACGACATCCACCTGCCCGGCATCTACGTGCACCGCATCGTGCTCAATGCCACGCCCGAGAAGCGCATCGAGAAGCGCACCGTCAGCGCCGCCGCGCCCGTCGATGCCGCCGCCGCCAAGGTCGAGGCCCAGGCCGTGATCGCGCAGGCGGCCGCCGGCACGGAAGTGCCCGCCACCGTCAAGAACAACGCCAGCAAGTAAAAGAGGAGTTCCCCATGCCCTGGACCCAAGACCAGATGGCCGCTCGCGCGGCCAAGGAGCTGGAAGACGGCTTCTACGTCAATCTCGGCATCGGCATCCCGACGCTGGTGGCCAACTTCGTCGGCGACAAGGAAGTCTGGCTGCAGAGCGAGAACGGCATGCTCGGCATCGGGCCCTTCCCAACGGAAGACCAGGTGGACGCCGACCTCATCAACGCCGGCAAGCAGACCGTGACCACGCTGCCGGGCTCGTCCATCTTCGGCAGCCACGAGAGCTTCGCCATGATCCGCGGCGGCAAGATCAACCTGTCGATCCTGGGCGCCATGCAGGTCAGCGAGAAGGGCGATCTGGCCAACTGGATGATCCCCGGCAAGATGGTCAAGGGCATGGGCGGCGCCATGGACCTGGTGGCCGGTGTCAAGCGCGTGATCGTGTTGATGGAGCACGTGGCCCGCAAGAAGGACGGCACGGAAGATCTGAAGATCCTGCCGCAATGCACACTCCCGCTGACGGGCGTGGGGGTGGTGGACCGTATCATTACCGACCTGGCTGTGCTCGACGTCACCCCCGAAGGGTTGAAGGTGGTCGAGCTGGCCGATGGCGTCAGCTTCGACGCCGTGCAAGCCAAGACGGGAGTCAAGCTCCTGCAGTGAAAGTCAATCGATGAGTGAATGGACCGGCGCCGGTGTGCAGGCGCCCAAGGTGGCCCTGTACTGGGACTTCGAAAACCTGCACGCGGTCCTGACCGACCAGCAGAACGGCCAGGACTACTACCGCGAACACCGGCTCACGGTCCAGATGCCCGTGGCGGAAGTCGATGCCATCGTCGACTACGCCGCCTCGCTGGGCGACGTCATCATCAACCGCGCGTACGCCAACTGGCAGTTCTTCTCGCGCTACCGCGATGCCTTGAACGGCGCCGGCATCGACCTGATCCAGCTCTTCCCGCGCGGCGCCAACATGAAGAACAGCGCCGACATCCGCATGGCGCTGGACGCTTTGTCCGACCTGCACACGCACCCCCACATCACGCACGTCGTGGTGGTCTCGTGCGACAGCGACTTCATCAGCCTGGCCCAGAAGGTCAAGCAGGCCGGCCGCTTCATCGGCGGCGTGGGGGTCGAGGGCAACAGCAACCGCTACTGGGTGGCGAGCTGCAACGAGTTCAAGTTTTATGGCGCGCTGCTCAAGCTGCGTCAGGCCAGCGAGGCGGTGGCGGCCTCGGTACTGGCCATGGAAGGGCAGGGCGAGGGCGGCGAGCCGGGCGAGCCCGCCGATAGCGGCCCCACGGTGCTGACCGTGGAGCTCGCGCGGGAGGCGCTGGTCAAGGCCGTGACCCAGATCATCGCCCGCCAGGGCGAGAACCGCGTGCACTGTGGCGCGCTCAAGTCCTTGATGAAGCGCATGATGCCGGCCTTCGACGAAGGCATGCTGGGCTGCCGCAGCTTCAAGGCCTTTCTGCAACGCTTTCCGGACATCGTCGAGTTCCTGGACGACGAGGGGGGCGGGCACATCGCCCTGACGCCGCAGGCGCTGGCGCACGAATCGGCGGCCGAGGCCGACCGCGACGTCGACGCCTGAGCGAGTCCTTCCCGGGTTTTCCTGCGCCGTTCCCGGCCTGCTTTCGCAGTTGCCGAGGCCCTCGACCGGCCCGGCTGCTGATAGCATCCGGCGCTGTCTCACGCGTCCGCCGCCATGACGTCTTCCGACGATTTCCAAACCATGTTCGATCTTGCGCCAGTCTCGCTCTGGCTCGAGGATTACAGCGGACTCAAGCAGCTTTTCGATCAGTGGCGCAGCGAGGGCGTGATCGACCTCGTCGAATATCTCCAGGCCGACCCGTCGCGCCGGGCGGCCTGCATGGCCAGCATCCGCGTGCTGCAGGTCAACCAGAAGACGTTGAGCCTGTTCGCTGCCGCCAGCCAGGATGAACTGGTCTCGCGCCTGCCGGAAATCTTCCGGGACGACATGTCTGACCGGGTGATCCACGAACTCGCGCAGTTCTGGGACGGACGCACCGAGATCGAGAACCAGACGGTCAACTATGCCCTCGACGGTCGGCGGCTGGACGTCACGGTACGCATCCGCATCCTGCCTGGCCACGAGGCCGATTGGTCGCGAGCGCTCATTTCGCTCGACGACATCACCGCCCGCGTACGCGCCGAGAAGCTGCGCGAAGCCAGCGAGCGCTACGCGCGTGGCCTCTTCGAGCGCTCGCCCGTGTCGCTGTGGGTGGAGGACTTCAGCGGCGTCAAGCGCCTGCTCGACGGGGTGCGGGCGCAGGGCATCCGCGACTTCGGTACCTTCCTCAAGGTGCACCCCGAGTTCGTCGGCCGCTGCGTGCAGGAGATCCGCGTGCTCGACGTCAACGAGGAGACGCTACGCATGCTGGGCGCGCCCGACAAGGCCACGCTGCTGCGCAACCTGCCCAAGGTGTTCCGCGGAGAGATGCACGACTCCTTCGCCGAGCAGCTGCGCGACCTCTGGGACGGCAAGACGCTGCAGCAGCGCGAGGTGGTCAACTACACGCTGGGCGGCGAGCCGGTCTACATCTACATGCAGTTCTCCATCCTGCCCGACCGGCAGGACAACTGGGACCTGGTGCTGCTCTCGCTGGTCGACATCACCGCGCGCCGCCGCGCCGAGGCCTACCTTGAATACCTGGGCACGCACGATGTGCTCACGCAACTGCGCAACCGCACCTTCTACACCGAGGAACTGTTGCGCCTGACGCGCAAGGGCCCCTGGCCCGTGTCCATCCTTGCGCTCGACATGAACGGCCTCAAGCAGGTCAACGACCAGGTCGGCCATGCCGCCGGCGACGCCCTGCTGCGCCGCGCGGGCGAGGTGCTGGCCAAGCTGGTGGACGCGCCCGCGTGCGTGGCCCGGGTGGGCGGCGACGAATTCATCGTGCTGATGCCCGACACCGACGAGCGCGGCGTGCGCAGCGTGCGCGAGCACCTGACCACCCTGGTGGACCTCAACAACCAGTTCTACGGCGGCCCCTCCGGTCACCTGCTGAGCTTCGCCATGGGCGCCGCCACCTGCCAGGCGGGCGAGTCGCTCGAGAACGCGCTGCAGGCCGCCGACCGCGCCATGTACGAGGACAAGGCCCGCCATTACGAGTCGGAGGGCCCGGCGCAGCGCCGGCCCCTCTGAGGCGCCCGCCGGACGCCGTCGCCGCCCTCTGCGCTGAACACCGGCCCTTCTTCCCCCACACCATGCCCCACCGTCTTCCCCGGCCGGCGGTCTGCCACTTTCGCACCGTGGCGGGGGAGCTTCGCTGGGCGGATGCCGCGGCCCAGGCGCTGACCTGCGGCGCGGCCGAACCCGGCATCAAGGCCAAGACCCTGCTGGCCGCCGGCGAGCGCGGCTTCGAGGAGGCCGAGGTGCCTGCCAAGGGGCCCGGCCCGGCCTGCTGGGTGGGCCTTCGCACGCCCAAGGGCCGCGTGCAGGTCGAATTGCGCGGCGAACGCGCAGAGGACGGCAGCGTGCTGTGGACAGCCAGCCGCGGCCCGGGCACCGAGGTGCTGCACCGCCTGGATCCGCTGACCCGCCTGCCGGGCCGCCTGCCATCGCTGCCCGAGCTGTCGGCCGAGCGCAGCGTGCCGCTGGCCCGGCTGGCCGTCATCTACCTCGACCTGGACCGCTTCCGGGAGATCAACGGGCGCTTCGGCCCCTCTGGCGGCGACGCCGTCCTGCTGGAGGTCGTGCACAGGCTGGAACTGGGGTTGCCCGAAGACGCGGCGCTGGCCCGGGTGGGCGGCGACGAGTTCGCGGCCGTGCTGCCCAACGCGGGCTGGCCGGAATGCCAGGGCATCCTCGAGTACTGCCTCGGCCGGCTGGGCGACGACTTCCAGGTCCACGGCCAGCCGCTGACCGTGGGGGCCAGCGTCGGCGTGGCGCTGCGCGAGCAGGAAGGCCCGTCCATCGAGGTGCTGCTGCGCCAGGCCCGCCAGGCCGCCTTCGGTGCCAAGCGGGCCGGGGGCGGGCAGGTCAACTTCTTCGACGCGCAGGAGCATGCGCACGAGCAGCGTCTGGCCCAGCAGCGCCAGCGCATCGCCGAGGGGCTGGACGCGGGCGAGTTCTTCCTCGTCTTCCAGCCCAAGGTCGACATGCAGCGCGGCACCATCGTGGGCATGGAGGCGCTCAGCCGCTGGAACCACGCGCAGCGCGGCGTGCTGATGCCGGCCGAGTTCGTGCCCACCATCGAGGATCACGAACTGTCGGAGCAGCTGGGCGAATGGGCCATCGGCGCCGCCATCGAGGCGGTGCGGCAGTGGGCCGCGCAGGGTCGCCGGCTGTCGGTCAGCGTCAACATCAGCGCCGGGCTGCTGATGCGGGCGGATGTGGTGCGGCGGCTGTCCGCGCTGCTGGAGCGCTTTCCCGAGCGACATGCCGGCGCCCTGGTGCTGGAGATCCTGGAGACCAGCGCCATCCGCGACATCGACCTGGCCGCCAGCTTCATCGAGTCCTGCCGCCAGCTGGGCGTGGACGTGGTGATGGATGACTTCGGCACCGGCTATTCCTCGCTGACCTACCTGCGGCGGCTGCCGGTCAGCGGTCTCAAGCTGGACCAGTCCTTCGTGCGCAACGTGCTCACCGACCCGCAGGACCGCGCCATCCTGCAGGGCGTGATCTCGCTGGCCCGCGCCCTCGGTCTGGAGGTCACCGCCGAGGGTGTGGAAACCCGCGAGCACGGCGAGGCGCTGCTGGCCCTGGGCTGCCACCTGGCGCAGGGCTTCGGCATTGCTCGGCCCATGCCGGCAGCGGAGGTCTTCGGCTGGATCGACGCCTACGAAAGACAGCCGCTGTGGAAGCCGCCGTCGGACAATGCGCCCGCCATGAACAAAGCGCTCCCGCCGTGACGACCGTCCGCCGCCTGATGCCTCGCCTGGGCAGGAAGACGCCGGCCCGTGGGCAGGCCGCCATGCCGGCCTTCGACGACGTGGCATGGCGCCTGCGCGCCAGCCTGGTTGCCGTGGTAGCCCTGCTGGCCGTGGCGGCCAGCGTGGCCATCTGGCTGGCCGTCTCGCACCTGGCGCAGCGCATCGCGCGCGTGAGCGACGAAGACCATCAGCGCGCCAGCACGCGTGCCACGGCCGAGGCCATGTCCAGCCTGCAGCACCAGCGCGAAGCCGCGCTGGCCGGCACGGCGCGCATGCTCCAGCCCGCGGCCAGCGACGAGGAGCGCGCACAGCGCTTCACCGTGCTCGCGTCGAGCCTGGGCACCGTCTTCTCCGCCTCCTTCCTGATCGATGCGCTCGGCCAGCCGCTGGCACGTGCCGATGAGCATGGCGTCCAGGTCATGCCGGCCATCGGCCCCATGGACGACCGGTCCTACTTCCAGGAGGTGATGCGCACCCACAAGCCTGTGCTGTCGCAGCCCATCGCCGGGCGCAACACGGGCCGCGTGTCCATCGTGATGGCGCTGCCGGTGATGGATGGGCAGCGCGTGGTCGCGGTGGTGGCGGGTGTGCTGCGCCTGGACAGCGGCGACGTCGGCCGCATGGCCGTGGGACGGCTGCCCGGGGCCGTGCGCGTGGTCACGGACGACCAGGGCCAGATCCTGAGCCACGACGGTGGCCTGGCCCTGCAGCGCCTGCCGCTGTCGCGGGAGGCGCGCTTCGCGGAGGCCTTCGAGGCCTGGCGGGCGCAGGGCAGCCCGCGCCTCACCGAAGGCTTCGTCACCGTGGCCGGTGGACAGGTGGTGGCGGCCGTGCCCGTGTCGGAGACGCCGTGGCTCATCTGGCAGGCCCGGCCGGTCTCGGGCCTGCAGGGGGGGCTTGACGACGAACTCGAGCACACGCTGCAATGGACCCTCGGCGCCGTACTGCTGGCCGGCCTGTTGAGTTGCGCGTGGATCGTCTGGCGCCTGCGGCCGCTGGGCCGCCTGGTGCGGCGCGTGCAGCGGCTCACCGCGCCCATGGCCGATGCGCAGCCGGGCATGGGGTGGCCGGGCGGTGCGGGCGAACTGGGCCAGTTGTCCACCCTGCTTCGGCTGTGGGCCACCGAACAGGCCGGGCTGGCCCATGCCCACGCCGAGATCCAGACACGCCTGCGCGCCGTGCTCGCCGCCGCGCCCGTGGGCGTGGCCTTCGTGCGCGAGGGCGTGGTCGAGCTGGCCAGCGCCGAATGCTGCCGGTTGTTCGGCAATGACGCGCCGCAGATGCTGGGACGCGCCGCCCACGAGCTGTTCGAGGAAGCCGATGGCTTCCAGCGCTTCCTGCAGGCCGCGCGCGGCGCCGCCGCGCTGGGCGTGCCCTATGGCGGCGACTGGCGCCTGCGGCGCAGCGACGGCCTGGGCTTCTGGGCCA
Source organism: Pseudacidovorax sp. (assembly GCF_017991995.1). GTDB lineage: Bacteria > Pseudomonadota > Gammaproteobacteria > Burkholderiales > Burkholderiaceae_C > Xenophilus. The sequence continues at coordinate 465,061 of NZ_JAGOPN010000001.1, read as the reverse complement.
ACCTGCGCAGCCGGCCGGTGGACTGGGACGACCTGTCGCTGGGCGAGATCTGGACGGTGGCCGACGTCACCGAGCAGAAGCTGGTGCGCCAGCGCCTGGAGTGGCAGAGCCGGCACGACCCGCTCACCGGTGCGGCCAACCGCATGTTCTTCGACCAGCGCATTGCGCGCGTGATGGGCAACCGGGAGCTGTTCAGCCCCGCGGTGCTGATCTTCATCGACCTCGACCACTTCAAGCCCATCAACGACACGGCCGGCCACCTGGCCGGCGACGAGGTGCTCAAGCAGGTGGTGCAGGCCATTGCGGCGCAGTCGCGTTCGGGCGACCTGGTGGTGCGGCTGGGCGGCGACGAGTTCGCGCTGCTGCTGGAGCAGTGCAGCGGCATGGCGGCTCTGGCGGTGGCCCAGCGCATCCGCGCGGCCGTCCAGGAGATCGTCGTGCCGTGGGAAGAGCAGGAGCTGCGCGTGGGCGCCAGCATCGGCGTGGCCGAGCTGACGCCCGACATCCGCACGGCCCAGGACTGGGTGGCCGCCGCCGACGCCGCCTGCTATGCCGCCAAGACCAGTGGCCGCAACCAGGTGCAGATGTCGCCGCCCCGCGTGGTGCTGCGCTGATCAGGCCGCGGGTGGCAGAAGCCGGGTCTGCTCCCGTTCTGCCACGGTCTTGAGCAGGTTCCACACGGCCAGGATGCGCGGCTGCTGCTTGCCTTCAGCGGGCATCGACATCCAGAAGGTGCGCGTGAAACGCGCCAACGCCGGCAGCACGGGCGCCAGCCGCGCGTCGCCTTCGGCGACGAAGGCCGGCAGCACGGCAATGCCGGCGCCGGCGGCCGCCGCCTCGTGCTGGGCCAGCACGCTGGTGCTGCGCAGCGAGAAGCCATCGGGCCGGTGCAACTCGCCCAGGAAGCGTAGCTCCTTGGAGAAGAGCAGGTCGTCCACGTAGCTGACGAAGGCGTGGCCGCGCAGGTCCTCGCGGCGCGAGATGGGCGCATGGCGCGCCAGGTAGTCGTGCGAGGCGTACAGGCGCAGGCTGTAGTCCGTGAGCCGCGTGGCCACCACCGAGCCCCGCGCCGGGCGCTCCAGCGCGATCACGATGTCGGCCTCGCGCCGCGACAGCTGCAGCAGGCGCGGCAAGGCGAGCAGGTCGATGGTCAGGCGCGGATGGCCTGCGGCGAATGCGGCCAGCGCGGGTGCCAGCACCCGCGTGCCGAAGCCTTCCGTGGCGCCCACGCGCACGGTGCCCGACAGGCCTTCCTGCGGTGCCAGGGCCGGGCTGGTGCGCTCGACCGCGTGAAAGGCGGCCTCCATGGCCTCGGCCTGGGGCTGCAGTTGCCGGCCGGCCTCGGTCAGCCGATGTCCGCCGGCCTCGCGCGTGAAGAGGGCGGCGCCCAGGGCTTTTTCCAGCGCCTGGATGCGGCGCGCGACGGTGGTGTGGTCCACCGCCAGCCGGCGCGCCGCGGCCATCAGCGTGCCGGCGCGGGCGAGTTCGAGGAAGTAGCGCAGGTTGTCCCAGTCCATGGTCTGCAATTTTGCAAAGGCGACGCGAATTTTTGTCTATTGCTGGGGCAAAAGTGCAAAGCTATCCTGCGGCGGATCACATCGGCGGCACAAGCGCCGCCCCATCTGGAGACAAGCCATGACTGCCACCCCCACGCCCGCATCGCGGGTGCCCACCGTCAAACTGCTGATCGGCGGCGAGTTCGTCGAATCCCGCAGCACCGAATGGCGCGACGTGGTCAACCCCGCCACCCAGGAGGTGCTGGCCCGCGTGCCCTTCGCCACGCCCGACGAGGTGGACGCCGCCGTCGCCGCGGCGCAGAAGGCCTTCAAGACCTGGCGCAAGACGGCCATCGGCCAGCGGGCGCGCATCTTCCTGAAGCTGCAGCAGTTGATCCGCGAGCACATGGGCGAGCTGGCCGCCATCCTCACGGCCGAGCAGGGCAAGACGCTGCCGGACGCCGAAGGCGATGTGTTCCGCGGCCTGGAGGTGGTGGAGCATGCGGCCGGCATCGGCAACCTGCAGCTGGGCGAACTGGCCAACAACGTGGCGGGGGGCGTGGACACGTACACGCTGCTGCAGCCGTTGGGCGTGTGCGCCGGCATCACGCCCTTCAACTTCCCGGCCATGATCCCGTTGTGGATGTTCCCGATGGCCATCGCCACGGGCAACACCTTCGTGCTCAAGCCGAGCGAGCAGGACCCGATGGTGACGATGCGCCTGGTCGAGCTGGCGCTGGAGGCGGGCGTGCCGCCCGGCGTGCTGAACGTGGTGCACGGCGGCGAGCAGGTGGTCAACGCCATCTGCGACCACCGCGACATCAAGGCGATCAGCTTCGTGGGCTCGACCAAGGTGGGCACGCATGTCTACAACCGCGCCACGCTGGCCGGCAAGCGGGTGCAATGCATGATGGGCGCGAAGAACCACGCCATCGTGATGCCTGACGCCAACAAGGAGCAGACGCTCAATGCGCTGGCCGGCGCGGCCTTCGGTGCCGCGGGCCAGCGCTGCATGGCGGTGTCGGTGGCGGTGCTGGTGGGCGAGGCGCAAAGCTGGATTCCCGAGCTGGTGGAGAAGGCCAAGACGCTGAAGGTGAGCGCCGGCACGGAGAAGGGCACGGACGTGGGGCCGCTGGTGTCGTGCGCGGCGCGCGACCGGGTGGTGGGGCTGATCGAGCGCGGTGTGGCCGATGGCGCCACGCTGGAGCTGGATGGCCGCAACCCGCAGGTGGCCGGCTACGAGAAGGGCAACTTCGTCGGGCCGACGGTCTTCTCGGGCGTGAAGCCGGGCATGTCGATCTACGACCAGGAGGTGTTCGGGCCGGTGCTGTGCCTGGCCGAAGCGTCGTCGCTGGACGAGGCGATCGAGTTCATCAACGCCAATCCGAACGGCAACGGCACGGCGATCTTCACGCAGTCGGGCGCGGCGGCGCGCAAGTTCCAGGAGGACATCGACGTGGGACAGGTGGGCATCAACGTGCCGATCCCGGTGCCGGTGCCGCTGTTCTCGTTCACGGGATCGCGGGCCTCGAAGCTGGGGGACCTGGGGCCTTACGGCAAGCAGGTGGTGTTGTTCTACACGCAGACCAAGACGGTGACGGCGCGGTGGTTCGACGACTCGACGGTGTCGCAGGGGGTCAATACGACGATTTCGTTGAAGTGAACTTGGTGCTGGGGCCCGGTGCTCGTTGTAAGTCCGACTGTGTGAGTACCGTTGCCATGTCTCCGGTCGTGGTGCGCTCGGTGTTCGAGGCGGGCGCGCCGGCCCGGGCGGCGGTGGGTAACGCGGCGTGCTTCAGTGAGGCGGTCGGCACTGCGTGCCGACTCCCCTGCGATGCTCGCGCACCCGGCCCGCGGCATAACTCGCTGCGCTGCCTGCGGCAGCTCCGCTCAAACAAACGCCGCGAGTCAGATCAAGAAGCAGGCCTGTCCTTCGGCAGGCCTGCGGCCGGATGCACTGCGCTTCTCGGCGCCTCACAGGCGCACACCGCGTTACCCACCGCCGCCCGGGCCGGAACCGAAGCTGCGCGCGAATCCCGGTGTCGACACGTCTGTGTCGGTGTGACCGTTCTGGGCATGGCGGGCGTCGCGGCGGCCCCAGGCGATGGCGTCGGCGCGTCACGTCCGTCGCGCGCCATGCCGAAGGTGTTCTGGACATCCAAGGTCGGGCGACGGCGTAGGCTGCAATCCGTGGCGGGCAGGGGTTGCGGCGTCGGTGGCACATGCGGCCAACCGGCAGGTGATGTCGGGCGCGGACGCCCGTGCCGGCACGATGATGCGCAGCGTCCCTGCGCGCGAGGACCGGCCCGCCGTGGGCGATGTGTGAGGCGGCGAGAAGCGCAGCGAACCCGGCCGCAGGCCTGCCGAAGGACAGGCCTGCTTCGTGAACTGACTCGCGGCAGTTGTTTGAGCGCAGCGTGCCAGCGCGTAGCGAGTTCTGCCGCGGGCCGGGTTCGGGAGCATCGCAGCGGAGTCGGCACGCAGTGCCGACCGCCTCACTCCGAGCCCGCGGCGGGCCGGTTCTCGCGCGCCGCCCCCACCGTACAAATTGCGCCGACCGAGAACGCACAGCCAGTCAATTGCGCACCTGAGCAGACCAAGCCGAGACAACGCGGCACAAACAAGCCGTCCAAGCGCCAAGAGAGACAAGAAGCACCATGGACTTTGAACTGACCGAAGAACAACGCGCCTTCGCCGACACTGCCCGCGACTTCGCCGCCAGCGAGTTCGCGCCCCATGCCGCGCAGTGGGACCGCGAAGCGATCTTCCCGCGCGAGGCCATTGCCAAGGCCGGCGAACTGGGCTTCTGCGGCCTCTATGCGCCCGAGCGCATCGGCGGGCTGGGCCTGCCGCGGCTGGATGCGGCGCTGGTGTTCGAAGAGATGGCTGCGGTCGACCCCTCGACCACGGCCTTCATCACCATCCACAACATGGCGACCTGGATGCTCGGCACCTGGGGCACCGACGCCGTTTGCGCGCACTGGGGCGAAGACCTGACCGCCGGCCGCAAGCTGGCCTCGTATTGCCTGACCGAACCGGGCGCTGGGTCGGACGCCGGCTCGCTCAAGACCCGTGCCGAGCGCGACGGCGACCACTACGCCATCCACGGCGGCAAGGCCTTCATCTCCGGCGCGGGCTCGACCGACGTGCTGGTGCTCATGGCCCGCACCGGCGGCGCCGGGCCGTCGGGCATCTCTGCCTTCGCCGTGCCGGCCGACGCGCCCGGCATCCGCTACGGCAAGAAGGAACACAAGATGGGCTGGAACAGCCAGCCCACCCGCACCATCGACTTCGACGGCGTGCGCATCCCGGCGGACCACCTGCTGGGCCAGGAGGGCGAGGGCTTCCGCATCGCCATGAAGGGGCTGGACGGCGGCCGCATCAACATCGCGACCTGCTCGGTGGGCGCCGCGCAGGGCGCATTGAATGCGGCGCGGCGCTACCTGCACGAGCGCCAGCAGTTCGGCAAGCCGCTGGCCAGCTTCCAGGCCCTGCAGTTCAAGCTGGCCGACATGGCCACAGAGCTGGTCGCCGCCCGGCAGATGGTGCGCCTGGCCGCCAGCAAGCTCGACGCCGGCCATGCCGATGCCAGCACCTATTGCGCGATGGCCAAGCGCTTTGCGACCGACGCCGGCTTCACCGTCTGCAACGAGGCCCTGCAACTGCACGGCGGCTATGGCTACCTGGGCGACTTTCCGCTGGAGCGCCTGCTGCGCGATGCGCGCGTGCACCAGATCCTGGAAGGCACCAACGAGATCATGCGGCTCATCGTCGCGCGCAAGCTGCTCGATGGCGATGCGGATCTGCGCTGACGTCCAGTCACGCCTCGCCGAGCCGCCAAACGAATCCCACTGCAGTCCCGTCCTTGATATCGCCGCGCGCCCTGCGTCGCTAAGCTCCCCGCCCATGACCGAACCTGTCGTCCTCTTCGATTCCCTGCCCACCGCCAATGGCAGACGCTTCGGCGTCGCCACGCTCAATGCGCCGGCGTCCCTCAACTCGCTGTCCGTCGACATGGTGCGGCTGCTCACGCCCCAACTTCGCGAATGGGCGGCCGACGACCAGGTCGTCGGCGTGCTGCTGCAGGCCGCGGGCGAAAAAGCCTTCTGCGCCGGCGGCGACCTGCGCCAGCTCTACCAGACGCTGCTGGATTGCGGCGAGCGCCGCAACGAATACGCCGAGCGCTTCTTCGCCGAGGAATACGAGCTCGACCACCTGATCCACACCTTCCCCAAGCCCTTCCTGTGCTGGGGCCACGGCATCGTCATGGGCGGCGGCGTCGGCCTGATGGTGGGTGCCTCGCACCGCGTGGTGACCGAAGGCAGCCGCATCGCCATGCCCGAGATCAACATCGGCCTGTACCCCGACGTGGGTGGCAGCTGGTTCCTGCGCCGCGCGCCGGGGCGCACGGGCCTCTTCCTGGCGTTGACGGCCGCGCAGATCAACGCCGCCGATGCCATCTTTGCAGGCCTGGCCGACGTGCTGGTGCCGCAGGCACGCAAACCCCAGGTGCTGGAGGCCATCGGCGCCACGGCCTGGCAAGGGCAGGGCGAGGCCGACCGCGCGCTGCTCTCCCGCATCCTCGCCACCGCGGTCGAGGATGCGCCGCGCCTGCCGTCGAAGCTGCGCGAGCACTACGACACCATCGAGTCGCTGATGGCCGGCGACGACCTGCTGGACATCGCCAAGCGGCTGCGTGCCGTGAAGGCCGACGACGCCTGGCTGCAGAACGCTGCCGCCGCCTTCACCAAGGGCGCGCCCAGTTCCATCGCGCTGTCGTGGGAACTCTGGCGCCGTGTGCCCCGCATGTCGCTGGCGGAGGTGTTCCGGCTGGAATATTGGGCTTCGCTGGGCTTCTGCGCGCACAAGGACTTCGCCGAAGGCATCCGCGCCGTGCTGGTCGACAAGGACCGCAACCCCAAGTGGCAGCCGGCCACGCTGGAAGAAATCACCCCTGAGTTCGTGCAGGACCACCTGCGCGAGCGCGGCGACATGGCGCCGGAGCTGGTGCCGCTGCGCTGAGCGGCGGTGGGCGGCTCCTCCGCAGCCGCCGCGCTTGCTCCCAAGGCACCAGCACCGACCACCGCACCCGCAGGCCGGCCTTCTCGTCCGCTGACATCACCCAAGACATCCAAGGAGACACACATGAAGATCGCATTCATCGGCCTCGGCAACATGGGCGGCCCCATGGCCCTGAATCTGCACAAGGCCGGCCATGCCGTCAGCGCCTTCGACCTGTCGGCCGCCGCGTGCGATGCGCTGCGGGCCCAGGGCGTGGCCATTGCCGCGTCGGCCGCCGCCGCAGTGAGCGGGGCCGAGGTGGTGGTCAGCATGCTGCCGGCCAGCGCCCATGTGGCATCGCTCTACCTTGGCGAGGGCGGCCTGCTGGCGCAGATCGCGCCCGGCACGCTGGTCATCGATTCGAGCACCATCGCCGCTGCCACCTCGCGCCAGGTGGCCGAGGCCGGCGCCGCGCGCGGCATCGCCGTCATCGACGCGCCGGTGTCCGGCGGCACGGGCGGCGCCATCGCCGGCACGCTGACCTTCATGGTGGGCGGCAGCGAGGCCGACCTGGCCCGGGCCCGGCCGGTGCTGGAGAAGATGGGCGCCAACATCTTCCACGCGGGCGGCCCCGGCGCCGGCCAGACGGCCAAGATCTGCAACAACATGCTCCTGGGCATCCTGATGATCGGCACCTCCGAGGCCATTGCCCTGGGCGTGGCCAACGGGCTGGATCCGAAGGTGCTCTCCGAGATCATGCGCCGCAGCTCCGGCGGCAACTGGGCGCTGGAGAAGTACAACCCGCTGCCCGGCGTGATGGAGACCGCCCCGGCCTCCAAGGGCTACGCCGGTGGCTTCGGCACCGACCTGATGCTCAAGGACCTGGGCCTGGCGCAGGAGAACGCCATGGCCGTCAAGGCCAGCACGCCGCTGGGCGGGCTGGCGCGCAGCCTCTATGCGGCGCACAGCCTGGCGGGGCATGGTGCGCTGGACTTCTCCAGCGTGATACGGATGGTGCAGAAGGGCTGACGCCCGGGTCAGCGCCACAGGCGGCGCGAGGCTGCCGAAGCCCATCCTGCAGCGGCCGCATCCGGGCATCGGTTCGAAGGCATTCCCGCCCGGCACGCCCGGCATTTCCCTGCGGCTCGCGTTGCGTGGCGGGAGCCGCTGCGCAGACTGCTCCCTCCCACGCCTCTTTGTGTCGCTGCCCTTTGCAGGCGCGGCGCGCACTGTTTTGCGCAGTTTCCGCACCGCTCGGTTCGAATCCTCGGCGTAGCGCCGCCCGGCGCTCCATCGCTGCTGCATGCGTGCGCCGCATCAAAGCGCTTGCGCGCGCAACCTCATCCCATCTATTATTAGGTTAGTACCTTATGAAAAAGACCAGATCAAGTTTCGCGAGTGAACCGCTGTACCGGCAGGTCAGCGTGACGCTGCTCGAGCAGATCAAGTCTGGCGTGCGCTCCGTCGGCACCGTTTTGCCCAAGGAAATCGATCTTGCACAGGAGCTTGGGGTGAGCCGCGTCACGCTTCGGCAGGCGCTCGACATCCTCGAAAAGGGTGGGGTGGTCCAGCGTGTACGTAAGGTAGGAACCAAAGTCATCGCCGCTGCGATGGCCGATGCCTACGTGCAGCAGATGGACGGCCTCGAACACGCCCTGAGGCTGGCTGGCCAGACTGCCATGCGTATCCATGGCCATGCCACGGTCAAGGGAGAGCCCGACACCGGCCTCGTCGGCGTGCCGAGCAGCACCGGCTACTGGCTCGCGATCGACGGTGTCCGCCACATGCAGGGAGCCAGCACGCCGTGCACCTGGACCCGTGTCTATGTCGACAACAAATACGCGGGCATCACGCCCTTCCTGGCCGAGGAGGTCGACGGCGTCTACACGCTCGTCGAGAAGGTGTACGGGCTTGCGGTGCACAGCATCCGGCACTGCGTCTCGGCCTGTGCGCTGAATGCAGACGCCGCCGCTGCGCTGGGCCTGCCCGAAGGTGCGCCTGGGCTCCAGGTGCAGGCATGGCTCTATGCACCGGGGGATGTGCTGATCGAGTACGTGCGCTCCATCCACAACCCGGCACTCATTTCCATCGAACTCAAAAGCCATCGGGCACCCGCCTGAGGCGCTCATCCATCCAAAGGAACACGACATGCAACTCATCCAGATCCCCGCCGGCGACGGCTTTTCATTGCCTGCCCTCCACGTGCCCACCGCCTCCGGCACCGGGCGTCCCCTGGTGCTGATCCAGGAGATCTTCGGCATCAACGATGCCATGGAGCAGGCCGCACAGGCCTGGGCCCTGGAGGGCTTCGAGGTCCTGTGCCCGGATCTGTTCGCCAGGCAGCAGCCGGGCGTGCGGCTGGATCCCCGCGTGCCCGCGCAGTTCCAGCAGGGCATTGCGCTCATGCAGGGCATGGACTTCGAACGCGCCGTCCACGACCTGGATGCCGCGCGCCAATGGTTCCAGGCCCAGGGCCGCGGCGACAAGGTCGGCGCGCTTGGCTACTGCCTGGGCGGACGGTTGGCCGTGATGATGGCGCTGTCCACGCCGATCGCTGCAGCCGTGAGCTACTACGGCGTCGGTCTGGAGGATCTGCTGCCGGCCCAGCGCGTCGATGCGGCCCCTTGCCTGCTTCACATCGCGGAGCTCGACGGGTTCGTGCCGCCCGCAGCACGCGAGACCATCCTGGCGCGGGCAGCGCTGCAGGACCGGATGCCGGCCCACGTCTACACGGGTTGCGACCACGCCTTCGCCCGCCCGGGCGGCGAGCATTTCGACGCCGAGGCCGCTGCACTCGCGCGCACGCGGACGCTGGCCTTCCTGGCAGCCTGAAGCGGATGTCGGACATGGCCGGGTCTCCCGGATCCCTCGAAGGTCGCGTCGTCGTCGTGACCGGCGCCGCGCAGGGCATTGGCCTGGCCGTGGCGCATCGCTTTGCGCGCGAGGGTGCGGCCATCGCCATGGTGGACGTGGATGGCGCTCGGCTGCGCGAGGCGGCGGCGCAGGTCCAGGCGACCGGTGTGCCGGTGCTGGAATGCGTGAGCGACGTCGCCCAGGCCGAGGCCCTGCAGGAGGCGGCCGAGGCGACCCGCGCGCGCCTGGGGCCCTGCGACGTGCTGGTCAGCAACGCTGGCATCCTCCTGCGCAGCGCGTTGGACGAGCCCGGCAGCCTTGCCAACTGGCGCCGCACGTTGGCCGTCAACCTCGACGGATGCTTCCACGCCGCCTGGGCCTTCGCGCCGCAACTGCGGCAGACGCGTGGCTGCATCGTCAATGTGGCGTCGATCCACGCATTCGTGGCCGTGCGCAATTCGGCGGCCTACACCGCGTCCAAGGGCGGCGTGAAGCAGCTGACCCAGGCCCTGGCGCTCGAACTCGGCGGCGACGGCGTCCGGGTGAATGCCGTGGCGCCGGGCATCACGGAAACCGACATGACGGAAGGCACCCGCCGCGATCCCAAGGCGCTCTCCGCCTTCCTGGAGCGCGTGCCGCTCCATCGCACGGTCCTGCCGGCCGATGTGGCCCATGCCGTTCATTTCCTCGCCTCGGACCAGGCTGCCTGCATCACGGGTGTGACGCTGCCGGTCGATGGCGGGTACTGCGCCATCTGAACGCGCGGCTGTCCGATTTCCGTCAACCCTGAACCTGGAGTTTCCATGCTCACTCGCCGCCGACTCGTCGCCACCGGATCCGCCGCCCTGGTGCTGCCGCCCCTGGCCATCACTTCAGCACGGGCGCAGCCCGCACCCCTGAAGTCCACCCGGATCGTCGTGGGTTACGCCCCCGGTGGCACCACCGACCTGGTGGCACGCCGGGTGGCCGAGAAATTGGGCGGCAGCTTTGCCGAGACCGCCATCGTGGACAACCGGTCGGGCGCCGGCGGACAGATCGCCTGCATGGCGGTCAAAGGCGCGGCGCCCGATGGCCAGACGCTGCTGTGCACGCCGTACTCGTGCATGGTGATCTTCCCCTTCGTCTACAAGAAGCTGGGCTACGACCCGGTGGCCGACTTCGTGCCCGTGGGCATCGCCGCCACCACCACACAGGCCATGGCCGTCGGCCCGATGGTTCCGGCGTCGGTCAAGACGCTGCCGGACTACGTGGCTTGGGTCCGGGCCAATCCGCAGTTCGCCAGCTACGGCTCGCCGGCCGCGGGCTCGACCTCGCACTTCCTGGGCGCGCTGCTGGGGCTCGAATCCAAGCTGCCGCTGGTCCAGGTTCCTTACCGGGGCGCCGTGCCCGGTATTGCCGATGTGGTGGCAGGCCAGATCCCGGTGATGTTCACCACGACGGGCGATCTGCTGCCGCATTACAAGGCCGGCAAGTTGCGCCTGCTGGGCACTTCGGGGCCGCGGCGGACGGTCTTCACGCCCGAGGTGCCGACCTTTGCGGAGCAGGGCTTCCCGATGCTCAGCAGCGAGGAATGGTTCGGCTTCTATGCACCGGCGGGAACGCCGGCCAGTGTGGTGAAGAACGCCAACGAGGCCCTGCGCCTTGCCATGGCGAACCGTGCCGTCGTCGACTCGCTGGCGGGCGTGGGTCTCGTGGCCTCCGTGTCGTCGCCGGAGGAGATGGCCGAATCGCAGCGGGCGCAGACCGAGCGCTGGGGTCCGCTGGTGCGCAAGATCGGCTTCACCGCGGAGTCGTGAGCCGCTGCCGTCGGCCGGGGGAGGACGCTGAGTCGCGGGCGGTCCAAGGCGCCGACTTCCGCCGCAACAGAGGCTACCGTGGCAAACCGTCGGCGCCCTCGATGCCGGCCCAGCCCGCATCCGGATACCGCGCGCCGGCGGCCGACCCGGGCGAGAAAAGCCGGTCCAGCGCCGCCATCTGCGCGCTGTCGAGCACCACGCCTGCGGCGCCGACGTTCTGCGTCAGATGCGTCTGCCGCCGCGCTCCCGGGATCGGCAGCACGTGGGGGCCGCGGTGCAGCGCCCAGGCCAAGGCCAGTTGCGTGGCGGGCAGATCCCATTGCGCCGCCAGCGCCTTCAGGGCCTCCACCTGCCGCCGGTTGGCCTCGGCCGCTTCGCCGTTGAAGCGGGGCAGGGCCCGGCGGAAGTCGCCTTCCTCCAGTTCCGACGCTGCCGGCAGGGCGCCCGTCAGCATGCCGCGGCCCAGCGGGCTGTAGGCGACGAGAGCGACGCCCAACTGCTGGGTGAGCGGCAGCAGCTCGGTCTCCAGCCCGCGTTCCCAGAGGGAGAACTCGCTCTGCAGCGCAGCCACCGGATGGACCGCATGGGCGCGGCGCAGGCTCTCCGGGCCGATCTCCGAGAAGCCGATGGCCCGCACCTTGCCCTCGGCCACCAGCTGCGCCATCGCGCCGGCCACGTCCTCGATGGGCACTGCGGTGTCGCGCCGGTGGCAGTAGTAGAGGTCGATGCGGTCCGTGCCCAGCCGCCGCAGCGAGGCCTCGCAGGCCGCACGGATGTAGGCCGGCGTGTTGTCGATGCGCCGCTCGTAACGGCCCGGCTCGCGCACGATGCCGAACTTGGTGGCCACGGTCAGCCGCTGGCGGTCGGCGGCGGCGAGGCCGGCGAGCAAGCGGCCCACCAGTTGCTCGTTGTGGCCGAAGCCGTAGGTGTCGGCGGTGTCGAAATGCTGGACGCCGAGGTCGACTGCGGCGCGCAGCGTGGCAAGCGATTCGGCGTCGTCGGTGGCGCCGTAGAACTCGCTCATGCCCATGCAGCCGAGGCCGACGGGGAAGACCGGGCGGCCGGCGAGCGGGCGCGGTGCGGCAGAAACGGGATCGGAAGGGGCGGGGCGGATGCTCATGAAAGCCTCATGGAAGAAAGACGGCGGGCCCCCTGGCTGGCGGGCCAGGCACCGGCCTGGATGGAACTGACGCCAGCGCGGCGCGCACACCAGCACGCTGGACAGGTCTGCATCGTCGTCCGCAGGCGCCAGCGTGGCAATCCAGCGCAGGCTGCATGGCCCATGCAGCGCCGCTTCACAATCCGGCCCCATGACGCCGTCGCCACCCGACCTTCGCCAGCTGCGCGCCTTCGCCGCGGTGGCCGAACTGCAGAGCTATCGCCGCGCCGCCGCCCGCCTGGGCGTCACGCCCTCGGCGGTGAGCCAGTCGGTGCGGGCGCTGGAAGAAGCGCTGGGACAGCCGCTGGTGCAGCGCACCACGCGCAGCGTCGCGCCCAGTGCCGTCGGCCTGCAACTGCTGGCACGTCTGCGACCCCATCTCGACGGGCTGGAGGCCGCCTGGCAGTCCGCGCACGAGGCCGCGGGCGAGCCCGCCGGGCTGCTGCGCCTGAACATGCCCCGCAGCGCCGCACAACTGATCATGGAGCCGGTCATGTCCGCCTTCCTCGCCGCTCACCCGCGCATCGCGCTGGAGTTGCAGACGCAGGATGGCTTCCTGGACATCGTGGGCGCCGGCTGCGACGCCGGCATCCGTTTCGAGGAGGCGGTGCCGCGCGACATGGTGGCCCTGCCGATGGGCGGTCCGCAGCGCTTCGTGGTGGTCGGCACGCTGGCGCTGGCGGCCGCGGACGGCGCGCCTGAGGACCCCTGGGCGCTGCTGGCCCGGCCCTGCATCCGCCAGCGCTTTCCGCACGGCGAGCTCTATCACTGGGAGTTCGCCCGCGGCACCGAGCGCGTGGCGCTGGACGTGCCGGGTCGGCTGACGGTCGACGACCAGCCGCTCGCGCTGCAGGCCGCGCTCGACGGCGCCGGCTGGGCCTATGTCTACGAGGCGATGGCCGCGCCGCACCTGCGCAGCGGCCGGCTGGTGGCCGTGCTGGACGACTGGTGCCCGCCGGGCACCGGCTTCCAGCTCTACTACCCGGGCCGGCGCCAGACCTCGCCGGCCCTGCGGGCCTTCATCGACTGGTGGCGCGCGGAGGGCGAGCGGCTGCTCCGCACGGACCGGGCGGCGCCGGCCTGAGCAGCCGCGACCGGCTCGGTCGCGTCGAAGAAGAGGCCTCCGGCGACCATCTGCGGCCCATCAGTCGAAGGAGACGCCGAAGCCCACCCGGGCGATGGCCTTGCTGCCGCCCGTGCCCCAGCCGACGCCGGCATGCAGCGTCGTGCGGCCGTCGTCCGAGCGACGCAGGAGGTTCATGCCCACCCCCGCCTGGCCGTTGTAGCTCGCCACCGACCCGGTCAGGTGATAGCGCCGCTGGTCCATCGGCGTGACGACGGCCATCGCCGCAGCCGCCGCGATGCCGCCCGACAGGGCGGAGCCCTGGCGGCTGAGCTGATCCTGCAGCCGGTCGACCCGGCTCTGCAGGACCCCGGTGGACGCATTCAAGGCCTCCACGGCACGGTTGGTGGCGTAGAGCTGGCTGCCATTGACGGCGTCCGTGCTGGCGGGGCTCAACTGGCCTGCCGCCACGTTCTGGACCTGGCGCTCGCTGCCGTTGCTCCCGACCGAGACCGCCCCGGCCGGGCTGCCGCCCGCGAAGGCGTAGTCGCTGCCGGCGATCCGCGTGCCCGGCGTGGCCACGGTCGGGCGGGTCTGGCTGCCGGCGCCCAGGGCCACACTGTTGGGGGTGTCGGCCGTGGCGGATTCGCCGAGGGCCACCGACCCGGCACCGGAGGCCGACGCGTTGTGCCCGACGGCGACGGCGCCCGCGCCGGCTGCGCTGGTGTTCTGGCCGACGGCCAGCGCCTGGCCCCCGGCGGCGCTGGCGTCGGGCCCCACCGCCATGCTGCCCGTGCCGGTGGCGCCCGATGTGGCGGCCGAGGCATTGCCGGCGGCGCCGGCGTTGACGTTGAGGTACGACGTGTCGTTCACATTCACCCATCGGCCGCTGGTCCACACCATGAGCCCGGGTGCCAGGCCATTGCCCGAGGTGGTGTTGTAGACCACCATGCCATCGACGGGCTGGCTGCCCGCCAGGCCCCAGGTGCTGCTGTCGGTCAGGGGAATACGGGTGAACAGAAGACCGCGGCTGTTGCTGTCCATTTCGAGCAATGCGCCGGGATTGGCCGGCGCCACGCCGCTGTCGCTGATCACGATCTGTGCGCCGGCGGCCCCGCAAATCAATGCGCCCCCCAGAAGAATTGCCAGCGGTTTGCGCGCTGCGCCGACCGCCAATAAGACGTCTATTTTCTTTTTGTCAAAAAGCCTAAAAGCACATGGCTTCATGAGTGCACTCCCGGAAAGCCGGGAATGGTAGTGCGCCGCATTGCTCACTCGGAGTGGGCTTTCCATGCCAAGGAAGCTTACGTGAACAATTCTTTAAGCTTCACTGTTGCATTGACAGTTGGTTATCAGTCGTTTGGGCTTGCCGTCTTTTTTGAGCGTCAGTCGATCCATGGATATTCAGGGCCCGGCGGCGGAATAGGGACGCTGAATCGGCGACCGGTTCAAAGCTGCAAGACCACCTTCTGCCCGCAGGCCCGCGAGCAGCAGCTCATCATCTTGCGGTTCTCCTCGCGCTCGGCGCGGGTCAGCACGCGGTCGCGGTGGTCGATGTCCCCCTCGATGACCGTCACCTCGCAGGAGCCGCACAGGCCTTCCTCGCAATCGCTCTGCACGTCGATGTTGGCGGCGCGCAGGGCCTGAAGCAGCGTCTGGTCGGCCCGCACGGCGATGGTCAGGCCCGAATCCTTCAGTTCGGCGTCGAAGCCATGCTCCTGGCTCGGGTCCAGCGTGCCGAGCGTGGAGGCGAAATGCTCCACGCGCAGGCTGTCCTCGGGCCAGTGGGCGGTGTGGGCAGCCAGCGCATCGAGCAGGCGCGTGGGGCCGCAGGCATAGACCTGCGTGCCGGGCATCGGCACGCGCAGCAGTTCGGCCAGGTCCAGCCGCCGGCCTTCGTCGCCCGCGTGCAGGTGCAGCCGCTCGCCGTGCAGTGCCTGCAACTCGTCCACCATCGCCATCGTGGCGCGCCGACGGCCGCAGTAGTGGAGGTCGTAGGGAATGCCCAGCGCCTGCGCCCGCCGCGCCATGGCGCTGATCGGCGTGATGCCGATGCCGCCAGCAATCAGCACCAGGCGCTTCGCCCCTTCGTCGAGCCGGAAGTGGTTGCGCGGGCCGCGGATGCGCAGGCGGACGCCTTCGTGGGCATGGGCATGCATCCAAGCCGAGCCGCCCCGGCTCTCTGCCTCCAGCAGCACGGCGATCTCGAAGGCAAGGGCATCGTCGGGGTCGCCGCACAGCGAATACTGGCGCGACAGCCCCGTTTCGCCGCACTCCACGTCGATGTGCGCGCCGGGCGACCAGCGGGGCAGGGTCCCGCCATCGGCCGCCACCAGGCGCAGGCGGACGATGCCCTCGGCCGCCGGCTCGGCACGCTCGACGACCACGGGCCGCGTCAGCGCATGGCCCGTGGGCTCGCCGATGCGCACCGGCGCGCGCTCGCCATCGCGGGCGACCGGATCGCGGCGCTCGGGGTTGGCCGTCGGATCCCATTCCACCCACAGGTGCTCGGGGCCGCGGAAAGAGGTGTTGGGCACGTAGCTGAACTGCTGCGCGGCCAGGCGCATGTGCGGCAGCCGGCGGGTGAACTCCTCCAGGAAGACCTGCATCTCCATGCGCGCCAGGTTCTTGCCCATGCACTGGTGGGAGCCGTAGCCGAAGGTCAGGTGGTCGCTGGCGTTGTCGCGGCGGATGTCGAACAGGTCGGCATCGGCGAAGTGGCGCTCGTCATGGTTGGCGGACGAGGTGACGATCAGCAGCTTGCTGCCCGCCGGGATGGCGATGCCGCCGACGGTGACGTCCTTGGTCGCCAGCCGGCGCCAGGCGGCGACCGAGCCGTTGTGGCGCAGGCATTCCTCGACGGCGTTGGGGATCAGGCCCGGGTCTTCGCAGATTTCGCGCCAGGCGGTGGGATGCTGCAGCAGCAGCTTCATCGCATTGGCCGTGGCGTTGGCCGTGGTCTCGTGGGCGGCGACGATGCCGGCCATCATCATGGAATGCAGGTAGGAGTCGGTCACGACCTCCGGCAGTTGCTTCTGCATGCGGATGCCGTACTGCATCCAGCCCGGTGCGTCGGGGTCGGCGCGCATCTTGTCGAGCACCTGGCCCGCGTACTGCCAGAAGTTGCCCACGGCATGGGCCACGGCCACCTGTTCCTCCGGCTTCGGCCGGCCCCAGGTGTTGACCGTGTGGGCGATGGAGTACTGGCGCAGCGTGTCCATGTCCTCCTCGGGCACGCCCAGGAAGTGCAGGGCGACGGTGAGCGGCACCTCCCAGAGCATCTGGTCCACCAGGTCGGCGCGGCCGTCGTCGATGAAGCGGTCGACGTACTCGCGCGCCAGCTGGCGCACCAGCGGCTCGTGGTGCTTCAGGTGCTCGGGCGTGAAGGGCTCCATCAGCGCACGGCGGCGCGGCATGTGGGCCGGCTCGTCCTCGTTGACCAGCGTGCGGTTGAGGGCGAAGCCGTAGCTGGCCAGCACCGCGTTGGCCTCGGGCCCGGTGGGCGTGATCTTCTCCAGCGCGATGGAGGGGCTGAAGGTGAGGTTGTCCCGGAAGATCGCCTTGATGTCCTCGTAGCGCGTCACCACCCAGTAGCCCAGCAGCGGGCTGTAGAAGACGGGCTCCTGCTCCCGGGCCCAGCGGACGTACTCGGGCGGGTCCTGCTGGTAGCCGTCGCTGAAGGGATCGAAGGCGGCGGCGCCATGGCTGACCGGGCAGCCATTGGGCGCGGCCGGTGCGGGCGCGGCGGCATGGGCGAAGGGGCAGCCGCCGGCAGGAGCGGAAGCAGGGGCGTCGGCGGTCGAGGCAGTCATTCGGCAACTCCGGAAAGCGAAACGCCCGCGCTATCCCGGAAGACAGCGCGGGCGCCGGTGAAGAATCAATCGAGCGTGATGTTCAGGTCACGGATCAGCTTGTGCCAGCGCGCGTTCTCGCCCTTGAGCAGTTCGGCGAACTGCGCGGGCGTGTTGCCGACCGGCTCGACACCGAAATCGATCAGCTTCTTGTGCACATCGGGCGCGTTGATGGCGGCCACCACCTGCTTGTTGAGGGCGTTCACCGTCTCGGCTGGCGTGGCGGCCGGCACGACCAGGCCCACCAGCGCGGCGGCCTCGACGTTCTTGAAGCCCAGCTCGGCGAAGGTCGGCACATCGGGCAGCTGCGGCAGGCGCGTGGCATTGGCCACGGCCAGGGGCCGCACCTTGCCGCCCTTGATGAAGCCCGCACCGGCCGCCAGGTCGACCATCATGGCCGGCACCTGGCCGCCCGCCACGTCGGCCAGGGCCGGGGCGGCGCCGCGGTAGGGCGCATGGGTCATCTTGAGGCCGGCCTCGGTCTTGAGCAGCTCCATCGCCAGGTGGTGCGGGCTGCCCGCGCCGGCCGAGGCGTAGTTGATGCCCTGCGGATTGGCCTTGACCTGGGCGATGAATTCCTTGGCGTCCTTGGCGGTGACGCTGGGGCTGACCACCAGGATCATCGGGAAGCGGCCCATCAGCGTGACGGGCGCCAGGTCCTTGCCGGGGTTGTAGCTCAGGCTCTTGTAGAGCACCGGGTTGAACACCAGCGTGCCGTTGTCGGCCGAAAGCAGGGTGTAGCCGTCCGGCTGCGAGCGCACCACGTCGGCGGCGGCGATGGCGGTGTTGCCACCCGGCTTGTTCTCGACCAGCACCGGCTGGCCCGTCTGCGCGGACAGCTGCTGGCCGATGGTGCGGGCCAGGAAGTCCGAGCCGCCACCCGCCGGGTAGGGCACCAGCCAGCGCATCTGCTTGGACGGGTAGGCGGCCTGTTGTGCCTGGGCCGAGGCGACGGGCGCCAGCAACGGCAGCGCCATCAGGCAGGAAGCCAGAAGCTTCTTCATTGGAAAAGTCTCCAGATCTTGACGCCCGACAAGGCGTCTTCGGGTTTTTGATAGGCGTAATTTTGATACGCATTGCGTAATCTCACGGATCGGGTTAACCCGATTCCCTTGCGCACCATGCCCCGCCGACCTCCACCCTTGCCCGATTCCCCTGTTTCCGAAGCCGATGGCGCCACCGCCGGATCGGCCGAGCCTGAAGCCCCCGCGCGTGCCCGCGAACGCCGTCAGCGCGTGCAGTCCGCCGAAACCGGCATGGCCGTGCTCAAGGGCCTCGCGCGCCTGGGCGGGCGGGCCAGCCTGACGGCCCTGGCCGCCCACGTGGGCGAAAGCCCCGCCAAGGTCCACCGCTACCTGGCCAGCCTGGTCGAAGAGGAACTGGTGACGCAGGACAGCGGCTCGCAGCACTACTTCCTGGGGGCGGCGGCCATCCAGATCGGCGTGGCCGCCATGCGCCAGGCCGACCCGCTCCGGCTGGCCGAGCCCGCACTGGTGCACCTGCGCGAGTCGCTCGAAGTGACCTGCTTCCTGGCGGTGATGGGCAACAAAGGGCCGACCATCGTCCGCTTCGAGGAGCCCGGCCTGCCGATCACGGTGAACGTGCGCGTCGGCTCGGTGCTGCCGATGCTGTGGTCGGCCACGGGCCGCGCCTTCCTGGGGTGGCTGGGCGACGAGGCGCGCGTGCGTGCGTTGGCCGAGGCGGAACTGGCGCAGGCCGATGGGCGGCATCGGGCCTCGCTCGCGGACGAACGGCCCATCGCGCAGCTGTGCGAGTCCGTGCGGGCCGCCGGCTGCGCCTGGGTGCGCGACACCAACCTGCCGGGCATCAGCGCCATCGCGGCGCCCCTGTTCGACCATGCCGGTCGGGTGCGGGCGGTGATCACGGCGCTGGGCGCCACGGGCGGGTTCGATCCCGACCCCGAGGGGCCGGTGGGCCTGGCCTTGCGCGAGGCCGCGTCTGCCGCCAGCCGGCATCTGGGCCATGGGGTCCATGGCGGCGGCGCCTGAGTGCCGCCCGGCATGCGGCCCTTGCGCCGCATGTCGATGTCACGCCTGTCCTTGGGTGACCCTTACGCGGACTTGGCGAAGAACACCACGTCCGGCAGGTTCTTGAAGTGGGCATCGCAGGTCAGCAACTCCGCGCCCACGCGCCGGGCTGTGGCGTACACGATCGCGTCGGCCGTGGCCAGCCGGTATTCGCGGTGCAGGTCCGCCGCAAGCAGGGCAATGGCGGTGTCCAGGGGGACGACCACGCATTTCTGGGTGTAGGCCATCACCTGGTTGACCTCTTCCTCGCCGACTTCCCGCATCATCCATTTCGACAGTTCGAGCTGGACGATGGTGGGGACGATGCACTGCGCCTTCTTCGGAAATTGCTGGCCGACTCTCTTGCCCAATGCGCTGCCATCGAGCCATTCGATCCAGGCCGACGTATCGACCACGCGCTGCGCCGCCATCAGTAGCGGTCCTCGCGGTCACGGTAATCGTCTTTGCGCGCGCCCTTGGCAATGCCGGCCAATTGCTCCAACTCCGGTACGGGCATCACGAGCACGCCCTTGCCCTTGGGGATGAACACGAACTCCTGCCCGGCCTTCCACTGCTGTTCGTCCCGCACGGCCTTGGGAATGGAAATCTGGAACTTGCTGGACAACGTGGCGGTGGCGGCCATTTTCCTACTCTCCTGGTATCGATAATGAAAAGGTAAGAATATAGCGCCCTGGCTCAATGGCGCCAGACCCGGCCGGCGGGGCCGCCCCATCGGCTCCGGTGACAAAAGGGATCGGCACAACCTGTTTGGATCGGACGCCAGGCGGCGGCGCGGCCGGCATGGCTGTCCAAGGCTCGGGCGGTGGCGCGACGGCGCCGCCGCCGCTGCGGCGATGCGGTCCGGAGCCCGCAGCGCCTACCTCATGCCGTGCTGGTCGTGCGGCTGCGCGCGCCGAGGTCGCGGCGAGGGTCGAATCCGGCCGTCGCCCTGGCGAGCTGCTCGTAGGCCGCGCGCGCCGCCGCGCTGTCGGCCGGCGCGACGGCGATCGAAAGCACCAGGTACAGGTCGCCACCCAGCCCGCGGCCCTTCAGCCGCAGCTTCATGCCCGCACGCGCCGCAGCCGGCACCTTCACCTGCCCGGTGCCGCCGCCCGGCAGCGGCACCTCCACCTCGGCACCCAGCGCGGCCTCGGCGGGCGTCACGGGCAGATCCATGACCAGGTCGCGCCCCTCGACGCGGTAGAGCGGGTGCGGCGCGATCCGCACCTCGAGGTACAGGTCACCGGCCGGCTCGCCGCCGATGCCCGGCATGCCCTGGCCCGCCAGGCGGATCTGCTGCCCGGGCCGCACACCGCGTGGCACGCGAACCTGCAGCGTCCGGGTCACCGGCCGGGGCCGCCCGCCGGCGTCGAGCTCCACCGCCTGCAACTGGATCTCGCGCTCGCCGCCGGCCAGGGCGAATTCCAGCGGGACCTCGATGGCGGCATGGCGGTCCTCGCCCGTTGCGGCGCGGGTGCGCCGCGCGGCACCGCCACCCGTGGGCCCGGTAGCGCCGGCGCCGAACAGGTCGGAAAAGAAGGCGCCGAGGTCCGGCGCCTCGGCACCGGCGCCCGGGCCGCCGCTGCGGAAGAAGCTGGAGCCGTCTTCCCAGCCCGGCGGCGGCGCAAAGCCGTCGCCGTGCCCCATGGTCGCGCCGCGGCGCAGGCGCTCGGCCATCGCGTCGTATTCGGCGCGCCTGGCGGGATCGCCGAGCACCTCGTGGGCCTCGTTGATCTCGCGCATGCGCGTCTGCGCGTCGGCTTCCTTGCTGACGTCGGGGTGGTACTTGCGCGCAAGGCGGCGGTAGGCCTTGCGGATCTCGTCGGCGGTGGCGTCGGGCGCCACGCCCAGTGTGTCGTAGTGGTTCTTCGAAGCGTCCATGGCGTTGCGTGTCCCAGGTTGGTGGATGCGCAAGGCCCTGGCCGTGCCGGGCCTTGCGTCGCCGGACGCCCAAGGCGTGCCGCCCGGACGGCGCGGCGCTGTGGGGGCGCGCCACGTCGCGGGTCCTGCACGCGTTGCGCGCCAGGCGATGCTGACCCACAGGTGCAGTCCTGGCCCGATATTTGCAAGGGGGCGGCGACGCTCAGTCGAAGACGACCCGGTTGCGCCCCCGCGCCTTGGCGGCATACAGGCGTTCGTCGGCCGTCCTCAGCACCGCCTCCAGGTCGTCGTCCGGACCCCGCCACTGGGCAACGCCGAGCGACAGGGTGGCGGCCTGCCCCCCGGGCGCAGCCGACTCGGCCGCGCGGCGCCGCAGCGACTCGGCGATGGCCACCGCCTCGGGCAGGGCGGTGTGGGGCAGCAGCAGGGCGAACTCCTCGCCTCCGATGCGGCAGGCCAGGTCCTCGGGCCGCAGGCCTTCCGCCATGAGAGCCGCCAGCTGGCGCAGATGGGCGTCGCCCACGTTGTGGCCGAAGCGGTCGTTGACCTGTTTGAAGAAATCGATGTCGAGCAGCACCACGCAGAACGGGGTCTCGCCCTCGGCCAGCACGGCCAGGCTGAAATCGAACTGCCGGCGGTTGCCCAGGCCGGTCAGCGGATCGGTGGCCGCGTCCTTCTGCAGCCGGCGCAGGTTGCCGTCGAACACGCCCAGGCCGCGCAGCATGGCCTTCTTGAGCTGTGCCGCCTCGAAGTACCACGACGAGATCGAGCGCAGCCGCGCGTCGGACTCGCCGGGCTGGTGACTGGCAGCGGTGGCCGCCAGGGCGTGGAGCGGGCTGGCGATCTTCAAGGCAAAGGCCCAGACCAGCAGGAGCGCCACCGCGGCCAGCGGCAGTGTCCACTCCATCACCTGCCGCATCAGCGCGCCGATGGGGGCGAGCGTAGCCGACAGGGGCCGTTGCACGACGATGCCCCAGCCCGTGGTGGGCACGATGGAATAGCCCGCCACCATCTCGATGCCCCGCGAGTTGACGAGCACCTCGCTGCCCGAGACGCCCTGGGCGATGCGGTCGGCCGCCACGTTCACGCCCATGAATGCGCCGACGCGCTGCGCCTCGGGGTGGTACAGGATGCGGCGCTGGCGGTCGACCACGTAGAGGTAGGAACCATCGTGGTAGTAGTGCGTGCCCAGCAGCTTGTTCAGCGCGCTCTCCTGCCGCAGGTAGATCGCGCCCAGGATCACGCCCTTGCGCGCGCCGTCGGTGGCCACGATGGGCTGCGAGACCAGCACGAGCATGTTGCCGCTGGGCGCGAGGTAGGGCGCGCTGACCCGCGGCCCCTCCGCCGCAAGGGCCTGGGTGGCCTGCGGCGTATGCAGCATCGAGCCACGCAGGTTGAGCTGTGAGGGCGAATCTGCCAGCACCCGGCCCGCGCTGTCGGCGATGGCGACCGAATTGAGGCTGTCCGTCTGCAGGTGCAGGCGCCGGGCTTCGGCATCCACGCGCTCGGCGTCATGCAACGCCGGGGCCACCTGGCTGGCGGCGTAGGCCATCTGCTGCAGCACGCCCTTGAAGTAGTCGTCGGTGCTGCTGGCAAGCTTGTTCGCATAGGCCAGGTTGGATTCGAGCGACTGCGCGATCAATTGCTGGCGCTGCACCTTGTAGCTGGCGTAGAAGGTGGCCAGCAGCGACACCACGGCGCTGGACGTGGTCAGCGCAATGATCAAGTGCCTCAGGTTGACCACCAGGGGCCAACGGCGGCGGACGGATTTCATGAAGGCTGGTATCAACCGCCTGTGGCGTCAGAAAAAGTCAACTCATCGTTAATGTAGGCGTAATGACCAGTGCGCCGCGCACAACAGGCGCCGCTGCCATGTGTCAGGCGACAGCGGCGATGCTGCCGTCGGCGGCCCGCAACGCGCGCACGCCCCAGCGGCCATCTGCGGCGCGCTCGAAACGCAGTGGCTGCGCGTTGCCCAGCACCGCCGCATCCACGGGCACGTTCAGCAGCGCCGCCAGCACGTACAGGGTGCCGCCGTGGGCCACGACGAGCACGGGCGCCGGCTCCTGCAGGGCGGCGTCCAGGGCGGCACGCTTGCGGTCGACGAACTGGGCCAGCGTCTCGCCGCCTTCGGGGGCGCATGCCCAGTCGATGTCCACCGACGAGGTGCCCACGAGGCAGCCGAAGTGACGCTCGCGCAGCACCTCGCGCGCCACCGGGGTGAGCTTGAGCGGCGCCGCCACGGTGTGGGCCGTATCGAAGGCCCGCCGCGCGTCGCTGCAGACGATGCTGCGGATGGGCTCGTTCGCCAGCACGGCGGCGGCCAGCGCGGCCTGCTGCAGGCCCAGATCCGACAGCGGCTCGTCGTAGGACTGGAAGATCCGCAGCGCATTGCGCGGCGTCTGGCCGTGGCGAAGGAAATAGAAGTGGTCGACGGCCGGGTCCAGGGGCACGGCCGAGGCCAGCTGGATCAATTGCGCCAGGCCCTTGGCATGCTGGGTGAGTTGGGGTGCGGGATGGGTCATGGAACAGATCGGAGGTAGCGGCGCGGGTGCAGACGCTCGGTCGGGCGCGTTCAGAACTTGGGGATGCGCAGCGTCTTGCTGATCATCAATGTGCCCGACAAGGCGTACAGCAATGTGAAGGCATGCAGCGTCCACGGCCCGATCTCCCAGCTGCCGCCCCACAGCGCGCCGCCCAGGCGGTCCTGCGCTGCGGCCCAGGCCAGCAGCCCCACCAGCACCACGCTGGTGGGAATGGGCGTGCCTTCGAAGTAGCGCACCTTGTCGCCGCCTTCGGACAGCGTTTCGGCCGTGACGTTGTAGCGGGCCAGTCGGCTCACGCCGCAGCACACGAAGTACAGCAGCACCACCGCGTCCCAGCCGCCGCGCAGGCCGGCCGCGAAGCCCAGGGCAGCGGGCGCCACGCCGAAGGAGATCACGTCTGCCAACGAATCCAGCTCGCGCCCCAGCGCGGAATGGGTCTGCCGCCAGCGCGCGATGCGGCCGTCGAAGATGTCGAGCACGAACGCCGCCGGGGCTAGCACGGCGGCCGCATAGAAATGCCGCACATCGCCGCTGGCGACATAGGCCATGGCCAGCAGCACCAGGCCCATGCCGCAGGCGGCGTTGCCCAGGGTGAAGAAGTCGGCCAGATGGAAGCCGCGGATCATCGAGAAATGCCGACGACGAGCGGAAGCGTCGACGGGAGAGGCGTGGGTGGACATGGCGCGTTCACTCCTGGAAAGGGCTGAAAGACCGCATCACCCTAGCCGGCGACGGCGGCGGCCGATGTAGTCTGCCGTCCGGTTCCGGCCGCGGCGAGCCGCGCAAAGCGGCCCAGCAGGCTGGCGGCCTCCGGCGTGGGCCGCACCTGTGACGCCACCGCAGCGGGGTCGTCAAGATGGGGCGCCTGCGCCTGGACGTAGCCCTGCATCGCCTCGGCATCGAACTCCGGGTGGAACTGCACGCCCCAGGCACAGCGGCCGATGCGGAAGGCCTGGTGCGGCTCGTGCGCGTTGGACGCCAGCGGCACGGCGCCGGGCGGAAGCTGCAAGGCACTCTGTCGATGGATGACCTGGACGGGGAACTGCTCCGGCAGGCCGTTGAACAGGGCATCGTCCTGCGCAGCGGACGCCAGCCGCAGCGGCACGGTGCCGATCTCCAGCCCGCCCGGGTGGAAGTCCACCTCGCCGCCCATCGCATGCGCCAGCAGTTGGTGGCCGTAGCAGATGCCCAGCACGGGCACCTCGGCCTTCACGCAACGCGCCAGCCAGGCGGCCGTGCGCTCGCTCCAAGGCGCGCGGTGCGAGACCATTTCATGAGAACCGGTAATGACGACGCCGCGCAGCGTGCCCGGCTCCGGCAGGAGGCCGCCATCACGCGGATCGCAGACCTGGATCTCGCCCTCATCGACGCCGAGGCCACGGGCGATCCAGTCGTCGAAATCGCCCCGCCTGGCGCGCAGCGCGTCGAGCGTGCTGCCGGTCTTGACGATGAGCAGCGGCCGGGAATCGGCCGAGAGCGGGGAGGGGGAGGATGCAGGGGAGGAGAGGGCGGCACCAGCGGGAGTCATCCGCCGATCATGCCGCAGTGCGGCGGCATCCGGTGCCGGATGGCCCGGCGTCGCGCCGAGCCATGGGTGGGCCACTCAGCGCAGGCCGAAGAAGGAGAGCACGGCAGCGATGACGACGACCAGACCGACGATGTAGATGATGGTGTTCACGGAGGAGCTCCTCGAATTGCGATGGAATGCAGTGTGG
Source organism: Pseudacidovorax sp. (assembly GCF_017991995.1). Taxonomy (GTDB): domain Bacteria; phylum Pseudomonadota; class Gammaproteobacteria; order Burkholderiales; family Burkholderiaceae_C; genus Xenophilus. The sequence continues at coordinate 439,673 of NZ_JAGOPN010000001.1, read as the reverse complement.
GCCGGTCGGACGGCCGTCCGCCGTCGGACGGCCCAGGGGCCCGGTGTAGGAAGCCCGTCCGCGTTGTGAGGGAATTCGGCCCATCGGCCGGCCGCAATCGAGGCGTCAAAAGGGGGCAGCACGGCTTTCGGCCACGGGGCCCGCAGCCTGCACCAGGTGCGCCGCCACGCGCTCGACGGCCTCGTCGCGCGCGGACGAGACCACGGCCCGGCGTGCATCGGTCGGCCGCCACTCCGGATGCGCCCGCGCCACGCGCGTGGCCTGGACGGCGGCGCGCAGGGCATCGGACCGCTCGGGTGACACGGCGGCGGTTGCGGTGTCGACGGCCGCCGTGCCCACCGCGCCATGCCCGCGCGCCTCGAGCGCCCGCACCAGGGCCAACTGGCGCTCTGCCAGCACGTACAGCACGGTGTCCTCCACGGTCAGTGCCTGCTGCCCGCGCAGGCGTCCGGCCAGGCGGCGGCCCAGCGGGCCGAGCCCCTGGGCCAGCGCACCGCCCAGGGTGCCGCCCAGCAGGGCGCCGGCCCCCAGCGACAGCCCGCCCACCGCCAGATCGGCCGCGGCGCCCAGCACCGCGCCGACCGCCGCGCCCTGGCCCAGGCGCAGCCCCGCCTGACGCAGCAGCTCGGGGTTGAACAGGTCCATCCCTTCGAGGCCTTCCAGCTGCGGCAGCGGCGGCTCCGCCGCGTCGCCGGACCGGAAGCCATACAGCCTGAGCAACGCCGCGGTGTTGCCGCGCACCTCGTCCTGCAAGGTGGCGCGCAGGGCCTCCACCTCGGCGGCGCGGCGCTGCGGATCGGCCAACTGCGCCGTCGGCACCACCCGCTGCAATGCGGCGCAGGACACCAAGGTGCCCGCGACGGAATGGCAGGCGCCGGCATGCCGGGCGGCGGCTTCGGCCAGGAGGTGCGCGGCCACGGCACGCAGCGCCTCGCGGCGTGCAGGCAGCAAGGTGCCCAGGTCGTGGTACAGGTCACGCTCGGCACCGGTGAAGGGCGCGGCGGCGTCGAATCGCACCACGGCATGCAGGCCGGCGTCGGACAGCATGGCGCGCCACTGCGGCTCCCGGCTGGCGCCATGGGCGATGAAGTTGAGGATCGGCAGCACGGGCCGGGCACAGGCGCCCAGCAGTTCGACCTCGTCGCGGTACTTGGGCAGCACCGGCTCGCGCGTGTCGATCACCAGGAAGGCGGCATCGGCATCGAGCAGCAGGCGCAGCACCTTGGCCTCCTGCTCGAAGGCGGCCTGCGCCTCGGGGCCCTGCAGGAAGGCCCGGATGCGGGCGGGCCGGCTATCGCCGGGCAACTGCGACACGTGGGCCAGCAGAGTGACGGCGTCCTCCAGGCCCGGCGTGTCGTGGAAGCGCACGACCGGCGTGCCGTCGATGCGCAGGTCCACCTGCTCCACGCGGCGGGTGGTGCCGGGCCGGTCGGAGACCTCGCCGAAGTCGACCCGCCGCGTCAGGGTGCGCAGCAGCGAGGTCTTGCCGACATTGGTGTGGCCCACCACGGCGATGCGCAGCGTCGGCGCGTCAGGGCCAGCGCCTGCGGCGCGGTCCAGGGTGGTCGACGGGGGTGTGGACGGGGTCATCGGGGCGCCTCCGGCGTCGCCGCTCCGGGGGCCAAGTCCGCCAGGGCGGACTGCCAGCGCGGATGGCAGGCGACGAGTGCATCCAGGCCGGTGTCATGCAGCCACCGCGGCCAACGGGCGCGCTGCGCCTCGTCGGCCTGGTCGGCATCGACCAGCCACAGGTGCAGCGAAGCGGCCAGGGGCAGCAGCTCGCGCAGCAGGCGCTCGGTGCCGCGGTCGGGGCTCGCCGTGGCCTGGCAGGCCACCACCAGCCGCCGCGGTCGCCAGGCCGCCACCTGTTGCACGGCGGCGGCGCGGGCCGCGGCGCTGCCATCGCAGGCCCATGCCCTTACGTCGTGCGGCAGGTCGGCCGGCGGCCAGGGCTGCTCGGGTGGGAGTTCGAAGGCCAGCAGCACCGGGGCGCCCGGCGCATCGTGGGCGCGCCGGGGAAGGGCCGCGCCATGTCCGGCCACCAGCTCGGCGTCGACCACCCGGGCGGGTGCCAGGGCATCCAGCCGCGCCTGCAACTGCCGGTAGTAGGGCAGGGTGAAGTCGGGCTGCAACCGACGGCGCCGTGCCTGCCACAGGGCGGTGCACCACAGGGCGCACAGCAGCCGCGGCACCAGACCATAGACGAGCACGCAGCCGACCAGCCACCAGGCCAGCACCGCCTGGCCCGCCGCATCGGGCGGGGCGGCGGGATCGCCCGCGGCACGAATCAGCGTGGCATCCGGCACCGGAAAACCCAGGAGGCCGGGCAGCCATGCCATTGCATCGATGGCCCGGGCAAAGCCGGCGGGATCGAGCAGCGTCGTCTCCCAGCCCAGCGTGTAGCGGCGGAAGGCCAGGGCGGACAGCAGCGCCGCGATGGCGACGCCGAAGCCGATGGCCCACAGCAGGTGGCTGGCCAGGCCCAGCAGCCAGGGCAGCAGCCGCGCCCGCTCCAGCAACTGGACGCCGGCCTGCAGCAGCGCAGCGCCCTCGCGTCCGCGGCCCAGGGCCGTGCGCGCGGTGAGGGCCAGCCACAGCCGGCCAGCCAGGGCGCCGCCCCGGCCCTGGCCCGGCACCAGCAGCGCCACGAGCCAGGCCAGCAGCGACAGGCCGTGCAGGCCCAGCAGGCCCGCCAGCGAGGCGATGACGTTGATGCGGCGCTCCTGCGCATCCACCACCGCGCCCGCCAGCCCCAGGCCGGCCGCCACCATGAGGGCGGCGACGCCTAGCAGCACCAGGGGTGCCAGGTCGCGGGCGCGGGCCAGCCGGCCGGGCAGGCCCAGGCGCTCGGCCAGCAGGCGAGCCCGCTGCACCAGTGGCCAGGGCGCGGGTTCGGGCGCATGGGCAAGCTGGCGCAGCACCGACTGGTCTTCCAGCGGACCATCGGACTCGATGCGCCGGATCGCCTCGGTCGTCAGCGCATCGGCGAAGGACAGGGGGACAGGCGGGAGGCTCAAGAGGGAAAGCGCGGCAGCAGCCGGCAGCTCGGCGAGGGGCGGGACATGGGCCGCATTGTCCCCGGCGACGGGCGTCTGACGGTCGGCTGACCGTTCATTTGCCTGCCCCCCGGCCCGCTGATAGCCTCGCCCGCCATGCGAATCCTGCTGGTCGAAGACGATGCCGTGCTCAGTGGCGTGATGTGCCGCAGCCTGGGCGACACGGGCCACGCGGTGGCCCTGGCCGCCACGGTCGAGGAGGCCGATGCGCAGTGGTCCAACGGCGGCTTCGACGCCGTGCTGCTCGACCTGAACCTGCCCGAGAACACCCGCCCCGACAGCGGCCTGGGCAGTGGCCTGCTGGCCCTGCGCCGCGCCCGGGCCCGCGGCGACCGCACGCCCGTCATGGTGCTCACGGCCCGCAACCGCACCGACGAGCGTGTCATCGGCCTGGATTCCGGGGCCGACGACTACCTGGGCAAGCCCTTCGATCCTGGCGAGCTCGAAGCGCGGCTGCGCGCGCTGGTGCGCCGTGCCGAAGGCGCGAAGGATGTGGTGGCCGTGGGGCGCCTGCAACTGGACCGCCGTGCCCGGCGCTTTCGCATCGACGGCGAGCCGCTGGACCTGCCGGCGCGCGAATTCGGCCTGCTCTGGGCCCTGATGAGCCCACCCGGCCAGGTGTTGGCCAAGCGCGAACTGGCCCGCAAGCTGGCCGAGGAGGCGGACGGCCCGCTCAGCGACAACGCGCTGGAGGCCTTCGTCTCCCGCCTGCGCAAGCGGCTGGTGGACAGTGGCGTCGGCGTGCGCACCCTGCGCGGCATCGGCTACCGGCTGGAAGCCGACACCGCCTGAGCGGCACCGGCGCCTGTGGCGCATCCATGAAAAAAGCGGCCCCACGAGGCCGCTTTCGTCTTGATGGGGCCGAGGAAGCCCCGTCCGCCGATCAGCGCTTGCTGTCGTCCTTGATCTGCGGCAGCTCCGTGCCCTCGGGCTTGGCCAGCAGGCCGGCCTGCACGTAGGTGGCCAGCTTGGCGCGCGTGTCGACGATGTCGAGGTTGCGCATGGTCAGCTGGCCGATGCGGTCTGCGGGGGAGAAGGGCGCGTCTTCCACCTTCTCCATCGACAGGCGCTCGGGCGCGTAGGTCAGGTTGGGCGACTCGGTGTTCAGGATCGAATAGTCGTTGCCGCGGCGCAGCTCCAGCGTCACCTCGCCGGTGATGGCGCGGGCCACCCAGCGCTGGGCGGTCTCGCGCAGCATGATGGCCTGGGGGTCGAACCAGCGGCCCTGGTAGAGCAGGCGGCCCAGCTTGAGGCCGTTGACGCGGTACTGCTCGATGGTGTCCTCGTTGTGGATGCCGGTCACCAGCCGCTCGTAGGCGATGTGCAGCAGCGCCATGCCGGGGGCCTCGTAGATGCCGCGGCTCTTGGCCTCGATGATGCGGTTCTCGATCTGGTCGCTCATGCCCAGGCCGTGGCGGCCGCCGATGCGGTTGGCCTCTTCCATCAGGGCGACCAGGTCGTCGTAGGTCTTGCCGTTGAGGGCGACCGGGCGGCCTTCCTCGAAGCGCACGCGCACCTCTTCGGCCTTGACCTCGACCTCCGGCTTCCAGAAGGCCACGCCCATGATCGGGTTGACGATGCGGATGCCGCTGGAGAGCAGTTCCAGGTCCTTGGCCTCATGCGTGGCGCCGAGCATGTTCGAGTCGGTGCTGTAGGCCTTCTCGACCGACATCTTGTAGTCGAAGCCGTTGGCGATGAGGAACTCGCTCATCTCCTTGCGGCCGCCCAGCTCGTCGATGAAGGTCTGGTCCAGCCAGGGCTTGTAGATCTTCAGGCCCGGGTTGGTCAGCAGGCCGTAGCGGTAGAAGCGCTCGATGTCGTTGCCCTTGAAGGTCGAGCCGTCGCCCCAGATGTTGACGTCGTCTTCCTTCATCGCGGCCACCAGCATGGTGCCGGTCACGGCGCGGCCCAGCGGCGTGGTGTTGAAGTAGGTGACGCCGCCGGTGGAGATGTGGAAGGCGTTGGCCTGCAGGGCGGCGATGCCCTCGGCCACCAGTTGCTGGCGGCAGTCCACCAGGCGGGCCTTCTCGGCGCCGTAGGCCAGCGCCTTGCGCGGAATCTCGTCGTAGTCGGGCTCGTCGGGCTGGCCCAGGTTGGCGGTGTACGCATAGGGCTGGGCGCCCTTCTTCTTCATCCACAGCAGGGCGGCGCTGGTGTCCAGGCCGCCGGAGAAGGCGATGCCGACCTTCTGGCCGGTGGGGAGGGATTGCAGGATGGTGCTCATGTGCGTCGGAAGGAAGCGTCGTCGTATCGGTTGCGGCGCGGGCCGCGAACCCGCGATTGGACCATAGGGCGGCGCCCGCAGCGTCAGCGCGGCAGCACGAGCCGGCAGCTGTCGCCGCCGGCCTCGCGCCACACGCGCACGGCCGACACGGGCAGCTGCCGCTCGCGCAGCGCGGTGGCGATGTAGGCGCAGAGGTTCTCCAGCGTGGGCGTGCCCAGGCCGGGGACTTCGTCGAGGAGATGGTGGTCCAGCGTCTGGCGCACCGTCTCGATCTCGGCACGCAGCACGGCCAGGTCGATCACCATGCCGGTGGCGGCCTCGCGCAGGCCCTGCACGCTCACCTCCGCGTGGTAGGTGTGGCCATGCACGCGCAGGCTGCTGGCGGTGTCGTGCACCCGCCGCAGCGTGTGGGCGGCGTCGAAGAAGAAGCGCTGCGACAGCTCGAATTCGAACTCCATGGCCGTGCTCACCGGATGCCGATCACTTTGTGCGTCTGCGTGCTCAGGCGCCATTGCGGGCGCTGCAGGCAGACGTCGATGCACTCGCGGGTGTGGGCGGCGCGCTGCGGATCGTCCAGCGGCTGCAGGTAGCGCCGGCCGAAGTCCAGCGCCTCCATATCGGCCAGGTCGATGCCGGCCTGCGGCCACACCAGCTTGAGTTCGTCCCCATGGCGCTGCACCAGCGGGTTGCCGGCCTTGGGGCTGACGCAGATCCAGTCGATGCCCTCAGGCGCGGGCAGGGTGCCGTTGGTTTCGATGGCGATGGCGAAGCCGCGCGCATGCAGGGCGGCGACGAGGGCGGCGTCCACCTGCAGCAGCGGCTCGCCGCCGGTCAGCACGACGAAGCGGTGGTCGTGGGCCGGCGCGGGCCAGCAGGCGGCGACCTGATCGGCCAGAAGCTCGGCTGTCGCGAACTTGCCGCCGAGCGTGCCGTCGGTGCCGACGAAGTCGGTGTCGCAGAAACGGCATTGGGCGCTGGCACGGTCCTCCTCGCGGCCGGACCACAGGTTGCAGCCCGCGAAGCGGCAGAAGACGGCCGGGCGCCCGGCCTGGGCGCCCTCGCCCTGGAGGGTGTAGAAGATTTCCTTGACGGCGTAGGCCATGGCGCGGCGCAGCGAAAAAACCCGCGATTGTCGCAGGCGAGCCGCGCTGGGCGGTCGGCCCCGGCCGGCCGCACCTCAGCGCGCCGCGGCTTCTGCCGTCGCTTCGGCCTCGTCGCCGAAGTCCTCGCCCAGGAAGCCGCCGCTCTGGTGCGCCCACAGGCGGGCATACAGCCCGCCGCGCGCCAGCAGCTCGCGGTGCGAGCCTTCTTCCACCACACGGCCGGCATCGAGCACGATCAGCCGGTCCATGGCCGCGATGGTCGACAGGCGGTGGGCGATGGCGATCACCGTCTTGCCTTCCATCAGCCGGTTCAGGCTCTGCTGGATGGCCGCCTCCACCTCGGAATCGAGGGCGCTGGTGGCCTCGTCCAGCAGCAGGATGGGCGCGTTCTTGAGCATCACCCGCGCGATGGCGATGCGCTGGCGCTGCCCGCCGCTGAGCTTGACGCCGCGCTCGCCCACATGCGCCGCCAGGCCGTGGCGGCCCTGTGGGTCGGTGAGCGTGTCGACGAAATTGGAGGCCTCGGCCCGCTCGGCGGCGGCGCGCACCTCGGCTTCGGTGGCGTCGGGCCGGCCGTAGGCGATGTTGTCGAACAGCGAGCGGTGCAGCAGGCTGGTGTCCTGCGTGACCATGCCGATGTGCGCACGCAGCGAATCCTGCGTCACGTGGGCGATGTCCTGACCGTCGATCAGCACGCGGCCGCCTTCCAGGTCATGGAAGCGCAGCAGCAGGTTCACCAGCGTGGACTTGCCCGCGCCGGAGCGGCCGACCAGGCCGATCTTCTCGCCCGGCCGCACGGTGAGGTTCAGCCCGTCGATCACCGTGCGGCCCTGCACGGCGGGCGCCGTGGCACCGGGCAGCAGGGGCGGGCGGTAGCTGAACTTCACGTCCTCGAAGCGCACCTCGCCGCGCTCGACCACGAGGGGCCTCGCATCGGCCGCATCCACCACGGTGCGCTGCCGGCTCAGGGTGTTGATGCCGTCCTGCACGGTGCCGACGGCCTCGAACAGGCTGGTGGTCTCCCACATGATCCAGTGCGACATGCCCTGCAGCCGCAGGGCCATGGCGGTGGCGGCGGCCACCGCGCCCACGCCCACCTCACCACGGCTCCACATCCACAGGCCCACGCCGGCCATGCCGCCCACCAGCAGCATCGACAGGGCGTGGTTGACGATCTCGAAGGCGCTCACCAGCCGCATCTGCGTGTAGCCGGTCTTGACAAAGTCCTGCATGGCGGCGCGGGCGAACTGCGCCTCACGCCGGGTGTGGGAGAAGAGCTTGACGGTCGCGATGTTGGTGTAGGCGTCGGTGATGCGCCCGACCATGGCCGAGCGCGCATCCGCCTGCGCCTTGCCGATGCGTCCCAGCCGCGGCACGAAGTACGCCATGGCCAGCAGGTACAGCACCAGCCAGACGACGAAGGGCCAGATCAGCCCGCCCGCGAACACCCCGGCCAGCACCACGATGGTGGCGACGTAGGTGGCCATGGTCACCAGCACGTCGGCCATCACGAACAGCGTGTCGCGCACGGCCAGCGCGGTCTGCATCACCTTGGTGGTGATGCGGCCGGCGAACTCGTCCTGGTAGAAGGACATGCTCTGGCCCAGCATCAGCCGGTGGAAGTTCCAGCGCAGCCGCATCGGCAGGTTGATGGCCAGCACCTGGTGCTTGACGATGGTCTGCAGCGCCACCACCAGCACGCTGGCTGCGAGGGCAACGGCCAGCCAGGTGAGGGCGCCGCCGCGCTCGGCCCACAGCTGTGCGGGTGAGATGCCCGACAGCCAGTCCACCAGCCGGCCGAGCATGCCGAAGAGCAGCGCCTCGAAGGCCGACATGATGGCCGTGAGGAAGGCTAGCGCCGCCACCTTGCCGCGCACGCCGTCGGTGGTGAACCAGAGGAAGGCGAAGAAGCCCTTGGGCGGCAGCGAAGGCTCGTTGGGCGGATAGGGCTGGAGCAGTTTTTCGAAGAAGCGGAAGAGCAAGCGCGGTGTCTCCTGAACGAGGCCCGGCACTGTACCGGCGGTGCAGCGACGGCACGACGAGCAGGGCTTTGCGGAAGAGGGCAGCGGCGTCGGCCGGCGATGGCCGGCCGCGGACAAAAAGAAGGGGCGCCCCTGCAGGGCGCCCCTTGTGTGCCGGCGATCGTCCGCGGGGAATGGCGTCAGGATCGGCAGGCCTGCTGGCTTCGCGGCGGGCATCCCCTTCGCAATGCACGGAAGACTGCGCCTGTGTCGCCGATCCCGTTTCCCGCGAGGTGCTCGACCTGGCACGACTGCAAGTTGCGCCGGGCGCCGGGGCAGGCCTGTAGGACGTGTGCGCTTCAGCGGCGGCGCTGTCGGCGGTCCGCGTGTCGGCCATGGCGGCGGCGCGGAACCCGCATCGCCCGAGATCGTTCAGCCAGCCGGCCCGAGCGCGACGGCCAGGAAGTCGATGAAGCTGCGCAGCGCCGGCGCCATGTACTGCCGGCTCGCATACACGGCGAACAGCGTCGTGGCCGGCGTGCGCCATTCGGGCAGCAGCTCCACCAGCCGTCCCTCGGCCAGGTCCTCATCCACCAACCACGCCGGCAGGTAGGCGACGCCCAGGCCGGCATGCACCGCATGGCGGGTGAGGTGGGTGTCGTCCGAGCGCATCACGGGCGTGAGCCGAAGCATGGCCTGACGCCCGTCCGCCGCACGCAGCACTCGGCCTTCGAGTTGCACGTAGCTGGGCACGATGGCGCCCAGGCCTGCCAGGTCCTCGGGCTTTGCAGGCGTGCCGCGGGCCGCCAGGTAGGCGGGTGCGGCCACGATGTGGAAGTCCACCGTGCACAAGGGCCGCGCGATTAGGGCGGCGGCCGGCTCCTGCGTGGCCCGCAGCGCCAGGTCGAATCCGTCCGCGACCAGGTCCACCCGCCGGTTGGCCAGGTGCAGGTCCACGAGCACCTCGGGGCACTGCACGTGGTAGTCCGCCAGCAGCCGGGCCATGCGCGGGGTGGCGAACCACACCGGCGCGCTCACCTTCAGGCGACCACGCGGCGTGGCGTCGGCATCGGCCACCAACGCGGCCTCGGCGCTGTCGAGCAGGTCGAGGGCGCGGCTGCTCTGCTCGTACCAGCTGCGGCCCGCGTCGGTCAGGCTCAGGTGCCGGCTGGAGCGGTGCAGCAGCCGCGCGCCCAGGCTGCGTTCCAGCTGGGCGATGTGCCGGCTGGCCATGGGCGCGGAGAGGCCCATGGCCTCGGCCGCGCGGGCGAAGCTGCCCGATTCCACGACCTCCCGGAACAGGCGCAGGCTGGTGAGGCGGTCCATGTCTTGATTGCGTGGATTGAAACTGAACCTTGATTGTGCGGCCATCGATTGCGGCCCGCGAAAGATCTAAAGTCCATCCCAACACGATTCAGGAGCCCTTCGCCATGAGCACGATCAACAGCCCGCGCCTGCCCACTTACTTCATCTCCCACGGGGGCGGCCCCTGGCCCTGGATGAAGGCGGAGATGGGCGACACCTATGCCCGCCTGGAGGCTGCACTGGCCGACATGCCGCGGCAGATCGGCCGCAAGCCGCGCGCGATCCTGATGGTCTCCGCCCACTGGGAGCGCCCGCGCTTCACGGTGCAGGCCAATCCGCATCCGTCCATGGTCTACGACTACGGCGGCTTTCCGGCCCACACCTACCAGGTGCGCTACGACGCCCCCGGCGACCCGGCGCTGGCCCAGCGCGTGCAGACGCTGATCGAGGCGGCCGGCCTGCCGTCGGGCATCGATGCCGAACGCGGCTACGACCACGGCATGTTCTCGCCGATGAAGGCCATCTACCCGGACGCGGACGTGCCGGTGATCCAGCTCTCGCTGCGCCAGGGCCTGGACCCGGCCGAGCACCTGGCGCTGGGCCGCGCGCTGGCGCCGCTGCGCGACGAGGACGTGGTCATCGTCGGCAGCGGGCTGAGCTACCACAATCTGCGCGCCTTCGGCCCCCAGGCGCAGGCCCCGTCGCGCGCCTTCGACGACTGGCTGGGCCAGACGCTGGCCCAGGACCCGGCCGCCCGCGCCCAGGGCTTGATCGGCTGGGAAACGGCGCCCGCCGCCCGCATCGCGCATCCGCGCGAGGAACACCTGATCCCGCTGATGGTGGCCGTCGGCGCCGCCGAGCAGGAGGCGGCGCACCGCGTGTACTACGAGAACGGCTTCATGGGCGGCCTGACCGTCTCCAGCTACCGCTTCGGCGACGCCCCCGGCGCGCATTGAGCAAGAGCTCCTCTCCCCGACCCTCTCCCACGAGGGGAGAGGGAGCAACGCGCCGGCGCGACATCGGCACCGCCGCTATGCTCCCGCGCCGATGACCACCGACACCGACCTCCTGGCCTTCGCCGAGCGCCATCCGCGCCTGTTCGTGCTGACCGGCGCAGGCGTCAGCACCGAGTCCGGCATCCCGGACTACCGGGATGCGCAGGGCAACTGGAAGCGGCCGCCGCCGGTCACCTTCCAGGCCTTCATGGGCGAGGAGGCCACGCGCAAGCGCTATTGGGCGCGCAGCATGATCGGCTGGCGAACCATGGGTCATGCGCAGCCGGGGCCGGCGCACCATGCCCTGGCCGCGCTGGAGTCGCAGGGCCGTGTCGCCAAGCTGTTGACCCAGAACGTCGACGGCTTGCATCAGGCGGCCGGCAGCCGCAACGTCATCGACCTGCATGGCCGCATCGACACCGTGCGCTGCATGGCCTGCGAGCACCGCCTGCCGCGCGCCGACTTCCAGGCCGAGTTGCTGCGCCTCAACCCCGGCTGGGCCGCGCTGGACGCCCGGGCCGCGCCGGACGGCGATGCCGACTTGGAGCTGCGCGACTTCTCGGGCTTCGACATCCCGACCTGTCCCGTCTGCGGCGGGCTGCTCAAGCCCGACGTGGTGTTCTTCGGCGAAAGCGTGCCGCGCCCCCGCGTCGATGCGGCGTACTCGGCGCTGGAGGCGGCCGACGGCGTGCTGGTCGTCGGCTCCTCGCTGATGGTGTATTCGGGCTTTCGCTTCGTGCAGCGTGCGGCGGAGCACGCCTTGCCGGTGGCGGCGCTCAACCTCGGCCTGACGCGGGCGGACGGCCTGCTGTCGCTGAAGGTCGAGGCGCCAATCGGGCCAACGCTGGAGCGCCTGGCCGGGCTGCTGGTGCCGCCGGACGTTCGCGCGGCCTGAGGGCGCGGATTCGCGGGCGCTCCGTACAGGGCGTGCGCCCGGGCGACGTCCGTCCAGACCTGCAGCGACGCATGGTCGGCAACGACCGGCGCGCTTCCATGCGCCGGCGCAAGCTTCGCAACAGCCAAGGGTGCTAAAAGACGCCCCAACCGCGCGGCCACGCCAGCCGCCCGGGCAGGAGACAACACGCCATGCCCAACGCCATGTTTCGCCCCAAGCCGGCGGCCGGTGCCGGATTGCCGCTGGCCGCGCCCGACGCCATCCTGGCCTCGCACGCCCGCAGCGCCGACTTCGGCCTGCGCAGCCACGAACGCGCCGACCTGCCGCCGCTGGCCGCCGCCGATCTGGCCGAGGCCATGGGCCGCAACGCGCTGCTCTTCGACCACGCCCGGCCGGTGATGGAGACGCTCTACGCCCAGATCGCCGGCACCCAGAGCCTGGTGCTGCTCACCGACGCCGACGGCGTGATCCTGCATGCGCTGGGCGACGACGACTTCCTGGGCCGGGCCGACCGCGTGGCGCTCAAACCGGGCGCGGCCTGGTCCGAGCGCTGCCGCGGCACCAATGCCATCGGCACGGCGCTGGCCCTGCAGCAGGCGGTGCAGATCAACGGCAGCCAGCATTACCTGCAGGCGAACCACTTCCTCACCTGCTCCTGCGCGCCCATCCTCGATCCCCGCGGGCAGGTGCTGGGCGCGCTGGACGTCAGCGGCGACGAGCGCACCCGCAGCGCCCACACGCTGGCGCTGGTGCGCATGTCCTCGCAAATGGTCGAGAACCACCTGTTCGACCAGGTCTACGAAGACGCGCTGCGCCTGCGCTTCCATGCCCGGCCGGAGTTCCTGGGCACGCTCATGGAAGGCCTGGCCGCGTTCACGCCGGATGGCCGCTTCCTGGCGGCCAACCGCAGCGCGCAGTTCCAGCTGGGTCTGTCGACGGCGGCGCTGGAGGCCCACACCTTCGGCTCGCTTTTCGGCCTGCCCGTGTCCCAGGCGCTGGCGCAGGCCCGGCAGGGCCCGGCCGCGCTGATGCGCCTGCACCTGCCCGGGGGCGTGGCGGTGTCGGCGCGGGTGGAATGGCAGCCCCGGACCGCCAGCCTGGTCATGCCGCGCGAAACGGCCCCGGCCACGCCGGAGGCCGAGCGGGCCCGCGAATCCGGCGGCCCGCGCTTCTCGGGCCTGCGCTACCTGGACACGGGCGATGCCCAGCTGGCGCAGGTGCTGGCCCGCGTGGGCAAGGTGCTCGGGCAGGACGTGCCGGTGCTCATCCTGGGCGAGACCGGCACCGGCAAGGAATGGCTGGCCCGCGCCATCCACCACGATTCGCCAAGGCGCAACGGGCCCTTCGTGGCCGTCAACTGCGCCGCCATCCCCGAGACGCTGATCGAGTCCGAGCTGTTCGGCTACGAAGAAGGCGCCTTCACCGGCGCGCGGCGCAAGGGCAATCCGGGCCGCATCCTCCAGGCGAACGGCGGAACGCTCTTCCTCGACGAGATCGGCGACATGCCGCTCGCGATGCAGGCCCGGCTGCTGCGCGTGCTGCAGGAGCGCAGCGTGGCGCCCCTGGGCAGCGGCCGGCAGGTGGCGGTGGACGTGGCCGTGGTCTGCGCCACCCACCGCAACCTGCGCACCATGATGGCCGAGGGGCGCTTTCGCGACGACCTCTACTGGCGGCTCAATGGCCTCGTCACCCGCCTGCCGCCGCTGCGCGAGCGCAGCGACCTGGCCGTGGTGGTGCAGCGGCTTCTGCAGACCCAGCAGTCCGAGGCCGGCCTGGCCGACGCGCCGCCGCTGGCGCCGCAGACCCTGGCGTTGCTGCGGCGCCATGCCTGGCCAGGCAACCTGCGCCAACTGGCGAGCGTGTTGCGCACGGCGTCGCTGATGGCACGCGGCGAGGCGCAGATCCTGCCGGAGCATCTGCCCGAGGACTTCATGGACGACCTGCAGGCCCATGCGGCCGATGCAGCGGGTGGTTCCGTTGCGTCGCCCAACCATCCCGCGCCGTCCACGGCCACGCTGGAGGCGCTCGAACGGGCGGCGCTGGAGCACGCCATGGCCACCCACGGTGGCAACGTGTCGGCCGTGGCCCGGGCGCTGGGCCTGTCGCGCAACGCCGTCTACCGGCGGCTGCGGCGGCAGGGCTGAGCGATCACCGGCGCGCCGGGAAGGGCTCGCTTAGGCCGGCCTTAAGCCAGCCCGTCGGCCGGGAACGCGCTGTGGCGCGTTGGAGTCCCATCCACGCAAGGCCCATGCTGGGCCGAGGAAGGACGACCGAACCATGACACCCCAAGAACTGTCCATGCTCGAAGACCTGCTGCAGCGGCTGGCCGCAGTGCACGGCGTGCAGAAGGACCCCCAGGCCGATGCGCTGATCCGCGAACGCCTGGCCGGCCAGCCCGATGCGCTGTACCTGCTGACCCAGCGCACGCTGCTGCTGGAACATGCGCTGCAGGACGCCCAGCGCCAACTGGCGCAACGCGCCGCCGCGCCGGCCGACCCGGGCGGCGCCGCCTTCCTGCAGCGCGGTCTGGAGCCCGGCTTCGGGCGCGAGACGGCCGATCCGGATGCCTACAACCCGGGCCGGCCTGCCTACCGCGGCGCGCCCTCGGGCTATGCCCCCGGTGCGCCGGCCGTTGCACCCGCTGCGGCACCCGGATGGCGCGAACGCCTCTTCGGCGCCGCGCCCGCGGCAGCGCCGGCCCCAAGCAGCGGCCCGAGCTTCCTGGGCCAGGCCGCCAGCGCCGCGGCCGGGGTGGCGGGCGGCATGTTCCTGTTCAATGGCATCGAGCACCTGCTCGGTGGCCGCAGCGGCGCAGGCGGCGGTGGCTTCCTGGGCCTGGGCGGCGGCAATGTCGGTACGCCCGAGGTGATCGAGAACGTCACCCAGAACTTCTACGAGGATGGCAGCGGCGGCGGTGGAGATACGCGGCAACTGGCCGATGACGCCGGCGGCGACTGGTCGGGCTTCGACGGCGGTTCCTTCGACGACGACCAGATCGTCTGAGCGATGCTGTCGACCGCGCGTTGATCGCGGCGGCACTATCGGTGCCCAGGCCGCGGCGAAGCGGACGCGAGAAGCGCTCCAGGTTCAGGCCTGGGGTGCTTCTCGCATCGCGGCCATCAGCAGGCGGGCTGCGCCCTCGGGGTCGTCCGCGCCCACGAAGGCCCGCACCACCGCGATGCTGCCCACGCCGCTGGCCAGCGCCTGCGGCAGCCGATCGGCGTCGATGCCGCCGATGGCGACCAGCGGATAGCCGCGCACCAGCCGCGCGTAGTCATGCAGGCGCGCCAGGCCCTGTGGTGCGGTCGCCATCTTCTTGAGCGTCGTCGGGAACACCGCGCCGAGAGCCAGGTAGCTGGGGCTGACGGCATCGGCCCGCACCATCTCGGCATAGCCGTGGGTGCTGACGCCCAGGCGCAGACCGGAGGCGCGCAGTTCCTGGACCTCGTCCGCCGTCAGCGCGTCCAGGTCTTCCTGGCCCAGGTGCACGCCGTAGGCGCCGGCCGCGATGGCCTGCCGCCAGTGGTCGTTGATGAAGAGCAGGGCGTCGGTGCCCTGGACGGCGGCGATGGCGGCGTCGATCTCGCGGGCGACGGCCGCTGCGTCGTCGGACTTGAAGCGCAGCTGCACCGTCGGGATGCCGGCCCGCGCCGCGCGGCCGACCCATTCGGCGTCGGGCAGCACGGCGTACAGGCCCAGCGCCACAGGGCAGGGCGCGAAGGCATCGCCGCGGGACTGGGGCGGAAAGTCGCGCAGCCCGAAGTCGGCAGGATTGTCCGGCCAGGCATTGGCGTCGAAGCGGCCCTGGCGCTTGGTCATCGCCTGCCAGGCGCGGCCCAGGCATTCGGCATCCACCTCGATGAAGCCCAGCGCCGCGCAGGCCGCCTTGGCACCGCGGTAGACCGGGTCTTCGTCATGGAAGGGACCGGCTTGCACCGGCGGATGCCCGTCGAAGCGTTTGCGGTGGGCGGCCAGGATGGCGGTCTCGATCTGGTGGGCGTTCATGGATGGCTCCGTGTTCTTGTGGGCGGCGGCGCCCAGCAGTGCACCGCCGAGCAAGGCTCAGCCACCGTTCTGGGCGTGGTGCCAGAAGGGCGTGCCCAGGACGGGCGTGCTGGGCTGGGCCGCGTCCTGCGCGCTCATGGCGCCAGCCCGGAAGGCGGCACGCCCCGCGGCCACCGCGTCGGCAAAGGCGCCGGCCATGGCCACCGGGTCCTGCGCCAGGGCGACGGCGGTGTTCAGCAGCACGCCGTCGTAGCCCCACTCCAGCACCTGGCAGGCATGCGAGGGCAGGCCCAGGCCGGCGTCGACCAGCATGGGCACCGTCAGCCGCTCGCGCAGCACCTGCATGGCGTAGGGGTTGACCGGCCCGCGGCCGGTGCCGATGGGCGCGGCCCAGGGCATCACGGCCTGGCAGCCGACATCGACCAGGCGCTGGCACAGCACCAGGTCCTCGGTGCAGTAGGGCAGCACCTGGAAGCCGTCCTTGATCAGCCGATCCGCCGCGCCCACCAGTTGCAGCGTGTCGGGCTGCAGGGTGTAGTCGTCGCCGATCAGCTCCAGCTTGATCCAGGGCGTGTCGAACAGCTCGCGCGCCATGTGGGCGGTGGCGATGGTCTCCTGCACGCTGTGGCAGCCGGCGGTGTTGGGCAGCACCGGCACGTCCAGGCGGCGCAGCAGTTCCCAGAAGCCGTTGTCGGCCTTGGCACCGCCGGGCGCCGCGCTCTGGCGGCGCAGCGAGGCGGTGAGCATGGCCGGCCGGGCGCGCTGCACGGCGGCCTCGAGCACGTCGGGCGAGGGATAGCGGGCGGTGCCCAGCAACAGCCGGCTCTGGAAGCGCTGGCCGTAGAGCACCAGCGCGTCGGCGGGTTCGGAGATGGTCATGAGCGTGTCCTTTCGTCGATGGCCGCAGCGCCGTCGAGCCAGTCGCTCAGCGAAGCGGCATTCCTCCCTCTCCCCTCGCGGGAGAGGGTTGGGGAGAGGGGGCAGGGCGCAGGCGTGGTCAGCATCTCAACCCCCGGTGACGGGGCGGATCACCTCGACCTCGTCGCCCGGCTGCAGGGCGCGGCCGGCATAGGCCGAGCGGGGCACGAAGTCGCGGTTGACGGCGGCGGCGAAGGGCGGGGCGGGGTCGAGCAGGGCGATGGCGTCGGCCAGCGTGGCGCCGTGAGGCAGCTCGCGTGGCTCGCCGTTGAGCAGGATGTTCATCATCGGGCGGGAAGGTGTTCGATGCCGATCTGCAGGCGCTCGGCCAGCGGCGATTCGCGGTGCTGCAGGCTCTGCATCGCGGCGTCGAGCATGGCGGGCGCGATCATGAAGCCGTGTCGGTAGAGGCCGTTGATCTGCAGCACCCGCTCGCCGAGCCAGCGCAGCGCGGGCAGGTTGTCGGGCAGGGTGGGGCGGCACTGGGCGGCGATCTCGACGATGCGCGCCTCGGCAAAGCCGCTGTGCACGGTGTAGGCGGCCGACAGCAGCTCCAGCACCGAGCGCACGCTGGGCGGAGACATGTCGTCCGATTCGATCTCGGTCGCGCCGATCACGAACAGGTGGTCCTGCTTGGGCGCGATGTAGATGGGGTAGCGCGGATGCACCAGGCGCGTGGGCCGCTGCAGCGTGACCTCGGGCGCATGGATGCGGGCCACTTCGCCGCGCACGCCGCGCACGGCCGGCCACTGGGCATGCGCGCCCAGGCCGCGGCAGTCGATGACGCGCTCGCGCGGGCCGGGGGACAGGTCCTGCGGGCTGCGGGCGCTGTGCCAGTGCAGGGTGACCCGGGGATGCGCCTCCAGCGCCTGCTGCAGCGCGGCAAGCAGCTGGCGGTTGTCGAGCTGGCCTTCGCCCGGCAGCAGCAGGCCCTGCATGAAGCGGCCGGCCAGGGCAGGTTCGGCCTCGGCAAGGGCTGTGGCGTCCAGCGACTGCGGCGCCGCCAGCGAGGGCTGCTGCGCCTGGTTGTGGACCAGGGTGCGGCCCAGGCGGCCGGCGTCGGCGGCGTCCTGCCGGTGCCAGACGACCAGTGTGCCGGCCTGCTGGAAGAACACCGGCGCCGGCAGCTCGGCCAGCAGCTGCGGCCACCGTCCGAGGGCATATTCGCCCATGCGCACCACCGACAGCGGCGCCACGGCCGATTCGGCGAGTGGCGCGAGCATGGCCGCCGCCACGCGGGCGGCGGCGCCCTGGGCATCAGGGCCCTGGGCCTCGTGCATTTCCACCGCGCAACCGGTGCGGGCGAGGCTGAGTGCCATCAGCCGGCCCATCAGGCCGCCGCCCAGTACCCAGGCCTTGTCGAAGTCCATCGTGGTGTCCGTCATCGAACGGCCCCCTTCACTGCTGCACGCATAATTTCCGCCCCATGACCCTTCCCACCCAGCGCTATGCGCGCGTGCTCACCATCGCCGGCTCCGACAGCGGCGGTGGCGCCGGCATCCAGGCCGATCTCAAGACCTTCGCCGCACTGGGCTGCTATGGCATGAGCGCCATCACGGCCCTCACTGCCCAGAACACCCGCGGCGTGAGCGGCATCCATGCCGTGCCGCCCGCCTTCCTCAAGGCCCAGCTGCAGGCCGTGATCGAGGACATCGGCGTCGATGCCGTCAAGCTGGGCATGCTGCATGCGCCCGAGGTGGTCGAGGTCGTCGCCTGGGCCATCGACCATTACCGCCTGCCCAACGTGGTGCTCGATCCGGTGATGGTCGCCACCAGCGGCGACCGGCTGATCGCCGCCGAGACGGTGGAGCGGCTGGTGGCCGAACTCTTCCCGCGTGCGGTGCTGATCACGCCCAACCTGGACGAGACGGCGCTGTTGGTGGGCCATGCGATTGCGGACGCCGATGCGCTGGATGGCGCCGCGGCCGAACTGCTGGCGCAGGGCGCCCAGGGCGTTCTGCTCAAGGGCGGACACCTGCCCGGCGACGAGGTCGTCGACCTGCTGGCCATGGCCGGCGGCGAGCGCCACCGCTACGCCGCACCGCGGATCCAGAGCCGCAACCTGCATGGCACGGGCTGCACGCTGTCCTCGGCCATCGCCTGCGGCCTGGCGCTGGGCAAGCCGCTGCCCGAGGCCGTGGCCCAGGCCCGCGACTATGTGCGTGGTGCCATGCAGGCCGGGGTGACCGTCAAGGTGGGCGAAGGCCACGGCCCGCTCAACCATGGGTTCGCACCGCAGCCGACGGTGCGCCTGCCGCTGTAGGCCGCGTCAGCCGGGCCAGCACGAAGGTCAGCAGCAGCGCCGGTAGGGCCGAGCCCCACTGCGGCGCCCAGGCCGCGCAGCCGTGGTAGACGGCGATGCCGGCGATCCACAGTGCGGCGGCGCTCAGGTCCACGTTGCGGCCGGCCGGCAAGGGCACGCCGCCACCGCCCAGCCGGCCCAGGATCACGCCGTACAGCGGCACGAACACAGAACTGAGCATGAGCAGGAAGGGCTCCAGCGCGTGCATGGGCAGCACCAGCGCCAGAGCCACGCAGACCAGCGCGATCAGCAGACCCCAGCGGCGCACGCTCCAGCGCGGGCGCAGACTGTGCATGGACACCGAGCCTGAGTACACGTCGCCATAGGCGTTGTCCAGCTCGTCGATGAGGATCAGGCCCAGCGCCACCAGGCCACCCTGGGCCAGCAGCAGTGCCATCACGAGCGTGGTACCGGGCGCCGCCGTGCTGGCCACCATCACGCCCAGCGCGTAGCACCAGAGGTTGGCCACCGCATAGCCGATCCAGGTGCCGGTGAAGGCGCCGCCCGGCTTGCCCGGCTGGGCGCGCTGGCCATGGCGCGCATAGTCGGCCACCAGCGGCAGCCAGGAGACGGGCATGGCGATCACCAGGTCCATGGCGCTGAACAGGCCCATGCTGCCGTCGCCCTGGCGCTGCCAGAAGGCCTCGAAGCCCTGCGCCTGCAGCCTGCCGGCGAACTGCCAGGTCAGCCAGATCAGCGACAGCACCACTAGCGGCAGGCCGAAGCGGCTGACGAAGCGCCGCACCAGCGACACCATCGAGCCCGACAGCAGCGCCAGCAGCACGGCGCCCCACAACAGCGTGGCAGCGAGCGCACCGCCCACGGAATCCAGCGACAGGCCGAAGGCCTGCTTGGCGATGGCCTGGGTGCCCTCGCGCATGATCACCAGCTCGAAGGTGGTCCAGCCGACCAGCTGCACGATGTTGAGCACCACGGGCAGCCGAGCGAACACGCTGCCGTAGGCCGAATGCATCAGGCCCGCGCTGGCCAGGCCGGTCTGGCAGCCCAGCCGCGCCGTCCACGCCAGCAGCCCGGCGCCGATCAGCGACCCGACCACGATGGCAACCACGGCATCGCGCGTGCCCACCGCCGGCACCAGGAAGGCGCCCACCTGCATCACCAGCAGGCCGACGCCCAAGCTGAACCACAGCGACAGGTGGTCGTGCCAGCGGAAGGCGCGGCGGGCGTCGGGCAGTGGGGTCAGCGCCTCGTTGGCGGGCGGGGTGGATGCGTCGTTCAAGGCCATGCGTCGTTGCTCCAGAGCGGTCGGGCACAAGAAGCACTGCCGACGGCACCGGCCCCTTCTGGCCCGGCGCAGGCCCATGCGGGCCACCGGAGCTGCTTCCCTGCGCGAGGATTACCTCAGGCCTGAAGCGCCTGAGGCGCTCCGCGGCTCCGGCTGGCCTTTGCACCTTGGACGATGCGTCGGGCCGGCCGAACAGGTTCAAAGGGTGTCTTCTCAGCCCGGCTTCCAGCGAAGCCCGGCACCCCTAGCGAAGGGCGGATTGTAAGAGTGGGAGGGCGGCGCGGCTTGCCACCCGTCAAGGCTGCGGCGCGGCGCGCAACAGTTCGCGAAGGCGGGTGCTGGTGGTGGTGTATTGCAGCGGCGGCACCTTGCCGTCGAACACCCGTTCGGCCACCGCCCAGGCGGCCAGGGTGGCCTCGTGGAAGGCGCTCACGATCAGCTTGCGCTTGCCGGGGTAGGTGTTGATGTCGCCGACGGCGTAGAGGCCGGCTTCGCGGGTCTGGAAGCGCTGGGTGTCGACGGGAATCTGCTTGCGTTCCAGTTCCAGCCCCCAGTCGGCGATGGGGCCGAGGCGGGGCGAGATGCCCTGGCAGACGACCAGCGCATCGAGCGTCAGGGCGCGGGATGTGCCTTCCGGCGTGTCGATGGTCAGCACGCTGCCGTCGAAGGCGCTGGGCTGACCGATGGCGATGTGGATGTCGGCCGCGTCGATGCGCTCGCGCAAGGCGGCGAGCAGCGCCTCATCGGCGCGGAAGACGTCGCGGCGGTGCAGCAGTGTCACCTCGCGTGCCACGCCAACGAGGCCCAGCGCCGCCTCCACGGCCGCTTCCTCACCGCCATGCACGACCACCGACTGGCCGGCGAAGCGTGACAGGTCCGACGGGTGGTAGAAGAGGCGGTGGCCCTCATGGGCTTCGGCGCCTTCGACGCCCAGCCTCTTGGGCACGAAGGCACCGACGCCCGCCGCGATCACGACGGCCTGCGCGCGGAAGACGGTGCCGGCCGAGGTGGTGGCCAGCCAATGGGAATCCGCATTGCCCGGTTGCTCGCGCTGTAGCGTCGCCACCTGCTCGCCGAGGTACATCGGCACGTCGAACGGCGCGATCTGCACCAGCAATGACTCGGCAAGCCCAGCCCCCGTAGTGACGGGCGTGCCGGGAATGTCGTAGATGGGTTTGTGGCCGTAGAGCTCGACACACTGGCCGCCCGCATGGGGCAGGGCGTCGACGATGCGGCAGGGAATTTCGAGCAGGCCCAGCTGGAAGGCCTGGAACAGGCCCGCCGGGCCGGCGCCGATGATGAGGGCGCCGGTGTCCAGGTGCGGGGAAGGGGCCTGGCCGGTCACGCGCTCAATCGGATCGGCTTACTTGACCAGTTCGGCCAGCTTGTTGGGCTTGTCTTTCCACTCGTCGGCATCGGGCAGCGCGGCCTTGCGCTTGGTGATGCTCTTCCAGCCGTCGGCCCGGGCCAGCTCGGCATTGAGCTTGATGAAGGCGAGCTGGTCAGCCGGCAGGTCTTCCTCGGCGTAGATGGCATTGGCCGGGCATTCGGGAATGCACACCGCGCAGTCGATGCACTCGTCCGGGTCGATCACCAGCATGTTCGGCCCCTCGCGGAAGCAGTCCACGGGACACACGTCGACGCAATCGGTGTACTTACAGCGGATGCAGTTCTCGGAAACGACGTGGGTCATGGCTGGATGGCTGGTGAAGGAGTCGGGAAAAACCCGAGATTGTAAAGGGCGGCCCATGCCTTCGCGGACATGGGCAGCACTGGCAACGGCGCCAGAAAGGATTTGAAGGTGCTCGGCGTGCCCGGTGCGAGGGCCGGGCATGGCCGCTCAGCGCACCAGAACGGCTGCGCAAGTGCGGTGCGAGGCCGTGTCGACCAGGACCAGCGATCCCAGCGTGCGCGAGGCGGTAAAGGGCTGCACGGCCAGTGGCTGCTGCAGGGCCAACACGACCTGGCCGATGGCATTGGCGTCCAGTTGCGTGGCGGCCTCGGCGCCCAGCGTGGCGATGTTGAGCCGGTCCACGATCTTCTGCACCTTGGCCTTGACCCAGCGGTGGCCCTGCAGCGCCCAGTAGACGCGGCCGGGCACCAGCGGCTCGTCGTCCAGCCAGGCAACCGTGGCAGTGATCTCGCGCGTCGGCTCGAAGGCGCCGGGTTCCAGCAGCCAGTCGCCGCGGGAGACGTCGACCTCGCGGTCCAGCACGATGCCGGCGCTGTGGCCGGCGGCCACGCCGTGCTCCCGGCGCACATGGTCGAGCACGCGGGCCACGGTGGCGGTCTGGCCGCTGGGCAGCACGGTCACGCGCTGGCCGGGCACCACCTGGCCGCCGCCGACGCGGCCCCAGAAGATGCGGCGGCCCTGGCTGGTGTCGGCCGACGACGAGAACTTCTCCACCCACTGCACCGGGAAGGTGAAGGGCTGCTGCGTCTCGGCGGCCGTCACGGGCAGCGCCTCCAGCAGTTCGAGCAGGCTCGGGCCTTCGTAGCCGGCCCAGCCGGCGGCGCCTTCACGGTGCGGCTCGGTCACGTTCCAGCCCTTGAGGGCGGAGATCGGCACGATGGCTTCCACGCGCACGCCGGCGGCGGCCGCGAAGTCGTTCAGCGCGCCCGAGATGCGCTCGAAGGCCAGCGCCGCATCGTCGATCGCGTCCAGCTTGTTGATGGCGACGACGATGGACTGCACGCGCAGCAGGTGGGCCAGCAGCATGTGGCGGCGGGTCTGCGGCAGGAGCTCGCGCACCACCACCTCGCCGTCGCCCACCTCGGCCGCCCAGGGCAGCTTGGTAGCGTCGACCAGCACCACCGCGGCATCGGCGCTGGAGGCCGCCGTCACCATGTTGCGGGTGTACTGCTCATGCCCCGGCGCGTCGCCGATGATGAACTTGCGCTTGGCGGTCGAGAAATAGCGGTAGGCGACGTCGATGGTGATGCCCTGCTCGCGCTCGGCCGAGAGGCCATCGGTCAGGAGCGCCAGGTCGGTCTCGCCGCCGCGCTGCACGCCGGCCAGCTGGTCGGCCAGCACGGCGCGGCTGTCCACCAGCAGGCGTCCGATGAGGGTGCTCTTGCCGTCGTCCACCGAGCCGCAGGTGATGAAGCGCAGGGCGGTGCCGGTGTCGGCGCTGTCGGTGTGAAGAGCGTCTGTGGAAGTCATGACAGTCATTAAGAGGTTCAAGCGGGCGGCGCGGTTCAGATCGGGAACACCCGCGGAACTGGCTTTGCCAGGCCGCAGGGTGTGCCCCCTTGAGGGGGGAGGCGGTTACACGAAGTGAGCAAGCAACGGGGGTGGGTTAGAAGTACCCGTCCTTCTTGCGCTTCTCCATGGAAGCGTCGGAGGTCTTGTCGTCCATGCGGGTGGCGCCGCGCTCGCTGACCTCGGCAGACAGCGTCTCGATCACCACATCAGCCGGACCGGCGGCCAGACTGGCCACCGGGCAGGTGCAGGTGATGTCGCCGACGGTGCGGAAGCGCACGTCGCGCAGCTCGACCGTCTCGCCGTCGCGTGCCGGCGTCAGCTCGGTGACGGGCACCAGCAGGCCGCGGCGCTCGACGATCTGGCGCTTGTGCGTGTAGTAGAGCGAGGGCAGCGCGATCTGCTCGCGCTCGATGTACTGCCACACGTCCAGCTCGGTCCAGTTGCTGATGGGGAAGACGCGGAAATGCTCGCCCGGCGCCAGGCGCGTGTTGAACAGCGTCCACAGTTCGGGGCGCTGGTCCTTGGGCTGCCATTGGCCGAAGGCGTCGCGGTGCGAAAAGATGCGTTCCTTCGCACGGGCCTTCTCTTCATCGCGGCGGGCGCCGCCGATCAGCGCGTCGAAGCGGAACTCCTCGATGGCCTCCAGCAGCGTGACCGACTGGTGCACGTTGCGCGACTCGCCGGGATGGGCCAGGCGCACCGTGCCGCGGGCCATCGAATCCTCGACGCTGCGCACGATCAGCTCGGCGCCCAGCTCCTTGGCGCGCTCGTCGCGGAAGTCCGTGACTTCGGGGAAGTTGTGCCCGGTGTCGATCATCAGTAGCGGATAGGGCAGGCGGCCGGCGCCGAAGGCCTTCTCGGCGCACTTGAGCAGCACCAGCGAATCCTTGCCGCCCGAGAACAGCAGCGCCGGCCGCTCGAAGGCCGCGGCCACCTCGCGCAGGATGAAGATGGCTTCTTCCTCCAGCGCGTCGAGGTGGGCGTTGGACAGGCGGGCCGTGGCGGAGGCAGCCAGGGCATCGGGCAGCAGCAGGTCGGCGTCGGTGCGGGCGTTCATGGGTCTGTGGGGCAAGAGGGATTCGGGAGGTGGACGGGGTGGATCAGTGCGCGATGTGAAGACCGCACTCGCGGTTGTCCTCGCCCTTCGTCGGGTCCACGTAGTCGAAGTTGTTGGGCAGGCCGTGCTGCACGCAGTAGTCGTGCAGGTCCTTGGACGACCAGTGCAGCAGCGGCGCCACCTTGATCAGGCCGTCGGGATTCACGCTGACGGGCTCCATCTGCGCGCGCACGGCCGTGTCGGTGGCGCGCAGCGCGGTGAACCAGACCTGGGGTGCCGTCTCGCGCAGGGCGCGGGCGAAGGGCTCCAGCTTGACCTCTTCGGTGAAGGCCGCGTGGCGCGGGTCGTCCAGCGCCGGCGTGGGGCCTTCGACGGCCTCGCGATGCGCGCGCGAGCGCAGCGGCAGGTAGATCTTCAGGTTCAGCTTGAGCTGCCGGGTCACCTCGTCGGCGAAGCGGTAGGTGGCCTCGGTGTTGTAGCCGTTGTCCATCCACACAACCGGCACGTCGGGCTGGGCGCGCGTCACCATGTGCAGGATCACGGCCTCGAAGGGTCGGAAGTTGGTGGTGACGATGGCCGGGCGGTGCAGGCCGATGGCCCAGTCCACCAGGCCCTGCGCATTGCGGCCCAGGCGGGCATTGACCTCGGCCAGGTCGAAGGCGGTGGAGTTCTGGACTTGGGAAGGAATGGCGTTCATGACTCGGGCTCTTTCGATCGGCACTGCGACGACGACAGCAATGCCCTGGGACCGAACTTTAGGGAGAGCCCTTATGAAACCAAACGATCTTTTTGTTCGCGCTTTATGCGGATAAGCATATTCACCGCTGTGGATGCGGGTTCTCGCGCGATGGGCGGCGAGACCTGGATAAGGCGCTGCCGGCTCGCTGGACGCCTGCATCGACCGACGCAGCCAAGAAAAAGCCGACCAGCGCCTGCAGGCGGTGGTTGGCTGTTCGGCGCGGTGAGGCTGAGGGGATCAGGCGTCGGCGCGCACGAAATGCGGCGCCGGCTGCACCGCATCGCCCTGGTAGAAGTCGGCGAAGCGCTCGAACTGGCGCTGGGCCTCGGCCACGTCCTTGCCTTCCTTGAGCACGGCGCTGGTGAAGCCCGTGCGCTGCATCTGCACCAGCTGGTCGATCAGCACGTCGCCGGTGGCGCGGATGTCGCCGGTGAAACCCAGGCGACGGCGCAGCAGGAAGGCCTGGCTGTAGGCCCGGCCGTCGGTGAACTTGGGAAAGTGCAGATCGATGCGCGTCACACCGCCCAGATCGGCTTCCCGGGGATCGGCGTCGTTGGGCAACTGCAGCACACGGCCGGTGGCGGCGTCGGCGTCGTGCTGGCCGGCCGAGAGGATGTTCAGGGTCTTGTTCATGCGTCTCTTCTCCCTCGGACTCAGGCGACTTCCTCGACCTTGAAGCGAGCGCCGTTGGCCGCCGCCTTGAAGGGCTCGTGGCCGACGCGGCGCAGCGTGTCGATGAAGGTTTCGCCCGCGTTGCGGGTGTCGCGGTAGGTGCCGAGCACGGCCTCGATCACGCCCGGCACTTCGGCCGCCGAGAAGGAGGGGCCGACCACCTTGCCGGCCTGGGCCGGGCCGCTCAGGTCCGAGCCGTCCGAGCCGGCCAGCGTCACCTGGTACCACTCCTTGCCGTCCTTGTCGACGCCGAGGATGCCGATGTGGCCGCTGTGGTGGTGGCCGCAGCTGTTGATGCAGCCGCTGATGTGCAGATCGATCTCGCCCAGGTCGTCGAGCTCATCCAGGTCCTGGTAGCGCTCGGTGATGGCCTCAGCGATGGGGATGGACCGCGCATTGGCCAGCGCGCAGAAGTCGCCGCCGGGGCAGGCGATCATGTCGGTCAGCAGATGCACGTTGGCACTGGCGAAGCCAGCGGCGCGAGCGGCCTGCCAGAGTTCGAACAGGTCTTCGGCATGCACCCAGGGCAGCAGCACGTTCTGGTCGTGCGTCACGCGCAGCTCGCCGGCCGAGAAGCGGTCGGCCAGTTCGGCCACGGTGTCGAGCTGGTCGGCCGAGGCATCACCGGGCGCCTGGCCGCGGCGCTTGAAGGAGAGGGTGACGGCGCGCAGCTGCGGGTTCTGGTGCGCGGCCACGTTGCGCTGCAGCCAGCGCGCGAACATCGGCTCGCGGTCCGCGGCCTGGCGCAGGGCGGCGTCGGCCTGCTCTGCCGGCAGGCCCGTGCGGCTGGCCAGCGCGGGCGGGACGAAGGAGGCGGCCACACGGTCGAACTCGGCCTGGCTGATCGTGTGCGGCGCCCCGTCGCGCTCGATCACGTCGCGGTACTCGGCCTCCACGTCGTCGATGTAGGCCTGGCCCTCGGACTTGACCAGGATCTTGATGCGCGCCTTGTACAGGTTGTCGCGGCGGCCGTAGCGGTTGTAGACCCGGATCACCGCTTCGAGGTAATTCATGATCTGGTTCCAGGGCAGGAACTCGCGCAGCACCGTGCCCACGATGGGCGTGCGGCCCATGCCGCCGCCCACGCGCACCTGGAAGCCGATTTCGCCGGCCTCGTTCTTCACCAGCTTGAGGCCCACGTCATGCCAGCCGGTGGCGGCGCGGTCTTCGGCAGCGCCGGTGATGGCGATCTTGAACTTGCGCGGCAGGAAGGCGAACTCGGGGTGCAGCGTGCTCCACTGCCGCATGATCTCGGCGTAGGGCCGCGGGTCGGCCACCTCGTCTACGGCCACGCCGGCGCGCTCGTCGGTCGTGATGTTGCGGATGCAGTTGCCGCTGGTCTGGATGCCGTGCATGTCCACGGTGGCCAGCAGCTCCATCACCTCGGCGCTCTTCGCCAGCGGAATCCAGTTGTACTGGACGTTCTGGCGCGTGGTGAAGTGGGCGTAGTGCGTGGGCAGCGACGTGGTGCCCAGGGCGCCCTGCGTTTCCAGGGCATGCCGATAGACCTCGGCCTCGGGCTCGTCGTATTCGCGGGCGATGCGGGCCAGGACGCGCACCTGGCGGCTGGAGAGTTCGCCATAGGGCACGGCGACGCGCAGCATGGGCGCATAACGCTGCACGTACCAGCCGTTCTGCAGGCGCAGCGGACGGAACTCGTCCTCGCTGAGGCTGCCCGCCTGCCAGCGCTCGAGCTGGTCGCGGTACTGTGCGGCGCGCTGGCGCACGAACTGGCGGTCGAAGTCTGTGTATTGGTACATCGTGTGTGGGAGGCAGTCGGCCACGCGGCACGGAGACACCGCGCGCGAAGGCGGCACTTTAGGGGCCGTCCTTATGAATGCAAACGATTTTCTGGTTCGCGCCTTATGCGCATAAGCTTATGCAGCCGCTCTGGTGCGGCCTGCAGCGTGGAAAACCGCCATGGCCGGATAAGGCGCCTCGGGCGAAACAGCCGCCGATTCTAGGAGGGCCTGCGCAGCCACGCGGGCCGCGTGGCCGGGCCGGCTTAGGCCATCCTGCATATGGTCGGTCCACGCAGCGGGCGGCATCATCCCGCCCCTCATGGGGCTGCGCCGAACGTCGATCACCGTGCCGAAGCTGATGCGGGCGTTTGCCGCGGCCGTTCTTCTGGTTTTTTCTGCGATCCCTGCGCTGGCGGCGGGGCCGGTGGCCATCGCGACGCTGGTCGAGGGCGAGGCCCATCTGCTGCGGGAGAGCGGTCGTTTCGTGCTGACGCCCGGCGTGGCGCTGCAACCCGGCGATCTGGTGGAAACGGCCGCCAATGCCCGCCTGCTGCGGCTCGAATACGCGGACGGCCCGGTGGTCGACCTGGGGCCGGCCAGCCAGGCGATGGTTGAAGCACGGCTCGGCCCCGGCAACCGCGGACCGGCGGCGCGGCTCTATCTCCGGAAAGGCTGGGCCAAACTGAGCAAGGCGCCCTCCGCCCGCGGCGTGGTCAGCCTGATGACGCCCGATGCGATCCTGACGGGGGAGGGCGGCAGTCAGGTCGTTCAGGCCGCGGACTCCCGCACCCAGGTCTTTGCCGAGTCGGGCAAGGCCAGGATCGAGGCCCGGGGCAAGCGCGATCAGGAGCCCATCGAGCTGGGGTCCGGACGGTTGTTCGACAGTGCGGACTGGACCGAGCGCCCGCGGCCGGACGCCGCCTTCGTCCGCGCGGTACCGCCCAGCTTCCTCGACCCGCTGCCGTTGCGCGCTGCGCGGTTCAAGGACCGCCCGGTCGACGCCGAGCGCGTGGGCGACCTGCGCTACGAGGACGTGGCCAGCTGGCTGCAGGCCGAGCCGGCGCTGCGAGCACGCCTGGCCGAGCGCTGGCGTGGCCTTGCGAAGAAGCCGGAATTCCGCGCCGCGCTGGCCGCCAACATCAGGCGCCATCCCGAGTGGGACCGGATCGTGTTTCCAGAGAAATATGTCAAGCCTCGTCCGCCGCCGGGGCCATCCCCGCCGCCGGCCGCGCCTGCCCGTTCCGCCTACTCACCGGGCCCCTCCGGCCGGTCGCCAACGATGCCATCCCCATGAAACTGCTGCTCAAGTTCAACCTGGTCTTCCTGCTCGTGTTCGCGGTCGGGCTGGGAGCGTCGGCCTACCTGGCGCGCGACCTGCTCCAGCGCGGCGCGCACGACGAGGTGGTGGAACAGGCGCGCCT
Source organism: Pseudacidovorax sp. (assembly GCF_017991995.1). GTDB lineage: Bacteria > Pseudomonadota > Gammaproteobacteria > Burkholderiales > Burkholderiaceae_C > Xenophilus. The sequence goes on along the minus strand of NZ_JAGOPN010000001.1, from coordinate 410,827 downwards.
CATCATGGAGAGCGCGGCGGCCGTCAGCACCTACACGGCCACGCAGGTTCAGCCGCTGCTGCAGAACCAGATGAAGTACACCTTCCTGCCGCAATCGGTGCCCGCCTATTCGGCCACCGAGATGGTCAATGCGCTGCGCGAGATGCACCCCGAGTACGCCTACAAGCCGGCCATGCTCAACCCCACCAATCCGCGCGACAGGGCGCAGGACTGGGAAGAGGACGTCATCGCCCGCTTCGCCAAGGACAAGGCGCTGACCGAGTTCATCGGCCAGCGCGATACCGCCTCGGGCCGGGCGCTGTTCGTCGCGCGCCCGATCCGCATCAGCAACCCGGCCTGCCTGAGCTGCCACAGCACGCCGGCGGCGGCGCCGGCCACGATGATCGAGAAGTACGGCCCAGCCAACGGCTTCGGCTGGACGCTGGGCGAGACGCTGGGCGCGCAGGTGGTCTCGGTGCCGATGTCGGTGCCCTTCGAGCGCGCATCGCAGGCCTTTGCGGTCGTGATGGGATCGCTGGCGGCGGTGTTCCTGCTGATCGGCGGCGCGCTCAACCTGATGCTGTGGAAGCTGGTCATCCAGCCCGTGACCCGTCTGTCGGCCCTGGCCGACCGCGTGAGCATGGGCGAGCTGGAAGCGCCCGAGTTCGCCGTGCGCAGCCGCGACGAGATCGGCACGCTGGCCGAATCCTTCGCCCGCATGCGGGCGAGCCTGGTGCAGGCCATGAAGATGCTGGACGTCTAGTGGCGGTGGGTTGGCTTTCGCCGTTGTGCGCGTCCGCTTGCCGCGGACCGCTGCGTCTGCATCGAGGCTGAGCCATGCAGCATCCACGCCGCCTCGGCAAGTACGACATCGTGGGCGTCCTGGGGGAGGGCGCCATGGGCGTCGTCTACAAGGCCCACGACCCGTTCATCGACCGGCAGGTCGCCATCAAGACGGTGCGCAAGGCACTGCTCGACTCCAGCGTCGCCGAGGACATGGCCGCGCGCTTCCGCAATGAAGCGCGCGCGGCGGGCCGGCTGTCGCACCCGGGCATCGTGCCCATCTACGAATACGGCGAGGACGACACCACCGCCTTCATCGCGATGGAGTTCGTCGAGGGCCGCGACCTGGCGCAGATCCTCGGCGCCACGCCGACGCTGCCCGAGGGCATGGCGATCCGCTTCATGCAGCAGCTGCTCGATGCACTCGGCAGCGCGCACCGCGCCGGCGTCTGGCACCGCGACATCAAGCCCGCCAACCTGATCGTGACCACCGACGGGCTACTGAAGGTGATGGACTTCGGCGTCGCCCGCATCGCCAGCGCCGCGCTCACCCAGGCGGCCTCGACCATCGGCACGCCCGGCTACATGGCGCCCGAGCAGTACATCGGCGAGACCATCGATCACCGGGTGGACCTGTTCGCTGCCGGCGTGCTGCTGTACCGCATGCTCAGCGGCCGCTCGCCCTTCGCCGCCGAGACGCCCGAGGCGGTCATGTACAAGGTGCTGCACCAGGACCCGGCGCCGCTGTCGACCCTGGAAGGCCTGAGCATCGCGTCCTCGCTGGACGCGGTGATCGCCCGCGCGCTGGCCAAGACGCCGCAGGCGCGCTTCGCCAGCGCGGCCGAGTTCCGTGACGCGCTGGCCGAGCGCAGCGCCGTCGCGGGGGGCACTACGGCCGACGACGCAACCGTCATCGCGGCCATGCCGTTGCGCGTGCGGCCGGCCAGCCCGGGTACCTCGCGGGGTCCCACTGGCTCGGCCATGCCTTCGCAGTGGGACGCGAGCAGCCTCGCGGCCGTGGAGGCAGCGCTGACCCGCTTCATGGGCCCCGTCGCCCGCGTGCTGGTGCGCGAGGCGGCCCGCACCAGCACCGACCTCCGGCAACTGCAGGACAGCGTCAGCCAGCACCTCCGCGATCCGCGGGAGCGTCAGCGCTTCGAGGCCTTGCTGAGCACAGGCATGGCGGGGGGCACCTCGGCAGGGACGCGCGCCGGGTCGTCCGCATCCGCCACGGGTGCGGTGTCATCGGCGGGCGCGTCCACCGCGGGTACCACCGCCGGCATCTCGGCCGGACTGAGCGACTACGCGAGCCGCGCGCTGGCCCGGCAGCTCGGCCCCATCGCCAAGGTGGTGGTCCGCAAGGCTGCCGCCTCGGCAAGCTCGCGCCAGGTCTTCTTCGACGTGCTGTGCCGGTCGGTCGAAGATCCTGCGCGGCGGGCGCAGCTGCAGGCCGAGCTGGGCCGGGCACCGGACGGACTCTGAGGCGCTTCGACGACGCGCCTACTTGACCTGCTGCTTGCCCAGCTTGCGCGCCAGGGTGCGGCGGTGCATGCCCAGGCGGCGCGCGGTCTCGGAGATGTTGAAGCCGGTCTCGGCCAGCGTTTCGTGGATGCGCTCCCATTCCAGCGTCTTGATCGAGCTGGCGCGCTGGGTGAGTTCGACATCGGTGCTGCCTTCAGCGCGGCCGAAGGCCTCCTCAATGTCGTCGGTGTTGGACGGTTTGGCCAGGTAGTGGCAGGCGCCCAGCTTGATCGCTTCCACCGCGGTGGCGATGCTGGCAAAGCCGGTGAGCACGACGATCAGCATTTCCGGATCATGCGCATGCAGGGCCTGCACACAGGCCAAGCCCGAGGCCTCGCCCTGCAGCTTGAGGTCGACCACCGCGTGCGTGGGCGACTCGGCCTCCAGCAGCGCATTCACCTCCTCGAGGCCGCCGGCGCGCAGCACCTCGTAGCCACGTCGCTCGAAGGACCGGGCGAGCGTGCGTGCAAAGGCATCGTCGTCTTCCACGATCAGCAGTTGCCGGGCGTCGGCATCAGCATCGGACAGCAGCAGGTCGGTCATTCGGTCGGATCTCTGGTGGCAAGCGTGACGGCGGCCAGCGGCAGCGTGATGCGCACCAGCGCACCGCCCTCGGCACGGTTGGCAGCCTCCACCTGACCGCCCAGGGTGCGCGCGACATTCACGACGAGGAAGAGGCCAAGGCCACTGCCTGGACGCCCCTTGGTCGACTGGTAGGGCGTGCCCAGGCGCGTGAGCATGTCGGCGCGAAAGCCCGGGCCTTCGTCGAAGACTTCGAGCACCAGCGTGTCGTCATCGCGGCCCACATGGAGATGGATACGCTGGGGCGAGGCCTCGCGGGCATTGTCCAGCACGTTGCAGATCATCTGCGCGATGGCGGAGTCCGAGACCATGGGCAGATCGTGCCCAAAGCGGTTGCTGTAGAGCAGCACCGTGCCCGAGCGTGTGGAGCGCCAGTCGGCCACCAGGTCGTCGAGGAAGCGGCAGACGGTGGTCATGGCCGAGGACTCGCCCCGCGTCTCGCCCGCCGACAGAAGGATGCCGCTCACGATGGACTTGCAGCGCAGCACCTGCGTCTGCATCTCCGTCACGTCCTGCAGCAGTTCGGGGTCGGAATTGAAGTGCGGCAGGTGCTGCCAGTCGCCCAGGATCACGGCCAGCGTGGCCAGGGGGGTACCCAATTCATGCGCCGCGCCCGAGGCCAGCAGGCCCATGCGAACGATGTGTTCCTCTTCGGCCGCTCGCTGGCGCAGGGCGGCCAGGCGGGCGTCGCGCTCGCGCAGGTTCTGGCCGATGCGGGTGATGAACACCACCAGCAGTACGGCGTTGAGGGCGAAGCAGATCAGCAAGCCCGCCAGGTAGGGACTGGCCAGGCCACGGTGCGCCTCCAGCGCCACCGGCAGCGGCCGGCTGAAGATCGCCAGGCCGGCGACGCAGCCGATGGCCACGGCCACCATGGTCCACACGGCCCAGGCCCGCAGCAGCACGGCGCCCAGGGTGACCTGCAACAGGTAGAGGTAGACGAAAGGGTTGCTGATGCCGCCGCTCAGGTGCAGCTGCGCCGTGAGCGTGCCCACGTCCACCATCAGGCCCAGGAACAGCTCGCCGTTGGTGACGCGGCGCCCGGTGCGCCAGCGCAGCAGGCTCAGCACGTTGAAGGCCAGCAGGCCCGCCAGCACGGCCAGCATGGGCTCCAGCGGAATGGGCAGCCGCAGGCCGTAGTGCGCGACCTCGATGGTCACGATCTGGCCAAAGGCGGCGATCCAGCGCAACTGGATCAGCTGGTGCAGGTTCTTGCGGCCGGTGGCCGAGTCGAGGCCGCGCGCGGCCTGGGCCCGCACCTGGGCGCGCGCGGCAAGCAGGGCAGGGGAGTCGGGAGGGCTGGCGCTCATCGCGCGGGATTGTCGTCGTCCGGCTCCAGGGCGCCTCGGCGCCAGGCATAGGCCATGCCCACCACCAGCAGCAGGGCCATGCCGTACCAGGTGATGGCGTACATCAGGTGGTTGTTGGGAAAGCGGATGACGGTCAGGCCGCCCACGGGCCAGGTGCCCTCGGCCTGGGCCGGGTCACGTGCGGCGTCCACGAAATAGGGGGCGGTGTCGCCGGCCGGCAAACCGCGCGCCGCCGTGAGGGCGGCGATGTCGCGCGAATACCAGCGATCGGCACCGGGATCGTTGTGCCGCAGGAAGGCGCCCTTGGGCTCGGTGATGCGCAGCAGGCCCACCACATTGACGGTGCCGGTCGGATCGGCCCGGCCGCGGGCCGAGGGCTCACGCGCCTGTGGGGGCAGGAAGCCGCAGTTGACCCACACGAAGCTGCCGTCCGGCCGCGCGAGGGGCGTCAGCAGCCAGAAGCCTGCGCCCAGATCGGTGGTGGCCTGCACCAGTGCCGCCTTGTCCGTCAGGAAGCGGCCCTGCAGCGTCACGTGCTGGTATTCCGCGCTGTCGGCCGTGACGGACGGCCAAGCGGCGCGCGCCGGTGCGTCGATCGGCGTTGCCGTCACTCGGGCATCGACCCGTGCGATCAGCTCGCGCTTCCACGCCAGGCGCTGGACCTGCCAGGTGCCCAGGGCCAACAGGAGCACAAAAAAAAGTGCCGCGGCAGGCACGAGGACCCGACCGCGGCGCCGCTGCGTCATTGCGCGCGCTGGATGTGCTGCTGCATCTCGTGCGCCGGCATCATGTTCGTGTTCATGTGGAACATGACCCACAGCGTGCCCGCGATGGCAATGGCCACGAACACGACGGTGAAGATGGTGGACAGCAGGGTCCAGCCGCCTTCGACCTTGCCGTTCATGTGCAGGAAGAAGACCATGTGCACGAGGATCTGGACGACCGCGAAGGCGCCCAGCACGATGACGGCCGTGTTGCGGCTGCTGATCACGTCGTTCATCACCAGCCAGAAGGGAATGGCGGTGAGCACGATGGACAGCACGAAACCGATCATGTAGCCCGAGAAGGTGCTGTGCGGCCCCACGTCGCCGTGGTGGTCGTCATGATGGTGATCGTCGTGGGCATGGCCGGCGTGCGCGGCGTGGGTTGCATGGGTACTCATCACAGCACTCCCATCAGGTAGACGAAGGTGAAGACGCCGATCCACACGACGTCCAGAAAGTGCCAGAACATCGACAGGCACATCAGGCGGCGCTTGTTCTCGTGGATCAGGCCGTGCTTGGAGATCTGGATCATCAGCACGACCATCCAGATCGAGCCGAAGGTCACGTGCAGGCCGTGGGTGCCGACCAGCGCAAAGAAGGCCGACAGGAAGGCGCTGCTCTGCGGCGTGGCGCCTTCATGGATCAGGTGGTGGAACTCGTAGAGCTCCACGCCCAGGAAGCACAGGCCGAAGATGCCGGTGATGGCCAGCCAGCCCAGCGTGCCGCCCACCTTGTTCTGCTGCTTCTGCAGCATGGCAAAGCCGAAGGTGATCGACGACAGCAGCAGGAAGGCCGTGTTGATGGCCACCAGCTTCAGGTCGAACAGTTCGGCGCCGCTGGGGCCGCCCGCATAGCTGCGGCCGAGCACGCCATAGGTCGCGAAGAGCGCCGCGAAGATCAGGCAGTCGCTCATCAGGTAGAGCCAGAAGCCCAGCGAGGTGCCGTTCTCCGGATGCGGCTCGTCCGCCAGGTGGTAGGCGCGGTCGGTGGTGTCGCCGGCGGTGCCGGTGGCGTAGGCGAGATCAGACATGACGGGCCAGCAGTTGGGTGCGCGCGTTCTCGGCGGCCGAGACTTCCTCGGCCGGGATGTGGTAGTCGCGCTTGTAGTTGAAGGTGTGGATGATCGACGCCAGGATCGTCGCCGCGAACGACGCGGCAGCCAGCGGCCACATGTGCCAGATGAGTGCGAAGCCGCAGATCACCGAGAACACCGAGATCACCACGCCGGCGCCGGTGTTGGCGGGCATGTGGATCGGCTTGAAGCCGCCGAGCGGGCGCTTGTAGCCGTTCTGCTTCATGTCCCACCAGGCATCGACCTCGTGCACCACGGGCGTGAAGGCGAAGTTGTACTGGGGCGGGGGCGAGGAAGTGGCCCACTCCAGCGTGCGGCCGTTCCACGGGTCGCCCGTGTGGTCACGCAGCTGCTCGCGGCGCAGGTAGCTCACTCCCAGCTGGATCAGGAAGCAGGCGATGCCGCAGGCGATCAGCACGGCGCCCAGAGCCGCGACCTGGAACCAGATCTGCAGCGACGGGTCCTCGAAATGGTTGACGCGACGCGTCACGCCCATCAGGCCGAGCACGTACAGCGGCATGAACGCCACGTAGAAGCCTACCAGCCAGAACCAGAACGAGCACTTGCCCCAGAAGGCGTCGAGCTTGTAGCCGAAGGCCTTGGGGAACCAGTAGTTGATGCCGGCGAACATGGCGAACACCACGCCGCCGATGATCACGTTGTGGAAGTGGGCGATCAGGAACAGGCTGTTGTGCAGCACGAAGTCGGCCGGGGGCACGGCCAGCAGGACGCCGGTCATGCCACCAATGGCGAAGGTGCACATGAAGCCGACGGTCCACAGCATGGGCGGCTCGAAGCGGATGCGGCCGCGGTACATGGTGAAGAGCCAGTTGAAGATCTTCGCGCCCGTCGGGATCGAGATGATCATCGTCGTGATGCCGAAGAAGGCATTCACGCTCGCGCCGGAGCCCATCGTGAAGAAGTGGTGCAGCCACACGATGTACGAGAGGATGGTGATACAGACCGTGGCGTAGACCATCGACGTGTAGCCGAACAGGCGCTTGCCCGAGAAGGTGGCCACCACCTCGGAGAACACGCCGAAGGCCGGCAGCACCAGGATGTAGACCTCGGGGTGGCCCCAGATCCAGATCAGGTTGACGTACAGCATCGGGTTGCCGCCCGACACGTTGGTGAAGAAGTTCGTGCCGACATAACGGTCGAGCGACATCAGCACCAGGGCGGCCGTCAGCACCGGGAAGGAGGCCACGATCAGCGCGTTGGTGCACAGCGAGGTCCAGGTGAAGACGGGCATCTTCATCAGGCCCATGCCGGGGGCGCGCATCTTGACGATGGTCACCAGCAGGTTGATGCCCGAGAGCGTGGTGCCCACCCCCGCGATCTGCAGCGCCCAGATGTAGTAGTCCAGGCCCACCCCCGGGTTCTGGTTGCCCAGCGTCGACAGGGCCAGCCAGCCGGCGGTGGAGAACTCGCCCAGGAACAGCGACAGCATCACCAGCACGGCGCCGCCGGTGGTCATCCAGAAGCTGAAGTTGTTCAGGAAGGGGAAGGCCACGTCGCGCGCGCCGATCTGCAGCGGCACGAGGTAGTTCATCAGGCCCGTGACCAGCGGCATCGCCACGAAGAAGATCATGATGACGCCGTGCGCCGTGAAGATCTGGTCGTAATGGTGTGGCGGCAGATAGCCCATGTTGTCGCCGAAGGCCACGGCCTGCTGCAGACGCATCATCAGCGCGTCGGCAAAGCCGCGCAGCAGCATCACGATGCCCAGGATCATGTACATGATCCCGATCTTCTTGTGGTCGATGCTGCAGAACCAGTCGCGCCACAGCGGACCCCACAGCCGGAACTTGGTGAGCAGCGCGAGCACGGCAAGGCCGCCGAGCGCGACGGCGATGAAGGTCCACAGCACGATCGGCTCGTGCGCCATGGGAACGGATTCCCAGGTCAGCCGCCCCAGCAGCCAGTGGGGCGCGGCGGTAGAAGGTTCAGTCATAGGGCTTCGTTTCTTCGAATGGGTGCCGGGATGCGGGCCGGGGAGGGCGGCGTCCTCAGTTGAGCAGGTCGACCGGTTGGTTGGGCGTGCAGATCTGCTGCGGCATCAGCGCAGCGACGGCGGCCTCGCCGGCCTTGGTGCGGCCGCGCAACGCGTCCTGGGCCATCACCTGGTGCATGCAGCGCTGACCGTCCACGGTGCACAGGTTGAGCACGCGCGAGTACAGGTCGGGGTCGACGGAAGCGAAGCGCTGCACGGGATTGCGCTCGCTGGGCTTGGCCAGGTCGTTGTAGACGGCGCGCGTCAGGCTCTGGCTGCCGGACTTGGCATCGGCCACCCACTTGGCGAAGTCCTCGTTGGAGACGCCGTGGAACTTGAAGGTCATGCCCGAGAAGCCGGCGCCGCTGTAATGCGAGGACAGGCCGTGGTAGACACCCGGCTTATTGATGACGGCATTGAGCTCGGTCTGCATGCCGGGCATGGTGTAGATCATGCCGGCCAGGTCGGGCACGTAGAAGGCATTCATCGTCGTGCTGGAGGTCAGCTTGAAGAGGATGGGCCGGTCCACCGGCGCCGCCACCTCATTGACCGTGGCGATGCCTTGCTCGGGATAGATGAAGAGCCATTTCCAGTCCAGCGAAACGACCTGGATCTCCAGCGGCTTGACGTCCGCCGGCATCGGCTTGCCCGCCGCGATGCGGTCGAGCGGGCGGTACGGATCCAGCGTATGGGTGCTGATCCACGTCAACGCGCCCAGGGCGATGATGATCAACAGTGGAGCCGACCAGATGACCAGCTCCAGGCGGGTGGAGTGGTGCCAGTCGGGCTGGTAGTCGGCCTCCTTGTTCGCGGCACGGTAGCGCCAGGCGAACAGCAGGGTGAGCACGATCACCGGGATGATGATCAGCAGCATCAGCCCGGTCGCGATCATCACGAGGCGGCCCTGCTGCGAGGCGATGTCCCCCGAGGGACTGAGCACCACCGTGTTGCAACCGGCCAGGAGCGCCGTGGCGGCCAGGAGGGCTGGCGCGCGGAAGGTCTTGAGTGAAGGCATACGCTGGAATCTGAAAGGAACGAGCAGGCCGGCACCTCGCGCACCGGCGGCAGGAGTCCGCACTTTAGAGGTGCACGCCCGCGTAGGCGATTGGACAATTTGTCCTATCGACACTGTCCGACGGCTCTGCGAATCTCGCGTGGTAATCTGGGCGCTCCTCGAATACAAGGGAGACTTCGATGAGCAGCCTGAGCCCGGCACACCCCGGAATCCACTCTGGAGATCTCGAGCGCGACGCTCGCCAGGTCAATGCGGACGATCACGATGTGGCCCCGGGCGACATCGCCGTCGGCGTGGTGATCGGGCGATCCTCCGAGTACTTCGACTTCTTCGTCTTCGGCATCGCCTGCGCGCTGGTGTTTCCCCAGCTGTTCTTTCCCTTCGTCGAGCGTCTCGAAGGCACGCTCTACGCGTTCGCCATTTTCTCGCTGGCCTTCATCGCGCGGCCCATTGGCACCGTCGTCTCGATGGGCATCCAGAAGCGCTACGGCCGCGCCACCAAGCTGACCATCGCGCTCTTCCTGCTCGGTACGTCCACGGCGGGCATTGCCTTCCTGCCGGGCTATGACGTCGTCGGCGGCTGGGCGATCCTGCTGCTGGCCTTGTTCCGGATCGGGCAGGGGCTGGGCACCGGCGGCTCCTGGGACGGCCTGCCGTCGCTGCTGTCGATGAACGCGCCGCCGCACCGCCGCGGCTGGTACGCCATGCTGGGACAGCTGGGCGCGCCGCTCGGCTTCGTGGTTGCCAGCGCGCTGTTCATGTACCTGTACGGCAGCCTGTCCCAGGAAGATTTCATGAACTGGGGCTGGCGCTATCCCTTCTATGTGGCCTTTGCCATCAACGTGGTGGCGCTGTTCGCCCGGCTGCGCCTGGTGGTCACGCATGAGTATGAGAGGGCGCTCGAACAGCGGGAACTCGAACCCACGCCCGCCGGCGAACTGCTTCGCACCCAGGGTTACAACATCTTCATCGGCGCCTTCGCCGCGCTGGCCAGCTATGCGCTGTTCCACCTGGTGACGGTGTTTCCGCTGTCGTGGATTCAGCTCTATTCGGACCAGTCCATTGCCGACTTCCTGGGCGTGCAGGTGATCGGCGGCCTGCTGTGTGCTGCGGCCGTGCTGGCTTCTGGCTGGATTGCCGACCGCTTTGGTCGTCGCAACACCCTGGGCACCCTGGCTGCCTTGATCGGCTTGTTCAGCCTCGTGGCACCGGTGCTGCTCAAGTCGAGCGAAGGACAGAACGTCTTCATCCTGATCGGCTTCGTGCTCCTGGGCCTGTCGTATGGCCAGGCCTCCGGGACGGTGACCTCGAACTTCAGCGCGCGCTACCGCTACACCGGCGCCGCGCTGACCTCCGATTTCGCCTGGCTGGTGGGGGCCGCATTTGCGCCGCTGGTCGCGCTCGGACTGTCGGCCCATTTTGGGCTGGCGTTCCTGGGCGTCTATTTGGCCTCCGGCGCGATCTGCACGTTGGTGGCGCTGTACATCAACAAGACGCTGGAGTCGTCCCGCGACTGAGGGATCATGGCTGGCGCTTCGGCGCCCGGCTTGGATCGTCAGAGACCCAAAGCGCCTCACAGAGGCGCTTTTTTCTTGCGCCGCTCGGCTGGGCCGAGGGCAGCCGAAGATGAGGGTGAAGGTTGGCTAGGAGGGGAGCGAGGGCCAGCGCGCTGGGGCACGCAATCGCTGCCCATCAGGCATCAACGTTATTTGACATAACGCACATTGCATATCTAACGGACGGATAGACCGCCGAGTTCCCAGCCCTCGACCTGGGCCGGGCCGTCGCTGCGACCGCCTCGGCAACCGCTGGCTCTCGCACACAGCTGCTGGGCCGCGCGCCTCATCCTTCCACCGGCGCGGCCCGCTGAAGCCGGTCCGCCAGCACCTCCAGGGCCCTGCGACCGCGCTCGAAATCGAAATTGGCAATGGCGCCGTTGGCATCCTCCAGCATTTCGGCAGGCAGCAAGGCAGAGAGCGCTCCAAATGGAACCTCCGGCCATTCCCCTGCACGCAGCAGCGTGATGGTGCGCGCGATCAGGTCCAGCACGCACGCCAGGTTCAGTTGCACATCGGTGCCGTTCGCGGCGTTGAGCCACACCGCGTCCGGCGATTGCAGGCGCTGGGCGCGCAGCGCCTGTTCCGCGTGCAGCAGTTCGCCCGGCAGCGCCACGATGCACTGGCTGCACCCCGTGGGATCCTGGGCCAGGGCCGCAGTCTCCAGTCGACCCGCCAATCCTTGCAGGGTATTGAGACCGAAATGCCCCGCCGCCCCGACCAGCCGGTGCGCCAGCGCGGCCAGGCCCTTCCAGTCCTGGTCGTCCGCCAGCTGCATCAGCCTGCCCGGCGTCGCGCGCTGCTCGGCCAGGAAGCGTTCGAGCGCGTCGTGCAGCAGTCCCGGCCGGTGCCACAGCGACAGTGCGCGATGCCAGTCGATGGCCAGCGACTCGGGATGGCCGGCCTCGGGCAGATCCGGGGCCAGGACGAGTCCCAGCACGCGGGCCATCTCGCGCATGAGCTGCGCCGGCGCCAGGGGCTTGCCTGCAAAGCCCTCCATGCCTGCGGACTCGGCCGCGAGGCGGTCGGCCTCGAGCACGCTCGCAGACATGGCGATGATCGGCGTGTGCCGGTCGGCCGCCGCCTGCTCGGCCCGGCGGATGGCACGCGCGGCCTCCAGGCCGTCCATGCCGGGCATCTGCAGGTCCATGAGGATGAGGTCGAAACGCTCGCGCGCGGCGATCTGCACCGCCTGTTCGCCGCCCCCGGCCAGTGCCACCTGGTGGCCCTCGCGGCCCAGCAGGATCTCCAGCAGCTCCAGGTTGCTCGGCGCGTCGTCCACGGCCAGCACGCGCAGCGCGGGCAGTTGCAGCGGCGTGTCTGCGCCTCCAGCCGCATCCGGCGATCCGGCGGGACTGCCCAGCGGCAATGGCAGCCGCACGGTGAACACACTGCCGCGCCCCGGCGTGCTGGCTACCCGGATGGTGCCGCCCATCAGGTGCGCCAGCTGTCGCGAGATGGTGGTGCCCAACCCCGTGCCACCGAAGCGCCGCGACGTCGAGGCGTCGGCCTGGGCAAAGGGTTCGAAGATGCGCTCCAGCATGTCCTGCTCGATGCCGATGCCGGTGTCCTCCACCTCGAGGCTGAGCTGGCCACCGTGATGGCGCACGCGCAGCACCACCCTGCCCTGTTCGGTGAACTTCACGGCATTGCCCAGCAGGTTGAGCAGCACCTGCTGCACCCGCAGCGCATCGCCGCGGAAGTGCAGCGGAACGCTCGGGTGGTAGTCGAGGACCAGGTCAAGGCCCTTGCGGATCGCGCTGATGCGCATCGATGCGACCACCTGGTCGCACAGCGCGCGCAGGGAGAAGTCCTCCTCCATCAGCGTCATCGCGCCCTTCTCCAGCTTGGCCGTGTCGAGCACCTCGTTGAGCAGCCGCAGCATCGAATGCGAGGCCTGGTGGATGGTGCTCAGGTGGCGGCGCTGGCTGGCGTCGAGCGGCGAATCGAGCAGCACCTCCGAGAAGCCGATGATGGCGTTCATCGGCGTGCGGATCTCGTGGCTCATGTTGGCCAGGAAGCTGCTGCGCGCCGCCGCGGCGGATTCGGCGCGTTCCTTGGCGTCGCGCAGGGCCTGCTCCATCAGGCGCCGCTCGCTCAGGTCCGCCGCCAGCTTGAGGATCTTGAAGGGCCGCCCCTCGGCATCAAGGATCGGGTTGTAGAAGCTGTGCAGCCACACCTCCCGTCCGTCCCGGGTGATGCGGGCATATTCGCCGCTTTGCTGCTCGCCGGCGCGCAGCCGCCGCCAACGCTCGGCATAGTCGGCGCTCTGGACCTCTTCGGGCCGGCACAGCACCGCATGGGGCTGGCCGCGCAGCTCTTCCATGGTGTAGCCGACCAGGCGCAGGAACAGGTCGTTGGCACGCAGGATGCGTCCATCCAGGTCCAGCTCGACCATGCCCTGGGCGCGCCCGATGGCGTTGACGATGCCCTCGTACTCGGCGTTGCGCGCGCGCAGCGCCGTGTTGTCGACCATCACCCCGTCGATCCACTGGATCTCACCATCATTGCCGCGCACGCCCCGGCCGGTTTCCGACACCCAGCGCAACCGGCCGCTGCGGTGCCGCAGGCGATATTCGACGTGGTAGGAGCGGTCCTGGGCGAGCGCCTGGCCGACCTGCTGCCAGATGCGCTTGACATCGTCCGGGTGCATCAGGTCCGCATAGCTGATGCGCCCGGCCAGGAAGTCCTCCGCCGGGAAGCCGCACAGGCCCTCCACGGCGTCGCTGATGAACAGCATGCGCCAGTCGCGGGCAAAGCGGCAGCGGAAGGTCACGCCGGGAATGTTGGCGATGAGCGAGCGGAACTGTTCTTCGCTGCGGCGAAGCGACAGCTCCATGTCCCGCCGCTCGCGGATGTCGGTGAGAAAGCCGACGAACAGCGCCTCGTCCTGGAGCTCTGCCCGGCCCACGGCCAGGCGGACCGGCAGCAGCCGCCCTTGCTTGTCGCGAGCTTCCACCTCGCGGCCCACGCCGATGATGTTGGCCAGGCCCGTCTTCATGTAGCGGTCCAGGTAGCCGTCATGGCCCCCGCGATGCGGTTCGGGCATCAGCATCGCGATGTTGCGGCCGACCACCTCGTCGGCCCGCCAGCCCAGCAGGCGCTCGGCGGCGCCATTGAACGATTGAATGGTGCCGCGCGCGTCGATCATCACGATGCCGTCCACCGCCGTGTCCACCAGGGCGCGCAGGCGCGACTCGCTGCGGCGCACCTGCTCCAGCAGATGACGCTGGCGCAGCCCCACCTGCAGCGCCACCGCCAGCAGGCCGATCAGGGCCACGAACCCGGCAATGGCCACCACCAGCAGCGTGTGCCGCCCCTCAGGGACGCCGTCGATGGCGACGCCGTCGAAGTGCAGCGCTGCCATCGCCGTGTAATGCATGGCGAGGATGGCCAGGCCCAGCACCGACCCCGCGACGGCCGCCACCCGCCAGGGCCGGTCCTGCGCCTGCATGCGCAGGCGGGCATAGACCCACAGCGCCAGCGTGGCCAGCAGCACAGCCAGCACCAGGGAGAAGGCGGTCAAGCCGGGATCGTGGCGCATGCCCACCATGGCCGCCGAGGCGGCCATGCCGGCATGGTGCATGGCGCCGATGCCCGCGCCCACCGCCACCCCGCCCCAGGCAATGGCCGCCCGGCCCAGATGCGCGCGCGTAAGCAGCAGCATGGCCACCCAGCAAGCGCCCAGCGCAGGCAGCAGCGACAGCGCCGTCATGCCCAGCCCGATCGGGGCCGCGGCGCACAAGGCAAAGGCCAGCATGCCGATGAAATGCATCGCCCAGATGCCGCAGGCCATGGCCAGCGCGCCACCGGCCGCGCTCAGATGGCGGATGCCGGCATGTCGCGCGCGCCAGCCCAGCGATGCCATGTGCACCGCCAGGATGGAAGACAGGATGGCCAGGACCACCGACAGGCCGACCAGCCGCGCATCGTGAAGGCGCCAGAGCAGAGGCTCGGCAGCAAAGCCGGCAGAGGAGAACCACGACATGGCTTTTTCACTATATTGCAGAAAGTAACCCAAGCCTGTCCGCCCTCCTGCGTCTCGGCTATTTGGGGGAGGACGCGGCGCATGCCCTCTTTTCTTGCCAGCGGTCCGACCCCTCGCTACATTGACATTTTTGAGGGCCTGCAATGTCTGTAGACAGCACCACGTCTCCCCCTGCCACCTCACCCTCCTCCCGCCAGCACATCCGCCTGACCTCGCATGCCGGCGGCCTGGGCTCGCTGCCCATCCACTGGGACGCGGCCACCCCGGCCGAACGCGGACCGGTCGTGGGCACTACGACCAAGCGCGCCCACCGCAACGTGATCGGCACCCACAGCGGCAGCTACAGCGTCTACCGCGCACTGGCCGTGGCCGCGGGGGCGCTCAAGCGCGAGCACCGTGCCGACCTCACCAACACGTCGCCGACCGACGCGATCGGGCCCTATCCGCAATGGAGCGAGCCGGGCAAGATCGTGTCGATGGACCCCTGGGGCGCCGTCGTCTCCGACGTCTTCGCGCAGGAACTGGGCGCGGGCTACGACATCCGGCCCACCATCGCCGTCACCAAGGCGCATGTGATCCTGCCCGAGGTGATCGACGCGCTGCAGAAGGGCCGCCTGAAGGCCGACGGCAAGTTCCTGACTGCCGGTGGCGCCGCGCTGGTCACCAAGGCGGCCATCGAGCCGGTCTGGTGGCTGCCGGGCGTGGCCCGACGATTCGGCTGTTCCGAGACCGACCTGCGGCGCGTGCTCTTCGAGGAGACGGGCGGCATGTATCCCGAGCTCGTCACGCGCTCCGACCTCGAAGTCTTCCTGCCACCCATCGGCGGGCAGACGATCTACATCTTCGGCAACCCGCGCGACCTGGCCAACCCCGAGGTCGAACTCACCGCCCGTGTGCACGATGAATGCAATGGCTCGGACGTGTTCGGCTCCGACATCTGCACCTGCCGCCCCTATCTCACGCACGCCATCGAGGAATGCATCCAGGGCGCGCAACGCGGCGGCGTGGGACTGATCTCCTATGCGCGCAAGGAAGGCCGGGCGCTGGGCGAGGTCACCAAGTTCCTGGTCTACAACGCCCGCAAGCGCCAGGTGGGCGGCGACACCGCCGACCAGTACTTCGCCCGCACCGAATGCGTGGCCGGCGTGCAGGACATGCGCTTCCAGGAGCTGATGCCCGACGTGCTGCACTGGCTGGGCATCCGCAAGATCCACCGGCTGGTCTCCATGAGCAACATGAAATACGACGCCATCACCGGCTCGGGCATCGAAGTGGGCGAGCGCGTCAACATCCCCGACGACCTCATCCCGGCGGATGCCCGGGTCGAGATCGACGCCAAGATGGCGGCCGGCTATTTCACACCCGGCAAGGTGCCCGGTGCCGATGAACTCAAGGCCACCCGCGGGCGGGGGCTGGGCGAATGACGGACAGCCAACACGTGCTTCCCGCCACCGACCTCAACCAACCCGAGGCCGCCGTCGCCTGGCTGCGCACGACGGTCGCCGTGCGCGAGCGCGCGGCCGAACTGCTGGCCCGCGCGCGCCGCGGCGAATCGGCCTTCTTCACCATCGGCGACGAGACGAGCCTGGACGATGCGGCGCGTGAAGTGGCCCAGGTCACCCAGGCGCGCTACGCGTGGCGGCCGATCCCGTACCACAGCCGCTGGCGGCATTTCGAGGCGGGCGGCGTCGACCGGGCGGCCGAACTCGATCATCTGCTGGGCGAACATGCGACGCCCCGCGAGAAGGCCAAGGCGCGCATCGATCTCGCCGTGGTGAGCGTGCTGCTGGATGCGGGCGCCGGTGCCGACTGGGCCTACCACGAGTCGGCGTCCGACCAGCGCTTCACCCGTTCCGAGGGCCTGGGCGTGGCCAGCTTCCATGCCTTCAAGGCCGGACTGTTTTCTTCTGACCCGGATCGCCCTTTGCAGGCCGATGCCGCCGGCCTGCGTGCCCTGGTGACCGACCGTCTGGCGCAAGCCTTCCAGGTGCGCAGCGACAACCCGCTGGTCGGCCTGGACGGCCGGGTCACGCTGCTGCGCCGCCTGGGTGAGGTGCTGGCCGAGCAGCCGGCCGTCTTCGGCACCGAGGTGCAGCGGCCCGGCGGGTTGTTCGACATGCTCATCGCGCCCGAAGGCGTGGCGGTCCCGCCCACCGCGACGGTGCAGGTGCACGCCATCCTCACGCTGCTGCTGGATTCGCTCTCGGCCATCTGGCCCTCGGCCAATTACCTGCATCGCCACCCCACCGCCCTGCCCGGCCCGGGCGAGCCGGCGCTGGCCCTGGGCGACTGCTGGGCGCACAGCGCGGTCGGCGGCGAGGGCCGCACCCACGGCTGGGTACCCTTCCACAAGCTGTCGCAGTGGCTCACCTATTCGCTGATCGAGCCCTTCGAGTGGGCGGGCGTGAAGGTCGAAGGACTGGACGCCCTCACCGCCCTGCCCGAGTACCGCAATGGCGGCCTGCTGCTGGACACCGGCGTGATCGTGCCGCGCGATGCGGCCCTGCTCGAACGCACTTGGCAGGTCGGCGACGAATTCATCGTCGAATGGCGCGCCCTGACCGTGGCACTGCTCGATGAGCTGGCACCCATCGTGCGTCGCCACGTCGGCCGCAGCGCCGAGGAGATGCCGCTGGCCTGCATCCTCGAAGGCGGCACCTGGGCGGCCGGCCGGGCCGTGGCCCAGCGCCTGCGCCATGGCCTGCCCCCGCTGCGCATCGAGAGCGACGGCACGGTGTTCTGAGCCCGCCTCCTCTACCATCGCACGCCTTCTGTTTTTGACAAGAACGATTCATGACGACGCCCAACGCTCACCTGGTCACCCATCCGCTCGTCCAGCACAAGCTCACGCTCATGCGCCGCAAGGACGCCTCGACCAACAGCTTCCGCCGCCTGCTCAACGAACTGGCCTCGCTGATGGCCTATGAGGTGACGCGGGACATCCCGACCTCGGAGATCGAGATCGAGACGCCGCTCGAAGTGACGCGCGGCCAGGTGATCGACGGCAAGAAGCTGGTGTTCGTGTCGATCCTGCGCGCCGGCACGGGCATCCTGGACGGCATGCTCAGCGTGGTGCCCGGGGCGCGCGTCGGCCACATCGGCCTGTACCGCGACCCCAAGACGCTCACGGCCGTCGAGTACTACTTCAAGATGCCCAGCGGCATGGACGAGCGCGACATCGTGGTGGTCGACCCGATGCTGGCCACCGGCAATTCGGCCGTGGCGGCGGTGGAGCGCCTGAAGGAGCTGTCGCCCAAGTCCATCAAGTTCGTCTGCCTGCTGACCTGCCCCGAAGGCCTGAAGACCATGTACGAGGCGCATCCGGATGTGCCGGTGTACACCGCGGCCATCGACCGGCAACTCAATGAGCATGGCTACATCCTGCCGGGTCTGGGCGACGCGGGCGACCGGATCTTCGGTACGAAGTAGAGCTCGCCCCCAGGCTGCGCGGGCTGGGGCCCGCTCCGCCAACCCCCTCCGGGGGCACACGCAGCGGCCCGGCAAAGCCGGTTCCGCGCGTGTTGCTGGCGTGGCCTGCTCCGCGGCCTTCTGTCTAAGTGCGGGGCGGCGTGTCGGGCGAAGCTGGTGTTCCTTGCCGCATGGGCGCCGGGTGGCCCGGTTGTCCTGGTCGTGCGAATCGCCCGCCGTGCCTGGCTGCAGCCCCGGCACCAATCCTGCTTGTCCAACACCCATCAACGAGGAGTGAGAAAGATGATCCAGCGCCGTCCCCTGATCCTGAGTGCCGCCGCCCTGGCGGGGCTTGTCGCGGTCGGGTTGCCGCAGTTCGCGTTCGCCCAGTCCAAGCTCAAGGTGGCCGCGGTCTACACCGTGCCCTTCGAGCAGCAATGGGTGGGCCGCATCCACAAGGCACTCAAGGCGGCCGAGGCCCGCGGCGAGATCGAGTACAAGGCCACCGAGAACGTGGCCAACGCCGACTACGAGCGCGTGCTGCGCGAATACGCCACCGCCGGCAACCAGCTGATCCTGGGCGAGGCCTTCGCCGTCGAGGCCGCGGCCCGCAAGGTGGCCAAGGACTTCCCCAAGACCATGTTCCTGATGGGCTCCTCCGGCAAGCCGCAGGCGCCCAACTTCAGCGTCTTCGACAACTACATCCAGGAGCCCGCCTACCTCACCGGCATGATCGCTGGCGGCATGACCAAGTCGAACAAGATCGGCATGGTCGGCGGCTTTCCCATTCCCGAGGTCAACCGGCTGATGAACGCCTTCATGGCCGGCGCCAAGGAAGTGAACCCCAAGGTGGAGTTCAGCGTGAGCTTCATCAACAGCTGGTTCGATCCGCCCAAGGCCAAGGAGGCCGCCTTCGCCATGATCGACAAGGGCGCGGACATCATGTACGCCGAGCGCTTCGGCGTGAGCGACGCGGCCAAGGAGCGCAAGGTGCTGGCCATCGGCAACGTGATCAACACGCAGCCCCAGTACCCCGACACGGTGGTGGTGTCGGCGCTGTGGAACATGGAGCCCTCCGTCGACCGCGCCATCAAGCTGGTCAAGGACGCCCAGTTCAAGGCCGAGGACTACGGCCCCTACTCGCAGATGCAATACAAGGGTTCCGAGCTCTCCCCGCTGGGCACCTTCGAAAAGAAGGTGCCGGCCGATCTGGTCGCCAAGGTCAAGGCGCGCGAGGCGGAGATCCTGTCGGGCAAGTACAGCGTCAAGATCGACGACCGCCAGCCCAAGTCGTCCAAGTGAGGCCCCTGGCCGCATGAACAGCTTCCGCCGATTCCTGCTGGCCCTGGCGGCCAGCGCCGCCCTCGCCGGCTGTGCCGGCATGGGGCCGCCCCCTGTTGCCGACACCCCGCGCATCGCGGTCATGTCGGCCTTCGAGCCTGAGCTGGTGCTGCTGCGCCAGAAGCTGCAGGACGCGCGCACCACGCGCATCAACGGTGTGGAGTTCCACACCGGCACGCTGCAGGGGCGGCCGGTGGTGCTGTTCCTGTCGGGCATCAGCATGACCAACGCCACCATGAACACGCAGCTGGCGCTGGACCGCTTCAAGGTCAGCCATGTGGTGTTCAGCGGCATCGCCGGGGGCGTCAATCCCAACCTGTCCATCGGGGACGTCACGGTGCCGGCCCAGTGGGGCCAGTACCTTGAAGTGCTGATGGCCAAGGAAGCCGCGCCCGGCCGCTACGAGAAGCCGCCCTTCATCCAGGACGCCACGCTGCCCAACTTCGGCATGATGTTTCCGCGGCCGGTGGAATTCCGCTCCGCGGCGCAGCCGCAGGTCACGCGGCGCTTCTGGTTCGAGGTGGACCCGGGCATGCTGGCCGCGGCGCGCACCATGAAGGTGGACCTGGCGGCCTGTGCGGCCGGCACCTGCCTCCGGCATGCGCCGCGCCTGGTGGTCGGCGGCAACGGCGTGTCGGGCCAGGCCTTCATGGACAACAAGGCCTTTCGCGAATACACCTTCGCCACTTTCCAGGCCAATGTGCTCGACATGGAGACGGCGGCGGTCGGCATGGTGGCCCATGCCAACGGCGTGCCCTACCTCGCCTTCCGCTCGCTCAGCGATCTGGCCGGCGGTGGCGAGGGCGCCAACGAAATGGGCACCTTCATGCGCCTAGCGGCCGACAACTCGGCGCAGGTGCTGCTGGCCTTCCTGGCGCAATGGAAGCCCTGAGCCCGGTGGGCGAAGCGGCCGGCGGCACGCCGGTGCTGCGGCTGGCGGGCATCACGAAGCGCTTCGGCCCGCTGGTGGCCAACGACGCGATCTCGCTCACCCTGCAGGCCGGCGAAGTGCTGGCGCTGCTGGGCGAGAACGGCGCCGGCAAGTCCACGCTGATGTCCATCCTGTTCGGCCATTACGTGGCCGACGAGGGGCGGATCGAGGCCTTCGGCCAGCCCCTGCCGCCCGGCCATCCGCAGGCGGCGCTGGCGGCGGGCATCGGCATGGTGCACCAGCACTTCACGCTGGCCGACAACCTCAGCGTGCTCGACAACATCGTGATGGGCAGCGAGCCGCTGTGGCAGCCTTTCACCCGCCGCGTGGCGGCGCGCGAGCGGCTGGAGGCGGTGGCACGGCGATTCGGCCTGCCGGTGTCGCCCGTTGCGCGCGTGGCCACGCTGTCGGTCGGCGAACGCCAGCGGGTGGAGATCCTCAAGGCGCTGTACCGCGGCGCCCGCATCCTGATCCTGGACGAGCCCACCGCCGTGCTCACGCCGCAGGAGAGCGAGGCGCTGTTCGACACGCTGGGCCAGATGGTGGCGCAGGGGCTGTCGATCATCTTCATCAGCCACAAGCTGGGCGAGGTGCTGCGCGTCTCGCACCGCGTCGCCGTGCTGCGCCAGGGCCGCCTGGTGGCCGAGGCCCGCGCCGCCGACACCACGCAGGCGCAGCTCGCGCAATGGATGGTGGGCCATGCGGTGGAGGCGCCGGTGCGGCAGCCCGCCTCCGGCGCTGGCGCCGAGGTGTGCGTGCTCGACGGCGTGAGCACCGAAGGTGGCGCCGGCGCGCTGCACGAGGTGTCTCTGACACTGCGCGCGGGGCAGATCACGGCGATTGCCGGCGTCTCCGGCAACGGACAGGTCGCGCTGGCCGAGCTGCTGTGCGGCACGCGCAAGGCGCGATCCGGTCGGGTCCATCTGCTCGGTGCGCCGCTCCTGGCACAGCCTGCTCGGCTGGTGGCGCAAGGTGTGGCACGCATCCCCGAAGACCGCCACGCCGTCGGCGTGGTCGGCGACCTGCCGGTGTGGGAGAACGCGGTGGCCGAGCGCCTGCGCACGGCCGCCTTCTCGCGCCGGCTGCTGCCCGGCCTTCGCTGGGTGCGCCGCGCGGCGGCACGCGCCCATGCGGCGCGCATCCAGCAGGCCTTCGACGTGCGCGGCGGCGGACTCGATGTGCCGGCCCGCTCGCTGTCGGGCGGCAACATGCAGAAGCTCATCCTCGGGCGCGCACTGACCGCGCCCGATGCGGGCTCCATGGCGGTGCCGCGGCTGATCGTTGCGCACCAGCCGACCTGGGGCCTGGACATCGGCGCCGTAGCCTATGTACAGCGGCAGTTGATCGCGGCGCGCGACGCGGGCGCGGCGGTGCTGCTGATCTCGGACGATCTCGACGAGGTGCTGGCCCTGGGTGATCAGGTCGCCGTGATGCACGGCGGCCACCTCACGCCCACGCGACCGGCCGAGGCCTGGACGCGCGAGGCCATCGGCCTGGCGATGGCCGGCGAAACGGAAAGGACGCCCGCATGACGATGCGGCTCGAACGACGCACCCAGCCCTCACGCACGGCGCTGGTGCTGGCGCCCGTGGGCGCAGTGGCCTTCACGTTGCTGGTCAGCGCCCTGCTGGTGCTGTGGGCCGGGGCACCGGTGGGCCGCACCTACGGGCTGCTGCTCTCCGGCGGCTTCGGCTCGGTCTTCGCCCTGAGCGAGACGCTGACGCGGGCCATTCCGCTGATCCTCACCGGCCTGTCGGCGGCGGTGGCCTTCCGGGCGCGGCTGTTCAACATCGGCGCCGAAGGCCAGCTCTATGCCGGCGCCTTGGCCGCCGTCGCCATCGGTGGGATGCATGACGGCACGGGCCTGGAATGGCCGGTGGCCGTGCTGCTGCCGCTGATGTTCCTGGTCGCCGCGCTGGCCGGCGCGCTGCTGCTCCTGGGCCCGGCGCTGATGAAGAGCCGACTGGGCGTGGACGAGGTGGTGACCACGCTGCTGCTCAACTTCATCGTGCTGCTGGCCGTCGGCGCCCTGCTCGACGGGCCGATGAAAGACCCGACGGCCATGGGCTGGCCGCAGAGCGTAGCGTTGCAGTCGGACCTGGAGCTGTCCAAGCTCATCCCGCAGACGCGGGTGCACAGCGGCCTGCTCTGCGCGCTGGTGCTGGCGGTGGGCGTGTGGCTGTTGTTCAAGCACACGGTGCTGGGTTTCGACATCCGCGCGCTGGGCGCCAATCCGCGTGCCGCCGCCTTCGCCGGCGTGCCGGTCACGCGCACCGTGGTGCTCACCGCCCTGCTCTCGGGTGCACTGGCCGGCTTGGCCGGTGCGGTCGAAGTGGCGGGCCGCACCAGCTATGTCACGCTCGACATGTCGCCCGGCTATGGCTACACCGGCATCGTGATCGCCATGCTCGCGGGCCTGCATCCGCTGGGCGTGGTGGCGGCTGCCGTGTTCGTGGCCGGCGTGCTGGTCGGCGCCGATTCGATGAGCCGCGCCGTGGGCGTGCCGACCTACATCGCCGATGTGATCGTGGCCGCCTCGCTGCTGTCGGTGCTGGTGGCGGCGCTGTTCACGCAGTTCCGGCTGAGGTGGTCGCGATGAGCGAGGTGTTCGACATCGTGGCGCAGGCTTCCTTCTGGGTGGCCCTGCTGCGCATCGCGACGCCACTCATCCTGGGCACGCTGGGCGTGCTGCTGTGCGAGCGGGCCGGCGTGCTCAACCTGGGGATCGAAGGGATCATGGTGGCCGGCGCCTTTGGGGGCTGGCTGGCGGTGTACGCCGGCGCGCCGCTGTGGATGGGCGTCGTGGTCGCCGCTCTGGTGGGCGCTGCCTTCGGCCTGCTGCATGCCTGGCTCACCGTGGGCCTGGCGCTGTCGCAGCATGTGTGCGGGCTGGGCATCACGCTGCTGGCGACCTCGCTGTCCTACTACGGCTACCGGGTGAGTTTTCCCAAGGTGAGCACGCCGCCGACCGTCACGCCCTTCGCGCCCATGGACTGGCTGCCGATCCCGGTGCTGAATGCGCAGACGCCGATGACGCTGCTGGCCCTGCTGCTCGTGCCGCTGGTCGGCTGGCTGCTCTACCGCACGCCGGCAGGCCTTGCGCTGCGCATGGTGGGCGAGAACCCGCAGGCTGCAGAAAGCCAGGGCGTGTCGGTGGCGGCCACGCGCACCGCCGCCATCGTGGCCGGTTCTGCCCTGATGGGTGTGGCGGGCAGCTTCCTCACGCTGTCGGCCTTCAACGCCTTCTTCTTCAACATGGTCAACGGCCGCGGCTGGATCTGCGTGGCGCTGGTGGTCTTCGCCTCGTGGCGGCCGGGCAAGGCGCTGCTGGGTGCGTTGCTCTTCGCCTTCTTCGATGCGCTGCAACTGCGGCTGCAGCAGGCCGGCGATGCCGCCCTGCCCTATCAGGTCTATCTGATGCTGCCTTATGCGCTGTCGATCCTGGCGCTGGTGCTCGTGGCGCGCAAGGCCAGCTATCCGCAGGCCCTGATGAAGCCCTATCGCAAGGGCGAGCGTTGATGAGTCCTTCGCCGCATGGGCGAGCGGCGGCGCGCCGTATGCTCGCTCCATGACCACGGCTGACGCACGGCGCACCGCCATCGACCCTGCCAGGCTCCAGGGCCCCCGCGTGCGCCTGCGGCCCTGGCGGCCCGAGGACCTGGCGCCTTTCGCCGCGATGAGCGCCGATGCGCAGACGATGGCCTGGTTCCTCTCGACCATGGACCGCGCCGCGAGCGATGCCATGGCGCAGCGCTGCCAGGCCCTGATCGATGCACAGGGCTGGGGCTTCTGGGCCGTGGAATTGGCGGCCGCCGGTGCCGACGGCCCCTTCATCGGCCTGTGCGGCCTGAACCAGCCGGCGTGGCCCCTGCCCTTCGCGCCTTGCGTCGAGATCGGCTGGCGGCTCGCACGGCCGTGGTGGGGCCGTGGCTTGGCCGCAGAGGCCGCAGCCCTGGCACTGCAGGTCGGCTTCGACGAACTCGGCCTGGACGAGATCGTCGCCTTCACGGCGGTCGCCAACCAGCGCAGCCGTACGCTGATGGCACGCCTGGGCATGACGCACGACGAGGAGGACGACTTCGACCATCCGGCCGTGCCGGCAGGCCATCCGCTGCAGCGGCACGTGCTCTACCGGCTCGCGCGGGGCGACAGGCCAGGGCAGTGGACGTGATACGGCTGATCCGGCGACGGCGGCGCCACGGGCGTGCACAACTCCACCAACACACCGTCGGCGTCGTGCACATAGGCGATGGTCTGGCCCCAGGGCATGGTCTGCGGCGCACGCACCAGCGACGCGCCAGCGGCCAAGGCGCGTTCGACGGCCGCCGGAACGTCCGTCGTCGTGAAGGCGATTTCGCCACTCGGTGCGGAAGGCTCGGCTGGCCGCGGCGACTTGCCCAGGCTGCGCATCAGCCCGAGCGAGGCGAAGGCCAGGGCCGTGCCGCCGGTGTCGAGCTCGCCGTAGTCGCCCTGGGGGCTGAGGAAGCGGCGGCGCTGAGCGAAAGCCCGCTCGTAGAAGTCGAGCGTGGCGGCCACGTCCTGGACGTAGAAGATGGCATAGGCAAACTGCATGGTCGAATGCTCCGGGTGAATGAGGGCAGGAAAGCCCGGCCAGAATAGGCAGCCCGCGCCGCGCTGTCTTGCATGAATCCGACAGCCGGGCCCACGCTGGCAAGCCGCTTGCGTCGCTTGTCCCGCCCCGTCTTCCGATCGTCCCATGCTCGACCTGCTCATCACCCACGCCACCCTGCCCGACGGCCGCACCGGCCAGTCCATCGCCGTCCAGGACGGCCGCATCGTCGAGGTGGCAACCGGCCTCGCTTCGCCGGCCCACGAGACGCTGGACGCCGGCGGCCTGCTGGTGGCGCCGCCCTTCTGCGATCCGCATTTCCACATGGACGCCACGCTCAGCTACGGCCTGCCGCGTGTCAACCAGAGCGGCACGCTGCTCGAAGGCATCGCGCTGTGGGGCGAGCTCAAGCCGCTGCTGACGGCCGAGGCGCTGATCGAACGCGCCCTCGCCTACTGCGACTGGGCGGCGGCCAAGGGCCTGCTGGCCATCCGCAGCCATGTGGACACCAGCGACCCCAGCCTGCTCGCCGTCGATGCGCTGCTGGAGGTCAGGCGCCGCGTGGCGCCCTACATCGACCTGCAGCTGGTGGCCTTTCCGCAGGACGGCGTGCTGCGCACCGCCGGCGGCGTCGACAGCCTGCGCCGCGCGCTGCGCAAGGGCGTGGACATCGTGGGCGGCATTCCGCATTTCGAGCGCACCATGGCCGACGGTGCGGAGAGCGTGCGCCTGCTGTGCGAGATCGCCGCCGAAGAAGGCAAGCTGGTCGACATGCACTGCGACGAGTCCGACGACCCGCTGTCGCGCCACATCGAGACGCTGGCCTTCCACGCGCAGCGCCTGGGGCTGCAGGGCCGCGTGACGGGCTCGCACTGCACCTCCATGCACAGCATGGACAACTACTACGTGAGCAAGTTGCTGCCACTGATCGCCGAGGCGGGCGTCAGCGTCATCGCCAACCCGCTGATCAACATCACGCTGCAGGGCCGGCACGACAGCTACCCCAAGCGCCGCGGCATGACCCGCGTGCCCGAGCTGATGGCGGCTGGCGTGAACGTCGCCTTCGGCCACGACTGCGTGATGGACCCGTGGTACGGCATGGGCTCGGGCGACATGCTGGAGGTGGCCCACATGGGCCTGCATGTGGCGCAGATGACCAGTCAAGCCGGCATCCAGCAGTGCTTCGAGGCCGTGACCGCGAATGCGGCGCGCCTCATGCACCTGCCGGGCTACGGCATCGCGGCAGGCTGCGATGCCAGCTTCGTGCTGCTGCAGGCGCGCGATCCGGTGGAGGCGATCCGGCTGCGCGCCACGCGGCTGGCGGTCTACCGCAAGGGCCGGCTGCTGGCGAAGTCGCCAGCGGCGACGTCCCAGCTGTTCGTCGAAGGACGCCCGGACACCACGGCCTTCATGCCCGCGCGAAGCTGAGCCGCGGCGCCGGGCCGGTACCGCGCGCGCGACGCCAGCGCCTCAGCGCTGGCCGTCGTTCACAGCCACGTTCTCCTTGAGCAACCCGCCCAGGCGCGAATGCACGCGCCCGCCGGTGCCCATCACCAGTGCGAACAGGATCTCTCGCGGGCGCGGGGCGTCCTGCATGCCGACCTCGATGCTGTTGAAGTGACTGCGGACGTAGGAGGCGTGGATGTAGTGCACCGGCACCATCAGGCGGTAGCCCGCCACGGCCACCGCCTTGTTGGCCGGCACCATGGCCTTGGGCTGGCCCAGCACCTCGCGCATCGCCCAGCCGCCGGCCTCGTGCCAGACGGCGCCATGCTCCATCTCGCCGTCGATGCCGACGATGGCGGCCTTGCTGTAGACCTCGACCTTGTCCTTGCCGCCCAGGGCATCCACAAGCTCCGTGGCCAGCTCGGTGCCCAGGGCGCGCAGCTCGGCCATGAAGGGCATCAGGTCGGCTTCGTAGCGGCCGGCATAGGGGTTCTGGATCACCGCGCAGGCGGCCGCCAGCTTCAGCGGCTGCGCGGGCGCCGGGCCGCCCTCGTGGTAGGTGGTCTCGATGGTGAGGCCGCGCTTGCGGATCTGGATGAGGGACATGGGAGTGCGCCCGAAGGCGAGGGAAAGACGTGACGCGGGCGCGGAGACGCCCCGCAGGAAGCCCGCCATGCTGCCACGGGGTGTGCCGCTACGCCACAGCTGTGCCATTGCGGCACACCGGGCGAACAAGGGCACGGCTGCGCGCCGGCGGGCGACTTGCAGCCAAGTGGCTGTCTTTGAAGGGTTTTTTTCCAGAAACACCCGCGCCGTCCGCGCTGGCACATGGCTTGCCCCACAAGCACACCGCCCACCCCGGCGCGGCAACCCAACCGGAGACAAGCACCATGGACATGGCAGACATCGCCCACCTCGGCGTGGCCAACCCCTTCAAGAAGCAGTACGGCAACTACATCGGCGGCCGCTGGGCGGCGCCGGTGGACGGGCAGTACTTCGAGAACGTCTCGCCCATCGACGGCCAGGTGTTCTGCGCCATCCCGCGCTCCAACGACAAGGACATCGAGGCCGCCCTGGACGCCGCCCATGCCGCCAAGAAGGCCTGGGGCCGCACCTCGGCCACCGATCGCGCCAACGTGCTGCTCAGGATCGCCGACCGCATGGAGGCCAACCTGCTGACCCTGGCCGTGGCCGAGACCATCGACAACGGCAAGCCGCTGCGCGAGACGTTGGCGGCCGACCTGCCGCTGGCCGTGGACCATTTCCGCTACTTCGCCAGCTGCGTGCGCGCCCAGGAAGGCAGCATCGCCGAGGTGGACCACGACACGATGGCCTACCACTTCCACGAGCCGCTGGGCGTCGTCGGCCAGATCATTCCGTGGAACTTCCCGCTGCTGATGGCCGCCTGGAAGCTGGCCCCGGCGCTGGCCGCCGGCAACTGCATCGTGCTCAAGCCCGCCGAGCAGACGCCCGCCTCGATCCTGGTGCTGATGGAACTCGTTGGCGACCTGCTGCCGCCGGGCGTGCTGAACGTGGTCAACGGCTTCGGCACCGAGGCCGGCAAGGCCCTGGCCACCAGCAAGCGCATCGCCAAGATCGCCTTCACCGGTTCGACGCCGGTGGGCAAGCTGATCATGCAGTACGCCAGCCAGAACCTGATCCCGGTCACGCTGGAGCTGGGCGGCAAGAGCCCCAACATCTTCTTCGAGGACGTGATGTCGGCCGACGACGGCTACTTCGACAAGGCGCTCGAAGGCTT
Organism: Pseudacidovorax sp.; assembly: GCF_017991995.1. Taxonomy (GTDB): domain Bacteria; phylum Pseudomonadota; class Gammaproteobacteria; order Burkholderiales; family Burkholderiaceae_C; genus Xenophilus. Next base: position 382,809 of record NZ_JAGOPN010000001.1, on the reverse strand, counting down.
TGCGATGTTCGCCCTCAACCAGGGCGAGGTCTGCACCTGCCCCAGCCGTGCGCTCATCCAGGAGTCGATCTACGACGCCTTCATGGAGCGAGCCCTCCAACGCGTCAAGGCCATCAAGCAGGGCAACCCGCTGGACAAGGCCACCATGATCGGCGCCCAGGCCTCGCAGGAGCAGCTGGACAAGATCCTGTCGTACATCGAGATCGGCCTGCAGGAAGGCGCGCAATGCCTGACCGGCGGCACGCGCAAGGCCTTCGATGGGGGCCTTGCCGGCGGGTACTACGTAGAGCCCACGGTCTTCAAGGGCCACAACAAGATGCGCATCTTCCAGGAGGAGATCTTCGGCCCGGTGCTGTCGGTCACCACCTTCAAGACCGAGGAAGAGGCGCTGGAGATCGCCAACGACACGCTCTTCGGCCTGGGCGCCGGTGTGTGGACGCGCGATGGCGCACGCGCCTTCCGCATGGGCCGCGGCATCGAGGCCGGCCGCGTGTGGACCAACTGCTACCACGCCTATCCCGCGCACGCGGCCTTCGGCGGCTACAAGCAGTCGGGCATCGGCCGCGAGACGCACAAGATGATGCTGGACCACTACCAGCAGACCAAGAACCTGCTGGTCAGCTACAGCCAGCAGCCCTTGGGCTTCTTTTGACATGGGTCATCCTGCCCCGCCCGGGGCAGGCCTAAGGTGACACCTGTCCACGCGGACGCCCCGTCCGCGTTCCCGGCCGCCCGTCGCCCGTCTACCGGGCCGATGCGGGCGGCTTCTTCTCTTCTTGTTGTGGAAGGAATCGAGCATGTCCCAGAAGACCATGAAAGCCGCGGTGGTCCGCGCCTTCGGCCAGCCGCTGACCATCGAGGAAGTCCCAATCCCCACGCCCGCCGACGATCAGATCCTGGTCAAGATCGAGGCTTCCGGCGTGTGCCACACCGACCTGCATGCCGCCGAGGGCGACTGGCCGGTCAAACCCAATCCGCCCTTCATCCCGGGGCATGAAGGCGTGGGCTTCGTGGCCGCCATCGGCCGCAACGTCAAGCATGTGAAGGAAGGCGACCGCGTGGGCGTGCCCTGGCTGCATTCGGCCTGCGGCTGCTGCACCCACTGCCTGGGTGGCTGGGAGACGCTGTGCGAATCGCAGAGCAACACCGGCTATTCGGTCAACGGCGGCTTTGCCGACTACGCGCTGGCCGATCCCAACTACGTCGGCCACCTGCCGAAGGAGGTCGGCTTCGTGGAGATCGCGCCCGTGCTCTGCGCGGGCGTGACCGTCTACAAGGGCCTGAAGGTGACCGACACGCGCCCGGGCGACTGGGTGGTCATCTCCGGCATCGGCGGCCTGGGCCACATGGCGGTGCAGTACGCCCGCGCGATGGGCCTGAACGTGGCGGCCGTGGACGTGGACGACGACAAGCTGGCCCTTGCCCGCACGCTGGGCGCCACGGTCACCGTCAATGCCTTGACCACCGACCCGGCCGCCTACCTGCAGAAGGAGATCGGCGGCGCACACGGGGCACTGGTGACGGCCGTCTCGCCCAAGGCCTTCGAGCAGGCCCTCGGCATGGTGCGGCGCGGCGGCACCGTTTCGCTCAACGGCCTGCCGCCGGGCGACTTTCCGCTACCCATCTTCGACATGGTGCTGCGCGGCGTGACGGTGCGCGGCTCCATCGTCGGCACGCGGCTGGACCTGCAGGAGGCGCTGGACTTTGCCGCGCGCGGCCAGGTGCATGCCACCGTGGCCACCGACAAGCTGGAGAACATCAATGACGTGTTCGCGCGCATGCACAAGGGCCAGATCCAGGGTCGCATCGTGCTCGACATGAACGCGTGATCCCCGCAGGCGCGCGGCGCCCCGACGCCGTGCGACTGCGGCCGATTCTTGATCAATCAATATTCGTAAATAAACACAAATTAATTGCTCGCGGAATTTGACCAAATTTCTGGCAGAAAATAAGCTCTTATCCATTCGCACCGATGGATGACGAATATCCCGCTGATATCCTGTTGAGCGCCGCTCCAAGAATCAGAAGCGGAATTTCAAAGGGAGTTGATCTGTCATGGATATTCGTCATTCGCGCCCACGCTCGCAGGGCTTCACCCTCATCGAGCTGATGATCGTCATTGCCGTCCTGGGCATCCTCGCGTCGATCGCCATTCCCCAATACACCGACTATTCCTCGCGCGCCCGCGCCGCGGCGGCATTGTCGGAATTGACGCCATTGAAAGGTTCGGTGGTCGCTTGTGCCACCGACCTGGGGACATTCACCGGCTGCAATGCCGGAACCAACGGAATTCCGTCGACTTTCACCGCCACCAAGAATGTCACCAGCAACTTCGGCATTACCAATGGCGTCATCACCGCCACGACCGGCGCCACCACCAAGGGGGGCGTGGCGCTCACGGTCACGCTGACGCCGAGCCAGGCCGACGGCGCTGCGAACCTGATCTGGACCACCTCGGGCACCATCTGCAATGACACGCGCGGGCTGCGCGCGGGCCAAGGCGGCTGTGCCGACGCGGCCGCGACGCCTCCGGCATCGGGCGGCTGACGCCGGCGGGACCTCGGACCTTCGGTGGGCGCCTCTGGCGCCCTTTTCTTTTTGACCCGTGCCTACGCCGCTGGCGTCTTGGGGGCAGCCGCCTCACCGACCGTGGCCGGCTGGCTCACGCGAGCCCGGAAATCCCGCGGCGAGCAGCCGCAGGTGCGCGCGAATACGCGGCTGAAATGCGCCGGATCGTCGAAGCCCAAGGCCTCTCCCACGGCGGTCACGCTGGCCGTGGTGTAGGCCAGGTGGCGCCGGGCTTCGCGCATGCGCCGGGCGTCGACCAGACGGGAGATGGGCAGGCCCGTGGCAGCGCGGGCCACGCGGCTCAGATGGGTCGGCGTGACGGCCAGCGCGGCCGCGTAGTCACTCACCCGCCAACCAAAGGCGAAATGCCGTTCGAGCAAGGATTCGAAGCGCCGCAGCAGGCGCGATCCAGCCAAGTCCACCGCCTCGGCCTGCGCCACGCCCAGCGCCTGGGCCGCCAGACCGAGCACGGCGGTACCCAGGCCCCGCAGCACCAGGGCGCGCGCGGGATGCATGGGCGCCACGAAGGCCTCGGTGAGCGCGGCCAGCAGCGTGCCGAGCGTGGCTGTGCTGGCCTCGTCCACGGTCTGGGCCGAGGCGCGCGAGAGCAACGAACGCGCCTCGGGAATCGCAGCCAGTTGGGCGTCCACCAGTTCGTCCGGCAGGCTCACAACCCAACCCTGCGTGCCTGGAGAGAAGGCAAAGGCGTGGACCTCGCCGGTCGGCACGTTCACCAGCGTGTGGCGGCCCAGCGGCGCCGGGCCGGCTTCCAGCCAGGCCGTGCCCTGCCCTTCCTGCAACCACAGCAGCTGGTGCAGCCGATGGTGGCGATGGCGGGCCAGTTCCCAGTCGTGCAGGACGGAGCGGGCGGCGATGGTCTCGCAGTGCAGCACGTCGGGCAGGTCGCCCGCCTCGCCGAAGAGCGCATAGGAACGGATGGCGGGAGCCTTGGCGCCTGGAGCATGCATGATGTTCGAATCGTACAAGTCCGGACGCGTTCGATCCATTCCGGCGGGGGCGATGCAGCGCCAAGATTCGGACCAGCCGGCGAGGGCTGGCGACCGTTCCAACCAGGAGACTGCATCCATGAAAACCCAGGTCTGCATCATTGGCGGTGGCCCTTCCGGCCTGCTGCTGTCCCAACTGCTCGATCTCAAGGGCATCCGCAACGTGGTGCTCGAAAAGCACAGCCGCGACTACGTGCTGGCGCGCATCCGCGCTGGCGTGCTGGAGCATGGCTTTGCCGAGTTGATGCGCGAAGCCCAGTGCGGCGAACGCATGGACCGCGAGGGCGAGATCCACCACGGCTTCTTCATCTCCCACGACGGCCAGCTGGATCGCATCGACCTGCACAAGTATTCGGGCGGTCAGTCGGTGGTGGTCTATGGCCAGACCGAACTGACACGCGACCTGTACGAAGCGCGCGACCGCGCGAAGGGCCAGGTGGTGCATGACGCGCAGGACGTCCAGCCGCACGATCTGGACACCGACGCGCCCTGGGTCAGCTACCGCAAGGGCGACGACGTGATCCGCATCGACTGCGACTTTGTCATCGGCGCGGACGGTTTCCACGGCGTCAGCCGCAAGTCGATCCCGGCGGATGTGCTGCGCGAGTACGAGAAGGTCTACCCCTTCGGCTGGCTGGGCGTGCTCTCGCGCACCAAGCCCGTTTCGCCGGAGCTGATCTATGCGCGGCACGAGCGCGGCTTCGCGCTGTGCTCCATGCGCTCGCAGGTGCTGAGCCGCTATTACATTCAGGTTCCCCTCACCGACACGGTGGAGGCCTGGAGCGACGAGCTGTTCTGGGCCGAGTTGCAGCGTCGCCTGCCGGCCGAGGTGGCGGGCCGCCTGCAGACGGGGCCGTCCATCGAGAAGTCCATCGCCCCGCTGCGTTCCTTCGTGGCCGAGCCGATGCGCTGGGGCCGGCTCTTCCTGGCCGGCGACGCCGCCCACATCGTGCCGCCCACGGGCGCACGCGGCCTGAACACCGCCGCGTCCGACATCCACTACCTCTATCACGCGATGGTGGACCACTACCTCAAGGGCGACTCCAGCGGCCTCGACCAGTATTCGGCCAAGGCCCTGGCGCGCGTGTGGAAGGCGCAGCGCTTCTCGTGGTGGATGACGACGATGCTTCACACCTTCCCGCAGAACAGCGGCTACGACATCGCGCTGCAGCGCACGGAGCTGGACTACCTGCTCTCCTCGGAGCGCGCCAAGGGCGTGCTGGCGGAGAACTACGTCGGCCTGCCTTTCTAGCGCGCAGCTTCGACGTCCGGCTTCACCCAGCTTGGTGCGCCGCGCGACCCACGGCGGGGCATCCAAGCCCGCCGCAAGCGCCAAGCCCCCGTCATCGGGGGCTTTTTCTTTGGCACGGAGCTTGCGTGACCTGAACCGGAGCCCCGGCAGTGTCGCCGTTGCGGCTCCAGCGCCCCCGCCAATGTCGGCGGAACCCCGCGCAAGCGGTGCCACTGTCGGCGCCTGCTGCGCGGTTGTTCCCACACGATCTGCACCTCGCTCTGGCGGCGGCGCCTCGTCCGGCACTTCGGTGGCTGGCCAAGGCGATCCTCCCGCCCCCGCAGGGTGCGCGCAGGACCCCCTCATGAAAATCATCGTTGTTGGCCACGGCATGGTCGGCCACAAGTTCCTCGAAGAGCTCGCCAGCTCCCCCCTCGCCGAGGCCGAAGTCACCGTGCTGTGCGAAGAGCCGCGGCCGGCCTACGACCGCGTGCACCTGTCCGAGTTCTTCAGCGGCAAGACGGCCGAGCAGCTGTCGCTGGTCGAAGCCGGCTTCTTCGAGCGCAGCGGCTTCTCGTTGCGCCTGGGCACCCGCGCGGTGGCCATCGAGCGGCGCAACAACACGGTCACCACCGCCGATGGCGAAGTGCTGCCCTACGACAAGCTGGTGCTGGCCACCGGCTCGGTGCCCTTCGTGCCGCCGGTGCCGGGCCGCGAACGGCCACACTGCCATGTCTACCGCACCATCGAGGACCTCGAAGGCATGAAGGCCTCCGGTGCCAAGTCGAAGAGCGGCGTGGTGGTCGGCGGGGGCCTGCTGGGCCTGGAATGCGCCAAGGCCTTGCGCGACCTGGGCCTGGAAACGCATGTCGTCGAGTTCGCTCCGCGCCTGATGGCGGTGCAGGTGGACGATGGCGGCGGCCGCGTGTTGCGCAGCAAGATCGAAGCGCTGGGCGTGCAGGTGCACACCGGCCGCAACACGGTGGAGATCACCGACGGGGCCACCGCCCGGCACCGCATGGTCTTTTCGGATGGCACCTGGCTGGAGACCGACATGATCGTGTTCTCTGCCGGCATCCGGCCACAGGACGCCCTCGCCCGCCAAAGCGCGCTGGCCGTCGGGCCGCGCGGCGGCGTCGCCGTGGACGCCCACTGCCGCAGCGCCGACCGAAACATCTACGCCATCGGCGAATGCGCCTCCTGGAACGAGCAGCTCTATGGCCTGGTCGCGCCCGGCTACGAGATGGCCCGCGTCGCCGCGCGCCATCTGGCCGGCGATGCCGAGGCCGCCTTCGCTGGTGCCGACATGAGCACCAAGCTCAAGCTGATGGGCGTGGACGTGGCCAGCATCGGCGATGCCCACGGTCGCACGCCGGGCGCGCGCAGCTTCCAGTACGTGGACGAGATCAAGCAGGTCTACAAGAAGATCGTGGTGAGCGCCGACGGCACCAAGCTGCTGGGCGCCGTGCTCGTGGGCAATGCCGACGAGTACGGCACGCTGCTGCAGATGGCGCTCAATGGCATCGCCCTGCCCGAATCGCCCGAGTTCCTGATCCTGCCCTCCAGCGACGGCCAGGCCAAGCCGGGGCTGGGCGTAGACGCACTGCCGGACACGGCGCAGATCTGCTCCTGCAACAACGTGAGCAAGGGCCAGATCTGCGCCGCGGTGGGCGACGGCGCCTGCACCATCGGCCAGCTCAAGGCCTGCACCAAGGCCGGCGCCACCTGCGGCGGCTGCGTGCCGCTGGTCACCCAGGTGATGAAGGCCGAGATGAGCCGCCGCGGCCTGGCCGTCAACAATCACCTGTGCGAGCACTTCCCGCATTCGCGGCAGGAGCTGTACCACCTGGTGCGCGTGGGCGGCATCAAGACCTTCGACGAACTGCTGGCCAGGCACGGCCACGGCCTGGGCTGCGACATCTGCAAGCCGACCGCGGCCAGCATCCTGGCCTCGTGCTGGAACGACTTCGTGCTCAAGCCCGAGCTGGCCAAGCTGCAGGACAGCAACGACTACTTCCTGGGCAACATCCAGAAGGACGGCACGTATTCGGTGGTGCCGCGCATGCCCGGCGGCGAGGTCACGCCCGACGGCCTGATCGCCGTCGGCCAGGTGGCCAAGAAGTACGGCCTCTACACCAAGGTCACGGGCGGCGCGCGGGTCGACATGTTCGGCGCCCGGCTGGAGCAACTGCCCCTGATCTGGGAAGAACTGATCGCCGCCGGCTTCGAGAGCGGCCATGCCTACGGCAAGTCTCTGCGCACCGTGAAGAGCTGCGTGGGCAGCACCTGGTGCCGCTACGGCGTGCAGGATTCGGTGGGCCTGGCCGTCGAGCTGGAGAACCGCTACAAGGGACTGCGCGCGCCGCACAAGATCAAGTTCGGCGTCTCCGGCTGCACCCGCGAATGCGCCGAGGCGCAGGGCAAGGACGTGGGTGTGATCGCCACCGACAAGGGCTGGAACCTCTACGTCTGCGGCAACGGCGGCATGAAGCCGCGCCATGCCGAACTGATCGCCAGCGACCTCTCCAAGCCGCAGCTCATCGCGCTCATCGACCGCTTCCTGATGTTCTACGTGCGCACGGCCGACCGGCTGCAGCGCACCAGCACCTGGCGCGACAACCTCGAAGGCGGGCTCGACTACCTGAAGAAGGTGCTGATCGAGGACAGCCTGGGCCTGGCCGCCGAGCTGGAGACGCAGATGCAGGCCATGGTCGACACCTACCAGTGCGAGTGGAAGACCGCAGTGACCGACCCCGCCGTGCGCAGCCGCTTCCGCAGCTTCGTCAACAGCGAGCTGCCGGACGAGCGCATCGTCTTCGTGAAGGAGCGCGGGCAGATCCGCCCGGCCCGCGCCGAGGAGCGCACGGCCGATGCTGCGCCCGCCGCCCGGGAAGCGGACGCCACCGCCACCGAGGCCACGCCCGCCTGAGGAGCCCCGCCATGACCACGACCCTCACGCCCGCATGGACGGCCGTCTGCGCCGTCTCCGACATCCTGCCCGACACGGGCGTCTGCGCCCGCATCGACGACCGGCATGTCGCCATCTTCCGCATCGGTGACGACCGCTTCCATGCCATCGACAACATCGACCCGCAGTCGGGCGCCAGCGTGCTGTCGCGCGGCCTCACCGGCAGCCTGGGCGGCCGCACCGTCGTCGCATCGCCGCTCTACAAGAACCACTTCGACCTGGCGACCGGCGAGTGCCTGGAAGCCCCCCAGCACTCGGTGCGCGCCCATGCGGTGCGCGTGGAGGGCGACCGCGTGCTCGTCGCCCTCGCCTGACTCCCTTTCCCCTTCAAGATCCTCAAAGGAATCCCATGGCCTACCTTGCCCCTGCCGAGTTCGTCACCAAGATGGTCGACGCTGGTGAATCCAAGTTGTTGATGTCCACGCGCGACACGCTGATCCGCTCCTACATGGCCGGCGCCATCCTGGCGCTGGCGGCCGCCTTCGCCGTCACCATCACCGTCAACACCGGCAACGCCCTCGTCGGCGCCATGCTCTTCCCGGTCGGCTTCATCATGCTGTACCTGATGGGCTTCGACCTGCTGACCGGCGTGTTCACGCTGGCACCGCTGGCCGTCTTCGACAAGCGCCCCGGCGCCACCTGGGGCGGCGTGATGCGCAACTGGTCGCTGGTCTTCGTGGGCAACTTCGCCGGGGCGCTCACGGTGGCCGTGTTCATGGCCATCATCTTCACCTTCGGCTGGTCCGAAGCGCCCAACGCCATCGGGCAGCGCATCGGCCACATCGGCGAGGGCCGCACGGTGGGCTACGCGGCCCATGGCGCCGCCGGCATGCTGACGCTGTTCATCCGCGGCGTGATGTGCAACTGGATGGTCTCGACCGGCGTGGTGGCGGCCATGATGTCCACCTCGGTGTCGGGCAAGGCCATCGGCATGTGGATGCCGATCACGGTGTTCTTCTACATGGGCTTCGAACACAGCGTGGTCAACATGTTCCTGTTCCCGTCGGGCCTGCTGCTGGGCGGCCACTTCACGCTGATGGACTACCTCATCTGGAACGAGATCCCCACCGTGCTGGGCAACCTGGTCGGCGGTCTGACCTTCGTCGGTGCCACGCTCTACTCCACGCACTACAAGACGGCGCCCAAGCGCGCCCAGGCTTGAGCGCGATGGCAGCCCGGAAGGACGCTCGGCCGTCGTGACGGGACCTTCGGAAGCGCTGCCGCGCATCACCCTCGGCCAGCATTCGCTGGCCGCGCCCGGCGGGCACAACCAGGACTTCCATGGCGCAATGCTGCCCACCGGCCACCTGCTGGCCGGAAAGGGCATCGCACTGGCCATTGCCGACGGCATCAGCAGCAGCCCGGTGAGCCGGGAGGCGGCGCAGACCGCCGTTGGTGCCTTCCTGTCCGATTACTACGCCACCAGCGAAGCCTGGTCGGTGCGGCGCGCGGGCCAGCGCGTCATCGCCGCCACCAATGCGTGGCTGCATGCCCAGACGATGCGCAGCGACGCCCGCTTCGACAAGGACCGCGGCCATGTCTGCACCTTCACGGCGCTGGTGCTCAAGGGCCGCGAACTGCATCTGCTGCATGTGGGCGACGCACGGCTGTACCGGCTGCATGCGACGACGCTGGAGCCGCTCTCCGAGGACCATCGCGTGCAGGTGTCCTCCGCCGAGTCCTACCTGGCGCGGGCCCTCGGGGCCGACGCCCAGGTCGAGATCGACTACTGCTGCTGGGAAGCCGAGCCCGGCGAGGTCTACCTGCTGGCCACCGATGGCGCATATGCCCATCTCACGGCGGCCGACGTGCACGAGGCGCTGAGCTTGCCTGCCGACGACTTCGACGCCGCTGCCGCCACGCTGACCCGGCGTGCCCGCGAGCGCGGCAGCGAGGACGACGCGACCGTGCTGCTGCTGCGCATCGACGCCCTGCCCGCGCCCGGCCAGCCCCTGCCCCAGCTCAGCCGCGAAGGACTGGCCCTGCCGCCGCCGCTTGCGCCGGGCATGGCCTTCGAAGGATTCACGCTCGTGCGCGAACTCAAGGTCGGCCCGCGCAGCCATGTCTGGCTGGCGACCGACGACGAAAGCGGCGCGCAGGTGGCGCTGAAGGTGCCCGCGCTGGACCTGCGCGAGAACGCCGAGGCGCTCGACCGCTTCGTGCTGGAGGAATGGGTGGCCCGGCGCATCGACCATCCGCACGTGCTCAAGGCCTGGCCGGGCCGGCGCGCGCGGCGCCACCTCTTCGTGGCGATGGCGTACGTGGAAGGCCAGACCCTGGCCCAGTGGATGATCGACCATCCGCGCCCCTCGCTCGACGAGGTGCGGGCCCTGCTCGACCAGATCGGCCGCGGCCTGCAGGCCCTGCACGGCCGCGAGATGCTGCACCAGGACCTGCGGCCCGAGAACGTGATGATCGACCGCGCCGGCACCGCGCGGCTGATCGACCTCGCCTCGGCCCATGTGGCCGGCCTGGCGGAGGGCCGGGGCCCGCTCGCGGCGGATGTGCAGGGCACGCTGCAGTACATCGCACCGGAATACCTGCTCGGCCAGGGCGGCAGCGCCCGCTCCGATCTCTTCTCGCTGGCGGCGCTGGGCTATCAGATGCTCACCGGCCAGTTGCCCTACGGGCTGGACGCGGCACGCGTGCGGCAGCCCCAGGACCTGCGGCGGCTGCGCTACGTGCCGCTGCGCCATCACCGCCCCGAGCTGCCGGCCTGGCTGGACGCCGTGCTCCAGAAGGCGCTGAGCCCCCAGCCGGCCCGGCGGCAGGAGGCGGTGTCGGAGCTGCTGCACGAACTGCGCGCGCCCACACCCGCTCAGCGACGCGCCCGCCCGCTGCCGCTGGCCGAGCGCGATCCGGTGCGCTTCTGGCAGGCGCTGTCGCTGGTGCTGGCCTTGCTGGTCCTGCTGCTGGCCGGCCTGCTGGTCCATCGCGGCCCTTTTTCTTGATCCATATCTAAGGATCGCGCTGCGGCGCAGCATGGTGCGGCCGATTCGCCGCATGATGCCTCCATCGGCGCCATGTTCCCCGGCTCCTTCGAGGGCATGGCCGAACTGAATCGCGCCGCCCATGAACGATCGCCTGCTTCACGACACCGAGCCTTCCGGGCGCTGGGCGCAGGTCCTGGCCGTGCGTGGCCCAGTGGTCGATCTGCACTGCGACGATGGCCTGCCCGGCATCCATGAGGCGCTGGTCGTCGATCCGGAGGGTGCCGGCGTGGTGTGCGAGGTGCAGTCGCACCTGGACGCCCGGCGCTTTCGCGCCATCGCCCTGCAACCGACCCAGGGCCTTTCGCGACTGATGCGGGCACGGCTCACGGGCGCGCCGCTGACGGTGCCGGTCGGGCCGGCCATCCTCGGCCGCCTGCTCGACGTGCTCGGCCAGCCGGGCGATGGCGGCCAAGCGTTGCCCGCCGATACCCCCCGACGAGCCATTCACCAACCAGCGCCGCCGCTGGCGGGCCAGCGGCCGGACGTTCAGCTCTTTGCCACCGGCATCAAGGTGCTGGACCTGCTGGCGCCGCTGGCCCAGGGCGGCAAGGCGGCCATGTTCGGCGGGGCGGGCGTTGGCAAGACGGTGCTGGTCACCGAACTCATCCATGCCATGGTGGCCGGCTATGACGGCGTCTCGGTCTTCGCCGGTGTGGGCGAGCGCTCGCGGGAGGGCCACGAGATGCTGCACGACATGCGCAACTACGGCGTGCTCGACCGCACGGTGCTGGTCTACGGCCAGATGAACGAGCCGCCGGGCGCACGCTGGCGGGTGCCGCTGGCGGCTCTGACCATGGCCGAGCATGTGCGCGATGAAGAGGGCCGCAACGTGCTGCTGCTCATGGACAACGTGTTCCGCTTCGTCCAGGCCGGGGCCGAGGTGTCGGGCCTGCTGGGCCGCATGCCCTCGCGCGTGGGCTACCAGCCCACCCTGGCCACCGAGATCGCGGCCCTGCAGGAGCGCATCGCCTCCGGTCCGCGGGGCGCCGTCACCGCCATCGAAGCCGTGTACGTGCCCGCCGACGACTTCACCGACCCCGCCGTGGCGGCCCTGAGCGCGCACATGGATTCGACCGTCGTGCTCTCGCGCGAGCTGGCCGCCCAGGGCATCTACCCGGCCATCGACCCGCTGCGCACCACGTCCGTGCTGCTGGACCCGGCCATCGTGGGTACCGCCCATGCACAGACCGCGGCCGCGGTGCGCGAACTCATCGAGCACTACGACGAAATGCGCGACGTGATCGCCCTGCTCGGCGTGGAAGAGCTGGGCCAGGAGGAGCAGCGCCTCGTCGGCCGCGCGCGGCGCCTGCAGCGCTTTCTGACGCAGCCCTTCTTCGTGGCCGCCGCCTTCACCGGCATGGCCGGCCGCAGCGTCACCGTGGCCGAGACCATTGCAGGCTGCCAGGCCATCCTGGCCGGCGACTGCGACGACTGGGACGAGCGCTCGCTCTACATGATCGGCACGCTGGACGAGGCCCGCGCCCGCGAGGACGAGCGCAGGCGCGGCACGGCGCCCACCGCCGCCTCGACCGGCGCGAAGGAAGCGGCATGAACAGACGCACCGCTTCGCCGCCGGATGCACCCGACGCAGGTGCCACCGGCACGCCCTCGACGACTGCGGCCCTGCACCTGACCATCACCACGCCGCTGGCCATCGTGCTGGACGAGCCCGAGGTCGCCTCGCTGCGCGCCGAGGACGCCAGCGGCGACTTCGGCATCCGGCCCGGCCATGCCGACTTCCTGACGGTGATCGAGGCCGGCGTGCTGCGCTGGCGCGCTGCCGAGGGCCCGTGGCGGTACTGCGCGCTGCGCGGCGGCGTGTTCAGCGTGGAAGGCGGACGCAGCGTGCGCGTGGCCTGCCGGGAGGCGACGGTGGGCGATGACCTGGGCGCCTTGCAGGCCCGCATCGCGCACGAACGCACCGAGGCGCGCGAGGCGCTGCTGCGTGCGCGCAGCCAGGACACGCGCCTGCATGCCCGCGCCATCCGGCAGCTCATGCGCGAGCTGCGCGCCGGCGGCGACACGCTGGGCCTGTCGACGGAGGCCGAAGGATGAGCGAAGGTCCTGTCCACGCGAATGACCGCGCCTCTCCCCTCACGGGAGAGGCCTCGGGAAGCGGAGCTGCGCGCGACACCTCACCATCGCGTGCTGCCTGGGGCGTTGCCCCCTCTCCCCGGCCCTCTCCCGCGAGGGGAGAGGGTGTTCATGCACAGCCGACGCCCGAGGACCCCCAGCAGGCCGCGGCCCGACGTGCCCAGGCCCGCGAGCAGGCGGGGCAGCGCGACCCGGAACCCTCGCTGGCCCGGCGCTTCGGCCAGATCGGCGTGCTGGGCTGGCTGATCGTGCTGCCCACCCTGGCCGGCCTGTGGCTGGGTCACCGGCTGGACCGCTGGCTGGGCTCCGGCATCACGCTGGCGGCCGCGCTGCTGATGGCGGGGGCCGGCCTCGGCCTGTGGCTGGCACTGCGTTGGATGCACGAGCAATGACCCTCTTCCCCTTCGATCCGTCCGCCGGCCTGGGCTGGCTCCTTGCCGCATCGGCTGGCGTGGCCCTGGGCTGGCTTCACTTCCGCAGTCTTGCGCAGGTGACGCGGCTGCTGGTTGCCGGCCGGGCCGTCGGCATCGCGCTGCACGTGGGGCGATGGCTGATCCTGGCCACCCTGCTGGTGCTGTGCGCGCGGGCCGGCGCGGCGGCGTTGCTCGCTGCCGCGGCCGGAGTGATGGGCGGACGCGCCATTGCGCTGAGGTGCACCGCATGAACATCGACAACCCGCTCACCGCCGCCGCGGCCCTTCGTGTCGGGCCGGTGGAGATCACCTGGCCGGTGATCGCCACCTGGGGCGTCATGGCCGTGCTGGGCGTGGGTGCCTTCCTCGCCACCCGGCGCCTGTCCCTGCGGCCCGGCCGCGTGCAGGCGGCATTGGAGATGCTGGTGGAGGTGCTCGATGGCGAGATCGCCGCCGCCATCCCGGGCGACCCGGGTCGCTTCCGCGGGCTCATCGGTACGCTGCTGCTGTTCATCGCCTGCGCGAACGCGTCCTCGCTGCTGCCGGGCGTGGAGCCGCCCACCGCCCACCTGGAAACCGACGCTGCCCTGGCGGCCGTGGTGCTGGTGGCCGGCCTGGTGTGGGGCATCCGCATCCTGGGCCTGCGCGGGTGGCTCGCCACCTTCACCCATCCCACATGGGTGATGCTGCCGCTGAACCTCGTCGAGCAGGTCACGCGGCACTTCTCGCTCATGGTCCGCCTGTTCGGCAATGTGATGAGCGGCGTCTTCGTGGTCGGCATCGTCAGCGCGCTGGCCGGGCTGCTGGTGCCCATTCCGCTGATCGCGCTCGACCTGCTGACCGGCGCCGTGCAGGCCTACATCTTCGCCACGCTGGCGCTGGTCTTCATCGGCTCGGCCGTCAACGAAGCCGGCGCGGGCGCCCCTCCTTCCACGGACACCCCGGAGCCTCCCCATGGATAACCTCGTCCAGATCGTCAGCATCGTCGCCGCCGCCTTCGCGGTCGGCCTGGGCGCCATCGGCCCTGCCCTCGCCGAAGGCCGGGCCGTGGCCGCCGCGCTCGACGCCATCGCCCGCCAGCCAGAGTCGGCCGGCGCCATCTCGCGCACGCTGTTCGTGGGTCTGGCCATGATCGAGACGATGGCGATCTACTGCCTGGTGGTGGCGCTGCTGCTGCTCTTCGCCAACCCCTTCGTGCGATGAACTTCCACTGGACCACCTTCGCGTTCCAGCTGGTGAACGTGGTGGTGCTGCTGGCGATCCTTCAGCGCTTCCTGTTCCGGCCGCTGGCCGACGTGATCGCGCGGCGGCAGGCACAGACCGCCGCCGCCGTGCAGGCCGCCGGCGAGGCAAAGGCGCAGGCCGAAACCGCGGCACTGCAGGCCCGGGCCGAGACGCAGGCCACGCTCGACGCGCGGCAGCAGCTGCTGGCCACGGCGCAGGCCGAGGCCCAGGCGCGGCGCACGGAACTGCTGACGCAGGCCCGTGCCGAGGCGGCCCGCATCGTGGCCGAAGGCCGTGCAGCCGCCGAACGGGACGCCGCTGCCCGCGAGCGGCGCAATTGGGAACATGCCCGCACGCTGGCCGCAGGCATCGCCACGCGTGCGCTGGGCGCGCAACCGGTGGCGGCCGAGGGCTACGCGCGGCGGCTGGCCGATGCGCTCCGGTCCATGCCCAACGCCGAGCGGCAGGCCCTGCTGGCCGGTGGTCGCCTGCGGCTGGTGGCGCCGCGGCCGCTGACCGACATCGAATGGCAAGCCGCCCGCCAGGCGCTCGCGCCCTGGCTCGGCGAGGCGCTGCCAGCCCCGGCGATGGACCCGACGCTCATCGCGGGCCTGGATCTGTACTCGGACACCGGCGCCGTGCGCAACTCGCTGGCCCATGACCTGGAACGGATCGCCGAGGCGATGCGCGATGACACCGTCACCGATTGACCCGCAACTGGCCGCGCTGCAGTCGCGCATCGACGCCGCCGTGCTCGGCCCCGGCGTGGAGGAGTACGGCACCGTCAGCGCCATCGCCGATGGCCTGGCCACGGTGACCGGCCTGCCCGGCGCGCAGCTCAACGAGGTGGTGCTGTTCGACAACGGCGCCCGCGGCTTCGTGCTCACGCTCGAAGAAGACCGGCTCCATGTCGCCTTCATCGATCCGATGGACGGCATCGCCGCCGAGGCGCGCGTGACCCGCAGCGGCGAACTCGCGTCGGTGCCGGTCGGCCCCGCGCTGCTGGGCCGGGTGCTCGACCCGCTGGGGCGCCCGCTCGATGGCCTTCCAGCCCCGCAGTGCGACGAGCACCTGCCCGCCGAGCGGCCGGCGCCGGCCATCATCGACCGCGACTTCGTCAGCGAGCCCGTCGCCACCGGCCTGCTGGTGGTCGATGCGCTCTTCGCCATCGGCCGGGGCCAGCGCGAGCTGATCATCGGCGAGCGGCAGACGGGCAAGACCTCCATCGCCGTCGACGCCCTGATCGCGCAGGCGGGCGGCGACGTCATCTCGGTCTACGTGGCCATCGGCCAGCGTATGTCCTCGGTGCGGCGCGTGATCGAGGCGGTGCGGGCGCGCGGCGCGCTTGCGCGCACGCTCTTCGTCGTCGCCGAAGCGACGGCCCAGCCCGGGCTGCAGTGGCTGGCGCCCTTCGCCGCGACGTCCATGGCCGAGTGGTTCCGCGACCGCGGCCAGCATGTGCTCATCGTCTACGACGACCTCACGCGCCATGCCGCCACCCACCGCGAGCTGGCCCTGCTCTCGCACCAGCCGCCAGGCCGCGAGGCCTACCCGGGCGACATCTTCTACCTGCATGCCCGCCTGCTGGAGCGCTCGGCCAAGCTGTCGGCCGCGCGCGGCGGGGGCTCGCTCACCGCGCTGCCGATTGCGGAGATCGAGTCGGGCAACCTCTCCGCCTATATCCCGACCAACCTGATCTCCATCGCCGACGGGCAGATCGTGACCTCGGAAGTGCTCTTCGCCGCCAACCAGCGGCCGGCCGTGGACATCGGGCTGTCGGTCAGCCGCGTCGGCGGCAAGGCGCAATGGGGCGCGCTCAAGGCCGTGGCGGGACGGCTGCGCCTGGACTATGCCCAGTACCTGGAGATGAAGATGTTCGCCCGCTTCGGTGGCTTCGGCGACGACGCGATGAAGGCCCGCATGGTGCGCGGCGAGCGCATCGCAGCGCTGCTTGCGCAGGACCGCTTCGCGCCTCTGCCGGTGGTCGCGCAGATCGCCCTGCTGGCGGCCCTGGACGCTGGCGTGCTGGACGCCGTGGAGCCGGGACGGTTGCAGACCCTCAAGGCCGCACTCCCGGCCTGCGTGGACGCGGAACCCCGGCTGCAGGCGCTGCGCGCCCAACCCGACGCGTTGGATACCACCACGCGTACGCTGCTCGTCGAACTGGTGCACCAGGCCTTGCGATGACCGCTCGCCCCGAGGAACTGCGGCGGCGACTGGCCGGCCTGGACCAGATCGACGACGTGGTGGGCGCCCTGCGCGCCATCGCCTCGGGACAGTCGGCCGCCGCTCGCAGTGCGCTGCCCGCCATCGAGGCCCATGCGCTCACGACACGCCGCGCCATGGCGCGCCTGGCGGCGCCACAAGTGGCGGCCACGACGCCGGCTGGGCCAGGCCTGCTGCTGGTGATCGGCGCGTCGCAGGGCTTTGCGGGCGCGTATCCGCAGCGTGTGGCCGCGGCGACGCTGCAGGCGCTGGCACCGGACACGGGTCTGCTGGTGGTGGGCCGCCGGACCGTGCAGGCACTCCTTGACCACGGACGACGGCCGCTGTGGTCCACGGACCTGCCCGCACATCCAGCGGCAATTCCCGCCCTGGCCAGCGAGGTGACCGCCGCCCTGATCTCGCAGGCCGTCGAGCACCCAGGGCCCATCCATGCCATCGCCGGCCTGCCCGCAGCCGGCCACGCGCCAGCGGCTGTGCGGCTCTTCCCGCCCGAGCCCGTGCCCCCGGCGCAAGGCATGGAGCGGCCCCTGATGACCCTGGCCCCGGCCGTGCTGATGGCCTCGCTGCTGCAGGAGGCGCTCTTCGCCGCCGTGGCGCGTGCCCTGATGCGCGGCCTGGAGGCCGAGGCCGCCGCGCGCATGCAGGCCATGGCCCAGGCCCGCAGCAACCTGCAGCGCCGCAGGAACGAGGTCGAGGCCGCCTATCGGCAGGCGCGACAAGAGCAGATGACGACGGAGATGATCGAGTTGGCGGCGGAGCGGTAGGGGCTGGGATTGCCGCGCGTTTGCAAGACTTACGTAGCAAAAAGCCTCACGGATTAGGCATTGGATTGCTGAGGCGCAAGAGAAAATTAATCTGTACACGTGCAGGATAGAACCTGCAACCACGGGGTAAAAGACGGCCCAATTTTTAGCCGGACCAACACTGGCCCAATGCGTGTTCCGTAACGTAACGTAACGTAACGTGCCGGCCGCTAGGGGTGCGATTTCTCCCCGCACTCTGGAAGATCGCGCAACGGGTCAGAGTGTTCTTGCCCCCAGGCAGGCCATTACCGTTACGGATGCTCTTCTGAAATGCTAATGACAGAGCACTAAAGTAGCTGCAGTACAAGAAACTTAGCTTCAATAGCTAAGCATTAAAGCCACGAAACGCATAAAGTCTGCTCAAGAAGACGGTAGAAGACACCAGAAGAAAGGCCGCGACAAACAACCCCAATCTCGCCCAGGAGTTATGGTTCGGGGCATCGACCGGGAAAAGTGCATTTTCCAGAAATCTATCTAATTTACTTAGAACATAACCTGATAAAAATGCAGATACTAATCCAGCAATAAATCGAAACTGCTTAAGCTCCGCGCCCGAAAATGGAGATAGGGCGAAACCTATTATTAATCCGCACAGCCCCCCGATAATAGCAATTAATCTATTAATATTAGTGGCAGCTTGGTTTCCCGCCGCTCCGGCGACCTTCGCGGTAAGATGCCAAAGCAGAGAAACGACGACGATGAAATTAAGTGTAGTAAGAATGACCGTGCCAGGAGCTGAAGTCTTTAAGAGATTCGAAAGAAATTCGTGCATTTTAATACCTTTAGGAAATTCGCTTGGACCTATTGCACAACGACAAGCCGACTATTGTCTTATACACAAAAATTATTTGTTTTTAGCAGCGGCAATTTTTTATGCATTCCAAGCGCCCGTCATCATCCATTTAAATGATGGCAGCTATTCAGTAGCGCAATAACCTGGGAGCTTTTAATTGAAGCAGCTTGCCTTCGCCGACCGATGATTTTTCGGAATGTCGCAAGCAACTCGCCGGCCGGACCGTGCAGACTGCGGTCCGCCTCGACCAAAGCGCGCACCGTCGGCGCAGGAGGGCGCGCAGCCCCAGGGCGACGCAAAGGTGGTCGCCCAAGCGCAGACAGCCGTGACGCATGCGCAGGCTCGGGAGGCGAGGAGTACCCGGCGCGAGGCCCAGCCATCCGGGAAGCCTCTGACGCAGCCGAGCGCGCGGCGCAGGAGGATGGCACGCTCACTGCAGAAAAGAAGGCATCCATTGAGGCGTCGCGAAAGGGCGCCGACCTCAAGGATCTGCAAGCCCAGAAGGCCGAGATCCTTGCCGGCAAGTTTTGCGCGCTCGCAAACTCCGATCGTGACCGCCTCGATGGGCTGGAGCGTTAAATCTCCCTGCAGGAGCAGCGCAACCAATTGGAGGCGCGTCGCCAGGCGCTGGAAGATGAGCGGCTCGGCCGGGATAAGTCAGGGTTGTCCACAGCCAAAACCGGCGCAACGATCAGCGCCGGCGGCAAGCTCACCACGCTCACAGGCATCTACAACTTCTTGAAAGCGCCGGTGTCAACGACGACACGGCCGCGAAGAAACTCGCGCTCGAGTTCGCGGACCCCACCGGCAAGGTGACCTTCTACGGCAGCCCCGGCCAACGGAAGTACAGCGGCACCATCAGCTAGGCGCTGCAGCGGGCGGCCGAGGGCTACTGTTCAACCCGGCCACCAGTACCACGCCCGCCGCACCATCAGCCAGCGGCGGCAGCACCACGCACATGGTCAATATCTCGCTGCCCGGTGGCACCACGGGCGCCATCAACGCGGCCACGGCGAACGATGCGGATAACCTCTCCAAGTTGCTTTCTCGGCTCAGCTCAGCTCGGCTCGGCTCGGCGCGTCGGCTAGGGATGCTCTTCACGAATCGAGCGGCAAGTGGGCGCTGCGGATCGGGATGAGCTGCGAGGCGCAAAGCGCAGCAATAGCCCGGCTATTGCGAGCATTTGCAACGACGCAGATCGCCCGACTCCGCAGATGCCCACGGCGCGCGCATTCGTGAAGAGCATCCCTAGCGTCTATTTGACGCCGCTGTCAAGTAGAGCATCTTTTAGGCCGCGGTTTGAGCAAATGCGAAAACTGGAATTCGGTCGATTCCGCCGCACTGCCATTCGGTGCGCATGGCTGATTTATCAATTGCGCAAGACAAGCACCGGCCTAATTCAGCATTTGCGCCAGGCCATTTCACACGAACCACACTCAGGATTGGCTTTCCAAGCGCCTGCCCGCCGCGCATAGTGGGGCCCATGAACTTTCAAACCTACTGCCTCAAACACCGCCCCGAAGCTCGCGAGATTGTGGAGGCGATCAACTTCCTGGCTTTGGATTTCTGCCGCAGCCAATATCCAGCTGCTGAATATCGACGAATTGGCCCACGACGAGGAGGGCCGGCCGCTCCTCCGCTTGCGGAGCAAGCCTAGCGACGCCGAAAATTCAGCAGCTTCGGCCTAGATGCCACCGCGGCGACTTCGTATGCATCCCGAGAATACATGATGGCATCGGAGCCGTGGGTGGGAGTCTCGGGCCACAACGGGTGGGGGATGGGCGTAAGCCGAACCGGGACTGTGCAGATATCTTCTGCCCCAAGATTGCGCCAAGGATCAAGAGAAAGTACGGGAGCGCGCCACCGTGGAACTGATCCGGAGCGAGTGATAAAAAAGGCAATTGGAAAAAACTTGAGCAGCCAAAAAATTACCGGCTCGGTACCGGCGATCATGCCGGCATCACGGATCAAGACATGATTTTTTTCAGTATAGAGCCAGTAAAAGAACTTAAACCCCTCTGGTAGGGGCTTGCTAATATCTAGCATGTACTCTTTAAAAGGCTCGGTATCGTCGCCTTTCAAATACCTGTCCACCCCCACAGCCGCAAGGTGACCAAGCACTGCGCGCATGAAATACTGAGGCCGTATTTCAATCCCGACTTCCTCCGGTAACGTTATTTCGGTTCTAAGAAATGCCGAAATGGCGTTTACGAATTTCACTAGCTCAGGATCGTAATTTAAGCCGAGCAGTTCGTTATTGCAGCGCCGGCATAGGGTCTTGAACTTTATTCCGTTCTGCGATTTTCTCGGGCCAGGGCTACCCGCGAATTTTTCCACCGAAACCCGCGCGTGAATTGTCCTTAGCTCCATTTGAGAAGGCCGATAGCAGGACTTAGGAGGCACGTGATCCTCCGTCATCTCTTCGTAAGCGCCGCATATGTTGCATGTGCCCAGCCGACCCGCCGCGCGGGTGGCGATCAAGTGGGGTCCGCCCATAGTCTCGCTCCTAGTCTTGGGCACATTGTTGCCGAGGATCGCGCCCGGCAAGGCACCGCCTCTAGTGCCTCATGCGCCTACATCAGAGAAGTAGGCAACAAAAAGGCCCGCACATGGCGGGCCTTTTGTTTGCTCTAGGTCGTTGACTCAAAAGCGAAAAATGACTGGTAGGACGTGCAGGATTCGAACCTGCGACCAACGGATTAAAAGTCCGCTGCTCTACCAACTGAGCTAACGTCCCGCTTCACGTTCGCAGTGCTGTGCGATGTGCAGCAAAGCCTATGAGTATAGCGTGGATTTCTGTGAAATCTTGTCGATCAGCCATCCTGCTGCACACAGACCGAAGGTGGCGGTGACGCTGACCATCGAACCATAGCCGTGGCAGTTGAGCGAGCCGTCGCCCTCTATAGCGCAGGACGCATCGGGCGGCGCCACCGGCTCGCGGCTGAAGACACAGGTTAGGCCGATCGGCTTGCCGTCGCGCCGCGCACCGTGATGCTTGCGCAGCCGCTGCCGCAACTGCGCCATCAGCGGATCGTGCGTGGCCAGGGCCAAGTCCTCGACCTCGACGCGCTGCGCGTGCCGCTTGCCGCCGGCCGCGCCCACGGTGATGAACGACACCTGCCGCCCCTGAGCCAGCGCCCAGGCCGCCATGGCCGTCTTGGCCGACATCTGGTCGCAGGCGTCCAGTACGGCAGTGACGGGGCCGAGCGCCTGCCCGGCCTGCTCGATCAGCGGCAACCAGTTGTCCACCGTCACGAACTCATCCACGGGCGCGACGCGGCAATGCGGATGGATGTGACGGATGCGCTCCTGCATGGCCAGCACCTTGGCCTGGCCGACGGTGTCGTCGAGCGCATGGATCTGGCGGTTGATGTTGGACTCGGCCACATGGTCCATGTCGATGAGCGTCAGCGCACCGACGCCACTTCGGGCGAGCGCCTCGGCCGCCCAGGAGCCGACGCCACCGATGCCGACCACCACCACATGGGCCTGGCGCACCGCCGCGGCGCCCTGGACGCCGTACAGCCGCTCCATGCCGCCAAAGCGCCGGGCGACGTCCGCCTCGGACGGCAGGGCGTCGTCCTGCAGGTACGGCGGCGGGGTCACGACCGCGTTCAACGCAGGCGCGACAGGCGTTCGCGTGCCGCCGTGGCCGCCTCGGACTGCGGATAGGCCTTGACCAGGTCTTCCAGCGTGCGGCGGGCAGCGCGCGTGTCCTTCAGTTCGATCTGGCAGTTGGCGATGGACAGCACGGCCTCGGGGGCCTTGGCATGGTCCGGCGCCAGCGAGAGCATGGAGCGGAAGTTGGCGACGGCCTCGGTGTAGTTGCGCGTGGCGTACTGTGCGTTGCCCAGCCAGAACAGCGCGGACGGGTTGTAGCCGCTGCGCGGGTAGCGCTTGACGAAGTCCGCGAAGGCCGACTGGGCCTGCGGGAACTGGCCGGAGCGGAAGACGCCCAGCGCGGCTTCGAAGTCGGCCTTCTCGCGCGGATCGGCCATGAACTCCTTGCCGTCGACCGACACCTGCTGCGGCTCGTTCTGCTTCAGGCGGTCGTCGATGGTGGTCTGGCGCTGTTGCAACTCGGTCAGCGTGCGAGTGAGCTGCTCGTTCTGGCCCGTCATGCGCGCCAGGTCGCCGCGCAGGTTGTCGATCTGCTGCTGCAGGTCGACGAGGCTGCGACGCAGCTGGCCGTTCTCGTCGGCCAGGCGCTGCGTGGTGTTCTCGGACTGCTGGCGCACGGTTTCGACACGCTGGCGCAGGTCGAGGATGGCGCGGCGCGCCTCGTCATCCTCGAACAGCGCCGCGTGGGACGCCGCAGACACGCACAGAAAAGCGGCCGCAAGGGCCGCCGGACGCACGAGGTGCTGCAGTCGCTGCATCAGCGGTACACGATTTCAGCGCGACGGTTCTGGGCGCGGGCGTCTTCGCTCGTGCCTTGGACCGCAGGCTTTTCCTTGCCGAAGCTGACGGCCTCGATCTGGCTGTCGTTCACGCCCAGCAGCGTGAGCGCACGGCGCACAGCCTCGGAACGCTTCTGACCCAGGGCCAGGTTGTACTCGCTTCCACCCAGGTCATCGGTGTGACCTTCGATGGAGATGCGGCGCGAGGGATTGGCCTTCAGGAAGCGCGCATGACCATCGATGAGTTGCTGGAACTCAGGCTTGATCGTGTAGCTGTCGAAGTCGAAGTAGATGACCCGGGCCACGCCCACCGGACCCTGGCGCGTCTGCGCGTTCGGGTCGATGGTGACAGGCGCCACGCCGCTGGCCGCGCCGGAACCTGCGCCACCGCCGGTTCCGCCAGCGGTGCTGACCGGCGTTTCATTCAGCTTGGTACCCGACGAGCAACCCGCCACCAGGGCGACGAAGGCAAGGGCAAAAATCGATTTCTTCAACATACGAACACTCCTCAGTGCGGACAAAAAATCATTGCTTCTGGAAGGGACCCCAATCCGGTTCCCGGATGTCCCCCGCCTTCCCCGCCAGTCGCGCCTTGATCTTTCCGTCAAGGGTCGTGGTCATCAGCGCTTCTCTTCCCTGAATCTGGGTGGAATAGACGATCAGCTTGCCGTTGGGAGCGAAGCTGGGGCTTTCGTCTGCCGCGGTGTCGGTGATGGCCGTGGCACTGCCAGTGGCGAGTTCCATCACGTGGAGCTTGAAGGCTCCGCCGACGCGCGAGATGTAGGCCAACCACCGCCCGTCGGGGCTGATGGCCGGAGAAATGTTGTAGGACCCCGAGAAGGTCACCCGCACCGGTGCGCCGCCGCTGGCGGGCATCTTGTAGATCTGCGGTGCGCCGCCGCGGTCGCTCACGAAGTAGATGGAACTGCCGTCGGCGGTGTAGGTCGGCTCGGTGTCGATGCTGCTGCTCTGCGTGAGCCGGCGGGGTTCGCCCCCGGCGGCCGGAATGGTGTAGAGCTGCGAGCCGCCATCGCGGCTGAGCGTCACGGCCAGGCTGCGGCCGTCGGGCGACCAGGCCGGCGCGCTGTTGGAGCCGCGGAAGTTGGCGACCAGGCGGCGCTGGCCGGTGGCGACGGTGTGCACGTAGACCACGGGCTTGCGCGACTCGAAGGACACGTAGGCCAGCTCGCCGCCGCTGGGCGACCACACGGGGGAGATGATCGGCTCGGGGCTGGCGAGTGCTGCCTGCGCGTTCTCACCGTCTGCGTCGGCCACCCACAGCGTGTAGCGGCCCGAGGCCCGCGTGACATAGGCGATGCGGGTCGAGAACACGCCCTTGTCGCCCGTCAGCTTCTCGTAGACGTAGTCGGCGATCCGGTGGGAGGCAAGGCGGAGGTCGGCCTCGGGCACGGTGTAGCTCTGGCCACCCAGGTCCTGGCCGCGCACCACGTCCCACAGACGGAAGCGCACATCCCAGCGGCCATCGGCCAGCCGGGTGACGCTGCCCGCCACGAGCGAGTCGGCCGTGCGCTGGCGCCACAGGGCCAGGTCGGGACGGCTGTTCTCGTCGAGGGATTGGCCGGATGCATCGACGCCGCGGAATTGCCCGCTACGCTCGAGATCGGCCTGGACGATGGCGGAAATCTTCTGGGGAGAGGCCTCTTCGCCGCGGAAGGGCACCAGTGCGATGGGCAACTGGGTGAGTCCCACACCGGAGACTTCGACGCGGAACTGGGCCAGGGCGGGAAGGACCGGGGCCGCGGCAAACGCGGTGATCAGCGTACGGCGGGCCAGGGTCGGGAACACGGAGGAAGACTGCGACGGCGACGAAGTATTCATGCAGCTCGGAGAAATTTACGCCTGGAAAGTTTCAGATCCGGGTCGCTCTTCCAGGCGCGGAGCCGGCGATGTTACACCTTGCCTCTACGCGCAAACCCGGGCTTGCGTTCCGATTTCGCCGCTGTCCTACAGCCGCCAGAGGCGCGCCAGGCGGCACCCGTAGAATCCGCCGCCATGTCGACCTCCCCTGCCGACGCGCCTGCGCGAGCGCCCTTGACTCGCCGGCTCGCCCGGCTCATGACGTGGTTCGGCGGTTCGCGTCGCTGGTGGGTGCTGGCCCTGGTGATGTCCGTCGTGGCCGCCGTCACCGAACCCCTGATGCCCGCCCTGCTCAAGCCCCTGCTGGACCGGGGCTTCGCGCGTGGCCAGCTCGCGCTGTGGATGGTGCCCACGGCCATCATCCTGCTCTTCGCGGTGCGCGGCGTGGCGCAGTTCGTGTCGCAATACGCGCTGGCGCGTATCGCCAACGAAGGCATGCAGCGCATGCGCAGCGTGCTGTTCGAGCGCATGCTGGCGGCGGACCTGGGGCTGTTCTCGCGCCAGTCGGCGAGCACGCTGTCCAACACCATCGTCTACGAGGTGCAGACCGGTGCCATGCTGCTCGTGCAGGCGTTGCTCAGCATCTCGCGCGACGGCTTCACCGTGGTGGCGCTGCTGTTCTACCTGCTCTACCTGAACTGGAAGCTCACCCTGGTCGTCGCCGTGCTGGTGCCCGGGGTCTCCTGGATCATGAAGGCGCTGTCGCGCCGCCTGTACAGCCTGACGCTGATGGGCCAGCAGGCCACCGACGAACTGGCCTATGTGGTGGAAGAGAACGTGCTCGCCCACCGCATGGTTCGGCTGCACGGTGCGCAGGCCGGCCAGTCGGCGCGCTTCGACCGGCTCAGCCACAGCCTGAACCGGCTGGCGGTCAAGTCCACCATCGCCTCGGCTGCGATGACGCCGCTGACGCAACTCTTCGCGGCGGTGGCCCTGTCGGTCGTGGTGATGATCGCCCTCTGGCAAAGCGGCGACCGCGGCCTGACGGTCGGCAGCTTCGTGGCGTACATCACGGCCATGCTGATGCTGATCGCGCCCATACGGCGCCTGGCCGACATGGCCAATCCCATCACCCGCGGGCTCGCGGCGCTCGAACGGGGATTGGGCCTGATGGACGGCACGCAGATCGAGGCCGAAGGCCGCTTCGAAATGGCCCGCGCCGAGGGCCGCGTGGAACTGCGCGGCGTGCAGGTGCGCTACCGCGAGGACGCGGGCATGGCGCTGGAGGACATCGATCTGCGCATCGCCCCCGGCGAGATCGTGGCGCTGGTGGGCCCTTCCGGCTCCGGCAAGACGACGCTGGTCAACCTGCTGCCCCGCTTCGTGCGGCCCACTGCCGGGCAGGTGATGCTGGACGGCCACGACGTGGCCGACTGGACGCTGGAGAGCCTTCGCCGGCAGTTCGCCCTGGTGAGCCAGGACGTGGTCATGCTCAACGACACGCTCGCGGCCAACGTCGCACTGGGCGCCGCGCAGATCGACCGGGCGCGCGTGCTGCGGTGCGTGGAGGCCGCCAACCTCGCGCCCCATGTGGAGCGCCTGCCCCAGGGCATCGACACCGTGCTGGGCCACAACGCGACCGAGCTCTCCGGTGGCCAGCGCCAGCGCCTGGCCATCGCGCGCGCGCTCTATCGCGACGCACCGGTGCTGCTGCTGGACGAAGCCACGTCCGCGCTGGACACGGAGTCGGAGCGACTGGTGCAGGATGCCCTGCAACGCCTGATGCAGGGGCGCACGACCCTGATCGTCGCGCACCGGCTGTCGACCATTCAACACGCCGATCGCATCGTGGTGATGGATCGGGGCTGCATCGTCGAGCAAGGCAGCCATGCGGAGTTGATGTCCCGGGACGGTCTCTACGCCCGTTTGCAGGCACCACGGGTAGCGCCGGCCGATGCATGAGGGATCCAGGGGCCACCCCTTCCTGGGTCCGTGCCTGGCCTGATCGCCTTTTGCTCAAGCCGCTGACGCGCGCCGGATTCACGCGCAGGCTGAAGAACTGAGCCGGCTGCAGGCCGCTTCCGGCCGTTGCGCCACTGCCGCATGTACTGCGGAGTTGTCCTACAGCTCCGCCAAACGGTTGAGCGCGAACGCTCAGGTGATCTACGAAGTGCCCGAAACTTAACAGAATGTTAATCTGAGATATCAGCAACAGCCGCTCAGCACGGGCGAACGAAGAGAGACGAAGGATTGGCAATGCAGCTCCCAGCAGCAGCACCTGCCGGTGACTCGACGGCCCTCGGCGGGGCAAGCGAACAGGACGAAGGTGCAGAGGGGATCCAGGGCGTTCTGACGGCGGTGCGTCGACACCTGGGCATGGACGTGGCGTTCATCTCGCACTTCGAGACGAGTGAGCGCGTCTTCGAGTACGTGGACTGCGCGCCGGGCGGGCCGCTGCGCCCCTTGCAGCGCCTGTCCATGAACGAAGGCTACTGCCTCAAGGTCGTGCGCGGCGAACTGCCGGAATGCATTCCCGACACCTCCAAGCTGGAGGCTGCGCGCCAGATCCCGCAGACCACGGCGGTGCCCATTGGCTCGCACCTGAGCGTTCCGGTGCGGCTCAGGGACGGCAGCCTCTACGGCACGCTGTGCTGCTTCAGCTATCTGCCGAATCCCGCGCTCGGGGAACGCGAGATGCGGCTCATGCACGCTTTTGCCGAAGTGGTCGGCCTGCGCATGGACGAGCGCTCCGCCGGCCAGCGGGCCCGGGAGAGCGCCGCCCGCGAGGTTCACGCTGCCATGGCGAAGGGGGCCCCGCGCATCGTCTTCCAGCCGGTCTACAGCATCACGCAACGTGCGGTGCGAAGCTTTGAATGCCTCTCGCGCTTCGACGTCGCGCCGCAGCGGCCACCGGACGAATGGTTCCGCATCGCCGACGAGGCCGGCGTGGGCCTGCCGCTGGAGCTGTGCGCCATCGAGAAGGCCTTGCAGAGCCTCGACGCCTTTCCCGCGACCTGCTCGCTCAGCGTCAACTGCTCGCCCAGCCTGATCCTTTCGGGCCGGCTGGAGCCGGTCCTCTCGGCGGTCCGCGCTCCTTCCCGCGTAACGCTGGAGATCACCGAGCACGCCATCGTGCAGGACTACGCGGCGCTCGCCGCCTCCTTGGCGCCGCTGCGGGCGCTGGGCGCGGGGCTGGCGGTGGACGACGCCGGCGCCGGCTATGCCAGCATGCGGCACATCCTCAATCTGGCGCCGGACATCATCAAGCTCGACATGAGCCTGACCCGCAACATCCACGAGGACGGCAAGCGCCGTGCACTGGCCAAGGGCCTGACCAGCTTCGCGCACGAGATCGACAGCCTGGTGATCGCCGAAGGCGTGGAGTCCGGCGACGAACTCGAGATGCTGCAGCGGCTCGACGTGGACTGCGCGCAGGGCTACTTCCTGGCCAGGCCGCTGGGCCTGAAGGAGGCCCTGGCCTTCAACGCGACCCACTAGGGTCGTGCGCTCGACGCCGGGGCACCCGCCGGCGTCACAGCAGCACGATGTCGTACTGCCCCTGCCCCATGGCCGACTCGGCCTGCAGCGAGATCGGCTTGCCGATGAAGTCCGACAGCCCCGCCAGGTGCTGGCTCTCCTCGTCGAGGAAGAGCTCGATCACCGCCGGCGAGGACACGATGCGGAACTCGCGCGGCGTGAACTGACGGGCCTCGCGCAGGATTTCGCGCAGCACCTCGTACGCCACCGTGCGCGCGGTCTTGACGATGCCCTGGCCGCCGCAGGCCACGCACGGCTCGCACAGCATGTGCGCCAGCGATTCGCGCGTGCGCTTGCGCGTCATCTCCACCAGGCCGAGCTGCGAGAAGCCGCTGGCCGTCGTCTTGACCCGGTCACGGCCCAGTTGCTTGCGCAGTTCGGCCAGCACCTGTTCCCGGTGGTCGGTGCGGCTCATGTCGATGAAGTCGACGATCACGATGCCGCCCATGTTGCGCAAGCGCAGCTGTCTTGCGATGGCCAGGGCCGCTTCCAGGTTGGTCTTGAAGACCGTGTCGTCGAAGTTGCGCGCCCCGACGAAGGCGCCGGTGTTGACATCGATGGTCGTCAGCGCCTCGGTCTGGTCGATCACCAGGTAGCCGCCGGACTTGAGGTCCACCCGCCGGCCGAGCGCGCGCACGATGTCCTCGTCGATGTTGAACAGGTCGAAGATCGGGCGCTCGCCCGTGTACAGGGCCAGCTTCTCGGCCGCCTTGGGCATGAATTCGCGGCCGAAGCGCAGCAGCTTGTCGAACTGCTCGCGCGAATCGATGCGGATGGTGGTCGTGTGGTCGTCCACCAGGTCGCGCAGCACGCGCTGCAGCAGGCTCAGGTCCTGGTGCAGCAGCGACACCGGCGGCATCTTGCCGGCGCGCTCGTGGATGCGGGTCCAGGTCTTGCGCAGGTAGGCGATGTCGTCGGCCAGTTCGGCGTCGCTGGCGTCCTCGCCGTTCGTGCGCAGGATGTAGCCCCCGTGATCGCGCGACGGGGCGCCCTGCCCTGCAGTCGCCTGGATGGCGGCCTCCGCCAGCGTCTGCACACGGCGGCGCAGCGTATCCCGCTGCTCGGGCGGGATCTTCTGCGAGACGCCGATGTGGTTGTCCTGCGGCAGGAAGACGAGCATGCGCCCCGCAATGCTGATCTGCGTGGACAGCCGCGCTCCCTTGGTGCCGATCGGGTCCTTGATGACCTGAACCAGCAGCGACTGGCCTTCGAACACCTGGCGCTCGATGGGCACCACGGGCTGCTGGGAGCGACCCCCCTCCCCGCCGGCCGCCGCGCGTGCCTCGGGCATCGGCGCGGCCCGCGAGCCAGGCGTGAATGGCGCCACCAGGTCGGCGACGTGCAGGAAGGCCGTGCGCTCCAGCCCGATGTCGATGAAGGCCGACTGCATGCCCGGCAGCACGCGCGACACCTTGCCCAGGTAGACGTTGCCGACGAGGCCGCGTTCCAGCGTGCGCTCCACGTGCAGTTCCTGCACGGCGCCGTGCTCGACCACCGCGACACGCGTCTCCTGGGGAGCCCAGTTGATGAGGATTTCTTGCATGGACTTGGCCGTTCAGGGGATATGCCAGCCCGCCTGGCGCAGCAGTTGCGCCGTCTCGAACACCGGCAGGCCCATGATGCCCGAATGGCTGCCCGCGATGTGCGCGACCAGGGCGCTGCCCAGTCCCTGGATGGCATAGGCGCCGGCTTTGCCCATGGGCTCGCCCGTGGCCACGTAGGCCTCGATCTGCCTGCGGGTGAGTTCGGCAAAGCGCACCCGCGAGACGCTGAGCGCCTGCAACCGGCGGCGTCCCGCCTGCACGGCCACGGCCGTCATCACGCGGTGCGTGCGCCCTGACAGCGCAGCCAGCATGGCGTGCGCATCGGCCGCGTCGGCCGGCTTGCCGAGGATGCGGCCGCCCAGCGCCACGGTGGTGTCCGCGCACAGCACCGGCGCTGCGGGCAATCCGCGCCGGCGCAGGCGGGCGACGGCCGCGTCGAGCTTGAGCCCGGTCACACGCTGCACATAGGTGGCGGCAGCCTCGCGCGGCAGCGTCACCTCCAGCGCCTCGGCATCCTCGTCGGCGTCGGCCAGCAACGGCTGGTGACGGACTTGGAGCAGGTCGAGCAACTGGGCCCGGCGCGGGCTCTGCGAGGCCAGATAGACGAAGTCCGGGCGAGGTTTATTCACGGTGGTAAGGATGGCCGGCGTTGACCGACCACGCCCTGTAGAGCTGTTCGACCAGCAGCACGCGCGCCATGGCATGCGGCAGCGTCAGGTCGGAGAGGCGGATGCGCTCGTGCGCGGCCGCCTTGAATGCCGGCTCCAGCCCGTCGGGGCCGCCGATGACCAGCGCCACGTCGTCGCCCTCCCCCTGCCAGTAGGACAGGCGGGCGGCCAGCGCCTTGGTGGTCAGCGCGGTGCCGCGCTCGTCGAGGGCGACGACGCGGGTACCGCGGGGAATGGCCGCCTCGATGCGCTCGCGCTCGGCCGCATACAGCGTCTCGAGCGACTTGGAGCCGCGGGGTTCGGTCTTGACGGCCTTGAGCTCGAGCTTGAGCTCCGGCGGGAAACGTTTGGCGTAGTCGTCCCAGGCGGTCTGCGCCCAGTCGGGCATGCGCTGCCCGACGGCGACCACCAGCAACTTCATGCCTTCTTGCGGGCCGGCGCCTTCTTGGCAGCCACCTTGCGGGCCGGCGTGCCGACCACGACCTTCTTGGGCGCAGCCTTTTTCGCAGCGGGCTTGCGGGCGGGCTTGGCCGCCGCGCGGCCGGCGGCCTTGCGTGCGGGCGCCTTGGGCGCAGCGGGCTTGGCGGCTGCCTTCTTGGCTGCAGGTTTGCGGGCCGGGAGCGCGGCCGATTCGGCAGGGGCGCCGGCACGCTTGCGCGGCGCCTTCTTGGCCGGTGCCGCGGGTTCGTCGGAAGAGACGCGGGCCGAAGGCTTGGGCGCACCGAACTTCACGCGCACCGGCTTGTCGCCCCAGATCTCTTCGAGGTGGTAGTAGGTGCGGATGTTGGGCTGCATGATGTGGGCCACGGCGGGGCCGCAGTCCACGATGATCCATTCGCCGTTGTCCTCGCCTTCGATGCGCGGCTTGTTGAAGCCGGCCTCCTTGACGGCCTCGCGCACGCTGGCGGCGAGTGCCTTGGTCTGGCGGTTGGAGGAGCCGGAGGCAACGATCACCCGCTCGAACAGCGGGGACAGGTGCTCCGTGTTGAAGACCTGGATGTCCTGGGCCTTGACGTCCTCCAGGCCATCGACGATGGCCCGCTGGAGTTTCTGGATGTCTTTCTTGGCGGAGGCGTCAGTGCTCATCAGGCGGGCTGTAGAGGTGGTGTTGTTCAATATAGCGTGCAACGGCAGGAGGAACCAGCGCCGCCACGTCCAGCCCCTGCGCGGCGCGCTGGCGGATCAGGGTGGCACTGGTGTCCTCCGGCGCAATGCGAAGGGATTCGAAACGGGCTTCGGCCGGCAGCCCAGGGAGGCTGCGCGGATCGAAGACGATGGGCTGGCCCGCATCGTCGATGCGTTCGGCCACCGCCACCGTGGCGATCTGCAGGATCTGCTGCCAGCCATGCCAGGTGGGCAGTGCCGCCGCCTGGTCGGTGCCGAGCATCAGCACCCACTCGACTTCGGGCTGTTCGAGCCGCAATTCTCGCAGGGTATCGAGCGTGTAGGTCGGACCACTGCGAAGTGTCTCCCGCGCATCGACCATCACGGCACCCAGCGGCTCGAAAGCGAGCCGTGCCATGGCCACCCGATCGGCAGCGTCGCTGAGCGTACGCGCCTTGTGCCAGGCATGGCCGGTGGGCAGCACGCGCAGCTCGCGCAGACGCAACTGCGAGAGGGCCGCGCGCGCCAACGCCACATGTGTGTTGTGCGGTGGATCGAAGGCACCGCCGAACACGCCCACGCGAGGTTTCAGAGCCATTCGCGGCGGGGCAGGAAGTCGGTGTAGAGCCGCGCCTCGGCCGAGCCGGGTGCTTCTTCGCGGCGATAGGCCCAGCTGGCCTGCGGCGGCATCGACAGCAGGATGGATTCGGTGCGACCGCCCGACTGCAGGCCGAAGTGCGTGCCGCGGTCCCACACCAGGTTGAACTCGACGTAGCGCCCCCGGCGGTACAACTGGAAGTCGCGCTCTCGTTCGCCCCAGGGCAGGCTGCGGC
Source organism: Pseudacidovorax sp. (assembly GCF_017991995.1). Taxonomy (GTDB): domain Bacteria; phylum Pseudomonadota; class Gammaproteobacteria; order Burkholderiales; family Burkholderiaceae_C; genus Xenophilus. The sequence continues at coordinate 350,586 of NZ_JAGOPN010000001.1, read as the reverse complement.
GACGCTCCACGATGGGCATGTAGGCCGACAGGAAGGCATCGCCGACCGACTGCAGCATGCAGAAGCTGCGCTCGAAGCCCAACTCTGAGAAGTCGTCGAAGAAGATGCCGCCGATGCCGCGCTGTTCGCCCCGGTGCTTCAGACAGAAATACTCGTCGCACCAGGCCTTGAAGCGGGGGTATTTGTCCTCACCGAACGGGGCAAGCGCATCGTGGCAACTGCGGTGGAAATGCACCGCGTCGTCCTCGAAGCCGTAGTAGGGCGTGAGGTCCATGCCGCCGCCGAACCAGCACACCGGTTCGGCATTGGCCGGCAGCGCCGCGATCATGCGCACGTTCATGTGCACGGTCGGCACGTACGGATTGCGCGGATGGAAGACCAGCGAGACCCCCATGGCCTCGAAGGGCGCGCCGGCCAGTTCGGGGCGGTGCTGCGTCGCGGACGGCGGCAGCCGAGGCCCCCTCACCTGCGAGAAGCCGCAGCCTGCGCGCTCGAACAGATCGCCGCCTTCCAGGATGCAGGTCAGTCCCTCGCCCTGCAGCGGCTCGCCAGGCGCCTTGTGCCAGGCATCGCGCACGGCGCGCCCGCCATCGGCGCCCTCGACCGCTTCGACGATGCGCGCCTGCAAGCCGCGTAGCCAGTCGCCGACCGCCTGCGGCTGAGCCTGCATCAGGCGCCCTGCCCGCGCGCAGGCATCGCGCGATGGCCGATGTCCTTGCGGTACTGCACGCCGTCGAAGCGCACCTGCGCGGCCACCTCGTAGGCGCGCTGCTGGGCCAGCTTGACGTTGTCGGCCAGCACCGTCACACACATCACGCGGCCGCCGCTGGTGAGCAGCTTGCCGTCCTGCAGCGTGGTGCCGGCATGGAAGACCACCGCATCGGCAGCCTCTGCCGGCACGCCGCTGATGGCGTCGCCCTTGCGCGGATCCAGCGGATAGCCGTGCGCAGCCAGGACCACGCCGAGCGCGGTACGCCGGTCCCATTCGAGTTCCACCTGGTCCAGGGTGCCATCCGTGGCGTGCCAGAGCAGATCGAACAGGTCGGACTTCAGGCGCATCATGATCGGCTGCGTCTCGGGGTCACCCATGCGGCAGTTGAATTCGAGCGTCTTGGGATGGCCGGCCGCGTCGATCATCAGTCCGGCGTAGAGGAAGCCGGTGTAGGGAATGCCGTCGCGCTCCATGCCGCGGATCGTCGGCAGGATGATCTCGCGCATCACGCGGGCATGCACCTCGGCCGTCACCACGGGCGCCGGCGAATAGGCGCCCATGCCGCCGGTGTTCGGGCCCTGGTCGCCATCGAGCAGACGCTTGTGGTCCTGGCTGGTGGCGAGGGCCGCGACGTTCTTGCCATCGCACAGCACGATGAAGCTCGCTTCCTCACCCGCCAGGAACTCCTCGATCACCACGCGGGCACCGCCCTCGTTGTGGCTGATGCCCAGCTTGTTGTCGAGCAGCATGAAGTCGATGGCCTCGTGCGCCTCGGCCAGCGACGTCGCCACGACCACGCCCTTGCCCGCCGCCAGACCATCGGCCTTGATGACGATGGGCGCGCCCTTGGCGTCCACATAGGCATGGGCGGCCGAGGCATCGGTGAAGGTCTCGTATTCCGCGGTGGGAATCTTGTGCCGCTTCATGAAGGCCTTGGAGAAGGCCTTGGAGCTTTCGAGCTGCGCGGCCGCCTTGGTGGGACCGAAGATGCGCAGGCCGTGGTCGCGGAATTCGTCGACCACGCCCGCCGCCAGCGGGCCTTCCGGGCCGACCACGGTCAGCGCGATCTTTTCCTGCTGCGCCCATTCGCGAAGCGCTGCGGGATCGGTGTGGGGGACTTGCACGAATCGCTTGTCCAGCGCCGTGCCGCCGTTGCCGGGCGCCACGTAGACCCGCGTGACGCGCTCGGACTGCGCCAGGCGCCACGCCAGCGCGTGCTCGCGGCCACCCCCGCCGATGACCAGGACCTTCATCAGGAGGCCTCCGCGATGGACGCGTTGTGGTAGACCTCCTGAACGTCGTCCAGGTCCTCGATCATGTCCAGCAGCTTCTGCATGCGGGCGCCGTCCTCCCCACCGAGTTCGATGGTGTTCTCCGCACGCATCGTGACCTCGGCCAGTTCGGCCTTCAGGCCGGCAGCCTCCAGCGCGTTCTTGACGGCTTCGAAATCGCCGGGCGCGGTGATCACCTCGATGGCCCCGTCGTCGTCCGTCACCACGTCCTCGGCGCCGGCTTCCAGTGCCACTTCCATGACCTTGTCCTCGTCCGTGCCCGGCGCGAACAGGATCTGGCCGCAATGCTTGAACTGGAAGGCCACCGAGCCCTCGGTGCCCATGTTGCCGCCGTACTTGGAGAACACATGCCGCACTTCGGCGACCGTGCGCACACGGTTGTCGGTCATGGTGTCCACGATGATGGCCGCGCCGCCGATGCCGTAGCCCTCGTAGCGGATTTCCTCGTACTGCACGCCTTCGAGGTTGCCGGTGGCCTTGTCGATGTTGCGCTTGATGGTGTCGGCCGGCATGTTGGCGGCCTTGGCCTTGTCGACCGCCAGGCGCAGGCGGGGGTTGGCCGTGAGGTCACCGCCACCCGTGCGCGCGGCCACCATGATTTCGCGGATGACGCGCGTCCAGATCTTGCCGCGCTTCTCGTCCTGCCGGCCTTTTCTGTGTTGAATGTTTGCCCACTTGCTGTGTCCGGCCATGACCTGATGCTCGCGTTTCTTGTCTGTCGTTACGGGTAGGCAATTTTACCGTCCGCAACGAGGCGACCCCTCGGCGGGACGGCATACTCCGCCTTTTTCACGACACACGCACCGCTCCATGACCATCGATTCCTCCAGCGCCGGCCTGTCGAACGAGGACATGGACAGCTGCGATGTCTTCGTGATCGGCGGCGGCCCGGCGGGCGCCACGGCCGCCGCCCTGCTCGCGCGCCAGGGCCGGCGGGTGGTGATGGCCGAGAAGGCGCATCACCCGCGTTTCCACATCGGCGAATCGCTGCTGCCTGCCAACGTCGAACTGTTCGACCGGCTGGGCGTTCGCGAACAGGTCGAGCGCGTCGGCATGGCCAAGTGGGGCGCCGAGTTCGTCTCGCAGGAGCACGGACGCAGTGTCCGCCTCGGCTTTGGCGAGGGATGGGACAAGAAGCTCACCCACGCTTGGCAGGTTCGCCGGTCCGACCTGGATGAGATCCTGTTCCGCCATGCGGCGAAGGAAGGCGCGACCGCACTCGAAGGCTGCCGGGTGCGCGAGGTCGCCTTCGACGATCAGGGCGCGACCATCCATGCCACGCTCGACGACGGCAGTTCGCGCCAGTGGCGCGCGCGCTTCGTGGTCGACGCCTCCGGCCGCGACACCTTCATGGCCAACCGCCTGAAGTCCAAGCTCAAGAACCCGCGCCACAACAGTTCGGCTCTGTTCGGCCACTTCCGCAACGCGTGGCGGGCAGAAGGCATGTACGAGGGCTACATCACCATCTTCTGGTTCAAGCACGGCTGGTTCTGGTACATCCCGCTGGCGGACGGCACGGTGAGCGTGGGCGCCGTGTGCTGGCCCTATTACCTGAAGTCGCGCGACAAGCCACTCAAGGAGTTCTTCGCCGACACCATCGCCATGAGCCCCGAGCTTGCCGAGCGGCTCAAGGGCGCGGAACTGGTCGACGACGCGGTATATGCCACCGGCAACTATTCCTACAGCGGCACACATTGCACCGGCCAGCGCTACCTGATGCTGGGCGATGCCTTCGCCTTCATCGATCCGGTGTTCTCGTCGGGTGTGTACCTGGCCATGCACAGTGCCTTCGAGGGAGCCGAACTCGTGGCCACCACGCTGGACCAGCCCAGCCGCGCCCCCGCCGCGCGGCGCGCCTTCGAGCGGTACATGCGCAAGGGCCCGAAGGAGTTCTCCTGGTTCATCTTCCGCGTCACCAACCCGACGATGCGCGAGTTCTTCATGTACCCGCAGAACCCCTTCCGCGTGAAGGAGGCGCTGATGTCGCTGCTCGCGGGGGACATCCACAACGGCACGCCGATCTGGCGCTCGCTGCGCATCCTCAAGACCATCTACTACGCGGTGTCCGCGGCCAATCCACGGCGAACCTGGCATGCCTGGCAGCGGCGCCGGCGCAACATCCGAGACCTGGGACCGCTGGCCGGCGAGAACGTGCTCGAGCGGCAATGAGTGCAGCCTCGCCCATCACCACCGGCGCCCGCGCCGCGGACGCTGCCGCCGTCGTGCCCGCTTCGACCTTTCAGCGCTGGCCCCTGAGCGATGCCGCCCGGGTCGAATCCGGACGCATCCTGGGTGGACTGGTCTATGGCTGGATGGAGGACGGCGCGGCGCTGCCTGACGGCCTGACTGCAGTGCCGGCCCCGATGCTTGTGCAGCAGCAGGTGCGCGCCGATGTGTGGCTTGCCAGCGGGCCGGTCGAGGCCGGCCAGACCGGCAATGTGCGCTGGCGCCACGACGGCCGGCACCTGTTCGGCGCCATCGACCTGCCGGAAGACGGCTCCGGCCTGGAGGCGCTTGCCCGGCGGGCCTATGGCGACCTCTTCGCCTGCCTCGCCCGGACGGGCTTTGCCCATTTGCACAGGCTCTGGAACTACCTGCCGCGCATCAACGAGGATGGCGGCGGGCTGGAACGGTACCGCCAGTTCAATGCCGGGCGGCAGCAGGCATTCCTCGATGCCGGCCAGGCCGCGTTCGAAGGCGCCCCCGCAGCCTGCGCGCTCGGCCTGCACAGGGGTGGCCTGATCCTGCGCTTCCTCGCCGCCAGGGTGCCGCCACAGCCCATCGAGAACCCGCGCCAGACGCCCGCCTGGCGCTACCCGGCCGACTACGGCCCACGCGCGCCGACCTTCTCGCGGGCGGCCGTGGTGTGCCAGCCTGACGGAACGAAGCATCTGTTCGTCTCGGGCACGGCCAGCATCGTCGGCCATGCGACCGTCCATGTGGACGACCTGCAGGCCCAACTCGAAGAGACACTGCGCAACCTCGACGCCGTGCTGGCCGAGGCGAACCACCACGGTGGCGGCGGATTCACCCTTGGCGGGAGCGACGCCGTGGTTTACGTCCGCCGTCCCGAGGACGCGCCGGTGCTGCGCGACCAGTTGGCCGCGGCATTGGGCGCGCAGAGTCCTTTCCTCCGTCGCGCACTGTTCCTGCACGCTGACATCTGCCGTCGCGATCTGCTGCTAGAAATCGAAACCCACATGAGCATTGCCGACCGTCCTGCAGCCGCTGTCGCGCCGCCTCCCGAGGCCGCCGAAACGCGCCGCACCACGTCGCTCCCGGATCTGGATGACCCCACGCGCTGACCGCCACCGCCCCCAACCTCGCCTGGATTGCGCGCAGCCATGAGGCCGATCCTGCGGTTCGCCAAGGCGGTTCTTCTTGCGCCGCCGCTCTACCTGCTGCTGTTGGGGCTGGGTCTCATGTCTCTGGCATGGAACATGGCCGCCATGGTGCTTTATCCCTTGCTGCCGGCCGGAAGAGGCCGTGACGTCGGTCGCGCAGCCATCGCGCATGGCTACCGCCTGTTCTGGACCGTGGCCTGCGCCTGCGGAATGATGCGCATCGATGCCCGTTGCCTGTCCGCCCTGCGCGATGAGCAAGGGCTCGTGATCATCGCCAACCATCCGACGATGCTCGATGCCCTGCTGCTGGTAGCGCACCTGCCGCACAGCGCCTGCATCATGAAGGCGTCGCTGATGAGGAACGTGTTCCTGGGCGCCGGCGCCCGGCTGGCACGCTACATCCGCAATGACTCGGCCCGCACCATGGTGCGGCTGGCTGTCGACGACCTGCGCGATGGCGGGCAACTCGTCGTCTTTCCTGAGGGCACCCGCACGACCGGCGGGCGGCTCAACGCCTTCCGCCCTGGCGTCACCCTGATCGCACGGCTCGCGCAGGCGCCGATCCAGACCGTGTTCATCGACACCGACTCGCCCTACCTCGGCAAGGGCTGGCCGATCTGGCGGGTTCCCCCGCTGCCCATCGTGTTCCACCTGCGGCTGGGCGAACGCTTTGCACCGATGGCGGACAGCAACGCCCTCACGGCACGCCTCGAACAATACTTCCAACAACATCTGACGCCCGGGCACGCGCCCGAGGCGGTCGCTGCCGAATGCCAGAGTCCTCGCGCACCCACCTTGTCCTGATCCCCAGCTACAACACCGGACCGAAAGTTTTCGAGACGGTGCGCGAAGCCCGGGCCCAGTGGAACCCCGTGTGGGTGGTGGTGGACGGCAGCACCGACGGCACGGCCGAGCAACTCCAGCAGATGGCGCGGGCGGACGCCGGCCTGCGCGTGTGGGTGCTGCCCCAGAACCGGGGCAAGGGCGCCGCCGTGATGCAGGGTCTGCGAACCGCCGCCGCCGAAGGGTTCACGCACGCGCTCACGATGGATTCCGACGGGCAGCATCCTTCGGCGCTCATCCCCGCGTTCATGGCAGCGTCGATCCAGCGGCCGGAGACGATGGTGCTCGGCCGGCCGGTGTTCGACGCCAGTGCCCCGCTGCTGCGTGTGCGCGGGCGCCGTGTCTCCAACGGATGGACACAGCTGGAGACCCTGTTCGCCGGGATCGGCGACTCGCTGTATGGCTTCCGGGTCTACCCCATCGACGACCTGCTCGCGATCATGGACCGGCAACGCTGGATGCGGCGCTTTGACTTCGACACCGAGGCGGTGGTCCGGCTGGCCTGGCGCGGCGTGAAGCCCGTCAACATCGACGCGCCGGTCAAGTACCTGAGCGCCGACGAGGGCGGCGTCTCCCACTTCCGGTATGGCCGCGACAACGTGCTGCTGACATGGATGCACACGCGGCTGATGATCGAGTTCTTCCTGCGCCTGCCTTCCCTGGCCTGGCGACGTCTGCGGGGAGCGCCACCCTTCCAGCGCTGAATTCAGGCCGCGGGCAGTGCGATGCCCGCCGAGCGGGACCGCAGGAAGGCGGGGATCACCCGTGCGACGCGCTGCATCATGGCGAATTCGCCGTCGCTCAGTTCTTTGCTGTCCTGATCGAAGTGGCACAGCGAGCCGAACAGCTGGCCGGCGTCGTCCAGCACCGGAACGCCGTGATAGCTCAGCAACACGCCTTGGTAGACATGGCCGTCGAGGCGACGGTCAGCGCCGGTGTCTCCACTTTGGAAGCCGCCGTCGCGCAGCACGTACTGGCAGAAGCTGTCCTTGAAGGGCACCGCGGCCAGATGCTCGGGCCGCGCTTCACCCGCCTTGTCCACCAGCGCAAGGTTGCGCATGAGGTCGCCCTCGAAGCGGTAGACGCCGGTATAGCGGTGGGGAACACGGGCGTTCAGCTCGCGCAGAGCCGCTTCGAGGCCCTCGATCTGGCAGACACGCACGAACCACTGGATCTCGTTCATCAGGACACTTTCGCAGAAGGTGCGATTGTCGTGGAGCCCGCCGCGGGCCCACCAGGGTGAGCGGACATTCAGGGCTCCGGCCACCGCTGCGGCACGCGCCGCAGCTTGGCGGTGTCGTAGCCCAGCGACCGCAGACGGGCGACGGCCGCGTCGTAGCGTTGTTCCGGGATGGCGGGTTGCCTCGCCATGATCCAGGCGTAGTCCCGGGCGCTGCGACCGATGATGGTCAGCGAATAGGCCGGGTCCACGTCGACGATCACGTACTCGGCCTTGATCGGCCAGATGAACTGCATCCCCCAGACGGCATTGCCCGTGCCTTCCACCACGGTACCCACCGGGTTCATCGTCCGCAGGGGCCCGTCGAAGGCACCCTCGCGGTACCGGAAGCGCGTGCGGATGCGGCCCTCGTCGTCCAGCCGGTAGGACTCGACGGCGTTGTAGGCATCGCGCTCGGGCGGGGTGGGGATGTTGCCGATGACATACCAATCGCCCATGAATCGGCGCAGGTCGACCGCTGCCTCGCGTTCGATGGTGGGGGTGGAGACCGCGCATCCGGACACTGCGGATCCAGCGAGCACGACGCCGCCCACGATCACGGATCGGCGCGAGAGGGAAACCGAGGACGATGCAGGTCTCACGATGGCATTCCAGACGTGGGTAGAGGTACGAGAAAGTACCTCAGCGGCTTTGAGGGCAACGTCGGACAAGAACGACAGCGCTGTGCATGGTCGACCAGCTACCCGAGCGGGTCACCGCGCTTGCGGACGAACAGCGGGAAGGCGCGCTGAAGCAGCGGGCAGCTGGCACTCGTGGGCGCCGCCGGCCTCTCGGCAGGCTTGAAGCGGGCCAAGGGTAGTTGGTAGGCGATGCGCGCACCCTGCCCGCGCAGCCCGAACCTTCAGGGACGCTTGAGGCCGAAGGCGCCAAGCACCTGGTCTGCGTTCTTCTGCATCTGCTCCTGCATCTGCTGGAAGGCGGATTTGGACTGTTCGACGTAGCTTCCCATCAACCCCTGAAGCACGGGCGACTGCATCGTCATGAAGCGGGACCACATCTCGGGCGTGAAGCTCTGGGCCTTGTCGGCCATCTGGGTCTGCACCTCGACCATGGCCTGGATGTTCTTCTCGAGGTAGGGCGCCATGAAGCCCTGCATGGCGTGGCCGTAGAAGCGGATGATGCTGGCCAGCACCTGCTCGGTGAACATTGGCGCGCCACCGGCCTCTTCTTCCAGGATGATCTGCAGAAGGATGCTGCGGGTGATGTCTTCGCCCGTCTTGGCATCGCGGACCACGAAGGTCGCCTGGTCCATCACCAGTTGCTTGACGTCCGCAAGTGTGATGTAGGCCGAAGAGTCGGTGTCGTAGAGCCTGCGGTTCGGGTACTTCTTGATCACCCGTTCAGACGACTTGGCCGCCGCCTTTTTGCCCTGCACTGGAGATTCCTTCAAACCACACACCTCGCATTCCACGAGCAACCCATTCTAGGGAGGCGACTGGAAGCGCATTCCAAGGTTTACCCTGCCCAGCCGCCAAGCCTCAGGGATTGGGGTACTCGGCACCGCAACTGCTGCAGCGTGCGAGTTCATGGCCCTCCTCCATGCGCTGGAACGAGAGAGGCGTGCGCGTGCTGGCGAAAACCCAGCATCGCGGGCAATGCTCGCGGCCTTCCATCGGCAGGTAGGAGCGGGCACGCTGCTGGACGCGCTCCCGGGTCACCAGCACACCCATGCCTTCGGCGCGCGCCACGTCCTGCGCCGCCATCGTGCCGACGCGCCCACTGGCCCGGTCATTGATGCCATAGACGGCACGAGCAAATTCCAGCGGGGCCTGATGCAGCAGCATGGCAATGCGGCGCCGCGAAGCAAGGTCATCAGGAAGGACGGAAGTCGAGTTCATCAGGATTCCCCGAAGGCGCAAAGTGATTGTTATGTGCGAGCCAAGTTATCACACGCCGCAACCAATTGCATCTGACGTTCAGCCAGGAAGGTCAGCCGGCGTGCTGCCTGAAGACAGGGCGAACCGACATCGAGGCGAAGGAATGATTCGACGGCTTGCGGCCCAGCGAGTCGGACTGTTTCCGCAAGATTCGGCAGGGGGCTTCCCAACTCCGAAAGTACCGTGCTATACTCTACCCTCTCGAACAAACACAGGCGCGTAGCTCAGCTGGTTAGAGCACCACCTTGACATGGTGGGGGTCGTTGGTTCGAGTCCAATCGCGCCTACCAAACGCCGTGTGTCAACCAGGCACACACCAAAAATAGCCCCGAAAGGGGCTATTTTTTTGCCTGTTCGTCGGCCACGCACGGCAAAGGATGCCGTTCGTCGAACGACTTTGCCTGGGAACGGAGCGGCACGGAGAGCCGGCGGCTCCGCGCGCCGCCCCTCGGGCGAAGCCTCAGCGGCGCCGGGCCGAGCGCACGCCAGACACCGAGGCCACGATGCCCAGCACGTGGGTCAGCCGCGCTGCATCGGCGATCTCGATGGTGAAGGTCATCCAGGCCGTCCCCCGCACCGACTGGGTCTGGACGCCGATCACGTTCATCTTCTCGCGCGCGAAGACGTCCGAGATGTCGCGGAGCAATCCCTGGCGGTCGGCCGCCTCCACCGCCACGTCCACGGCATAGACCATGTCGCTGCCGCTCCGTGGCGTTCCCCATTCCACGTCGATCACGCGGCCGGCGTCCTTCGCCGCCATCATCCTGAAGTTGCTGCAGTCCGCGCGGTGCACGCTCACGCCGTGGCCGCGTGTCACGAAACCCCGGATCGCATCTGGCGGCGCAGGTCGGCAGCACTTGGCCAGCTGAGTCATGAGCGAGGAGACGCCCACCACCAGCACGCCGCCCTTGCCGGAACCATCGGTGGCCCGGGGCTTGCGGATGAGCGGCGCTTCGTCGGCCGCGGGCTGAGCCTCATGCGGTCGCAACAGGTTCTCGATGTTGCGCAGGGAGAACTCGTCCTTGCCCACCACTTCGAACAGATGGTCGGCGCTGCGAAAGCCCAGCTGGGTGGCCAGGTCCTCAAGGCGCAATGCCGTCTTGCCCTCGCGCTGAAGCAGCTTCTCGACCGCCTCGCGACCCCGCGCCACGGTCTCGTGCGTGGCCTGGGCATTGAACCAGGCACGCACCTTCGCACGCGCCCGATGGCTGGCGAGATAACCGAGATCGGTGTTGAGCCAGTCACGCGAAGGCCCGCCTTCCTTCGTGGCGATCACCTCGACGGTCTGGCCGTTCTGCAGCGGCGTGTTGAGCGGCACCATGGCGCCGTCCACGCGCGCGCCCCGGCAACGGTGGCCCAGCTGCGTGTGCACCGTGTACGCGAAATCCACCGGTGTGGAGCCCTGGGGCAGCTCCACGATGGCGGCATCGGGCGTCAGCACGTAGATGCGGTCGTCGAAGAGGCCGCTGCCCTGGTCACCACCGGACAGGTCGCGCTCCCAGGCCAGCAGCTGCCGCAGCACCGCGATCTTCGCGTCGTACTCGCCGCCGGCCCACACACCGGCATAGCCCTTGGGGCCGGCTTCCTTGTAGGCCCAGTGCGCCGCCACGCCGTGCTCGGCATGCTCGTGCATCTGCGCGGTGCGGATCTGGATCTCGATGGGCTTGTCGGGCCGGCCGCCCGCCACGTCGCGCACCACCGTGTGCAGTGACTGGTAGCCATTGGGCTTGGGCCGGGCGATGTAGTCGTCGAACTCCTCCACGATCGGCTGGAAGTGCGAATGCACCCAGGCCAGCACCGCATAGCAGTCCTTCACGTCACCCACGATCACGCGCAGGGCCAGGATGTCGAACACCTGGCCGAAGTCGAGCGACTTGCCGCGCATCTTCTTGACGATGCTGTAGATGTTCTTGGGCCGACCCTGCACCTTCGCCTCGATGCCCTGGCTGGCAAGGTCCCGCTCGAGCCGCGCGCGCAGTTGCTCGACATAGACCTCGCGCTCCGCCCGCTTCTCATCGAGCAGCTGGGCAATCAGCTTGTAGGTGTCCGGCTCCAGGAAACGGAAAGAGAGGTCCTCGATCTCCCACTTGACCTGCCAGATGCCGAGCCGGTTGGCCAGCGGCGCGAACACCTGGAGCGACTCGCGCGCCATGCTCTCGGGCACCGGCTGCTTGACGGCCGCCGCATGCCGAAGCGTCTGCAGCCGCGAGGCCAGGCGCAGCATCACCACCCGCAGGTCCCGCGAGAAGGCGAGCAGCATCTTGCGCACCGTCTCGGTCTGCGCGCCGCTGCCGTCGGCCATCTGCACGACGCCGCGCGTCTGCTTCTGGACCTGGACCAGCTTGGTCGTCTCCAGCGCGAGGGAGGCGTAGTTGTCGCCGAAGACCTTGGAAATGACCTCGTGCGGCCGGTTGAGGTGCGGGCAGGCGTAGACGAGATAGCTGGCTGCCTGCATGGCCTCGGAGCCGCCCATCGAGGCCACGATGGCGGCTACCGCATCGGCGTGCGCCAGCGTGTTCTCGCCGGTGTCGAGCGTCTCGCCCTCGATCAGCGGTGCTGCGAAGGCGCGGGCGCGGGCCAGCATGTCCTCCATGCCCGGCGCCACCTGGGCAGTGGCGGCGGACAGGGCATGTTCAACGACGGCTGGCTCTGACACTGACAACTCTCAATCGCAAATTCTGGATGTGCACTCAACGCGCGAACAGGAAGGACGCCACGACGGACGACTGCGCCGGATCGACCAGCGTGGGCGCATGCCCGACGTTGGCGAACTCGACGAGCGAAGCCCTGGGCCCCCGCTGCGTCATCGCCTGCGCCGTGCTGCGCGACAGCAGATCGGAATCCGCGCCGCGCAGCAGCAAGGTCGGCGCCGTCACGGCATCGTAGGCCGCCCACACCACCGCTTCGCCCTGCGCCGCCTGCTCGCGCGTCAGCGCCCGCAGGCCCACGGACAAGGCCGGGTCGTAATGCAGCCGGTAAGGGCCGACATCGGTGCTGCCCTGCGTCGGCGCCTGCCGTTGCCGGCCGTCGGCGCTGCGTTCGCTGGCCGGGACCAGCATCGGCACCGTCAGCGCACGCCACTGCTCGGGGGTGTGCGGACCGAAGCCCGCGGAGATCCCGAGCAGCACCTGCGCCGCCTCTTCGACCGTGGCATAGACGCCGCCCTGCCCCACGTAGCCCGAAATGCGGGCGATCGCATCGAATTCAACCGCCGGACCGACATCGTTGAGCACGAGGCGCCGCACAGGCACGGGCGCCAAGGTTGGCTGGGCGGCCAGGAAGATGCCGATGAGGCCGCCCATGCTGGTGCCGACATGGTCAAACTGCACGATCGGCGCGCGCGCATGCAGGTGCGCGAGCAGCGCCATCATGTCGGCGACGTACTGCGGGAACTGGTAGTGCGCGGGCTCCGCCAGCCAGTCGCTTCGACCGCGGCCCACGACGTCCGGGCAAACGATGCGCACCGGCTGCGGCGCCTGGGCCATCAGCACTTTCGCCAGCGCGTCGAAGTCCCGCCCCTGGCGCGTGAGTCCATGCACGCACAGCACCACATGGCTGGCCTGCGGGTCACCCCACTGCCAATAGGCCATGCGATGACCGCCGCCCGCATCCGCGCAGTCCACGAAATCAAGGATGGGCTCTGTCATGCAAACGTCTCCGTGGCGCTGGCGATATGCTCGCGTCCATCCTAATTGATCGCGGAGAACAGCCCATCATGCTTCAAGGCAAAACAGCGCTTGTCACAGGCTCGACCAGCGGCATCGGACTCGGCATTGCCAGGGCGCTGGCACAGCAGGGCGCCAACCTCGTGCTCAACGGCTTCGGCGACGCGGATGGCGCGCTGGCCGAGATCCGCGCCCTCGGCGTGAAGGCCGAGTACCACGGCGCCGACATGAGCAAGGCCAGCCAGATCGAGGACATGATGGCCTTTGCGGCGAGCAAGTTCGGCCGCGTGGACGTGCTGGTCAACAACGCCGGGATCCAGCATGTGGCGAAGGTCGAGGACTTCCCGCCCGAGAAGTGGGACGCGATCATCGCCATCAACCTCAGCAGCGCCTTCCACACCACCCGGCTGGCCATCCCGGCCATGCGCGAAGCCAACTGGGGGCGCATCGTCAACATCGCCTCGGCGCATGGCCTGGTTGCCTCGGCGCAAAAGTCGGCCTACGTGGCGGCCAAGCACGGCATCGTGGGGCTGACCAAGGCCGTGGCGCTGGAGACCGCGACCACCGGCGTGACCTGCAATGCCATCTGCCCCGGCTGGGTGCTGACGCCCCTGGTGCAAAAGCAGATCGATGATCGTGCCGCACGCGAAGGCATCACGGTCGAGAAGGCGAACAACGACCTGCTGGGCGAGAAGCAGCCCTCGCTTCAGTTCACCACCGTCGAGCAGTTGGGCGGCCTGGCAGTCTTCCTGTGCTCGCCTGCGGCAGACCAGGTGCGGGGCGTGGCGTGGGCCATGGATGGGGGCTGGACGGCGCAATAGTCCTGCCCGCGCCTGCCCGCACCGCCGCCGGAAGCGCCGTGTTCCCTACTTCAGCTGCACCGACCCGGACACATTGACCGTCACGGTGGTCTTGCCCGCCTCCACGGGCACGGGTGCGGCATCCGCCTTGAAGGCCATCGCCTCGGCCGCCATCATGCGCGGCCGAGCCGTGAAGTCCTGCGGACCATTGACCGACACCTGCCGCAGCGTGTAGCCGGAGAAGCCGAAGTTCTGTGCCAGCGCGGCGGCCTTCTGGCGGAAGCTTTCGATGGCGCGGGCCTGCGCTTCGGCCTCGACCTTGCGTGTCTGCTCCCGGCTGAGGCTGAACCCAACGTTCGCCACGGTCAGGCTGTCGATGCGGCCAGCCACCTGTGTGATTCGGGGAAAGTCGCGACCCTCCAGCACCACCTCGGCGCTCCCCTGCCAACCGTTGATCTTGCCCTCACGGCTGTAGCGCGGCGATAGGCTGAAGTTGCCCGTGCGCACGTCCAGTTCACCGGGCTGCGCCTGCGTCCGCGCTGCGGCAAGCGCCGCATCCACGGCCGCCTTCAACTGGCCCTGGACTGCGGCGGCCGAGGTTCCGTCGCGCGTGGTCGACAGCGTCATCGTCAACATGTCCTGCTGGGCATCGACGGAGCCCGATGCCGACAGCTGGAGCACGTTCTGCGGGGGCGACCACATCGGGCCCTCTTGAGCCAGCACGGGCAGCGAAAGGACGGCGAAAGCCACGGGGGCGGCAACGCGGAGCAGGGGGCGAAGGATGGTCAAGCAGTTCCTCTTTGGGATGGGTTGAAGACGGACGCGCGGCACCGGTCAGTGCCGCGGGTCGCGCCAGGGAAAGGGAAGGTTCCAGCCGCGTCGCGGCGGAGAACCATCGGCGCGTGCCGCAGCGGGATCGGCGCCACCGCCGTCGGCCGGGTGCCGGGCATTCCATTCGCTGCGAAGCTGCTCGCGCAGCTCGGCGCGCTGCGCTGGCGACAGCTGCCGCATGGCAGCCTCGGTGGCGGCATCCTCCTGCGGCATCGCCCGCTGGTGCGCGGCCTGCGCCTGCCAGCGAGGGCCTTCGGCGGCCCACGCGGCGGGCACCAACGTGGCGCCGGCCGCGGCCATGACCACCGCCAGGCCGAAGCCGGGGGTAGATCGCAGGAAGCAGCACGCAGTCGTCATGGCCCGTACTCTGCCACCGCTTCAATGCGAGAACTTTGCTGTCACGCGAGCGGGCGCAAGTTGTGTAACGTCGTGTCATCCGGAGCGATGGGGTCGAAGAATCGGTGAACTCGACCTCCACAATCGGCTCTGTTACAAATCTGCTCCCGAGGAATGTCGTACCTATGACTCAAAACCAGACCCGTACCGACAAGATCGTGATCGTCGACGACGACGCCCGCATCCGCGACTTGCTGCGCCGCTACCTGACGCAGGAAGGTTTCGAGGTGATCGTGGCCGAGGACAGCAAGGCGCTCAACCGCATCCTGCTGCGCGACACGGTCGACCTCATCGTCCTCGATCTGATGATGCCGGGCGAGGACGGCCTGTCGGTATGCCGTCGGCTTCGTGCGGCCAACGACCGCACACCCATCATCATGCTCACCGCCAAGGGCGAGGACGTGGACCGCATCGTGGGCCTGGAGGTGGGTGCCGACGACTACCTCGGCAAGCCCTTCAACCCGCGCGAACTGCTGGCCCGTGTGCATGCCGTGCTGCGCCGCCGGCCGCCGCAGGAGGCGCCCGGCGCACCATCTTCCGAGAACGAGATGGTGTCCTTCGGCCCCTTCGAGTTCGACCTGGGCTCGCGCACGCTGCGCAAGGACGGCGAGGAACTGTCGCTGACGACCGGCGAGTTCGCCATGCTCAAGGCGCTGGTGCGCCACCCGCGGCAGCCGCTGTCGCGCGAGAAGCTGGCCCAGTTGGCCCGCGGCCGCGAGTTCGAGCCCTTCGACCGCAGCCTCGACGTGCAGATCTCGCGTCTGCGCAAGCTCATCGAGTCCGATGCCGCCGCACCGCGCTACATCCAGACGGTCTGGGGCGTGGGCTACGTCTTCGTGCCGGACGGCAACGCCTGACCGTGCCCCCTGCGGCCCCAGCCAGCCCCGCTTCGGGGCGGGCGCTTCCCCCGCCCGATTCCATCCAGGGCACCCTGCCCTCCCCGCTCGAGATGTCCGAGCGGGTGCGCGCGCAGACGCGCTTCCGCCTCGGCTTCAGCCTGTTCTGGCGCACTTTCTTCCTGCTGGTGCTGCTGCTGCTCGGCTGCATCTATGGCTGGCTGCAGACCTTCCGTGCCTTCGAGGACGAACCTCGGACGGTCCAGACCGCGCACCAGATCGCCTCGCTCGTCAACCTGACGCGCGCGGCGCTGGTCTATTCCGACGCCATCACCCGCGTCTCCCTGATCAAGACCCTGGCCGACCAGGAGGGCGTGCGCATCGTTCCGCGCGAGCCGCGCGACCGCTACGAGGGCTACACCGACCGCGCGCTCGACCGCCGCGTGCGCGACGAGCTGATCCGCCGCCTGGGCGAAGGCACCACCATCGCGAGCGAGGTCAACGGCGAGCCGGGGCTGTGGATCGGCTTCGGCATCGACGGCGACCAGTACTGGCTGCTGCTCGACCCGGCGCGCTTCTCGCGCGTCGGCGGCCGGACCTGGCTGGCCTGGTTCATCACCGCCGGCATGATGTCGCTGGCGGGCTCGGCGCTGATCACGCGGCTGATCAACCGGCCGCTCAAGCAGCTGTCGCGGGCGACGACCCAGGTGCGCGAAGGCGAGTACGAGGCCCATCGCCTCGACGAGCATGCCCGCACCAACGAGATCCGGGCCGTCAACATCGGCTTCAACCGTATGGCCGACCAGCTCGCCAAGATCGAGCAGGACCGCGCCGTGATGCTGGCCGGCATCTCCCACGACCTGCGCACGCCGCTCGCCCGCCTGCGGCTGGAGACCGAGATGAGCGTGGCCGACGAGGACGCCCGTGCCCACATGGCGGCCGACATCGCGCAGCTCGACGGCATCATCGACAAGTTCCTCGACTATGCGCGGCCCGACCATGTGCGGCTGCAGCCGCTGCGGCTGCGCGACGTGGTGGCCGACAGCGTGTTCCCGGTGCGCGACCAGGACGATGTCGAGATCCAGATCAACGTGCCCGACGACGCCATGGTCATGGCCGACGAGGTGGAGCTCAAGCGCGTGCTGTCGAACCTGCTGGAGAACGCGCGCCGCTATGGCCGCACGCCCGGCATGAACGTCACGCAGATCGACATCCAGGCGCAGACCCAGCCGACGGCGGTGCTCATCAAGGTGCGCGACCACGGGCCCGGCGTGGCGCCGGTGATGCTCGCGCAGCTGACCAAGCCCTTCTTCCGCGGAGACACGGCGCGCACCTCCGCGGCGGGTGCGGGCCTGGGCCTGTCGATCGTGGCCAAGAACATCGAGCGCATGGGGGGCACCTTCGCCCTCACCAGCACCCCGGGTCGCGGCTTCGCGGCCCATATCCGGCTGCTGCGTGCCCAGGGCACGCCGGCGGCCGCCAGCGACCGGCGCCCCGCGCCTCCTTCTTCCACTGTCCAGACATGAACTTGCGCCCACTCGGCCGTTCCGGCCTCCAGGTCTCCCCGCTCGCCTTCGGCGGCAACGTCTTCGGCTGGACCGTGGATGAGGCCACCTCCTTCCGCCTGCTCGACGCCTGGGTCGACGCCGGCTTCAACTTCATCGACACAGCGGACGTCTATTCGATCTGGGCGCCGGGCCACACCGGCGGCGAGTCGGAGACCATCATCGGCAAGTGGCTGCGCGCTACCGGCAAGCGCGACCGCATCGTGCTGGCCACCAAGGTCGGCAAGCCCATGGGCGAGGGCAAGAAGGGCCTGTCGCCGCGCTACATCCGCGAGGCGGTGGAGGCATCGCTGCGTCGGCTGCAGTGCGACTGCATCGACCTGTACCAGTCGCACGACGACGACGCCGAGACGCCCTTCGAGGACACGCTCGGCGCCTATGCCGAGCTGATCAAGGCAGGCAAGGTGCGTGCCATCGGTGCCTCCAACCATACGGCACCGCGGCTGGCCGAGGCGCTGGCCGTCTCCGAACGCCTGGGCCTGCCGCGCTACGAGAGCCTGCAGCCGCTCTACAACCTCTGCGACCGCGCCGTGTACGAGGCAGAACTGGAGCCGCTGTGCCAGTCGCAGCAACTCGGCGTCATCAACTTCTTCGCGCTGGCGATGGGCTTCCTGACGGGCAAGTACCGCAGCGCGGCCGATGCCTCACGCAGCACGCGCGGCGAGCGTGCCGTGGCGGCCTACCTCAACGACCGCGGCCGGCGCATCCTCGCGGCCCTGGACGAGGTGGCAGCCGAAACCGGCGCCAAGCCTGGCCAGGTCGCGCTTGCCTGGCAGATTGCCCGGCCGTCGATCACGGCGCCCATCGCCAGCGCGACCTCGCTGGACCAGCTGCAGGAGCTGGTGGCCGCGGCGCAGCTCAAGCTGGACCCGACCCAGATCGCCCGGCTCGACGCCGCCAGCGCCGAGCAGGCCTGAACGGACGAGGGCGTGGGCGCGGCGCTCAGCGCGCTGCGACGGCGCCCTCGCCCGCCTCCAGCATCAGGGCGAAGAGTTCGCTCCTGAAATGGATGCCCAGTCGCGCAAAGGCCCGGTTGCGATAGGTCTTGACGGTCGGCAGCGCCAGCCCGAGGTCGGCGGCGATGCCTTCCTGGGTCATGCCACGCAACAGGCGGAGGCAAACCTCCAGCTCCCGCGACGTCAGCTCGGGGCAATGGGCCAGCAGCCGCTGCGCCTGCCCGGCTGACTCCTGCGGCGGCGACGCCAGCACCACATGCTTGCGCGCCAGGGCCATCAACAGGGCCCCGGCCTCGCCGAAATCGGCCAGTTGCCCATCGGCCAGGGGCCGCTGCCCTTCGTGCCGATAGAAGTTGACGGCAAAGAGCGCACCGTCGGCCGACGGCTCGCGCTCCACCACCGACACCCGTTCGCGCACGCCATGCGCGTCGTACACCTTGGCCCGGTGCTCGGGGGGCACCTCGCCGGCCGTGATGTGGCACATGCGCAGCGGCGCGGTCTCGCCGTCGCGGAAGGTGCGGTCGTGTTGAACGGGGCCCGACAGGTAGGCCCGCCAGCAGTCGCGCGTGGTGTCGGGCACGCCCAGGCTGCCGCTGATGAAGATGGCGGGCCGGGCCCCGGTGCGGTAGATGGAGAAGGAGGCGACCGGCAGCGTCGCCGCCACCGCTTGCAGCAGCCGCGGGCCGAAGGCCGCGTCGCCCAGCGCTGGCACCACCTCGGGCATGCGCGCCGCCAGCAGCGCATGGGCGCTCTCGCCGGCAGGCAGGGCGGGGCTCCAGGTTCTCATGGCAGGAGGGACAGCGGCGGCATTGGGGGAAGTCCGTCATCTTCTGGGATGACGAGGCGCCGCCGCCACGGGACTTACGCTAGACAAATGATGATGTCCGACAACGATCCCCTGTCCCCGCCCTCCCTGGCGCACTTTGCCGACGTGGCGGTGGACGTGGGCCAGCCGCTGGTGCTCGGCCGTGGCGCGCAGGGCCTGCGCAGGGTGGTGCCGATCCTTGGCGGCACCGCCCGCGGTGATGGCTGGACGGCGCGGGTGCTGCCCGGCGGCGCCGACTTCCAGCTCTTCGCCAGCGAGGGCTGCTCGGTGCTCGATGCGCGCTACGGCATGGAGACCGACGCCGGCGACCTGATCTACGTGCAGAACCATGCCGTGCGCGCCGCCGCGCCCGAAGTGATGGCGCGCCTGATGCGCGGCGAGCCGGTGCAGCCGTCGGAGGTGTACTTCCGCTGCACGCCGAGCTTCGAGACCGATTCGCCCGCGCTGCGCTGGATCACCGAGCGGCTGTTCGTCGGCAGCGGCGTGCGGCATCCGGCCCAGGTCGCCATGCGCTTCTTCGTGCTGACGTGAACCACCCCCCATGCCGCTTCGCGGCGCCCCCCCTCTCTTGCGCCTTCGGCTTGGAGGGGGGCGCACCCCGCGGCCTGGCCGAGCCAGTTCCGCGGGTGCCCTGGACTGGCCTGCTCGACACGCTCGCGTCGCAGCATTGGCTTCGCCGCCGCCCTCCCGCCCTCACCCAGAACACTTCCAAGGAGACTCCCATGACCCGATTCCGCACGTCCTTCCGCCTGCTCGCTGCCACGGCCGCCCTGGCCGCCGCCTGGACCGGCGCCCAAGCCCAGACTGGCGCCTACCCCAGCCGGCCGGTGCGGCTGATCGTGGGGTTCCCGGCCGGCACCGGCCCGGACATCGTCGCGCGCCTGCTGGCCCAGAAGCTCTCCGAGGGCTGGAACGGCGTTGGCGTGGTGGTGGACAACAAGCCCGGTGCCGGTGGCACCATCGCCGCGAGCGAGGCCGCGCGCGCCCAGCCCGACGGCTACACCATCATGCTCGGCGAGACAGGCCAGCTCTCCATCGCGCCCAGCAGCTACACCAAGCTGCCCTACGACCCGAAGAAGGATTTCGCGCCCGTGAGCCAGGTGGTCACCAGCAACTTCATGCTGGTGGTCAACCCGCAGAAGGTGCCGGCGCGCGACGTCAAGCAGTTCGTCGAATGGAGCCGGCAGCAGAAGGGCCTGTTCATGGGCACCTTCGGCGCCGGCACGCCGGGCCACTTCGGCGCCTACATCTTCGGCGACGCCATCGGCGTGAAGCCTGAGGCGGTGCACTACCGCAACACCGGCGACGCGCTGGCCGGCCTGATGAGCGGCGACGTGTCCGGCGCCTTCGCCAGCGTCGGCCTGGCCGCGCCTAACGTCAAGGCGGGCAAGCTGGTGGCCCTGGCCGCCAGCGGCGAGACCCGCGCCGCGCTGCTGCCCGACGTGCCCACCTTCAAGGAACAGGGCTACGGCCAGTTGGTGTTCCAGTCCTGGTTCGGCATCGTGGCGCCCAGCCGCACGCCGCCCGAGGTGCTGGCCAAGCTGGAAGCCGACATCCGCCGCGCCATGCAGTCCGCCGACGGCAAGCAGCGCATGGAAGACGCCGGCTTCAGCGTGACCGGCACCACGGCCAAGGAGTTCGGCAACATCATCGCGGCCGACACCGTGACCTGGGGCAAGGCCGTGCAGGCGACCGGCTTCAAGGCGGACTGAGCCATGCGCCGCACTGTCGGATTTGGCGTGGCGGCTGCGGGCGCCGCGCTGTTGAGCGCCTGCACCAGCCCGGGCGACGCACCACCCGCGGCACAAGCAGCGACGACGCCGCTGGCCTGCGCCCAGCTTGCGCGGGCTACGCCACCCGGCGCCCGCCTCACCCTGACAGAGGAGGTCGCCGCCGGCACCATCAACCTCACCGGCATCCAGCCCGGCGCCCCCGGCTCCACCGCGCCGGTGCCCGCGCATTGCCATGTGCAGGGCAGGATCGCCGAGCGCACCGGCCTGGACGGCAAGCCCTACGCCATCGGCTTCGACCTGCGCCTGCCGGCCCAGTGGAACGGCCGCTTCTTCTTCCAGGGCGGCGGCGGCACCGACGGCGTGCTGCGCGATGCCATCGGCGTGCTCACCGGCGGCGGCAACACCAGCAATGCGCTGATGCAGGGATATGCGGTGGTCTTCACCGACACCGGTCACCTCAACGAACCCGGCCCCAACGGCCCCTACCAGTTCGGGCTGGACCCACAGGCCCGTGCCGACAACGGCTATAACTCGATGGCGCAGACGGCGCGCGTGGCCAAGACGCTGATCCGCGCGCACTATGGCCAGGCGCCGCAGCGCTCGTACTTCGTGGGCTGCTCCAACGGCGGGCGGCAGGCCATGATGATGACGCAGCGCTATCCGGAGATGTTCGACGGCGTCATCGCCTCGGCACCGGCGTACCGCGTACCGCTGGCCTCGGTGCAGGCGGTGTACGACACGCAGCTCTATGCCCGTGCCGCCGCCGAGCAGGCACCGCCCGGCCCCGACGGCCGGCCGGTGCTGTCCAAGGCCTTCTCGCCAGGCGACATGAAGTTGCTCACGCGCGAAGTGCTACGCCAATGCGATGCACTGGACGGCCTCGCCGACGGCATGGTCAACAACTGGCCGGCCTGCCAGTTCAAGCCCGAGGTGCTGCGTTGCACCGGCGTCAAGACGGACGCCTGCCTGGGCCCGGCGCAGGTCGAGGCGCTGCAGCGCTCCTTCGCCGGCGCGCGCGATGCGCAGGGCAAGCCCATCTATTCGGACTGGGTGTTCGACGCCGGCCTGCATTCGGCCGACTGGACGCGCTGGAAGTTCGGCGACGCCACCAGCGGCCCGGCCAATGCCCGCAACCTCACGCTGATGACCGGCGGGCTGGCCATGTTCTTCACCACACCGCCCACGGTCACGAGCGACTTCTGGGCCTACGCCATGGGCTTCGACCCGCAGCGCGACACGGCCAAGGTCCATGCCACCGACGGCGCCTTCCGCGAGTCCGCCATGCGCTTGGTGGCGGCCGACTCGCCCGACGTGGACGCCTATGCCCGCCATGGCGGCAAGATCCTGTTCTTCCATGGCGTGAGCGACCCGGTGTTCTCGGTGACCGACACCGTGCGCTACCTCGGCCAGCTGCGACAGCGCTACGGCACAGCCACCGACGGCATGGCCCGGCTGTTCACCGTGCCCAACATGGCCCACTGCAGCGGCGGTCCGGCCACCGACCAGTACGACGGCCTGACGGCGCTGGTGAACTGGGTCGAGAAGGGCCAGCCGCCCGAGCGCATCGTGGCCCGCGCCCGGCCCGAGAACCCGGACGTGACCTGGCCCGGCCGCACGCGCCCGCTGTGCGCCTACCCGAAGCAGGCGCGCTACAACGGCAGCGGCAGCATCGAAGACGCGGCGAACTTCAGCTGCCGCTGATCCCGGCAGTCGTGGCTGGCGCGCGGTAGAGCATCACCGCCGCGCGCGCCTCCATCGCCCGGCCCTCGCCCACCGGGCCCAGCTTCTCGGCCGTCTTGGCCTTCACGTTCACCTGGCCCAGGGCCAGCGCCAGCACCTCGGCGATGCGCGCGCACATGGCCGGGATGTGCGGCGCCAGCTTGGGCGCCTGGGCCACGATGGTGCTGTCCACGTTGCCGATGGCCCAGCCGCGCTCGCGCACGCGCCGCGCGGCCTCGGCCAGCAGTACGGTCGAATCGGCGCCGCGGAACTGCGGGTCCGTGTCCGGAAAGTGCCGGCCGATGTCGCCCAGCGCCGCCGCGCCCAGCAGCGCGTCGGTGATGGCATGCAGCAGCACGTCGGCGTCGGAATGGCCCAGCAGGCCGACGGTGTGGGGCACCTCCACGCCGCCCAGGATGAGCTTGCGGCCGGCGGCGAGCTGGTGCACGTCCCAGCCCTCGCCGATGCGGAAGGGAAAGTCGGAGTCGGCGGCGTGGGTCATCGGATGGGTGCTCGTCATGGCATGGCCGTGCCGCTGCGGGCCACCAGCACCGCTGCCGCCACGGCAAAGTCTTCGGGAAAGGTCACCTTGAAGTTCTGGGCGCTGCCCGGCACCAGCCGCGGCGTCAGGCCCAGGCCTTCGATGGCGCTGGATTCGTCGGTGACCGCGTCGCCCATGCGCGCCAGCGCTTCCTGCAGCAGGCCGATGCGGAACATCTGGGGCGTCTGGGCCAGCCACTTGTCGGCGCGGGTCACGGTGCCGGCCACGCGGCCGTCGGCCGTGGCGGCCTTGAGCGTGTCCGGCAGCGGCAGCGCCAGCAGGCCGCCGACGGCGTCGTGCTCGCAGGCGCCGATGAGCGCATCGACCTGCGTGGGCTGCAGCAGGCAGCGGGCGGCGTCGTGCACCAGCACCCAGTCGTGCGGCAGGGCGCCGGCCTGCTCGCGCAGGGCGCCCAGGCCCTGGGCCACGCTCTGCGCGCGCGTGGCGCCGCCGGCGCGCAGCAGCCATTCGCCGGGGCCCGGAAAGCCCGGCAGCACCTGCGCGATGCGCTCGTCCTGCGGCGCCACCACCAGCGCGATGGCCGCCAGCCGGTCGCCCAGGGCACGGAAGACGTTCAGCGTGTGCGCCACCAGCGGCCGTCCTGCCAGCGGCTCGTACTGCTTGGGGCCGGCGGCGCCGGAGCGGGAGCCCGTCCCGGCGCAGGGGATGAGCACGAACAGGCGCGGCGGCGGCAAGGGCATGGGCGAGGCGGGCGGGAACGGGACGGGCAACAGTGGGATGGGGCGCCGCAGGCACGGCACGTGGACAAGCTCAGCGCGAACCGGATGGGGGGAGTCGACCGGTTCTGCGCGGACGGAACGGCGACCGGGCCGGCCCCGTCCAGGGGAAAAGTCCCGCATTCTAAAATTGCGCGCTTCGCCCTCCCCGCCGTTGCGGCCGGGAGGGTCTGCCTTTGGTGCCGCCCCCGCATGGACCTGCCCGCCCTC
Source organism: Pseudacidovorax sp. (assembly GCF_017991995.1). Taxonomy (GTDB): domain Bacteria; phylum Pseudomonadota; class Gammaproteobacteria; order Burkholderiales; family Burkholderiaceae_C; genus Xenophilus. The sequence continues at coordinate 326,463 of NZ_JAGOPN010000001.1, read as the reverse complement.
TCCCCCGGCAAACGCTTCACCCTTCCCCGTCCGCCCTCCTCCAGCGATGCACTGCTGCTCGCTCGGCTGGCACTGCGCGAAAAGTCGGCCGGTCGCACGACCGCCATCTTCACGGCGGACGCCACCGACACCCAGCGCCTGACGGACGAACTGGCCTTCTTCGCGCCAGAGCTGCGCTGCGCCGTCTTCCCGGACTGGGAGACGCTGCCCTACGACAGCTTCTCGCCGCACCAGGACCTGATCAGCGAACGCCTGGCGACGCTGTGGCGCATCCTGCAGAAGGAGGTGGACGTGGTGCTGGTGCCGGCGACCACGGCGCTCTACCGCCTGGCGCCGCCGGGCTTCATGGCCGGCTACACCTTCCACTTCCGCACCAAGCAGAAGCTGGACGAGGCGCGCCTGAAGGCCCAGCTCACGCTGGCGGGCTACAGCCATGTGACGCAGGTGGTGAGCCCCGGCGAATATGCGGTGCGCGGCGGGCTGATCGACCTGTTCCCGATGGGCTCGCCGCAGCCCTTCCGCGTCGACCTGTTCGACGACGAGATCGACTCCATCCGCACCTTCGATCCCGACAGCCAGCGCAGCCTGTACCCCGTGCCCGAGGTGCGCCTGCTGCCCGGCCGCGAGTTCCCGATGGACGACGACGCCCGGGCGCATTTCCGCAGCCGCTGGCGCGAACTGCTCGAAGGCGACCCGACCAAGAGCCGCATCTACAAGGACATGGGCAACGGCGTGGCGACCGCCGGCATCGAGTACTACCTGCCCCTGTTCTTCGACCAGACGGCGACGGTGTTCGACTATCTGGCGGGCGCCGGCACGGAAGGCCGGGATGGCGAGGCGTCCTCCTCCGTCACGCTGGTGCTGCACGGCGACCTGGAGGCGGCCTTCCAGCATTTCTGGCAGGACACGCGCGAGCGCTACCGCCTGGCCCACGGCGACCCGGAGCGGCCGGTGCTGCCGCCCGAGGCGCTGTTCCTCAATGCCGAGCAGTTCTACGGCCAGACCAAGCCGCATCGCCAACTGTCGCTGCGGCCTGCATCCGCTCAGGCGGAGCCTGTCGAAGCCTTCCCCGAATTCGCGCTGCTGCCTCCGATGGCCGCCGTGCGCGGCGCCGACGACCCGCTCGCCCGGCTGAAAGAACACATCCAGGCCACGCGCCACCGCGTGCTGCTGCTGGCAGAGACCGCCGGCCGCCGCGAGAGCCTGCTGGACTTCCTGCGCGCCAGCGGCGTCAGCCCGCCGGCCTTCGACACCCTGGCCGAATTCGAGGCCGAGGCGAGCGAGAAGATCGGCATCGCCACCGCCGCGCTGGCGGCGGGCTTCGCCTGGAACGAGGCCGGCATCGACTTCGTCACCGAGACCGAGCTCTTCGCCACCGGCACCGGCAGCGGCCGCCGCCGCAACAAGCGGCAGGAAGCGACCAGCGACGTCGATGCGCTGATCAAGGACCTGTCCGAGCTCAACCTGGGCGACCCGGTGGTGCACAGCGCGCACGGCATCGGCCGCTACAAAGGCCTGGTCAACATGGACCTGGGCCAGGGCACGGGGCCCGACGGCAAGCCGCTGCTGCAGGAGTTCCTGCACCTGGAATACGCCGACAAGGCGACGCTCTACGTGCCGGTGAGCCAGCTGCATCTGATCAGCCGCTACACCGGCGTCAGCGCCGACGAGGCGCCGCTGCACAAGCTGGGCAGCGGCCAGTGGGACAAGGCCAAACGCAAGGCCGCCGAGCAGGTGCGCGACGCCGCGGCCGAGCTGCTCAACATCTATGCCCGCCGCGCCGCGCGTGAGGGCCATGCCTTCCGCTTCCAGGCGGCCGACTACGAGGTCTTCGCCAACGACTTCGGCTTCGAGGAGACGGCCGACCAGAAAGCGGCGATCCATGCCGTCATCCAGGACATGATCTCGCCGCAGCCGATGGACCGTCTGGTCTGCGGCGACGTGGGCTTCGGCAAGACCGAGGTGGCGCTGCGGGCCGCCTTCGTGGCCGTCACGGGCGGCAGGCAGGCGGCCTTTCTGGCGCCCACCACGCTGCTGGCCGAGCAGCACTACCAGACACTGGTGGACCGCTTCTCCAAATGGCCGGTCAAGGTCGCCGAGATGAGCCGCTTCCGCTCGGCCAAGGAGATCGCGGCCGCCGCCAAGGGCCTGGCCGATGGCAGCGTGGACATCGTCGTGGGCACGCACAAGCTGCTCAGCGAGAGCGTCAAGTTCAAGAACCTGGGCCTGCTCATCATCGACGAGGAGCACCGCTTCGGCGTGCGCCACAAAGAGGCGATGAAAGCCATGCGCGCCGAGGTGGACGTGCTCACGCTCACCGCCACGCCCATTCCGCGGACGCTGGGCATGGCGCTGGAAGGCCTGCGCGACCTGTCGGTCATCGCCACCGCGCCGCAGCGGCGCCTGGCCATCAAGACCTTCGTGCGCAACGAGGGCACCGGCGTGATCCGCGAGGCCGTGCTGCGCGAGCTCAAGCGCGGCGGGCAGGTGTACTTCCTGCACAACGAGGTGGAGACCATCGAGAACCGGCGCCAGAAGCTGCAGGAGATCCTGCCCGAGGCGCGCATCGCCGTCGCCCACGGCCAGATGCCCGAGCGCGAGCTGGAGCGCGTGATGCGCGACTTCGTGGCCCAGCGCTTCAACCTGCTGCTGTGCTCGACCATCATCGAGACCGGCATCGACGTGCCCAGCGCCAACACCATCGTCATCAGCCGGGCCGACAAGTTCGGCCTGGCGCAGTTGCACCAGCTGCGCGGGCGCGTGGGCCGCAGCCACCACCAGGCCTATGCCTACCTCATGGTGCCGGACATCGAGGGCCTGACCAAGCAGGCAGCCCAGCGGCTGGACGCCATCCAGGCCATGGAAGAGCTGGGCTCCGGCTTCTACCTGGCCATGCACGACCTGGAGATCCGTGGCGCCGGCGAAGTGCTGGGCGAGCACCAGAGCGGCAACATGATGGAGATCGGCTTCCAGCTCTACAACGAGATGCTGGCCGAGGCCGTGGCCTCGCTCAAGGCCGGCAAGGAACCCGACCTGCTGGCGCCGCTGTCGGCCACCACCGAGATCAACCTGCACGCCCCCGCCCTGCTGCCCGACGACTACTGCGGCGACGTGCACCTGCGCCTGTCCTTCTACAAGAAGCTGGCCACGGCCAAGACGACGGACCAGATCGACACCCTGCTCGAAGAGCTGGTCGACCGCTTCGGCAAGCTGCCGCCGCAGACGCAGACGCTGATCGACGTGCACCGCCTGCGCGTGCTGGCACGGCCCTACGGCGTCACCAAGGTGGACGCGGCGCCGGGCGTGATCAACATCAGCTTCAAGCCCAACCCGCCCATCGACCCGATGGCCATCATCGGGCTGATCCAGAAGAACAAGCACATCAAGCTGGCCGGCAACGACAAGCTGCGCATCGAGCGCGAGCTGAAGGACCCGAAGGACCGGGCACAGATGGTGCGCGACGTGCTGCGCTCGCTGGGGCAGCCGAAGACCGAGCCGGTGGCGGCCTGAGGGGCGCTTGGGCCGCTGCCCAGATCGTGCTCACGGGCACCCTGTGAGCACGGCAGCAGAACCTCAATCCGGCGTGACCAGGGCCACGGTGGGAAAGTAGCTCGCGTAGCGGCTGGCGTCACGTGTCAGCACGGGCCAGCGCGCCACGGCCGCATGCGCCCCGATGAAGAAGTCGGGCAGCACGTTGGCCTTGGTTCCGCCACGTCGACGGTATTGGGCGAAGGCCTTGCCGGCCAGGAACAGTGCCGGGCGGGGCAACTCGATCACCGGGAGCCGAAGCGAATCGAGCACCTCGTCCAGAGCCTCGAAGGTGCTGAAGGTCAGCGACAGTTCCGCGTAGATGACCGGGTTGATGCACAGCTTGTGCAACTGCGACTGGGCACGCAACTGGGCCACGGACCAGTCGGCCCACTCCGGGTCATCCTCCAGCAGATCCACCAGCACGTTGGTGTCGACCAGCATGTCGATCAGCCCCTCAGCAAGGCCATCAGGTCCTTGGTGCGCCACTTCACGTCGGCTTTGCCCCGGGCAGCCTCGAAACGGTCGGCCCGGCGCGCTGCCGTGCCCCGGCTGGCTTCCGCCTTCTGCAGCACCACCTGGCCATCGCGGTTGATGGCGAAATCCACCGCAGTGCCCGGCGTGAGACCCAGGGCGTCGCGCACTTGCTTGGGGATGGTGACCTGACCTTTGACGGTGAGCGTGGTGGGCATGGAGAGCTCCTTCAGGAAAGTGTTACCGATTCTATAGACGTAATACTTCGCCAGGCCGACCTGCTCTGACGGCCTTGCACCCCATGCGCCATGAGTTGGCCCGCAGCGGGCATCGGCACAGGGCTTGCTAAAACTCACCGTTCCAAAATACAACGGAGAGAGAAGCGATGCACACCCGACGACAAGCCCTGATGTTCACGGGCGCACTGGGGACGCTGGCCGCCAGCGGCCGGGCGTTTGCGCAGGCCAGGTACCCCGACCGCCCCGTGAAGGTCATCGTGGGCCTGCCCGCGGGTGGCAGCGCGGACATGATCGCGCGGGAGGTGAGCCAGAAGCTCGGCGCGGCGCTCGGCCAGCCCTTCGTCGTGGACAACCGCGCCGGCGCGTCGGGGCAGATCGGCATGCCCGCGGTGGCCCGCGCGGCGCCGGACGGCTACACGCTCACCGTCTCTCCCGCCTCTTTCCTCACGACCAACAAGAGCGTCTTCAAGACCCTGCCCTACGACCCCGAGGCCGACTTCGCGCCGATCTCGCGACTCGTGAACCAGCCCATGGTGCTGATCGTGAAGGACAAGGCCAAGTACCCTACCGTCGCGGCCTTCCTGGCCGCCGCCAGGGCGGAGCCGGGCAAGCTCACCTACGCGTCGTCGGGCGACGGCAGCCCCCAGCACCTGGGTGCGCTCATGTTCGAGACCCGCACCGGCACGAAGATGCTCCACGTGCCCTACAAGGGTGGCGCGCCTGCCATCAACGACACGCTGGCCGGCAGCGTGGACGGCATGTTCGCCGTCATGCCCGAAGCCCTGCCGCACGTGCAGGCGGGCAAGCTGTTCGCACTGGGTGTGCTGAGCCCGCAGCGCTCGCCCGTGCTGCCCAATGTGCCGACCATGGGCGAAAGCGGCATCCCGGACCTGAACCTCTCGGCCTGGGTGGGCATCCTGGCACCGGCCCGCACGCCCAAGCCCATCATCGACCAGCTCAACGCAGCCGTGCGTGCCGCACTGGATGCAGACCTCAAGGCCAAGCTGGCCACCAACGGCATCGAGGTCGCCCCCAGCTCGCCCGAGGAGCTGCAGCGCATCATCGCCGCGGACATCAAGCTGCACGCGCAGCTGGTGAAGGCAGCGGGATTGGTGCCGCAGTAAGCCGCCACGTCCTGCAGCATCGCGGCGAGGCCCGTCGCAGCCCGTTGTGACGCCGGCCCGGCGCCCACGGATCGCGATGAGAAAATCGGCGCCATGACTGTCGCCGTTTCCACGCCATCCATCTCGCCAGGCCTTGTCGTCCGGCACATCCCCGGCCCGCTGAAGCTGGCCGACTTCGGCCTGATCGCCTTCGACATGGACTCGACGCTGATCACCATCGAATGCATCGACGAGATCGCGGATGCGGTGGGCAAGAAGGCGGAGGTCGCGGCCATCACCGAGGCCACCATGCGCGGCGAGATCAAGGATTTCAAGGAAAGCCTGCGCCGCCGCGTCGCCCTGCTCGAAGGCGTGCCGGTGGGTGCGCTGCAGGAGGTCTACGACCAACGGCTGCACCTGTCGCCCGGTGCGCCCGAGTTGGTGGGCGCCTGCCGTGAGGCAGGACTGAAGGTGCTGCTGGTGTCCGGCGGCTTCACCTTCTTTGCCGACCGCGTGAAGGCGCGGCTGGGCATCGACTTTGCGCGCTCGAACCTGCTGGAGGAAGACGGCGGCCGGCTCACGGGCCGCGTGCGCGCGCAGGACTGGGGCGACATCTGCGACGGTGCCGAGAAGCGCCGTACGTTGCTGGAAGTGGCCTCGCTGCTGCGCCTTTCGCCCGCGCAGACCATCGCCGTGGGCGACGGCGCCAACGACCTGCCGATGATGGGCGAGGCCGGCCTGTCAGTGGCCTTCCACGCCAAGCCCAAGGTGCGCGAGCAGGCGATGGTAGCCATCGATGAAGGCGGGCTGGATCGGCTGCTGGACGTCGTTCGGCCCGGCTAACATGCCGCAGCGGCCGCCGGCCCGCGGCCTGCGCGCCAATGCTTGTCAGTTGAACGAAGACCGTTCGGGCCGAGCTTGTCGAAGCCTGGGCACAAGCCCTTTTCACCCCACCCTCCATGAACCGTACAGACGACATCGGCAAGTTCCTCCTGCGCGCCACGCTCGGCGTGCTGATCCTGCTGCACGGCATCGCCAAGCTGCCCAAGGGGGTGGACGGCATCGGCCACATGCTGGCCTCGCACGGCGTGCCCTCGGTGCTGGCCTACCTGGTCTTCGTGGGCGAGATCGTCGCGCCGGTGCTGCTGATCGTCGGCTTCTTCACCCGGCCCGCGGCACTCGTGGTGGCCATCAACATGGTGGTGGCGATCTGGCTGGTGCACATGGGCGACCTGGGCAAGTTCAACGGCACCGGGGGCTGGGCGCTGGAACTGCAGGGCATGTTCCTGGTGGCGGCGCTGGCCATCGCCATGATCGGCGGCGGCCGCATCGGCGCCGGAGGCCGCTTCAACTGAGCGGCCGGACCGCACGACTCAATCGTCGTCGGCCGCGTCAAGTCCGGGGAACAGCACCTCGGTGAAGCCGAAGCGGGTGAAGTCCCGTACGCGCATCGGGTAGAGCTTGCCGATCAGGTGGTCGCATTCATGCTGGACCACCCGGGCATGGAAGCCCTCGGCCACGCGGTCGATGGGATCGCCGTAGGGATCGAAGCCGCTGTAGCGGATGCGCTGCCAGCGCGGTACCACGCCGCGCAGGCCCGGCACGGACAGGCAGCCCTCCCAGCCCTCTTCCTCTTCGTCGCCGAGTGGCTCGATCACGGGATTGAGCAGCACGGTACGGGGGACGACTGGCGCCTCGGGATAGCGGGGATTGGGGCGGTCGGTGCCGAAGATCACCAGTTGCAGGTCCACCCCGATCTGCGGGGCCGCCAGGCCGGCGCCGTTGACGGCATGCATGGTCTCGAACATGTCGCGCACCAGCAGGTGCAGTTCGTCGGTGTCGAAGGCGCCAACGGGTTGCGCGACGCGCAACAGCCGGGGATCGCCCATCTTCAGGATTTCGCGGATCGTCATCCGCCCATTGTGGACGCGCCCCGCGGCCCAAAGCCCGCGGCGCGCGACGCTCAGGGCGTGTTGCCCGAATCCTGCTTCGGCGGGGGGATGATCGTGCCGGTGCCGACACGCGGGTCGCCGAAGGGGACGGCCTGGGGTCCGCCGGGCCGACCGGCACCGGGACCGCGTGGCGGCACCACCGGGACGACGCCGGGCAGCTGCGCCTGCGGCGGTGCACCCCGCCAACCGCGTCCTCGGTCATGGTCCCTGTCCCGGTCGTTCCACCCCGGGCGCCCGTAGGCTGGTGGGTAGGGATAAGGGGCCACCGGCCGACGATCCCAGTAGCGGGGACCGGGGTCGCGGTAGACGTCCACACCCACGTAACCCCCGGGAACCACCGCGGGTTGGCCGTAGTAGGGCTGGGCCGGGTAGGTGGAGTAGCCGGGGTAGGCCGGGTAGGTGGCATAGCCCGGCTCTTCGTAGGCGGCACAGCCGCCCAGCACCAGGGCCGCGCCCGCCACCAGCAGGGCCGCCCCTCCACGTCTGAATGTCGTCGTCATCGAGTTTTCCTCCTGGCCGAAGCCATGGGTACACAACGCGGTTGGAGCGCGGGTGCCGACGCCAGGGTCCCCGCCCGGGCGTAACACGCCGTAAGAGTCAGCGCGTCGTCAGTGCCACCCCAAGCCCTCAGCCAGCCGCCAGCAGCGCCAGCATGCCCGCCTCGTCCAGTACCTCGACGCCCAGCTCACGCGCCTTGTCAAGCTTGCTGCCGGCCGCCTCGCCGGCCACCACATAGTGCGTCTTCTTGCTGACCGAGCCGGCCACCTTGGCGCCAGCCGCCTCCAGTTTTTCCTTCGCGTCCTCGCGGGAGAGCGTAGGCAGCGTGCCTGTGATGACGAAGGTCTTGCCCGCCAGCGGCAGCGCCGCGCGCGGGGCGGGATCGCCCTCCGGCCACTGCACGCCACAGGCCCGCAGCTGCTCGATCACCTCGCGGTTGTGGGGCTGGGCGAAGAAGGTGTGGATGGCCTCGGCCACGATGGGGCCGACGTCATTGACCTCCAGCAGCTGCTCCACGCTCGCGTCCATGATGCCGTCCAGCCGGCCAAAGTGGCGGGCCAGGTCCTTCGCCGTGGTCTCGCCCACATGCCGGATGCCCAGCCCGTACAAAAAGCGCGGCAGCGTCGTCGTCTTGGACGCCTCCAGCCCTTCCAGCACGTTCTGGGCGGACTTCTCGGCCATGCGGTCCAGCGCCGCCAGCGCTGTCAGCCCGATGCGGTAGAGGTCGGGCAGCGTCTTGACGATGCCGGCATCCACCAGCTGGTCGACCAGCTTCTCGCCCAGGCCCTCGATGTCCACGGCGCGGCGCTGCGCGTAGTGCAGGATGGCCTGCTTGCGCTGCGCCCCGCAGAAGAGGCCGCCCGAGCAGCGGTGGTTGACCTCGCCCTTCTCCCGCACCACCGCGCTGCCGCAGATGGGGCACGCCCGCGGCATGCGGAAGTTGGGCACGTAAGGGTCGCGCGGCGGCAGGCGGTGGCTTTCGCCCTCGCCCACTGCCTGGTCGATGGCGGCCTCGCTGGCCGTGCCTTCGGCGCGCGCCACCGCAACACCGGCAGGCGGCACGCGCCCCACCACTTCAGGGATCACGTCGCCCGCGCGGCGGATGACGACCATGTCCCCCACGCGCAGTTCCTTGCGCCGCAGCTCGAACAGGTTGTGCAGCGTGGCGTTGGACACCGTGGTGCCGCCCACGAACACCGGGTCCAGCCGCGCCACCGGCGTCAGCTTGCCGGTGCGGCCGACCTGCACGTCGATGTCCAGCATGCGGGTCATCTGTTCCTGCGCCGGGTACTTGTGGGCCACGGCCCAGCGCGGCTCGCGCGAGACGAAGCCCAGTTGCCGCTGCAGCGCCAGGCTGTTGACCTTGTAGACCACGCCGTCGATGTCGAAGGGCAGCTGATCGCGCAGCGCACCGATCTGGCGGTGGAACTCGGCCAGCTCCTGCGGACCGTTGCAGACCTGTGTGCGGTCCGACACTGGAAAGCCCCAGGATCGCAGCGTCAGCAGCGCCTGGTACTGCGTGCCGAAATCCGGCCCGCCCTGCTCCACCGGCGTGACCTCGCCCCAGCCATAGGCGAAGAAGGACAGCGGCCGCTGCCGCGCAATAGCCGGATCGAGCTGGCGCACCGCGCCGGCCGCCGCATTGCGCGGATTGACATAGGTCTTCTCGTTCTTCTGGCCGGCCTCGATCTTCTGGCGCTGGCGCTCGTTGAGACGGTCGAAGTCGGCCCGCTTCATGTAGACCTCGCCGCGCACCTCCAGCACGGGCGGTGCGTCCTTCGGCAGCTTCAAAGGAATCTGGCCGATGGTGCGGATGTTCTGTGTCACGTCCTCGCCCACCTCGCCGTCGCCGCGGGTGGCGGCCTGCACCAGCGTGCCGTTCTCGTAGCGCAGGTTGATGGCCAGGCCGTCGAACTTGAGTTCGGCCACGTATTCGACGGCCGGCGCATCGGCGGCCAGGCCCAGTTCGCGGCGCACGCGGGCGTCGAAGGCTTCGGCGCCGGTGGCCTCGATGTCGGTCTCGGTGCGGATGGACAACATCGGCACCTGATGCCGCACCTTGGCGAAGAAAGGGAGCACCGCCCCGCCCACGCGCTGCGTCGGCGAATCGGGCGTGCGCAGCGCGGGATGCGCCTCTTCCAGCTCGGACAGGCGGCGGAACAGCCGGTCGTATTCGGCGTCCGGGATCTGCGGCGCGTCCAGCACGTAGTACTGATGCGCGTGATGGTTGAGGGCAATGCGCAGCTCGGCGGCCTCCTGGGCCACCGCTGCGGGAACGGTGTCGGTCATCGCGGTCGGTGTGCGGTAGCAGCGCGGATCAGGAGAACAGCCGGCGCGCCAGCGCCGAGCCGGCGGACAGCTCGCGGCCGTCCAGCGTGTCGTAGAGCTGTTCCAGGTCCTGGCCGATGGCGTCCAGCGTCTCGGTGCGCAGGGGCTGGCCGTCGCTGTCGGTGACCACGCCGTCCATTTCGCGGGCCAGGGCCTCGGCGATCTCACGCATGCGGGCGAAGGGCTCCAGCGCGCGGTCGACCTGCGGCACGTCCAGGCTCAGCATCAGCTCGCGGATGGCGGACTGGGCCGGGTCATCGGCCAGCGCGGCTTGCGTGTCGAAGACCAGGCCGAGCACCGGCGGCGCGCCCGCATCCGTGTTGGGCAACACCATGCGGCCGGGCAGCATGCCCGGCACGAAGCCCAGGCGCGCGGCGTTCTGTTGCACGTAGCCGGGGCTCCAGGCGGCGTGACGGGCGCGCAGCACGAAGGCCAGCTGCGCGTCGTGCGCGCTGGCGAACTGGTCCAGCTCGCGGGCGCGGGCGACCTCGTCCAGCATCTCGGGGAACTCGGGCGCGCCATTGAGCGCATCGGCGAAGGCCTGGGCCTTGACCACGAATTCCGAATACTCGATCTCATTGAGGGCGCCGGTGCGGTTGGCCAGCTGCACGCCGATCTGAAGCGCGCGGTAGCGGGCGCTGGCGACGGGCGGTTCCCATTCGGCGGCACCGTCGCGCAGGCCCTCGACGGCAATGGGCTTGCTGCCCGCGCGGCGCGTCGCCGGCGTGGCCGCCAGCACGGCAGCGCCCGAGACCAGGCCTTCCAGCGCCACGGGGGCGATCACGTCGATCAGCGGATCGAGCCCGCCACGGCGGCTGCCCAGCAGCGCGGCGGCACCGGGTTGGCCAGTGGGCGGCGGCAGGTCGGGGTCGAACAGCGGCTCGTGCCGATCGGCCGAATGCACGTCGTTCGGGTCCGCATGCAGCACCGGATCGTCCGGCCCGCCCTGCGCGCCATCGAGCGGCGCCAGGCCGGAGTGCAGGCCGTCGCCTTCGGGCTGGCGCGGGGCGTTGCGGCGCAGCGTCCAGGTGTTGTAGGCGATCAGCGCCGCCAGCACCAGGCCGCCGGCGATGGCCACGGCGATCGTGAGATTGCTCATTGGGATTGCTCTTCCGAGTTCTTGTTGTAAGGCGCGCGGACCTGCCCGCGCGTCAGCCGACTTCGGCCATGCCGGCGGCGGATTCCATGTCCACCGCCACGATGCGCGAGACGCCCTGCTCCTGCATGGTCACGCCGATCAGCTGCTGGGCCATCTCCATGGCGATCTTGTTGTGGCTGATGAAAAGGAACTGCGTCCCGCGGCTCATGGCCGACACCAGCCGCGCATAGCGCTCGGTGTTGGCGTCGTCCAGCGGCGCATCCACCTCGTCCAGCAGGCAGAAGGGCGCGGGGTTGAGCTGGAAGATGGCGAACACCAGCGCGATGGCCGTCAGCGCCTTCTCGCCGCCCGAGAGCAGGTGGATGGTCTGGTTCTTCTTGCCGGGCGGCTGGGCCATGACCTGCACGCCCGCGTCCAGGATCTCATCGCCGGTCATGATCAGCCGGGCGTTTCCGCCGCCGAAGAGCTCCGGGAACATGCGGCTGAAGTGCTCGTTGACGGTGTTGAAGGTGCCGCCCAGCAGTTCGCGCGTCTCGCCGTCGATCTTGCGGATGGCGTCTTCGAGCGTGGTGATGGCCTCGTTCAGGTCGGCCGACTGGGCGTCGAGGAAGGTCTTGCGCTCGCGGGCGCTGGTCAGTTCGTCAAGCGCCGCCAGGTTGACGGCGCCCAGGCCGGCCACCTCGCGGTGCAGGCGGTCGATCTCGCCCTGCAGGCCGGTCAGGCGCACCTTGTCGGCCTCGATGGAGGCGGCGATGGCCTCGCGGTCGGCCTGGGCGTCGGTCAGCAGCTGTTCGTACTGCTCCAGGCCCAGGCGGGCGGCCTGCTCCTTGAGCTGCATCTCGGTGATGCGCTGGCGCAGCGGGTCGAGCGCACGCTCGATCTGCAGCCGCCGCTCGTCGCTGGCGCGCAGCTTCTGGGTCAGGTCGTCGTACTGGCTGCGCATGGCGCCCAGCGCAGCCTCGCGCTCGGCCTTGAGGTTGAGCGCGTCCTGCAGGCCGGCCTGCGCGGCGGCGTCGGACAGGCGGGTCAGTTCGCCCTCGGCCCGCTCGCGCTCGTCGGCCAGGGCGACGGTCTGCTGGCAGGCGGTGTCGATGGCGCGGCCGAGTTCGGCGCGGCGGGCCTCCAGCGTGCGTTGCGAGAAGGTCGATTCCTGCACCTGCCGTTCCAGGCTGCGGTGCTGCTCGCGGGCGGCGTCCAGCTTGCGGCTGGCCTCGATCACCCGCTCTTCCAGCTCGGCATGGCGCTCCTGGCTGTCGGCCAGTTGCAGGTCCAGTTCTTCGAAGCGGGCCTCGGCGGCGACGCGGCGCTCCTGCAGTTCTTCGAGCTGGGCCTCGACCTCGCCGAGGTCGGCATTGAGTTGCTCGCTGCGGGCGCGGGCCTGCTCGGCCTGCTGGGACAGGCGCAGCGTCTCGACCTGCAGTTCGTGGGCACGGGCGCGGGTCTGGTCGGCCTCGCGCCGGGCGCCGACCAGTCGGCCAGCGGCTTCGGCATAGGCCGACTCGGCGCGCACAAGGGCCGTGCGGGCCTCTTCGGCGATCAGGGCCTGGGCGCGCAGCTCGCGCTCCAGGTTTTCCATTTCCTGCTGGCGGGCCAGCAGCCCGGACTGCTCGGAGTCCTGCGCATAGAGGCCGACGCTGTGGCGCGTGACGACATGGCCGGCGGCCACGTAGATGGCCTCGCCGGGCTGCAGGCGCTCGCGGGCGGCCAGGGCGTCGTCCAGGCTGGCAGCGGTGAAGCAGCCGTACAGCCAGTCGGCCATCAGCGACTGCAGGCCGGCGTCGTGCAGGCGCAGCAGGTCAGCCAGTCGGGGCATGGCGCCCGCACTGGCGGCAACCGGCGCGGCAGGTGGCGTGTAGAAGCTGAGCTTGGCCGGCGGCGCGTCGTTGGCGAAGGCGCGGGCCATTTCGAGGCGGGAGATCTCCAGCGCGCCCATGCGATCGCGCAACGCGGCTTCGAGCGCGGCCTCCCAGCCGGGCTCCACATGCAGGCGGCTCCAGAGGCCCTGCAGGCCGTCCAGCCCGTGCTTGGCGAGCCAGGGACGCAGCTTGCCGTCGGTCTTGACCTTCTCCTGCAAAGCGCGCAAAGCCTCCAGTCGGGCGGACAGTTCGGCCTGTCGCGCGCCTTCAGTGTTGACGGCCTGCTGGCGGGCGCGGCGGTCGTCGTCGAGTTGCGGCACACGCTCCTGCAGGTCCATCAGGCGCGCCTCGGATTCGCTGGCCGCCTCTTCGGCCATGGCGAATTCCTCGCGCAGCGCTTCCAGTTTGGCCTCGTCGGGCGCATTCAGCGCCTGGCGGTCGGCGCGCAGCCGGTCGCTGCGCTGGCTGAGCTGGCGCACCTGGTCGTCGATGTTGCGCTGGTCCGCAGCCAGCACCTGGATCTGCTGCTGCACCTGCACCACGGCGCCGCGCTGGCCGTTGGCCGTCTCCTGCGCGCGCTGGCGGGCGTCCTCCAGCTCGGGCAGACGGGCCTCCTGCTCTTCGAGCTGGGCGGCGAGTATGGCGGCCTGCTCCTCGGCGTCGATCCCCGCACCGGCCAGGTTCTCCAGCTCGACCTCGGCGTCGGCGCGGCGAGTGTCCCATTGCTGGATCTGCTCGGCCAGTTGCGCCAGGCGCTGCTGCACGCGCTGGCGACCTTCGACCACGTAGCGGATCTCGCCCTCCAGCCGGCCCACCTCGGCGCTGGCCTCGTAGAGCTTGCCCTGGGCCTGGTTGACCTGGTCGCCGGCACCGTAGTGGGCCTGGCGGATGGTCTCGAGCTCGGCCTCGATGTGGCGCAGGTCGGCCATGCGCGATTCGAGGTCGTTGACGGCCTGGCGGCCCTCGGCCTGCACGCGCAGCTGGTCGGCCTCGGCATCGGCACGCTTGAGGAACCACAGCTGGTGCTGCTTGCGCGTGGCCTCGGCCTGCAGCTGGTTGTAGCGCGCGGCCACCTCGGCCTGCTTCTCCAGCTTCTCGAGGTTGGCGTTGAGCTCGCGCAGGATGTCCTCGACCCGGGTCAGGTTCTCGCGCGTGTCCGACAGGCGGTTCTCGGTCTCGCGGCGGCGCTCCTTGTACTTGGAGACGCCGGCGGCCTCTTCGAGGAACAGGCGCAGCTCCTCGGGCTTGGACTCGATGATCCGGCTGATCGTGCCCTGGCCGATGATGGCGTAGGCCCGCGGGCCCAGGCCGGTGCCCAGGAACACGTCCTGCACGTCGCGGCGGCGCACCGGCTGGTTGTTGATGAAGTAGCTGCTGTTGCCGTCGCGCGTGAGCACGCGCTTGACCGCGATCTCGGTGAACTGGCTCCACTGGCCGCCCGCGCGGTGGTCGGCGTTGTCGAACACCAGCTCGACGCTCGCACGGCTGGCCTGCTTGCGGCTGGTGGTGCCGTTGAAGATCACGTCCTGCATGGACTCGCCGCGCAGCTCGGAGGCGCGCGACTCGCCCAGCACCCAGCGCACCGCGTCCATGATGTTGGACTTGCCACAGCCGTTGGGCCCCACCACACCCACCAGCTGGCCCGGGAGCATGAAGTTGGTCGGCTCAGCGAAGGACTTGAACCCGGAAAGCTTGATGGAGTTGAGACGCACCGCAGACGGGCAGCAAGGCCAAGATGTTGATATTCAAGGAGAAAGTGCGCAGGCCGTGCCTTGCCGCGCAAGGGCAGGATGATAACGTGCGCCCAATGCGCCTTCCCCTGCTCGCTTCCCTCGCGCCCGTGCGCGTGCAGCACCTGCTGCTGCCCGCCCTGATCGGCGCCTGTGCCCTGCTCGCCGGCTGCGGCATGTTCCATGACACCAAGCGGGCCGAGCCCTACACCCAGGGCGAATGGATGGAGTCCGGCGCCAATCGCGTGGCCAACCTGGCACTGCGCGACAACCTGGAATCGGTGCGCCGCGTGCAACTGTCGCTGTACCGCCGTAATCCGCGCGAATGGCACAAATGGGCCGCCAGCGCCGACGACGCCGTGGCCCGCACCTGGCAGGCCATCGAGCAGGGCCCGCCGCTGCCCTGGCTCCGCGGCGCCACCGGCATCGAGGCCGTGCGCCTGGCCTTCGCGCCGCCCGAGACCTACGCCGGCGACCGTGTGGCGGCGCTGGTCACCGGCTGGGCCGCCATGCTCAAGCAGGCCAACGGCGACACCTGGCGGCAGACCATGATCGACGGCGTCAGCGCCGAGAACGCCTTCCGCGCCGCACGCAACTTCGAGATCTCGCTGTGGCTGCTGAGTTCGCGCACCGGCGCCGACGGCCAGCCGCTGCTGCTGTCCACCGAGATCAGCGAGCGGGGCCGCAATCTGGTGGTGGACCGGGAACTGTCGAAGGTGGTGGCGCGGCTCGATCTGCTGGCCGCCCAGGCCGACGAGAAGTACCGCCGCGCCGCACTGGACTTCAGCCAGAACTGGCTGATGGGCAACCTGGGGCCACTGCTGGCGATGGTGCCGCGCTGAGCGCGGGTGCGGTGCCGACCCTTCGCGCCGGCCGTCTTTGCACACCATCGACACAGACCGCTTTCTAGAATGCGCCGCGCAACCCGTGCAAACCCGGCCTCCGCGCCGCGCGGCGCGCGGCGCGCAACTTCTCCACCACCTCCCCTCCTGCACATGAGCACCCTGAACTTCATCGGTGGCGAAAAAGGCGGCGTCGGCAAGTCCGTCACCTCGCGCCTGCTGGCCCAGTACTTCATCGACCGCAGCCGCCCCTTCATCGGCTTCGACACCGACCGTTCGCACAACTCCTTCACCCGCTTCTACGAAGGCTTCGCCTCGCCGGTGGCGGTGGACAGCTTCGAAGGCCTGGACACGGTGGTCAACGGCTTCGAGGAGCACCCCGAGCGCAGCGTGATCGTCGACCTGGCCGCGCAGACCCAGGCGCCGCTGGCGCGCTGGATCGACGAATCGCAGCTCTTCGACGTGTTCGACGAACTGGAGATCCCGGTCGTGTTCTGGCACGTGATGGACGACGGCCGGGACTCCACCGACATGCTGGGCCGCCTGGTCGACACCTACGGCACCCGCGCCCGCTATGTGGTGGTGCAGAACCAGGGCCGCGGCAGCGACTTCTCGACGCTGGACGGCTCCCCCGCCCAGATCAAGGCCCGCGAGCACGGCGCCCAGTTCATCACCCTGCCCCGCCTGCAGGAAGCGACGATGCGCAAGATCGACGCCAACAACACGAGCTTCTGGAAGGCCGTCAACGACAAGACCGGCCCCGAGGCCCTGGGCCTGCTGGAGCGTCAGCGCGTCAAGGGCTGGCTGGTGCAGGTCTACACGCAGTTCGACACGCTGGGGCTCTGACCCGGCCCCTGCTCGCCGGCGTGCCCGCCCTCAGTCCCAAGGGCCGGCACGCTGCGGTGCGAGCAGGATCGACGCATCCACGTCATCGATGTGCGTGCGGCCGCAGAAGGCCATGGTCAGGTCCAGTTCGCGCCGGATGATCTGCAGCACCCGCGTGACGCCCGCCTCGCCGAAGGCACCCAGCCCGTAGAGGAAGGCGCGGCCGATCATGGTGCCGCGCGCCCCCAGGGCCCGGGCCTTGAGCACGTCCTGGCCGCTGCGCACGCCGCTGTCGAGCCAGACCTCGGTCTCCCGCCCCACGGCATCGGCAATGGCCGGCAGCGCGCGGATGGCGGAGGGCGCGCCGTCCAGCTGCCGGCCGCCATGGTTGGAGACCACGATCGCATCCGCGCCGCAATCCACGGCCCGGCGCGCGTCCTGCGCATCGAGGATGCCCTTGAGCACCAGCGGCCCACCCCAGCGGCGCTTGATCCATTCCACGTCCGCCCACGACAGCGTGGGATCGAACTGGGCATTGGTCCAGGCGGCCAGCGAGGCCATGTCGTCCACGCCCTTCACATGGCCCACGATGTTGCCGAAGCTGCGCCGCCGCGTGCCCAGCATGCCCAGGCACCAGCGCGTGCGCAGCGCCAGGTCCAGCAGGTTGCGCAGCGTGGGCCGCGGCGGCACCGACAGGCCGTTGCGGATGTCGGCATGGCGCTGACCCATCACCGGCAGGTCGAGCGTGAGCTGGAGCGCGCTGCAGTTGGCCGCCCTCGCGCGCTCGATCAGCGACTCGATGAACGTACGGTCGCGCATCACGTAGAGCTGGAACCAGAAGGGATGCCGCCCCGTGTGCGCGGCCACGTCCTCCAGCGAGCAGATGCTCATGGTCGAGAGCGTGAAGGGCACGCCGAAGTCGCGTGCCGCCCGCGCAGCCAGGATCTCGCCATCGGCATGCTGCATGCCCGTGAGGCCCGTCGGCGCCAGCGCCACCGGCATGGCCACGTGATGGCCGAGCATCGTGGTGGCAACGGTGCGCTGCGAGATGTCCCGCGCCACGCGCTGGCGCAGCAGCAATTGCTGGAAATCGCGCTCATTGGCGCGGTAGGTCGATTCGCGCCAGGAGCCCGAATCGACGTACTCGTAGAACATGCGCGGCACCCGCGCGCGGGCCACCTGGCGCAGATCCTCCACGCAGGTCATGCGCGCCAGTGCGGCCGACGCACTCATGCGCACGCCCTGCGCGCCAACCCGCTCGGCGACGGTGCAAGGGGGCTCATTGGGCGACGATGTTCTGCTCGCGGATCAGCTGGCCCCAGCGCTGCGACTCCTGCACGAGGCTGCGGCCCAGTTCGGCCGGCGGCTCGAAGGCCGGCACGGCGCCCTGCTGCGCGGCGACCTGGGCCAGGTCGGGCGCAGCCATCACCGTGCGCACGGCGCTGCCCAGCCGCTCGACCACCGCATCGGGCGTACCCGCCGGTGCCAGCAGGAACACGCGCGGCGCGGCATCGAAGCCCGGCACGGCGGCAGCCAGCGGCGCCACGTCCTCGGCGCCCGCCAGCTTGACCGGGCTCATCACCGCCAGCGCCTTGAGCCGTCCGCCCTTGGCCTGCGCCAGGGCCGAGGTGGCGCTGACGACGCCCAGCGGCACCTGACCGCTGATCACGTCCGGCACGATCTGCGCCGCGCCGCGGTAGGGGATGTGCGTGACGAAGGTGCCGGTCTTGCCCTTGAACAGCTCGAAGCCCAGGTGCTGCACCGTGCCCACGCCCGAGGTGGCGAAGGAATAGTGGCCGGGCCTGGCCTTGAGGGCGGCCACCAGCTCCTGCGGCGTCTTCGCCGGGAAGTCGTTGCCCGCCACGACGATCAGCGGCAGCGTGAACAGACCGGCGACCGGCACGAAGCTCTTGATCGGGTCGAAGGACATCTTCGGCTGCATGTACTGCGCGATCAGCGTGGAACTGTCGCCCATCAGCAGTGTGTAGCCGTCGGCGGGCGCCTTGGCCGCCAGGTCGCCGGCGATCAGGCCGGCGGCGCCCGCGCGGTTCTCGACCACGACCTGCTGGCCCAGCAGCGTGGACAGGCGCGGCGTGAGCAGGCGGGCCATGGCGTCCACGCCGCCGCCAGCCGAATAGCCGACCAGCAGGCGGATCGGGCGCTCGGGATACGTGCCGGACTGCGCCTGCACGGCCGGCGCGGCGGCCAGCATCGCGGCGGCCAGGGCGAGCGCGTGGCGGCGGGTGAAGTGAGGGGGCGTCATCGTTGTCTCCTTTTCTTGTGGGGGCGCGGACTGGCGCTGCGCGCCGTTGTGTCGATGGGCGCCAGGGGCCGCCCGCCTCGGGGGATTTCTCCCTCTCTCCCCTCGCGGGAGAGGGAGTGAAGCCCGTCATGCCTTGCCGGCGCCGCGCGAGCCCGGGCGCTTGGCCAGCTCGCGCAGCCGCTCGCGGTTGGGCGCGAATCCCAGGCCCGGCGCCTGCGGCAGGTCGAGCACGCCGGCCTGCGGCTCGGGCAGGCCGTCGAACACCTGCTTGCAGCATTCGACCGCCACCGAGTGGTACTCGACCAGCGAGCCGTTGGCCAGGCCCGCATGCAGGTGCATGTTGTGGTGCGGCCAGGCGCCGCCGTTGGCAAAGCGCGTGTTGAAGGCCGCGGCCATGCCCGCGATGCGCGCGCACTGCGTGAAGCCACCCGTGATGCAGGCATTGGGCTGCACCACGTCCACCGCCTGCGCCACCAGCATGTCGCGGAAGCGGCTGGCATGGCCCTCGTTCTGGCCGGCCGCCAGCGGGATCGCCGTCTTGGCCCGCAGCTTGGCCAGGTTGGGAATGTCGTTCTGTGTCACCGGCTCCTCGAAGAAGGCGATGTCGTAGGCCTCCACCCGGCGCGCCAGCGACAGCGCGTGGAAGTAGTCCAGGCTGCAGTTGGCGTCGATGTAGATCTGCACGTCGGGCCCTACCGCCTCGCGCACGGCGCGGATGCGCTGCACGTCCTCGGCGATCAGCGTGTCGAGCGGGCGCGGCTCGTCGCGACGGGCCAGGCCGTGGTGACCCACCGTCATCTTCAGGCGGGTGAAGCCGCGACCCACCCAGTCGCGCGCAGCCTGGGCCAGCTCGTCGCGGTCGTAGAAGGCGAAGCCGAAGGTGGCATACACCGGCACCTGGGCACGCGCGCCGCCCAGCAGCTTCCAGCAGGGCTGGCCCAGGGCCTGGCCCTTGAGGTCCCACAGCGCGAGGTCGATGGCGGCGATGGCGTGGCTGGCATAGCCCGACTGGCCGCGCGGCGTGAGCAGCCAGTACAGCCGGTCCCACACCTGCTCGTGGTTCAGCGGGTCCAGCCCCTCCAGGTGATGGGCGGCCACCTCGTTGACGATGGCGGCGATGGCCTCCTCCTCGGTGATGGCGGTCATGCCGGTGCCGATGCGGCCGTCGTCGGTCTCGATGTCGACCAGGCACAGCGAGAGCGAAGTGGTCTTGGTGCGGCCGCCATGGCCGACGCTGACCGGCAGGTTCAGCGGCGTGGCGTGGACGCGGGCAATCTTCATGGGGCGGTGTCTCCTGGCTTCGGGTCTTCGGGGGAACGCGGCCAGTCTAGGAAGCCGCCCCCGCCCGCCACAACGCCGCGGCGCGAAGGCCGCTTTCGCGATCCGCGAAGACGAGGGTTTACGCGGGGCGCGGCACGCGGCCGGCCAGCACGTCGAACAGCGTGCGCGCGGGCGGCGCCAGCTCCACGCCCTCGCGCACGGCGATGCGGTGCGTGCGCACGGCCCAGGCGTCCGTCAGCGGCACGGCGCGGATGGGCAGGCTGGCCAGTTGCGGCGCCACGGCCTCGCGCGGCAGCACCGCCACGCCCAGGCCGCCGGCCACCATGCGGCAGACCACGTCGAAGCTGCGCATCTGCATGCGGATCTTGAGCAGGCGGCCCGCCACCGACGCGGCGGCGGCCAGCCGGCTGGAGAGCGCCGTGCCGTCGCCCAGAGAGATGAAGTCCTCATCCAGCGCATCGGCCAGCGCCGCGGCCTCGCGCATGGCCAGTGCGTGCCCCTGCGGCACCACCAGCACCAGCGTGTCGACGAAGCAATCGGTCAGCGCGATGCCGTGCGGCGCATGCGCCATGTGCACGATGCCCAGGTCGGCACGGCCTTCGAGCAGCAGCAGCGGAATGTCGAGGCTGCCGTGCTCTTCCACGTCGATGCGGATCAGCGGATGGGCGCGGGCCATGTGCTGCAGGTGGGCGGGCATCACCTCCACCAGCGCCGAGGTGTTGGCCGCCAGGCGCACATGGCCCTGCAGGCCGCGGGCATGGTCGTGCAGGTCGAGCGACAGGCGGTCGGCATCGGCCAGCAGCTCGCGCCCGCGGCGCACCAGCATCTGACCCGCCGGCGTGAGTCGCACGCCCCGCGACGAGCGCTCGAAGATGCGCAGGCCCAGCGATTCCTCCAGCGCGCTGATGCGGGCGCTGGCGGCGGCGATGGCCAGGTTCAGACGGTCGCTCGCGGCGCTGATCGAGCCCAGTTCGGCGGCCGTGACCACGACGCGCAGCGTGGCCAGGTCCAGTTGCAGGCCCTCAGGCATCGAAGAGGCGGCCGTGGCCGGGCGAGGCAGCATCCAGGCCGGCGGTGCGCATCAGGTCCCAGAAGCCGGCGGGCGAGCTGGACGTGACGGGCAGGCCCAGTTCGCGCTCCAGGCGCGGATGCAGGTCCAGCGTGCGCAGGCCGCCGCAGGAGATGAGCAGGCCGTCGGGCCGGCCATCGGCGCAGACCCTGCGGGCCAGCTCGACCAGCGTCCCGGCCTCGACCTGGCCGACGGCCTCCACGCCGGTCATGGCCAGGCCGCGGACGGCCGTGACCTCGAAGCCCTCGCCCTCCAGGTAGCGGGCCAGGCGCTCGTTGAGCGTGTCGATGTAGGCGGTGGCCACCGCCACGCGGCGCACGCCCAGCTGGCGCAGGCTGCGCACGATGGCGTGGCTCATGGTCGTGCACGGCAGGTCGGTCGCTGCCGCCATGCGGGCGCGCAGGTCCTCGGTGAAGGTTGCGCCGCGGTAGAAGCTGAGCGAGGTGCCCATCAGCGAGAGTGCCTGGGCGCCGGCCGCCTTCAGCGCGCGGGCCAGGTCGACGATGCGCCCTTCCACCGCGTCGAAGCCCTCGGGATGGATGGCCGCCAGCGCGAGGCCCCGGGCGATGAAGCGCACCCGGCCGTCGTAGAGCGCAGGCCCTTCGGGAGGCACCTGGCCATCGGCCGGCGGCACGATCAGCCCGAGCACGGGCAAGGCGGAATCGGTCATCGCAGCTCCTGGGGCAAAGCTGCGGATTGTGGGCCCGCCCACGGCGGCCCCGGCCCGGACTCAGAGCTTGATGCCCGCGCCCTTCACCGTCGGCCCCAGCACGGCCACCTGCTCGCGCACGAAGCCTTCGAAGCGCGCGGTGCTCTCGGGCTGGGCCACGATGCCCAGGTCGACCATCTTCTTCTGCACCTCGGGCATGGCCAGCACCGCATTGGTGGCGTCATGCAGCCGGGTCACGGTGTCGGCCGGCAGCTTGGCCGGGCCGGAGATGCCGAAGAAGTTCTCCAGCACCAGCTTGGGCTGGCCCAGCTCGACCATGGTCGGCACCTCGGGCATCAGCGGTGAGCGCGTAGTGCCCGTGACGGCCAGCGGCACCAGCTGGCCGGTCTTGAAGTACTGAACATAGGCCGTGATCACGTCGATGCCCACGGGCACGATGTTGGCCAGCAGATCGGTGGTCATGGGCGCGCCACCGCGGTAGGGCACGTGCACCATGTTGGCGCCCGTCACGCGCTTGATCAGCTCGCCATGGATGTGGCCGACCGAGCCCGGGCCGCCGGAGCCGAAGTCCAGCCGGCCTTCCTTCCTGGCGCGCGCCTCCAGATCGGCCCAGCTCTTGATGCCGGACTCCTTGCTGGCCATGACCACCAGCGGCGCCGAGCCCAGATAGGCCACATGGCTGAAGGCCGCCACCGGGTCGTAGGGCTGCTTGTCCAGCGTGAAGGGGCCCAGGGCGATGGGCGTGGTGTTGGAGAGCATCAGCGTGTAGCCGTCCGGCGCCGCCGTGGCCACCACTTGGCCACCGATGGTGCCGCCCGCGCCGGGGCGGTTGTCCACCACCACCGGCTGGCCCAGTTTGCGCCCCAACTGCTCGGCCACCACGCGCGCCAGGATGTCGCTGGCGCCGCCGGGCGCGAAGGTGACGACGATCTTGATCGGCCGCTCGGGCCACTGGGCGAAGGCCGGCAGGGCACCCGCCGCCGCCCCGGCCGCCATCAGGCGCAGGACGCCTCGCCGGTGAAGGCGCGGCAGGGAGGAGGACGAGGTAGGCAGAGAGGATTCGGACATGGTGGGCGCCGCAAGCAATGGGAATGCCCGCATTGTTCGAAGCGCCCTCCGGCACGCCAATTGCCAAGACCGAATGCACCGTATCAGCCGCAAGGCGCTGGCGGCCCGCCATTCCGACGGCGAGGCACCAAGGCGGTGCAGCCAACCACCGCATGTCCCGACCCGACGACCCTTTCGACACCTACCTGCTGCGCGTCTTCCACACCTTGATGGCGGAATGCAGCGTCTCGCGCACCGCCGCGCGCATGAACCAGTCGCAGCCCGCCATCAGCAGCGCCCTCAAGCGCCTGCGCGAGATCTTCGGCGACCCGCTGCTCATCAAGGACAAGCAGCGCATGGTGCCCACCGAACGGGCGATGCAGCTGCATGCCTCGGTGCGGCTGGTGCTGGGCGAGCTGGACGCGCTGCTCGCGCCCGAATCCAGCTTCGACCCCGCCACCACGCGGCAGGTCTTCCGCATCGGCACGCCGGACTACCTGGCCCCGCCCCTGATGGCCGCCGTGGCGCAGTACATGCGCGAGACCGCGCCCGCGGCCCGGCTGGTGCTGCAGCCGCTGGGCCCCGACTACGACTTCGAGGCCGCGCTGGCCGAAGGCGAGCTGGATGTGGTCATCGGCAACTGGCCCCAGCCGCCGGAACATCTGCGCACCACGCTGCTGCTGGAGGACGAGATCGTCTGCCTGGTCGACGAACGCCACCCCTGCGCCGCCCGCATGACGCTGGCCGACTACCTGCAGGGATCGCACGTGGTGCCGCTGCTGTACAGCGTGACCCAGCGCGGCGTGGTCGAGACCGCCCTCGCCTCCCAGCGCATGAGCCGCACCGGCACGGTCACCGTGCCCTACTTCGGCCTGGCGCCGCACCTGCTGCCCGGAACCGACCTGATCTTCACCACCAGCCGGCACTTTGCGCAGTACTACGCCGGCCTGCTGCCCCTCGCCATCGTGCCCGCGCCGGTGGACTTTCCGCCGATGCGCTTCTATCAGTTGTGGCATGGGCGCACACAATTGGCGCCGGGGCACGTGTGGTTTCGGTCGCTGCTGTCGGCGGTGGTAAGGACGGTGGGGGCGACGAGGTATTTACTGGACGGCGAGCGCGGGGACTCGTCTAAACAAAAACCGTTTTAGACCTAATAACTGGAAATACGGTTAGCCAGCTGGCATTGATCATATTACTCCCGATTTTTCTTAAAAATTAACCGGAGTTTTTACAGTCCCAAGCGAACCTTTTAACGCAATTATCTGCCGAGCCTAGGCCATCTAGCCTGTAATTTTAATGAATTCTCTCATCGAATTTATTGACTCTTTTAATTCTTGGAAGCTAAAAGTACGATTATTAATATTTTCAGGATGATGTATTTGATGCCGAATATACTCAGTAAGAACAATCTCTTTTGTCTCAATACTCCCGTCTCTACGAATTTTCTTATAAGGGAGCAACTCCCTTCCGTGCCTGTATTGAGCTAGTTTTCCTTCTGCTTCGATGTAGCCGTAAAGTTCGTTGTGGTATTCAAAACTCGCCTCGCCAAAAGCAGCAAAATTCACTTCATTAAGGCTTGGATAGGGTAACTCGTGTTTGAGAATAGCCGACACCTTTTCAGGAGTACGGTCGGAAACCAGAATAATATCTTCAAAACGAAGTTTCTTAACAATTTCTGGGCTATGTGTGGTCAGCAGTACCTGGGTACTTTTCGCCTTCGAAAGCGAAATTAATGCGTCTGTTAGAGCGCGCTGATGATCTGGGTGCTGCGACGTTTCTGGCTCTTCGATCGCATACACAATGTTCGGCAAGCTTGCCTCCGACTGGCGCCTCTCAGCCTCTGCGCGAAAGAAGCTGATCAGCACAAGGCGTTTCACGCCGCTACCTCGCTTATTGATCGGAATGTCGTTATCTCCCGATATCGACACGTTTTTAAAGACATCGATCCATTTGAGGCTGCTCGTGTCCGGAATCTTAGGCGACAACGATTCGGCGATAGAAGAATTTAGCTCTTTCAGCTTTTCGAGCGTTCGCCCCGCCACCAAATCAAGGCGCATCTTTACGGTGTCCGCCACGGAGGCGAGCGTTTTCTGAATTTCAGGATCGCCTAATATCTCTCTAACCGCGATCCTCATTGGATCTTGAACCTCATCATCAGTGTCCGTGTTTTTTCTGTCGGACTGAAATAACGTATAGAACGGCATGTGGAGTTTCAACTGTTCCCACACGTTCTTTGCATCGATCTTAGCTACTTCAATTTCACACTCTCTCAACTGAAGATCGACCTGCCCATCCCAAATTGATCTTCTGAGTGAAGCACTTTTTGTTTTGTCTGGACACTCCAGCTTTTGTTCTTCAAGAAGCGCTCGAAGGTCTTGAATTTTCTTTTGGAGTAAATCTTTGCAGCTCACGGCGGTCGGATGGAGCGCTCTAATAAATACCTTTTCTTTGCCTGCGGCCGGATACCTCTTAATTACATGCAATGTACCCTCTGGGGTTACCAGGAACTCATCTTGGAGGGATGTTTTGTTCGAAACGTCTAGCAGTATTTCTTCCGGCAGTTCTGAGAACTCGACCTCAATCTCTATACAGTCCTCGCCATTTTTCAAGCAGCTTTTATTTATATCGTCTTTGTCAAGTTTGACACACCCCTTCCCCTCGTTAAAAAAAATATCTAACGCTTCGAGTAAGGTCGATTTGCCGCGATCATTCTGACCAACCAAAACACATAAACTATTAATTTCGATCCTAACTGCGGTTTCATAACCCCGAAACCGATTGACGGTGACTGCCTTAATTTTCATTATTTCTACAAATTAGTTTAATTTGATCAGAAAACCCCAATTTTCAAAACTTTAAATGCGTTGATATTGCAGTGAGCTTTAATATCTCTCACGTCACGTTACTTGGCAAGTGCCATGTCCCTAAATTTTCCATCCGATTGGATGATTGACTGGTTAGCCAACCTTTAATAGGAACAGGCTCGGCCTTTCGTTACCTGGAACCTTCAATTGCCGAACGTATCCTTTAGATTGACTTTGGTCAACTCCAGCGACGCAGGTCCCTTTTCTTTTATCGGCGTAGATCGCGGCCCTATTCAAGCTTGACGGATGCGCTCCATCAGAAATTGCCTGATACGGATCAATTCCTCGCACGAAGCGCGTTGAAGAAACTGATCAGGGGGCCCCGAAGAGTCCAGCTGACATAGCCTCACGGCGCCTCCGCGTCCGCCCGCCTCAGCATTCGCCCACCCGATCACCCGATCCCCCCACAGCATCGGCAACGCGTAATACCCGAATTGCCGCTGCGCCGGCGGCGTGTACGCCTCGAACTTGTACGTCCAGCCCCAGAGCAGCGTGAAGCGGCGGCGGTCCCAGACGATGGGGTCGAAGGGGGCGAGCAGGCGCAGCTGGTCATCGACGACCCAGCGGCGCGAGCGCGGGTTCTCGTCGGCCGGCCAGTACCACGTCGTACCGTCGAGGGTGGCGCCGGCGAGGTGTTGACGCGCAAGGCGCAGCGCAGCCTGCGTCTGGGCGCTCAGGTGCGGCGCGCCGTAGCCAAGCAGGCGCACGAGGTAGGTCAGGCTGGCCGCCGGCAAGGGGGCATAGGTCCGCACCACCAGATCGATCAGCGCGGCGGCGCGGCGGGCACGGCCGGCCGGGGTTTCGTCGGCCGGCGGGTGCGCAGCGACTTCGTATACGCGCGTGCCGCTGTCGCGGCGTTTCACGCGCAGCAGGCCGCGGTAATGCAGGCCGTCGAGCAGGTGGGTGGCCAGGTTGCCGGCCCCGCCCCAGGGGTTCTGCCGCCGGCCATGCGCGAAGTGCAGTTCGACCTCCCGCGGATGCACGAGGCGGCGCTCACGAACGAAGGCCAGCACATCGTCGGCCTTGCGCTGCGTCTCGGCATCCCAGGGGCGCCTGGGCTCGCGCGGGTGCATCAGCGTGAGGTGCTCCCGCGGCAGGAAGCCGTAGTTGACGAGGCAGTCCTCGTCGATCTGCAGCCGCGGGTAGCGCGCTTCCAGGTCGCCGGCACGGTAGTCGGTGACGCGGTGGCGCAGGATCAGGTCCTGCGCACGGGCCGGCGCGCGGATCGGGTCGGCCTGCACGAAGCCCAGCCGGCGGATGGCCGCCGGCAGCGTGGTCGGCGTGAACAGCGTGCGCGCGACGGCATAGCGGCGAAGATGGTCGAGACTGAGGGCGGCGGCAGGCATCCGGCAGATTCCAGCACACCGCCTCGGGTATGCGCTGGAGCGCGACATGCCACCCGGGCGGGCCTGCCGCCGAGGGAGGAATCAGCCGCCACCCGGCGGCACGCGGAAGTTGGCGCTGATGCGGGCCTCGGCGCGCTCCAGCAGGTCCACCAGCGCGTCGAGCAAGCGGCGCCCTGTGCGCGGCGCGTCAGCGATCTCCTCGCCAACCTTTTCCGCCCCGCTCTTCCAGGCGACCTGCGAGTGCACGGCGCCTGTGCCGACCGTGGCCCTCGTCGGGGAATTGGGCTGTGCGTCGGTGGGGTATTCAGCGGGGTGGGCAGCATCAGGAATCGACATGCCCGGATGCTCCCGCTCCGCCAACCTTGCGTAAAGTTGAATTTACTGCGCATTCACTTCATCATTGCTGATGCGTCAGCTCAACCTCGACCAACTCCAGACCCTGATCGCCATCGCCGACCTGGGCACCTTCGCCGCCGCCGCGCAGGCGCTGCACCTCGCACCGCCCACGGTCAGCCTGCATGTGAAGGAGCTGGAGAGCTGGCTCGACACCGCGCTGGTCATCCGCGGCCGGCGCCAGGCCGAGCTGACGCCGGCCGGTGCGGTGCTGGTGCAGGAAGGCCGCAAGCTGCTGGCCGCCGGCGACGACCTGGTCGACCGCGTGCGGCGCCGGGCCGCCGGCCGTGCGGGCATGGTGCGGGTCGCCGTCTCGGCCGGCGTGAGCACGCAGCTGCTGCCGCTGATGCTGCAGCAGCTCAACGCGCAGAACCCCGACATCGAATTGCGGCTGGAGGCCGTCGGCTCCGCCGAGGCCATGCGGCGCCTGAAGGCTGGCACGCTGGACGTCGCCATCGTCGCCAGCCCGCAACCCGCCGCGCCCGAGGTCCGTCTGCAGCCCTGGCGGCAGGACGCGATGGTGGTGCTGCTGCCCGCCGCCTGGGCGCCGCCGGAGGCCATCACGCCCGGCTGGCTGGCCGGCCGGCGCTGGGCCAGCTTCACGCCCGCCACGCAGATGCACGGGCTGATCGCGGGCTGGTTCGGGCAGGCGGGCCTGAGCCCCCGGCCCTACCTGGCGTTGAGCTATCCGGGCGCCCTCAAGAGCCTGGCCGCCGCCGCGCAGGCCGCGGCCATCCTCCCTTTCGAGGAAGTGGCCGACCTGGCGGACGCGCCCGAGGTGTGCATTCGCCCGATGGCGCCGCCGCTGATGCGGCCGATGGCGGTGGCCAGCCGGCATGCTGGCATGGCCGATCCGGCGGTGACGGCGGTGCTGAACGTGATCGACCGGTTCAAGTCCTAGCCGCCGTCACGCGCGCCAAGAGGCGGGGCGTGCCCACGGCTCCAGTCCTCGCCACCTTCAGCGGCGCCGGACCAGCCAGACCATCGCCAGGCCGAGCAACGCACTGCCCAGCCACTGGCGCGGCGCCATGGCCTCGCCCGAAAGCCATGCGGCCAGCAGCGCAGCCACCAGCGGCTCGACCAGGGTGCCGACGACGGTGGCGGTCGGCGTCAGCCGCCGTGCCGCCCAGGCGAAGAGCAGGTAGCCGGCCGAGGTGGCCAGCACGCCGGTGTAGACCAGCCCCAGCCAGCGGCCCGCCGTGACGGGCCAGGCCAGTCCGGCCGCCACGGCCAGCACGGCGGCGCATGCCGTCGCCATCGTCATGCTCCAGGCCGACGCCGCCACAGCCGGCACCTCGGCTGGCATACGGGCGTTGCCCATCACCACCAGCGCATAGAGGAAAGCCGAAGCGAAGGACCAGGCCAGGCCCACAGCCCAGCCAGTCGGCATCTGCGTCTGCGCCGGCATCACCAGCAGGCCGACGCCCACGAGCGCCAGGGCCAGGCCGACCGTCAGGGCGACCGTCAGCCGCTCGTGGCCGCGCAGCACTGCCATCGCCGCGACCAGCACCGGTGCGCAGCAGATCGACACCACGGTCGGCACGGCCGCGCCCAGGTGGGCGATGCCTGCAAACCAGCAACCGACATTGAGCGCCATCGCCGCGCCGGTGGCCAGGATGCCGCCCCGCTGCGCCCACGGCAACCGTTGCCACAGGCCTGCGGGCGATCGCCGCCAATGCCACCACCACAGCAGCGGCAGCCCGAAGCCGAAGCGGGCCAGGGCCAGCGTCCAGGGCGACACGCCGCCCTCGATCAGCCACTGCGCCAGCCAGGCGCCCACGCCCCAGAGGGCGCCCGCCGCCCACACGCCGCCCCACGCCAGGGCGGCAGAACTCGTCGTCTTGTTCATCACGATGCATCCGATGCGCCGGCATCGGGCGGAGCGGGACCGCCTTCGGGTCCGTCCGCGTGCGTGCCGGCAGGAAAGATCCGGCCGCCCGCGCACGCGAAAGCCGCTGTCTCAGGACGAGGCAGCGGCTGCGGTGCGGGAAGGACGGCCCCCGTTCAGGCGCGGACGGCGGGAGGGGGCGAGCGGTGGATGCGGATCATGGCGGCCCGGATCATAGGCCGGCGCCGAGGCGCCGCGAGGCTCAGCGCGGCCGGCGCGCTGCGCGCGGTCCGGGCGCGGCAGCCGGGCTGCGCGGTGCGCCCGGCTTGCCGGCGCCCTTGCCGGCCATGGCGCGACTGCCCGTTTCCCGCGGCGGCAGGCCGGTGTGCTGGGTCAGCACGGTGCCCGGCCGCGGTGCTGCGCCGACGCGGCGGGCGCTGGAGGGCACGGACGCCGACGGCGCCGGCGTCGAGTTCTTGCGCCGCGCGCTCTGGTAGCCACCATCGGTCGCCGGCTGGAAGGTCGGGATCAGGTGGTGCTTGCCGTTGCCGATCAGGTCGGCGCGGCCCATGGCCTTGAGGGCCTCGCGCAGCAGCGGCCAGTTGTTCGGGTCGTGGTAGCGCAGGAAGGCCTTGTGCAGGCGGCGGCGCTTCTCGCCGCGCACGATGTCCACCGACTCCTCGGCCTCGTCGCGCATGGTGCGGCGCACCTTGGTGAGCGTGTTGCGGCCCGAGTGGTACATGGCCGTGGCGGTGGCCATGGGGCTGGGGTAGAAGGTCTGCACCTGGTCGGCGCGAAAGCCGTTCTTCTTCAGCCACAGCGCCAGGTTCATCATGTCCTCGTCGCGCGTGCCCGGGTGCGCGGCGATGAAATACGGGATGAGGTACTGCTTCTTGCCCGCCTCGGCGCTGTACTTCTCGAACATGCTCTTGAAGCGGTCGTAGCTGCCGATGCCCGGTTTCATCATCTTGGAGAGCGGGCCCTCCTCGGTGTGCTCGGGCGCGATCTTGAGGTAGCCGCCGACGTGGTGCTGCACCAGCTCCTTGACGTACTCGGGCGACTTCACGGCCAGGTCGTAGCGCAGGCCCGAGCCGATCAGGATCTTCTTGATGCCGCGCAGCGCCCGCGCCCGGCGGTAGATCTGGATCAGCGGGCCGTGGTCGGTGGTGAGGTTCGGGCAGATGCCGGGGTACACGCAGCTGGGCTTGCGGCAGGCGGCCTCGATCTCGGGGCTGCGGCAGCCCAGGCGGTACATGTTGGCGGTGGGCCCGCCCAGGTCGGAGATGACGCCGGTGAAGCCCTCGACCTTGTCGCGGATGTCCTCCACCTCGCGAATGATCGAGTCCTCGCTGCGGCTCTGGATGATGCGGCCCTCGTGCTCGGTGATGGAGCAGAAGGTGCAGCCGCCGAAGCAGCCGCGCATGATGTTCACGCTGAAGCGGATCATCTCCCAGGCCGGGATCTTGGTCGCGCCGTCGTGGCGACCGTGCTCGTCGGCATAGCGCGGATGCGGGCTGCGGGCGTAGGGCAGGTCGAACACGTAGTCCATCTCGGCCGTGGTCAGCGGGATGGGCGGCGGGTTGATCCACACGTCGCGGGCGGTGTTGCCTTCGCCATGGGCCTGCACCAGGGCGCGGGCGTTGCCGGGGTTGGTCTCCAGATGCAGCACGCGGTTGGCGTGGGCGTAGAGGATGGGGTCGGCCTTGACCTGCTCGTAGCTGGGCAGGCGGATCACGGTCTTCTCGCGCGGCGGGGCCTTGGCTTTCGCGCCCTCGCCCACTGGGGCAGGGTTGGGGCGGGGGCCCGCGGCCTTCGCGGCGAGCGCAGGGTTGGGCACGAAGACCAGCGGCTTCGCCGCCCCCCCACCCCTGCCCTCCCCCAGCGGGGGAGGGAGAACAGTCCCGCCGTCGCCGGCCACCGGGCCACGCGATGCGTTGGCTGCATCAGCCACCGCATTCGCCTCCTCCTCCCGCGCACACGTCTGCCCCTGGGCCTTGGCCTGCTCCGACACCATCAGGTAGGGATTCAGGTGCGCATCCACGCGCCCCGGCTGATCGACCTCGGTGGAGTCGAGCTCGAACCAGCCCTCGGGCGTCTCGCGGCGCACGAAGGCGGTGCCGCGCACGTCGGTGATCTGCTGCACCGGCTCGCGCGCGGCCAGGCGGTGGGCCACCTCGACGATGGCGCGCTCGGCGTTACCGTACAGCAGCAGGTCGCACTTGCTGTCCACCACGATCGAGCGGCGGACCTTGTCGCTCCAGTAGTCGTAGTGGGCGATGCGGCGCAGGCTGCCTTCGATGCCGCCGAGCACGATGGGCACGTCCGGAAAGGCCTCGCGGCAGCGCTGGCTGTAGACGATGGCGGCGCGGTCGGGGCGCTTGCCGCCGACGTCGCCGGGGGTGTAGGCATCGTCGCTGCGGATCTTCCGGTCGGCGGTGTACCGGTTGATCATCGAATCCATGTTGCCGCTGGTGACGCCCCAGAACAGGTTGGGC
The DNA here is from genome assembly GCF_017991995.1 of Pseudacidovorax sp. GTDB lineage: Bacteria > Pseudomonadota > Gammaproteobacteria > Burkholderiales > Burkholderiaceae_C > Xenophilus. Next base: position 294,733 of record NZ_JAGOPN010000001.1, on the reverse strand, counting down.
TTGCCCAGCGCGCGGAAGGGCTCGGCGCTCTGCCAGTCGGGCTGGGCGATGATGCCGACGCGAAAGCCCTGCGCCTCCAGCGTGCGGCCGATGACGGACATGCCGAAGCTCGGATGGTCCACGTACGCGTCGCCCGTCACCACGATGATGTCGCAGCTGTCCCAGCCCAGGGCGGCCATCTCCTCGCGCGAGGTCGGCAGGAACTTCGCCGTGCCGAAGCGCTGCGCCCAGTACTTGCGGTAGCTGGTGATCGGCTTGGCGGCGCGCGCAAAGAAGGAGACGTCGACGGGTGCGTTCATGCGTGGGATGGGTCGGGCGCCGCGGGAGGGCGGCGCTGCGCTGCGATGCTGCGTTCGGGAACCGCGCTGGCGCCCGGGCGGAAAGAAGGCGACGATTTTAAGGGCCGGGGCCTTCTCCCCTCATCCCGAAGGGAAGCCGCGCGAGCGGGACACGGGCCACCCCTAGAATCCGCGCCCGTCGTGCGCCGCCTTTTCTTCATCCTCCTGCTGGTCCTGATGCCGCTTCAGTTCAGCGTTGCTGCGCTGAAGGCCTACTGCCAGCACGAGGCCGGCGGCACGGCGCACCTGGGCCACCACGAGCACCAGCATTTCGACGTCGCCGACAACGACGACGAGCCGGGCACGCCACCCGCGCTGGGCCACCTGGACTGCGGCCACTGCCACGCACACTGCGTCGCGCTGGCCACCGCGATCGCGCCCGAGGCCCCGGCCATTCCCAAGGCCGAATTGCGCGAAGGCGCCGCCGCCCCGCTGGCGGTGCGCGCGCTGGCCCCACCCGAACGGCCCCAATGGCCTGGCCTTGCCTGACCGGCAAGGCCTGCAGCTTCACCCCCTTCCCTTCCGCCTGACGCGCCTGGCGCGCCAGTGACACGCTGCATGCGCGCGCCCCCCCGCCGGGGGCGCGTGCGGCCTGCCGGTCTCCCTCGCACATCGATTTGCCTTGGAGAACTGGAATGCCCTTCACACCCCCTTGGCCGTGGCGTTTGTCGCCCCGGCCCCACCCTGCCTGGCGGCCGTGGCTCGCGCTGACGCTTGGGCTTCTGCTGGCGCCCTCGGCGCTGGCCCAACCGCCGGCGCTGCCGGCCCCCGTCGCCCCCGCGGCACCCGGTCCGCTGCGGCAGGCCTTCGAACAGGCCTGGGCGCGTCAGCCCGAAGCCCGTGCGCTGGCGGCGCGCCAGCAGGCGGCCGAGGCCGGCCAGCGCGCCGCGTCGGCCTGGACGCCCGAGCCGATGGCGCTCGAATTCACCCACCGCACCGACCGCGCCAACGCCAACGACGGCCAGCGCGAGTGGGAGGCCGGCCTGGCGATTCCGCTCTGGCGGCCGGGCGAGCGCAGCCGCGGCCAGGCCGTGGCGCAGGCCGAGGCGGCTGCCGTGTCCGTGCGCGAGCAGGCTGCACGGCTGCGGCTGGCCGGCGCGCTGCGCGAGGCCTGGTGGCCCTGGGCCCGCGGCCGCATCGAGCAGCAGGTGGCCGATGCCCAACTGGCCCATGCCCGCACCCTGGCCGCCGACGTGGAACGCCGCTGGCGCGCGGGCGACCAGGCGCGCAGCGACTTGCTGCAGGCGCAGGGCACGGTGGCTGCCGCCCGCGCGGTGCAGGCCGAGGCCGCGCGCGCGACGGTCGAAGCCGCGCTCCGCTGGCAGGCCCTGACGGGTGCAGCCACAGGCGCTACCGGCGCGGCGCTGCTGCAGGCCGGCATCGGACAGACGGTCATCCCCGCCGAATCGGCACCGGCCAACCGGCAAGGCGAGGTGGCGTCCAGGTCCACGCCGACCGGCGGCACCGCCGGGTCCGAAGCCGGGCCCGCGCGCCTGGTCGACGACGTCGGCGCCGAAGCAGAACCCGAGCCGCGCGCCGAGCCCGGGGCGCCCGCCGTGGCCCACCCCGCCCTGGCCGAACTCGCCCAGCGCCTCGCCATCGCCCGTGCCCAGGCCGAGCTGGCGGCCCGCCAGGGCGCCGGCAACCTGGAGCTGACGCTGGGCACCACCCGCGAGCGCGGCAGCGCCGACGAGCCGGCGCGCAGCACGCTCAATGTGGGCCTGCGCATTCCCTTCGGCGCAAGCGCGCGGCAGGAGGCTCGCCAGGCCACGGCCCTGGCCGAGGCCATCGAGCTGGAGGCGCAGTGGCGGCTGGAGGAAAGCCGCCTCGCCGCCGAACAGCAGGCCGCCCGGGCCCGCGTGGACGCGGCCCGCATCCGCCTGGCCGCCGCCGAGGAGCGCGACGCCCTCGCCAGCCAGACCCTGGGCCTGATCGAGAAGTCCTTCCGCCTCGGCGAATCCGACCTGCCCACGCGCCTGCGCACCACGCAGGAAGCCGGCGACGCCGCCCGCCAGCTGGCCGCCAGCCGCATCGAGCTGGCGGCCGCCATCTCGCAATGGCGCCAGGCCCTGGGCCTGCTGCCCGAATGACAACCCGACACCCAACCCTCCCATGAACTTCCAATTCCTTGCAGGCACCGCGCTGGCCCTGGCCGCCGCCATCTTCCTGCCCGCCGCGCTGGCCGACGAAGGCCACAGCCACGACGCGGCCCCCGCCGCACCGGCCGCAGCGGCCCTGCCCCGCTTCGCCCTCGAATCCGAGGCCTTCGAGCTGGTCGGCGTGCGCCAGGGCCATGAACTCACGCTCTACCTGGACCGCCATGGCGACAACCAGCCTGTGAACGACGCCCGCATCGCGCTGCGCATCGGTGAGAAGGACTTCGTCGCCAAGCCGCACGGCGAAGGCACGTACGAAGCCGAACTGGACGAGGCCACGGCCGAGGCCACCGGTGAACTGCCGCTGCTCGCCCGCCTGAGCGTGGGCGACACGCGCGACGAGTTGCATGGCGAATGGCACATCGAGGCCGCCGATGGCCATGACCACGACGCCGACGCCACCCCCGCCTGGCGCCACCTGCTGCCCTGGGGCGCCGCAGCCCTCGTCATCCTCCTCGCCGCAGCCGCCTGGCTGCTGCGCCGCCGTCCCGCCCACGGAGCCGCTGCATGAACCGCTTTCCTTCTTCTACCCCGCGGCAGCTCACCGCCACGCTCGCCCTCCTTTTTTCCCTGGCCCTGCCCACGGGCGCCCTGGCCGACGCTGGCCACGACCACGGCGGCGCACCGCCGGCCGCAGCCGCCAATGGCCCACAGCGCCTGCCGGACGGCAGCGTCTTCCTGCCCAAGCCCAGCCAGCGCCAGCTGGCGGTGCGCACCGTCTTCACCACCCTCGCCGCCCTGCCGCGCAGCATCGAGCTTGACGGCCGCGTGGTCAGCGATCCGCAGAGCGGCGGCAAGGTACAGGCCCTGGTCGCCGGCCGCATCGTGCCCGGCCCGCGCGGCCTGCCCGAGCCCGGCCAGGCCGTGCGCAAGGGCGAGGTGCTGGCCTGGGTGCAACCGGCCGCCGCGCCACTGGAGCGGGCCGCGCAGGCCGCCCAGCTGGCCGAGCTGCGGGCCGCCGGTGCACTCGCCGAAAAGCGCCTGGCGCGCCTGCGCGAGCTGGCCGACACCGTGCCCCGCAAGGAGATCGAGGCGCTCGAAAGCGAAGTGGCGGCCGCCCGCGAGCGGGCCGGTGCCATCGGCACCGGACTGTCGGGCCGCGATGCGCTGGTCGCGCCGACCACGGGCGTCATCGCGTCCTCCTCCGTCGTAGCTGGCCAGGTGGTCGACGCGCGCGAGCTGGTGTTCGAGATCGTCGACCCGGCGCGCCTGCGCATCGAGGCCCTGGCCTACGACCCGGCGCTCACCAGCGACATCGGCGGCGCCTCGCTCGCCGTCGGCGGCACGCAGGTGCCGCTGCAGTTCGTGGGCGCCGCCCGCGCGCTGCGCGACCAGGCCCTGCCGCTGGCTTTCCGCGCCCAGGGCGCAGCGTTGTCGACGCTGGCCGTGGGCCAGCCAGTGCGCCTGCAGGTGCACAGCCGCAGCACGCACGAGGCGATTGCCGTGCCGCGCGCCGCGCTGATGCGCAATGCGGCCAACGAAACCATCGTCTGGGTCAAGACGGCGCCGGAGCGCTTCGCGCCGCGCACCGTCACCACCGCACCGCTGGACGGCCTGCGCGTGGCCCTGACTTCGGGCGTCGCGCCCGGCGAGCGCGTCGTCACCGACGGCGCCACGCTCATCAACCAGATCCGCTGAGGCCGCACCCACCATGTTCAAGTGGCTCCTCGAACGCAGCCTGGGCAACCGGCTGCTGGTGATCGTGCTCGCCCTCGCGGCGATGGCCTACGGCGCGTACACGCTGACGCGCACGCCGGTGGACGTGTTCCCCGACCTCAACAAGCCCACGGTGACGGTCATGACCGAAGCCGGCGGCATGGCGCCCGAAGAGGTGGAGCAGCTCATCACCTTCCCGCTGGAGACCGCCATGAGCGGCCTGCCCGGCGTGGAGACGGTGCGCTCGGTGTCCTCGGCCGGCCTGTCCTTCCTGTACGTGACCTTCGACTGGCGCACCGAGATCTTCCGCGCCCGGCAGCTGGTGTCCGAACGCCTGTCGGCCATGGAGGAAGGCCTGCCCGCCGGCACCGTGCCGCGCATGGGCCCGGTCAGCTCGGTGATGGGCGAGATCATGCAGATCGCCATTCCGGTCGATCCGCAGCGGATCTCGCCCATGCTGGTGCGCGAGTACGCGGACTGGGTGCTGCGCCCACGGCTGATGTCGGTGCCGGGCGTGGCGCAGGTGATCCCCATCGGCGGCGAGGTGCGGCAGTTCCAGGTGCAGCCCGACGCGGCGCGCATGGCGCAGCTGGGCATCTCGGCCGATGCGCTGGCCACCGCGCTGCGCGGCTTCGCGGCCAACACCTCGGGCGGCTTCCTGTCGCTCAACGGTCGCGAGTACCTGATCCGCCACCTGGGCCGCACCGCGCGGCTGGACGACCTGCGCCGCCTGGCGCTGGGCGCGCGCAACGGTCAGCCGATATTGCTGCAGCAGGTGGCGCAGGTGGACTTCGCGCCCGCCATCCGCCGCGGCGACGCCGGCTTCGAAGGCCGGCCCGCCGTCATCCTGGGCGTGCAGAAGCAGCCGGCGGCCGACACCATCGCGCTCACGCGGCAGATCGAGTCCGCGCTGGACGGCCTGGCCGCCGCACTGCCGCCCGGCATGGAAAAGCCGCGCGTCACGTTCCGCCAGGCCCGCTTCATCGAGGCCTCCATCGACACGCTGCAGGGCAAGCTGGTGGGCGCGGCGGTGTTCGTGGCGCTGATCCTGTTCTTCTTCCTGGGCACGCTGCGCCCCACGCTCATCGCGCTGGTGGCCATTCCGGTCTCCATCCTGGCGACGGCGCTGGTGTTCCGCGCCTTCGGGCTGTCGATCAACACCATGACGCTGGGCGGCCTGGCCATCGCCATCGGCGGGCTGGTGGACGACGCGGTGGTGGACGTGGAGAACATCATGCGGCGCCTGAAGGAGAACCGCGCCCGGCCCGAGGCCGAGCGGCTGGGTGTGCTGACGGTGGTCACACGCGCCTCGATGGAGGTGCGCTCGGCCATCCTCTATGCGACGGTGATCATCGTGCTGGTCTTCGTGCCGCTGTTCGCGCTGCCGGGGCTGGAGGGCCGGCTCTTCGTGCCGCTGGGCATCGCCTTCATCGTCTCCACGCTTGCCTCGCTGCTGGTGTCGGTGACGGTGACGCCGGTGCTGAGCTACTGGCTGCTGCCGCGCATGAAGCGGCTGGAGCACGGCGACACGCGGCTGCTGGCCTGGCTCAAGGCCCGCTATGCGCGCGGCCTGGAGGCGGTGCTGCGCCGGCCCCGCATCGCGGTGGCCGCGGCGGCCGTGGCGGTGACGGCCGCGGCCGTGGCCGTGCCCTTTTTCCCGACCACCTTCCTGCCGCCCTTCAACGAGGGCACGCTGCTCGTCGGCCTGCGGCTGAACCCGGGCGTGACGCTGGAGGAGAGCAGCGCCCTCGCCCGCCAGGCCGAACGCCTGGTGCGCCAGGTGCCGGAGGTGACGCACGTCGGCCGCCGCAGCGGCCGGGCCGAGCTGGACGAGCATGCCGAGGGCGTGCACGTGAGCGAGCTCGACGTGGGCCTCAAACCCGCCAGCGAACTCACGCGCCCCATGGCCGCCATCACCGCCGACATCCGCCAGCGGCTGGCCCCGCTGCCGGCCGCCATCGGCATCGGCCAGCCGATCTCGCACCGCATCGACCACATGCTCTCGGGCGTGCGGGCGCAGATCGCCATCAAGGTCTTCGGCGAAGACCTGGACGTGCTGCGCGGCCAGGCCGAGCTGCTGCGGGCGCGGCTGGCCGCCATCCCCGGCGTGGCCGACCTGGAGGTCGAGAAGCAGGTGCTGGCGCCGCAGATCAAGGTGCGCGTGGACTACGACCGCGCCGCCCAATACGGCGTGCCGGCGCCGCAGGTGCTGCAGACGCTCGAACGCATGGTCGAGGGCGAGAAGCTGTCGCAGATCGTGGAGGACGGCCGCCGCTTCGCGCTGGTGCTGCGCCTGCCCGAGCCGGCGCGCTCCGTCGACGGCCTGGGCCGGCTGCTGATCGACACGCCGCTGGGCCCCGTGCCGCTGTCGCGCCTGGCGACCATCGAGGAGGGCGACGGGCCCAACCAGGTCAGCCGCGACGACGGCCGGCGGCGCATCGTGCTCTCGGCCAACGCCTCGGGCCGGCCGCTGTCCGACGTGGTGGCCGACATGCGGGCGGCGGTGGCGCAGACGCCGCTGCCGGCCGGCTACTTCATCACCCTGGGGGGGCAGTTCCAGGCGCAGGAGGAGGCATCGCGGCTGGTCGGGCTGCTGTCGCTGGTCTCGCTGGCGCTGATGTTCGTGGTGCTGTACAGCCGCTACCGCTCGGCGGTGCTGTCGGTGCTCATCATGGCCAACATCCCGCTGGCGCTGGTGGGGGCGGTGGCGGGCCTGGCCCTGTCGGGGCAGCCGCTGTCGGTGGCGGCGCTGGTGGGCTTCATCACGCTGGCGGGCATCTCGGTGCGCAACGGCATCCTCAAGGTGAGCCACTACGTCAACCTGATGCGCTTCGAGGGCGAGGCCTTCGGGCCGCGCATGATCGCGCGCGGCTCGCTGGAGCGGCTGTCGCCGGTGCTGATGACGGCGCTGGTGACGGCCTTCGCGCTGGCACCGCTGCTGTTCGAGGCCGAGCGGCCCGGCACCGAGGTGCTGCATCCGGTGGCGGTGGTGATCTTCTCGGGACTGGTGAGCGCCACGCTGCTCGACACCTTCCTGACGCCGGCGCTGTTCTGGCTGTTCGGCCGCCGGAGCGCCGAGCGGCTGGCGGCGGATGGGGACACGCAAGCGCTTTGAGGACGCGCGAGGCAAGGCAAAGGCGGATTTTGTTGCTTTAGTCAACTTTATTGGTTGACAATGGCACGCATGCCTGAGTTGCCCGCTTCTGCCTCGTCGCCCGCCGCCTCTGCCGTCCCGGTGGATGCCGTCAAGGCCCTGCGCCGTTTCAACCGCTTCTTCACCCAGCGCATCGGCGTGCTGGAGCCCTACCTCGGCAGCGAGCTCTCGCTGACCGAGGTGCGGGTGCTCTACGAGCTGGCGCACCAGCCCGGCCTCACCGCCCGCGAGCTGGCCCAGGCGCTGAGCCTGGATGCGGGCTACCTCAGCCGCCTGCTCAAGCGTTTCGAATCGCTGGGCTGGCTGGCCCGCGCCACCGATGCGCGTGACGCGCGGCAGCAGCGGCTGTCGCTCACCGAGGCGGGCCATGTGGCCTTCTCACCGCTGCAGCAGCGCTCGCGCGATGCCGCGGCCGCCCTGCTGGCGCCGCTCGCGCCGGCCGCGCGCGACGAACTGGTCCAAGCACTTGCACGGGTGGAGACCCTGTTTGAAGCCAAGCCCGCGCCCCTTCGCACCGCCGTGCTGCGCGACCCTGCCCCGGGCGACTTGGGCTGGGTGGTGCAGCAGCACGGCGAGGTCTATGCCCGCGAGTACGGCTGGGACGGCCGCTTCGAGGCCGCCGTCGCCGACATCGCCGCCCAATGGCTGCGCACCCACGACCCGGCATGGGAGAAGGGCTGGATCGCCGAGCTGGACGGCCAGCGCGTGGGCGCCGTCTTCGTGATCCGCCACAGCCCCGGGGTGGCGCAGCTGCGCCTGCTGGTGCTGAAGCCCGAAGCGCGCGGCCTGGGCCTGGGCGGCAAGCTGGTCGACGAATGCATCGCCTTCGCGCGCGCCCGTGGCTACAAGCAGATGATCCTGTGGACCCACAGCTGCCTCGAAGCCGCCCGCGCCCTGTATGCCGCGCGCGGCTTTGCGCTCGACACCAGCGAGCCGCACGAGGGCTACGGCAGCGGCCCGCTGGTGGCCGAGCGCTGGTCGATGACGCTCACTGCATGAACCAGCCGTGGCTGACCACCAGCGACTGGCCGGTCAGCGCATTGCTCGGGAAGGCCGCGAACAGCAGCGCCACCCGCGCCACGTCGTCGGTCGTGGTGAACTCGCCGTCCACCGTCTCCTTGAGCATCACGTTCTTCACCACCTCCTCCTCGGAGATGCCGAGGGTCTTGGCCTGCTCGGGAATCTGCTTTTCCACCAGCGGCGTGCGCACGAAGCCGGGGCAGATCACGTTGGCCCGCACGCCGTGCTTGGCGCCTTCCTTGGCCACCGTCTTGGCCAGGCCGATCAGCCCGTGCTTGGCCGTGACGTAGGGCGCCTTGAGCATCGAGGCCTCCTTGGAGTGCACCGAGCCCATGTAGATCACGCTGCCGCCACGGCCCTGCGCATACATGTGCTTGAGGCAGGCGCGGGTGGTGAGGAAGGCGCCGTCCAGGTGGATGGCCAGCATCTTCTTCCAGTCGGCAAAGCCGAATTCCTCGACGGGGTGCACGATCTGGATGCCGGCATTGCTCACCAGGATGTCGATGCCGCCGAAGGCCTTGACGGCTTCTTCGACGGACGCATCGACCTGCTGCTCGTCGGTGACGTCCACCGCCACGCCGATGGCCTGGGCGCCCGTCGCCTTCAGTTCGGCGGCCGTCGCCTCCGCTGCCTGCTTGTTCAGGTCGGCGATGACGATCTTGGCGCCCTCCTGCGCGAAGAGCGTCGCGATCTCCTTGCCGATGCCGCTGGCCGAGCCGGTGATGTAGGCGACCTTGTCCTTGAGTTGCATGGGGGTTCCTTTCGATGCGAGGTTGAAGAAATGGGAAAGGGGCTCGAGGCCCGGCGCGTGGCCGACTACTTCAGATAGTCGAGTTCGACGGTACCCAGCGCCAGCGTCATATCGGCGATGTAGTGCACGGTGGACAGCACCTCCAGGACGGGCAGCTGGGCGACCGGCGCCAGCGCATGCGGATGCAGCTCCAGCGAGCCGGGGCCCGTCCAGGCGCCCTTGAGCTGCACATCGACCATGTGGTAGCGCACCAGCTCGCAGATGCGGGCCGTGCCGTCGACGTGCGGAATGATCTTGAGCAGGAAGTTGGGCTGAGCGATGGCGTCGAGGATCGGCCCGTGATCGAGCGTGCGGTGCTTGAAGCCCATCGTGGCGGTGGCCACGCGCACGGCGCCGTAGTCGAGCGTGCCGACGATCACATCGGTTTCGTAGCCGAATCGGGGCGTGGCCAGCTTCTTCGGAAAGCCCCACAACTCCCGCCCGCCGGCGATGGGCGGATGGTCGTTCAGGTACATGGCATGCACATACGCGCCCTTCTCCACGCCCTTGGCGGTGCGCAGCTGCACCGGGATCACCTGGCCCGACTCGGTGTAGTCGCCGAAGCCGGTGGAATCGGGCATGCGGATGAATTCGTACTTGACCACCGGCTCTGCAATTTCCAGCGGTTCCGGCACCACGGCGCGCAAGGCGTCGGGATCGGTGCGGTAGGTGACGACGATGAACTCCCGGTCGACGAAGCGGTAAGGGCCAGGCGGAAAGGCCGGGCTGGTGAAGGGCATCGCAAAGGCGCGTTCGCGCAGGTCCGAGGCTTTCATGGGGTACGGGGGCAAAGTGGATGGTGAGTCTTCATGCTGCGTCGCACAACTTAGCGCAAGCTGAAGTCGCCAGCGTGGCGACGCGAAAGCGGCGCCGTCCTACGCCGACGCCCCGGGCGCGCAGGTGACCACGTTGCGCGGGCCCGGCCACCGGCTGCGCTCTGCCGGCAGAAAAGAGCCGACCGGCGCGCACGGCACCGGTCGGCTCCTGTGGAACATGGCCGCGGAGGAAGCGCCGGTGCTCGGGCGCTTCCTCCGGGCCCGGTGCCCGTCAGCCGATGCGCACCGGCACGAAGATCTTCTCGTCGCCGCGCTGGATCAGCAGGGCCACCGACTTGTCGGACTTGGCGACGGCTTCGCGCACCTGGTCCACGCTCCGGGCGGGCGTGCCGTTGATGGCCAGCAGCACGTCGCCCTGCTGGATGCCGGCACTGGCGGCGGGGCCGCGTGCGTCCTCGATCAGCAGGCCGCCGTTGGTGCCGGCCTCCTTCTGCTCCTGGGGCTGCAGTGGGCGCAGCGCCAGACCCAGCTTGCCCTTGCCGACGGTCTCGTCGGCCTTGGCCACCTTGGTCTTTTCGCTGGCGTTGCCCAGCTGGGCCGTCAGTTCCTTGGCACCGCCATCGCGCCAGACCTCGATCCTGGCCTTCTGGCCCGGCGACATCTGGCCGATGATGGCCGGCAGGTCGCCCGAGGTGGTGATCGGCGCGCCGTCCACCTTCAGGATCACGTCGCCCGACTGGAGGCCGGCCTTGTCGGCAGGCCCGCCCTTCTCCACGTTCGACACCAGCGCGCCCTGCGGCTTGTCGAGCTTGAAGGAATCGGCAAAGGCCTGGTTCACCTCCTGCACGGCCACGCCCAGCTTGGCATGGTCGGCATGGCCGGTGGCGACGATCTGGTCCTTCACGCGCATGGCGATGTCGATCGGGATCGAGAACGAGACGCCCTGGTAGCCGCCGCTGCGGCTGTAGATCTGCGAGTTGATGCCCACCACCTCGCCGCGCGCATTGAACAGCGGGCCGCCCGAGTTGCCGGGGTTGATCGGCACGTCGGTCTGGATGAAGGGCGTGAAGCCGTCGTCGGGCAGCGAGCGGCCCTTGGCGCTGACCACGCCGGCCGTCACGCTGTTCTCGAAGCCGAAGGGCGAGCCGATGGCCAGCACCCATTCGCCCACCTTCAGGTCCTTGGGGCTGCCGAGCTTGACCGTGGGCAGGTCCTTGGCATTGATCTTGAGCACCGCCACGTCGGTCTTGGGATCGGCGCCCAGCACCTTGGCCTGGTATTCCCGGCGGTCGGTGAGCTTGACCGTCACTTCCTTGGCGCCATCGACCACGTGGGCATTGGTGAGGATGAGGCCGTCCGGGCTCAGGATGAAGCCCGAGCCTTCGGCCCGCGTCGGCACCGAGCGCTGGGGCCCCTGGCGATGGCCGGGCACGCCGCCGAACTGGCGGAAGAACTGATAGAACGGATCGTTGGGCGACATGCCGGGTGGCATGGCGGCGCTGCCGCTGTCGTCGTCGTCACCGCTGGTGTCCAGCGCCGTCTTGGTCATGCCCGAGACGCTGATGTTGACCACCGCCGGGCCCTGCTGGGCCGTGATGACCGAGAAGTCGGGCGCGGCGATGGGCGCCACCATCGGCGCTGCGGCCACAACGGGCGGCTGGGGCGCGGAGCCCAGGGCATGGGCGCTGGTGTAGGCCCCGCCGGCCGCGGCGCCGAGCACGCCTGCGGCAGCAAGGGCGATCACCAGCCGCTTGGGCGATTGCAGGATCGTGTGGGTGTTCATGGTGAGCCTCCTGGCTGCGTGTCGAGTTGCGATGGCGTGACTGTGGAAGCCATCGCTTAGGCACGACTTAAACCCCCAGGCCGGCCTTGCAGGCCGCCCCGGTCAATGCCGCGGCAGGGGCAGTGCGGTCTTGTAGCGAACCTGCTTCAACGCAAAGCTGGAGCGGATCTTCTCGACACCGGGGATCGGCGTGAGCTGCTCCAGGATGAAGCGCTCCAGTGCCGCCATGTCGGCCACGGCGACGCGGATCAGGTAGTCGCTGTCGCCCGTCATGAGGTAGCACTCCATCACCTCCTCATGCTCGGCGATGCGGCGTTCGAAGGACGCCAGCGCCTCCTTGCTCTGCGTGCGCAGGCTGATGGAGATGAACACGTTCAGGCCCAGGCCGAGGGCCGGCGCGCTGCACAGCGCCACATAGCGGGCGATGACGCCCGCGGCCTCCAGCGCCTTCACGCGCGCCAGACACGGCGAGGGCGACAGATGCACGCGCCGGGCCAGCTCCACGTTCGACAGGCTGCCGTCGCGCTGCAACTCGTCGAGGATGCGCAGGTCCGTGGTGTCGAGTGGAAAGTTATTCATGCGGCATCCAAGCTGTTCGGCGGCAGTTTATGCCGCAGCCTCCGGGTCGACGCGCCCGATTCCGACAGCACATTTGCCGCCTGCCTGCCTAAAGTGCCGAGCATGAATGCCTCCATCCCCGCCGCGCAATTGCTGACCCTCGCCGCCGCCGACTCCAGTGCCGCCGACGCCGACCCCGTCGAGACCGCCGAATGGCGCGAGGCCTTCGTCGCGCTGGTGCATGCCCATGGCCCCGAGCGCGCCCGCTGGATGCTGGATGAGCTGGCCCGCCTGGCGCGCGCCCAGCGCATCGGCTGGCAACCGGAGCTGGCCACGCCCTATGCCAACACCGTGCCGGTGGATCGCCAGCCGCCCTTCCCCGGCGACCTGGCCATCGAGGAGCGCATCGGCTCACTGATGCGCTGGAACGCGCTGGCGATGGTGGTGCGCGCCAACCAGGCCTATGGGGAGCTGGGCGGCCACATCGCCAGCTATGCCAGCGCGGCCGATCTTTTCGAGACGGGCTTCCACCACTTCTTCCACGGCCGGACCGACGTGCACGGGGGCGACTTGGTGTTCTTCCAGCCGCACAGCGCGCCCGGCGTGTATGCCCGCGCCTTCCTCGAAGGCCGCCTGAGCGAAAACGACCTGGCCCACTACCGCCAGGAGATCACCGCGCCGATCAATGGCGCCCGGGGCCTGTCGAGCTATCCGCACCCGTGGCTGATGCCGGACTTCTGGCAGTTCCCGACCGGCTCCATGGGCATCGGGCCGATCAGCGCCATCTACCACGCGCGCTTCATGCGCTACCTGACGCACCGCGGGTTGCTGGACTGCGGGGGCCGCAAGGTCTGGGGCTTCTTCGGCGACGGCGAGATGGACGAGCCCGAGTCCATGAGCGCCCTGACGCTGGCCGCACGCGAGAAGCTGGACAACCTGGTGTGGGTGGTCAACTGCAACCTGCAGCGCCTGGACGGCCCGGTGCGCGGCAACGGCCGCATCATCGACGAGCTGGAAAAGCTCTTTGCCGGCGCCGGCTGGAACGTGGTCAAGCTGGTCTGGGGCAGCGACTGGGACGGCCTGTTCGCCCGCGACACTGACGGCGCCCTGCTGCGCGCCTTCGCCGAGACGGTGGACGGCCAGATGCAGACCTTCGCCGCCAAGGACGGCCGCTTCAACCGCGACCATTTCTTCGGCCAGAACGAGGCCTTGCAGCGCCTGGCCCAGGGCATGACGGACGAGCAGATCGATCGTCTGAAGCGCGGCGGCCACGACCTGGTAAAGATCCACGCCGCCTATGCCGCTGCCGCCGCGCATCGCGGCCAGCCAACGGTAATCCTGGCCCACACCAAGAAGGGCTACGGCATGGGCACGGCGGGTCAGGGCAGGATGACCACGCACTCGCAGAAGAAGCTGGACGAGGCCGACCTGATCGGCTTCCGCAACCGCTTCAACCTGCCCTTGAGCGATGAACAGGCCACCTCGCTGGCCTTCTACAAGCCGGCCGAAGACAGCCCCGAGATGCGCTACCTGCGCGAGCGCCGTGCCGCATTGGGCGGCGCCCTGCCCCAGCGCCGCACCGACTGCGCCACGCTGCCGGTGCCGCCGCTCGAAAGCTACGCCCGCTTCGCCACCGAGGCCGCCGGCAAGGAGATGAGCACCACCATGGCCTTCGTGCGCCTGCTGGGCAACCTGCTCAAGGACGGCGAACTGGGCCCGCGCATCGTGCCCATCGTGGCCGACGAGGCGCGCACCTTCGGCATGGCCAACCTGTTCAAGCAGGTGGGCATCTACAGCAGCGTGGGCCAACGCTATGCGCCGGAGGACATCGGCTCGGTGCTGAGCTACCGCGAGGCCATCGACGGCCAGATCCTGGAGGAAGGCATCAGCGAGGCCGGCGCCATCGCCAGCTGGACGGCCGCGGCCACCAGCTACAGCGTGCACGGCCTGGCCATGCTGCCCTTCTACATCTACTACTCGATGTTCGGCTTCCAGCGCGTGGGCGACGCCATCTGGGCCGCGGCCGACCAGCGGGCGCGCGGCTTCCTGCTGGGCGCGACGTCCGGCCGCACCACGCTGGGCGGCGAGGGCCTGCAGCACCAGGACGGCAGCAGCCATCTGGTGGCGGCCACCATTCCCAACTGCCGCGCGTGGGACCCGGCCTTCGCCGGCGAGATGGCCGTGATCGTCGATGCCGGCATGCGGGAGATGCTGGTGGAGCAGCGGGACGTCTTCCACTACATCACGCTGATGAACGAGAACTACGCCCAGCCCGACGTGCCCGAGAGTGCGCACGAGGACCTGCTGCGCGGCGGCTGGCGGTACGACGGCTGGCAGCGGCCGGAAGGCGCACCGGCGCCCACGCGGCGCGTGACGCTGCTGGGCTCGGGCGCCATCCTCCCCGAGGTGGTCAAGGCCGCGCAGGCGCTGTCCATGGAGGGCATCGAGGCCACGGTGTTCAGCATCACCAGTTGGAGCGAGCTGTCGCGCGAGGGCCTGGCCTGCGAGGCGCGGCTGCTGACCAGCGAGGCTGCGGCCGTGCGCATCGAGCCCTTCATCACCCGCCTGCTGGCGGCCAGCGAAGGCCCGGTGATCGCCGCCACCGACTATGTGCGCGCCGTGCCGGAGTCCATCCGCGCCTACGTGCCCGAGGGCCGGCGCTACCTCACGCTGGGCACCGATGGCTTCGGCCGCAGCGACACGCGGGCCGCGCTGCGCGACTTCTTCGGCGTGGACGCCGCCGCCATCGCGACGGCGGCGCGGCGGCTGCTGGCCGCGGCCGGCACCTGAGACAGGCGCTGCTGCGGGCGCCGCGGCTCAGCGCGTGTGGACGATCTCGTCCAGCGGCGCCGGGCGGCAGAGGTGGTAGCCCTGCATCAGCGGGCATTGCAGCGCGCGCAGGGCCATCAGCTCCTCCACCCGCTCCACGCCCTCCGCCACGACGTCGATGCCCAGCGAGCGGCCCATCTGCAGGATGGTGCCCACCAGCAGGCGGTTGTCACGCGAGGCATCCAGGCCCGAGATGAAGCTGCGGTCGATCTTCACCTGCCGCACATGGTCGCCGCGCAGCGAGGCCAGCGAGGAATAGCCCACGCCGAAGTCGTCGATGGAAATCGCCACGCCCGCGGCGGCCAGCCGCGCGAGCTTGCCCTGCGTGCTCTCGGCGTTGAGGGCCACCTCCTCGGTGATCTCCAGCTGCAGGCGCCGCGGCGGCACGCCATGGCGCTGCAGCGTGTCGAGCACCAGGTCGTCCACGTCCAGGTGCGCCATCTCGCGCGGCGAGACGTTCACCGCCAGCGGCAGATGGCCCATGCCGGCGGCATCGAGCTGGCGCGCGGCCAGGCACACTTGGGTTAGCACATGGTTCAGCAGCCGCCGCGCCAGGCCCGTGGCCGCCGCGGCATGCACGATCTGCTCGGGCGAGACCCAGCCGTGGCGCGGATGCAGCCAGCGCAGCAGGGCCTCGAAGCTGTGCAGCTCGCCGCCCGCAGTGAAGATGGGCTGGTACCACAGCACGACGCCGCCCGTCTCCAGCCCCATGCCAAGGTCGCGCTCCACATCGCGGCGCACCATCAACGCCTGCTGCAGTCCATGGTCGAAGAAGCGGAAGCTGTCGCCTCCCGCCCGCTTGGCGCTGTAGAGCGCCTCGTCCGCGAAGGTGAGCATGTCCATCACGCCCAGGCCGCGCCCGACGCACAGGCCCACGCTTACCCCCAGTTGGCCGCCTTCCATCACGCTGGCCTGCGGAATGCGCTGCGTCAGCAGCCGCGCCAGTTGCTCGGGCGATTGCGCGGAGCCGGGCACGTCGTAGAGCACCACGAACTCGTCGCCGCCCCATCGGCCCACCACGGCGTCGAGCCGCTCCAGCTCCTTACTGAGCCAGCGGCCCACGTCCTGCAGCACGCGGTCGCCCACCCCATGGCCGAACACGTCGTTGATGGCCTTGAAGCCATCCAGGTCCAGCATCAGCAGGCACTGCTCGCGCTCGCCGGCCGCTGCGAGGCGCCGGCCCGCCGCATCGGCAAAGCCGTCGCGATTGAACAGCCGCGTGAGCGGGTCGTGCATCGCGCGGAACTCCAGCTCCCGCGCCGCCGCCTGCGACGACTCGTGGGCCTGGCGCAGGCGGTCCGCCATGGCGGTGGCCTCGTTCTTGAGCCGGCTGCCGCGCTTGAAGGCGGCTTCGCTCTGCACGCCGCTGCGGATCAGCGCGGCCAGGTAGACGAACACCATCAGCGCGAGCATCTGCCGCTCGAAGCCGCCGGCCACCAACAGGCAGGCCGCCACCGACAGCAACGCCGGCGTGATGAAGAAGATGGGCACCCACGCATACGCAATGCCATAGGTGACCGAGCCTGCGGTGATGCCGCACACCACCGTGAGGTAGAAGAGGGTCTGCGGCGAGGTGTAGCCGTCGCACAGCAGCGGGACCATGGCCCAAACCAGGCCCGAGCACAGCCCCAGCAGCGTCGCGGCGCGCAGGTGCCATTCGACGCTGCGCGTGCGCCACCAGCGCCCGCTCAGCGCGGGCGCCGCTGGTTCGCCCGATGGTGCGTCCTGGGGCCCGCGGTAGGGCAGGCGACACACGATGGCGCGCGTGATGTTGACAAGGGCAGACAGCATCGCCCACACCACGCCCATGGCCAGCTCGCCACCGCTGTAGGCCATGAGCAACGCTGCCACGGTCAGCACGGCATTGATGGGAATGGCGGCCAGCACGCTGTGGCGCACGGCGACCATCTGGTCGTGCCGCACCATCCGACGCAACTCGGCCGCGTCGAGGTGCTCGGCATGCATGGCCGGAGCAGAGACGGAAAGGGAACTCATAGACACTGGACGGCGGCCCCACGCCCGGGCCGCAGGACAGGGCGACATCGTGGCGGCACGGCCGTCAAGCCGCACGCCCGATGTCACCTTGAAACGGGACGTTACGCGGGCATTGGGCCATCGCTTGCCGCACGCTTGCAAGCACTTTCGAACGGGGCTTGTCAGCCCGGCGAAGCGTTGAATCCGAAAGTTCTAGGAGCGGCCTTTCACCACTTGCCGGCGCCCGCCGGACGGGGCTTGAGTTGCTGCGCGCGAGTAAGCATTTCGACCGCGTCGGGACGGTTGCCCCGCTTGGCGAAGTCCAGCGCGGTCATGCCCAGCTGGTTCTTCATGGCGATGTCGGCACCCTCGTCCAGCAGCAGCTTCACGGCCTCGGCAGAGCCGTACATGGCGGCCATCATGAGCGGCGTGGTGCCGTTGGGCGACTGCGCGTCGATGAAGGCATGCTGCTCCAGCAGTTGCTTCATGATCGAGATGTGTCCGTTGGTGGCCGCGTAGTGCAGCGGCGCCCAGCCTGGCTTGTTGACGGCCGCGTCGCGGGCCAGCAGCAGGTCGACGTACTCCCGCTGGCCCTTGAGCGCCGCCATCATCAGCGGCGTCTCGTCACTGGCGTTGGTGGCGTCGACGTTGACGCGCGGCGAAGCGATGAGCACCTTGGCCACGCGCGGCGAAGGCTCGCGCAGCGCCAGGAGCAGACCGGTCTGGCCCTTGGGATCGCGGCCGTTCGGGTCGAAGCCCTGCTTGAGCAGCCGCTCCACTGCGCCGGGGTTGTCGCTGATGACGGCACGGAAGAAGTCGTCGCTGGGGCTGGCCGTGGCGCAGGAGGCCGCGGCCAGTGCCGCCGCGAAGGCGAACAGGGTGCGGCGAGCGATGGAGGCGCGGGCAGGAAGGCTCATTGGGCGTGGACCTTGAAAAGCTGTTCGAAGTTGCGGCTGGTGACCTCGGCGACCGCCTCGACCGTCATGCCACGCAGCTCGGCGATCTGCTTGGCCACGTAGGGCACGTACGACGGGTTGTTGGTCTTGCCGCGATAGGGCACGGGCGCCAGGTAGGGGCTGTCGGTCTCGATCAGCACGCGGTCCATGGGCACGAAGGCGGCCACATCGCGCAGGTGCTGGGCGTTCTTGAAGGTCAGGATGCCCGAGAAGGAGATGTAGAAGCCCAGGTCGAGCGCGGCGCGGGCCACCTCGGCCGTCTCGGTGAAGCAATGGAAGACGCCGCCGGCGGCGCCCTCGCGGCCGTCCTCGCCTTCCTCGCGCAGGATGGCCAGCGTGTCCGCCGAGGCTTCGCGCGTGTGGATCACCAGCGGCTTGGCCACCCGCTGCGCGGCGCGGATGTGCACACGGAAGCGCTCGCGCTGCCAGTCCAGGTCGGCCACGGTGCGGCCGCCCTTGCGGGCGTCCATCTGGTAGTAGTCCAGGCCGGTCTCGCCGATGGCCACCACCTTGGGCTGCGCCGACAGCGCGACCAGCAGGTCCACGTCGGGCTCGCGCACGTCCTCGTTGTCCGGATGCACGCCCACGCTGGCCCAGAAGTTGTCGAAGCGCGCGGCCAGGCCCTGCACGGCCTCGAACTCCTCCAGCGTGGTGCAGATGCACAGCGCGC
This sequence comes from Pseudacidovorax sp., assembly GCF_017991995.1. GTDB lineage: Bacteria > Pseudomonadota > Gammaproteobacteria > Burkholderiales > Burkholderiaceae_C > Xenophilus. The sequence continues at coordinate 276,073 of NZ_JAGOPN010000001.1, read as the reverse complement.
GGTCGACCTGCGCCTGCGCCATGTCGGCGCGGATGCGGTCGATGTCGGGCAGCAGCGAGGGCTCGGTGAGGTGGCAGTGGGAGTCGACGAACATGGGCGAAGCGAAGAAGAAGGCAAGGGACGCGGCGCCTCGTGCGAGGCCGGCACGTCAGAGGGTCTGGGTGGGCCGGTCGGAGGCCAGGCTGGCGCCGAGGATCTCCTCGATGCGGGCCTTGAGCTGGCGCGACTTCTCGTCGCCCGGAAAGCGGATGCCGATGCCCGGCGAGCGGTTGCCCGCAGCCTGTGGCGGCGTGATCCACGCCACCTTGCCGGCCACCGGGTAGCGCTGCGGATCCTCCGGCAGGGTCAGCAGCACGTAGACGTCGTCGCCGAGGCGGTATTCGCGCGCGGTGGGAATGAAGATGCCGCCATCGGCGAACAGCGGGATGTAGGCCGCGTACAGCGCGCCCTTCTCCTTGATGGCCAGCTGGATGACGCTGGGCCGCGGGATCGGGGCGGACGGGGCGGCGGTCGCGTTCATGGGCGTTCGGGGCTGCGGGAGTTTAGGGCGGCCTGCGCCTCGCTCACCAGGGCCTCGATCATCAGCCCCGCGTTGAACGGATGCTCGGCGGTGCGGGCCGCCTTGAGCAGCGACGCCGACCAGCGCGCCAGCACCGGCGCCGACGGCGGTGCCGGCAGCGAGGCGGCCTCGAAGAAACGGGGCTGCCCGCCGCCGGCCACCGCCATCAGGTCGTGGCAGAGCTTCTGCAGCGTGTCGATGGCGGCGGGCGGTGGCTGGTCCGCCAGCGCCGTGACGTCACCGCGGCGCATGGCCTGCGGCAGCAGCGACCAGGCCTTGGCCGAGGTGCCGCCACGCGCCAGGCGCAGCGCGTCGGAGGGCCGGCCGCCTGCCGCCCGCAGGAGCGCATGGGCCTCGGCCGCCGGCACGCCCTGCATCGCCAGCCAGGCTTCCGATTCGCCTTCGGCCGGCCAGGGCAGCGTGAAGGCCTGGCAGCGGCTGCGGATGGTGGGCAGCAGTTGCCAGGCGGCCTCGGTGGCGAGCACGAAGCGCACGTCGCCGACGGGTTCCTCCAGCGTCTTGAGCAGCGCATTGGCCGAGATGGCATTCATGCGCTCGGCCGGATAGACCAGTACCACCTTGCCGCGCCCGCGCCCGCTGGTGCGCTGGGCAAAGCCCACGGCGTCGCGCATGGCCTCGACGCGGATCTCGCGGCTGGGCTTGCGCTTCTTGTCGTCGATCTCGGCCTGGGCCTTTTCGTCGATGGGCCAGCCCAGCTCCATCATGGCGACCTCGGGCATCAGCACCGCGAGGTCGGCATGGGTGCGCACGGCGATGGCATGGCAGCTCGGGCAGTGGCCGCAGGCGCCCTCCACCGTGGGCTGCTCACACAGCCACGCGGCGGCCAGGGCCAGCGCCAAGTCGTACTGGCCGAGGCCTGACGGCCCCTGCAGCAGCAGCGCATGGCCGCGCTGGCGCAGCAGCTGGTCGCGGGCGCGGGCCAGCCAGGGCGAGAGCGCGGGCGCCTCGTTCAGTTCAGCCATCCGCGCTCCTGCAGGGCGGCTTCGACCTGCACCCATACAGCCTCGCGATCCCTGTCGGCGTCGATGCGGGCGAAGCGGCCGGGCTCTTCCGCGGCGCGCCTTGCGTAGCCCTCGCGCACGCGGCGGAAGAACTCGGCCGGCTGGGCCTCGAAGCGGTCGGGCATGCGGGCGCCGGCCAGGCGCTCCGCGGCGACCTCGGGCGCCAGGTCGAACCACAGCGTGAGCCCGGGCTGCAGCAGTGCCGACCCGGCCTCCTGCTGCTGCACCCAGCGCTCCAGCGTCTGCAGCACCGCGAGGTCGAAGCCGCGGCCCGCGCCCTGGTAGGCGAAGGTGGCATCGGTGAAGCGGTCGCACAGCACCACGGCACCGCGCGCCAGGGCCGGCTGGATCACCTGCACGACATGGTCGCGCCGGGCCGCAAAGACCAGCAGCGACTCGGTGAGCGGGTCCATGGCTTCGTTCAGCACCAGCGCGCGCAGCGACTCGGCCAGCGGCGTGCCGCCGGGCTCGCGCGTGCGCACGACCTCGCGGCCGGCCGCAGCGAACAGCCGCTCGATCGCATCGAGGTGGCTGGACTTGCCGGCGCCGTCGATGCCCTCCAGGCTGATGAACTGCCCCCGGCCCGCCTGCTGATCCATGCTCACCGCCCTCCCCGCTGGTATTGGTTGACCGCGCGGTTGTGCGCGTCGAGCGTCTCGCTGAACTGGCTGGTGCCGTCGCCGCGCGACACGAAGTACAGCGACTTGGTGCGTGCCGGCTGCACGGCCGCCAGCAGCGAGGCCTTGCCCGGCATCGCGATGGGCGTGGGCGGCAGGCCCTGGCGCGTGTAGGTGTTCCAGGGCGTGTCGGTCTGCAGGTCGCGCTTGCGCAGGTTGCCGTCGAAGGCGTCGCCCAGGCCGTAGATGACGGTGGGATCGGTCTGCAGCGGCATGCCGACGCGCAGCCGGTTGATGAAGACGCCGGCCACCTCGGCGCGGTCGCTGGCCTTGCCGGTTTCCTTCTCGACGATGCTGGCGAGGATCAGCGCGTCCTCGGGCGACTTGAGCGGCAGGTCGGGCGCGCGGGCGGCCCAGGCAGCCTCGAGCTTGCGGTCCATGGCACGCAGGGCGCGCTGCAGCAGCGCCACGTCCGTCGAGTTCTTGGAATAGGTGTAGGTGTCGGGGAAGAAACGGCCTTCCGGATGCTGGCCCGGCCGGCCCAGGCGCGCCATCAGGTCGGCGTCGGAGAGCGCGGCGGTCTCGGGCTTGAGCATCTCGGCCTTGGCCAACGCGGCGCGCACCTGGCGGATGTTCCAGCCCTCCACCAGCACCACGCTGCGGGTGGCCTCGCGGCCGCGCACCAGGATCTCGAGCAGCAGGCGCGGCGTGACGCCGGCATCCATCTCGTAGCTGCCGGCGCGGATCTGCCGGTCCTTGCCCGAGACACGGAACCAGGCATAGAGCAGCCGCGGATCGACCGCCACACCGGCATCGGCCACGGCCTGTGCCACGCCGCGCGGGGTGGTGCCGGGCTCGACCGAGAGGTCGACGCTGGCCGCTGGCAGACGCAGGGGCTGGTGCAGCCACCAGAGCGCCCAGCCGCCCACGGCCAGCACCGACAGCAAGACCAGCAGGAACAGGGAGGCGAAAAAACGACGCACGGCGGATGGGTGGATCGGGAACGGCCGAAGGGCGGGATCGGCGGGCCGCCGGGGCCGGCGGCGCGGGCTGGAGCGAGTGTCCCGCGCAAGGCGCCGCCAAAAGCCGGCCATGATAATTCAGGCATGACCTCTCCCCTTTTTCAAGGTGTGACGCCCCCGCTTGCGGCGCTGGGCGTGATCCGCGCGGAGGGCGCCGATGCGGCGGCCTTCCTGCATGGCCAGCTCACGCAGGACTTCCTGCTCCTCAAGGACGACACGGCCCGCCTGGCGGCGCTGTGCTCGCCCAAGGGCCGCATGCTGGCCAGTTTCGTCGCCTGGCGGCAGGCGCCGGAGCAGTTCCTGCTGGTCTGCGCGCGCGACCTGCTGGCACCCACGCTCAAGCGGCTGTCGATGTTCGTGCTGCGCGCCAAGGTCAAACTGAGCGACGCCACGGCCGACTTCGATGTGCGCGGCCTGGCCGGCGCGGCCATCGCGGCGGCCGGCGCCGACCCTGCCGCGGCGCCCGGCCAGCGCCTGGCGCCCGCCGAGGGCCTGAGCGTCGTGGCCCTGCACGGCTGCGAAGGCGTGCCGCGTGCCCTGTGGCTGGCCCCGGCGGGCACGCCCGCCCCGGCCGGCAGCACGTTGAGCCCCGAGACCTGGGCCTGGAGCGAGGTGATGAGCGGCGTGGTGACCATCAGCGCGCCCGTCGCCGACGCCTTCGTGCCGCAGATGCTCAATTACGAGTCCGTGGGCGGCGTCAACTTCAAGAAGGGCTGCTACCCCGGCCAGGAGGTGGTCGCCCGCAGCCAGTTTCGCGGCACGCTCAAGCGGCGCGGCTATGTGATGACGGCCGAGGCGCCCCTGGCCGCCGGCCAGGAGGTCTTCGGCGCCGACCCCGAGCAGCCCGTCGGCACCGTGGCGGCGGCGGCCCCGGCACCGGGCGGCGGCTGGGCGGCGTTCGTGTCGATGCAGACCGCGGCCCTGGAAGCCGGCGGCCTGCGCGCGGGCGAGGTGCCGCTGACCGTCCAGCCCCTGCCCTATCCGCTGCTGGAAGACATCTGAAGAGGTGAACGGGCCGGATGCGGGCCCGTGCGCCGCCGCGCGTGAATGGACTACAGGGCCCGCTGCATCGTGATGTGCGCGATCCCCGCCTCCTCGAAGGGCTCGCCCACGGGCTCGTAGCCCAAGCGCGCATAGAAACGCTCGGCGCTGCGCTGGGCATGCAGCGCCACCGCCTTGTCGCCGCGGGCGCGGGCGGCGGCCTCGAGCGCGCGCAGCACCCGTTCGCCATGGCCCTGGCCGCGCAGCACGCGCTCGACGGCCATGCGGCCGATGCGCGCGACGCCCTGCGCATCCGCCGGCAGCAGCCGGCCGGTCGCGATCGCGTGGCCCAGGCGATTGCGCGCCACGCCGTGGAGGCTGGTGGCGTCGTCGTCGTCCCATTCGAGCGCCTCGGGAATGCCCTGCTCCTGCACGAAGACCGCGCGGCGCAGCGCGCCGGCCGCCTCGCCGAGCGTGGCCCAGTCGCCGGTGAGCACCTCGGACATGGACTCGCCGGCCTCGTAGCCCATCAGCACCGCCCGCAGCGCAGCCGGCACCGGCCTGGAGGTCTGCGTCGCCGGGTCGGCATACACATAGACCAGCTCGCAGCCGACCAGGTACTGGTCCTGGCGGAACAGCGCGCCCTCGAACACGAGGGACGAATTGCCGATGCGTACGCACTTCATGGCCACGTCGACCACGTCGTCCACCCGCGCCGAGGCGCGGTAGTCGACCGTGGCCTTGCGCACGTACAGGTCGCCGCCGAGCGCATGCATCGACGACTCGTAGGCCATGGCCAGCGCCCGCCAGTAGTCGGCGATGGCCGTGTCGAAGTACATCAGGTAATGGGCGTTGAAGACGATCTTCTGCATGTCCACCTCGGCCCAGCGCACGCGCAGGCGGTGGAAGAAGCGGAAGTCGGCGCGGCGGGGCAATGTCTCGGTGCTCATGGTCTTGGAATGGGAAGGTCCGGCCGGGCCGGCATGGGGATCAGGGCTGCAGCGCGGCCGCCAGGGCATGCGCGGCATCGGCATGGGCCTGCTGCGCCTCGGGGATGGCGCGGCCCATCTTGATGAACTCGTGGATGACGCCGCGGTAGATCTCGAGCGAGACCGGCACGCCCGCCAGCCGCAGCCGGTCGGCATAGGCCACGCCCTCGTCGACCACGGGGTCGTGCTCGGCCAGCCCGATCCAGGCCGGCGCGACGCCGTCCAGGTCTTCGGCCAGCAGCGGCGCGAAACGCCAGTCGTGGCGGTCCGCGGCGTCGATGTACTGAGCGAAGAACCAGTCCACCAGCGCCTTGGTGAGCACCGGCCCGTCGGCGAAGCGGCGGTACGAATCGGTGTCGGCCGACGGCCCGGCGCCCGGGTAGAAGAGCAGTTGCAGGGCCAGCGGCAGCCCCGCGTCACGGGCCAGGATGGCGCACACCGCGGCCAGTGTGCCGCCGGCGCTGTCGCCGCCCACGGCCAGGCGCGCGCCGTCCAGGCCCAGGGCCTCGGCGCCATGGCCGGCGATGTACTGGAAGGCGTCCCAGGCATCGTTCGCGGCGGTGGGAAAGCGGTGTTCCGGCGCCAGGCGGTAGTCGACCGACAGCACCGCGCAGCCCGAGCGCTGCGCCAGCACGCGGCACAGCGTGTCGTGGGTTGCGACGCTGCCGACCACGAAGCCGCCCCCATGGAAGTACAGCAGCACCGGCAGGCGCCCCGCGGAGGGCGCATACAGCCGTGCGGGCAGCAGCGTGCCGTCGCGTGCGGGGATGTGCAGGTCTTCGATGCGGGCCAGCTCGGGCCGGGGCACTTCGAGCACGGCCGCGCCCTTTTCGTAGGCCTGCTTGGCCTGGGCGGGTGTGAGGGCGTTGAGGGGCGGATGGCCGGCGCGGGCCATGCGCTCGACCACGCCCGCCATGCGGGGCGTGAGTCCGGCCATGGCCGAGGATTCAGGAGGCATGCGAAGCGGGGGAAAGGGTCAGCGGAACGGTGCGCCATCGTAGTGGACGGTCGCGCGCAGCCCCGGTCGCGGGGGCAACAGCGCGCAGCGATGGGGCCGAGGGCATGCAGGCTGTCTCCGGGTTGAATGGCCGCGGCGGGGCTTCGCCTTAGGATGCGGGCGAATCCTCAACGCGGAGACACCCGACGATGGCGCTCATCAACTACCTCACCCAGATCCAGTTCGAGTTCGGCGCGCTGCGCCTGCTGGCCGACGAATGCCGGCGCATCGGCATCGAAAGGCCGCTGGTCGTGACCGACGCCGGCGTGCGTGCCGCCGGCCTGCTGGACAGGACACTCGCCGCCCTGGGCGATCTGCAGGCCTCGGTCTTCGACCAGACGCCCTCCAACCCCACCGAGGCTGCCGTGCGTGCCGCCGTCGAGGTGTACCGCCAGGGCCGCTGCGACGGCCTGATCGCCGTGGGTGGCGGCTCGGCCATCGACTGTGCCAAAGGCGTGGCCATCGCCGCCACGCACGAGGGACCGCTCAAGACCTACGCCACCATCGAAGGCGGCTCGCCGAAGATCACTGAGCAGGTGGCGCCCCTGATCGCCGTGCCCACCACGGCGGGCACCGGCAGCGAGGTGGCGCGGGGCGCCATCATCATCGTGGACGACCACCGCAAGCTGGGCTTCCACAGCTGGCACCTGATGCCCAAGGCCGCCATCTGCGACCCCGAACTCACCCTCGGCCTGCCCGCGAGGCTGACGGCCGCCACCGGCATGGACGCCATCGCCCACTGCATGGAGACCTTCATGGCCGGCGCCTTCAATCCGCCGGCCGACGGCATCGCACTCGACGGCCTGGAGCGGGCCTGGAACCACATCGAGCGCGCCACCAAGGATGGCAGCGACCGCGAGGCACGCCTGAACCTCATGAGCGCCTCGATGCAGGGCGCGATGGCCTTCCAGAAGGGCCTGGGCTGCGTGCACAGCCTGAGCCACAGCCTGGGCGGCGTGGACCCGCGCCTGCACCACGGCACCCTCAACGCCCTCTTCCTGCCCGCCGTGGTGCGCTTCAACGCGGGCGCCGAGTCGGTCCAGAAGGAACTGCGCCTGCAGCGCATGGCCCGCGCCATGCACCTCGACCAGCCGGGCGACATCGGCGAGGCCATCCGCGACATGAATGCCCGCCTCGGCCTGCCCAAGGGCCTGGCCGAGGTCGGCGTCACCGAGGCGATGTTCGACAAGGTCATCGACGGCGCCATGGCCGACCACTGCCACAAGACCAATCCGCGGCTGGCGACGCGCGAGGATTACCGGGAGATGCTGGCCATGTCGATGTGAGGCGCGGCACCGGCCGGGCAGGTCTCGCGCCCGGGCGATCGGCCGCGCGGCGCCCGGCTCCTTCTCGCAGGCGCAGGCGCCGGACGGGGCAGGCTCAGACGCCCAGTTGCTCGGCCCAGCCCAGGGCCTCGACATGCATGGCCAGCAGCCGGTCCACCGGCACGCGGTAGCGCTGCGAGACGATCTCCAGCAGCCCGGCGTCCGCGCTCTCGCAGGCCTTGGCCAGCTCCAGCAGGCCGGCGAACGGCCCGCTGCCCTGCACGATGGCCTCGCGCACCGCGTCGGGCAGCGGCATGAGCGCCAGGGCCTCGCGCAGCGGCGTGGACATCAGCACGTCGAGCATCGAGAACAGGCCGGTCATGAAGGCCTGGTCGGCATCGCCCGGCGACATCTCCTGCAACGCCAGCAACTCCATCAGGCGCCCGCGCACGACCGCCGTGGTGCCGGCCGCGGGTGCCACGCTGCCGGGCGCGCTGCCCGCCAGCAGCAGGGCCGACCAGCGCAGCAGCGGCTTCATGCCAACGGCCATCACGGCATGGCGGAAGGACTCGATCTTGTGGCCGAAGCCGATGCCGGCCGTGTTGAGGTGGCTCAGCAGCTTGTAGGCCAGCGTGGGCTCGTGCTTGAGCAGGGCCTCGATTTCGAAGACCTCGGCCTCGCGCGCCACCAGGTTCAGCAGCTTGATGAGCGAGGCATAGGACAGCTGCACGCTGCGGTCGGCGACGGTGGGCGGCTGCAGGTACCAGCGCCCCTCGAACAGGCGCACGCCGGCGGCGGCCAGTTGCTTGAACTGCACCGGCGTGCGCACATGCACCGCCAGCGGAATGGCCTGCGTGGTCTTCTGGATGGCCCGCGCCATCATCGAGGCCAGGTCCAGCGGCAGCACGCCCATCTCCAGGATGACGTAGGAGGCCAGCGGCACCGAGGCCTCGTATTCCTTGAGCAGCCGCACGTCGAAGGCGAGCTTGAAGCCGCGCGCACGGGCGGCCTGCAGCAGATCGGTGTCGAGGCCACGCTGCGTCCCACCGCCGGCGATCTGCAGCACGACATGCTCGGTGTCCAGGCCGTCGAGCGCACCCGCGGCGATGTCGTCGCAGCTGCAGGCGAGGAAGGTGGGGCTCTTGAGCGCCGGCATCGAGCCGTCATGCGGCTCCCGCAGGCTCGGGTCCATCAGCCGTTCGGAAGGCCGGCCGCGCAGCGGCACCGCCTGGTAGCCGCCCAGACGCCGGTGCGCATCGACGATCACGCGCCGGCCCAGCGAAGGCCTTGCACCGTCCTGCGCCAGGGCGCCGGTTTCGTCGCCGGGCACGGGCAGCGAGGGCGATTGGGTGTTGAGCATGGCAAGCCTTCCATGGGACTGATCCCTTAGCGCGATATCGGCAGCGTCACCCCCGTCTTTAGCTTTTTCAAGAAAAATCTTCTTGATTTAACACAGTGCCGGACAAATTTCGGCATTTATTAAATCCAAAGGATTCAATTTCGCAGTAGTCCTCCACGACGCGGCGCGCCGCCCGCGCGGCATGAACTTACGCGGTGGGAAGGATCGAGTGGCCGCGGAGCAGGCCAGGCGCCGCCGGCCAGGAGCTACAGCGGCAGGAGCCGGGCCGGATCGGGCCGGCGCAGCCATTGCGCCCATTCATCGGCCAGCCGGCGCGCCTCGGCCACGGCGGTGCCCCAGGCCCGCATGCGCGCGGCCGGGTCCAGCTGGAGGTCGGTGAAATCGGTGCGGTCGGGCAGCTTGCCGCGCGGCAGGCTGCGCACCCAGTCCGGATCGGGCGCGATCAGCACCATGCGGTCGAGCGCGGGCGTGGACCGATGCCGCCACTTGAGGCCCTTGTCCAGCCAGCCCGGCACCACCGCCTGCTGGAAATGCGGATAGAGCACGAGGCCGTCGTCGGCCCGGTAGCGCAGGTGCAGGTGATAGTCGGTGATGCCGCCATCCCAGTAGGCACCCGGCGGCGCGCCCGGGATGTCGTGCACAGCCTTGAGCACGAAGGGGATGGAGCAGGAGGCCTGCAGCGCGGGATGGAAGTTGGCCGCGTCCAGCGGCACCCGCCGGGTGCGGAAGTCCTGGGCGTCGAAGGGCAGTTCGGCACCGCCGGCCGAGAACACGCAGCGCTCCAGCCAGGCGCCCAGTCCGCGCCGGTGCACGCCGTTGGCGACGAAGGCGCCCAGGTAGCCGGCCACCGTGCGCGCGCCGCCCTCGCGGCCCAGCAGATGGCGGCCGCGCGCGGTGACGACATGCAGCCGGTAGCGGGGATGGGCCAGCACCTCGGCGGCCCGCGGGCCGAAGAAGCCGCACAGGTCGGCATTGAAGCGCTCGCTGACCTGCTGCGCCGTCATGCGGCGCGCGCCCGCTGGCGGATCGAAACGCTGGGCGATGTAGTCGCGCTCGAAGCGGGCGAAGGCCTCGGCCGGGTCGTGGAGGCAGGCGGTGGCGAGGCGCCAGGCGCCAATGGAGGCGCCGACCAGGTCCACCGGCTGGCCGGACTGCGGCAGCCATTCGCCGAAGATGAAGCGGTCGAGCGGCCCGAGGATCAGCCCCTTGGGCCCGCCGGCCGCGCCGGGGATCACGCGGATGTGCTCGGGCGCGAGGCCGTGCTTCTCGATGTGGGCGCGGGCCGCGGGGCCGGCGTGGATGCGCAGGGCTTTCATGGAATCGGGAAAGGCGGCGGATGGTGCGGAAGGCCGGGGTTTGCGCCGCGGGGCAGGCGTGGACTGGCGGCGCAGCGAGCAATGGCGGGCATTCAGGCCCGTTCCGCCAGCGACCGCAGCGCCTGCGCGTGCTGGCCGCACAGCGCCCGGAAGCCGTCGCTGATGCGCACGTCGACCGCTGCAGCCTCCCAGAAGCCGAGGGCCGCGGTGCAGGCTTCGTGCCAGCCGGGCCGCTCCTCGGGCAGCGGCAGGGCGAATTCGGGGGTGCGCACCGGCAACTCGCCGCCAGCCAGCGGCGCCAGCCGCATGGGCAGCATGTCGTAGGCCGGCGCGAGCGTCAGGCGACCCTCGTGCGGCGCGAAGGCCAGGTTGCCGGTGTGCATGTCGCTGTTGGCGATGAGACGGCCGAACCACCAGAGCCGCTGCACCGCGGGCGCGACGCCCTCGGCGAGCAGGCCCAGGCCGTCCAGCGCGGCCGTCAACGCCGGCCATTGGCTGCCGCCGCGGCCCAGGAAGGCGGCGTCCAGTACGTCGAGCGCGCACAAGGCGCTGCGGCCGGCGTCGCCGTGCCGGTCGAAGCGCTCGACTTCCAGGAAGGTGCGCCCGCCGCCGGCCAGAATGCGGCTGCGTGCGGCCCGCAGGCCCGGCAGCGTGGCCGCCGCTTCGAGCGCCAGGTGCTCGCAGACCAGCAGGTCTGCCCAGCGGCGCACGGTGGTGGAATCGTCCGCGCCCGAGAACTTGACGATGACATGCGGCGTGGCCGCGCCCGCCAGCGCCCGCGCCGCCGTGAACTTGGGGAACTCGCCCGCCGCGCTGGAGCCCGCCACGCCCGCCGCCACGGCCTCGTCGGCACGCTGCAGGTAGTGCGCCACGTGCTCCGCCTCGGCCATGGGTGCCTGGGGCTGCGCCCGCTCGGCCAGCCATTGCTGGCAGGCGGCCTCGCCCACGATCAGGTTGCCGCTCAGGTCGCTGCCGGCCACGCTCATGACGAAGAGCGCGTCGTCGTCGCTCCAGCGGGTCACATCCTCGGGCACCTGCAGCCGGCGGTGGGACAGGCGCGCGAACTGCCGGCCCATGTAGCCTTGCGGCCGCATCTGGTGAAGGGGGTACGGCAGGCCGGGCCACCAGCCGTCGCGTGCCTCTTCAGGCACGGGCCAGCCGGCATCCGCCAGCAGAAGGTGGCTGCCCTCGGGCTGGGTGAGCGTGAGCGGGCCGACGGCCTGCAGCCGGCCCTCCCGGTCGACGGCAAACACGGGCAACTGCGAGGGGCCACCCCGCAGCCGGCGCGCGAGGGCATGCCGCGTGCGCCGGGCCCGCCCCGCGCTGATGACCTCGCCCGCCGGCAGACGGGCCATCTGCCGATGCAGGGTCGGGACGCTGACGCCGAGCGCCGCCGCCAGCTCGGGTGCCGCCTGCGCCGGCTGGAGCGCCAGCTGTTGCCGCAAGGCTTCCGGGCTGAGTTGAACGGGTCGCATGGTTATGAAACGATTTCTGAAATGATTTTATTCAGAAATTCCCTTTTCAATCAGCCACTTGGAAACCTTCAGGCCCGTTTTTCGAGAAGATTCCCAAAATGGTCAACGCTTGAGGCTTTGCAGCTTGGCAAACGCCGCGGCCATCTGCCCGCCGGCCTGCGGCGCGGAGTCGCGCCGAGGCCCCTGCCCCCGGCCAGCAGGCTCGAAGCGGTTGCCGTCCCGCGCGCCATCGCGACGGCCGCCCGTGGGCGCATCCAGCTTCATGGTCAGGCCGATGCGCTTGCGCACCACGTCCACTTCCATCACCTTCACGCGCACGATGTCGCCGGTCTTGACGACCTCGCGCGCGTCGTTGACGAACTTGTGCGAGAGCTGGCTGACGTGCACCAGGCCGTCCTGGTGGACGCCCAGGTCCACGAAGGCGCCGAACTGGGCCACATTGCTGACCGTGCCTTCGAGCACCATGCCTTCCTTGAGGTCGGCGATGTCCTCGACGCCCTCGTTGAAGCGGGCCACCTTGAAATCAGGGCGTGGGTCGCGGCCGGGCTTCTCCAGCTCGGACAGGATGTCCTTGACCGTGATGACGCCGAACTTCTCGTTGGCGAAGAGCTCCGGCCGCAGCGTCTTGAGCATGTCGGCCCGGCCCATCAGTTCGGCCACCGGCTTGCCGGTCTTCTCCATGATCTTCTGCACCAGCGGATAGGTTTCCGGGTGCACGCCGGTCATGTCCAGCGGATCGGCGCCGCCACGGATCCGCAGAAAGCCCGCGCTCTGCTCGAAGGCCTTGGGCCCGAAGCCGCTGACTTCCAGCAGTTGCCGGCGCGTGGAGAAGGCGCCGTTGGCCTCGCGCCAGCGCACCACCGCCTTGGCGACGCTGGGCGTCAGGCCCGACACGCGGCTGAGCAGCGGCACGCTGGCCGTGTTCAGGTCCACGCCCACGCCGTTCACGCAGTCCTCGACCACGGCGCTCAGCGTGCGGGCCAGCTCGCTCTGATTGACGTCATGCTGGTACTGGCCCACGCCGATGCTCTTGGGGTCGATCTTCACCAGCTCGGCCAGCGGGTCCTGCAGCCGGCGGGCGATGCTGGCGGCGCCGCGCAGGCTCACGTCCACGTCGGGCATCTCCTGGCTGGCGTATTCGCTGGCGCTGTAGACCGAGGCGCCGGCCTCGCTGACCACCACCTTCTCCACATGCGGCGCGGGCGCGCCGGCCTGCTCGCTCATCTTGCCCAGAAGCTTGATCAGGTCGGCCGCCAGCTTGTCCGTCTCGCGGCTGGCGGTGCCGTTGCCGATGGCGATCAGGTTGACGCCATGCTTGGCGCACAGCTTGCCCAGGGTGTGCAGCGAACCTTCCCAGTCCTTGCGCGGCTCGTGCGGGAAGACGGTGGCGGTGTCCACCAGCTTGCCGGTGGCGTCGACCACCGCCACCTTCACGCCGGTGCGGATGCCGGGGTCCAGACCCATCACCACGCGCGGGCCGGCCGGCGCGGCCAGCAGCAGGTCGCGCAGGTTGTCGGCGAAGACCTTGATGGCGACCTTCTCGGCCTCCTCCCGCAGGCGCGAGAACAGGTCGCGCTCGCTCGACAGGCTCAGCTTGACGCGCCAGGTCCAGGCCACGCACTTGCGGATCAGGTCGTCGGCCTTGCGGCCCTGGTGGCTCCAGCCCAGATGCAGGGCGATGCGGCCTTCGGCGATGCTGGGCTTGCCCGGCTCGGGCTCGACGGGCAGCACCAGCTTGGCGTCCAGCACCTCCAACTGCCGGCCGCGAAACACGGCCAGCGCCCGGTGCGAGGGCACGCGGCCGATGGGCTCGTCGTACTCGAAGTAGTCGCGAAACTTGGCGACCTCGGGGTCATTCTCGTTCTTGCCCCCCACCAGTGAGGACTTGAGCAGGCCCTCGGCCCACAGCCATTCGCGCAGCGACTGCACCAGCGCCGGGTCTTCGGCCCAGCGCTCGGAGAGGATGTCGCGCACGCCGTCGAGCACCGCCATGGTGGTCGAGAAATCGGGGCCCGGCTTGCCGTCGTCCAGCGTGGTCGGCGGCTTCAGGAAGGCCTGGGCCTCGGCCACCGGGTCCAGCGTGGGGTCGGCCAGCAGCTTGTCGGCCAGCGGCTCGATGCCGAATTCCCGGGCGATCTGCCCCTTGGTGCGGCGCTTCTGCTTGAAGGGCAGGTAGATGTCTTCCAGCTCCTGCTTGGTCGGCGCACTGGCGATGGCCAGGCGCAGGGCGTCGGTCAGCTTGCCCTGCTCGTCGATGGCCTTGAGCACCGCGCCGCGGCGGTCCTCCAGCTCGCGCAGGTAGGTCAGGCGCACTTCCAGTTCGCGCAGTTGCGCATCGTCCAGGCCGCCGGTGGCCTCCTTGCGGTAGCGGGCGATGAACGGCACCGTGGCGCCGCCGTCCAGCAGGTCGGTCGCAGCCTGGACCTGGTGCTCGCCCACCTTCAGCTCGGCGGCGATCTGGCGAATGATCTTCTGCATGCTTGCTTGGTTCTACCCAGGGAAAAAGGGCGGCAGTTTGCCATAGAGGGCCGGTATTTCTGGCAAGGCCGGGCTGCGCGGCCAACGGACCTGCCTACCATCGGCCGCGGCTGCAGCCCACGGCGCAGCCGATTTGTCATAAGGGAGGAATCATGTTCGACAAGAAGCACCACGGCGTGCGCGCAAGCACGCTCGTCCTGGCCGCCATCGCGGCCACCCTAGCCGCCTGCGGAGGGGGAAACGATTCCCCGACCTTCGCGCCACTGGCCAACGCACCCGCGCCCGCACCAGCACCCGCAGACCCGCCTGCAGCGGATCAGGGCTCCGGGCCCTGCACCAACGAAGCGGACTACCGGGAAGGCACGACCGTCTCGTTCAAGGCCACGATCGCCGACACGCCGGGCAGCGCAGCTGGATTTCAGCGACGCAGCGTGACGGGGCCGCGCGAAAGTTTCGCCAATGCCAATCCGGTGGGCTTCGTATTGGCCGCCGATGTCCGCCAGAGCACCATGACCGGCGCCGATCCCAACGCGAGCATCACGCTCACGACGACGGATGTGCGCAAGGAGTACCGCGAACTGGCCGGCGGCAAGGTTCTCATCTACGGGGACAAGTCCGTCGCGGAAACCGTGTTCTCCAATGCGACGTCCGGGGCTGTTGGCGGCACGACGACCGCAACGACCCAACGCACCTTCGACCCACCCCTGGCCTACCCAGCCAACATGCAACCGGGCGAGGTGGCCAGCCAGCGCACGATCCGGACGACCACCCGGCTCACCACAGGCTTGCTGTCCGCTCCGGCCTCCACTTCCACGGACGAGGGAAGGTTCGACCTGACCTACCAGGGCCGCGAGCGCATCAGCACACCCCTGGGCACGTTCGACAGCTGCAAGTTCACGTACCAGTTGACAGCGGCCCAGTCCGGCGCATCCCTGCAGACGAGCCAGGACACTTGGGTCGCTGCCGAAGGGCCTTACCGCGGCCAACTGCTCCGCCAAAAGAAGAGCGGTGCCATCTGGGATGTGGTGACGCTGGACTATTCGCCAAGCTAAGCCCCTGCAGCGGCAGTCCTTGTCGCTGCTGATCGTTGAACCGGCCCGCGCACTGCGCGGGCCTTTTTACTGGAATCCAAAAAGCGCCGTTCGATCAGCCGAGCGCCGCCCACTATTGATAACGTACAATCGTTATCGTGTTCTCCCCGCTTCGTGACGCCATCTCAACCCGGGCCCCTTCGCCCACCAGCCTGCTGAGCCTCGGCGCAGGCGTGCGTCTGGCGCTGGCCGCGCTCCTCATGGCGGCGCTGGCACTGGCCGCCTGGTGGGCGATGCTGGAATGAGCGCGCTCCGCCCTTCCGCCGCGTCGAGCACGCAAACCGCGGCGTCGCCCGTGCAGGCGGTCCAGACCTGTCCCATCCGCCTTCAGGACCTGACGGTGGCGTACCGGGGCCATCCGGCGGTGCACCATGTGTCGGGCGATTTCACGGCCGGTGCGCTGACCGCCATCGTCGGCCCCAACGGCGCCGGCAAGACCACCTTGCTGAACGCCATCATGGGCCGGTTGCGGCCGAGCACCGGCCGGGTCGAGCTGGCCGCGCACTGCGCCGGCCGCATCGCGTGGCTGCCGCAGCAGGCCGAGATCGACCGCGCCTTTCCGCTGCAGGTCTTCGACCTGGTAGCCATGGGACTGTGGCGGCAGATCGGCAGCTTCGGCCGGCTGCGCGCCACGCACCGCGCGGCCATCGTCGCAGCGCTCCAGACCGTCGGCCTGGGCGGCTTCGAGCGGCGCAACATCGGCGAGCTTTCGGCAGGCCAGTTCCAGCGCGTGCTCTTCGCCCGCACGCTGCTGCAGGACGCGCCGGTCATCCTGCTCGACGAACCCTTCAACGCCGTGGACGCCCGCACCACCGACGACCTGCTCGCCGTGGTCCAGGGCTGGCGGGCCGAGGGCCGCACGGTCATCGCCGTGCTGCACGACATGGCCCAGGTCCGGGCGCATTTCGACGAGGCGCTGCTGCTGGCCCGGCGCTGCGTGGCCTGGGGGCCCGTGGGCGAGGTGCTGCAGCCCGCGCACCTGGCCTCGGCGCGGCACATGGCCCAGGCCTGGGACGAACAGGCGCCGGTGTGCGAAGGCGCGCCAGCGCTGCATCGGGTCAGGAGCGCCGCGCCATGACGCTGCATGAACTGCTGATACAGCCCTTCGTCGATTTCGGCTTCATGCGCCGGGCGCTGGTCGGCGCCTTGGCCCTGGCCCTGGGCAGCGCGCCCATGGGCACGCTGCTGGTGCTGCGGCGCATGAGCCTGATGGGCGATGCCACCGGCCATGCGCTGTTGCCCGGCGCGGCACTGGGCTTCCTGATCGCCGGTCCGTCGCTGGCGGCCATGAGCATCGGCAGCTTCCTGGCCGCCATCGGCGTGGCGCTGGGCGCGGGGGTGGTGGCGCGGGCCACCGCCCAGCGCGAGGACGCCAGCTTCGCCGCCTTCTACCTCATCGCCCTGGCGCTCGGCGTGATGCTGGTGTCGCTGCGGGGCACCAGCGTCGACCTGATGCACCTGCTCTTCGGCACCATCCTCGCGGTGGACGATCGCGCGCTGCTGCTGATCTGCGGCACGACCTGCGTCACGCTGGCGGTGCTGGCCCTGCTCTGGCGCCCGCTGATCGCCGAATGCGTGGACCCCGGCTTCCTGCGCAGCGTGGGCGGGCCGGGCCGCTGGGTCCACCTGGCCTTCCTGGTGCTCACCGTGGCCAACCTGGTGGCCGGCTTCCAGGCCATGGGCACGCTGATGGCCGTGGGACTCATGATGCTGCCGGCCACGGCCGCCCGCTTCTGGGTGGGCCAGGTCGGCGGCCTGATCGCGGTGGCGGCGCTGATCGCCGCCTTCTCCGGCTTCGCCGGCCTGCTTCTGTCGTACCACGCGCAGTGGCCGTCCGGCCCGGCCATCGTGCTGGTGGCCGGCGCCATCTACCTGCTGTCGCTGTTCGTGGGCAGCCGCGAGGGCCTGCTGTGGCAGCGGCTGCGGCGGCCGCACCGGCTGGCATGAGCATGCGCCCTGGCGCCGCAGCCATGCGATCCAGCACGACGGCCCCAACCGTCCGCCCTCAGCCCGTCGAAAGGCAGAACAACGCGTCGGCCTCACCGATGCGCGAACCGGGCGCCTCGTTCGCATTCCATTCACCCTCGCTTCGTCCCGAAACATGCCGTCCCTGCTGATCTCCCGCCGTCCCTTTCTGATCGGCCTGCTCGCCGTCGCTGCCGGCGCCAGCAGCGCTGTCCACGCCCAAGAAAAGCCCCTCCAGGTCGTGGCCAGCTTCTCGATCCTGGCCGACATGGTGCGTCAAGTCGGCGGCCCGGACGTGCAGGTCCAGGCGCTGGTCGGGCCGAATGCCGACGCGCATGTGTTCCAGCCCACGCCGGCCGACGCCCGCGCCCTGGCCGCCGCTGATCTGGTGGTGGTCAACGGCCTGGGCTTCGAAGGCTGGATCGACCGGCTGGTGAAGACCTCCGGCTACCGGGGCAGCGTGGTGGTCGCCAGCGCCGGCGTCACGCCGCGCAAGGCCGACGACGACGAGGCCGAACACGGCCACGACCATGGCCACGGCGAGGGCACCGATCCGCATGCCTGGCAGGACCTGCGCAATGCCGTTCGCTACGTCGCCAACATCCGCGACGCCCTGGCCCAGTTGCGGCCGGCCCATGCCGCCGCCATTGGCGAACGGGCGGCCGCCTACACCGCCAAGCTGCAGGCGCTGGACCGCGAGGTCCGTGCGCGCTTCGCCGCCATACCGGCCCAGCGCCGCCGCATCCTCACCTCGCACGACGCCTTCGGCTACTTCGGCGCGGCCTATGGCGTGACGCTGCTGTCGCCGCAGGGCATCAACACCGATGCCGAGCCCTCGGCCGCCGGCGTCGCCCAGCTGATCCGCCAGATCCGCAAGGGCCAGGTGAGCGCGGTGTTCATGGAGAACATCTCCAGCCCGCGCCTGGTGGAGCGCATCGCCCGCGAATCGGGCGTGGCCGTGGGCGGCAAGCTGTATTCGGACGCGCTGTCTGCGCCGGGCACCGAGGCCGCGAGCTATCTGCAGCTGTTCCGCTTCAATGCCGACGCCATCGCGACGGCGCTGACCGCCAGGGCACGGTGAAGGCGGTGCCGTCCTGCGCCGGGCCGGCCGACCGACTCGATAGACTGCCCGCCATGAGTGCCGCCCACCGCCATTCCCACGACCACGAGGACGACGCTCCCGCGTCCGACGAAGGCATGGCGCCGGAGGGCGCGATCGGCACGCGCGGCACCCGCCAGCGGGCCGCCATCCGGCGGGTGATCGACGAATCGCCCCGGCCGCTGCTGCCAGCCGAGATCCTGGCCGTGGCCCAGCAGGAGGTACCGGCGCTGGGCATGGCCACCATCTACCGCAACCTCAAGCTGCTGCTGGAAAGCGGCGCCATCCGCACCGTCGAACTGCCCGGCGCAGTGGCGCGCTACGAATCGGCACGGCATGCGCACCACCACCACTTCCAGTGCCGACGCTGCGACCGGGTCTTCGACATCCATGCCTGCCCCGGGGACCTGTCGGGCCTGGCACCGACGGGCTTTGCGGTCGAGGCGCATGAGCTGACGCTGTACGGCGTGTGCGCCGACTGCGGCGCCGCAACCCGCTGAGCCACCGTCGCCCGTGTGCGGCGTGATGGCGTCGCGCGGCGCGGTCAGCCCGCCCGGCCTGGAGACAGCGCCGATTCCCTCAACGCCTTCGACGCCATCAGGAAGGCGGCCGCATTCCAGCTCTGCCCGGCCATGCCCATGGGCGCCAGCGTCTTGCCGTGGAACCACTCGGTGAAGCGCCAGTCGTCGTGCGCGTTCGCCCGGGCCAGCTTCACCAGCTCGGCGTTCGCCTGGTCGTGCAGTCCGAGCTGCGCCAGCACCATCACCCAGAAGCCGCCGACGAAGGGCCAGATGCCGCCGTTGTGGTACTGGTGAAGGTAGTTCTGCTGGTGACGCCCCATGTAGGGCCGCCACAGCGGATGCTGCTGCGACAGCGGATGCAGCACCACCCGCACCGGCCAAGGCTCACTGGCCCGCGCCTCGCCGATGCGCTGAACGATGCTGGCCGCCATGTCCGCATCGGCCAGCCCACTCTGCACGGCGAGCACGTTGCCGAACACATCGCCCTCGTCGCCCACGAAGGACAGGTTGACGAAGCTGAGGTACATGCCCGGATCGCGCCGGCCCCGCCGCGCATAGTGGCGCAGCAGGCGGGCGCGGTGGTACTCGGGCAGGTCCTGCTGGAAGGGGTTGAAGAGGTGGTTGAAGTGGTGCTTCGTCTCGTCCGCATGGGCCAGGCCGAAGCGGCGCTTGACCTCGTACCACAGCGCATTGGTGTAGAGCACAAAGCCCGAGCGCGGCATGATGTCCGCCCAGTCGCTGGCCTCGTTCTGCTGCAGCAGACGGAAGTGCTGGTGCTCCTGCGCCAGCAGCCACTGGATGGCCAGCGCCTCGCCCGCGGCCCACCGGCCGCCCGGTACGCGGCCCAGGCCGCGCAGATGGTCGATGGCGATCAGCCACCACAGCGTCGCGTCGATGCAGCCCAGGTACCAGAAATCGGCGTCCTGGCCTTCGGGGTCAACGTACTTCGGGATCTGCCCGTTGGCCGCCTGCTGGTCGGCCAGGGCCTGGACGCTGGCGACGGCGCCTTCCTCCAGCGCCGGCACGCCGCTGCCGGCCATGGCCATGATGCAGATGGCCGCGTCGCGGCCGAAGATGCGGGTGTAGCGCCGCGCCACGGCCGCCTCGGTGCGGCTGGCCGCCAGGATGCCGTGCGGCGAAAGGTTGCGCACCAGCAGGTCGAGCGAGGCCTGCTCGCACTGGGCAATGAGGGCGCGGTCGTCGGGGCTCAGGTCCTTCATCGGCAAGGGGGCATGCAGGTTCAGTGCCCGCGCAGTTGCTGGAGCATCTGCTGGGTGGGATAGCCGTCGGCCGGCTGGCCGCTGCTGCGCTGCCAGGCGCGGATGGCGCCGCGGGTGGCAGGGCCGAGCAGGCCGTCCGGCGTGCCGGGGTCGAAGCCGCGTGCGGCCAGGGCCTGCTGCAGCGCCAGCATGTCGCTGCGGCCCAGCGGCGGCAGGTCGCGCGGCCATTCGGCGATGACGCCGGGCCCGCCTGCGATGCGCTGGGCCAGCAGGCCGACGCCGAGTGCGTAGCTGGTGGCGTTGTTGTAGCGCAGCAGCGCACGGAAGTTGGGGCCGACCAGGAAGGCGGGGCCGCGCGCGCCGGCTGGCAGCAGCAGGTACGCGTCACTTAGCTCGGGCAGCGAGCCGCCCGTCGCCGCACTGACGCCCTCGGCCGCCCATTGCGCCGAGGACTGCCGAACCGACGGGTCGGCCCGCGCCAGGTCGAAGCCGGCCGGCAGCCGCACCTCCGCGCCCCAGGTCTGGCCGCGCTGCCAGCCTTCGCGCATCAGGAAATTGCCGGTGGAGGCCATCACGTCGGCCATGCTGCCCCAGATGTCGCGCCGGCCATCGCCGTCGGCATCGACCGCGTAGGCCAGGAAGTTGGTCGGCAGGAACTGCGTCTGCCCCATGGCACCGGCCCAGGAGCCGATCATGTGGGCGGCGTCGATGTCGCCGTTCTGCACGATGCGCAGCGCGGCGATCAGCTGCTGGCGCGCCCAGTCGGCGCGCCGGCCGTCGAAGCCCAGCGTGGCCAGCGCGTCGATGGTGGCGATGTCGCCGTAGTTGCTGCCGAAGTTGCTTTCCATGCCCCAGACGGCCACCAGCACCTCCGCCGGCACGCCATAGCGGACTGCGGCGGCATCGGCGGCGGCTGCCGCTTCCTGCCGCTTGGCCTGGCCGCGCGTCACGCGCTGGGGCGAGACGGCACTGTCCAGGTAGTCCCACACGCTGCGGGTGAATTCGGGCTGGCTGCGGTCGCGCTCGACCACGGCCGGCAGGTAGTGCGCGCCGTCGAGCGCGGCACGGAGCGTCGATTCCTGGATGCCGGCTGCCAGCGCCTGCTGGCGGAACTGCGACAACCACGTAGCAAATGCCGGGCTTCGGTCATCGGCCTGGGCCGACGCAGTACGGCCCGGCGCGGGCGGGGCCACGGTGGCTTGCGACGTCGCCGCGCTCGCCCCGGGCGCCCGGGGCAGGCCGGGCGTCGTAGGCGCTGGCACGGTCGAGGGCGCCGACGCACAGCCGGCCAGGAGAAGGGCACCCACCAGCGCGCAGGTGCGGGGGGCATGGCGGTTCGAGAGGCGCAGGAGCATCCGGACCATTGTGCACAGCCGCCCGTTGCCCACCCCCTGCAAATCCAAAAGCCCGCAGTCTGCGTACAGACGGACACACCCGCTTTCGTCCCACCGCGACACGAACACCGCCATGCCCCGAGACAACACCGCCACCGCCATCCGCTGGGTCGAACAGGGCTATGTGCCCGACAGCGTGATCCGCCTCGGCATCCGCCGTCTGCTGCGCGAGCGCATCGAGGAGCTGCAATGCGGCAACGCCGAGGCCGTGGCCCGACAGACCCGCGACTTCCTCGCCAGCATGCGCACCGCCCCGCTCGCGCCCCTGCCCGAGAAGGCCAACGAGCAGCACTACGAAGTGCCGGCGGATTTCTTCGGCGGCGTGCTGGGCCCTCACCGCAAGTACAGCTGTTGCGAATGGGGCCCGGGCATCGAGGACCTGGACGCCGCCGAGGCAGCCGCCCTGGCCACCACCTGCGAGCGCGCCGGGCTGGTCAACGGCCAGCGCATCCTGGAACTGGGCTGTGGCTGGGGCTCGCTGTCGCTGTGGATGGCGGCGCGCTATCCGGCCAGCCCGATCACCGTGGTCTCCAACTCGCACTCGCAGCGCGCCTACATCGAGGCACAGGCCGAGCGGCGCCATCTGTGCAACCTGAAGGTCATCACCTGCGACGTCAACGCCTTCGACACCGACGAGCGCTTCGATCGCATCGTGTCGGTGGAGATGTTCGAGCATTTGCGCAACTGGCCGGCCGCCTTTGCCCGCGTGGCCAACTGGCTGTCGCCGGAAGGCCGCTTCTTCATGCATGTGTTCGTACACAAGGAGGCGCCCTACCCCTTCGTCGAACGCGACGCCAGCGACTGGATGACGCGCTACTTCTTTGCCGGCGGCATGATGCCCAGCGACGACCTCGCCATGCAGTGCCAGGACGACCTTCGGCTGGTCGATCGCTGGCGCTGGGACGGCCGGCACTACGCCCGCACTGCCCGCGCCTGGCTGGACAACATGGACGCCCACCGGCCCGAGTTGCTGCCCGTTATCGCATCCGCCTATGGCGCCAACGAGGCCGACCGCTGGTGGATGCGCTGGCGCCTGTTCTTCCTCTCGGTCGAGGAGCTGTTCGGCTGGGACGAAGGCCAGCGCTGGTGGGTAGGCCACTACCTGTTCCAGAAGCGCTGAGGATCGGACCATGCTCCACGCCGCGCTCCTGGGCCTTCTGGTTTCGCTGCCGATCGCGCTGGCCGGCTGGCTGGCCAGCCTGTGGAAGCGCGACGCCAGCCTGGCCGACCGCATCTGGCCCTGGCTGATCACGGTGCCGGCCCTGGCTTATTCGGCCGCCATGCCGGCCGCCGACCCCACCCGCCGCCTCGTGATGCTGGGCCTGGCACTGGCCTGGGCGCTGCGGCTGTGCGTCTACATCAGCTGGCGCAACTGGGGCCATGGCGAGGATCGCCGCTATGCCGAGATGCGCGAGCGCCATGGCCCGGCCTTCGCATGGAAGAGCCTGGTCATCGTGTTCGGCCTGCAGTGGGCGCTGGGCTGGATCATCTCGGCCCCCCTGCTGGCCGGCATGGCAGGCAGCCGCCCCTTTGGCGCGCTCGACCTGCTGGGCGCGGCGCTGGCGCTGTTCGGCATCGTGTTCGAGGCGGTGGCGGATGCGCAGATGGCCGGCTTCCGCGCGAAGCGTCGCGGCGGCCATGCCGTCATGGACCAGGGCCTGTGGCACTACACCCGCCATCCCAACTACTTCGGCGAGAGCTGCGTGTGGTGGGGCCTGGCGCTGATGACGCTGGAGGCCGGCGGCGCAGGCGCGCTCTGGTGCTTCGTCTCGCCGGTGCTGATCACCTTCCTGCTGCTGCGCGTATCGGGCGTGACGCTGCTCGAAAAGGACCTGAGCGCTCGGCGTCCGGCCTACCGCGACTACGTGGCGCGCACCAGCGCCTTCATTCCCTGGCCGCCCCGGCGGCGTGCGGCATGAACCCGGCGATGGCCGCAGCGGATCGCACCCGTCCCGCACGCAGCGGCGGCGGCGGCGGCGGCGCATCCTTGCCCAATCGCGCGGCGCTGGCAGGGCTGCTGGCCCTCGTCCTGCCCCTGGGCGCCTGGGCGCAGCAGGTCTGGTCCTTCGAAGCCTCCCTCGACGGCAAGCCCATCGGCCAGCATGTCTTCACGCTGGAGACGCAGGACGGCGGCGCCCGCAGCCTGCGCAGCGACGCCCGCTTCGACGTCAAGCTGCTGGGCATCACCGTCTACCGCTACCGCCATCAGGCGCAGGAGCGCTGGCAGGGCGACTGCCTGAAGTCCCTCACCGCCGACACCGACGACAACGGCGACAAGCTCGCCGTGCGGCTGGAGCCCGGCGACCCGCTGCTGGCCGGCTGCGCCATGAGCTTCGCCTACTGGAACCGCGCGATCCTGAAACAGCGCGAG
Source organism: Pseudacidovorax sp. (assembly GCF_017991995.1). GTDB lineage: Bacteria > Pseudomonadota > Gammaproteobacteria > Burkholderiales > Burkholderiaceae_C > Xenophilus. The sequence goes on along the minus strand of NZ_JAGOPN010000001.1, from coordinate 252,331 downwards.
CTGCTCAACGCCCAGACCGGCAAGCTGGAGGCAGTGCGCATCGAGCCGCTGCCAGCCGCCAGCATCGACGTGCGCGGCCAGCCGGTCGAAGCCCAGCGCTGGCGCATCGTGGCGCTCAAGCAGCGCATCGACCTCTGGTACGACGGCGGCGGCCGCTGGGTGGGCCTGGACGGCACACTCGAAGGCGGCAAGCTGCTCAGCTATCGCCTGCGCTGAGCGCGGCCCCCATTCATCCACCCTCCCCGCCGAACGACCATGGCCCTGCCCTTCTCGCACTACCTCACCGCCTACGGCATCGCCGCCGTCGTCTTCCTCGGCCTGGACGCGATCTGGCTGGGCACGATGGCGTCGCGCCTGTACCGGCCCTCCATCGGCCACCTGATGGCGGACGGCTTTTCGGTGGCGCCCGCCGTCATCTTCTACCTGCTCTACCTGGTGGGAATGATGATCTTCGCCATCGGCCCGGCACTGGAGGCACGCAAGCCCATGCAGGCGCTGGTGATGGGCGCGCTGCTGGGCCTCTTCTGCTATGCCACCTATGACCTCACCAACCAGGCCACGCTCAAGGATTGGCCATGGCAGGTCACGGTCGCCGATCTGATCTGGGGCACCTTCGTGACCGGCGTGGCCTCGGCGCTGGCCACGCGGCTCACGCTCGCCTGGCGCGGCTGAGGATTCGCGCCCTGCGCTTCTTCTGCCACACCATCACGCCCGTGACGGTGATGACGACCACGGCGATGCCCAAAACGAAGACGAAGACCTGGTAGGGCCGCCCGAACACCTGCGCCATGTGCAGCGCGCCCATCCAGTTGCTGACCGTGTTGCCCGCGGGGCCGCCGGTGGGCAGCCAGCGGCCCATCGGCACGCCCGTGTCGGCGTCGATCAGGATCGCGGTGTTGCCGGCGTCGCTGCGCAGGTCCACCGTCGAATGCACGAGGTAGGCATAGACGCCGCGGCGCCGGTCGAGCTGGAGGCGGTCCTCCCGGTCGACGGTGAAGCCGACCTCGGCCGCCATGTCCTGCATGGCACGCCGTGCGGCGGCATGGGCTGCCGGCCAGTCCAGCCGCGGTGCCAGGACGGGCTTCGGCCGCACGGGGACGGTGCGCCACGAGTCGTCGAATGGAAACACGACGCCCATCACCGGCCGGAACACCGGCTCACGCAGGTTGAACATCACGCTCGACCAGGCGAACAGCAGCAGCACGGCCCACAGCCACAGCCCGCCGGCGCGGTGCAGGTCCAGCGTGGCGCGGTGAACACCTGCCCGCCACTTGACCAGCCATGCTGGCTTCCACTTTGGCAGGAAGGGCCTGCCCTTGGGAAAGGTCAGCCAGGCGCCGACGAAGCAGTCCAGCGTCCACAGCAGCGAGATCACGCCCAGCAGCAGCGTGCCCCAGATGCCCGGCAGCGCCAGGCTGTGATGCACCTTGTAGAGCAGCGGCACGGCCTGCTGCGCGGTGAAGGCGATGGCCTCGCGGGCGCGGCGGCCCTGGATGTCGCCGGTGTGCGGGTCCACGAACACCTCGTCATAGCCCAGCCGGTGGAAGCCACCGGCACCGTCGGGATTCGGCGCGACGGGAAAGCGCGCGGTCCGGCCTGGACGCAGGTCGAGCACCACGGCATCCACCCGGCCCTGGGGCGCCACCTGCTGCGCAACGCGGGCGCGCAGCGCAAAGGGGTCCAGCAGTGGCGCCGCGGCGGGCGAGCGGGCCACGAACAGCTCGGGCGCCAGCCATTCGTCCAGCTCGTCCCGGAAGGCCAGCACGCTGCCCGTGGCGGCGGCCACGACCAGGAAAGCCGCCATCAGCAGGCCGACATACCGGTGCAGCGCCACGACATGCGCACGCTCCAGGCGACGCACGCCGGTCACCAGCGGTAGGTGGCCCGCACGATGGCGTTGCGGCCGTCGCCGTAGAAGCAGGTGGTGGTCGCGTAGTAGCAGGACTGCACGTAGGTCTTGTCGAACAGGTTGCCCACGTTGAGCGTGATGCTCCAGGGCCCGCGGTCGTAGCCGATCAGCGCGTCGATCACCGTGTAGGCCGGCAACTCGGCCGGCGTGGGCGTGCTGCCCAGCACATAGCCGCTGGTGCCGATGACGCGGCGCACGCCCAGGCCCACCTTCACGCCGGGCAGGATGTCCTGCGGCAGGCGGTAGCTGGCCCACACCGACAGGTTGTGCCTGGGCACGCCGGGCGGCGCGGTGCCCTGGTCGCCGTTGTTGCTGCGGGTGATCTCGGCGTCGGTGTAGCTGTAGGCGCCCATCAGCTCGAAGGCGCGGCCGATGCGGGCCTTGGCCTCGAGCTCCAGGCCGCGGGACTTGATCTCGCCCGCCTGCACCGAATAGCCGGGATGGTCTGGGTCGGTGGTGAGCACGTTGGTGCGGCGCAGGTCGAAGACCGCCGCTGTCATCGACACCGGGCTGTCCGGCGACTCGTACTTGATGCCCGCCTCGTACTGTCGGCCGCGGGTGGGCTTGAAGGTGTTGTTGTTGTAGTCGAGCGCACCGGACTCTGGCTCGAAGGAGGTGGCGGCGCTCAGGTACGGCGCCCAGCCACTGTCCATGAGGTAGACCGCGCCGAGACGGCCCGTGGTGGCCGATACGTTGTCGCGGAGGTTGACCGGCGTGATCGGGCTGGTGGCCGAGCCGTTGGTCACCCGGCCGGTGATGTCGCTGCGCGCGCTGTCGTGCCGCACGCCGGCCATCAGCACCCACTGGCGGTCGATCTTGACCTGCTCCTGCAGGTAGACGCCGAGTTGGCTCGAATCGGTCTTGAGCACACGGCTCGGCTGGAAGTTCGGGACGATGGCCGAGCCGTACACCGGCGCATAGAGGTCGAGCGCCCCGACCGTGCCGCGGCGCTCGTTGCGCACCCAGGGCACGTCGGCATAGTCGATGCCCGCCAGCGTGGTGTGCTCGAACACGCCATGGCGCCATTTGGCCTCCACCTGCGTGTCGATGTTGAAGGACTTGTAGTCGTCGGCGCGGATGAAGGCGAAGCGGTTGAGGCGGCGCTGGTTGGCCGCCTGCAGGCCCGAGCCATAGGCCGAGTCCCAGGTCATGTCCGACTGGTACCAGCGGGCGTTCTGCCGCAGCGTCCAGGTGTCGTCGAACTGGTGCTCGAACAGGTAGCCCAGCGTCCAGGTGCGGGTGTTGTAGCGGTCGAAGCCGGGCTCGCCCGTGAAGGTGCTGCGCGACAACTGGCCGTTGCGGTTGGGCAGCAACGTGCCGGCGACCGGCAGGCCCCAGTTGTAGGCCGTGTCGGTGTTCTGGTAGCTGGCCAGCAGCGTGAGCGAGGTGCGGGCCGACGGACGCCAGGTGATGGCCGGCGCGACGTATTGCCGGTCGTTGGGGATGTAGCGGGTCTGCGTGTCGGCGTCGCGCGCCATGGCCGTCAGGCGGTAGGTCCATTCGCCCGCGTCGTCGAGCTTGCCGCCCAGGTCCAGGCCAAGCTGGCGGTGGTTGTGGCTGCCGGCCTGCAGGTCGACCTCGCGCAGCGTGTCGGCGGTCGGTCGCTTGGAGACCACGTTGACCAAGCCGCCAGGCGTGACCTGCCCGAAGAGCACCGAGCCCGGCCCGCGCAGCACGTCGATGCGCTCCAGGCCATAGGGCTCGACGGTCGAGGCATACATGGCCGGCGCCTGGCGCAACCCGTCGCGGAACACCGGCGTGTTGGACGACGTGGCCAGCCCCGCCGCGAAGCCGCGCACGTTGAACGAGTCGTCGGTGAGGTTGACGCCGCGCGTGCCGATCAGGCCGGGCGTGTAGCGCAGGGCGTCCTGCAGCGCGGGCGCAGCGCCCTGCTCGTCCATCTGGTCGCGCGTGACCACGCTGATGGCCTGGGCGACCTCGATGTTGGGGGTGTCGGTCTTGGTGGCGGTCGCGTTGCGCCGGGCCTGAGGACCGAAGGTCGAGCTGCCGCTCTGCGCCTGCGCGCTGACGGTCAGCGCAGGCAGCGAGGCAGAAGCCGCAGGCTGAAAGGTGCCGGCGCGCACGGCCGCGGGCGCCCTGCGCAGCGCGTAGCTGCCGTCGGCGGCGCGCAGCGCTTCCAGCCCGGTACCGGCCAACAGCGCATCGAAGCCCTGCTGCACGGTGTAGCGACCGGAGAGGCCACGGGTGCTCAGCCCGTCGGTGAGCGCGGCGTCGAAGGACAGCACGACGCCAGCCTGCGCTGCATGGAGCGACAGCGCACGGCCCAGCGGGCCGGCGGGAATGTCCCGCTGCATGACCACCGACGCGCCGGCGGGGCTCGCCTGCGCCCAGGCGACGGCGGTGCCCGCCAGCTGCAGGGCCAGGGCGGCCATGACGGCCTGGGCCGTCGGACGAAGCAGGGATCGAGAGGGCGCGCAAGAGCGCGGTCGGCGGTGGCGCTGGGCCATGGGCTTCTCCTGGAGATGATGTCGTTCATCTCCTTGCCAATCGAAACGCCGAAAGTGACAGGCCCCGCTCGAAAAAATCTTTCACAGGCCCGATCAGGCGGGACCGATGCGCACCCACCAGCGCGTCAGGCGATGGACCCGCACCGGCAGCGCGCGCGTGGCAGCCGCCAGGGCGCGGTCGGTGTCGTCCAGCGGAAAGGCGCCCGACAACCGCAGCGCGCCGACGGCCGGGTCACAGGACAGCACCCCGGGGCGGTAACGCGAGAGTTCGGCGGTGAAGTCCGCCAGCCGCATGCCATCGGCCATCAGCAGGCCCTGGGTCCAGGCATCGGCGCTCTCCGGCGCGGGCTGCACGGGGCCGACGCCGTGGCGGTCCAGCCGGACGCTGCGGCTGGCGTCCACCCTTACCGGCGGCGTGGCTGCGGCCGTGGTGTGCTGCGCCTGAACCGCGCCTTCCAGCACGGTCAGTTGCACGACCTCGTCCTCCTGCCGCACAACGAAGCGCGTGCCGATGGGGCGCAGCTCGCCGAAGCGCGTCGCCACCACGAAGGGCCGCTGCTGCGGGTCGTGCGCGGTGCGGACCTGGATTTCGCCCCGGCGCAGCGTCACGCGGCGCAGTTGCCCGTCGATGTGGACGGCTACCTCCGTGGCGGTGTTCAGCATCAGCGCGGTGCCGTCGTCGAGCGTGAGCGAGCGCCGCTCGCCGGTGGCCGTCTGGTAGCGGCCGGGCTCGCCGCGCCAGGGCGTCTGCTCCCAGGCGAGCCAGCCGGCACCGCCCGTCACGCCCAATGCGGCGATGGCACGCAGGGCCCGGCGGCGCGCCTCGGGGCGCGGGCGTGCGAGCGCCGCCATGCCGGCTGCCGGCAGCAGCAGGCCGAAGCGCTGGCTGATCGCCTCCACCTGCGCCCAGGCCTGTTCATGGGCCGGATCGCTGCGCCGCCAGGCCAGCCAGGCCGCGCGGTCGGATTCCGCGAACTCGCCCGAGGTGGCCCGGGAGAACCACAGCGCCGCCGCACGCGCGACCTCGGGGTCGAGCGAGGGCGTCATCGCAGCAGCAGGCAGTTCTGCATGGCCCGCGCGATGTACTGCCGCACCGAGCTGACCGAGACGCCGAGTTGCGCGGCGATCTCGGCATGCGTCAGGCCTTCGAGCTGCAGCAGCAGAAAGGCGCGGCGCACCTTGGCCGGCAGCCCGTCGAGCAGCGCATCGATCTGGACCAGGGCGTCGACGACCAGCGCGCGCTCCTCCGGCGACGGCGAGGCTGCCTCGCCATGGCAGGCCAGCGCCTCCAAATAGGCGGCTTCGAGGCTGCGCCGGCGCAGCAGGTTGACCATCAGGCCATGGGCGATGGTGCCCAGGAAGGCGCGGGGCTCGCGGATGTGGGGGGCGTCGTCGCGGCTGAGCACCCGCACGAAGGTGTCGTGCGTCAGGTCGGCGGCGTCGAAGGCATTGCCCAGCTTGCGGCGCAGCCAGCCCTGGAGCCAGCCCTGGTGTTCGACATACATCGCGCCCACGAGGTGGCGCTGCACGGAGTCGGAGACGGCAGGCATGAGGAACGAGGCGAGAACGGTCGGCGGGCATGGCGCGGCCGGCCACGGACGCCATGGCACGACGGCCACCGCGCCCCGCCCTGCCACGCAGTGTCGGAGAGTCGCCATCTTAAACGATAGTGGTTCTCATCTTCATCCAGCTGACCGCTGGATGTGGCGAACCTGCCGAAAGCGCCGAGCCCCGGCGACCGGCACGTCCCCAACGGACGGCCGGTGCCGCCCGGTCACATGCCGACGAGCGATCCCAGCGTGCGCGCGAGGAAGCTGTCGAACACCACGCGGCCGTCTACCGAGGCGAGGCAGATGCATTCGCTGCCCGCCTGCACCACCGGCTGGTGGTGGATGTCGCCATCCGCCGCATCGAAATCGCCCGGACCGAAGAGGGCCCGGCCGTCATGGAAGCTGCCCCACAGCACCTGGGTCAGTTCCAGTTCGCTGTGCGTGTGCGGCGGCAGGAACTTGCCGGCGCCGATGCGCAGCAGGAAGACGTTGGCCGCCGGATCCTGCGGCAGGTGCAGGCGGCTCCACCGCATGCCAGGGCCGATCCAGCGCCAGGGCGTGGCGCTGCAGCCGTCCAGGGCACGCGGCCAGTGCGCGCCGGCCGGAAGCTCAGGACGGGAGAGCCGGTGACCGCGCGCCCGCCGCGCAGGGGACGGCGTGACACGCGTCGCCGCCGGCGCGTCGATGGCGGCCAGCGTGAGGGCCAGCGCCTCAGGCGCCAGGCCGGCATCCGGCAGTTCCTCCAGCAGGGCGCCGCCCAGGGCTTCGAGGTCCATCAGGCGCCCGGCACAGGCCGGGCAGGTTTCCACATGGCAGGCCAGCACGGCCGCCGGGCCGGCGGGCAGCGTGCCCGCGGCAAGTGCGACCAACATGTCGTCGGTCGGGTGATGTCGGATCGTCGTCATGCCAGGCCGTCCAGCAGCTTGCGCAGATGCGCCACGGCCAGCCGCACGCGCGACTTGACCGTGCCCAGGGGGATGCCGAGTTCGTCGGCGATCCGCGCATGCGGCTGGTCCTCGAAATAAGACAGGTGGAGCACCCGCACCTGGTCGGGCGGCAGGCGCCGCAGCGCCTCGCGCAACCGGTGCTCGCAGCGGCGGGCGTGCAGGCGCTCGTCCGGTGCGGGGGCATCCTCGGGCATGGAATCCAGGTCGGCCTGCTCGGCCGAAAGCACCTCCACCGCCCCACCCTGCCGGCGGTAGCGGTCCACGCGCAGATTGCGCGCGATGGTGAAGACCCAGGTCGACACGCCGGCCTGCCGCGCATCGAAGAGCGCGGCCTTGCGCCAGAGCGCCACCATGGTTTCCTGCGCCAGGTCCTCCGCGGCATCCGGGTCGGCCCCGGCGCGCATGAGGTAGGTCTTGACGCGTGGCGCGAAGTGCTTGAACAGCACCGCGAAGGCCGTACGGTCCTGACGCTCGGCCACGGCGCGAACCAGGTCGCACAGTTCGGCAGAGGTGGGGAGTACGGCTTGGGCGTCGGCGAGGTTCACGATGGACACGGGCAGCGGACGCTTCCGTGGCGGGGGGACGTTCGACGGCTGGTACCGGGCTTCCATGATGAAGGCCTTTACGTTGCCGCCGGCGGATTGGATCACGGCATCCGCTGCATCGCCTGTAGGACAGGACGAATCCAAAATCCACGGCCGGCCGTATAGGCGGCATGCACCCTGGAGTTCCGATGAGTCTGACCACCCCTGTCGCCCCCGGCCTGCCGCCCGCGCCCGTCGCCTCCGTGGATGCGCCGCTGAACATCGCGGTGGTCGGCGGCGGCATCGCCGGCCTGTCGGCCGCCTGGCTGCTCAACCAGCGCCACCGCGTGACGGTCTTCGAAAGCGAGCCTCGCCCGGGCGGCCACAGCCACACGGTCGATGCGCCGGCCACCGGCGGCGGCCATGTGCCCGTCGACACGGGCTTCATCGTCTACAACGAGCCGTCGTACCCCAATCTCACCGCCCTGTTCGCGCACCTCGAGGTGCCGACGGTGGCCTCGGACATGTCCTTCGCCGTCAGCCAGGACGGCGGCGCGCTCGAATACGCCGGCACCGACTTGCAGGGCCTGTTCGCGCAGCCGCGCAACCTGCTGCGCCCGCGCTTCTGGGCCATGCTGCGCGACCTGATGCGCTTCTACCGCGAGGCACCGCCGCTCGCGGCCCAGGCCGGCCTGCAGCCGCTGGAAGAATTCCTGGACGCCCATGGTTACGGCCGCGCCTTCCGGGAGGACCACCTCTATCCGATGGCGGCGGCGATCTGGTCCACGCCCGCCGGCCAGGTGGGCCGCTACCCGACCGAAGCCTTCATCCGCTTCTGCGAGAACCATCATCTGCTGCAGGTCAACGGCCGTCCCGTCTGGCGTACCGTGAAGGGCGGCAGCCGGGCCTATGTGCAGCGGCTGACGGCCGGCTTTCGCGAACGCATGCACCTCGACCAGCCGGTCGTGGCACTGCGCCGCGATGACGAAGGCGCCTGGGTGCGCACGGCGGCCGGCTGGTGGCCCGAGCGCTTCGATGCCGTGGTCGTCGGTGCGCATGCGGACCAGGCGCTGGGCATGCTGCAGGATCCGAGCGAAGAAGAGAGCCGCCTGCTGGGCGCCTTCCGCTATTCGCGCAATCACACCGTGCTGCACAGCGATCCGGCGCTGATGCCGCGGCGCCGCGCCGTCTGGTCGAGCTGGAACTACCTGTCCGACCGCCGCCAGCCCGACGGCGCGCCCTGTGTCACCTACTGGATGAACCGGCTGCAGGGCATCGACGAGAAGACGCCGCTGTTCGTCACGCTCAATCCCATCGTCGAACCGCATGGCGATCACCTGATCCGCACGCAGGTCTACGAGCATCCGCTGTTCGACGCGCGGGCCATCGAGGCGCAACGGGCACTCTGGTCGATCCAGGGTCAGCGGCGCGTGTGGTACTGCGGCGCCTACTTCGGCTCGGGCTTCCACGAGGACGGCCTGCAGTCGGGACTGGCCGTGGCCGAGGCCCTGGGCGGCGTACGCCGGCCGTGGCAGGTCGCGAACGAATCGGGCCGCATCCACATCGGCTCCCAGCCGGCCGAGGTGGCCGCGTGAGCGGGCGTCCGGTGGCTGCTGGCGCGCACGACGCCGCACAGGGCGACGGGCAGGCGCTGTACCTCGGCCGCGTGATGCACCAGCGCCTGCGGCCCCGGCGGCATCGGCTGGGCTATCGCGTGTATTCGCTGCTGCTGGACATCGACCGCGTGCCGGCCCTTGCGGCGCGCAGCCGGCTCTTTTCGCTCGGGCGCTTCAACCTGTTCAGCCTGCACTGGCGGGACTACGGCGCCGGCGATGCGCAGGGGCCTCGCGCGCACGTGGAGCAGCAGTTGCAGGCCGCCGGCCTGCCGACGGGCGGGCGCATCCGCCTGCTGACCATGCCGCGCATCCTCGGCTATGCCTTCAATCCGCTGAGCGTGTACTTCTGCGATGCGCCGACGGGCGGCCTGCAGGCCATCCTCTACGAGGTCAACAACACCTTCGGCCAGCGCCACAGCTACCTGCTGCCCGTCGCGGCGGACCACGCCGGTGTCATCGAGCAGCGCTGCGACAAGCAGCTGTACGTCTCGCCCTTCCTGGGGCTGGACATGCACTACCGCTTCCGCATCCGTCCGCCCGAGACCGCTGCCGGCGCCGACAGCCGGCTGGCGGTGGGCGTGGACGCGGTCGACGCCCAGGGCCCGCTGCTGGTGGCGCGGCTGGACGCGCGGGCCCGTCCGCTGGGCGATGCGGCGCTGCTGCGGGCCTTCTTCAGCCATCCGCTGCTCACGCTCAAGGTGATCGGCGCCATCCACTGGGAGGCGCTGCGGCTGTGGCTCAAGGGCGTCGGCCTGGTGGCCAGGCCGGCGCCTCCCCAGAATCCGGTTACCGTGTCGCCGGCAGAGTCCCCGGCCCTGCCCTCCGGCCCGTCCGCCACCTTGCGTCCCACGCCATGACCGCTCCCCTCGACCCCTCCTGCGACCTGACACCGCCGCCCGACTCGCGACGGCCCGGCCTGCTGGCGGCGCTGCTGGCACGGCGCTGCATCCGGCCCCTGCTGCGACAGCTGAAGGCCGGGCACCTGATCGTGCAACTGCCGCACGGCGAGCGTCTTGAGGCGCGGGGCACGCTGCCCGGTCCGCAGGCGCTGATCCGGCTGCACCGCTGGCGTCCGCTGCTGCGGCTGCTGGCGCAGGGCGACCTGGGGCTGGCCATTGCCTATCGTGAAGGCGAATGGTCCACGCCCGACCTGCTGGCCGTGCTGGAACTCGGCGCCGCCAACGAGGCCGCATGGCAAGGCGCCATCGACGGCATGCGGCCGGCCCGGTGGCTGGCCCGGCTGGCCCATCTGCGCCGCGACAACAGTCGCGCGGGCAGCCGCGACAACATCGCTTTCCACTACGACCTGGGCAACGCCTTCTACGAACGCTGGCTCGACCCGGGCCTGCAGTACTCCAGCGCCATCTACGCCGACGACCACGAGACGCTCGAAGCCGCGCAGGCCCGCAAGCTCAGCCGGATCGTCGAGCTGCTCGACGTGGCGCCCGAGCAGTCGGTGCTGGAGATCGGCTGCGGCTGGGGCGGCCTGGCGCGCCAGATCGCCCAGGCCGGTGCCCGCGTCACCGGCCTCACGCTGTCCACCGAGCAGCTGCGCTGCGCCCAGGACCGCGCGGCGCAGGCCGGCCTGCACGAGCGCGTCGACCTTCGGCTGCAGGACTACCGGGACGTGCAGGGCCAGTTCGACCGCATCGTCTCCATCGAGATGATCGAGGCCGTGGGCGAGGCCTGGTGGCCGACCTACTTCCAGGTGCTGAAGGACCGGCTGGCGGCCGGCGGCCGCGTCGTCGTCCAGGCGATCACCATCGACGAATCGGCCTTCGCGCGCTACCGCGCCGGTGCCGACTTCATCCAGCGCTTCATTTTCCCGGGCGGCATGCTGCCCACGCCCACCCTCATGCGCGAGCAGGGTGAGCGGGTGGGTCTGAAGCTGGCCGAGGTGCAGCGCTTCGGCCACAGCTATGCGCTGACCCTGGCCGAGTGGCGCCGCCGCTTCATGGCGCAATGGGCATCGATCCAGCCGCTGGGCTTCGACGAACGCTTCCACCGCCTGTGGGAGTACTACCTGGCCTATTGCGAGGCGGGCTTCCGCGAGGGACGGATCGACGTCGGGCTGTACGTCTTCGAGCACGGCCGCTGAGCAGCGGCGCGGGGGCATGCGCCGCGCCAGGCTGCGCCCTCGGAGGGTGTGAATGAAACCGGCGCGGCCGAGCGGCCATGGCGGCTTCGGTCAGACCTTCTCAGGTCTCGACAAGCCGCTGCAGGGCCGCCAGATCGACGATGCGCAGGCGCTTGTAGCCTCCCCCGTAGTCGACCAGGCCCAGGCCGCGCAGGTGGGCGAGTTCCTTGTTGATCGTCTGGCGCGACAGGCCGAGCATCGCGGCCAGGTCGGCCTGCGACACCTGCAGGAGGCCCTCGCGGGCGGGTTGCCCCGACAGGTGGTAGCCCATCTCCATGTTCAGCAGGGTGGCCGCCAGCCGTCGCTGGATCGAGCCCACCATCTGCGCGCGCAGCGAGCCCACGCTCAGCCGCTGCCGGTACAGCGCCAGCCGCGCCACCTCGCGCCACAGGCCCGGGTCGGCGTCCAGCACCTCGATCACGGCGTCGGCCGGGATGTGCAGCACCACCGAATCCTCGTGCGCGTCGTAGCCATAGCTCAGCGGCACGTCGTCGAGCAAGCGCACCAGCGGGACCACATGGCGCGGTCCCAGCAGTGAGTTGACATAGCGCCGGCCGGACTCGTTGACCGCGGCCACCTCCAGGCTGCCCGACACCACGACCAGCAGTTCGCGCCGCGCGCTGTCATGCCCCAGCACCTGCGCACCACGACGGTAGCGCCGCAGCCGCACGGCCGGGATCAGCCGCTGGAGGCAGTGCGCCGGCCAGGTGGAAAACAGCTCGCACCAGCGCAGACCGCGCTCGATGAGCGCCGCCTGCGAGGCCGGCCGGATGGAGCCCGTCTTCGGGTTCGCCAGGGGGTGCTCTCCGTATTTGTGTCGGTGGATTGACAGATTTTGGGCTTTCGCCTGCCTATCGTGGAACCCGTTCAAACCACGACAAGGGCCGGACGGCCCCACGGAGACAAGCAAGCATGAAGACTTTCCTGGCAGCCGGCCTCGGGCTGGCGGCGGGCGCCGGCGCGTGGGCGCAAGGCGTCACGATGTACGGCACGGTGGACCTGTACGTGGCCCACGCCCGCAGCGGCAGCAGCTCGTGGACGCGGATGCAGGACGGCGGCCACACCGCCTCGCGCCTGGGTTTTCGCGGCACCGAGGACCTGGGCGGCGGGCTGCGCGCCGGCTTCGTGCTCGAAAGCGGCATCTCGCCCGACACCGGCCTGGGCAACCTGCCCGGCCCGGAGCTGAGCTTCACGCGCCAGTCCTTCGTGAGCCTGGCCGGCGCCTGGGGCCAGGTGGACCTGGGGCGCATGTACACGCCGATGTTCTACACGCTGTTCCGGGCCGATCCCTACGGCCTCAACGCCGTGTTCTCCCCGCTCAACCTGGTGGCGGCGACCGACGCGCAGCCGGGCGCGCAGGCCTTCGCCGGGCGGGCCAGCAACATGGTGCGCTACCGGACGCCGCAGGGCGACGGCTTCTGGCTCGATGCGGCCTTCGGCTTCGGCGAAGCCGCGCAGGCCAGCCGGCGCAGCGGCCAGTTCGAGGGCGCCGCGGCGGGCTGGACGGGCGAGCGGCTGACGCTGGCCTATGCCTTCCAGCGCGCGCATGGAGGCAGCGCCACCGCGCCCCTGGCCGATCCGCCCCGCACCACCTACCAGGCGCTGAGCGCCACCTACAAGCTCGGCGACCTCGACCTGTACGCCAACCACGTGCGTGTGCGCTCCAGCCTGGCGGGCGTGCCGCAGGCCCGGTTGACCAGCCTGGGCGCGCGCTACAGCTTCACCGCGATGTCGCAGCTGATGGTCGAGGCGGTGGACCGCCGGGTGGACGACAGCGCGCGCCGCCAGCTGGGCTGGACGCTGGGCTACGACCACCACCTCAGCCGGCGGACCACGCTCTACGCCCGCTGGCTGGGCCTGGGCAACCATGCCGACGCCTCGGCCACGCTGGCCGGTGTCACGGTGGCCGCCAACAGCGGCGACGCAGTGCGCGTGCTGGCCGCCGGCATCCGGCACAACTTCTGAGCCTGCTTTCCCCATGGACACCCTGCACTCCCTCCAGAGCCGGCTCGACAGCCTCTCCGCCCTCTTCAACCCGCGCGCGATCGCCGTGGTCGGCGCCTCGGCCAACCCGCAGAAGATCGGCGGCATCCCGGTGGACTACCTGCGGCGCTTCGGCTACGAAGGCCGCCTCTATGCGGTCAATCCGACCACCGACCAGGTCCAGGGCCTGCACGCCCATGCCAGCCTGCAGTCCATCGGCGCGCCGGTGGACCTGGCCATCCTGTCGGTGCCCGCCGCCCGCGTCGAGGACGCGGTGGAAGACGCCATCGCGGCCGGCGTGCGCGGGCTGGTGCTGTTCTCGTCGGGCTATGCCGAGATCGGCGGCGACGGCGTTGCCGCGCAGGCGCGGCTCGGCCGGCGCGTGCGCGAGGCCGGCATCCGGCTCGTGGGCCCCAACTGCCTGGGCTTCATGAACCTGCGAAACCAGGTCTACGCCACCTTCTCGCCCGCGCCCGGCGTGGGACGGGTCGCGCCGGGCCGCATCGGGCTGGTGAGCCAGTCCGGCGCCTTCGGTGCCTATGCCTATGCCATGGCGCGTGAGCGGGGCGTGGGCCTGTCGCTGTGGGCCACCACCGGCAACGAGGCCGACGTGCAGTTCGCCGACTGCCTGGCCTGGCTGGCCCGCGACCCCGGCACCGACGTGATCATGGGCTACATGGAAGGCTGCCGCGACGGCGAGCGGCTGCGCGAGGCCCTGGCCCTGGCGCAGGCGGCGGGCAAGCCGGTGGTCATGGTCAAGGTCGGCCAGACCGCGCTGGGCGCCGAGGCCGCGGTCTCGCACACCGCCGCGCTGGCCGGCGACGACGCGGTGTACGAGGCCGTGATGCGCCGCCATGGCGTGATGCGCGCCCACACGCTCACCGAGTTCTTCGACCTGGCCCACAGCGCGGCCGTGGCCGGCCGGCCGCGCAACCGCAGCCTGGGCCTGTTCACCCTGTCGGGCGGCGTGGGCGCGCTGATGGCCGACGCCGCGCACGCCCAGGGCCTGGACGTACGCCCCCTCAGCCCCCAGGCCCAGGCCACGCTGCGCGAATGGGTGCCCTTCGCGGCACCGCGCAATCCCGTGGACATCACGGGCCAGGTGACCAACGACTTCACCCTGATGGAGCGCAGCGCGCGCCTCATGCTGGAGGACCAGGGCTTCGCGTCGTGGATGGGCTTCCTCGCAGCGGCCGGCGCGTCCGAGGCGTTCTGGCCGGTGCTGCGCTCGTTGGTCGCCTCGCTGCGCGAGGCCTTCCCCGACACCCTGCTGGCCATCAGCACGCTGATGCCGGCTGCGCGCCGGGCCGAGCTCGAGGCCATGCGCTGCCTGGTCTTCGCCGATCCGTCCGACGGCATCCGCACCATCGCCCGCCTCGCCGGGCAGGCACCGCGTGTGGTGACCGAGCCCGCCTCGCGCGGGGCGCCGATCCGCCTGGCGCCGGGCGCCCTGAGCGAGCCGGCCGCCCTGGGGCTGCTGGCCGAATGCGGCGTGCCGGTGGTCGCGCACCGCTGGGTGCACGGCGCGGCGGAGGCGGCCGATGCCGCGCAGTCGGTGGGCGGCACCGTGGCCCTGAAGGTGGTCAGCGCCGACCTGCCGCACAAGACCGAGGCCGGCGGCGTGATGCTGGGGCTGGAGGGCGCCGCCGCCGTCCAGGCCGCCTACCGCGAACTGCAGGCCCGCGTGGCGCAGCGCCGCCCCGATGCGACGCGGGACGGCGCCCTGGTGGCGCGCATGGTGCAAGGCGGCACCGAATGCATCGCCGGCGTGCGACAGGATCCGGTCTTCGGGCCGGTGCTGCTCGTCGGCCTGGGCGGCATCCATGCCGAGCTGCTGCGCGACGTGGCCGTTCGGGTGCTGCCGGTGGACCGTGAGGAGGCACTGGCGATGGTGCGCGAGCTGCGCGCCTTCGCCGTGCTCGACGGCGCGCGCGGCCGGCCGCCGGCCGACCTGGACGGCCTGGCCGACACCCTGTGCGCCCTGGCCGATCTGGCCCGCCGGGCCGGCGACACGCTGGAGAGCGCCGAGATCAATCCGCTGATCGTCCGCCCGAGAAGCGAAGGCGGCTGCGTGGCGGTGGATGCCCTCGTGGTCGGCCGGTCGCCGTCACCGCCCGCGGCCGGCGCCGCGCATGCCATCGGCACGAAAGGCCAGGCATGAACGGCCCGACGCGCCCTTCGCCATCTGCTGGCGCCGCAGGCATGCGCAACCGGTCGGCGGATGGCGCGCAGACCGCCGATGCCGGACGGCGACGCCTTCTGGCGGGCCTGTCCGCCCTGGCCGCGGGCGCACTGCCGCTGCGCACGACGCAGGCCTCCACCCCGGCCACCGACGGCTGGCCCAGCCGTGCGCTGCGCATCGTGGTGCAGTACGCGCCCGGCGGCTCCACGGACACGTTGGCCCGGCTCCTGGCCGAGGCACTGTCGCCCCGCCTGGGCCAGCCCGTGATCGTGGAGAACCGCGCCGGCGCGGGCGGCATCATCGGCACCGATGCGGTAGCCAAGAGTGCGCCCGACGGCCTCACGCTGCTGCTGACCGTGCCAGGACCGATCGCCGCCAACCTGGTGCTCTACAAGCGTCTGCCCTACGACCCGCGCACGGATCTGCGCATGGTCTCGGACGTGGCGACGCCCCGCACGGTGCTGGCGGTGCATCCGTCGGTGCAGGCGCGCGACTTCGCCGGGCTGATCGAGCGCATCCGTGCCCAGCCGGGACGCTTCGCCATGGGCTCCTGGGGCGCCGGCACGCAGCCGCACCAGATCCAGGTCTTCATGGACCGGCACTACGGCCTGCACACGCTGCACGTGGCCTACAAGGGCGAGGCGCCGATGGCCATGGACCTCGTGGCCGGCACGGTCCAGATGACCGTGGGCTCGACCACCACGCTGGCGCCCTACATCCAGGCGGGCCGGCTGCGTGCGGTTGCCACCGCCGGCACCACGCGCGCGCAGGTGCTGCCCGAGGTGCCCACCTTCGCCGAGCAGGGCTTCACGGACGAGGTCTATGCGCTGACCGGCCCCATCTCGCTGATGGCGCCCGCCCGGGTGCCCGACGCGGTGGTCGAGCGGCTGGGCCGGGAGGTCCAGGCCGCGCTCCAGAACCCCGCACTGCGCGCCCGCATCGCCGCCCTCGGCGCCGAGCCCATCGGCAACCTGCCGGCGCAGGCGGCCGACAGCTACCGCCGCTTCCTGCCCGTGTCGATGCGCCTGGTCGAAGCCACCGGCGCGCGGCTGGACTGAGCCACCCATCAACCCCTTTGCATCCGCCCATGATCATGACCTCCCCTGACACCCTCACCGGCCTGGACGCCGGCCGCCGCGACCTGGCCCGCGCCGTGGGCCTGACCGCCTTCGTGCACGGCTATCCCCTGGTCGAATCGGTGCGCACCTGCCGCCTGCAGACCGGCCATCCGGGCCTGGCGCCGCGGGCCCCCATCAACGCGCTCCATGCCATCACCCGACCTTCCACCGACCAGGACCGCGACATCGTCACGCCGGCCAACGACCTGCTCTACACCACGGCATGGATCCACCTGGGCGACGGCCCCTGCGTGCTGACGGTTCCGGCGGCGGCCGAGCATCCCGGCCGCTACTTCGTGCTGGCGCTCTACGACGCCTACACCGAGAACTTCGAGAACCTCGGCCCGCGCAACTGCAGCGCCCAGGGCGAGCAGGTGCTGCTGCTCGGACCCGGCCAGCGCGCCCCGGCGGCGCTTGCGCACCTGCGGCACGTGCCCTGCCCCACCACGCTGGTGTGGCTGATCGGCCGCATCCTGGTCGGCGACGAGGCCGACTGGCCCGCGGCCCGTGCCCTGCAGGCCGGCATCCGGCTCGCGCCGGCCGAGGGCACCGGCCCGAGTCGTGTGCCGGCCTGCGTGGCGGCCTGGGAGGGCGAGCCCGTGGACGCCATGGCCGACATGCAGGCCGGCGTGCCCACGCACGACGTGGCCAGGCGCTTCTTCGGCAACCTCTGCCGCGCGCTGGCCGATGCCCCCGGCCGGCCCGAGGACGTGGGGCTGGTCGCATGGCTGGGCCAGGCCGGGTTGCGGCCGGGCTCCGGCTTCGACTGGGCGGCCCTGGACGCGCCCACGCGCGAGGGTCTGCAGCAAGGGCTGGCCGAGGCGACCCGGCTGGTCGGCGAAGCGGCACGCAGCCGACGCCGCAAGCCCTGGGTGCTGGCCGGCCGGGCCGGGCGCTATGGCAACGACCACCTGACCCGTGCGCTGACGGCCTACATCGGCCTGGGTGCGCTGGCCACCACCGAAGCGCTCTACGCGGCGGGCCATTTCGATGCCGCCGGCGACGCCCTGGACGGCAGCCGCCGCTACACGATGCGCTTCGAGGCCGATGCACTGCCGCCGGCCGACGCCTTCTGGTCGGTCACGCTGTACGACGCGGACCGCTTCCTCCATGCCAATGCGCTCGGCCGCCATGCCATCGGCGACCGCACGCCCGGCCTGCGGCGCGATGCGGACGGCGGCCTGCGGCTGGTCTTCAGCCACGACCGCCCGGCCGACGACGCCAACTGGCTGCCGACGCCGGCGGGCCGCTTCTACCTGATCCTGCGCCTCTACCATCCGCGCGAAGAGGCCCGCACCTGGCGCATACCCGCCCTGCAGGCCTGGGGAGCAACGGCATGAGCCCCGCGACCAGCACCGCCGACCGCGAGGCCATCGTCTATGCCTATCCGCTCTACGAAATGCGCCGCATGCGGGCCGCGACCTCCCCCAGGCGGGTGGCGGCCCACGGCGAGGCGCCCGAAGGCCAACGATGGTGCAACGTCTTCACCCACAGCCGCAGCCTGCTCGCGCCCGGGCGCAGCCGCGTGGTCACGCCCAACAACGACACGCTCTACTCGACGGCCTGGCTCCATGTCGACGACGAGCCGCTGGTCGTCGAAGTGCCCGACACACAGGGCCGCTACTACGTGCTGGGCCTGCTCGACTTCTTCACCAATCCCTTCGCACATCTGGGCACGCGACTGACCGGCAATGCGGCGCGGCGCTTCGTGCTCACGCCGCCGGGCTGGCAGGGCGAGCTACCGGAGGCACTGCAGTCGGCCGGCACCCGCGTGCCCTGCCCCACGCCCTGGGTCTGGGTCATCGGCCGCATCCTGGTGGATGGCGAGCACGACCTGCCGGGCGCCCATGCCGTGCAGGACGGACTGCGGCTGCACCGCCTTGGCGACTGGGTCGCCGGCCGCCCGCCCAGGCCGCGGGCCTTCGACCCCGACTGCGATCCGTCGGCGCCCGCCGGGCCGGCGCACTTTGCCCACCAGGTGCGGGCGGCACTCGGCGAAAACCCGCCGCCCGCCTCCGACCTGCCGCAGATCGCCGCGCTCGCGGCGCTGGGGCTCGATCCCGCCGGGCCACCGCCGGCGGACGAGGCCTTGCGCCGCCTGGGCCAGGCCCTGGACGAGGCGCTGGCCCTGTTGCGCAACACCGAGACGGGACGACAGACGGCCGAAGGCTGGACGCTGCCGCCCCTCGTGGAAGGCAGCTTCGGCGACGACCACCGGGCGCGGGCCCTTGTGGCGCTCAAGTACATCGGCATGCTCGAAAGCGCCGAGGCCTACTACCCCCTGGCCTGGAAGGATGAGGACGGCGAGCCGCTCACCGGCCGCCGCGTGTACGCCCTGCACTTCGCGCCCGGTGCCACCCCGCCCGTCGACGCCTTCTGGTCGATCACGCTCTACGACGCCCGCGACTACATGCTGGTCGCCAACCCCATCGACCGCTACGCCATCGGCGACCGCAGCGCCGGGCTGGCCTGGGCAGCCGACGGCAGCCTCACGATCCACATCGCGCACGAGGCACCGCAAGAGCCGGACGTGCGCGCCAACTGGCTGCCCGCGCCAGCCGGCGAGTTCTACCTCTGCCTGCGGGCCTACATCCCGCGGCCGGCCCTGCTGGAGGACCGCTGGCGTCCGCCCGCGCTGCGCGTGACCGGCCGGCCCGCGGGAACGGCGGACG
Organism: Pseudacidovorax sp.; assembly: GCF_017991995.1. Taxonomy (GTDB): domain Bacteria; phylum Pseudomonadota; class Gammaproteobacteria; order Burkholderiales; family Burkholderiaceae_C; genus Xenophilus. The sequence goes on along the minus strand of NZ_JAGOPN010000001.1, from coordinate 233,225 downwards.
CCCCGGGTCCGGAGTCACGCGCATGACCCTGCCGCAACCCACGCCGGGCGGCGCCAGCGCCGAAAAGCCCTTCCTCATCGTCGGCGAAGGCAGCGAAACCGTCGGACCCGGGCTGCATCTGCTGCGCGGCCAGGGCCATTCCTTCGCGGCCGAAACCGATGTGGGCCTGGTGGTGATGGACGCCGGGCCCGGCGGCCGGGTCACCGCGGGCATGATCGATGCGCTGCGCGCGCTGAGCGATGCCCCGCTGCACGCCCTGTGCTTCAGCCATGGGCACCTGGGCTACAACGCCGGCGTGGACCAGTGGCTGGCCCATGCCGCGCAGCGCGGCGATCCGCGGCCCCGGGTGATCGCCCATGCAGGCGTGCTGCGCCGTCACGCGCGCTACCGCGAGACAGCCGGCCTGCAGCACCGGCTGGCGGAGATGCAGTTCCGCCGGCCCGCCGCCTTCTTCGAACGCCACCTGGCGCTGCACGACCCCGACGAGACCTTCGAGGACCGGCTGACGATCGGGCACGACGAGCGGCGCGTCGAGCTGAGGTGGGCCCCATCGGAGACGGACGATGCCATCGTGCTGTGGTCGCCTGCCCAGCGGGTGCTCTATGGTGGCGCGGCCCTGATCGACTCCATGCCCAATGTCGGCACGCCGCTGCGCACGCTGCGCGACCCGGTCCGCTGGGCGCGCACGCTGGAGCAACTCGCCGCGCTGCGCCCGGAGGTCGCCGTCCGCGAGTTCGGCCCGACGCTGCGTGGCGCCCAGCGCGTGCAGGACGTGCTGCTGCACACGGCGCGCGCCCTGCGCTGGTTGCGGGAGCGGACCGTCGCGCTGATGAATGAGGGACTGGACGAGCGCCAGATCCTCGCGCGGCTGGACTATCCCAAGGAGATCTTCGGCGTCGACTGGCTCAAGCCCACCTATGGCGAGCCGAGCTATGTGGTGCGGGACGTCTACCGCGCCGAGAACGGCTGGTGGGACCGCAACCCGACCAGCCTGCATCCCGCCCCGCCCGACCGGGTCGCGCGGGAGGTCGGCGCCGCCATCACGGACAAGGCCGGCGTGCTGGCCCGCGCCGCCGCACTTGCGTCGCGTGGCGAATGGCAACTGGCCCTGCACGTGGTAGACCTGCTGGCCACCGCCGAGGGCGAGGCGGCCGAATTCGCCGAGGCCCGCCGGCTCAAGGCTGCGTGGCTGCGCGAGCGCGCCGGCCAGGTGCGCAGCTATGTGTCGCGCAATCTCTTTCTCAGCAGTGCCGAGCGCCTGGACGCCACCCTGCCCCCGCGGCCGGGCGCTGGCTGACGGCGCCCCCTCCCGCGCCCTTGCCCACCTGCCGGCCCTGCAACATCCCGATCACGGAGACACCCATGCCCACCATCCTGCGCCACGGCGCACTTTTCCTTGCCGCCATCTGCGCGTCCAGTCACGCCGCCGAACCGTACCCACAACGTCCGGTGACGCTGATCGTGCCCACTGCACCGGCCGGTGGCACGGACACCATCGCGCGCATCATGGCCGAATTCCTCGGAAAGCAACTCGGCCAGCCCTTCGTGGTCGAGAACAAGCCGGGTGCCAACGGCGTGCTGGGCGTGGAGGCCGGCGCCCGGGCGGCACCGGATGGCTACCGGCTGCTGTTCACCTATGCGGCGTCGGTGGTGGTCAATCCCGGCCTCTACCGGAAGCTGCCCTACGACCCGGTCAAGGACCTGGCACCCATCGCCCAGATCGGCCGCGGCGGCAACCTGCTGCTGGTGCGTCCGGACTTTCCAGCCCGCACGCTCGACGAGTTCGTGCGCGAGGTGAAGGCGCATCCCGGCAAGTACAGCTACTGCTCCTGGGGCGCCGGCTCAGGCGGACACCTGGCCATGGAAAGCCTGAAGAAGCAGGCCGGCATCGACATGCTGCATGTGCCCTACAAGGGCACCAGCCCCTGCGTGCAGGACCTGGCGGGCCGGCAGGTGGACGCCGCCTTCGGCGACACCTCGTCGACCATCGAACTGGTCAAGGCGGGGCGCGTGCGCGCCCTGGCCAACAGCGGCCCCAAGCGGCTGCCGATGCTGCCCGACGTGCCCACGATGACGGAAGCCGGCTATCCCTTCACCACCTACAGCTGGTACGGCCTGCTGGCACCCGCGCACACGCCGCCGGACATCATCGGACGCCTCAATGCGGCCGTGCAGAAGGCCCTGGTCGACCCCGAGGTGGTGCGGCGCATGCGGGAACTCAACTTCGACGATCTTCCGCAGACCACGCCTGCGCAGTTCGGCGCGGTGATCCGCCAGGATCTCCAGGACTGGCGCGGGCTCATCCGCTCGATCAACCTCAGCCTGGATTGAAAGCCGCCGCGCCCAAAGAAAAGGGGCCCGAAGGCCCCTTGGTCTGGCGATGCGCCGGAGGTGCTCAGCGCACCACGGCGATCTGCGTGCGCGCGCCACCCTTGTAGGTGTAGAGCGTCAGCGCGCCGTTCTTGATGTCGCCCTTCTCGTCGAAGGCGATGGGGCCGGTCAGGCCCTTGTATTCGATCTTGCCGACTTCAGGCAGGTACTTGGCGGGGTCGGCCGAGCCGGCCTTGGCCATGGCGGCAACCAGCACCTGCACGGCGTCGTAGACGTACGGCGCGTAGATCTGCACGTCCACGCCGTTCTTTTCCTTGAACTTGGCCTTCCAGGCGTCCAGCGGCGCCTTGAAGTCGCCGTCCACGCCGCCGGCTTCGGCGCAGTAGACCATCTCTTCGCCGATGGCATCGCCGGCCAGCTTGGCCAGCTCGCCCGTGCACAGGCCGTCGCCGCCCATGAACTTGACGTTCAGGCCCAGCTGCTTGACCTGCTTGAGCATCGGGCCGCCGACGGCGTCCATGCCGCCAAAGAACAGGATGTCGGGCTTGGCGCCCTTGAGCTTGGTCAGGATGGCGTTGAAGTCGGTGGACTTGTCGGTGGTGAACTCGCGGCCCACGATCGTGCCGCCGGCGGCCTTGGCGGCCTTCTCGAACTCGTCGGCGACGCCCTGGCCGTAGGCCGTGCGGTCGTCGATCACGGCGATGTTCTTGCCCTTGAGGGTTTCGACGGCGTACTTGCCCAGGGTGCCACCCAGCTGGGTGTCGTCAGCCACCACGCGGAAGGTGGTCTTGAAGCCCTGACGGGTGTACTTGGGGTTGGTCGCGGAGGGGGAGATCTGCGGGATGCCGGCGTCGCTGTAGATCTTGGAGGCGGGGATGGTGGTGCCCGAGTTCAGGTGGCCGACCACGCCGTTGACCTGGCTGTCCACCAGCTTCTGGGCCACGGCCGTGCCCTGCTTCGGATCGCCGGCATCGTCCTCGGCGATCAGCTCGAACTTGGCCGTCTTGTCGCCGATCTTCATGCCCTGGGCATTCAGGTCCTCGATGGCCATCTTGGCGCCCAGTTCGTTGTCCTTGCCCAGGTGGGCGATGGCACCGCTGGTGGGCGCCACGTGGCCGATCTTGACCGTGAGGGTTTCACCCGCCGGAGGCGCAGCAGGTGCGGGCGCCGCCGCCGTGGCTGCCGGGCTCGCTGCGGGTGCTGCGGCTTCTTCCTTCTTGCCACAGGCCACCACCGAGAGTGCAGCCAGGGCGACCGCGGTCCATTTCAATTGCATGAGAAACCTCCAGAACGATGAAGACAGGATTGATGTTGGTCTACCGGTCGATGCAACCGGCGCGCCATGCTGGAGCAAGTTCCAAGCCGACGCACCGGCTGGCGGCACCCGCGCGCCCTCCGACCTGCGAGTCAGTTTAGCCCAACGATGGTGCACGAACCCCGGCGGAAACACGGGGTTGGGCGGCCGAAAGCTCCTCGGCCAGGGCGTTCGAAATGAGCTGCCGCAGCTGGTCTTCGAGACGGTTCCGAAGCACCGGGATCATGGCATCGAGCTGCTGCTGGACGGCCTGCGAGACGACATCGGTCAGCGCCTCCTCCAGCCGCAGGTCGACGCGCTGGAGCACACGGTGCAGCAGTTCTTCCTCGATCTCGAAGACGTCCTCCGGGCGGATGGCCACCATGGAGGCGGTGGGCGCCGGCTCGGCAGAGGCCTGCGCCACGGACATGGCTTCGGCGGCCGGCGGGACCGTGGCGGCGGGTGCATCGGCCTGGAGCACCGGAGCGGGCGTCTCGGGCCAGACCAGCTCGGGGCCCACCACCGACGGCGCGTCGAGGTCGACCACCGCGGTGAGGGTCGGCACGAAGCGCGGCGGGGTGCGGGGCGGCACGCTCATGCGCTGCGCGATCCCACGTCGTGTCGCGTGATGGCGTAGCCGCGATCCGAATAGTGGCGCCAGCGCGTGCGGCCGGCCAGCCGCTCGTCGTCATCGAGGCCCACCACGTCGATCAGGCGATCGAAGCGCTCGAAGCCCTGCGGCAGGGGCCGACCCAGGTTGAGCATCACCTGGCGGTGGGACGGTGGTTCGCCTTCGGCCAGGCCCAGCAGCACGGCGGAGCGCCCGCGCACATGCACTGGCGCATCGGCCTTGCAGTGCGGGATGAAGTCCGCCGGCGCGAAGCGCCACAGGGCTTCGTCCAGCGCGTCGAGCAGTTCTCCGGGCCCTTGCACCACGACCTGCGCATCGGCGCCGAGCACGGCCTTGCGCAGGAGCCGGCAGGCATGCTGCAGCTTGTCGGCCGTGTTGTAGTGGACGTCGATCTCGGTCACGGGGCGTTGCGCTCGGCCTCAGGCCGAGGCTGGCGTCTTGCGGGCGCGCTTGCGCGGCGCCGTCGGCACGGCGCCTGCGGCAGCCTGCGACAGCAGGTAGTCCAGCAGCAGGCCCACGGGACGGCCCGTGGCGCCCTTGGCCGCACCGCTTTTCCAGGCGGTGCCGGCGATGTCCAGGTGCGCCCAGGCGAAGTCGGCGGTGAAGCGCTGCAGGAACTTGGCGGCCGTGATGGCGCCGCCCGCGCGGCCGGCCACGTTGGCGACGTCGGCAAAGCGCGTCTTCAGCCCTTCGGCGTACTCGTCATCCAGCGGCATGCGCCAGCAACGGTCCTGCGCGTTCTCGCCCGCACGCTGCAGGGCTTCGGCCAGGGCATCGTCGCTGGAGAACAGGCCGCTGCGCACGCCGCCCAAGGCCACCACGCAGGCGCCCGTCAGGGTCGCGATGTCGATGACCGCCTTGGGCGAAAAGCGCTTGGCGTAGGTCAGCGCATCGCACAGGATGAGCCGGCCTTCAGCGTCGGTGTTGAGGATCTCGATGGTCTGGCCGTCCATGCTGGTGACCACGTCACCGGGCTTCACGGCTCGGCCGTCGTTCATGTTCTCGCAGCTGGGAATGAGGCCGACCACGTTGATGGCAGGCTGGATCTCGCCCAGCGCACGGAAGACGCCGAGCACGCTGGCCGCGCCGCCCATGTCGAACTTCATCTCGTCCATCTCGGCCGCGGGCTTGAGCGACACGCCGCCCGTGTCGAAGGTGATGCCCTTGCCAACCAGCACCTGCGGCGCCACGTCCTTGGCCGCGCCCTGGTAGCGCAGCACGATGAAGCGCAGCGGCTGCTCGGAACCCTGGGCCACGGCCATGAAGGCGCCCATGCCGAGCTTGGCCACCTCGCGCGGACCGAGCACCTCGACCTTGAGCTTGGGGCCGCGGGCCAGCGACTGCGCGGCCTCGGCCAGCATCGTGGGCGTGGAGTGGTTGCCCGGACGGTTGGCCCATTCCTTGGCGAACTCGATGCCTCGCACCGTGGCGCGAGCGACGTCGAAGCCGGCCTGAAGGCCGGAGGCATCGGCCACGCCCAGCACGAGCTGGCGGATGGTGCGCGGCTCGGGCTTGGACTTTGTGGTGGTGTAGACGTAGCTCGCGTCGGCGGCGGCGAGCATCGCCGCATGCAGGGCCCGGGCATCGACGGCGCCCGCGAAGACCATCGCCAGCTTCTTGGGCGCGGCGGACTTGACCGCCTGCAGGGCCGCACCGACGGCACTGCGAACAGCCGTGGACGAAAGATCACCGGCAGAGCACAGCACGAGCCGCATCGCCGAGACGTCGGCCGCCCCATAGGCCTCGACCAGCTTGCCCGGCTTGCCCTTCAGGTCGCCGGCCTTGCGGGCCTGGGCCAGCAGCCGCGACACGCCGTCGCTGCCCTCGCCCTTGAAGTCGTCATGCACGAGGACGACGAGTGCGTCGCCCTTTTCCGAGGCAGCCTGCGCGAGGCCGAGGGTCTTGAGTTGGAAGTCCATAATCCGTCTTTTCGCTCGGACGATGTTATTCCATTCCACTTTGCGCAAGGAGCTGTCGCGCAGCTTCGGGGCCACGCTGGTGGTGCTGATCGCGATCGTGATGACGATCATCCTGATCCGCACGCTGGGCCTGGCCTCGCGTGGCAGCGTCAATCCCTCCGAGGTCTTCCTGGTGATGGCCTATACGGTGATCGGCTACATGCCGACCATCCTCAGCCTGAGCCTGTTCATCTCGATCGTCGGCACGCTGTCGCGCATGTACCGCGACAGCGAGATGGTCATCTGGTTCTCGGCGGGTCGCGGCCTGGCGGACTTCATCTCGCCCTTGCTGCGCTTCGCCTGGCCGGTGCTGCTGCTGATCGCCGTGCTGTCGCTCGTTGGCTGGCCCTGGGCCAACTCGCAGACGCAGGGCATGCGTGACCAGTACGAGCGCCGCGGCGATCTCGACCGCGTGGCGCCCGGACAGTTCCAGGAATCGGCGGCCCGCAACCGCGTCTTCTACATCGACAAGGACTCGCCGGATGCCACCTCGGCGTCCAACGTCTTCATCTCCTCGCTGGAGCGCAACCAGCAGATCATCACCTCGGCGCAAAGCGGCAAGGTGGAGACCCTGCTGGGAGGCCGCTATCTGGTGCTGTCCAACGGCCAGCGGCTGGAACGGACCTTCGACAACAGCGACCTGAAGATCAGCGAATTCGGCACCTACGGCGCGCGCATGGGCAACGACAGCCCCCTGCCGGGCGAGACCGTTGCGCCGAAGGCGCTGTCCACGCTTGCTCTGCTCGCATCGCCTTCGCTGCCCAACCAGGGCGAGCTCGGCTGGCGCGTGGGCATGGTGTTGGCCGCCGTGAACTTCGTGCTGCTGGCGCTGGTGGTGTCCAACGTCAACCCGCGCGTGGGGCGCAGCGGCAACCTGCTGTTCGCCCTGTTCTGCTTCGTCATCTACTTCAACCTGCTCAACCTGGGCCAAAGCTGGGTGGGCAACGGCCGCTTCTCGCTGCCGGGCTTCCTGATGGTGCTGCATGGCGGCATGCTCGTGGGCATGCTGCTGTGGATCGCCCTTCGCCACAACAGCTGGCGGCGTCCGCGCCCGCGCGCCGCCACATCCTGAACGCATGAGAACGCTGCGCCGCCTGATCTACGCCGAGGCGATCAAGTCGATCGCCTTCGTCACGCTGGGCTTCCTGAGCCTGTTCTTCTTCTTCGACTTCGTGGACGAGCTGTCCTCGGTGGGCAAAGGCACCGTGGCACCTTACGGCCTGCCCCAGGCCCTGCTCTACGTCACGCTGCTGGTGCCCAGCCACCTCTACGAACTGCTTCCGATCGCGGTGCTGATCGGCAGCATCTTCGTGATGGCCAATCTGGCGCGCAGTTCGGAATACACGATCCTGCGCACCAGCGGCCTCGGTCCATGGCGAGCCTTGCGCATGCTGCTGACGCTGGGCCTCGGCTTCGTGGTGCTGACCTTTGCGGTGGGCGACTACGTGGCGCCGCTGTCCGACCGTGCGGCGCAGTTGCTCAAGTCCCGCTATCAGGGCTACCTGGCGACGGCCGGCCTCACGGGCGGCTGGCTGAAGGAGCGGCAGGGCGACCATTCCTTCGCGGTCAACGTGGTGTCCATCGACCGCGACGGCACGCTGAAGCTGCCGCGCGTGTTCGAGTTCGACGACCGCGGCTTCCTGCGCTCGCTGACCACGGCCGACACGGCGCGCATCGTCGCAGGCGGCTGGGTGCTGCAGAACGCCCAGCGCCAGGAGTTCCAGACCGCGCCCGGCACGACGTCGCCCAAGGTGATCAATGTTCACCAGCCGCTGCTGGCTTGGCAGACCGGCCTGACCACGGACATGGTGGCGGTCGCACTGCTCAAGCCGGAGCGCATGCGCACGGTCGACCTGTTCGAGTACACGCGCCACCTGGATGCCAACGGCCAGGCCACCCAGCGCTACAAGATCGAGTTCTGGCGCAAGGTGTTCTATCCGCTGTCCTGCCTGGTGATGGTGGTGCTGGCCCTGCCCTTCGCCTACCTGCACTTCCGCCAGAGCGGCATCGCCGGCTATGTGTTCGGCGGCGTGATGATCGGCATCAGCTTCTTCCTGCTGAACAACGTATTCGGTTACATCGGCAATCTGCGCGACTGGTGGCCGTGGGCCACGGCGGCGGCGCCGGGCCTTCTGTATTCGCTGATGTCGCTGGGCGCCTTCGGCTGGCTGGTGCTGCGGCGATGACGATGCACGGCATCGTCCTCTTCGCCCATGGCTCGCGCGACGCGCAGTGGCGCGAGCCGGTGGAGGCCGTGGCGCGTCGCGTCGCCGAGCAGGCGCCGGACGCGCGCGTGCGCTGCGCCTATCTGGAACTGGTCGCGCCCGACCTGCCGGCGGCGGTGGCGGAACTCGTGGCCGAGGGCGTGGCCAGCATCCACGTCGTGCCGCTCTTCCTGGGCATGGGCCGCCATGCGCGGGAAGACCTGCCGCTGCTCATGGCCGAACTGCGCCAGAAGCACCCCGCCGTGCAGTTCACCCAGGCCCCAGCCGTGGGCCAGGATCCGGCCGTCATCGACCTGCTGGCCCGGCTGGCGCTCCAACCACTTCAATAGATTCATAAGGCATAATGAATCTCGATAAACATCGGGATTTGTTATGAACCTTCACCAGTTCAAGTTCGTTCAGGAGGCGGTGCGCCGCAACCTGAACCTGACCGAAGCCGCCAAGGCGCTGCACACCTCGCAGCCCGGCGTCTCCAAGGCCATCATCGAACTGGAAGAAGAGCTGGGCGTGGAGATCTTCGCGCGCCATGGCAAGCGCCTGAAGCGCGTCACCGAGCCCGGGCAGCACGTGATCGCCAGCATCGAGCTGATCATGCGCGAGGTGGGCAATCTGCGCCGCATCGGCGAGCAGTTCAGCGCGCAGGACAGCGGCACGTTGTCCATCGCCACCACGCACACCCAGGCCCGCTACGTGCTGCCCGTCCCCGTGGTCAAGCTGCGCGAGGCCTATCCCAAGGTCAACGTCAGCCTGCACCAGGGCTCGCCGGCACAGGTGGCCCAGATGGTGCTCGACGAAGTGGCGGAGGTCGGCGTCGCCACCGAATCGCTGGACGATTACGACGGCCTCGTCACCCTGCCCTGCTACGAATGGCAGCACGTGCTGGTGCTGCCCAAGGACCATCCCCTGGCCGCCAAGGAGCGCGTGAACCTGGAGGACCTGGCGGCCGAGCCGATCATCACCTACCACCCTTCCTTCACGGGCCGTACGCGCATCGACCATGCCTTCGCGCAGAAGAAGCTGTCGCCGCGCATCGCGCTGGAGGCCATCGACTCCGATGTCATCAAGACCTATGTGCGTCTGGGCCTGGGCGTGGGCATCGTGGCCGAGATGGCCGTCCGCGAGGACAACAACGAGGACCTCGTGGTGCGGCCCATGGGCCAGGTGATCGGCCAGAACGTCGCCCGCATCGCCTTCAAGCGCGGCGCCTACCTGCGCAACTTCGTCTTCAAGTTCGCCGAGCTGCTGTCGGACCGGCTGGACCGCAACCTCATCGCCAAGGCCCTGAGCGGCCATTACGACGACTACGAACTCTGATTCCGCCGCATCGCGCCTTCACTGCCATGACCGCTCCCCGAACGCCCGAGCCGGGCACCAAGCTGCCCGCCGTGGGCACCACCATCTTCACCGTGATGTCCGCCCTGGCGACCGAGCACGGCGCCGTCAACCTGGGCCAGGGCTTTCCGGACTTCGGCTGCGACCCGAAGCTGCTGGACGCCGTGACCGCCGCGATGGCCGCCGGCCACAACCAGTACCCGCCGATGACCGGCGTGCCGCTGCTGCGCGAGCGCATCGCCGCCAAGATCGAGGCGCTCTACGGCCGGCGCTACGACGCCGGCACCGAGATCACCGTCACGGCCGGGGCTACGCAGGCCATCATCACCGCCATCCTGGCGCTGGTGCGGCCGGGCGACGAGGTGATCGTGCTGGAGCCCTGCTACGACAGCTACGTGCCCAACATCGAACTGGCCGGCGGCACGGTGGTGCGCGTGCCACTGGTGCCCGGCAGCTTCCGGCCCGACTTCGACCGCATCGCCGCCGCGCTGACGCCGCGCACGCGCGCGATCCTGATCAACACGCCGCACAACCCGAGCGGCACCGTGTGGACCGCCGACGAGATGCGCCAGCTCGAAGCCCTGCTCGCGCCCACCGACGTGTTCGTGATCAGCGACGAGGTCTACGAACACATGGTCTACGACGGTGCCCTGCACCAGAGCGTGGCCCGCTTCCCGGCACTGGCGGCGCGCAGCCTGATCGTCAGCAGCTTCGGCAAGACCTACCACGTCACCGGCTGGAAGGTCGGCTACGTGGCCGCGCCGGCCGTGCTCACGGCCGAGTTCCGCAAGGTGCACCAGTTCAACGTGTTCACGGTCAACACGCCCATGCAGCATGCGCTGGCGCATTACATGGCCGATGCGGCGCCCTATGTGGACCTGCCGGCCTTCTACCAGCGCAAGCGCGATCTGTTCGCCGAAGGCCTGGCACGCACCCGCCTGCGGCTGCTGCCCAGCGAGGGCAGCTACTTCCAGTGCGTGGACATCTCGGCGGTCAGCGACTTGTCGGAGTCCGACTTCTGCCAGTGGCTCACGCGCGAGATCGGCGTGGCGGCGATCCCGCTGTCGGCCTTCTATGGCGATGGCTTCGACCAGCGCGTGGTGCGCTTCTGCTATGCCAAGCGCGATGAGACGCTGCGCGATGCGCTGACGAGGCTGGCAAAACTCTGACACCCGACCGCGGCGAGGGCCTGACAGCGCAAGGGGCCCGCCGCCGTCCGCCCGGCTCCTTCGACATGCGCAGCATCCGCTTTGTCAACAACTCACAGAGCTCGGAGCTACGCCATGTCCCTTTCCTTCATCCTGCTCATCGTCCTGATCCTGCTGCTGATCGGCGCCCTGCCCAGTTGGGGTTACAGCCGCAGCTGGGGCTACGGCCCGAGCGGCGGCCTGGGTCTGGTGCTCGTGATCGTGATCGTGCTGCTGCTCATGGGACGAATCTAGCCCTCCGCGCGCACCACCAAGAAGCCGCCCGCGCGGGCTGGGTCGAAGACCCGGCCGACGCGGGCGGTTTTTCTCGTCGGTCTTTGGCGCAGCTCCGGCGCAAGTCGCTCTCTGCCCGAACCTTGAAGTCCGCTTCGCCCGCGCCGCTCAGGCCAGCGCCCGCACCTGCGACAGGATCAGTTCTCCCACTTGCGCCATGAGTCCGCTCTCGGTGGTCGTAGTCCGGTTCCAGAGGTAGATGGGCCGCGCCGCGGGCGGTCCCGGCCACGGCAACGACACCAGCCCGAAGCGCTGGCTCAGCCGCCGCAAGGGAAAGTCGGGCAGCACCGACAAGTGCCGCCCGCGCGCCAGCATCTCCAGTAGCACGAAGGCCTCGCCCAGCACCGTCACCTGTGCCCGCATCTGCTGCACGCCGCCGCCCACCAGCATGCTCTGCACGTCCTGGTCGAAGGGCGATGCGGTCCCCAGGCTGATCCAGTCGGCGGCGTCGGCCTCGCCGTGCGCCAGCGATGTCCGCCCGGCGAAAGGATGGCCCGTCCCGCAGTACACGCCCAGGGTGTCGGCCACCAGCAGTCGCCGCTCGATGCCCTGCGGCGGTCGCTCCAGCCACGAGGGGCCGATGACGAAGTCGTGCTGGCCGTCGATCAACTGCTCAACGAGCACATGGGGCCGGTCGCTGCGCACCGACAGGGCCAGGTCGTCGAAACGGGCCAGCAGGGCGCGCGTCACCTCGTCGAGCACCGCGGCGCCCACCATGGGCCCCGAGCCGATGCGCAACTGGCGCCGGATGCCGCCGCGGTGCCGCGCGCTGACCTCCGCGGCGTCCTTGAGCCGGCGCGCAATGGCCCGCCCCTCGCGCGCCAGCATCTCGCCCAGCGGCGTGCTGCGCACGCCGTAGCGGCTGCGCTCGAAGAGCTGGCCGCCGGCCTGCATCTCCAACGTCTGCATGTTGTGGGTGAGCGTAGGCTGCGTGAGATGCAGATGCCGGCTCGCCTGGGTGATCGAGCCTTTTTCCAGGATGGTCGCGAGCTGGACCAGGTGCCGAGGATCCATCGGAATTTTTATGGTTGGCGCGTGATTTTCAATTTTACGGATGGGTACATCCTGCCTAAGCTCGGTGGTTGCTCCTCGCAGTGCACGCTGTCATGACCTCCAGACCCAACATCATCTACATCGTCGCCGACGACCTGGGCTATGCCGACCTCGGCTGCTACGGTGGCCGCAGCGCCGACTTCGGCCTCGTGTCCCCAAACATCGACGCCCTGGCCCAAGGCGGCCTGCGCTTCACCGAGGGCTATGCCAACTCGCCCGTCTGCTCGCCCACGCGCTTCGCGCTGATGACCATGCGCTACCAGTACCGCCTGCGCGGCGGCATGGAAGAGCCGATCAACAGCCGCAGCAAGGGCAGCACCACGCTGGGCCTGCCGCCCGAGATGCCCACCCTGCCCTCGCTGCTGCGCGATGCCGGCTACGCCACGGCGTTGATCGGCAAGTGGCACCTGGGCTATCCGCCCAGCTTCGGTCCGCTGCGCTCGGGCTACGACGAGTTCTACGGAATCATGGCCGGCGGTGTGGACTACTTCACCCACTGTTCGGGCCGCGGCGACCACGACCTCTACGTCGGCGATAGCGAGCACCATGAGACGGGCTACCTCACCGACCTGCTTTCCGCCCGCGCCGTCGGCCATGTGCAGGCCCGCGCGGCCGAGGCCCGCGCCGGCAGGCCCTTCTTTCTGAGTCTTCACTACACGGCGCCGCACTGGCCGTGGGAGACCCGCGACGACGCGCATGTGGCCGCCGAGACCGCCGCCAACCTGTTCCACCTGGACGGCGGCAACATCCACACCTACCGCCGCATGATCCATCACATGGACGAAGGCATCGGCCAGCTGGTCGCCGCCCTGCGCGCAGAAGGCCTGCTGGAGAACACGCTGATCGTCTTCACCAGCGACAACGGCGGCGAGCGCTTCTCGGACAACTGGCCGCTGGTGGGCGGCAAGATGGACCTGACCGAGGGCGGCATCCGCGTGCCCTGGATCGCACACTGGCCGGCCGCCATTCCCGCTGGCACCACCAGCGCCCAGCACTGCATGACCATGGACTGGTCGGCCACGATGCTGGAGCTGGGCGGCGGTGCGCCGCCTGAGGGCCACACGCTGGATGGCGTCTCGCTGGCGGCCGTGCTGCGCGATCCGTCGCAGGGCTTCGAGCGCCCGCTGTACTGGCGCATGAACCACCGCGGCCAGCGTGCCCTGCGCCGTGGGCCCTGGAAGTACCTCAAGGTCGACGAGCACGAGTACCTCTTCGACCTGCGCGCCGACGAGCGCGAGCGCGCCAACCTGGCGACGCGCGAACCCGCACGCTTCCAGGCGCTGCGCGAGGACTGGCTCGCCTGGAACGAATCCGTGCCCGCCATCCCCGACGACGCGGCCGTGAGCCTGGGCTATTCGTACCGCGACATGCCGCAGCGCTGAGCGTTGCGCCCCCTCGACATCCAAGGAGACAGACCATGACCCCTTCAACCCGCTCGGCCGTCGCCCGCCGTACGGCGATCGCCGCCTGCCTGGCATTCGGCGCCTTCGCCGGCGTCGGTGCCCATGCCCAGGCCTGGCCCACCAAGACGATCAAGATGATCGCGCCCTCCACCCCAGGCGGCCCACCCGACGTCTATGCCCGGGCACTGGCCGACCTCATGTCGCGCGACCTGGGCCAGCCCATCGTGGTCGAGAATTCGCCGGCCGTGGGCGGCATGGTGGCCGCACAGCAGATGCTGCGCGCGCCCGCCGATGGCTACACGCTGATGGTCAGCACGGCCGGCATGCTGACCATCACGCCCAACGCCAACCCCAGGGCCAAGTACACGCCTGCCGACTTCACGCCCATCTGCCAGGGCGTGGACGCCGGCCTCGTGCTCGCCAGCCATCCGTCGCTAGGGCCGAAGGACTTCAAGAGCCTGCAGCAGTGGCTCAAGGCCGAGAAGACGCCGCCCACCTATTCGTCGTATTCGCCGGGCTCGCCGGCGCACTTCCTGGGCTTTCAACTGAGCGAAGCGCTGAACGTGCCCATGACGCATGTGCCCTACCGCAGCAGCCCGCAGCAGATCACCGACATGGTGGGCGGCATCGCGCCGCTGGGTTTCGTGCAGATCGCCACCGCCACGCCGCAGATCAAGGCAGGCAAGCTGCTCGCCTTCGCCACCACCGCGCCGACGCGGGCCCCCGAGCTGCCCGACGTGCCCACGGTGCGCGAACTCGGCCTGCCGCAGCTGGAGACCACCGTGTGGTTCGGCCTGAACGGCCCACCCGGCCTGCCCGCGTTCATTGTCAAACGGCTTACCGAGGCGCACCGCAAGGTGCTGGCCTCGCCGGAGTTCCGCAGCCGCATGGCGCTTTCGGGCCTTGCGCCCTCGCCCGACATCTGCGGCGACGCCTTCCTCAAGAAGATGAACGACGAGTCCGCGCGATGGGCGCGCATCGTCAAGGCCACCGGCTTCGTGGCCGACTGAGGCGGCAGTCAGCCGGCACACGGATACTCGGGCGATGGCCGAACACGACTCAAGACACAAGGCGGGCGCCGCCCCCCGCACCCAGCCCCGGCCGGCATGGCGCTCCAGCGGCGAAGAGCCGGACTACCGGTTCACGCTCGCCAACGAGCGCACCTTCCTGGCCTGGGTCCGCACGGCGCTGGCGGTGCTGGCGGCGGGCGTGTTGCTCGACCAGTTCTCCACCAAGCTGCAGCCCCATCTGCTGGTGGTCGGCACCGCCATCCTGCTGTGCGTGGTGGCCGGCACGCTGGCCTCGCTGGCCTACACGCGCTGGCGTGACAACGAAGTCTCGATGCGGCACCGCCATGCGCTGCCCCATTCGCGCATGCTGGCCATCCTGACAGTGGCCGTGGTGCTCATCTGCGCGGTGCTCGCCGTGCTGATGGCCTGGGCCATCGCCATCCATCGCGCCTGAATGTCCACCGCCGCCGGCCGCGACCCGGGCCTGCAGCCCGAGCGCACCACGCTGTCCTGGACGCGGACCGCCGCTGGCTTGCTGCTGAATGCCGTGCTCAACCTGCGCAGCGGCTATGTGCACGACTCGGTGCCGCTGCTGGTGCTCTCCGGCGCGCTGGTCGTGGCTGCCGCGGCCGTCTTCAGCTTCGGCCGGCTGCGGCGGCGCCAATTGTCGGAGCATGGGCCCGAAGCCCTGGCCGATCCGCTGGCCATGCGAGCCGTGACGGCGGCCACGCTGCTGGCCTCGGCGACCGGCCTGGCTTCGATCCTGCTCGGCCACTGGCACTGACGCGCCCTGGATCAGGAGCCGCGCAATCGCGGGCGTCGGCCCTAAAAACAGAAAGCCGGCATGCTTTCGCATACCGGCTTCCGGGTTACCCGAAGGCATCCGCCCCGCCCTCGCCCGCTGACAACGGGCGTCGTGCTGGGCGGCGTCTATTACAGAGCCGCCTTGCGGTAGACCGACAGGCTGCCTTGCGTGTATTGCGTCGGGATCGTGCTGTTCACGAAGGCCTTGGCGTCCAGGTTGGACGTGGGATTGTGGGCAGCGGCCACGGCTTCGGTCTGGACGGCGGTGCGGCTGCGGGGAGCGGCGGGGGCCACGGCGACTTGCTGGCCGACATATTCCAGGTTCTGCTCGGCGCGAGCAGCTTGCACGCCCTGGGCGTTCACTTCGGCGCGGCTGAAGGCCGACACGGGGGCGACGACGCCTTGGTATTCCTCGGCGCTGGCGCCGGCAACGGCGGCGAACGACAGGGCGGCGAGGGCGATGATCTTCGAGGTCTTGGTCATGATTTTTCTCCTAAGCAGAGCGTTGAACAGAGCGGGCGGGGCACCTGCCTCACCGGCTTCGGGTCTGCGTTCAATCGCTGGCCCGTGGGATGAATTGTGGACCGCCGATCTAGGGAAAACCCGAGGCATTGCCGAACGTGGTGTTCCGCCACAAGAAACAATCCCTGTCTACCGCGGGCCGCTGGCGCGCGCTGACGCGAGGCAACCCTGCCCGGTCGCGGCCCGCTGCGCACGCGGGTGCCTTTCGTAGGCCCAGTGCAAGCCCCACGAACACGCGCGACTGATTCAATAACTCTTGTATCATCGAACAATGACCGAAAGCGAAGCCGTATCCGCCCTCGCCGCCCTGGCCCATCCGCAAAGGCTGCGGGCGTTCCGCGCGCTGGTCGTGGCCGGGCCTCAGGGATCGACGCCCAGCACGCTGGCCGATCAGCTCGATGTGGCACGCAATACCTTGTCCTTCCATCTGAAGGAACTGGCCCATGCCGCCCTGGTGACGATCGAGCCCCAGGGCCGCAACCTGGTCTATCGCGCCGATTTCGCCCGCATGAACGATCTGCTGGGCTACATGACCGAGCACTGCTGTCAGGGCGAAGCCTGCGACGTCGTCGCCGCAGCGCCCAGGTGCACCGCCTGCTGAGTAACGACGATGACCCCTCCCTCTCTTTCGAGCCACCGCCAGCCAGACGCGGACATGAGTGCCTTCGAGCGCTACCTGACCCTCTGGGTCCTGGCTTGCATCCTTGCGGGCATTGCCTTGGGCCAGTCCGCGCCGCGCGTGTTCGAAGCCATCGGCCGCATGGAAATCGCCCAGGTCAACCTGCCGGTGGGCATGCTGATCTGGGTCATGGTGATCCCGATGCTGCTCAAGGTGGACTTCAGTGCGCTCGGACAGGTGCGACAGCACTGGCGCGGCATCGGCGTGACGCTGTTCATCAACTGGGCGGTCAAGCCCTTCTCGATGGCCTTGTTGGCCTGGCTCTTCATCCGCCATGTCTTTGCCGGCTGGCTGCCGGCCGACCAGCTCGACAGCTACGTGGCAGGCCTGATCCTTCTGGCGGCCGCGCCGTGCACGGCGATGGTCTTCGTCTGGAGCCGGCTCACGGGAGGCGATCCAGTGTTCACGCTGTCGCAGGTGGCCTTGAACGACACCATCATGGTGTTCGCCTTCGCGCCCATCGTCGGACTGCTGCTGGGCCTGTCGGCGATCACCGTGCCGTGGGCCACGCTGCTGACCTCCGTGGTGCTGTACATCGTCATCCCCGTCGTCGTGGCGCAGTTCTGGCGACGCGCATTGCTGCGCAAAGGCCAGGCACGCTTCGATGCCGCTTTGGCGCGCATCGGCCCGCTCTCCATCGCAGCGCTGCTGCTCACGCTCGTGCTGCTGTTCGCCTTCCAGGGTCGCGCCATCCTGCAGCAGCCGCTGGTCATCGCCATGCTGGCGGTGCCGATCCTGATCCAGGTGTTCTTCAATTCCGGACTGGCCTACTGGCTCAACCGGCGAGTGGGCGAGAAACACGCCATCGCCTGCCCCTCGGCGCTGATCGGTGCGAGCAACTTCTTCGAGCTGGCCGTGGCGGCCGCCATCAGCCTCTTCGGCTTCCATTCCGGCGCGGCCCTGGCGACCGTGGTCGGCGTGCTGATCGAGGTGCCCGTGATGCTGCTGGTCGTGCGCCTGGTCAACCGCTCGCGCGGCTGGTACGAGCGTGGCGCGGCGTCCGCTTCCTGACCCCTGTCCCCTGCCCCATGAGCGACATCACGATTTATCACAACCCCGACTGCGGCACCTCGCGCAACGTGCTGGCCCTGATCCGCAACAGCGGCGAGGAGCCGCTGGTCATCGAGTACCTGAAGACGCCACCCGACCGGCAGACCCTGGTCGGCCTGATCGCGGCCA
This sequence comes from Pseudacidovorax sp., assembly GCF_017991995.1. Taxonomy (GTDB): domain Bacteria; phylum Pseudomonadota; class Gammaproteobacteria; order Burkholderiales; family Burkholderiaceae_C; genus Xenophilus. The sequence goes on along the minus strand of NZ_JAGOPN010000001.1, from coordinate 215,323 downwards.
TGGGCATGCCGGTGCGCGCGCTGCTGCGCGAGAAAGGCACGCCCTACGTCGAGCTCGGCCTCGACGCGCCGACATGGAGCGACGAGCAGCTGATCGACTTCATGGGCCAGTACCCCATCCTCATCAACCGCCCCATCGTGGTCACGCCGCTCGGCACCCGCCTTTGCCGCCCGTCGGAGACGGTGCTGGACCTGCTGCCCCAGCCGCAGCGCGGCGCCTTCGACAAGGAGGACGGCCAGCCGGTCGTCGACGCGGAGGGCCGCCGTGTCTGAGGCCATCCACGATCTGCCGCAGGTCGACGGCGCGCTTTTCGAACTGCCCGACATCCGGCGCCTCATGCCGACCGAGCGCAGCACCCATGCGCCACGCTTCCTGCTGCTGTATGGCTCGCTGCGTGCGCGCTCCTACAGCCGCTTGGCCGCCGAAGAGGCCGCCCGCATCCTGCGCGCGCTCGGCGGCGAGACACGGATGTTCAATCCGTCCGGCCTGCCGCTGGTGGACGACGCGCCGGCGGACCATCCGAAAGTGCAGGAGCTGCACGCGCTCACCCAGTGGGCCGAGGGCATGGTGTGGTGTTCGCCCGAGCGCCACGGCGCCATGACCGGTCTGATGAAGACACAGATCGACTGGATCCCGCTCTCGGTCGGCGCCGTGCGCCCGACGCAGGGCAAGACGCTGGCCGTGATGCAGATCTCGGGCGGCTCGCAGTCCTTCAATGCGGTGAACCAGATGCGCGTGCTGGGCCGGTGGATGCGCATGCTGACCATCCCCAACCAGTCCTCGGTCGCCAAGGCCTACCAGGAGTTCGACGAAGCCGGGCGCATGACGCCATCGGCCTACCACGACCGCATCGTCGACGTGATGGAAGAGCTGATGAAGTTCACGCTGCTCACGCGCGACGTGGCGCCCTACCTGGTGGATCGCTACAGCGAGCGCAAGGAGAGCGCGCAGGCCCTGAGCCAGCGTGTCGGTCAGGCGAGGCTCTGAGCGCTGTCGAGAGAGAAGCAGGCCGGCCGGAGCACGAGCCGACGTCTCAGACCAGTTCCCTGAGCACGAGCGCCCGCGGTCCCGCGGCGGTCATCAGGTGGACGGCCGTCCCAGGACGCGCGCGCAGGGCCTTGCGCAGAGTCCATCCTTGCCCTGGACCCAGAGGCAGGCCGTCCACCGCGCGCAGGAGGTCGCCCTCCTGCAGGCCCGCCAGCGCAGCTGGCCCGTCGGCCAGCACCTCGGCGACCTCGAGACCCCGATCCGTGTCGCGCCAGATGAAACCGGCGCGCGGACCCGGGAAGGCTTCGTCCAAGGCCGCATTGGGCTGCAGCGCGAGATGTCCACCGGAGGCGTCCAGCGCCAGGTTGAAGCGGCGCAGCAACTCGCCGCCGATGTTGCCCAGCCAGGCGTCGCTGCCAAACAGGCCGCCGCGCGCCAGCGACAGCTCGACCACGGGGCGCTGCAGCCGGTAGGCGCCCAAGTGCAGCGCTTGCGCGCGCACGCAATCGGCATGGTCGACGCCGCCCGTCGTCACGCCGGTTGCGAGGCGCACGCCACGGCCCCAGCGTGTGCGCAGCCCGAGGCGCTCCACGGCAGGCGCGAACAGGGTGACCGCCTGGCCTGCTCCCGTGTCGATCGAGAACCAGCCGATGACCCCGTCCAAGTCCGCCTCGACCAGCAGCTTTCCCGAGGCATGGCGCCGCAGCGGCAACCAGGGCTCAGGGCCGAGCAGTTGCCGCACGCCGTCCCGCGATGTCGCCGGGACCAGACCGAGGCGGCCGCGCGGGTAGTCGACGCGAATGGCATAGGTCCGCAGGAAGTCGGCACCCAGCACGCCGTCCCAAGGAAACTCGCGCGGGAATGCCGTGACATACACCGGCTGGTCGCGCCGCAGTGCATCCCCGACGGCAAAGCGCGGCACCACGGTGCGGCGGATCTCGCCGGAGGGGCCGCTACCGCCCGAACCTGACACCACTTCCCGAGACAACGGCAGTCCCAACGCGCGCGCGAACCGAAGGTCCAGCACGGTGGCATCGGCCCCGGTGTCCAGCACCAGCGAGGCCTCACGCGCCTGCAGCCGTGCGGTGACGATGGGATAGGGATCCTCGATCGCAAGCGGCATCTCCTGGATGGCCTGTGCAGGCGTACGGCCGAGTTCACGGCTCGCTTCGCAGGCGCCAAGGCACGAAACGGCGGACAGGCTGAATACTCGGCCAAGAAAGGCTCGGCGCATGGGTGATACTTGCTGCACAGCAGATATAACTTTCTGTTTTACAGAAATTATCCGAGTCACTTTCGGCGTGTCAAGCGCCAAGGCAAGGAGCACGCATGCCCGCCACCCCGCCTTTTCCAGTTGCTGCCAGTCTGCGAGCGGCCCGCCACGCCCCCCTGGTAGGGTGGGCCGTGTTGCTGGCGGGCCTGCTGCTGCCGCTGCTGACCGCGTGTGCACTTTGGCAACTACCAGCCGCGCAGTGGCTCACCCGCGCGGTGCCCACAGCGCCGGACCTTGCATCGGCCGTGCCCGCGCTGCCCTGGCCTGTCTGGGCCGGTGTGGCCCTCCTGGCGATGGCGCCCGCGCTGATGATGGGGGCCGCCCTGCTCTGGGCCGGACTCGGCCTGCTGCGCATGGCGGCCGACCCGCCGCTTTCCCGGACGCTCGTGGTCCGGCTGCGGTGCTTTGCGGCATGCACGCTGGTCGCCGCGGTGTTGGGCCTGCTCTGCCCCACAGTGATCGGCCTGGTGTTGTCGGGGGCGCTCGGCGGACCGCTCCGGCTGGGCCTGGGGCTGGATTCGCGCGAGGTCATCCTTCTGCTTTTCGCGGCCGTGACCTGGCAACTCGCGGCACTGCTCGACGAGGCCACACGCATCGCCGACGACCACGCCCAGATCATCTGACCCACCGCCATGCCGATCCATGTGACCCTGGGCGTCATCCTGGCGCAGCGCAACGTGCGCGCCAAGGACCTCGCCGCATTCGTCGGCATCACGGAGGCCAACCTGTCGTTGCTGCGGCGCGGCCATGTCAAAGGCATCCGCTTCGACACCCTGGAGCGGATCTGTGCCTACCTGCAATGCCAGCCCGGCGACGTCTTGACCTACACCGGGGACGCGGCGGCACCGGCAGACGAGGATGAGGCATAGCGGGCTTCGCCACGCGTGGCAGCGACGCGCGGGAGGCTGCGGTTGAATTCACGCGGCGTATGACGGGCAGCCATCCGATTGGCGCAGTCCCCTTCGACGCCACGAACAAGCCATCCGAACAGATCTCGGACGAGTCTGTGGGCTGACGTTCGTGGTCCTCGCCGGGCACTGCAATGCCCCGGCCGGCACCCGCCCTACTGCTGCGCAATGCGCGCCGTGAGTTCGGCGGCGGCCGTGGTCACCAGGTTGCAGAGGTAGCTTTCCTGGAAGGCCCGGAAGCGCTCGTTGCGGCCCACCAGCGTCATGCTGCCCAGCACGCGCTGCTTCTCATCGAAGATGGGCGCCGCCACGCCGGTGCGACCCGCATGCAGTTCGCTCTCGCTGATGCAGTAGCCCTGCTTGCGGATGGCGAGCAGGCCCTTGGAGAACGCCTTCCATTCCAGGCCCTGGGCCTGCGCCTCGGGCGTGCTGGCATGGGCATCGAAGATGCGGCGGATCTGCCGCGGCAGCAGGTAGGCCAGCACCACGCGCGAGGTCGCACTATGGAACAGGTCGATGGGCCGTCCGCGGCCACCGCCCGCCGGGCCCGGGTCGGGGCCACGCCGGATCAGCACGTTGACCACCGCATCGCCGTACCACTCGCTGATCATGGCGTCCAGGCCGGTCTCGGCCACCAGCTTCTCGACCAGATCACGGCTACGCACCAGCACCGGGTCGTAGTCGGTCATCTGGTGCTCCAGCGCGATGATGCGCGGCCCCAGCGCATAGCCGCGCGGCAGCCGTACCAGCAGGCCGGCATCGCCCAATTCGCGCAGGTAGCGGTAGGCGCTGGCCGGGGTGTAGCCGAGCTGCTGGCAGATGATCTCGACGTCGATGACCGGCTGGTCGGGCCGGAAGAGGTCGAGGACATCGAGCATGCGTCGGAGGCTGTTCATCGTCAGGAAGCGCGGTCGGCGTGGCAAAGCGGGAGGAAGCCGCGGGGGCGCGGCAGGCCCGCATTCTCCGCCACGCACCTCGCCGCTCCGGGCCGCACCCGGCCCTGCGCGGCGGGACGGCCCGCACCCCGACGCGAGGAATGCGGCCTGCGTGCCGGGCCTCTCGCAGGCGGCTGTGGGCGGCCTGGGGTCGCTTCACGCCTGCGTAATCAGCTTGGTGCTCAGGAAGGGGTCGAAGGACTCGGTGCCGCCTTCGCTGCCGAAGCCGCTGCCCTTGATGCCGCCGAAGGGCAGCTCGGGATGGGCCATGCCCGAATGGTTGATGTTGACCATGCCGGCCTCCAGACCGTCGCCCACGCAGGTGGCGGTCTGCAGCGACCGGGTGAACACATAGCTGGCCAGGCCAAAGGGCAAGGCATTGGCCTGCTGCAGGGCCTCTTCCACGGTGTCGAAGCGCGCCATCGCGGCGACGGGGCCGAAGGGCTCCTCGTGCATCACGCGCGCGCCGGGCGGCACCTGCACCAGCAGCGTGGGCGCGTGAAAGTGGCCCTGCGCGCCCAGGCCGCCGCCGCCGGTCAGCAGCTCGGCGCCGGCCGCGCGGGCGTCTTCGACCAGCGCCTGCACCGCCTGGAAGCGCCGTCCATGGATCAACGGCCCCATCTGCACGCCGGACTCCAGGCCATGTCCCACCTTCACGGCAGCCAGCGCCTCGGCGAAGGCGGCGGCGAAGCGGTCGTGGATGCCCGACTGCACGTAGAAGCGGCTCGGCGAGACGCAGACCTGGCCGGCATTGCGCGTCTTCAGCCGCGCCAGCAGCGCGACGGCGGCGTCCACGTCGGCATCGTCGAAGACCAGCACCGGCGCGTGGCCGCCCAGCTCCATGGTCATGCGCTTCATGTGCTGCCCGGCCAGCGCCGCCAGTTGCCGACCCACGGGCACCGAGCCGGTGAAGGAGACGACGCGCACCGATGGCGCTTCGATCAGCTGGCGCGAGATGTCCGCCGGCACGCCCCACAGCAGGTTGAAGACCCCTGCCGGCAGGCCTGCGTCGTGGAAGAGCTGCGCCATGGCCACCAGGGCGCTGGGCGATTCCTCCGGCCCCTTGAGCACGATGGGGCAGCCGGCGGCGATGGCGGCAGCGGCCTTCTTCATGGCCTGGCCGAAGGGGAAGTTCCAGGGACTGAAGGCGGCACACACGCCGACGGGCTCGCGCACCACCAGCTGGCGCACGCCCGGTTGGCGCGCCGGCACCACGCGGCCGTAGATGCGCCGGCCCTCCTCCGCATGCCACTCCACATGCTCGGCGGCATTGAGCACCTCGGCCACCGCGTCGGCCAGCGGCTTGCCGTTGTCCAGCGTCATGGCGTGGCCGATGACCGCGGCGCGCTCGCGCGCCAGCGCGGCGACGCGTCGCAGCAGGTCCGACCGCTCGACGGGCGACACGCGGCGCCACTGGCCGAAGGCGGCGTGGGCGGCATCGACCGCGGACGCCACATCTTCGGCCTCGGCCCAGGGCAGCTGCCCCAGCGTCTGAAGCGTGGCGGGGTCCTGCACGGCCTGCGTGCGGCGGCCTTCGGCCCCGATGAAGCGGCCGGCGATGTAGAGGGAGAGTTCGGGGTACATGGACTTAGGTCGAGCGGGCGGAAGGCGGCGGCAGGGTCCGCGGCGCAGGCCGACGCCTGGCGGCGGGGCCGCGCGGGGTCGGGGGATGACGGCCTCTGCCCTCGCGGGAGAGGGGAGCACGTCGTCAGGCGGCGATCGCGTCGGTCTGGGCAGGGGCAGGCTCGGCCGCCCTCCCTGCGGGCGCCATCACCTGCGCGGCACGCGCCGCGTCGATCGGCGCAAGCACCGTGTCGCAGAAGGCGCCCAGTTCCGCCGCCGCGTCGTCGCGGCGACCGACGGCCGCGATGAACCGGTCGGGCCGGATCAGCACCCAGTCCACGTCCTTGCCCTGGAACCACAGGTGCAGGCCGTTCTCCAGGTCCTCGATCACGGTGCCCGAGGGCTGCAGCGGCATGGGGGAGCCCGCTTCGTTGCCGGCGCTGCGCGAGCGCACCGCCAGGTAGTGGTCGCAACCCAGGCGCGCCAGCTGCTCACGCAGCGAAGGCGGCGCATCGGCCAGCGCATCGCAGCGCCAGCTGATGAGCGCGAAGCGCGCGCCGACCACGTCGTCCAGCTTCTCGGCGCCACCGCGGCGGCGCTCCACGTTGGGCTGGATGAACATGCGCCCCACCAGCGCATCGCGCGCCGCAACGCCGCTGTTGCGCACCACGCCGCGCACGAAGCGCGGCATGGGCTTGAACTTCATCTGCAGCACGTAGTCGCGCACCGCGGGAATGCCACGGATGGCCATGAAGAAGCGGTCGCGCACCCAGGCCAGCAAGGCATTGCGCTGCGAGAGCACGGCACCGAAGGTGTCGGCCAGGTCGATCATGGCCTTGGCATGGGCATGGCGCTCGTCGTGGTAGCTGGCCAGAAGTTCGGGCCGCAGCCGGCCCTGGAGGATCCAGGCCAGCTTCCAGCCCAGGTTGAAGGCATCGCGCAGGCCCGCGTTGAGGCCCTGGCCGATCCACGGCGGCGTGATGTGCGCAGCGTCGCCGGCCAGGCAGATGCGCCCGCTCACGAAACGGGCCGCCACGCGCGAGTTGTGGGTGTAGACCCGGGCGCGGATCACGTTGAGCGCGGCCGGATCGGCCACATGGCGGCCCAGCAGTTCGCGCACCTTGTCTGGCGCGAGCATCTGTTCGCCGTCCTCGCCGGGGAAGAGCATGAACTCCCAGCGGCGCAGGCCGTAGGGCAGGCGCAGGCAGACATAGGGACGTTCGGGCTCGCAGTGCAGCGCGGTGTAGGGCGCGTCCAGCGGGTCCTGGTCGCATTCGATCACCACCCACTTGGCCGGATGGGTGCGGCCCTCGTAGGGCAGTTTGAGCATCTCTCGCACGGTGCTGCGGCCGCCGTCGCAGGCCACCACGTAGGCGGCGCGCACCTGCTGCTCGGCCCCGGCTTCGTCGCGCAGGGTGGCGGTGACGCCGTCCTCGTCCTGCGCCAGCGCGACCAGCTCCAGGCCCAGCCGCAGCTGCACGTCGGCAAAGCGCGCCAGCCCGCGCCGCAGCGTCTTCTCGCCCAGCGGCTGCGAGAACAGGTTGCGCCGGAACCAGCCGAATTCGCGCGTGCTGGGCAGGATCTCGGCGAAGCACTGCTTGCGCGCCGTGTACATGCGCATCGGCACGTTCTGGATCATGTCCCGCAGCATCTCGTCGGCCAGGCCGGTGGCCTGGAAAGTGCGCAGGGCTTCGTCGTCCAGGCCCACGGCACGCGGGAAGTCCAGCACCGCGGGGCTGCGTTCGGCCACCAGCGTCCGCACCCCGTAGGTACCCAGCAGGTTGGCCAGCGTCACGCCGACCGGGCCGGCACCGATGATGAGGACGGGGACTTCTTCTTCCACGGGCGAGCTCATGGGGGGACTCCTGGATCGGGAACGGTTGGCCTCAGGCCGCAGACAGCAGCCGGCTTTCCTGCCGCACGAGCAGGTGGCGCACCTGCTTGCGGAATTCGGCAAAGGCCGGGTCGGCCATCAGCGTTGCACGGCGGCGGCTGCGCTCGTCCAGGCTGTCGAAGGCCCAGTGGAAGACCAGCTGGTTCACATCGCCGCTCTCGGGCGTCATCAGTGCGACCAGGCGGCCGAGGGTGCGGGTCTGCAGCTCGCGGCCGGTCTCGTTGTAGATGCGCAGGTAGTCGCGCACGCCGCCGGGCACCAGGGTGTAGGTTCGCAGTTCGTGGATCATGGTCGGATCGGATCGCTGGCGGCGCCGTCGGGCCGCTTCAGGAAGGCAGTGACGGCCTCGGCGAACAGCGCCGGCTGGTCGTCGTGGATGTAGTGGCCGGCGTCGGGAATCTCGACGGCGGCGATGCGCGGATTGAGCGCCTGCATGTGCGCGACCATGGCCGGCTGCAGATAGTCGGATCGGCCGCCGCGCACCACCAGCGTCTCGCAGCGCAGCTGCTCCACATGCATGGCCAGATCCACCTTGCGGGCCGGGTCGGGGTTCAGCCGCGTGGCGACGATGCCGGCGTGGTCGTAGCGCCAGGTGAAGCCGCCGCCCGCCAGCGGCTTGAGCATGTTCCGCAGCCGCTGCTGGCGCGCCTCTTCGGTCACGGTGGGGCGCAGTGCGCGCATGAAGCCCGCGGCCTCGTCCCAGTTTGCGAAGGTGGTGGGCGTGGTCGCCAGTTCCTTGCGGATGCGGGTGGCGCCATCGCTGGCCTCGAAGGCGCCGGGGCCGGCGTCCTCGATGACCAGGCGGCGCAGCCGCTGCGGGTGCCGCGCTGCATAGACGATCGCATTGATGCCGCCCATGGAATGGCCCAGCAGGTCGAAGCGCTGCAGGCCCAGTTGCGCCACCAGCGCCTCGACATCGGCCACGTAGGCATCGGTGTAGTAGTCGTGCTTCGGGTCCCAGTCGGTCTCGCCGCGGCCGCGCTGGTCGAAGGCGATGACGCGAACGCCCGGCTGCAGCGCGGCGGCCACGCCGGCGAAGGTCTCGGCATAGCCACGGATGCCGTGCAGCATCAGCACCGGCCAGGCATCGGGCTCGCCCCATTCGGTGACATGGAAGCCCAGGCCGTTCAGGCTCAGGCGGTGGTCGCGGCGTTGCATCGATGGCTCTCCCGCCGCGCTCAGACCAGGCCGTCCTCGCCCTTGACCTCCGAGGCCTTCAGGCCGCCCAGGCGGGCATTGAGCCGGCCGCGGGTGGCAAAGGCCCAGATCAGCACCACCTCGTCGCGGTTGGGGCCGTCGCCGAACATGGTGGAGACGGTGTCGTAGTGCGAGCGCACGTACAGCGCGTCCTTGTGCGCGAGCGGGATGTCGATGATCGTCCCCGGACCGCCGCGCTTGCCGGTGGACGGCACCCAGGACTTGCCGCCGCCCACGCCTTCGCGCACCGGGTTGGCCGCGGGGTTGGTCAGCAGCGCATTGCCGTGCTCGTACTCGCCATCGATGCCGACGAGGCAGGCCTTGCCGTAGCTCTCGATGCGCTGGCCGGCGGCGGCCTCGCGGATGCGTCGCCCGAACTCCTTGCCGAGTTCGGGCGATGGGCCGATCCATTCGGACAGGTCCTGCACATAGCGGCCCGCGAAGGGGTTGCGCAGGCAGGCGGCGATGACGATCTTGCGCAGCGGCTCGCCGTCGGCGGGGGCGCCGGTCTCGCCGGCCAGGGTGTCCTCGATCTGGAGGTACCACTTGCGAATGTGGAAGGCGCTGAGGTCGGGGTTGCTCATGGTGCGTGTCGATGGATCAGTGAAGGTTCGCGGCCTGCGGCTCACAGCGGCTGCAGGTCGAAGGAATCGCTGGGCGCGTTGTACTCGCCCAGCAGCCGGCGGCCTTCCTCGTCGTCGTGGACCGTCTCCAGGAAGAACTCGAAGCGATGGCCGTCCGGGTCGTGGAAGTAGAGGCCGTAGCCCACCTTGTGGTCGGTGGTCTTGACCACCTCCACGTTCTTGCGCAGCAGCATGCCGTAGAGGCGGCGCAGGTCGTCCAGGCCGCCCTCGATCTCCAGGCCGTAGTGCTGCATGTTCACGCTGCCCCGGCTGGCCGCCTCGGGTTCGTCGACCTGGATCAGCGCGATGTCGTGGTGCTTCTGGCCGAAGGAGAGGAACACCCAGCGCGCGCCGCGCGCCGTGACCTGCATGCCCAGCACCTCCTCGTACCAGGGCGCCGAAGCGAAGGGGTCCTTCACGAACAACGCCAGATGGGTGCGGCGGATGCGGGGGCGAACGGGCTCGGCGGCAGCTGCGGGAGCGAGGGTGTTCATGGCAAACCTTTGCGGATCAGTTGATGGACTGCGGATGGGCGTGCACGGGTGCCACGAAGGGCGTCCAGGCCACCGAGGTGATCTCGCTGAAGTCGCGCCATTCCTTGAACCAGGTGCGCCCACCGTTGGTGGAGCGCAGCAAATGACCGTACTTGGTGCCGGCGAAGAGCAGGCCGCGGTCGCTGGCATGCGTGCCGAAGGCCCAGACGGTGGAGTTGGGCGCCGTGTTCAGCAGGGTCTGCGCCCAGGTCTGGCCGCGGTCCTCCGAGCGGTAGATGCGCGTGCGCGAGCCCGGCGTGCCGTCTCCGATCGCCAGCAGCAGTTGCCTGCCTTCGGCGTCCAGCGGCTGTACCGTGCGCGTGTAGTAGAGGCCGTCGAAACGGTCCTTCGACGGGTGGCAGCGGAAGCTCTCGGCATCGTCCGTGCTCTCGCACACCGAATTGACGGTGACGACGATGTGCTTGGCCGGTGCGTCGGCCGTGGCCGGCAGCACCGCGATGGCATGGATATCGGAGTTGTTGATGCCGCGGCCGGGCGTGTCGATGCGCTCCCAGCTGTCGCCGGCGTCGCGGGTGCGCCAGGCTCCGCCCTCCTCCACGCCGAACCAGGCCTCGCCGGCCTTCTGTGGATGGAAGGCGATGGTCAGGATGCGCGGGCGGTGCACGCCGGCGCAGAACTCGGGCAGCTCCACGTTCAGCTGCTCCCAGCTCAGGCCGCCGTCGCGCGAGCGGAACATGCAGGCCCGCGAGGGCGCGCCGGTGCCGGCCAGCACCAAGCGGGGGTCCGTGGGGCTGAATGCCAGCGCCCAGACCGTCTGGCCGTCCGCGGGCGAGGTCATGCGCTGGAAGTGGGCGCCGCCGTCCGTGGACAGGCAGATGCCCACGTCCGCACCTGCCAGCACCCGGCTGGGGTCGGCGGGGTCCACCGCCAGTGCCCGCACCGTGCCGTCGAACTCGATGGCCTCCTTCAGGCCCAGGCGGTGCCAGGTCGCGCCGTCGTCCACACTGCGCAGGATGCCCTGCCCCGCCGTGCCCACCAGAATGGTTCCGTTCATGTCGCTCGCTCCTTGGATGGTTGCGTGTCTCAGAGGAAGATGCCGCGGGTGATGCCGCCATCGACCGCGATGGATTCGCCGGTGATGGCCGCCGCCCGGTCGGACGAGAGGAAGAGCACCACGTCGGCGATCTCGTCCACCTGAAGCACGCGGCGGATCGGCGTGGCCTTGGCGTAGTTGGCCTCCACCTGCGCGGGCGTCAGGCCTTGCAGCTTGGCCTCCTTGGCATAAAGCTCGTGGATGTGCGGCGTCTCCACCACGCCGGGATGGATCACGTTGACGGTGATGCCCGAGGGGCCGAGCTGGTCGGACAGCGTCTTGGTCATGTGCGCCACGGCCACATTGCGCATGCCCGACAGCTGCTTGCTGCCGCGACCGGTGAGCCCGCCGATGTTGACGATGCGGCCCCAGCCGCCCTTGCGCATGTGCGCCGCACAGGCCTTGGCAAAGCGCATGTAGCCCACCACCTTGATGTCGATGTCCTGCAGCAGGCCTTCGGGGTCGGCGTTCTCGATCTCGCTGCGCACCAGGCCGCCCGGATGGGCCGCGCCGTTGACGAGGATGTCGATGCGGCCGAAGTGCGCCGCCACCTTGTCGACGGCCGCCTGCACCTGCGCCGTGTCGCTCACGTCGGCGGGGGCGGCCAGCACTTCGGTGCCGGTCTTTTCGGTGATCTCGCGCGCGGCCTGTTCCAGCGCGCCCTGGCTGCGGGCCACGATGGCCACGCGCACGCCTTCGGCCGCGAAGGCCTCGGCCACCGCGCGGCCGATGCCCAGGCTGCCGCCGGTCACGACGGCCACCTTGCCCTTGAGTCTGAGGTCCATGTTCGATTGCTCCTTGGATGCGTTGCGGCCCGTCGCAGGACGTCAGAGGGCCATTTCGATGAGCGCCGGGCCGCGGCGCCCGAAGGCGTCCTGCAGCTGGGCCGCGAGTTCTTCGGCGGTGGCGGCGCGTGTGGCGGGCACGCCGTAGGACTGGGCCAGCCCCACCCAGTCGATGCGCGGCGAGTCGAGCGCCGTCAGCGCCTCGGCCCGCTTGCCCAGGGCCGCGCCGCCGCGGCGCAGTTCATTGCGCAGGATGGCGTACTGGTGGTTGGCGGCGATGAGCACCACCACATCGAGCTGCTCGTGCGCCATGGTCCACAGCGCCTGGATCGTGTACTGCGTGCTGCCGTCCGACAGCAGGCCCACCACCTGGCGGCCCGGACAGGCGATGGCCGCGCCCACGGCCACGGGCAGGCCCTGGCCGATGGCGCCACCGGTGTTGGTCAGCGCCGTGTGCAGCGGCGCCGCGGCCGAGGCGGCATAGAAGGGATAGCCGCAGGTGCCGCCTTCGACCGACACGATGGCCCCCTCGGGCAGGGCGCGCGTGAGCACGGCACCGATGGCGGCGGGCGTGAGCGGGCCGGCGGGTGCGGCGGGCAGCGGATGCACGGGCGCTTCGAAGGCCGGCGCATCGAGCGCGTCGGCCAGCTGCTCCAGCGCCTCGGCCACCGGATGCCCCGGCTCGCCCAGGGCGAGCAGCCGCTCGGCCTCCACCATCAGGCTGGGATGGCCGGTGTAGCCGAAGTAGGTGACCGGCGGCAGCGCGCCGGCCAGCAGCACGAGGTCGGCGGGATCGAGCACCGCGCGCGCCGGCTCGGGAAAGTAGGGCAGCCGGTCGAAGGCCGGCAGGCCCTGGCCGCGCTCCGCACGGGCCGGGAAGGTCTCGGCATACGCGGTGGCGCCCAGCGCCGCACACAGGCGCGCGGCCGCCCGCTGGGCGCGCACGCCCAGGCCGCCGCGTTCGCCGCCACCGCCCAGCAGGATGACGACGCGGCGCGCCGAACGCAGGCGCTGTGCGCAGGCCGCCAGATCGAGCGCAGGCGCGTCGGCCGCGGCAGGCAGCGCGACTGCCGCGGGCGCCACAGGCGCACCCGGTAGCGCCTCGGCCTGGTAGTCCGCCGGAAAGATCAGCGTGGCGCCCTGCCCGCCCCCGGCCAGCGACTGGTGCACCGCCTGCGCCGCCGCCCGCGGCGCATCGGCCGTGCTGCCAATGCGATGCACCCAGCCCGACACCGGCCGCGCCAGCGATTCGATGTCCGAGGTGAGCGGCGCATCGAAGGGCAGGTGCCAGCTGGTGTGGTCGCCGATGAGGTTGACGATGGGCGTGCGGGCGCGCCGCGCGTTGTGCAGATTGGCGATGCCGTTGGCGAAGCCGGGCCCCAGGTGCAGCAGCGTGGCGGCCGGCCGCCCCGTCATGCGCCCATAGCCGTCGGCCGCGCCGGTGCAGACGTTCTCCTGCAGACCGATCACGCAGCGGATCGCGTCCTGGCCCTCCAGGGCGCGCACCAGGTCCAGCTCCGTCGTGCCGGGGTTGGCGAAGCAGGTGTCCACCCCTTCGCCGGAGAGCGCCGCCCACAGGGCCTGGGCGCCAGTCTGCTCAGTCATCGCCGATGTCCTCTTTTGCTCGTGTCTGGAAAAGCGGTGCGTCACTGCACCTTGATGCCGCGCTCGCGCACCAGGCGGCCGATGCGGTCGTTGTCCACGGCGATGCGCGCATCCAGCTCCGCGGGCGTCGACGCACCCGCACCCAGGCCGCGCTCACCGGCCCAGCGCTTGAGCTCGGGCTGCGACAGCACCTTGGTCAGCGCTTCGTTCATGCGCGCCAGGATCTCGGGCGGCACGCCGCTCTTCGCGTGGAAGGAATACGAGGTGGACAGCAGCATGTCCGAGCCCCCCGCCTCCATGATGGTCGGCACGTTGGGCACGATGGTCTGGCGCGTGGGCGCGCCCACCGCCAGCAGCTTGAAGCTGCCCTTCTGCACATAGGGCAGCATGGCCTCGACGCCGCCGGAGGTGGCCTCGACCTGCCCGCCCAGCATGGCCGGGATGACCTCGGCCAGCGCCTTGTAGGGCACATGCAGGAACTGCACGCCGGTGCCGGACTGCAGCAGCTCCATGTTCAGGTGCATGACGCTGCCCACGCCGCCGGTCCCGAAGCTGACCTTGCCCGGGTTTGCCTTGGCGTAGGCGATGAAGGACTTGAAGTCGTTGGCCGGCAGCTGCGCGCTGGTGACCAGGTAGAGGTTCACGTCGGCGATGTTGCTGACGGAGACCAGGTCCTTCTTCGGGTCGTAGGGCGGCTGATAGAGCAGCGGATTGACCGTGAGGGTCAGCCGGTCGACCAGCAGGTAGGTGTAGCCGTCGGCCGGCGCCTTGACCACCTCCGACGTGCCGATGATGCCGTTGGCCCCGGCCTTGTTCTCCACCACGATGGACGCCTTGAGCTCCTTGCCCAGGCCGTCGGCCACCAGCCGGGCCATGACGTCGGGCCCGGTGCCTGGTGGGTAGGGCACCACGATGCGGATGGGCCGCGAAGGCCAGTTGCCCTGGGCCGAAGCCTGCAGCGGCATCCACCACGAAGCGACCGCCAGTGCGATGGCACCGCAGGCCTGAAGAACGAATTTCCTTCTCATTGCACGATTCCTTGGCACCCCTGCGAAGACGGGGCCGGCACCAGGCGCCGGGGGAGACGCGCCTGGGCGGCAATGGACGGCGGCGGCATCGGACACCTCGTCGGCAACCAAATAGTATGCTGTTTTCTCGTTTAGACAAAACACAGCACTATTATTTGACGCTGGTGTTTTCACCTAATGCACCATTTCATCCATACGCGATCCCAGCAAGCAACTAATGTTCCATGCGCGCGCCTGCCCTGTCTTTTCGATATTCCCGCCATGCGATAACAGCCACGGTGGGCAGCCTGGGCCAGCGAGACGTCGATCTCCCGAAGCAGGTGCACGGCCGGCATCCACCGGATGGTTGGCATTGAGTAGTTACACCAGCACGACGCGCCTGGCGCGGATGGCACATTTATCGCATAGCAGTAATCCAATGACCATGCATTCGACCCTATGCAACAAGCTGGTGCATGCGTGCACCACCCCGCCTCACGGCGACCGCGACCGGAGTGCGGCGCGATGAGGCTCTATCTCACCCCCCACACCTGCGCACTGGCCGTGGACGTGGTGGCGCGCGAAATCGGCGTCGAACTCGATCTGGCCTGGGTGGACGTGCGCGCCAAGCGGCTGGCCGACGGCAGCGACCTGCACCGGGTCAACCCCAAGGGCCAGGTGCCCGCCCTGGCGACGGACGACGGCCAGGTGCTGACCGAGGCCGCGGTTATCGTGCAGTACCTGTGCGACCTGCACGGCGCCGACGCGTTGCTGCCCCGCGCCCTCGACATGGATCGCTACCGGGTGCTGGAGTGGATGAACTTCCTCGGCTCAGAGCTGCACAAGAGCTTCACGCCCCTGTTCCGCGCGAACACGCCGCCCGAATACCGACGCATCGCCACCGAGAACGTGCAGCGCCGTCTGACCTGGCTGAACGACGTGCTCGCCACGCGCGAGTACCTGCACGGCGGCCGCTTCACCGCCGCGGACGCCCATGCCTACGCCATCGTCACGTGGGCCGAGCTGCAGGCCATTGCCCTGTCGGCCTGGCCGCACCTGCATGCCTATGTCCAGCGCATCGATGCGCGGCCCAGCGTGCAGGCGGCGCGCGCTGCCGAACGCGTCGAGATCGCCCGCCGCGCCGGTGCCTGAACCCCATCCGCCCTTTCCGGAGAACCCGCATGAAGCTTTACCACGAAGTCCGCGGCTGCTCGCTCGCGGTCGACATCGTCGCGCGCGAACTGCAGCTGCCCCTCACCCTCGAATGGGTGGACATGAAGACCAAGCGGCTGGAGGACGGCCGCGACTACTTCAGCGTCAACTCCAAGGGCACCGTGCCGACGCTGGAGATGCCCGACGGCCAACACCTGAGCGAGGGCTGCATCGTGATGCAGTACCTGGCCGACCAGTGCCCGGGCAACACGCTGCTGCCCGCCTCGGGCCTGCCGCGCTACCGCGTGCTGGAGTGGATGAGCTTCATCGCGGCCGACCTGCACAAGGGCGGCTTCATGCCGCTGTTCAAGGCCGTCACGCCGCCCGACTACAAGGCCATTGCACGGCGCATCGTGCAGGCCAAGCTGCAGTGGGTGGACGAGCAACTGGCCGGCCGCTCCTTCCTGACCGGGGAGCACTTCACCATCGCCGACGCCCACTGCTACACGATCGCGATGTGGACCCGCGCCCACGACATCGACACGCGCGGGTGGCCCCACCTGGAGGCCTACCTCGCGCGTTGCGGTGCCCGCCCCAGCGTGCGCGCCGCCGAGGCGGCGGCCGCTGCGCAAGGCGTGCGCGAGCGCGAACGAGCCGCCGCAACCGCCGCCGCGCCGGCGCACTGACCGCCTTTCCCACTCCCCGCAAGGAACGACCATGCCGTTGTCGCGACGTCTTCTGCTCACCGGCCTCGCAGCCCTGGCGCCGGCAATGGCCTGCGCCCAGCCGGCCGCCTACCCTTCCGCACCCGTGCACCTGGTGGTGGCCTTTCCGCCCGGCGGCGGCACCGATGGCGCGGCCCGGCTCATTGCCGAGAAGCTGGCGCCCGAGCTGGGCCAGTCCATCGTCATCGACAACCGCGCAGGCGCGGGCGGCACCATCGGCGCGCAGTCGGTAGCCCGCGCCAAGCCCGATGGCCAGACGCTGTTCTTCGGTACCGGCGCCGAGCTGCTGATCAACCCGGTCACGCGCAAGACCGCGCCCTACGACCTGCTCAAGGACTTCGTGCCGGTCACCGAGGTGGGCATCGTGACCTTCGTGCTGGCCGTGCCCGCGGGCTCGCCGGTGCAGAACGTGCAGGAATTGATTGCCAGGGCCAAGGCGCAGCCCGGCAAGCTCAATTACTCGTCCTTCGGCATGGGCTCGACCAACCACCTCATCGGCGAGCTGTTCCTGAACGCCACCGGCACGCGCGCCACGCATGTGCCCTTCCAGGGCAGCCAGCAGGCAATGTCCTCGCTGCTGGCCGGGGACGTGGACTTCACCTTCGACACCACCGCTGTCGTGCTGCCGCAGATCAAGGCCGGCAAGCTGCGTGCCCTGGCCACGCCCTCGCCCAAGCGCCTGCCCAGCCTGCCCGAGGTGCCCACGCTGCAGGAGCTGGGCTATGACGGCCTGGTCGCCGAGGGCTGGATGGGCGTGTTCGCCCCCGCGGGCACACCGCCCGCCATCGTCAAGACGCTGGCCACGGCGCTGGACAAGGTCATCCGCACGCCCGACATGGAGGCAAGGCTCGGTGCCCGTGGCGTGGTCGTCACGGCGGCCGAAGGCGCGCAATTCCGCACCAAGCTGCAGGCGGAGCTGGAGAAATGGCGCCGCGTGGCCCGCCAGGCCAACGTGTCGCTGGACTGAGACCTGCACCGATTGCGATGCCGACCGGAACCCGCCATGCCCCTTCTCGATGCCACCCGCCGCCGCGCCGGCTTGCTCCTCGCACTGGCAGCCGCCAGCCTCTTCGCGAGCACGGCTGCAGGGGCCGATACCTGGCCCTCGCGCCCCATCACGCTCATCGTCTCCTTCGAGCCGGGCGGCTCCACCGACATCTCGGCCCGCGCCGTAGCGCAAGCACTGGCGGGGGAGCTCAAGCAGCCGGTCGTGGTCGAGAACCGCACGGGTGCGGGCGGGCGCATCGGCACCAAGGCCGCGGCGCTCGCGCGGCCCGACGGCTACACCCTGCTGTGGGGCAGCGGCAGCAGCCTGACGGCCGCGCCCGTGCTGTATCCCGACCAGGGCCATGTGGCAACGCTGGTGCCCGTGAGCCTGGGCGCGACCCAGTCCTTCGTCTTCGTCATCAGCCCCACGCTGGGCGTGCGCACGGTGCAGGAATTCGTCGCGCTGGCCAAGCGCCAGCCGGGCCAGCTCAACTTCGCGTCCGCGGGCATGGGCTCCAGCAACCACCTGCTGGGCGAGATCTTCCTGGCCGCCACGGGCGCGCCCGTGGTGCACGTGCCCTACAAGGGCGCCGTGATGGCCAAGGATGCCGTGATCCGTGGTGAGGCCCAGTTGATGGACGAAGTGACCTCACCGCTGATCGGCGCGCTCCGCGCCGGCCAGCTGGTTCCGCTGTTCATGACCGGCGAACGGCGCGACCCGGCCTTCCCCGACATTCCCACCGCCGCCGAGGCCGGCCTGCCCGAGATGACCATCCAGGGCTTCTTCGGCCTGCTGGCGCCCGCCGGCACGCCGCCGGAGATCGTGGCCCGCCTCAACGAGGCCATGCGCACCGCCCTGGCCTCGGAGCCCGTGGCCAAGGCCTTCGGCAACCTGGGCTTCACCACCGTCTACAGCACGCCCGAGGAGATGGCAGCCCGCATCGCCGACGGCCGCGCCACCTATGCACGCATCGTCAAGGCGCGGCAAATCCGCGTCGACTGACGCCCAACCCTTACCGCCCCCTCCCATGCCTTCATCTCCCACGCCCTTCGTCCCGCAGCGCCGCCAGGCCCTTGCGCTCCTTGCCACGCTCGCCGCGACGTGCACCGGCCTGGCACACGCCACCACCCTGGCCGATCGGCCGATCAACCTGGTGGTGCCCTTCGCCGCGGGCGGCGGCACCGACACCGTGGCCCGGCTCATCGGCCAGAAGCTGCAGGCCGCACTGGGCGGAACGGTCGTCATCGACAACCGGCCGGGCGCCAACGGCCTGATCGCGGCGCGCGCCGTGGCCCAGGCACCGGCGGATGGCCACACGCTGATGTTCGGCAGCAACTCCACCCACGTGATCGCGGCCCTAGCGTCCAAGCAGGCCGTGGTGCCCGGCAAGACCATGCAGGAGGCCTTCACCATCGTCAGCGTGATGGCCAACGCCCCGCTGGTGCTCGCAGTGCGAGCCGACAGTCCCGCCAAGGACCTGCGCACCTTCCTGCAGCGGGCCAAGGCCAACAAGCTCAGCTACGGCAGCTTCGGCGCGGGTTCCTCCGCGCATGTGATGGGTGAGGTGCTGGCCGAGTCGGCCGGCATCGAGCTGCTGCACGTGCCCTACAAGGGCTCGGCCCCTGCCCTCACCGATCTGATGGGCGGCCAGGTGGACGCCGTGTTTCTGACCGTCGCGGCGGTCGAGGCGATGGTGACCGCCGGGTCGGTCCGGCCTCTGGCCGTGACCGGTTTGCAGCGCGTGCGTTCGCTGCCCGCAGTACCGATCTTCGAGGAGCTGGGCGTGCGCGACATGGGCAATGCCGGCTGGTTCGCAGTCTTCGCGCCTGCAGGCACGCCAGCGCCGGTGGTGAACACGCTGGCGACGGCGGTGCAGGCCATCGCCGCCGACACCGAGGTGCAGACCCGCATGGTGGCCCTGGGCCTGGAGCCGGTGGTGAGCACACCGGCTCAGGCGCTGGAAACCTGGCGCCGCTCGCTGGCGGCTGCAGCGCCCATCGTCAGGAAGGCGAACATCGTCTTCTAAGCGTCGCCCGCCGGTCCTGAACTGCGCCCGCTTCCCGGCAAGACGAACCGCAATGTCGAGCGGTCGGCTACAAGTGACCGTCCGCCGACAACCGCACGCTGATCATGTGGGCCGTGCGCTGCACGAGTTCGGCGATGGCCTCGGAATCGAAGAGCGCCAGCCGCGCATCGCTGCCCAGCGCCGTGACGCTGGCCACCACCAGCCGCCCGCGCCCGAAGATGGGCGCCGACACGCCGGTCTTACCCGCATTGAGTTCGCCCGAGGTGCGGCAGTAGCCCTCACGGCGGATGCGCTGCGCCTCTTCGTAGAAGGCCTCCCACGGCGGCGTGTCTGGCGACTCGCTCGCCAGCTCCTGGTGCAGCCGGCGCAGCCGCGCCGCGGGCAGGAAGGCCACCAGCGCCTTGGCGCTGGCGCCGCGCGGCACGGGCACCGGCCGGCCACGGCCGTAGCGCAGATGCGGCAGCGGGTCGTTGAATTCGGTGTGCACCGTGATGATGGAGTGACCGTAGAGCTTGGACAGGAAGACGTCCAGCCCCGTCTGCTCGGCCAGCTCGCGCATGGGCGGCGCAGCGGCGCGGATCACCGGATCGGACTCGCGGATGCAGCGGTCCAGCTCGATGATGCGCGGCCCCAGCGTGATGCTGCGGTCAAGCCGCACCAGCAGCCCCACCTTCGACAGCTCCTGGATGTAGCGGTAGGCAGTGCTCTTGGGCACGCCCAGGCGGGTGGCGATCTCCTCGACGGTGAGCGAGGGGGTGTCGGTGGAGAACAGGCCCAGGGTGCCGAGCAGGCGGGACAGGCTGGATGCGGTGGAAGCGCGCGATGCGGGTTCGGCCCCAGCCTCGTCCAAAGTATCGGTCTGCACGAGCCGTTTAGGCCCGTCAACGTCACCCATCTGGACCCGGCGCGCCGCCGGCTCGACTTGTTCCTGCAGCGCCTTGCGCCGGCCTTTCTGCGCCATCGAATCGACTTTCCTTGAACATCAACTGCTGCACACGATGGTAGCGAAGCCGCAGGCGCTCACGACCTTCGCGCCGTGCTGCACAGAGATGGGGACGTCGTGGTCACGCATGATGCCGGTGGCGTGTGTTCAGCCCCTGCGCCTAGTGCGATGAACCGCGCCCCAATGGCCCGTGCGAGGTCACCTACCATCGCAGCGCCACCGCACGCGATCGTGACAAGCTGCGTGAGCAGGTCCTGCGTGGCCTGGGATGGGACATTGCGCGGGCCAGGTCCACTCATCGGTGGATCGATCACACAGGCACGCTCGACAGGCTGGATGTCCGGCTACATGCCACCCTCAAAGCTCAGCGAGAGCTGCGTGCAGAAGAGGCTGAGCGCGAAGCCGAGGCCGAACGCCTGGCGCAAGCAGCCTTCGCGCAAGCCCTGGCATCAACGACGAAGCCCAGCGAAGAAGTAGCGTACCCAATCGAGGGTACAGACCCTATCCCACGAGAGGCCTCGTCCACAGCGCCATACCATCAAGTCGAAGAAGTCTTTGCACGCCAGATCTCCGTAACGCCAGTCCATGCCGATACTGGCGAACCACCGCCATCGGAGGTCTCGCGATATCGGGTCACCAACCCCGCTGCTGCCAATCCCGGCTGTCTTTTCGACGGCGACTACGGCGACATCCTGTCCGCCATGATCGCCCATATCATCAACTTTGAAGGCCCAGTGCTCGACGCCCAGCTGGTCCGCCACACTGCCCGTGCCCACGGCTGACTGCGTGCCGGCGCACGCATCGGGGAGTGCGTGTTCCAAATTGCGAGCGCCCGCTACCGGACGACCGATGAAGAGGTCTGCACGTTCTACTGGCCCGAGCGTCTCGATCCTGCAACAAGCCTCCCATCCGCGAGCCCGTCCACGAGGTCAGAGTGCGAACGGCTGACGAGATCAGCTTCGCCGAACTGGCTTCGCTGGCTCACACCGTGATGGCACCGGGCGCTCGCGGAGAAGGGACCTACCAAGCAATGGCGCGCAGGCCTAGGCTTCAACAACTACGAGCGGCTAGCCGTGCACGTTTTGAAATTGCCGCGAAGTCTGCGTGTGCAGAGCCATGAATTTAGAGAGTTTGCCGACGGAACACGGAGGACGTATGCCCCGAAAGCGCAAGTCGGTACAAGAGGATTGTTTACAGCACCGACAGAAAAAGCGTGTCCCATGTCCTGCGGACCATCCTTAGCACTTTGAACTAACAGAAAGAACCGCCTCAGTGGTGGTGACCGCAACGGCTGCCCCAGCCAGGCCCGCGCCTTGGACGTCTTTCGCGCCGTGGCCCCGAACAGAATCTATCGACGCCGGCGCTGCACAACGGCCACGTGTCCGCTTGAACACGCGATCTCTGTTGATGAAGGCCTGCAGCATGTGAGGTATCAATGCCGTGGCGTCGACCTTCTCACCGTAGGTCTGCGAATGCAGCGCCGCGTATCGCTCCAGGTCATCCTTCAATTCGGTTGGACACAGGAACATCACCTTTACGCTATCGGCTTTGGGAAGAGGCCCAAGCCTCAGCTTGCGAGCAGATGTCATGGACGGCTCCTTCGTTCACCAGAACGCGGCAGATAAGGCTGCAGCACCAGATCCCGATTCACGATGACGCGCACGGACAGCCCAGGTCTCAGCGTCAGCGTCGGCTGGATGTCGAGGTTGCGCCGCGTGAGTTCCTGGCCTGCCCGACTGACACTATCCTGCAAGCTCTCACGCCCCGCGATCACTACGCGGTCGCCATCGTTTCGGTTCTCGGGCGCCGCCAGTTCGGCACCGATGCCGAGCAACGTCGTCAACGCCGCGCCAGCCATGACGCGGTCCCAGTGCCAGTCCACGCCATCCTCCAGCCCCGCTTTGCCTGAAGGGTCTGTGCCGACGAGGTTGTCCAACGCAAGCGATGTGGCGTCGGGCAGGATGATGCGCTGCCAGACGACCTGCACTCTGCTCTGTCCGAAGCTCACCTGGCTGTTGTATCGCCCCAAAATGCGCGAGCCCTGCGGAATCAGCAGATGGCGGCCGGTGGCTGTGTCGTAGACGGGTTCGGTCACGCTCGCGATCACATCGCCGGGCAGGTCGGACTGGATGCCAGTGACCAATGCACCGGCAATCACCGTCCCAGCCATGACTTGATAGGGCGAAGCTGGCGGCGTTAGGGACCCAGCATTGCGTGCATGTCCGCCCGAAGTGCTCTGGAAGGTCACCTTCTGGTCGTTCTGTTGGGGACGACCCTGCAGCGAATCGAGGACAGGCGCAACCCCACCCATTGCCGAGCCTTCATCACGAACGGGTGTCTGCCCCGCCAAAGCGAACGAGGCTTCAGGTCCCCCCTCGCCTTCCTCCGATGCTGTCCTGCCACGCAACGAAGAACCGTGTTGCCCGCCTGACCGAAAGAACACCCCCGAAGTCAGCGCCTGTGCCTCCTCTTTGCGCAGCGCCTCCCGCTCGGCCTGATGCGGGTCTTGACCAGGCGGCGCGTACGGGACGCCGGTGGGCCGTTGTGCCTTGAGAACGGCAGGCCCCAGATCTCCAGGAAGGGGCGGCCCAAGCTGCGGGAATGCAGGGCCAGTTGGAACCGCAGTTGGCACCTGCGAATAGTCCGAAGGCAATTTGCCCAGTCCCTCAGACCGTGACACGCGATCTACGTTGTACAGCTCCGTCGGCTCTCCTCCTGGCTTTCGCGGCAGAGGCTCCAACGACCAGAGCATGGCGCCCAGCACACCCGCCGACAGGCTTCCAACGAGCAGGATCATCATTCGCCGGTCCAGGCGCACCACGGCCCGCGGCTGAGCGCGCAGCGCCATTGCCTCGACCGGAGCCTTCGGCGGAGGTGCCCCGTCCTCCTCGACCGCGGCCGTCACGACCCCGCTCCAGGTGCGCGTCCATCGGACCGCTCGATCCGCACGACGTCGGCCTTGTCGGCACCGAGCCGCAGTTCGGCCGCACCGAACAATCGATCCACGATGTAGTACGGCGGCCGGAACCGATAGTTCACCAGCTGCGCATCCCCTTGAGTACCAACAACAAAGAGCGGCGGCAGCTCCCCCTGGGCGATGCCCGCGGGGAACTGGATATACACCTTCGCCCCGTCGTCAAAGGCCCGCAGCGGCTTCCAGGGCGGGTTGTCCCCGCGGATCAGGTAGCGAAAGCGCAGCCGCTCCAGCGCCAACCCGGCGTCAATCGCTTCAGCAGCCCGCGCCTTTGCCGCTTCGCGCCTGAGCGCAATAAGGCGGTCCTTCGGATAGTCCCAAGACACCGACGCCATCCATGCCTTCTCGGTCGAGGTCAGTTCGACCAGATAGGTCCGCCGGTTCGTCGTGATCACCAGATTGGTCTTCAGTTCGGGGCGGGTCGGCTTGACCAGCACGCTCACCCGCGCCGCCTCGTCAACGCCGCTCACCGTGTCGCCCACGATCCAGCGGACGGTGTCCCCCGCTGCGACCGTCACGAGTTCCTCCCCGGCCTGCAGCAGGATTGCCGTCACGCGGCCGGGCGACGCATAGACCTGGTAGAGCGCGCCCTCGCTGTAAGGCCAGACCTGGATGGCGTTTAAGTACCCCTCGCGCGTCGGGGCGACGCGCGCCGCCTCGTTCGCTCGGGAAACACGTTGCGTCTCGTCTGCTGGCTCTGGTGCCGCGGGCTCCGGCAAGACAGCGTCCAACGGCTTCAACTGTCCAGGCATGGGCAGCACCTGCGGCACCTCAACCACGATGGCAGGCCCGGCAGGCTCTTGAATCCGCGTCGCCTCGACCGGATCGTCCAAGTCAATCACCCGCGGCGGCACGGCGCGACTTGCACAACCGGCGACCCCAACAGCGACAGCCGCACAGGCGCACAACCTCGAAATCACAGTCATGGCTTCACTCCTTCATTGGCGTCCAGTTCGCGGCTCCACGACAGGCCATTGACGTAGATGCCGAGGGGGTTCTTGCGCAGGCGCTGCTCGGTGCGCGGCGTCTGCAGCACGACCGTGATCGAGGCAGTCCAGCGCTCCATGCCGGCCGGCGCGCCGTTGACGAAACGCTGCTCCGTCCAACGCACGTTGAAGGACTGCTCGGTGGCACGGACGACGCTGTTGATCTGCACCGTGACGGACTCCTTGCCCACCCGCGAGAACGGATCATTCACGCGCGCGTACCCGTTCAGGGAGGCTGCGCCGCGGTCCGTGGTGTAGTCATAGGCGTCCAGCCAGTTCTGCCGAACGACCACCGGATCAATGGACAGGGAACGCACCAGCGTGATGAAGCGTGCGAGGTGGTGCGCAATCTGGGCATCCGTCGGCCGGTAGGGCGTCGCGGCTTCGCCGACGGCGCGGATCTGGCCCGCTGCGTCCACTTCCACGACGTAGGGCGTCACGGTGGCGCGCGACGCGCGCCACAGCAAGCCTGCCCCCAGCAGCAGGGCCAGTCCCAGGCAGCCAAAGGCCATCCACCGCCAGTTGCGGGCCTGCACCCGCGCAGACCCGATCCGCTCGTCCCAGGCTTGGCCGGCCGCCTGGTACGGCGTCACGGGTTGAGGCGATTGCGCATAGCGCACGGCTGGTCGCTTGAAACGCATGATGTGCTCCTCAGGAATCCGAATCGCGCAGGCTCGGGCCGGTGCCGGCGCCACCTGCATCGCCGCTGCGCAAGGTGTGGGCGGCCGTCGTGGCCGCATGCCCCATCTGCTGGCGCCGCCGCATGCGCCGCGCCCATGCCGGCTCCGTCGCCTGGCCCGCGGGAGCTTTTGAGTCTCCCGCCTCTGCGGCGCCCGATGCGGCCGCCGCGGGTGCAGCCGCCTCAGCCACGAAGTCCGCCACGCGTTCACCGAGCGCTTTGGAGCCAGTCAACAGGCGTGCCCCCAGTGCGCTCGCGCCGGCACGCGCCACGTTGGCCATGCCCGCTGCGGCAGCCCGGGCTGGATCACCACCGCCGCCGGCTGCGCCGGAGGCATAGGCTGTCCTGGCCTCTTGCGCCAGTGAAGTGGCAGTTCGGCCGGCTGAGATGCCGCCTCGGATGACAGCGCCTGCCGCGCCGGGCGCGAGCCGGGCTCCAGCTGCTGCAGCCGACCTCATGCTCGCGGCGGCAGCACCGCTGGCGACGGCCAAACCCGCCGCGCCCAACGCAGTACCGGCTGCAGCACCTGCACCCAGCTGCGGCGCGCCGGACACCAACCCGATCGCAATGCCCGGGCCAAAGATGCCGAGCCCCAGCAAGGTCAGTGCCGCGAGCATCGTGACCAGCGCATGGTCGATGCTAGGGTCCTCCCCAGGCGCCGCAGTGAACTCGCCGAACAGGCCTGAGCCAATGCCCACGATGACGGCCAGCACCAGCACCTTGATGCCCGAAGCCACCACGTTCCCGAGAACCTTCTCGGCCAGGAAGGCCGTCTTGTTCCACAGCGCGAACGGCACCAGCACGAAGCCCGCCAGCGTAGTGAGCTTGAACTCGATCAGCGTGACGAAGAGCTGAACGGCGAGCACGAAGAACGCCACGATCAACACCAGCCAGGCCAGGAAGAGGACCGCGATCATGTCCAGGTTGGCGAAGACCTCCGGAAAGCCCGTCAGATCACCGATCTGCTTCATGATCGGACGCCCCGCCTCGATGCCGACCTGCGCCAGACGGCCCGGCTGCAATAGGTGCCCCTTCGAAAGACCGGAGCCTGAGGCATGGAGGCCCAGCCCCGCGAAAGAGTCGAACACGATGTCGGCCAGGCGATTGAAATTGCCGAGGATGTAGGCGAAGGCACCCACGTAAAGCACCTTCTTGATGAGCCGCGCCACCACGTCGTCGCCCTGCCCGCTCGCATGGCCCAGCGCCCACATCAGTCCCGCGAGCGTCATGTCGATGGCTACAAGCGTGGCGGTCAGGAAGCGCACCTCGCCCTGGAGCAGCCCGAAGCCGGAATCGATGTAGCGGGAGAAGACGTCCAGGAAGCGGTCGATGGTCCCGACGTCGGTCATGGCGCTGCAACCCGGCCCGGCTGCGCCGCCGGCGAGACGGATGTCGCATAAGGCGAAGGCTCTGCCCGAAGAAAGCGCAGGCGCGCTGCCTCCGAAACGGCCGCACACTGCGCCTCCGACACGGAGGCGTCGCGTTGCCGACATGCTGCGCGCAAGGCGGCCAACCTCTGCGGATCCTCTGCAAGCGCCGCGGCTGTCATGGGACCTGCGGCGTTCTCCTGCCCACGGCATCCGCCCTGCCCCAGCACCGCCCCCACCAGCATGCCCATCGTCAGCCAGTAGATGGCACCCGGGGCACCCACCGCTTCACGGAGTGCCATGGAAGCCCACCGGATACGGGGTGTAGGCCGTGCCACTGCCCTGGAAGCGGCGGCGCGTCTCTCGCGCGCGCTCATGCGCAGCAGCCTGCCGCGCCTGCTCCAGCGCAGCGGCGCGGTCCTGGGTCAGCTGAAGCTGCTGCGCCTGGATCGCCTGTCGGGCCTGGAGCGCCAGCAGTTGATTGGTCGCCTGCGCAGCCTGCAACGCGCCACTCGCCGACTGGCTGCGTTCAACGAGATCGGACAGGACCTGTTCGTCTGCCGAGAAGGTCTGCACGGCCTGCGCTTGCATCTTCGCTGCGGTGCGCAGTGCCTCCAGCGACAGAGACCAGCGCTGACGCGCGTCCTCGACCATCTGGCCCTGCGACACGGAAACACCCACGGCCTCCGGATAAAGCGCCCGGAACTGTGCGTCCATCGCCTGCACGCCCTGGGCCAGGCTCTGGGCCTCCTGGATCAGCCGATTCGACGTGGCCAGCGTGCTGCGCAGCTGTGCCAGTGCGTTGAAGTCGAGGCGTGCCAGGTTCTTGGCCTGGTTGGAGAGCATCTGCGCTTCGTTCTGAAGCTGCTTCACCTGGTTGTTGATCTGCTCCAGCGTGTTGGCCGCCGTGAGGATGTTCTGGGCCAGGTTCGAGGGATCGAGCACGATGTCACCGATCCCGAAGAGGGCGTGGGCCGGTGCGGCGGCGCCGAAGACCAGCGCTGCCGTCAACGCCACACGGCACAGCGGACGGGAGGCAATGCGAGATGGCTTCATGCAGAGTTCTCCTCGAAGTTGGACGGTTGAGAGTCAGCACCAGGGAAGGCCGCCAGAAGCTCAGCCGCCCAGCCCAGGCGTTGATGCAGCAGCCACTGCCGAGCGAACGCAGCGCGGCCGTGCTCGCGCAGCAGCTCATCGATTTCTCGCTGCTGTTCGGGGCGCGACGCACCGGCGAAGGCCAGCGCCACGGGACCCAGCCCAAGGTCGAAGACGCGGCTGCCCAGACGGGACTGGTAGTAGTACTCGCGCTTGGGGATGGCAGTCGCTACGATGGCAATCTGCCGCGCATTCAGGCCGAAGCCCTCGTAGATCTGCCGGATCTGTGGCTCGGTCGCCTGGGGATTGGGCAGGAAGATGCGGCTTGCGCAGCTCTCGACGATGGCTGGGGCAATGCTGGAGTTCTGGATGTCGGCCAGGCTCTGTGTCGCGAAGACCACCGACACATTCTTCTTGCGCAGCGTCTTGAGCCATTGGCGAATCCGTGCCGCGAACACCGGGTCGTCCAGGAATAGCCAGGCTTCGTCCATGATGAGCAGCGTGGGCGCCCCGTCGAAGCGGGCCTCGAAGCGCGCGAAGAGATAACCCAGCACGGCCAGCACCGCCGCCTTGCTGGGCATCAGGGCTTCCATCTCGAAGCACTGCACGGCGGCATCGCCCAGCCTGTCCGCCTCCGCATCCAGCAGCCGCCCATGGGCGCCGCCGAGCACGTAGGGCGCCAGCGCTTGCCGCAAGGCCTTGGATTGCAGCAGAACCGAGAGCCCCGTCAGCGTTCGCTGCTCGATCGGCGCGCTGGCCAGACTGCCCAGGGCCAGCCAGACCGCCTCGCGCTCGGCAGGGCCCACGTCGACGCCCTCCTGCCGCAGCCGCCCCTCAATCCATTCGGCCGCCCACGCCCGGTGGCCTTCTTCATCGATGCGAGCCAGCGGCTGGAAAGCGATACCGTGCTCGGCGCCGAGGTCGTAGTGCTCGCCCCCGAGCCCCAGGATCGTCGCGCGCAAGGACCGCCCAACGTCAAAGGCCAGAACGCAGGAGCCGGCATAGCGCCGGAACTGCAGCGCCAGCGTGGCCAGCAACACAGATTTGCCCATCCCGGTCGGGCCCACCACCAGCGTATGGCCCACGTCGCCCACGTGCGTCACCAGCCGGAACGGCGTCGCTCCGTCTGTGCGTGTGATCACAAGCGGCGGCCCGTCCAGATGGGCGCTGCGCTCCGGCCCGGCCCAGACCGCCGACACGGGCATCAGGTGAGCCAGGTTCAGCGTGGACACGATGGGCTGTCGGACGTTGGCATACACATGCCCGGGCAGAGACGACAGCCAGGCTTCCACCGCATTGAGCGTCTCCGGCATCGTGACGAAGCCGTGCCCCTGGATCACCCGCTCAACCTGCCGCAGCTTTTCTTCAGCCGCGTCCGCGTTGGCATCCATGACCACCACCGTCGCGGTGACATAGCCGAAAGCGACCTGGTCACCGCCCAAGGACTGCAGTGCCGCGTCGGCATCGGCCGCCTTGTTGCTCGCATCGCTGTCGACCAGTGGGCTCTCCTGTTGGAACACGCTCTCGCGCAGCAGGGCGATGACGCTCTTGCGCTTGGCGAACCACTGCCGCCGCAGCCGCACGAGCGCCTGCTCCGCTTCGGCCTTGTCCATGCAGAGGAAGCGGGTCGACCAGCGGTAGGCGAAGCCCAGTCGGTTGAGGTCATCCAGGATGCCGGGCCAGGTGGATGTAGGAAAACCGCGGACGGTCAGTACCCGCAGGTGTTCACTGCCCAACATGGGCGCCAGACCGCCGGCCAGGGGTCGGTCGGCAAGCAGCACGTCCAGATACATGGGCACCTCGGGCACCGCGACCGCGTGCCGGTGCTCTGAGATGCAGCCATGCAGGAAGGACAGGGTCTGCGCGTCGTCCAACCAGCCGACCTCGGGCATCACGCCTTCGATCAGGTCCAGCAGCCGGCCAGACTCCGCCACGAAGGTCGTGAGGCGCTCACGCCAGTCCACACCGTCCGCGGCCCGGTTCTCATAGAGAAGATGTGCCGCCCGTGCGCGGTTCTCCTCCGGGGGAAGCCAGACCAGCGTGAGGTGGTAGTGGCTCTCGAAGTGGCTGTCGGACGCCTCGAAGGCCGCGCGGCGCTCTTCGTCCACGAGCCACGACAGAGACTCAGGAAATGCCGAGTGGGGATAGCCGGCCGCCTCGCGCCGCTCGGCCTGCACGAAGATCGCCCAGCCGGAACCCAGGCGACGCAGCGCGTTGTTGAGACGTGCCGTGGTCGCCACCAGTTCTGTGGGCGTGGCACTGTCCAGATCGGGGCCGCGAAATCGGGCCGTGCGCTGGAAGCTTCCGTCCTTGTTCAGGACGACACCCGGCGCCACAAGCGCCGCCCACGGCAGATAGTCGGCCAGTTGGTCGGCACGCCGGCGATATTCGGACAGATTGAACATGAAGCCCAGTCCTCACACGTCCAGCAAGGCGCGGTGCTTGAGGTGCCGCATGAACACCGGCATGAACTGCGCGTCCTGCCGCGCCCCCCAGACCGCCAGTGCGTGGCCGACAGCCCAGAGCACGGCACCCGGGATCCACAACTGCAGCCCCAGCCCCACAGCGGCCGCCAGGGTGCCGTTGGCGATGGCCACTGTCCGTGGCGCACCGCCCAGCAGAATCGGCTCCGTCAGCGCCCGATGCAGCGGCACCTCGAAGCCAGGGACGTCCGATCCGCTCATGCCAGTGCCGCTCCACCGGAGAAGCTGAAGAAGCTCAGGAAGAAGGAAGAGGCCGCGAACGCGATCGACAGGCCGAACACGATCTGGATCAGCTTGCGAAAGCCTCCTGACGTGTCGCCGAAGGCAAGCGCCAGGCCCGTCGAGATGATGATGATCACCGCCACGATGCGCGCCACCGGTCCTTGGATGGACTCGAGGATGGACTGCAGCGGCGCCTCCCACGGCATGCTGGAGCCAGCGGCATACGCAGGTGCAGCCACCGCAAGCAGCGTGACCAGCGGGAAGGCGGCACGCAGCAGCGGCCGCCTGGAACAGCGACGAAGGATCATGAAGAATCTCCTGGAAGGGATGACGGGGGTTGAGGAGGCATGGATTCGGCAGACACAGGCAGCGCAGACTCGAGCGAGTCGTCCAGCAGATAGCCGTTGGTGTCGTGGCCCACGACTCGCGCAATGCATCGAACACGACGGGCGTGACCGCGCCCTGCGAGATGCACCACCACGTTCACCGTCTCGGCAATGAGCGCCCGCGGAACGATGAGGCTGACTTCCTGGATAAGCTGCTCCAGCCGCGTGAGGGCGCCCGCGGCGGAATTGGCATGCACCGTGGCAATGCCGCCCGGGTGCCCGGTGCCCCAGGCCTTGATCAGGTCCAGCGCCTCAGCACCACGCACTTCGCCGACCACGATGCGGTCCGGCCGCAGGCGCAAGGTGGCGCGCACCAAGTCGGCCATGGTGGCCGCACCCGGTTCCGCGCGCAGACTCACGTGGTCCTCGCTGCGGCACTGAAGCTCCACGGTGTCCTCCAGCACGAGCACACGGTCGCAGGTCCGGGCCACCTCGTCGAGCAGCGCGTTCGCCAGCGTCGTCTTGCCGGTGCTGGTGCCACCGGCCACCACGATGTTGAGCCGTGCTCGAACGGCGCAGCGCAGAAACGCGGCCTGCGCCTCGCTCATGATCCCAGCGGCCACATAGTCCGCAAGGGTCATGATGGCCAGAGCGCGCTTGCGGATCGCAAAGGACGGCGCCCGCACGATGGGCGGCAGCGCCCCCATAAAGCGCTCCCCCGTTTCCGGCAACTCGGCCGACAGCAGCGGCGCCCCCGAATGCACCTCCGCGCGAACATGCGCGGCCACCAGCCGGATGATCCGCTCGGCATCGGCGGCGGCCATCCGATGGCCCGTCGGCGCTCTGCCCGTCCCCAGCCGGTCCAGCCAGAGCGAGCCGTCGGGATTGAGCAGGACCTCGATCACGTCGCGGTCTTCGAGAGCAGCGGTGATCTCCGGCCCCATGGCCGTGCGCAGCATTCGAATGCGTCGCTCAGCCGGTTCGCGATCGGTCCATGCATCGGAGGCAGTCATGCGCCCTCCTCCCGAACTTCTGACATCGACCCGGCGGAGTCCTCCGGGACAGGGCCGGCAACCACGGACTCTTCCTCGACTTCCCGGACCAGGCTGCGCCCGCGCTGGACGTGCCGCGCCAGCTGTTCAATGAACTGCGCATAGCGCGCACGACCTTGGGCGCGGACGGCCTCCTGCTGATGCTCTGGGACGGGCAGAGCCAAGGTCAGGTAGTGGCGCACAAACAGGGCCACTGTCTCGATCAGGATGCCCTGGTCACGCTCCAGCCGCTCGAACTGGCGCGAGAGCCGGTCCAGGCGCTTCGTCAAGGCAACGTCGCGTTGCTGCGCGGCGTCTGGCGCGAGGTAGGCAGACAGCGCCGCGGCGATCACGGACGACTTCGACACGCCGCGATGGGCCGCGATGTCATCCAACCGACCGGCATGGTCCCGCTCGATGAAGATGTTCAGGCGCATGCGCCGCGTGCCGAGGCTCATAGCACGATCCCGTCGTCCGGATCCAGTGCCGCCAGGCGGGCGAGCCGAGACCGATCACGCACGGCATGGCCACCGCGGGCGTCAGCGACGCCGCGAGGCAATGGCATGCTCCCGTCGTCAACCTCTTCGTCGAGCAGCAGCAGATCCACCGCCTCCGGCTCGGGCGTCGGCGGGGGCGAGAGATCCAGCTCCGGCTTCAGCTGGTGGCCGCCTTCATCCAAGGACGAATTGCAGAGCTGCGCCGCCTGTACCCCTGCGCCGCCACCCGCAGACAGCGCATGCCAATCGTCCGGCCGGGCGGGCGGCCGGTCGCCATAGCGCCCCACGGTCAACGCCGGCGGCGGCAGTACACGCGCAGTGAAATTGCGGTCCAGGAAGTAGCGCAGCTTGCGCGCCCGGATGGGCGCATGACCCGACACCATCACGACTGCGTCCTCGGGCGGCAGCTGCATGACCTCCCCGGGCGTCAGCAGTGGCCGCGACGTTTCCTGCCGCGACACCATCAGGTGTCCCAGCCAGGGTGCGAGCCGGTGGCCGGCATAGTTGCGCTGGGCGCGTAGCTCCGTGGCCGTCCCCAAGGCGTCCGAGATGCGCTTCGCCGTGCGCTCGTCGTTGGTGGCGAATGCAATGCGCACATGGCAGTTGTCCAGGATCGCGTGGTTCGCGCCGTAGGCCTTGTCGATCTGGTTCAGGCTCTGCGCAATGAGGAAGGCGCGCAGGCCATAGCCAGCCATGAACGCCAGCGCTGATTCGAAGAAGTCCAGTCGGCCCAGCGCAGGAAACTCATCGAGCATCAACAACAGCTTGTGCCGCCGCGCCAAGCCGTCCGAGCCATCCAGCGACTCCGTGAGCCGACGGCCGATCTGGTTGAGGATCAGGCGGATCAGCGGCTTGGTGCGGCTGATGTCCGAAGGCGGGACCACCAGGTACAACGACACCGGGTGCTGCGCCGAGATCAGGTCCGCGATGCGCCAGTCGCACCGGGCCGTCACCTCGGCCACCGTAGGATCCCGGTACAGGCCCAGGAAGGACATGGCGGTGGAGAGCACACCCGAGCGCTCGTTGTCGCTCTTGTTGAGCACCTCACGCGCCGCAGACGCCACCACCGGGTGCGGCGCGGCCCCCAGATGCAGCGTCGTCATCATGCGGTGCAGGGTCTGCTCGAAGGTGCTGGCCGGGTCCGACAGGAAGTTCGCGACGCCGCGCAGCGTCCGGTCTTCGCCCGCATAGAGCACGTGCAGGATCGCCCCCACCAGCAGGGCATGGGAGGTCTTTTCCCAATGGTTGCGCCGCTCGAGCGCGCCCTCGGGGTCCACCAGGATGTCGGCAATGTTCTGCACGTCGCGCACCTCGTGCTCGCCGCGCCGCACTTCCAACAGCGGGTTGTAGGCGGCAGACCGTGCGTCCGTGGGGTTGAAGAGCAGGCAGTGAGAGAAGCGAGACCGCCAGCCCGACGTGAGCTGCCAGTTTTCGCCCTTGATGTCATGCACTACCGCCGAACCCGGCCAGCTGAGCAGCGTCGGCACCACCAGACCCACGCCCTTGCCCGAGCGCGTCGGCGCGAAGGCCATCACGTGCTCTGGCCCCTCATGGCGCAGGTAGGCGCCATCGCGCGCGGGATGACGGCCAAGGAATACGCCGGCGGCGCCCGTCAGGCCGGCCTTGTCGATCTCGGTGCGCTCCGCCCACCGCGCCGAGCCGTAGGTCGTCACACGGCGCGACACCCGCGAATGCCACACCGCCATGCCGATGGCCACGCCCGTGGCAAGGAGGCCGCTGCTCGCCGCGATGGTGCCGCCCCGGCTGAAGACCTCGGGCGCATAGGCGTCGTACCAGTACCACCATTCGAAGAGCTTCCAGGGTTCATAGACCGGCTGCCCGAGCAGTTCGAACCACGGTGCGCCAAGCCGGGGCTGATGCCCAAGAGCCCTGGCCGTCCACTGCGTGGCCGTCCAGACGCCGCCCAGGGAAGTGGCGGCGACCGCGGCGATTCGCCCGACCAGCACACCGCTTTGCACCTCATGGGACATCCAAGCTCCTTGACACGACCACTGAACGGCGGCCCCCGCCGCGCAACTGCGGTGCAGTGTCCGAAGAGCAGCGAAAGCCGACCACCCACGCCGGCGTACCCAGGCGTACTGCAGCCCATTGGCCCTGCTCATTGCCCACGTCCCTGTGCAGCGTTCTGTCCAGCATCGGACCGTGAACGAGACATCTGCTGCACCACGCGAACGAAATGCTCTTCGAGCTCCCGGCCTCGGTCGGCCAGTGCACTGCCTGCAGGCGTCAAGCGGATCGGACGCCGGCGCCGGTCGAACAGCGCCACGTCGCCGAGTCGGTACTCCAGCTCACGGATGGCACGCGAGAGATTCGACGCATCCGTCGGCAGCTGCTCGGCGGCGCGCCGAATGCTGGCCGCTCGCGCAACGGCCATGAAGAAGCGAAGGTGGCGCAGGCTGATGCCCTGGATCATGGGTGGACTCCACTCGACGGTCGGCGTTGGGGCACCACCGGCGATGGCGCCCGATGCCATGGCTGCCGAGTTTGGAGAGACGGGCGCCACAGAACACTCCCCGGATCTGGCAGGCCACTGCATTCAGCAGCTTGCGAAATTGGCGAAAGCCACTCAGTAGCTTTGACTGCGATGCAACGCGGGCGTCGACACCTCTACGGCGCGAGCCGTCAGACCCCGTCGCGGGAACCGCACGATTGCCTGCCATGCAAGCGTTGCCGATAGATCGCACGCATCGGAGCATCGCGGCTTCTCACCGACTTCCGAGGACGCCCCATGACACCCTCCATGCGCCGCTTTCACCTCCTTCGCTGGTTCACCTGTGCAACGCTCTCTGCAGCCGTGTGGATCGGTGCGGCCCATGCTCAGGACAGCTATCGGATTGCCACCGAAGGCACCTATCCACCCTGGAGCTACAAGGATGCCCAGGGCGCGTTGCAGGGCTGGGACGTCGACATCGCGCGGGCCCTGTGCGAGAAGATGAAAGCGAAGTGCGAGATCGTGGCGCAGGACTGGGATGGCATGCTTCCAGGACTGCTCTCGCGCAAGTTCGACCTGATCGTCGCGAGCATGGCGATCACCGAGCAGCGCCGACAGCGCGTCGCCTTCTCGACCAAGTACAAGGACACCGTGTCGCGTTTTGTCGCCCGCAAAGGGACACCCGACGAGGTAAGCCCACAAGCGCTGAAGGGAAAAACGATCGGCGTGCAGCGCGGGTCGATCCAGGCCGGCTTCCTGATCCACAACTACGGAAGTGCGGATCTGCGCTTCTATGACACGCCTCAGGCTGCTGAGCTCGACCTGGTCGCAGGTCGGGTCGACTACATCTTCGGCAACATGGTGACCTACTTCGTGGGCTTCATGAAGACGCCCCAGGCCAAGGACTTCGCGTTCGTCGGGCCCGAGTTCAAGGGTGGCCTGCTGGGGGAAGGGAACGGGATTGCAGTCCGCAAGGACGATCCTCAGACCTTGGCCAAGGTCAACGCCGCGCTCGACGCAATCCGGGCCGACGGGACGTATGACCGCATCACGGCCAAGTACTTCCCCTTCAAGCTGATGTAGGCCGGTCGATCCCATGAACCTGCTTCAAGGCTATGAGGGGCAACTGCTGATCGGAGCGCTCACCACGCTGCAGTTGGCCGCCGCATCGCTCCTGCTGGGCTCCCTATTGGGCGCAGCCTGCTGCTGGCTGCAGCTCGCGCCGTTGTGCCCACTGCGGGTGATCGGCGCCGGCTACGCCGCCGTCGCACGCGGCGTGCCGGACCTGCTGATCGTCTTCGCCGTCTTCTTCGGGGGCTCACTGACGCTCGCCAGTCTCACAGGACGCCATGTCGAGATCGATACCTTCCTGGCCGGCGTCGTCGCGTTGGCGCTGTCCTTCGGTGCTTATGCCGGCGAGATCGCGCGTGGCGCTCTGCAGGCCGTGCCTACCGCGCAGCGGGAAGCAGCTCGTGTGCTCGGACTCTCACACGCGCAGATCTTGTGGATGGTGGTTCTGCCTCAGGCCGCACGAACGGCGCTGGCACCCTTCGGCAATCAGACCATCGTCCTGCTCAAGCAGACCTCCATTGTCTCCATCGTGGGATGCGACGAACTCATGAGGAAGGCCGCTGAGGCGGCGGGCGCGACACGGCAGCCCTTCACGATGTACTTGGCCACCGCCTGCATCTATCTGGCCTTGACCGGTGCGCTGACGCTCTGCCTCGACTGGGCCGAACGCAAGGTCGCACCACAGGCGGTGAGGTGAATGGGCATGTTCGACATCTCGTTGATCTGGTCGGTCATGCCGACGCTGCTGACAGGCGCTCGGCTCACGCTCGTACTCACGGCGCTTGTCGTCCTGCTCGGCGTCGCTTTGGCTTTACCCATCGCACTCGCGCGCAACGCCAGGTGGTCCGTTCTGCGGACAGCCGCCAATGGCTATGTGCTCTTCTTCCGGGGCACACCCGCGCTCGTGCAGCTGTTTCTTCTGTACTACGGCGCGGGTCAGTTCGACCTCATTCGCGGCTCGTTCCTTTGGCCCCTACTCCGCGACCCCTTCTGGTGTGTCGTCATCGCCCTCGGCCTGAACTCCGCCGCCTACGCGGGGAAGACGCTGGCCGCCTCTCTCGCTGCCGTGCCCAGTGGCATCCGGGAAGCGGCCTTCGTCCTTGGCCTTAGCCGTGCGCGCACCTTCTGCCACCTGGATCTGCCCCTCGCCCTCAGGACCGCATTACCGGCCTTGGGCAACGATGTCATCCTGACCTGCAAGGCGACCTCATTGGCGAGCACCGTCACCCTGCTGGACCTCACCGGCACCGCCCGGCTGCTGACCTCCGAAACCTATGCACCCTACGAGGTGTTCATCGGGGCAGGCCTGGTCTATCTTTCCATCAACTACATCCTGATGGCCGGCCTGAGGCAACTCGAACGCCGCCTCGATCTCCACTCCACCCCTCGCACAGCATGAAATTCATCACCTTGGGCCCTGCGGGCAACAACCACGAGCTGGTGACGCGGCGCTACCTCGACTTCCACGGGCTGAGCGTCGCCACCTTGACGCTCACCAGCGACTTTGCCGAAGCGGTCGCCGCCGTCCTCGTCGGTGAAGCCGACTTCCTGGTCCAGTGCGCCGTTCACCCCGACTGCACGGCCACAATGGCCAAGTCCTTCCAGGGGCTCCACGCTGTGGATACCTTCCTCTCGCCCAGCCGAGACCTGGCGATCATCCGTCGCAAGGATGCCGCGCCCACCGGCGCGCTCGCGGTGATGAGTCCGACCCTGGACTACATCGATTCCAGCGGCTGGGATCGCATCGACCTCGTCCCCACGGTATCGGACGTGGCCCAGGGTCTCATCGACGGCACCTATGTCGAGGGCCTGGCCTATGCCTCATTGGCCGAGGCACACCCGGACATCCTGAAGATCGAACACTTCATTGGCACTGTGGACGACGCCTGGATCGTGTACGGCCGCACCCGCGTGACCGAAGGACGGTTGTTGGCCTGGCCAGACAGCCCCGCGAGTCGTCTGTACCGAGCCCAGTCCGCATGAAGACGCAACGCCAAGCCGCTGCGCCGGTGGTGCATGTCAGCGGGGTCAACAAGCACTTTGGCAGTCACCAGGTCCTGCACGACGTTCACCTCAACGTCGCCGCAGGAGAGCGGGTCGTCATCTGCGGCCCGTCCGGGTCCGGCAAGTCAACCCTTGCGCGCTGCATCAGCGGCCTTGAACCCTACGGAAGTGGCGAGGTGCGGGTCAATGGGCAGTCGGTCTCACCCCGGATGCGGCACAGCGCTCTCGTGGCGGCGAACATCGGGATGGTGTTTCAGCAGTTCAATCTCTTCCCCCACCTGACCGTGCTGCAGAACTGCACCCTGGCGCAGCGGTGGGTGCGCCGTCGAGGCAAACAAGATGCGCGGGACATTGCGATGGCGCAGCTCGCGAAGGTCCGGCTGGCGGAGAAGTCGACCGCCTATCCCGGGCAGCTGTCAGGCGGTCAGCAGCAACGCGTCGCCATCGCGCGAGCCCTGTGCCTTGACCCGTCGGTGCTGATCTTCGACGAAGCCACGTCCGCACTGGACCCCGAAATGGTCAAGGAGGTGCTCGACACCATGATTCTGCTGGCCAAGGACGGGATGACGATGATCTGCATCACGCACGAGATGGGCTTCGCCCGCGCCGTGGCCGACAAGGTCGTGTTCATGGAGGCGGGCCACATCGTGCAGCAGGAGACACCAGACAATTTCTTCGATGCGAACGCTGATCCAAGGATTCAGCATTTCCTCAAAGGCGTTCACTGAACACCGGTGGCCGAGAGCTTCGTCGGCACGTTCCGGCGCGACGACATCAAGATCAGGCTGGCAGCGAGCCTGGCCCTCAGACACTGGCCGGACCTCATGACCGCCGTACAGCAGCCTGTCGGCGCACCGGAACGTCTCACCCTGGCACGGTGGCGGGCGACGCGTGCTCTTTTGCGGCCGCGATTTCCGCAACGGCCGGAGAGGCGTATCGTCCCACCCGGGCCCGCTGCCGCCGCTTGTCGTGGCGGCCCGGTCCGCCTTCCAAAGGCTTCCGATGCTTTTCCGTTCCCTTGGCCTCGCCCGCTGGACCCTGGCCGTTGTAATTTGCTGTGGCGGGACCGCCGCGCTCCATGCACAGCCAACGCCACCAATCCCGACCCCGACGGTGGCCGACAAGCCGGTGCGGCTGCGTGGCACCCTCGTAGCGGTCGACGCCACAACGATCACCGTGAAGGAGCGAGGCGGCGAAACCGTCGCGCTTGCCCGGCCCGCCGGCATGCCGATCTCCGAGATCTATCCGATCCGGCTGGCCGACATCCGGCCCGGCAGCTATATCGGCACGGCGGCCATGCCGCAGGCCGACGGCACGCAGCGTGCGCTTGAGGTGGTGGTATTTCCCGAGGCCGCGCGCGGCATTGCCGAAGGCCACTTCCCATGGGACCTCGTGCCTGAAAGCACGATGACCAACGCCACCGTGGCCGGCCTCACTGCAGCGCCTACCTCCGTGCCGGGCGGACAGCAACTCGTGCTGCAGTACCCGGGCGGCGAGAAGACGATCATCGTGCCGGCCGATGTGCCGGTAGTCAGCTTCAGGCCTGGCAACAACGACGAACGGGCCCTGCTGGTGCCTGGTGCCAGGGTTCTGGTGAACGCACAGATGAAGGACGGCAGGCCTACCGCCTTGCGAGTCAACGTTGGCCGCAATGGCTTCGCGCCGCCGATGTAAGCGAAGACTTGCAGGAAGAGCCCGACGGCATCCAGGCCCGGAACGGCAATAGGAATCCGGATCAGGCACCACTCACCCAAATGGAACGGAGGCTCCTCGCCTGAGGTCGGAGGTCTGCCGGATGGCCAAGAGACGGCAGCACGGCACCCGCTTGATCGGCCCGTCCATACCTGCCCTTCCGACCTCGCCGCCTCCATGAACAGAAACGTTTACCTCGGCACCCGCCTCAACCCCGGCTGCGGCACCGTCCGCGTGCTGCTGCTGGCGCTTCTTGGATTCATAAGCTGGCAGCAGGTGCGGCTGCAGTCGATGGTGGAGGACGGCAACCGCAACATGGCGCTGCCGGAACTCGATGCCGACATGGCTCAAATCCGGAATGCGCCGGCAGCCTACCGTTGATCCCAGTGGACGCTTTCTGGCTGGCGGTCAAGCAGCTGAGCATGCGGGCTGGCACCGAGGCCCAAAGCAGGACCTTGCCTCGCCTTTGCTCGTGCAGCATGAGCAAGTAATGCTTCTGGCACCCTGCATGTGCTGCTGGACAACATGCCGTCATCGTTGCTGATCGCCAAGGTCCAGCGCCTTTCGCGTCGGCACGCGGCCTGCCGGTGGCAGGTATGGACTTCCAAACAGACGACGCGGCGAGCCTCGGCGATGCCGCGTCTCGCGCGGGAGCAGCACTACTACACGACCCTGTTCCCACAGGCGGGAGTGCGCTCGGCCAACAGCGCGCGGCCTGGATTTCAGGCTGGCTACCCGCGCAGAGGCGCTGACTCAATGTCGGCCGAGCTTTTTGGAGCGGCAGAGCGCCCAGGATGAGTTTCCATAGCCTTCCAGTGCCATCTACCGCTACTCGTAAGCTTCGGTGGGCCTGTCGTTGGGCGCCAAAAAGGCGGCCTTGAGCGAGGCGCTGAGTGGAATGTTGATGACCGAACCGCGCGGAGGAATCGGCGACATGAACCACTTCGTGTATAGCTTCTCCAGCGCGCCTGAGGACATGGCGGTGCCCAGATAACCGTCGACCGCGCGTTTGAAGGCTGGGTCGTCCTTACGCACCATGATCGCGATCGGCTCAATGCCCAGAGGCTTGCCAACGATCTTGAAGTCGGCCGGATTGCGGGCGCTGGCAATGTTGCCTGCGAGCGTGTTGTCGTCCATGGCGAACGCATCTGCACGGCCGCTCTCCAGCATCAGGAAGCTCTCGGCATGGTCCTTGGCCAGCACGACGATCATGCCCAGGCCGCGCTCCTGCTCCAGCTTGCGCAATCGCTGCACAAGGGTGGTGCCGGTGGTGGTGACCACCGTCTTGCCCTTGAGCTGCTCGGCCGAAGTGATGCCGCTGGCGGCGCGCACCGCGAAGCGTGCCTCGGTGATGTAGGTGGTGTTGCCGAAGGCCACCTGCTGCTGGCGCGCGGCGTTGTTAGTGGTCGAACCGCACTCGATGTCGATAGTACCGTTCTGCAGCAGCGCCACGCGGTTTTGCGAGGTGACGACCATCCGCCGGATGTTCACGCCCGGTAGCAGGTTCGACAGCATCTGTTCGCACAGCTCGACGTGGTAGCCAACGTAGGTGCTGCCGATCGAGTAGGACAGTGGCGGCGACGACTCGCGCACGCCCATCGTGATGGTGCCAGCGGCCCTTGCCTTGGCAAACGTGCCGCCCTCAGGGACCGCTTCTTGCGCGCCGACTGCCACGAGGGTCAGGGCCAGCGCGTTGCCGATGATGAATGTTCTGGTGTTCATGGCGGACATGCTCAATTGCTGGCAGCCACGGGCTGCCTCACAGACACCGGCCTGGGCTGCGCCAGCTCGTCCAGGCTCTCGCGCAGTGCCTGGTCGAGGATGGCAATCGCGCGGTCGATCTGCTCATGGCTCACGTTGAGCGGCGGCGCAATGCGCCACACGGAGCCGCGCTCTGGCCGGCGGCGGATGTTCATGCTCAGTCCCAGCTCAAAACACTTCTTGGTGGTGCGCGCGCCGAGCTCGTGGTACGGCAGGCGAGATTCGCGGTCTTGCACCAGCTCCACCCCCAGCAGCAGGCCTTCGCCACGCACGTCGCCGATAGCCTCGTAGCGGTCCTGCATGGCCAGCAATTGGTCGCGCAGGTAGGCGCCGGTGGTGCGGGCACGCTCAATCAGGCCCTCGCTGCGAATCGTCTCCAGCACGGCCAGGCCTACGGTGGCGGGCAGCGGATCGGAGACGTGGCTCGTGTAGAAGGTGAAGCCCTTCTCGTGCACGTCCTGTTCGATCTGCGGGCTGGTCACAGTGGCCGCCAGCGGCAGGCCGCCGCCCATGGTCTTGCTGACGGACATGATGTCCGGCACCACGCCGTAGAAGTCCGCCGCCGTGCGGTGACCGATGCGCCCGAAGGCCGTTTGCGCTTCGTCGAATACGAGCAGCATGCCGCGTTCGTCGGCCGCCCTGCGAAGCGCCTGCATGTACGACTTGGGCGGCACCAGCACGCCGCCAGCGCTGATGATGGGCTCGATGATGATGGCTGCGCGACGGCCGGTTGAGGCCATGTCGTACATCTTCAGGCCGAGTTCCAGGCAGGCCAGCGCCGACTCCTCGCCGGACATGCCCTTGATATAGGGCCGGTAGGCGTTGGGCTCGGGCATGACGTATACGCCTGGCACGTGCACGCCGTAGCCCTTGCGATCGCTTGCGAACGACACGGCGCTGGTGCCGCCCGTAACGCCGTGCCACGAGCCCCCGACGGCCAGTATTTCGAAGCCGCCGGTGTACATCTTTGCCATGCGCAGCGCGACTTCGTTGCTCTCGGATCCGGTGTTCACGAAGATCGACTTGGTAAGCGGCGCGGGCATCCAGTCGGTGGCCATCTTCTGCGCCAGCTCAGCCACCACCTCGGGAATCATGCCGCTGAACATGTGGAAGGCCTTCTCGCCTGCCTCGTGCACCGCTCGCACGATGGCCGGATGGTTGTGGCCGATGGTGGCGCACATCTGGCCAGAGGTGAAGTCCAGAATCTCGCGGCCCGTGTCGTCGATGACGATCGCGCCCTTGGCGCTGCGAAACAGGTTGGGAAAGGTGTCGCCGCCGTAGCGGACTAGGTACTCCTTGGCTGCCGCGCGAAGTTGCTCGCTCATGATCAGATCCTTTGCGTTGTGGTGAGATGACGGGAGTGGATTCATCAATGGTGGCGAGCAGGCGGCCTGGGGTCCAATGTTCACTTTGCATCCGCAGGCAATGCACGCCACGCATCGCCGATGCAAAGACTGGATTGCCAACAACGTGGACAACGCGGCACGGCGCTTGCAACCGGTGCACGCAAAGGAGCAAACCGCACTATGGATACCCGGTGGTTTCAGGACTTCGTCACACTGGCGGAGGTACGAAACTTCACGCGCGCGGCAGAGATGCGCAACGTGTCGCAGGCGGCGTTCAGCCGCCGCATCCAAGCCCTCGAGCAATGGGTGGGCGCGAAGCTGATCGACCGTGCAGCCTTCCCTACTCGGCTCACGCCTGCGGGCGAGCGTTTTCGCACGGTGGCAACGGGGTTGCTCGACCAGATCGCCGACGCGCGCGCGGAGGTCGGCGACGCGCCCTCGCGCAACCACGTGCGCATCGCGCTCACCTACGCGCTTGCCGGCACGCGGCTGCCAGACTGGTGGCGCGAATGGTCGGGCGACGGCGGCATCACCTGCAGCCTGGAAGTAGGGAATGTGCACGACACCGCGTCGGCATTCAATGCCGGATCG
This sequence comes from Pseudacidovorax sp., assembly GCF_017991995.1. GTDB lineage: Bacteria > Pseudomonadota > Gammaproteobacteria > Burkholderiales > Burkholderiaceae_C > Xenophilus. The sequence continues at coordinate 172,548 of NZ_JAGOPN010000001.1, read as the reverse complement.
GCGGACCTGCTGATCGGCTTTCACCAGGCGGCGCATCCGATACAGCTGGACATGGCGCGCTTCGAGCGGCACGAGCTGGGTGTGGAGAAGGTACGGCCCTATGCGTCCCGTGCTTTGATGGACTCCGGCCGACTCGTGCTGCCGGGCACGACCGCGCAGCAAGTGCCGCTGCTTATGTATGCGCCCAGTGGCTACTTTGCGCGCGTGGTCGATTCGGCCATCGAGCAGTCGTCGCAGCGCCTAGTGGGCTATCGCGCTTTCGAGGCCGAGATGACAGACGTGCTCGGCGATCTCGCGCTGCACGGCATGGGCATCGCGTGGCTGCCCGACAGCTCCTTCGTCTCCGGCCGGCTCGCCGGGCTGGTGCCAGTCGGCGACGGAGCGTGGGATATCGATGTGAGCATCGTGGCTTTTCGCGCCAGGGCAAATATGCGCGCGGTGGTCGGTCAACTGTGGGAGCGCATATGCGCGAAGCGCCCGTGAACTTGCGTGGCCTCAGTTTTTGAGACGTCGGCACCGGCGCGCCTCGGAGGGTCATCGATCTGCAGTGAAGAACTAGCAATGCACAGTGGGTGAGCCCGGGATTCCCCTACGACGAACCACGGCCTGTCCACACCATTGATTCTTGCCGTCGCTCTTGCCCGCGGTCAAACCGTAGGTCTGCTTCAACTTAAGGCGCAAGTACCGCTTTGGGCCCCTGCAGTTACGCGACGAGCGTGCGCGAACGTCTACTTTGCAGCGGTTGCTGGCACTGAGCGGTTGCAATCAAGCGGCCGCTGACGACCCACACCGGACATCCGACTTGCGATATTGGCCGCAGTGAAGCAGTCGTTCGGGTGGGCTACTGGCGACCGACTCACCGTAGGTTTCTGCGGCTCGGCAAACTCATCCAATGTGAGACGTAAAGGCTGATATTGTGTCCGCCGCCAGCCACCTCGGCAGGCCAAGCATGGGATGGTCAACCCGCAACACGATAGGACGCTCGCCGCCACCGAAGAAATCGGTGAGTCGGAAAGCTGCGACCAACTCAATGGACAGAGGGGAAGCAGCGCGCCGACCGCGGCCGGCGCATCCGAGCTCACGCCGTAGGGCCCCGATACTGCCGCCAAACCACCTCTGGAACCAACCCCACAATCGCTCCCGGCATCCAATTTCCGCTTCAATCGGCCAGGATCTCGTCAAACGTGCGCACCATCCCCTCGATGTCTTCAACCGTTGGTGATCGCAAGTGCGCCAGCGCGTCCCGGACTCGCTTGGCAAATTTGCACGCTGTAACCAAGCGCTGCGCCTCAGCGTCAACGGGCGCCAAGGGGTCAGCCGGATAGTGAGACATCGCCACGACGTCGTTGAACTCAAGGTCGTCGATCCTGATGTCAACCGACTTGTGCTGTTGCCAGGGGTTGGGTTTTTTCCACACCCCGCCGGTCGGGTAGAGGTAGTCCTCTAGCGTCAGCCGTAGCCGTTCGATGATCGGCCGTCGGCGCTCTTCCAGCCACGGCAGGAGCGATCGGACGCACGCTCGCCAGTACATGCTGTCAATTCGATTGCGGGCCGCCTTTGCTTCGGGCCCCGGAGAACGAGACACCTCCCAGTCCCGCAGAGTAGCGGTGCCTGCATCAGGGCCCACCAGGGAGCTGACTAGCGAAAGGCTGTTGGGAAGCCGAAGCAGCTCTTCGTGCCGCAGCCTCATCAGCTCCTCTGCGAGCAATGCATCAGGGCCGGCAAACTCCGTCACCAGGTGGCGCGACAGCGACGTGGTGCCTGGCCCGCGTTGCCCGAGCATGCGCAGAGAGACGTAGGCATGCATTTCGTCGGGTGACAGCGCCCCGTCGAAGCTCACCCTTTGTCCGACCTTTGGCGTCAATGCGTCGTCGCTGGAGTGCCAAACAAGCACAAGCCGAGTGGTGCACTTCTGGCCGGGAATGAGCTCGTAGGCGTACTCCTCCAGATACGCTCGGCAGCGCTCGCGTGCACGGGCGGTCCTTGGCGTAAGGACGATGGTGGTCCGAGGCGGCGCCGACCAGCGGGCCAGCTCGAGTGCGGAGACCGTTGCGCGGCCGAAGTGGTGTCCAACATCTGACTCCAGGTGCGAGCCTTCATCCAGTTCGACGAACTCGACCCGTTCGGGCGCAGGGCATGCGCTCGTCAGCGCCTCACGCAAGGCATGGCGAATGCCCGTGACGTGCGACGAGTCGATGCGGATGACGAGGACAGCGGTCGAATCGAGGCTGTGCGCGAGTTCCGAGGTGAAGCGGCTCGGGCCGGGCAGCGACCAGTACAACGCAACGGAGAGCGCAGTTGGGTTGGGGGTGCTCATGCGGCGGTGCCTGACCGTGCATCGATGAGGTCCAGGTACAGCGCGGGAACTTCCCACGACCCGTCCGCGGCGGGCTGGATCAGCCCCATCCACTGCGCAAAGAGAAAGTGTGCGGAACTCAGGCCTAGTCCCTCCAACTGCTCAAGTTCTTTGGACTCACCGCGCATCTCGCCGTGCATGAGGAGCAGGAGGTCTTCCAGCCGGGCACGGGTCGGCTCGGAAATCCTCGAGGGCAGCCCAACCTTGGCGTAGAACGAGTCGAGGTCCGATGCCAGTCGCTTGCGCGATTCCTCGGGCTGCTGAAGAGCTTCCTCGACCGTCATCGAGGCACCACAGATCCTCTCAAGCTCATCCCCGAAGCCGCAACTCGCGCGCAAAAGAGCCTGGCGTGCTTCGGCGTTGTCGCGAACGGCCTGGTTCTCCAACCGGTCGAGCCGGAAGTAGACCGCGTCGTCACTCCAAGCCGGAATCGGCTCGACCACGACGTTGCGCGGTAATGGCTTGCTCGCGTCTGCCAGTCTCTCGGCGAGCGCAAGAGCCTGTTCAGGGCCCGCCACCAGCAACTGGCGCATGGTGGTGGGCCGCACTCGCAGGGATGGGTCTGACTGCCCGGATTGCTTGCCAAAGGTTTGCGCAACCCCGGCATAGGTTTCGAGCTGGTCGAGGCGCCAGCCTCGTGACACCACTGCAATCAGCCTGGAACGGGCCGCGCTTGGCTTCTTGCGCTCCCTGTTGATCCAGGTTCGCGCTTCGTCAGGGCTGTTGAAGGTTCTACCTTCGATGGTGGCTTCCTCTTGGCCTACATCCCAGGTCTCGCGCAGCCGATCGAACGTGGCGATGCCGCTGAGGATGTTACCCACGAACACCACCAGTTCGCTGGCATCGCCCTGCAAATAGTTGCGCACCCACGCACTTGGGGCAGGGAAGGTCTTGGTGTCGCGTTTGTTGCGAACCAAAAGGCGGGCCTCGCCACGCGAGCGTTCATCGGTCGGCTTCTCGCGTGCCAGTTCGATGAGGAGGTGGGCGACCTGGTCCTTGTCGCCCAACATCGTCGCGATGTCGGGCGTGCGCAACTGGAAGCGTGACCCATTGCGTTCGAGAACGGTGAGCTTCTCCATCTCGTCGAGCAGCGCCTCGTACGCACCTGGCGCCGTGGTCTTGAAATGCTCGGGGGCGTAGGCGACACAGTGGTCACGAATCTCGGTGGCCGTGAGGCCGGTGAAGACGCCGCCTGCAGGCTCCGCATAGGAATACTCGGCCAGGATGAGCGCAATGGCCTTGTAACGCTTGTCGAGGTTGAGGTTCAGGCCGAACTTCTCTTGGATCTCGCGAAGGAAGTCCTGGTCGCGCTCCACTGCGTCGAGATCGGCGATGCCGATCATCGTCGGCAGCTCCTTGCCGCCGCGCTTGTTGTACAGGCGGCGCACGAGGTTGCGACAGTACAGCTGGATGAAGGCCGGGTAGAAGTTGCACACGGCCATGATGCGCATTGGCAGGCTCTCGTCACCCTTGCCGAAGTGAAACCCGAGGGATGCCAGTGGCTTGGTGATGAGGTCGATGCCGTTGAGGATGTCGGTATCCGACGAGAACGGCTGCAGGGCGATCGACGTGGCCTTGCCCAAGGCCGTGTTGCCGCCGGTGGTCATGCGGGTGAGGTTGTGCAGCCCGGCAATCACATAGCGCAGTCTGCAGCGGCTCAGCACGGTCTCGCTCAGGTTCTGCAGATTGGCGAGAAACGGCGCGTTGCCCTGCAGGTCCTCGCGCATGACATCATCCGCTTCGTCGATGAGCAGGTAGCAGGCATTCGTCGCCGCGCGACCGGCCATGATCTCGTCGTGAATGCGGTCGCGCACTGCCTGGTCCGTTGTCAGTTCGTCGGGAGACTGGCTCAGGAACCCCGCGGTCACCATTGCCTTGTGTATGGCCTTCCAGCTGAACAGCCTGTAGTTCTGGCTGAAGCCGGCGGGGTCCTTGCCGCTGTCCAGTGGCACGTAGATGGCCATCTCGCCGCTGCCCACCGCGCCCGACACCAAGCGGACATGGCTCTTGGACTCTTCCAAGATCTGGTTGAGCAGTGACGACTTGCCGAGCCGGCGGCCACCGTACAGGACCGCCGCCGATGGCACCTCACGCAGCATGCGTAGCTCGCCCTTGCGCCCGAAGAACATCTCTGGCGGCACAGGCCTGGCGCCATAGTCCGCATAAGGGTTCGTGGAGAACGACAGCAGGCACACTTCCATCAGCTTGGCCAGCCGTGTGGCGGCATGAACCGCCATGTAGGCCACCAGGTCGTCATCGACCAGCAGCACTGGCTGCTCGTGACCGAGTTGCGCGCGCTGCTGGAGCGTCAGGTTTTGACGGCTGAGCATGAAGCTTGGCGTCAGTGGCGGCAACTGGGCCAAGGATTGGCTGAGCTGCCCGATACTGGCCGGCTGAGGAACCACGACGCCTTCGATGTGAGTCGCGTCGGACCCGAGCGCAGGCGGGATGAACACCCCAAACCCAGATGCAGCCAGCCCCGCGAAGGGTTTGCCCTCGAAGAAGAACTTGCCCTCGTTGCGCTGCACGACCGTCGGCTTCTGGGTCACGCCTGCGGCACCGAAGAAGCTCTGCAGCGCGTCGGCAAACTCGCCGCGCGGCCGACCCTTGAAGACGCTGACCCAGCTCGCGATGAATTCGGCCCCCTCGGCACGCTCGGGATTGCCCATCGAAGTCAGCCACTCCGGCGCGCCCGCAGGCACTGGCGCGACCCCTCGGAGAATGTCGTGCAACCCTTCGAGCGGACGGTGGCCCTGGGTGACCTTGCGGACCTGAGCCCTGAACTCGTCGAAGCGGTGACTGGCTGTCCGTTCCTCGAACTTCAGAAGCGGCAGCTTGTCCTCGCGCAGCAACAGGAACTCGTTTCGAGCCACGCGCACGCTAAGGGCCGTCCCCGTTGCGAGCCTTGCGCGGATCAGCTGTGCCTTCTGCTCAAACTGCCGCATCTCGAGGGGCTCCAGATTGCGCTCCTTGCGCTCCTTCACGAGCTCGTCGATTTCGCGCTCGAGCTGGGCCCTGCTCTGCTGGATCTTGGTGTCCAGCGGCGTGAGCACCATGTGCTGGAGGACCGCCCGTGCTTGCGGGTAGTCTGCATACACGGCCGACGTCTTCGCCGGCGACCCGATATCCTGGGTCGAGTTCGACCTCACGAGCGACTCGATGACCTTGAGCATGCGACTGGCCTCGGCCTGAGGCAATGCGTTCAGTGACATCGCATTGGTGACCCGCTGCTTGGCCTCCTGCAGGTCTGCGCTGAGCTTTGACCGCGCCTCGCGCTGGGCGGTCTCATTGTCCGCAACCAGTCCCGGGAGCAAGGACTTCGCGAGCTTGCTCAGCCGCTCCTCGATGAGGCGCGCAGGCAGGAGCCTCTCGGCGGCGCGGTGAGCCTTCGCCGCGCCCAACAGCAACACAGGGAGTTCGTCGGTGCTCGTCGCGCCCATGCGCGGGCGCAGGTCGCGCTCGGCGCGAGCCATAGCAGCAACGAGCGCCGCGAGGTCACCCACCGGTACACGGGTTGCCGGGTCGTCGGTCGGGCGCCAGGACAACGTGGGCTGCAGGTCCCGGCCCAGCGGATGCTCGAGCAGAAGGAGCTGGTCCTCCTCCGACACCGCCTCGGTGTCTTCGGCCTGGCTCATCAACGCCAGTGCCCGGTCAAGCGCGCAAAGCAGGACGGCTCGATGAACCGCCGGCGTCCCTTCGTCCAGTTCGAGCGCTTTCACGTAGGCCTGGGCAACCTGGAGCTCCCGGAACAGCCCTTGCAGGAAGTCCTTGTGCTTGGGCGGCAGGCTATCCTGCTTGCTGCTTTCGAGTCGATCGAGCTGCTCGAAGTACTCCTGCACGAACTGCGCCGTCGCTTTGAGGTTGTTGACGAGGTAGTCCCGGCCGACGCCCTCGATGGGCTTCCTGCGGCCAATGCGCTTGCGCAGGTCCGATATCGTGGACAGGCCCTTGTCGGCCAGCTTCAGAACCTCAGGCAGAAGTTCGCGGGCACGGGCGTCCTGGCCTCGTGCGATACGGGCGACGCACTCGCCGGTCGCGAAGCCTCGCTTTTCCGAGCACATCGCGGCGTGCAACTCGATGTAGTCCCCTGCCGTCCAATTGGTGACCAGGGAAGCGTCGCTTGCCCAGTTGGCCGCGCGCTGTCGCATGCGGCGAACACCGTCCTCGAGCGCCTGGTGCAGCCCGACGCGTGCTGCCGACATCATCTCCGGTGTGACGACCAAGTGGATAGACTCGAGTGACGCAATCCGCTCGACGATGTCGTGCAAGTCCGGATGCTGCTGCAGACGCGGTCGCAGATATTGGATGACCGCCCATCGGATGCCGCGATCGTGGCCTTCCAGTAGCATGGGCAGCAGGCTCGCGCCGAGTACCCCCAGGTGGTCAGCGAATGTGTTTGCTGCCGCGTGGTCTGCCGTCTGCTCGGCCAGCCACCCGTCAAGGGCCGCAAGAGTGGCTGGATCGACGGGCTGCCTCTGGTAGGTGGCTCGGATACCGGCTACGGCGGCGTGCCACAAACGCGGCGCCGGGCCCGCCATCATCTCGGTCAGCGCATTGGCGGCGACCTGAGCCAGCGCCAGGCGGTTCGCCTGCAGACACGCCAGCAACGTGCTCTGAGCCGGCTCGAGAAGGGTGACAGGACCCACGGTCGGTGGATCCGGCGGTTCATCCTCTTCCTCAACCTCCTCGAACACCTCGGCCGTGACGGCCGCTGCGGTCAGCGGTGCTCGTTCGTCGCCGGAACGCGCGAGCGGCGGCGCCTGGTCGGGGCCGGAACTCTCCAACGGCGCCACCGCGGGCGTCGGGATCGGTGTAGCCGCAGGTACCGGGGCCGCAGCGGGGGTGGCCAGTTGTCGTTCTGGCGTGGCCGGAGTCGTTACGACGGGCTGAGTCGGCTGCGCTTGATGGGCCGGCACGACATCGTCTGCTGAAGTCAGGTCGGCGGGCGCCGGTAGGGGGACTGGTGTCGGATGGACGGCCGGTTCGTGCTCGGCTACAGGTGGTTCGCTGGCGAGGCCAGCTGTCTCGTTCATCTCCCCTGAAGTGAAAAGCCGGCAATCGACCAGTGCTTGCTCGAGTGCATCGTCGGCGTTGGAGGCGCGCTGCGCCGCAACTTGCAGCAGCGTGGCCTTGCGCATGCGCAGTTCCTTGGCCGCGAGCAATTGCGCACCTTCAAACTGGCCCGAGTCGACCTTGGTGAGCTCGGCGTCCGCCGCTGCCGCCTCATCTAGGGCCTGACGCACAGTCGCCAACTGCACACCGATGGCGTCCAGGTCTGCGTCACTCGGATGCGGGCCCAGTACTTGCCGGACGTCTACCGCGTGCCATGTACCCACCTCCAGGTCCGTCACGACGGCCCGGGCCAGCGCTCGCGCCTCCTGGTCGAGTGCGTCGAGCCGGGCGGCCAGTGCCGCCCGCTGGGCGGCGAGCGCCGCTTCTTCAGCAGCCCGTTGCGCCGCCTCAGCTTCCTTCAGCTGCAGCTCGGCAGCACGGACAGCAAGGATCTCGTCATGCTGCTGCCTCAATTGCGCCAGTCGTTGCGCATGAGCGTCGTATAGGGCGTCGAAGTCGGGGTTGCCGGGCGCGGGCCACGGCAGGTCGTAAGGGGCGGGTGGAATCGTGGGAACATGTGCAGGTGTCGCCCGCTCACTGCGCAGAACCGGGGCCAATGCCATCGCGGCGACCGCTTGGGCGATTGGTGCCTTCTCGAGCTCCGAGGGTGCCGAGAAGCGTTCGACCGGAAAGCTGGGTACAGGCGCCAGAACAAACGGCGACGAAGTCTCCCTCACCCCGATGGCCGGCGCGAACTCCTGGCTCACCACCAGTTCCGCGTTGGGCCGGGATGCAGCATGGACCACGTGGACGCCGACCTTGCGTTCGGCACTCGACCTCTCGTCGAAGGCCTTCCGACAGACCTCGTAGCAGTCGATCATGTACTGGAGCGCTGCTCGCGCATGGGGCCCCAACGCGATGGGGTCTGTCGCCGCAAGCGTGTTGGGCACGACGTCTCGGTACGGGTAGTGCGCCAAAAGGCAGAACACCCAGCCCAGCACCTCGTCGTCGCCGTTCTTGCAGAGCCAGCGAACGAACTGCGGCATCTCCTGCCAGAACTTGCCACGCGCCGGGTCACCTTGCTCCGAGTCGGTGTCGTCCAGGAACTCGTCGTAGGCCTCGTTGATGGGATGGAAGAAGATCTTCTCCGACGACGGAAACACCCCCGCGATGTCCAGCGCGTAGTGCGACTGCGGAATCCCCAGGCGCTTGAGCACCCATTCAGGGAACGTAGCCACACTCGGTGCTTCACCCCGCTCCAGCCGCAGTTTGATGTGAAACTCCCTGAGCTGTCGCCAGTAGCGCCCAATGGCACGCTTGTCCGTCGGCCAGGCTCTAGACGGAAGGATGCTCTCGCGTGTGACGAACCAGGGTGGCTCCACACGCACGTGCACCTTGCCTAGCAGCATGTCCTCGTAGAGCTTCTTGCCGACAGCGCCAGACTTTCGCGAGTACAGCTCCGGCGCGGCGAATGCAGCCTTGAGGGCGCGGTCCAGCGCAGGATCTTCCAATGATTCGGGTGGAGGCTCGGCCTGTTTCATGGCCGGTGTAGCGGCGCTGATCGCTCCGGTTAGTGTGGCGTCGGCGATGACCGCGGCTTCGGCCTGCGCTACTTCAAGCGCGAGGCGGTCAGGAGTGCACCGAGCCGCAGCCTTGAGGTCTGGGAGGGCTTCCAGTACCTCGGCCACCAGTTCGCTTCGAAGCTCCGCCGAGCGGCTGGCGTTCGCGTCGGTCCTCGGCGCGTCCTGGCGCGCGCGGTCCGGGGTGTCGGGAGCGGCGGGCAAGGGCTCCTCGGCTTCTGCTTCGGGCGCTTCCGGATATCGGATGATGTAGTCGCGGACCTTCGACACGAAGAACAGCGGCGCGGGCAACGCAGTCCAGTCGTCGTAGTGGGCGTAGCCCAGCCGCAGGCCCATCACGAGTCGGGCGAGGTTGTCCGGCTGGACGTCGGACGGCGCCTGGAGCACAGTGACTTCCAGCCCACTCGGCAGCGCGGCGTTGTCCTTGGCCACGGGAAGCGTGCGCCGCTCGTACCAGCCGGAGGCATTCCTGCTCATGCGCCACATCGGGCGATAGCAGGACATCCCACGCTTGGTCTGCACCGTGCTCCGGTAGCCCATCACCATCAGGTAGTGCGGGTGGAGGCGCGGGCCGGCGGACTCGTCAAGCTCGACGATCGTCTTGTAGGTTGTGGCGTACTGCTCCTCGGTGGTCTGTCGGGTAGGCTCGAGCTGCGGCTCGGCGCGCCACTCCTCAAACGCGGTCGTGTTAACCCACCGCATCACCATCGTCGCGTTGCGATCGCTGCGCAGGCGCAGGAAGGTCATCGACGCAAAGCATGTCCTAAATTCGGCGTCATCGAGCACGACTCCGCGGCCGTTGCCCGAGGTCAACGATTCGTCGGTGAGCTCTTTCCACAAACCGGCCACCGTCGACCAGTCCACCAGCACGATGGCACGCGGGTCCTCCTCGCCGATGTGGCCGAGCATTTTGCGGGTAGCGTCAGCAAAGTTCTCTCGAGCCCAGCGCTCATCCCCCGACAGCTGGCGCTGACTGCCCAGCCACTGAAGGCCTTGGTTGAGAGGCTCCCATTCGGTAGGTTGAGTGCGGTTCTTGTTGCGGCACACGAAGCGCACGCTGGTCACCCCGGAGGTCACGTCGAGCCGGGTGAACAGGATCAGGCAGACAGGCTGCTCCTGGGTGAAGGCTCGCGCTTGCGAACGCACCACCTGAATGCCGTAGATCGCTTTCGGCGCTGCGTCGCCCAGGCAGCCGGTGACAAACTGCTGCACGCCGAACACCACGCCCGAATGCGCCATGAAGACGTCGAGCAAGGCGCTTTGCACGCGGTGAATGAAGTGCTGGACGTCGGGCTGCTGCGACTTCCTGTCGACTTCGAGGGGCAGGAGGTGGTGCACGTTAGCCTTCGCGCGGCTGCACATCGCATGCAGCCCGGCAAAGTAGTTCACGGGGTCTTCGGGCCGTTGATTGACGTCCTTAGGTGCACAGATGAGCACGTGTCGCGCGCCGTCGGCATCTTGTGCCACTCGGTCGGCAATCCCAGCCCACCGGTTCACTCTCGCATCGAAGCGCCGGATGCCTTTTTCTCCGGACTCATCCAGGTCGGCACGCAGGCCGTGCACGCCTTGCGGCAGTGTCGAAAACTCCAGGCGCAGCCGATCGCCAAAGATTGCCCGCGCGCTGCGCTCAATGAGTTTGCGCTCGTCGGTGCCGTCGACAAACACCCAGAGCGAAGGCGTCTTGCTGCCATGGATGCGGGCCAACGCATCCTCGTTGGCTGAGCGGTGGCGGGCCAGCCTCTCGCGGCGTTTGGTCTCCTTGGCCGGATCGTCGCCGGCCATTTCGCCGTCTGCCTGCTCGTCGCCGGCTCCGGCCGCCGCCACTTCATCGGACAGCGCTGCGCCAGCCCATCCGAGCTCGGCGGCATCAGAGGGCATTACGTCGGTGACCAGTAGTCGCGCCACCTCACTCTTGGCCTGGTTCATGGCGCGAGGCATCTTAAGGACGCGGCAAGGCAGTGCGGGGTCGAGCACATCCGGCAGCAACTCGACGATCTCGTCATAGAGGTCGACTTCGTCGCTTTCGAACACGGTGCGCTGCTGCACGTAGTCAAATAGCGTGGTGAGCTCAGGCAGGCCGACCCACCACCCGCTCTCGTCGGGCAGGAGGTTGGCAACAGCGTCGGCCAACGTTTCAGGCAGCGCGCGGTCACTCTCGATCCGATACTGGATGTACTCGTCGCCAAACTCCCAGCCGTCCTTTCCGCGCCGAATCCAGGCCGGCAGAACGGGCATCTCAGGACTGAAGATGTAGCAAGTGACGGTGCTAGGCGCATTGGGCTTGCGGCCAGGGACTCTCTGGGCCCACACCCGCTTGACCGGTGTGACCTTCAGGTGGATTTCCTTGCTCGTCGGCCAGGTTCCCACCGAGAGCCGTGCTGCCATTGAGAACAAGGGCTTGTGTCCAGGCACTTGGTTCGGCCACGTGATGAGCTCGACCGAGCCATCTAGCGATGTGGCGTCTGCGACCAGTTCGCACGGGCCGAGGCCAGGGAAGAGTTCTTCGCCGACAAGTCGTTCGGCCAGGTGTTTGGCGATGAGGTCAAACTGGGGCTTGGACACCTGTCCTGTCGAACTGCGCTCGACAAGCGGCTGATTGCGGTGCTGCAAGTCGATGTTGCCCGCAGCGATGCTCGCACGCAGCTGCGCCGCGGCGTCGCCCAGCCCGTTGTGCTCGGCCCACGGCCCGACGACATCCAGATGCCAGCGCATCAGGACTACGACAACTTCCTGCTTGATCTCATCGCACTCCGCGTCGCTGGAGTCACCCGGGAACGCCCACCGTAGCTCCAGCGCCGGCTTGCCCGGGTTCTTGAGGCCAAGGTGCTTGTCCAGGCGCACGACGCCTTCAAACTTTGCCATCAGGGCCGAACGCAGGCGCAGGATTGGGAGGTTCTTCTCCTCGTTGCTCTTGGCTGCCTCCAGCAAAGCCTGCAGCGATGTGCCGAGTGGCCCAACGAATCGAACCGCAAGCAGCGACACGCTCTGCCCGAGCCATTCCGGCCGAATTCGCGCACCAAGCAGGACGGGCCGGTCACTGCCCTTGGTCTCCGGCGACTTGCGCCATACGGGGGACCCCGCGCTTTGGCTCTGTTCAGAGGTCGTTGTATCGCTCATAAGGGTCCTCGCTGGGTTCGTGTTCTTGTCCTACGCGTCCTTTAGTCCACTGATGCGAGACAGCGGCATGTAGAAGGAGCGGTAGAGGTTCTCGTAGCACTCGCGGAGCCCAGCGTCAGGGTGCGTAAGGCAGTCATCCAGGATGCGGCGCATCATCAACAACATCGATGTGCGCAAGTTGTCGGGCAGCCCCACCGCCGAGCGCGGTGCCCAGGCGGCATCGACGAAGTAGACGAACGCCGGGCAGTCGCCGCGCATCGCCCGTCCGATGGTCTGCAAGATCATGATCATCTGGTCGGCGACGAAGGGCTTGGCGTACTCCCCGAGCGCCCGCGACGCCTGGGGCAGCCGCAGCAAGGCCCCGACCGTGCCTGAGACCTTCCCGCGTCGATTGCGCATGGCTCCAAGTGCCTCTTCGGTGGACGCAAACCGCTCCTGGTCGAAGCTCTCAGATGCCGCACCCACGACCCCCTGCAGGAAGCCGAGGCTGTCGCTGCGCGGGTGCGGTCGCGTCAGAAAGAAGAGCGACCCGATCATTGCTTTGTCGGCGCGCGGACCGGACTTGTAGACGATGTTGACGCCGCGTCCGATGGCGTTCATCGGGAAGATGAACAGGTCCCAGTCCGGGTCCTCACCCAGGCGCTCGACCTCGGAGGCGGTGATGCCGTGCGCAGTGGCTGCCGCCAGCGCGCCGCCGCGAACGAGGTATCGCACGCGCGAGCGCCAGGCCGGATACTGCTGTCGAATGTGCTCGTAGAGCATCTCGCACTGCTCGTAGCTGTTGACGACGAATGCCGCTTTACGGCCAACATCATCGACGATGTCGTTCTGCGCGATCGCAGTCTCGACCTTGCTGACCCGGCCGCCCTCGAGCAAGTCGGTCACCATGGCCTTGAGCACGAACTCGCGCCGGGCTAGCCGCGAACCGCTGAAGAACAGCCGCTTGCGGTCGTCGTGAGGGTCCTTCAGTGGCAGGAACTGGTAACGCGACAACGCCCATCCAACGCCTGCGTTGGGACGGCGCAGCACGTAGTGCGGACCGACAGCGACGTGGTAGCTCGGGCTGGCTTGAAGCAAGGACGTCGCGCTTGTGAGTAGAACGGCGGGGCCTGTGCCTCCGGTGGCCAAGCCGAGCTGTGCCATGCGGTGCACGAGTGTGCGCGGCGTGCCGAGAAAGCCGACATGGGCGATGTCTACATCACCCTCGTCGCCGACGGTGTAGCGCACGCCGCTGAGCCTGCCGGCCAGTGACTCGGGGACGATGCCCAACATCTCCTTGGAGGGGCGTGACTCGAAAATCTCGTCGCCGAGGATGCCTTGGCCGTTGAGCAGACGCAGGTGGGGGCCGAGTCCGAAGTGCTGCAGCACCAGCAGCGTCACGTTAGCAAGCAGCTTGACGTGCTCGAAGAAGAACTTGGGCTCCTTGGCAAGGGTCAGGCCAGGTGGTCGCAGCAGCACCCGCGCCAGTGCCCTCATCCACTCGTCGGTGCCCTCACGGTCCCAGGCCTCCAGTGCCCGCAGGACGTCGGCGGCGTACTTGCGAATTTCCTCGGGGGTTGACCGCGCGAGTCCGGCCAGCTTGGCAAGCTCGGCATCACTGATCTCGTAGGCGAACGTCTGCACCACCTCGTTGTCGGCTTGACCACTCTCCCCCTGCGCACGGTCTTCCTCCTGCTGCAGAAGATTGAGGTGTCTCAGCGCCTCGCCACCCTCACGGAATGCCACTCGCTTGGTGGCGTAGTCCCAGATGCGCTCGAGAGCCTGGCGGGCCTGCAGATGAGCTTCTGTCTCCTCCTCATCGAATCCCTCTGCGTCATGGCCGCCCCTCGCAAGCGGGAACATGTCGGCGATGAGGGACAGGCCCGTCAAGAGCTTGCGGGCGTATTCGTCGCGAAACTCCCGCGGCGCGGTCACGATCGCCGCGGTCAGTCGTTCTGCAGCGAGCCCAAAACGACCGGACATCGCCATGATGGCGGCGATCGAGGCACCGCCGACGAACGCATTGCGGCCCTGAGCGGCGGGCGCGTGCAGATCCAAGAGCAGCCTGTTCCAGACCGAATCGGCGTCACCCGAAAGCTTCATCAGCGGCGTGCCGCGGCCGTCCATGTTGGCCTGCGCGCCATCACATTCGTCGACCACGATGAGATCGAAGGTTCGCGCGAGGTACTCGAAGTGGCGCAGTTGGACATCGCTGAAGAGTGGCGAGACTTCGCGGTCGGTCGACAAAATGTGACCGGCCCAGACCGTCGCATCGACCAGCGAACGCTCGCCGTGTTGCCGGCCGCACACCGAGGCGAGCGCGCACTGGTGCGGCTTTGGCCTCTTGCTGGCTTTTGCGCCGCTAACGGTTTGGTGGACCAGTTGGCATGGCGGATGGGCATGCGGAAAGGTCACGTCCTCGTCGGCGGCGAAGGCGGCGAGACTGCAGTTGGTGGCAAAGTAAGGCGCGGCGTCCCGCGTCACGGCGTAGCCGCGGTTGTCCTGCGACAGTGCCGCGGCGAAGCTCGAGACGTGCTTGGATCGAGCCCGGTCGCTCTGGCCGAACAGCAGACCGGCGGGCACGTAGTAGAGCGACAGGCGCTCGACAAAGCCTGTGGCCACCTCGATGGACGGGAAGAGGAGGCACACCTGGTAGTGGCGCTCGCTCGCCCATGCAGCAAGCAGGTAGAGCAGCGTCGTCTTTCCGGCACCCGGCAAGCCGATAAGGTGCTTAACGCCGATGAGCTCTATCGCATCTCGCTCTACCAGACCTTCAACCGTCGCCTCGGTGAGCACGGCGGTCGGCTCGCCGGTCGCCGTGTGCAGCCGTCGATACCAGCTGCGCTCGCCGGCCTTCTGACGTCCGGCCTGCTCGTCCAACACGTCGAAGCGGTCTGCCACGGCCACGAGATCCGACCATTTGACCAGCCCCGGGGCGCGGCCGTGCCGGGTGGTGTCCATCAACGGCGGCTCCGGCGGCATGAACCCGAGCGGCTCGATCGCCGTCTTGAAGTGCCGCCTCTCGTCGACGATCCGCGCAGGCAGCGTGGGGTCGTGACGACGGCGCGGCGGCCGCTGCCGCAGGGCCAGTGGCGCCGTCAACGAGGCGAGCGCCTCACTGATGTCGTCCGGCATGATGGACGTCCAGACTGGCCAGACGTTGAGCTGAGGGTCGACCTCGAAACGCTTACCGGGCCCTTCTTCGTCGTCCTCCGCCGGCCCCGCCGGCGGTGCGCCGCGCTCGGGCGCATCACCCGGCTCGACGTCATCGTCCCAAGATTTCGCGCGCGAGGTGGCCCGTCGGCGCTGCTCGAGTCGGCGGTGCGTTTCGTTGTACTGGCCGACCATCAGGCGCAGTTCGCGCTGGCTCCACGGTGCGTAGCCTGAGATGCGCAGGTTCTCGATGGCAGTAACCACATTGGCCGGTAACGTGGCCAGTACCGAATTGAAGCCGGTCATAAGCGCCGGCAGGTCCCGCAGGTGCCGTTGGCCCATCAGTTCGGTGGCGAGCAAGCACAGGTAGTTCAGCGCGTTGGCGCCGCGGTAGGGCTTCAGGCGTTCACGCATGGCCAAGCACCTCGACGGTGTCCGACAGCGTTAACGCTCGAATCGACGAGCCCTCCAGGCACGCGCTTACGCGCTCGACGTAGTGGGGCACACGGCGAGCCATCCAGTCAGGAATGACAAGCAACTGGGTCTTGTAGTTCTTGAGGCCTCCGGGCCGGCGCCGTAGGCGCTCCCCGAGGAGCTCTGGGCTACTGTAGGCCTTGAGGTCTATCCCTACAGGGCTACCTTCGCCGAGGTCCAGGTCCACCATGTCGCGGTTCGGGTACATGCGCACGGTGTGGCCGCGTGCGGCGAGACGATCGGCAAGTCGGATCTCGTCGATGCCCGGTTCCAGCCAGTACTTGCGCAGGGACCTGTTCAGGCGCAGGAGATCCGCTGCCGGCAGCGTTCGTCCGGGCGTGGCGGCGTGCTCTGCCGCGCAGGCCGCCGTCATACATCGCAACCCGCCCGGCTGCGCGGTCATCACGTTGTTGCAGTGCCCGCACAGAGTCGCCGTCTCACCAGCGACTAGCGCGCCGGGAAGCGGCTCGTAGAACTGCTGCTCGATGCAGGCCCATACGGCAGACGGCAACGCAGCCAGGAACTTCAGCAGCTGCTTGCGTGTGGCCACAGGGTTGCGAACAACAAATGTGCGCACCGCCGTGTAGTAGTCGTTGGCATCCTTTGCTGAGTGCTTGGACAAGCTGTCCTGGAAGGCGGCAAACACCTGCTCTTCGAGCAGGCCGGTCATGCCGCCAAAGCCTTCCGACAACTCCTCGGCCTCCAGGGTCGGCATGTAGTCCTCGGCGTCGATGAGACACACCGCGTTTAGACCAGCTTCCTTGACGGCGGGAAGAGGAAGCCACTCGCCTAACGGCTTGGTGCACTGGGCAAGGAGTTGGTGAATCTCCGCCCCGACGTCGGAGAGGCCCAGCGTCAGGCGTGCCCTGGAGACAAGGGCCATGGCCTTCCTGTCTTCATCCCCGAGGCCTGAGACGCCGCTCCAGAGGCGGTCGACACCTGAAACCATGGTCGCGCCTCCGCCCATGAAGACCTGACGTGCCTGGCGGATGACGAGTGCTGCGAGACTGGCAGGAAGAAGCTTGAGCGGGTCGCTGCGAGGTTTCCAATCCACGTATGGGTCTCGTGGAGGGGCCGCGGCGCCCGCCGGGGAAGGGGCCTGTGCCTCTGCTACCAGGGCCTCGATCTTCTCGACAAGCAGCTTGGGCATCGTCCGGTAGTCGCTGGAAGCAGCGGGCATTCGGTAGGTCTTCATTGCCCGCGGCTCGACGCCAAGAATTGCGGCCAGGACATCCCAGGTCAGCCGCGTCTTGCCGGCGCTGAGGATGCGCTTTGCTGCAACCAGGAATGCCTTTTGGTCTGACTTGGCATCAGGCGGCGGTGCAGACTTGGTTGGCATCAAGACTTTCGAGGTCGACGCGACCCTGAAGATACGCACAGCGTACTATCAATATAGAGCACATCGCAATACGGTACGCAGTGTGTTCAGATTTTCGGCTGCGGTAATGCACTGTTTGCGTCGCATTCCCATCACGGTACGCCCTCCCGTCCTATGGCAAGGACATTAATAGTCCTCCAGCCGGCGGTGATCTCACTTACGTTAAGTACCCAAGTACCACAGGCATCTCCGAACAACGAAGTCCCCGATGACGATCACGCCACTCTCCTACGGGTCTGATCGATACCGCACGAGCGCGTTAGCCTTCTCCACCATTCCCCCGGGCCGCTGCAGTGCCCCCTTCCGCGTCCCTTCGCTCCATCAGTCGCGGGCCGCGCTCGGCCAACGTCGTCACCAATGGCCCGGGTACGCTGTACACGCTGTTACGTGAGGCCTTCGATCAGCTGCGCCGCGAGCGCTGCGATCTGGCCGCGGCTTTCGGCGACTTCCTGCTGAGGACGCTGGCCGATCGCCTGACGCTGACCCGGCGCTTGGTGCCGACGCTGTCCGGCTGAGCGGTAGAAAAGCGGCTGCAATCGTGGTGATCAGCCCGACAGCTGATGCTCCTGGACGTCCGTTTGATGGCTGACAGCTGTCACTGAGATGGCGAAAGTGAATGACTGCAAGCAGTCTGAAGCTGCCTCCCACGCGATACCGATACCCGCCCATGGGCTCTCTTCCTGAGGCGGAGCGTGAGCGATCAGAACAGCCCGCCTTGAGATGGCGGAACTTGGTCAGAACTTCTCGGCGATCTCACATTCGGCTTAGCCGGCACCGAGCGCGGCTGCCTAGCCTCTGGCTGCCCCTTCATCGGCCCACCCCATTGACGGAAGAACCGAGGCGCCTTAGCCAAGGAGCATGACATCCACTGGTCGTACTCGTCTGGCTCCAGGAAGACAGGCATCCGCTTCTCCGTCCCCGGTTCGTGGAACTGGCTGTAGAACGGATGCCCATCGCAGTTCACCGTCAGCATCGTGTAGCTGAACTTGTCGACGCCGTGCTCCAGCCACTGGCTATATAAGCCCGCGATGCCGAAGGGCGTGCCGTCTTCCTTCTCGATGCGCCAACGCTCGCTGGTCAGGTCCTCGGCGTACCTCGGCTCATAGACCGCCTGGGCCGGGATCACGCAGCGCAGGCCTCGCATCCAGCTGTCTTTGAAGCTGGCCTTGATGCCCACCGTCTCACTGCGCGCGTTGTAGGTGCTGCGCCCGTACGCAACCTCCCGACGCCACGGCGGCAGCAGTCCGAAGCGACCAGCCTCGAACTCGCGCTGTCCGTTCACCAGTCGAATGAAAGGACCGAGTCCCGTCGGATAGAGCTCTGGCGGCGTCTCTGCCTGGGCATCCCGCTGCACGCCAAAGAACGCCAGCAGTTCATCGGCATTGGTCACGGGCAGGTAGTTCGCGCACATGAAGCCCATGATAGGACCGCATCCTGAGACATTTTTCTCGCCAGATCCTACGGGGAGAGGCGCTGGACAAAGGACGCCGTGAGACGATGAAACCGAGGTCGCACCTTTCAGTCAGTTCGACTCCCTTCGACCTGAGATTTCCTCCCTCGCGATCTCTTTGGCCTGCCCCGAGCAGGCCTTTTCTTTGGCTGCGCTGATCACGGCCACAGCTCCGCAAAGCTGGCCTTCCTAGAGGCCGCTCACGAAGTTTTCAGCTCGGCACGCATTCCAAACCGGCGCTGGATCAGATACTGTATGCACATACAGTTTAACAATACCCATGCGTCCCGCTGCCCTGTCCCACTGGTCCGAGCCGGATCCACCTCCTATGGCTCCCGCCAGACCGCGCGCCAATCCAACCCCCGGCGAGATCCCGAAGGGCGTCTGGCGCGGCAGTGAGCTGGGCAGCCAGGTCACTGAGACGGTGCCTTCCGGCTGGGCGGCACTGGACGCTCAATTGCCCGGTGGCGGATGGCCTCGCCGCTCACTCACTGAAGTGCTCGCGCCCCAGCCAGCCGTCTGCGAATGGCGCCTGCTCGGCGGCGTGCTCGGGCACGTTGCTGCTGCTGGCGGCCAGGTCGTGCTGGTGGGCCCGCCGAAACCACCGCACCTGCCAGGCCTGCTGCATGCCGGCATCGGCGCTGCCCAAGTGATCTGGGTGAAGGCAGAGACGCCGGCCGAGCGCTTGTGGGTCACCGAGCAAATGATCAAGTCCGACGCCGCCGGCGCCATCGTGGCCTGGCTGCCGCAGGCACGCCAGGAGCAGATCCGGCGCCTGCAGGTCTGCGCCCTCGCCTGCAAGGCCCCCGTCTTCCTGTGTCGACCCGAGGCCGCGCGCCACGACTCGTCGGCCGCACCGCTTCGCCTGCACACGACCTTTCGGCTGGACTGGGAGCTGGAGGCCGACATCTTCAAGCGCCGTGGCCCCGCCATGGACGCGCCACTTCGTCTGCCCTCCATCCCGGGCGGTCTTACCTCCATCCTCACGCCTCGGCTGCTGACACCGAGCCGCCTGACCCAAGCCAAGGAGGCTTCGCATGCTGTGGGCAGCCCTGCTCCCCGCACTCGAGAACACGCCCTCCACTGAGCTGCTGCACGGCGCCGCGCAGTGGGCCATGCAGTACACACCGCGCGTCACGGTCCTGGAGGCATCGGCGCTGGCGATGGAGCTTTCAGCGAGTACGCGCCTCTTTGGCGGCAAGCGCCTGCTGGTCAAGCGCATTCGCAACGAGGCGCCGGAACTCGATCTGCGTGTGCCCAGCTGGGCACCGACGAGCCTGGCCGCCCTGGCGTTGGCGCGGGCCGGGCAGACCAACGGCTTCAGCAGGCCGCTGGTGGAAGTGCTGGATGCCCTGCCCTTCGATGCGCTGAGCGCCGCCCGGGCGCACGAGGCCACCTTGTCCCGGCTGGGCTGCCGCAACCTGGGCGATGTGCGGGCGCTGCCGCGTGGGGGCCTGAGCCGTCGCTTCGACGCAGGCCTGTTGACCGCCATGGACCAGGCGTATGGCTTGCGGCCAGAAACGCACGCCTGGGTGCAGCCGGCTGACCGCTTCGCCCAACGGCTGGAGCTGATGTCGCGGGTTGAACTGGCTCCCGCCATGCTTTTCGGGGCGCGGCGCCTGCTGCTGCAACTGTGCGGCTGGCTCGCCGCCCGGCGCAGCGGGACAACGGCTATCACCCTGAAATGGTGCCACGACGTCATGCGCGCCAAGACTGCTGGCGACGGTGGCGAACTCACGGTGCGTACGGCCGAAATCACGCGCAACGTGGAGCACCTGTCACGCCTTCTGGCCGAGCACCTGGCCAAGGTCGAGCTCAAGGCGCCGGTGGGCGATCTGGAACTGATCGCCGACGAGGTGCAGCCCATGGAGGAGCGCAGCGCCGCGCTGCTGCCCGATCCTGCGCAGAGCGGCGAATCCCTCGCCCTGGTGCTGGAGCGCGTGGCCGCCCGCCTGGGCCCCGAGCGCGTGCTGCGCCCGGTAACCGCCGCAGACCACCGCATGGAGTGGATGGTGCACTGGCAGCCAGCCGACCAGCCTCTGCCTCGAAAACCCTTACACGACATCTCGCTGCCGCAGCCCACGTTCATGCTGCCCCAGCCGCTGAAGCTGGCGGTGCGCGGCGACCGGCCGATCTACCAAGGGCCGCTCATCATGCTGTCGGGCCCCCACCGGGTCGAGGGCGGCTGGTGGCATCGGCTCTCCGACGACCAGGGCCAGCAGTCCACGGCCAACGTTCTGCGCGACTACTGGGTGGCGCTGAGCGAGCACGCCGGCGTGCTGTGGGTCTTCCACACCCGGCTGGACGACGAGCGCAGCGCCTGGTTCCTGCAGGGCGTCTTTGCGTGAGGCACTCCTATGGCGCTTTCCCACTACGCCGAGCTTTGGTGTCTCTCCAATTTCTCTTTCCTCCACGGCGCCAGCCATCCTGAAGAGTTGGTCGAGCGCGCCCACGAAATGGGCTACTCGGCTCTGGCCCTCACGGACGAATGCTCCATGGCCGGGATCGTGCGGGCGCATGTTGCGGCCAAGGAGGTGGGCCTCAAGCTGCTCATCGGGGCACAGTTCAATGTTGAGCACGAGGCTCCGTTCACCTTCATTGTCCTGGCCCGCAATCTCCAGGGCTACGGCAACCTGTGCGAGTTCATCACCGGGCTGCGGCGCAGCGCTGACAAGGGCACCTACCGGCTGACCTTCGGCCACCTGGCCAAGCAGCGCTTCGAGGACTGCCTGGTGCTGCTCGCCCCACCGCGCGGCACCACGCCTGACCACCTGAACGTCCTCACCGACTGGCTGCAGGCAAGCTTCGAGGATCGATGCTGGCTGGTCGCGCTGCGCGAGCGGGTGCTGGGCGACGAGATGTGGCTGCACCAGCTGCGCCAGGCGGCGAACGCCTTCGGTGTGCCCGTGGTGGCCGCCGGCGACGTCCACATGCACGTGCGCTCCCGCAAGCCGCTGCAGGATGTCCTGACCGCCACCCGCATCGGCAAGCCGCTCACGGAATGCGGTCTGGCCCTTCAGCCCAACGCCGAGCGCCACCTGCGCACCCGGCTCCGCCTGGCCCAGCTCTACCCCGCCTCGCTGCTGCGCGAGACCTTGCGCGTGGCCGAACTCTGCGACTTCTCGCTGGACGAGCTGCGCTACCAGTACCCCGACGAGGTCGTGCCAAAGGGCGAGACCCCAGCCTCCTACCTGCGGCGCATCACCTACGAAGGCGCCGGCCGCCGGTGGCCAGAAGGGGTCTCAGCCAAGGTGCAGCAGCAGATCGAGCACGAGCTGTCGCTCATCTCGGAGCTGCACTACGACCACTACTTTCTCACCGTCTACGACATCGTGCGCTTCGCCCGCTCCCGGCACATCCTCTGCCAAGGACGAGGCTCTGCGGCCAATTCGGTCGTCTGCTACTGCCTGGGCGTCACCGAAGTGGATCCGGCGCGCATGTCCGTGCTCTTCGAGCGCTTCATCAGCCGGGAGCGAAACGAGCCACCCGACATCGACATCGACTTCGAGCACGAGCGGCGTGAAGAAGTCATGCAGTACCTGTACCAGAAGTACGGGCGCGACCGCGCCGCCCTCGTCGCGACGGTGATCAGCTACAGGCCACGCTCGGCCATTCGGGACGTGGGCAAGGCGCTCGGCTTCGACCTGGAGACGGTGGATGCGTTGGCCAAGGGCCACCAGTGGTGGGATGGCCGCGAGGTGCGGCCGGAGGCCTGGGCCGAGGTTGGCCTCGATCCCGACGACCTGCAGGTACGCCAGCTGGTGGCGATCACGCAGCAACTGATGGGCTTTCCCCGCCACCTATCCCAGCACGTGGGTGGCTTCGTGCTCACGCGGGGCCCTCTCGCCCGCATGGTGCCAATCGAGAACGCCTCAATGGTGGACCGCACGGTGATCGAATGGGACAAGGACGACCTGGATGCGGTCGGCCTGCTCAAGGTGGACTGCCTGGCCCTGGGCATGCTCACGGCCATTCGCAAGTCGCTGGAGTTCATCGGCGAGCGCAGGGGCTACCGCTTCGAGATGCAGGACATCCCGGCCGAAGACAGCACCACCTACGACATGATCTGCAAAGCCGACACGGTGGGCGTCTTCCAGATCGAGAGCCGGGCCCAGCAGGGCATGCTGCCGCGCTTGAAGCCTCGCTGCTTCTATGACCTGGTGATCGAG
The DNA here is from genome assembly GCF_017991995.1 of Pseudacidovorax sp. Lineage (GTDB taxonomy): Bacteria > Pseudomonadota > Gammaproteobacteria > Burkholderiales > Burkholderiaceae_C > Xenophilus. The sequence continues at coordinate 149,840 of NZ_JAGOPN010000001.1, read as the reverse complement.
GTCGCCATCGTGCGGCCGGGTCCGATCCAGGGCGGCATGGTCCATCCCTACCTGAACCGGCGCCAGGGCAAGGAGCCAGTGACCTATCCGAGCGAAGCCTTGAAGGAAGCGCTGGGCCGCACGCTGGGCGTTCCGGTGTTCCAGGAGCAGGTGATGCAGATCTCTATCCTCGCCGCGGGGTTCACGCCCGGTGAGGCGGACGGGCTGCGGCGCTCGATGGCCGCGTGGAAACGAAAGGGCGGGCTGCAGCAGTACTACGACAAGATCGTGAACGGCATGACGGACCGTGGCTACGACGAAGCCTTCGCAAAAAGCATCTTCGAGCAGATCAAGGGTTTCAGCGAATACGGCTTTCCGGAAAGCCACGCAGCCAGCTTTGCGCTGCTGGTCTACGCCAGCTGCTGGATCAAGTGCCATCACCCGGCGGAGTTTCTGGCGGCCATGCTCAACAGCCAGCCGCTGGGGTTCTATTCGCCTTCGCAACTCGTTCAGGACGCGAAGCGGCATGGCGTCGTAGTGCGGCCCGTGGATGTGATGCACAGCCAGGTGAACTGCTCGCTGGAGGGCCTGCCGCATCCGCCAGCCGTGCGGCTGGGCCTGCGCATGATTGACAAGCTCAAGGGCGAGTCGGCGCAGCGGATCGTGCAGGCACGGGAGCAGGCGCCGTTCGACAGCGCAGAAGACTTGGCCCGGCGCGCTGGCCTGGAGCAGCATGAGCTGAAGATTCTCGCGGCCGCCGATGCGCTGATGAGCCTGTCCGGCCACCGGCGCCAGCAGGTCTGGGATGCCGCGGCGCTGCGACGAGCGCCGGAGCTATTGCAGGACGCGCCGGTGGACGAGGACTATCTGGAACTGCCCGAAGCACCAGAGGGCGAGGAGATCGTGTGGGACTACCGATCCCTCGGGCTCACGCTGCGGCGCCACCCGCTGGCATTGCTGCGAGAGAAGCTCAAAGCCAAGGGGCTCAGCACCGCAGCCGACCTGCACCACCTGCCCAGCGGCCGGCAGGTGCGCTACTGCGGCATCGTGACGCTGCGCCAGCAGCCGGATACGGCCAATGGGACGATCTTTGTGTCACTGGAGGACGAGACCGGCGTGGTGCAGGTGATCTGCTGGAAGAGCTTGCGAGAGAAGCAGCGCGAGGTGTTGCTGCGATCGAGGCTGCTGGCCGTGCGGGGGGAGTGGCAGCGAGAGGGTGAGGTGCGGAACCTCATTGCTCATCGGCTGGCTGATCTATCGCCGCTCCTGGGGCGACTGGCCGACTCCGCGGCGAGTCGGGATTTCCGATAAAGGTGGCTGTTCCTGCTATGAGCACTTGCGGCCCTCGCGAGGGCGGTCTGCTGTCGCAACGGGCAACGCTGCAAACTAACCTTGCATGCCAGTTGACCTCAGCAACAGTCCGACGACCTTGTTCGCCTGCATCTTCATGCGGCCATGCCAGCGCCCCGGCGCAGCGCTGCCATGACCTGCGAGGTCATCGCTTTTCATCGCCCGGCTCCACACACTCGGTGCACCTCAACCAGGAGCTGAACATGATCGATCCGAACACCCTCGCCCGCGACTATCTGGCCGTGTGGAACGACGCCGACGACGCCTCGCGCGACCGTCGTCTGGCCGCCAACTGGCGGGCCGATGCCTGCTATGCCGACCCGATGATGCAAGGCGAAGGCCGCGACGGCATCGCCACGATGATCTCGGCCGCGCGCACGCAGTTTCCCGGCCATGCCTTCACCCTTCGCGGCACGCCCGACACGCACGGCCACTTCGTGCGCTTCTCGTGGACGCTGGCGCCGGACGGCGGCTCCGCCGTGGCCACCGGGACCGACGTCGTGCGGTTGGATGCCGAGGGCCGCATCGCCGAAGTGATCGGCTTCCTCGACGGTTCTGCCGCATGAGCCGCGCCTCGATTCCACGCGGCGATGGCCACGCGCTGCATGTCCGCGACTGGGGCGAGGGGCCGCCCGTGGTGCTGCTGGCAGGCTGGGCCATGGATGGCCGCATCTGGGGCGAGACCATGCTGCACCTCAACGCCACCGGACTGCGCACCATCGCCTACGACCGCAACGGCCATGGCCGGTCCACCGACCGGCCCGGCTACGACTACGACGCACTGGCCGACGACCTGGCTGCGGTGCTGGAAGACCTGGACCTGCGCGGCGTCACACTGGTGGCCCACTCGGGCGCGGGCGGCGAGGCCCTGCGCTATCTCGGGCGCCATGGCCGTGCGCGGGTGGCGCGGCTGATCCTCGTGGGTGCCACCGGTCCGCGCGTGATCGGCCAGGGCGGGATCACGGCCGAAATGGTGGACCTGCTGTGCGGACAGCTCGGCAGCGACTTGTCGGGCTGGATCGACGCCAACATCGGCCCCTTCGCGCCCGGCTCCCCCGCGCGCATCAACGACTGGATGGCTGCAATGGTGCTGGACTGCTCCCGTCGCGCGGTGGTGGAGTTCCAGCGGACCATCGCCCATACCGACCTCTCGGCGGATGCAGCCGGCCTGGACCTGCCGGTGACCATCATCCATGGCGATCGCGACGTTTCCGCGCCGCTGGACCTCAGCGGACGCGTCTACGCAAAAACGATCCCGGGCGCCGAACTCGTCGTGTACGAGGGCGTGGCGCACGGCGTCATGGTGACGCATGCGCGCCGGCTGGCCGATGACATCGCACGACGGGCCGCACCATGATCGCGCCTGGCATCGCCCACGAACTCATCGCGGCGCGGCTGCTCGGTTCGCCCGTCGCACTGCAGCTCGGCCTGCGCCTCGCCCACGCAGAACCTGGCAAGGTGCAGGTGCGATTGCCGTTTTCGGGCGGCAACGTCACCGAAGGCGCGTTGGTGCATGGAGGGGTGATTGCCACCTTGGCCGATGTCGTGGCCGTCGCCACCGCGGTATCCGCCGCCCACCGACCGCCAGCCGGAGGGGCGACTTCCAGCTTGGCGATCACCTACCTCTCACCGGCCGAGGGCTGCGCGCTGCTCGCGACCGGACTGGCGCTGCGCAGTGGCGCGCGCCAGCATGCCGTGCGGGTGGAGGTCGCGAGCGATATGGGCATTGCGATCGCGCAGGCGCTGGTGACCGTCGTGCTGACCTGATCCGTCGTAACGGAGGCATCCATCGATGAACGAGACCTACGTGATCACCTTCCATGTCAAGCCGGCGGAGGTGCGACGCTTTCATGCGTTGCTGGACGGCGTGCTCGATGCCATGCGCGGCGAAGCCACCTTCGTGCGGGCAGCACTGCACGTCGATCCGGACCGGCCATACATGTTTCAGTTGCACGAGACCTGGAGCGACCGGCAGGACGTGTTGACCGTGCAACTGCAGCGCGACTACCGGAGGGCGTGGCACGCCGCCCTCGAGGAAATCCTGGCCGAGCCTCGGAGCATCGCCATCTGGACGCAGTTGCGGGCCGATCCGTGAAGCTGGTCCGACGCTAAGGCGAAGGCCCGTTCCTGAGCGCCGACACACCAATCATTTTGGAGAGCCGGACGACACGCTCCCCCCTATCCATCTCGCCGTGCCGCGGCCAGCGTCTTGACCGCCTGCGCCAGCGACTGCCGCCTCGTCCAGTACGCCGCCCACGGATCACTCTTCTGGAACGACAGGTACTCCCGCGTCGTGAGAACGGTCCACTGCGCGCCGCTCTTGACCTCGCCGAGTTGCTCCCAGGCGATGGGCATGGACACGCCCGTGCCAGGCCGGGACCGCGCCGAGAACGCTGCGGCTGTGGTCTGCCCATGACCATTGCGCAGGTAGTCGATGAAGATGCGGCCCTTGCGGTTGCTCGGCCCGCTCTTGGCGACGAAGCGCTGGGGAATTACCCGTGCCATGTGCGCCACGACGTCGCGCGAGAACTGCTTGACGGCGTCGAAGGCCAGCCGGGGCTGAATGGGCACGACCACATGCAGGCCCTTGCCACCTGAAGTCTTCAGCCAGGCGTCGAGTCCCAGTTCATGCAGCAGGGTGCGCGTGAGCAAAGCAGCCTCCTGCAGTTCGCCCCAGCTCACTCCCTCCCCCGGGTCCAGGTCGAACACGATCCGGTCCGGCTGGTCGATCTTTCGCGCGGTCGAATTCCAGGTGTGGAACTCGACGGTGTTCATCTGCGCTGCGGCCACCAAGGCTTTCGTGCTGTCCACCACGAGCAGAGCCGCATGCCCCGGCCAAAGGCCAGGGTCGAGCTGGCCGAGTCCTGGCACGCGCGTCTCCGGATGCTTCTGGAAGAACAGCTGCCCGGTCACACCCTGCGGTGCGCGCACCAGGGATACCGGCCGGTGCGCGAGGTGCGGCAACATCCATTCGGCGACGCTCTCGTAGTAGCGCACCAGATCCACCTTGCGCAGCCCCGTTGACGGGTCGATCACCCGATCCGGGTGCGTCACCACCACAGGGGCGACCAACTTCGCCTTGCGCGGCTCGGCTCGCTTCTTTACCGCCTGTTCGATCCCGATGTCCTGCGGCGGCTTGTCGGCGCGCACGCCCTTGAAGATGGCATGGCGCACATGTCGCTCGGGCGTCCATTCGGCGAACGCGACCTCAACCACCATCTCGGGGCGCACCCACCGCTCGCTGCCGGCCGTGCGGCGGCTCCAACGTCCTGGCTTCACCGAACTGCGCTCAACCGCCGGCGTGTCCGTTTCCAGCACCCGGAGCCTGTCGTGCAGGTCCCGTGCCGTCGTGGCGTCAAAACCGGTGCCGACGTTGCCCACATAACGCAGCGCCTCGCCCTCATGCACCGCCAGCAGCAGGCCCCCCACCGCATTGGTCGTGCCGCCGCGCACCGTGTAGCCCACGACCACGAACTCCTGCCGCTTCTGGCACTTGAGCTTGAGCCAGGTATCGGAGCGGTCGGACACGTAGGGAGCCCGCGGGTCCTTCAGGATCAGGCCCTCCAGGCCAAGCCGACAGGCTGCACCCAGCAACTGCGAGGGCTCGGCATCCAGCGCTTCGCTGAATCGCACCCGGTCGGAGCCACGCTCCTTCAGGAGCGCTTTCAGCACCAGACGGCGGCTGCGCAGCGGCACGGCGCGCAGATCGGTGTCGCCGACATAGGGCAGGTCGAAGACAAAGTAAGTGATGGACTCGCTCTTCGCGCTGTCGATCGCGTTCTGCAGCGCATTGAAGCTGGGCACACCCTGGGTGTCCACGACGACGATCTCGCCATCGATCCAGGCGTCGACCAAGCCCATCGCGTCGACGGCGTTGGCAAGGCTCTGGAGCTTGTCGGTCCAGTCGTGGCCGTTGCGCGTGAAGAGGCTGCAGCGGCCCTGCTCAATGCGGGCCAGCAGGCGATAGCCATCGAACTTGTTCTCGGCGATCCAGTCGCCGCTTGGTACCTGCTCGGTCAGCCGGGCAAGTTGCGGCGCGAAGCTCTTCGGGAGTTTCTTGATCGGCAATGCATTGGCCAGGTCCGGTGCCTCGTCCTTACGGGGCGGCGGCGCTCGGGGCTCACGCTCTTCGACCAGCCCGAGTGGATGCGCCACCACGCTGTCCGGCAAGGCGGTGACGACGTCGTAGTCGGTACTGGACCGTGCCCAGGCATCGCCCTTCTTCTTGAAGAGCATCCACTGGTCCTGCTTCTTCTCCCCGGGCTTGGAGATGCGGACCAGCTCCCAGAGCCCGGCCAGCTTCTCGCCGTGCAGACGGAACAGGATCTTGCCGACCTCGAGGCCTTCGCGCGGGTCACCCATGGGCTCCCACGTGCCACGGTCCCAGATGATCACTTCGCCGGCGCCGTACTGCTTTGCAGGAATGGTGCCTTCGAAGCTGTTATAGCCAAGCGGATGGTCTTCGACCTGGATGGCCATCGACTTCACGGCGGGATCGTACGAAGGGCCCTTCGGCACCGCCCAGCTCAGCATCACGCCATCAAGCTCCAGCCTGAAGTCGTAATGCAGCCGGCTCGCCCAGTGCTTCTGGATGACGAAGTTCAGCGCCGGGGAAGCGCCCTGCTCCTCCTGCCCGCGCGGCTCGGGCGTGAGGGCGAAGTTGCGCTTGGCGGTGTACGCCTGCAGCCCGCGCTTCTGGCGCGTGGAGGCGGGCATGCGCGCCTTACTTCTTCTCGGCGCTCAGGTACTGCTCGACATTCTTGGCTTCAGGGCCGACGGCCTCCACCGCCGTTCGTAGCTGGTCCGGCGTCACGCCGAACTTTTTGGCCCAGTCATGGACTTCGTAGTCCTCGTGAATGTTGATGCGGCTGCGATCATGCCCATGGGCTTGCGTGCGGTCGTCGGACATGGTGATCTCCTTTACCCTAGAAGAAGAGCATCGGACACCTCACGACGCAACTGCTTTTGGCAGATCTTTGTGCGCGCCGCTTCCTACAGCCTCAAGCCTGCGCATGCGCCCCCTGGTGGCCCGTTTCTGACTGCGCCGGCGTAGAGTCAGTGCGGCACGCTTTCGCCTGCCTGCAAGGTCAGCACCTGTACGCCATGGCGTGTAACGGCCACCGTGTGCTCGAACTGGGCCGAGACCGCAGTCTGCATCTCTCCGCTGGTGAGACACATCTTGGTCTTCGCAAGCCGGATACGGAAGTCGTGACTGGCCCTCTTGCCTACGTCCGCCGGTTCGATGTCGATGAGGCCAGTGACTGGCGCGATAAAGCCCATCTCCCCTTCGAAGATGTAAGAAGGCCCGGTCATGCCAGGTAGCGCGGAGTAGGCGCAGACCGCGGCGTTGCGCATCTCGTGGATGCAGCGACGCCCTTCCAGCCCGACCACTGTTCGCCACGCAGCTTGGTCGCGCTGCACCCACATTGGATTTTCTCCCCATCCGCTTGGCCCGCATTTCAGGGTTTGCACACAGCTAAGATTTGGAAATGACTTCAAAAGATGCGGCGCGTATTGAACTTCTCGAACTCGCAGTGGATGAGATGGAAGAGGACCAAGCCGCCCAGGACGCGGAGATTGCCATGTTGCGAGAGCTGGTCCTTCGACTCATGCAACTGCTGCACCTCAACGGAACCGTTCCGACTCCAAGACCTCGCGGCCGCAAGTGCCGTCGCCTCAGCCTTCTCGCAGGCAGACTCTGGTCCGGCCGTAAAGCCGGTCTCATCCCCTTTGCCCAGGCTGCTGATGGATTTGGCCAAGAAGCTGGACGACCTGCCCGGGTCGAAAAAACCCAGCGCTTGAGCCACGGCCGGCGCTGCATTGCGCCATTGCACACCAGTTGTCCGGCCAGTTTGGTTGGTCCCCGTCACGTCGCTGTCATGCACCGCCTTTAGCTTCTCATCCTGCGGCACACCGCCGCAATCGAGGGCGCAAGGTGAATGACGACACTGGTGCGAAACATGGACAAGCCCACGAACTGCCCGTGGCTCAGTACGTCCGGATGTCGACCGAACATCAGCGCTACTCGACGGAAAATCAATCGGCGGCGATCTCCGACTATGCAAAGCGCCATGGGATGCGCATCGTCAAGACCTATGAGGATGCGGGCAAGAGTGGGTTGAACCTCAAAGGCCGCAATGGCCTCCAGGCGTTGCTCCACGACGTACGTACCGCCTCACCCAACTTCTCCGCGGTCCTGGTCTATGACGTGAGTCGCTGGGGCCGCTTCCCGGATCCGGACGAAGCTGCGGTCTACGAACATGCCTGCAAGAGTCGAGGCATCCGAGTCATCTACTGTGCGGAGCCGTTCAACAACGATGGCTCGCTGCCCTCCACTGTATTCATTGGCATCAAGCGGAGCATGGCGGCGGAATACAGCCGCGAACTCTCGGTGAAGGTATTCGCGGGAGCGTGCAACATTGTTCAGCATGGCTATCGGCAAGGCGGCGCGCCAGGATTTGGCCTGCGACGGCAACTCGTCGACGAAGCTGGCACCGTCAAAGGCCTTCTCTCCAGAGGCGAGAAAAAGAGCATCCAGACCGATCGAGTGATTCTGGTTCCAGGGCCGTCCGAAGAGCAGGAGGTGGTGAGCCGGATCTACCGCATGTTCCTGGAAGACGGAAGCCCGGAGCGGGTGATCGCATCAGCCCTGAATCGCGAGGGCATTCTTTCCGATGCGGGCAAGCCCTGGACACGCGGCACGATTCACCAGATCCTCACCAACGAGAAATATGTCGGCAATAACGTCTACAACCGCACGTCGTTCAAGCTGAAGATCAAGCATGTGCGCAATCCGCCGGAAAGCTGGGTTCGGTGCAATGGCGCCTTTTCCGGGATCGTGCCGGTGGAGCAATTCCTGCGCGCTCGCGCCATCATCGATGCGCGCGCCATCCACCTTGAGGACGAGCACTTGCTGGCCGTGCTGCGAGCGACACTCGAGAAGCATGGCGCGCTGTCCGGGATCGTCATCGACGAGGAAGAGGGAACGCCATCGAGCTCGGTCTACCGTAGCCGGTTCGGCAGTCTGCTGCGGGCGTACAGCTTAATTGGCTATCAGCCGCGCCGGGACTATGCATACCTCGAGATCAACCGCGCACTGCGTAAGAAGCACCCAGTGCTGGTTTCCGAGATGGCTTCCTCCATCGCCGAATGGGGTGGATGGACAAAGATCGACGCGGCCACCGACCTGCTGACGGTCAACGATGAATTCACCACATCCCTGGTGATTGCCCGATGCCAGCAGACGGCGCATGGGTCCAACCGCTGGCGAATCCGCTTCGACACAAGCCTTCATCCGGACATCACCGTCGTCGCCAGAATGGGGCCCGACAACTGCGTACCGCAGGACTACTACGTGTTTCCTGCGCTCGATTTCGCGACCGAGGTGCTGCCCACCTCTGAGGACAACGGCTTCAGCCTCGACGCCTACCGCGTGGATTCACTCGAACTGCTCTACCAGTTTGCTGGACGCACCCCCGTGCCGGAGACGCCATGAAGACGCCAACCAACAAAGTCCACATGATTGCCATCGCAGACATCACGGTGGCCAACCCGCGTGCTCGGAATCCGCGTATCCACAAAACGATCACGGACAGCATTGAGCAGGTCGGACTGAAGCGGCCCATCACAGTGCGTCGAATGCCGGAAGGAAAGGGACCCACGCCCTTTGCGCTCATATGCGGCCAGGGGCGCCTCGAGTCCTGTGTGATGCTGGGCCAGACAGAGATCCCCGCCATCATTGTGGACGTCGACGAGGAGACGGCGCATCTGATGAGCATTGTCGAGAACGTCGCGCGCCGATCCCCCCGCTCTGTCGAGACGCTTGAGCATGTACGCGCGTTGAAGCAGCGCGGGTATTCGGACAGCGAGGTGGCCACAAAACTAGGGTGTACCGCGTCATGGGTCAATTGCGTTTCGCATTTGCTGGAGCACGGCGAGAGGCGTCTGCTTGCCGCTACCGAAGCAGGCGACATGCCACTGCATCTGGCTGTCTCGATCTCACGCTCAAGCGATGCCGAAGTTCAGCAGTTGTTGATCGACGCCTATGAAAGTGGCGAGTTGAAAGGCCGCAAGGTCACCGTTGTTCGCAAGATCATCGCCCGGCGAGCGCGACATGGTAAGTGGATCAATGCGGGCGGCAGGGGGCCTGCCCGCGCGCAGATGACGCCAGACGAGCTGGCCAAGCTGTACAGCAGGGACGTCGAGATTCATCGACGTATCCAAAAGAAGGCAGAGTTCACCCAACGATCGTTGTTGCTGGCTCAACAGATCTTCAAGGAGTTGTTCTCGGACCTGCGCTTCTGCGCCGTGCTGAGAGATGAGGGTCTCGTCACCGTTCCGAAGCCCCTGGCGGACCTGACAACCTCCGTGGGCCTCGACTGATGGCAGGCAAGGCCACCCGAACCGTGCGCTTGGGCTTCGAGCGCGACTGTCAGAACATCGATCTGGACTTGTTGCATTGCGCGGTCGAACTCCCTGAAAACATCAAGAACACGGTCAAGTACCGGCAGATTCGGGCCTCGGTCGAGGCCATCGGCCTGGTCGAGCCCATCGTGATCGCCCACAGCCCAGCCACACCCGGCTCGTTTCTGGTGCTGGACGGCAGGCTGAGGCTCGACATCCTTCGGCAAATGGGCGTTCCGAAAGCGATGTGCCTCATCTCCACGGACGACGAAGGCTACACCTACAACAAGCGCGTCAATCGCCTCTCAGTGGTGCAGGAGCATCGAATGATTGTGCGGGCCGCCGGCCGCGGCGCATCGGTGGCCCAACTTGCCGAGGTGCTGAATGTCTCCGCCGACTCGATTCGTCAGCAGTTCAGGCTGCTCGACGGCGTCTGCAATGAGGCAGTGGCACTGCTCGCGGACAAGCCAACCACCTATGGGACGTTTCGGGTGCTGAAGCGCATGAAGCCATTTCGTCAGATCGACGTCGCCCAGGCCATGGTCAATCTCGGCAAGTATTCAACGAAGCTGGCAACCGCCATGCTGCAGGCCACCCCTCCAGAGCAGCTGACCGAACAGGCCGCCGCCCGCGCCACAAAAGCGGCTCCCGTCGAAGCGCTTCAACGACTGGAGCGGGAACTTGCGGCCGTCCAAGCCGACACAAAACTGCTGGAAGAAGGCTACGGGCCGGCAAACCTGCAGTTGGAAATCATCAAGACGTACATCGGCAAGACGCTGCTTGAGAACGCCTCGGTCGTGCGGTGGTTGGCCAAGAACCGCGCGGAATACCTCGAACAGTTGCAGATCATTGCGGACATCAAGACCCTGCCTGCGCACTGAACGCCGTTGGACGTGCCGTGCCGTTTTCGCTGCCGGCCCAGTACAACGATCGCTCCGCCCATGCCGAGCACCCACAAGGCCCACGGCGTGCACGGGCTCGGCGCCGCACTGATCTTGGTCTGTCCAGCCGTGGTCACCGCGTCAATTCAGCCTCCAGCGGCTGTTCTCGCCACGCGTTCGACGGCGCTAGGGCGCTGAATGCGTTGTCCGCGCTCCACGCGTCCCCGGCCTCCTGTGTGGAGCCTGGCCTCTGGCTTCCAGAGCGTCGTCTGAAGCCTAGACAGGGCCTGATGCCTACGCTACCGGCGTGCAGGAAAAGGTGTAGGACGAGCAGCCCCGTTCACAGAACCGTCCGAAAGCTCACCAGGTCCCGAACCACACGCGTCAGGCCTTGCTTCAGCAGGATGTCCAGGTAGCGGTCCGCATCGATAGGCGGATTCTTGAGCGTCCGCCGCTGCTTCTGCGCGGCAGCAACCACCGCCGCCTGATCCAGATCGAAGAGGTTGTCGATGAACTCGTCCGGATGCTGCACTTCGATGCCGAAGGGCGCCAAACGATCCTCTGGAAAGTCACGCGCGTTGAAGGTGACGATCACACTGGCCCCACATCGGATGGCGGCGGCAAGGACATGCCGATCGTCCGGGTCCGGCAGCGTGAGCCCGTCGATCAACGCTTCGTGGCCGGTGACCAGCGCATCCGGCACCGCAGCATTCATGCAGTCGACGGTGCGCTGAAGACTGGGAGGTTCGAGCTCGGGGCGGCTCTTCAGCAGGTTTCTCACCCATTCGTCATGGATGAGATCGGTCTAGCGTGCGCGAAACTGCCCCGACAGAGCGAGCCACATCAGGAAGTCGCGCAACGGCGCGGGATACAGCACGCAAGCGTCGAAGACCGCCGTGAACGGCGAGCTCTTCATTCATACCCCATCTGCAGCGCCTGGGCCTGCGCGGCAAGCTCCTCCATGGCGGCGGCACTGGTCCGCTCCTGGGCGGACTTGTAGGCCATCAGGTCGGCAAACCGAACCCGACGGTGCTTGCCCGCCTTGTGGAAGGGCAGCGTCCCCGACTCCAGCAGCTTGACCAAGTGGGGCCGCGACACGTTGAGCATGTCCGCGGCCTCCTGGGTGGTGAGCTCCGCATGGATCGGCACCACCTTGACCGCGTTGCCTTCGGCCTGCTCCGACAGGATGTCCACCAGCAGGCGCAGCGCAGAGGTGGGCAGCTCGACGGCATGCGCCTCGTTCTTCTCGTCAAAGATCTGGATCCGTTGCGTCTCCAGCTGCGTCGACAGGAACGCTGCCAGTGCACGCTGGCCTTGCGTGGCCGCAGCGACCTCTCGCGCAACCGGCAGGGATGCTTCGAAGGTGGTGGACTGGGTCATGATGGCGGCTCCGCTGGGCTGGTATCGAGCCGCCATCTTATTCGAAACAAACGAAACTCGCAATAAACGAAACGAAGATGACCGCGAGGATGGCGAGGAATGCCAGCCTGCGCCGCCCAGAAATCGAACAAGTCGGCCTCCGGCCCAGCAATGAGACGCCGCCACGCCAAGATCAACGGCGGCAGGCACCGGACATTCCGCCCATTCCATGGAGGCATCCGATGGCGCGCCGGCGCAAGATGCCCGCAGGCACCCGGTGTCCCATATTGCATCGCACCGTATGAGCCCGCGATGCACGCGGGCGGTCCGCTGAAACGTTGCGCGAGGTTGAGGGCTCACCGCGGTCGACCGATAGACCGGTGCTCCGCCCCGGCAAGTCTCAGCACGCCAACGCCACTCAGGGTCTCAGCGTGAACACGATGGACAGATAAGCCACCGGCCGTGCCTCGATGGCCTCGACCCCGTGCAGGGCACTGGCGTCGAACAGCAGGGAGTCGCCCTCCTCCAGGTCCATCACCCGCGGCCCGTACCGGTACTTCACCCGGCCATTCAGCAGGTGGATGAACTTCAGCCCCGGATGCTGGAAGTTGGCGTAGGCAGGCGCGTCGGTATCGAGCCGCACCAGATACGGCTCCACGAACATCTGCCCGGACAGCAGGTGGCCCAGCAACTCATAGTGGTAGCCGGCCACCGCGCCCAGCCGGTCGACCGGCATCCCCTGGCCCCGCCGCACCAGGCTGAAATCCATGCGCTCAGCCTGGTCCGCGAAGAAGCGCGCCACCGGCACACCCAGCCCGCGCGCGATCCGCTCCAGCGTGTCGACCGACGGCGACACCAAGCCGCGCTCGATGCGCGACAGCATGGAACGCGAGACCCCGCTGGCCTGGGCGAGGCCCAGACCCGACATCGTCATCGCCGTGCGCAGCGCGCGGATCTGCGCCCCGACCCGGGAAACGGCCGAGTCCGGCTCGCCCGCCAGGGGCTGGCGTAGCGTGGGCAGCGCCGACGCCGGCAGCGGGATCACCCGCCCGGTGGGCAGGGGCGAGGCCCTGCGCAGCCGACTCATGGCGTGCGCCCTCCCTGCCGCCTGGTCACGAGCGGCCAGTGGGCACCCCGGCGGCACGGCCATCGCGGGTCCTCAAGCGCCAGGCGTGGGTCCAATGATGTCCTCCTCCAGGCGGCAGGTCTCCTGGATGATGAGTTCGTAGAGACTGCGCAGGAACGTGGGCGAGATGCCATGCTGGGCGGCGAACTCGGCCGCGCGGCCCTGCACGACGCCGATGCGCTGGGGCTGCATCATGGGCACGCCGAAGGCCTTCTTGTGGTGGCCGATGCGCACGCAGACATCGAGCCGCCGCCGCAGGGTCTCCAGCAGCAGGCCATCGGTTTCGTCGAGTTCAGCGCGCAGGGCCGCAAGTTGCGCCTCGCCGGCATGGGCCTGCTCGCCCGTCGGGGCCGTCGTGTTCGAAGAAGCGGTCATGATGTCGAGGTTCCCGCTCATTCCTGCACGATGTGCTGCGTGCGAATGATCTCGCCCAGCAGTGCCGTGTCCGCCTGGACCCGCTGCCCAAGCGCCTCGGCCGTGCTGCCGGCGGCCTGATACCCCTGGCGGAACAGCTTCTGACCGACGTCGGGCGTGCGCACGATCTCGGCGATCAAGCGCGACAGGCGTTGCGCGATGGGCGCGGGCAGGCTGCTCGGCGCCGCCGCCGCGGTCCAGATCTCCAGCGAAAGCGCGGGCAGCCCGGCCTCCACCAGCGTGGGCATGTCGGGCACCAGTGGCGAGCGTTGGCGGGCCGTGATGCCGATGGCCCGCAGCTTGCCCGAGGCCACCTGGGTCTGCGCCAGCCCCGGCGGCAGCAGGGCCAGGTCGATCTGGCTGCCAACCATGCCGGTGATCACCTGCGGATTGCCCGGATAGGGCACATGCACCGGCACCAGGCCGGTGCGGGCCTTGAACACCTCCATGCCCAGGTGGCCCAAGGTGCCCACGCCCGGGCTGCCGTAGCTCCACCGATTGCCCGCGGCCTTGGCCGCCGCGAGGAAGCTGGCTCCGCTGTTGGCCGCAGACGTCGCCGGCACCGCCAGCACCATGGGCGCCACGCACACCAGGCTCAAGGGCTGCAGATCCTTCTGCGGCTCGTAGGCCGTGGCGGGATTGAGCATCTTGGCGATGGTCATGTTGCCGTTGATCAGCATGCCAATGGTGTGCTGGTCGGTGGCCTTGGCCACCAGCGCCGCCGCAATGTTGCCGCTGGCGCCCGCATGGTTCTCCACCACCACGGGCTGGCCCAGCGACCGGGCCAGCGGCTCGGCCACGATGCGCGCCACCAGGTCCGGGGTCGATCCGGGACCGAAGCCCACCAGGATGCGCAGCGGCCGGCTGGGCCACCCTGGGGTGCTCGCTGCATCGGCAACGGGCTCGGCGCCCGAGGCGACGGTCGAGAGGCCCAGCCCCATGGCGGCGGCGATCAGCGACAGCGCCCCGCAACGCGTCGCGCGTGACAGCCTGGCACCGAGCCGGCGTGCCGTCGACGCCAGAGATGTCGCAGGGGGACGTAAGGCGGGCAGAGAAGGAGGAATGAGCGAGGGGCGGGACATGGGCACTCCGGGTCAGAAAAGCCGGCAGTTTTCGAACAACCCGTCGCCGCCTCAAGGCTTGCCTCAGAGGCAATCCGCGGCCGCCGCGCCGCGCGTCATGCAGCCCTGCCGCCTCACCCTGCAGTCGGTTGCAGTCCCGAAGCACCTGCCGAGGAAGGCGGGACACCGTGGTGTTGCATGCCATGCCCATGGGTCATTTTTGTACCATACATGCGGGTGCATATAAACGCCACAAACGGGAGAGTCGTCATGTGCGCACCCATCAGGATCCCGACCTTCTGCGAGCCTTCGCCGCCGAGGTTCGGGCACGCCGCGATGCGCAGGGCCACAGCCAGGAATCCCTGGCCTTCCAGTGCGGCCTGCACCGCACCTTCATCGCCAAACTCGAGCTGGGCCAGAGCAGCCCGTCGATCACCACCCTCTTCTGTCTGGCCGACGGGCTGGCGGCCCCGCCGGCCGAACTGGTCGAGGCCGTGAGCAATCGCCTGCGCAAGGAGCGCGCCGCGCGGCACCGTCCCGCGCGTTGACGCGACGCCGCCCGCTCCGGGCCACTGTGAACCAGCCGGGACCAGGAGCCCGGCGGCCCCCTCCTTGGGTGCTCGCCGATGTCGGTGCACCTGCGGCGCCAGCAACGGCGGGCGACCCATCTGAACGGTGTGGAGCGGCGTGCACCGGTCGCAGTGCCAGATCCGCAACACCAAACCACAGCGTTGTCTCATGGCCCCCACTGTGGCGCGCCTTGCGCAGGACCGCCGCCCGCCCGCGCATGAACGGCGCCCACCCATCGTGGCAGATGCCTGAAGCCCTGCGCACTCGCGCCTGTGCCTGAGGCGCAACCCACGCATGGCCAACCAGCCATCCCGTGCCGCCGACGTTGCCTCCCACGAACGCCAGCCGCGCTCACGCCTCCTCATCAATTGCACCTGCAGCAACAACGCCACGTTTTGCACCATACAAGCGGGTGCATAAGAAACCCATCACCGGGAGAGTCGGCGCGTGCGCGCCCATCAGGATCCCGACCTTCTGCGAGCCTTCGCGGCCGAGGTTCGGGCGCGCCGGGACGCGGCTGGCCTGAACCAGGAGGCCCTGGCCTTCCAGTGCGGACTGAACCGGACCTTCATGGCCAAGCTGGAGCTCGGCCAGACCAGTCCATCGCTCACCACGCTGTTCCGCCTGGCCGAAGGACTGGCCGCGCGTCCTGCCGAGCTGATCGACGCGGTGGCCAACCGCCTGCGCAAGGAGCGCGCGGCCAGCCGTCGCCGTGCCTCCTGAGTCCCTGACCGTCTGACGCCCGGCCAGGGGGCCGCTCGCGGCTGCGGCGCGGGGGCCCGGATTGCTTCGCGAGCAAGCGTTGCGGCGAGACCGATGGCGCTGCAGGATGCGCGCCATGCCCGGACGTCTCCCGCCTGCTTCGCAGCCTGACGGCTGCGCGACCCGCGTCGCCCAGGTCGCTCCAGCGCGATGCGATGCGGCAGGCCACCCTCCCATTTCCAGCAGCTTGTTTTCCGCGACCGCAGGGCCAGGATGTCTGCTCCCCTTTGCCAACCTGGAGCTTCACCGTGCGCACCCTGCTGATCGACAACCACGACTCCTTCACCTACAACCTGTTCCAATACCTTGCGGCCAGCAATGGTGTGGCGCCCACCGTCGTGCGCAACGACGAGATGGACTGGCCCGATGCGGCCCGCCTCGGCTTCGACAACATCGTGATCTCGCCGGGACCCGGGCGTCCGCAGCAGCCCGCGGACCTGGGGCTGTCGGCCGATGCACTCGCACAGGCAGAGGTGCCCATCCTGGGCGTGTGCCTGGGGCATCAGGCCATGGGCCATGCCTGCGGTGCCACCGTCGACCTGGCCATGCGCCCCATGCACGGCCGCGTCGACCGCATCTCGCACTGCGGGCGCGGGCTCTTCCAGGGCATCCCCGATCGCTTCGAAGCCGTGCGCTACCACTCCCTCGCGGTGACGCAGTTGCCGGGCAGCCTGGAGGCCCTGGCCTGGGCGCCCGACGGCACCCTGATGGCCCTGCGTCATCTTCGCAAGCCCTGGTGGGGCGTGCAGTTCCACCCCGAGTCCATCTGCACCGAGCATGGCGCCCGGCTGCTGCGCAACTTTCGGGAACTCACCTTGGAATGGCAGCAGTCCCGCATCCGCCGCAACACCTGGGGCAGTTTCGTGACGCTGGATGAAGCGACGGATCCGCCGCCGCCGGCGTGGGAGGTCCAGGCCCGCTGCCTGGACTACTTCGTCGATCCTGCCCGGGTCTACCAGGCCCTCTTCGCGACCCGACGACCGGCCTTCTGGCTGGACAGCAGCCAGAACGGTCCGGGCATCGCCCGCTTCTCCTTCATGGGTGACGGGAGCGGACCGCAGAGCGAGTACCTGAGCTACGACAGCACGGCGCACGCGCTGCGCATCCAGCACGCGGACGGCGAGCAGGTCCTCACCCAGAGCATCTTCGACTACCTGAGCACGCGGCTCGCCAACGAGCCCGCGCTCGTGCATGCGCCCCTACCCTTCGACTTCGTCGGCGGCTTCGTGGGCTACCTCGGCTACGAGCTGAAGCAGGAACTCGAGGGCGAGGCGGCGCACGCGGCGCCCGGCCCCGACGCCGCCTGGCTGTTCGTCGACCGCTTCCTGGCCTTCGACCATGCCGAGGGCCAGATGTGGATAGTCTGGCTGACCCCTCACGGTGCCGCCGATGCCCAACTGGGTTGGGTGGAAGCGATGGCGAGCTACCTGCAGGCGGAGGCCGGGGCCGCCGAGCCGCCCGTGCCCCCAAGCCGCGGCGCCGCCGCCAGCCTGGTCCAGCGCATGCGCTGGCACACGCCCCTGGCTGAATACCGCCGCCTCATCGAGCGTTGTCAGCACGAGATCCGGATGGGCGAAAGCTATGAGATCTGCCTCACGAACCAGCTCGTCGGCGCAGGGCGCGTGGAAGCGCTGGAGCTCTACCATGCACTGCGCACGCGCAATGCCGCGCCCTATGCGGCCTACCTGGCACTGCCCGAACTGGCGGTGCTCAGCGCCTCGCCGGAGCTCTTCCTGGCGATCCTTCCCGACCGCACCGTCGAGTCCAAGCCCATCAAGGGCACGGCCCCGCGTGGCCGCACGCCGGAGGACGACGAGCAGATCGCCCAGGCGTTGCACGCCGACGAGAAGACGCGCAGCGAGAACCTCATGATCGTTGACCTGCTGCGCAACGACCTCAACCGCAGCTGCGAAGTGGGCAGTGTCCATGTGCCCGTGCTCTTCGGCATCGAGCGCTTCGCCACCGTCCACCAGATGGTGAGCACGGTGCGTGGCACGCTGCGCAGCGACCTCACGGCCGTCGATGCCATCAAAGCCGCGTTCCCCGGTGGCTCCATGACCGGCGCTCCCAAGAAGCGCACGATGCGCATCATCGACACGCTGGAGGGCGCACCGCGGGGCATCTACTCCGGCAGCCTCGGCTACCTGTCGCTCAACGGCGCCGCGCGCCTGAACATCGTGATCCGCACCCTGGTCGTGCGGGACGACATGCTCAGCATCGGGGCCGGTGGTGCCATCGTGGCGCTGTCGGACCCCGATGCCGAAGTGGCGGAGATCGTCCTCAAGGCACGGGCACTGTGGGACACGCTCAAGGCCTGCGGCGCGCCACTCGACGATGCCGACCTCCAGGGTACGCAGCGTCCCGATCCGAGCACGCCCGACGGCCATGAACCCGCCGGCGAGGCCTGAAACGGCGGGGAGGAGCGGGCCCCTCGCCATGGTTGCCGCCATGGGCTGCTGGGCCGGCAACGACGCGCTTGTGAAGCTCTGCGCTCAGGACCTGAGCGTCGCGCAGATCCTGGCCGTGCGCGGCAGCTTTGCCGTGGCCTTGTCCCTGGCGCTGATCATGCTGGCCCGCGAGCGCCTGCTGGACCGCGTCATGCTGCGCCCGGCCGTCGCGCTGCGCTGCATCCTGGAGCTCGCTGCGGCCGCCAGCGCGACATGGGCACTGGGGCTTGCGCCGCTCGGGGTCGTCGCCGCCCTGACCATGACCGCCCCCCTGCTGACGCTTCTGACCGCCCTCCTCCTCGGCTGGACGCCGTGGCAGTGGTCACGGCTGCTCACCGTGGCCATCGGCTTGGCAGGCGCCTGGCTGGTCGTGCAGCCCTGGCGGAGCGAGCCTCCTGCCCCCCTGGGCGTCGTTGCCGCGCTGGCCTGTGCGATGTGCCTGGCAGGCCGGGACCTGAGCACGCGCCGGCTCTCACCCACGGTGTCGCCCCGGCAGCTGACCCTCTTGGTCAATGCGACCGTGTGGGTCGCCGGATTGGCACTCTGGGCATTCACGACGCCAGAGCGGCCGGTTCAGCTCCAACACGCCGCGTGGCTCGCCGCGGCGGCCCTCTGTGCCACTGCCGGGAATCTGCTGCTCGTCAAGGCCTTGCGCAGCCCTGATTTGGGCCGCGTCATGCCGCTGCGGTTCACGCTGCTGCTGTGGTCCTCGCTGCTCGGCATGCTCGTGTGGCACGAGCAGCCATCGGCGGCCACCTGGGCAGGACTCGCCCTGATCGCCGCCGCGGGCGGGGTGGCGCTGCGCCGACCTCCAGACTCCGCCTGAGCGCTCAAACCCGCCGGCGCTCAGCGCAACAGTCCCGTCGCGGCCGCCCGTGCGGTGGCCGCGGGGCGGCTGCCTGCGCCCATCTTGCGGGCGGCATTCTTCATGTGGAACTCGACGGTGTGCGGTGACGAAGACAGCAGGCGAGCGGTATCGTTCGACGTCTTGCCGTCGGCGGCCCACCGCAGCACTTCTCGCTCCCGAGGCGTGAGTCGTTCAAGCTGAAGTCCTGGGGGGAAGCGCAGAACCCACGACGACAGCGCACCGTGCGCAACGTTCACGAGGAAGCGCATCGGCATCTCCTTGGCCCGCAATTCGGACATCGTGAGCGGCTCGACATCACGCGCGAGGGTAAGCAGACCGACGCCGCCTTCCGGTCCGAAACACGCCTGCGCCCACCCATGCCGCAGACCGAAGGAACGCGCCTCGTCCCAGAGCTGCGCCGCCGGCCTGAACGTGGCGTCGTTCCACAGCACCGGCTCCAGGGACCGACGGGCGTGCAGCACCGTCGGGTCGATGCGCAGATAACCGGCTTCTTCGTACCGTGCGCGCCAGGAGGGGTCGTAGTTGCTGATCAGGTAACAGCGTTTGCGCGTGAACGGGAGCGGGAACTGGTAGCCATAGGCGCACAGGTCAAAGCCCAGTTGCTGCGCCGCATCCGCCACGGCATCGAAGGCCTGCTCGACGCACGCGCTGTCATGCAGCGCCTGCAGCAGTGCCCCACCCCATCTCTCCATGTCTATCCCCTTGTCTGCTCTGAAACCACAACGCTCCGTGACAAAAGATTAATGAAAACTGAACTCTTTGTGCAACAGGTGTGCCACCGGTGAGCAGCGCTTTGTCCGCTGAAGTCGCTTATGCGGATGGCACGCCGCTGCGCCCGGCGCCCCCCCTGCCGTAGAAGCGGCGCATTGCCTACCTACCAGATCCAGCAGGTAGCTCTGCGCCACATGTCCCTCTGAAATTGCCCTGACATCATCAGGAGGGACTTCATGGTCTATTTGACGGGCACCGCACTTGAACTCGGCACTGCGCTGCTGCGCGACCTCGGGCACTACCGATACCGGGTCTTCGTGGAGCGCCTGGGATGGAAACTGCCGGACGCCCGGGATGGGACCGAGTGGGACCGCTTCGACACACCGCAGACGGTCCACGTGGTCGCCCTGGACGCCCAGGGTCGCATCCAGGGCTGCGCCCGGCTCCTGCCTACGACGGGGCCATATCTGCTCGCAGATGTGTTCCCCGAACTGATGGGGCGTCAGCCTTGCCCGCGCGCCGATCATGTCTGGGAGCTGTCGCGCTTTGCCGCCATCGACTTGGCGTCCGCACCGGCGTCGGGCCACACCTTGGGCTCTCCGGCGGCACTGGCACTGCTGCGGCGCGCCATGCAGGACGCACGCCACCACGGCGCGCGCGAACTCGTCAGCGTCTCGCCGGTCGCCATCGAGCGAATCCTGAGGCGCGGGGGGTTCGCCTATGCCCACCTGGGCGCACCGATGGACATCGATGGCCAGCACCTGTTCGCCTGCAGCCTCGCGCTGAGCGCGCCGCGCAGCGACCGGCTGCCGGTGCGAGAGGGTGTAGCGGCCAATGGCCAGGTTCGAGGCTGAGGGGTTGAAGGACCATGAGCAGGGTCGCCAAGCTCCCGGCCGCCAGCCATCCATTGGAGCGGCAGGCGCCCGCGAGGCGCCTCCAGCGAAGTCGTGCCTGACGCACCGGCAAACGCCACCCCATGAACAACGCGATTGGCGCGCTCAGCGACCGAGCCCACGCGCGCGGCCTACCTCCCAGTTGGCGGAAGTCCCCCGCAGGATCACGCTCAGTTCCTGACCGCGCCGGGTCTCGATCACCGGCTGCCAGGGCACCAACCGAAGCGCCTTTCCATCATCGAGCACGGCAAAGCGCCCGCTGGTCAATTGCACGGCGTGGCGGTAGACGCCGCGCACCCGCTCGCCATCCTTGACGGGCCGCCACAGTCGTCCCGCGCGCGCAGCGAGGTCCTCGCCAGACCGCTGGACCTCCCGCGCGGTCAGGGTCCGCAACAGATCCCGGGCCAGCACCCATCGCTGTCCCTGCCGCGCCGCGAGCCCGCGCGACTCGAGCACCCGCAACCGCGCGTCCTGCGCCTGCCGCACCTGCGCCCCGAAGCCGGCCTGGGCGGGTGGCGTTTGCGTCGAGGCGGTGCCCACCAGCTGCCGATCAAGCCAGGTCGCGCCTTCCGCGCCCACCTGCTGCCCGATGGCCAGCGCCGAGCGAATCTCGACCACCCGCGCTGACGTCCTGGCCGCATCCTGCGCACGCGCGCGCTCGACCAGATCCTCAGGCACGTGCCACACGCCTTCACCAACGCGCGTGACCACCCCGCCTCGGCGCAGGACCTCGAGCCGACGCCGGCACGCCTGCACCACCTGGTCAGGCTCGCCGTGCCCGCTGGCCACCAAGGATGCCCTGTGCATGGCTTCCTCGTAGCGTCCGTCCGTGCTGGCAGCCCGGATCAGGCGGTCAGCGCTTCGCCCGAGCTGGGGCGGCCCGCAGGCAACGATCCCGCCGACCGGTAGGGCAGACAGGTCGCTGCCCACCGGCAGCGTGACGTAGTGGGCGCGGCCATCCAGCCCGTCGATCACCAGATACGGACGTTCCAGCAGCTCATCGTCCAGGCCCTTGGCCTGCAGCCGGCCCACGACTGGCGCGCCAGGGGCTGAGTCCGTGATCAGTTCCCGAGCCTCGCCGGCCATCGCCCGATGCATCGTCCGCACGATGTCCCCCCGTCGCCCCATCGCGGCCAAGGTGTCCTGCAGCCCCACACCGAGCTGCCAGCGCTGTGGGCCGACGCGATGTGCCAGTCCAAGTCCCTCGAGCCGCTGCAGGCGAGACCGCAACAGGTTCTCGCTCAGCACGGAACGCGCCTCATCTGTGACCGACTGCAGGTTGACGGAACCGCTTGTTCCGCCACGCTGCACAAGCTCCCGATCCAGCCCCGTGAGCCGCTCCTGATCGACCTCTCGCCGCCAGCCCTGCTGGATCTCGCGCTCCGTGCGTGGGCCCAGCCACTCGGTCGCGATCTCGCTCGCCCGCAGACGGATGCCATGCGCGATGTAGTCCGGTGCGATCACCAGGTCCCGCGCATCGCGGCCACGGCCCACCCGTCCTCGCAGCACCACATGGGTGTGCGGGTTGTCCGTGTCCCAGTGGTCGACCGCCACCCAATCGAGGGAGGTCTCCAGGTCGGTCGCCATCTGCTCCATCAGTCGTCGGGTGAAGCCGGGCAGATCCTCCAGCTCGGCCGCGTCCTCGGGCGACACGATGAAGCGGAACTGGTGGCGATCACCGCGACCACGTTCCTCGAAAGCCTCCAGATCGGCCGCGTCCGAGTCTGCGCCATAGGCCCTGCCGGGCGAGCCATCGCGCCGCACCCCGTCGCGTTCGATGTAGCGCAGATGCGCCCTCACGCCTGCCTTGCCCGCACGCCGCAGCATCACGTAGCGCGACTTCACGACCACCCGCCGTGCGTTGGGGGGCAGCCTGCGGCCCGCCGCACCGGCAGCCACCCGGCCGCGCCCGAATCGCGAAGCGGGACGCCCACCCGCCGTGCGTCGGGGCTTGGCGCCGGAGGCCGAAGCCGCCTTCAGCACTTGCGCCACGAAGGCCTTCGGTCGCGGGCCGCCACGCGCCTTCGGTGGCCCAGGCCGCACGCGGAAGTGCTCATCGTCGGAGCGACTCATGACCCCCGCCCCTCGCTGCGCAGCCCGGGGCACCCGCCCGGCACGCAGGATGCCGCCGGAGTGCCGCGCCAAACCCTTGTGCAGACTGAGGAAACGGCCTCCGACGTGCCGACCCTTTTCTCTTGCCCTCGAGCCCGAACCCGTTCCCTGCACCACTGATACCCCTGCTCACCCAAGCCGACCTCGCGAGGACAACGCGGATATCGGCACGATGTGGCCGCATCGTTCGCTACCGCAGGACGGCTCCCGGTTCGCACGCCGGTGTACTGCCCGAGCGCTGCTTTCGTAGCGCGTTGGCTGCGCCCGTGAGGCGCGATTGAACACACAGTCATGCCACTCACCATGTCCACAGCGGATACGCGACACCGAGCACGGCATCCACACGCACCGGACCGAAGTAGCGGCTGTCGAACGACACCGGCTGCGCGTCCCCAAGCAGGAAGAGTTCGCCATCGGCCAGCGGCCCACAGTGCGCCCAGATCGGCAGCGACCGACCCGCGCCATCGTGCAACCGCACGACCGCCATGGCCCTCGCGTCGATCCACACCCGCTGCCGAGCGATGCACACGCGCTGAGGCGCCACCGCCGCAACCCGCTTGAGCACCGGCGTGCCGGCAGGCAGGTAGTGACGCTGCGCCGCGAGTGCCGCTGCGCAGGCAGGCAAGCGGGCCAAAACCAGGCTGCCCACGTGCATCGCACCTGGCGCGCTTACCGCATCGACGCGGTACCAGCCCCGCGCCATGCTCGCGCTCGGGTTGAACACGATCCGCGTGCGAAGCGGCAGCACACACGGCGCCGTAAGCACTGTCACGGCGAGCAGCGTGGCAGCGAGAAATGCAACCCGGGCTGCTCGGGCCTTCATGAGCACCCCTCGCACGCCAATGCTTCCGCCACTGGCGTCCACTGCAGCGACGGCGCGCGGAGGAACGCACACGGCAGACACAGCGCCGAGCCCATTCGGCAGCCGGCCATCGGGCTCGACCAGGGCACCTGAATCGACAACGACAGCGCCGGGAACTTGGCAGAGCCCCGTTCCATCTTCCTGGCGCAGCGGCAGCCCTGGCGGCTCGTCGACGCATGCACGCAGGCACTGCGAACACAGGCAGGCACCCGGCATCCGGCCGCCGGCCGCTCCTTGGCCGCCGCGCCAACAAGGCGGTGCGCGCAATGCACCGCCTCCGCCATCGCGCTGAACGCGAAACCGGCGATCACGCCGCTTCCTCCGGATAGGCGCCTTCGAGCAACTCGCGCAGCATGTCCGCCACGGTCAGGCCCCGCCGGAAGGCGATGACCTTGATGCGCCCGCGCAGCGCTGGCGTCACATCAATGGTCAGCCGCGCAGTGAACACTGTGGCCTTGGCCTCTGCAGCGACTGGCTGCTCGCGACGCACCCAGGCCGTCACCGGGTCAGCAGCCGGTCGCCGACCGATGGCGGCCCGCCGCGAGGGCAGGCGCGCGCCGCCGTCCGTCATTGAAGTGCCTCCCCGACAGCATCCGCCAGCGTCGCGATCTCGCGCGCAGCGGCCCCTTTGCGCGCCACCTCCCACACCAGCTTGCCGGCCGCCACGCAGTCGGCGAAGGCGATGCGCTGCCCAATGTCCGCGCGCAACGTGGCAAACGGTTGATCGGCCAGCGCGGCGCGCGCCTCGCGCCCGATCACCGTGCCGACCACCCGCCGGTTGATCACGAACGCTGCGCGCAGACCCGGCCGGAACACCTGCGCTTCCTGGATCAAGGACACCATTTCCTGCGTGGCCGAGACGTCGTAGGCGCTGGGCTGTACGGGGATCAGCACCAGGTCAACGGCCAGCAGCCCGGAACGCGCAAGGCTCGCCACACGGGGCGGCCCGTCGATCACGACAAGGTCGGTCTGGGCGGCGATCTGCGGCACCTCCCGGTGCAGCGTATCCCGCGCCAGGCCGAAAACCCCATAGAGCCGATCCTGGCCGCGCTGGTGCCGCCGCTGGGCCCAATCCAGGGCAGAGCCCTGCGGATCGGCGTCGATCAAGGTGACGCGCCGGCCCTGCCTGGCGAAGGCACCGGCCAGGTGCGTGGACAGTGTGGTCTTGCCTGCGCCGCCCTTCTGGTTCAGCAACGCAATGACCTTGCCGCTGCGGACGGCGGGCTCGTCCAGCACCGCCACGCCAGCGGCATTGCCCATCTTTTGAGCAGCCAAGTCGGCGGTCTCTCTTCTATTCATACAGTTAGTCCCTGTTATGAATTCAAGTTAAGGAAGGCCCGAACCCTTGCGGGGCACGGCTTCCAGGCGGTTTGGCGCCGGTGATCTCCCGAGTCGCGCGCCGTCGATCTCCCGTGCCTGGCGCCCCCGATCTCCCGAGCCCGTCCCCACACCATCCACAGCTTCTTCCACGGCATCTGTGGACAACTCGTCCTCACGCCCTGGCCGGAAGGCGAGCCATTCGTGCGTCCCGCATCGCTCGACGGCCAGGCGATAGCCCGGCAGCGCCTGGCGCTGCGCGAGCGCGCGCAGGTGCAGTGCGAAATCGCGGTAGCGCTGCAGGCAGCCAGACTTGGCGTGGAGGTAGCGAAGCTCGAAGCGCCAGCCGTTGCGCTGCCGTCCGCCGTGCTTGCGCACCAGTCGGTAGAGCCAGCGCTCTATGCCGCCTGTGAGCCGGAAGTAGGTGCGGTCCAGCGTGAGCACGAGCGTGTGGTCGATCACCCCGGAATAGAACCAGTCGGGCAGGATCAGCTCGATGCCGTCGCTTCGGCCATCGGGCCGCACGTGCTCGCGCCACTCGTTGATCCAGGAGAAGCGGTGCATGCGCCGGCCGGCCTGCCGGATGGACGTCTGCACCGTGGTGGACTGAAGCCGGTCCAGCGACGCGCGCAGCGCGAGGTACTCGGTGCGACCGGTGCCACGCTGGGCGAAGCGCAGGATCTCGTAGGGGGTGGCCGCCATCAGGCGTGAGGTCGGCCGGCCCTCGTCCCGGGCCTGCACGATCTGGCTGGCGGCCCAGATCAGCACATCGGCATCCCAGATGGTCGCGATGCCATGCTCGGGCACACCTTCTACGGTCAGGGACACGTCGCCCGCCTCGAATCGGATCGGCACCACCCGGTGCGACTTGGCCAGGCTGAAGAAGGGATAGGACATGAGGTCCTGCGCATCGCGCAGGGCCATGTCGTCGACGGGCAGCGCACGGAACAGGGTGAGCTGCTCGCGTTCGCCAGACCACTTCGACATCGCCGCGACTTCCCCACGCTTCAACGCACGGAATCCCGGACCGCGTAGCCGGGATCGGAGGTCATGGCGAAGGTGTTGCGGTCGGCATAGGCGCGCAGGTCGGCCCGGGCATAGACCACCCTTGCGCCGAACTTCCGAAAGCGCGGCCCGCCGCCCAGCACCCGCTGCTTCTCGAGCGTGCGCGGCGACAGCCGAAGAAGCGCCGCGGCTTCTTCAGTGGTCAGGAACTCCGGCTCTGCCGGAGCTGCGGCGGACGCAGACTGGGGCGCAGCCCCTGCCGCGCCGTACGGAGGAATCGGATGTCCTGCTGCCATGGCGGCCTCCTTCGGGGTGAATGGGCCGTGATCCATTCACAGCCCATGGGAGGTAGTCTCCGGATACCGCGGAGACCCGCACAGGGAGAGCTTCAGGGCGAGAGGTCGCCTCCGTGGGCGCGAGCGTGGACAGGGCGCAGCCCCGCCAACCCCAGATAACCTCCACGCATGAAACCCTCGGCGCGCGCGATCAGGTGGCGAACCTGCGCACGCAACGCACCGTCCGCGTGCCAGTCCGCGCGTACGGCCCGCGAGCCGAAGAGCGCGACGGCAAGGTCCCGGTGCGAGGCACCCGCCTGCATCGCATCGAGCGCCTGCAGCGCCCTCAGGTGCAGCCGCCCGTCACGGCCCACAGAGCGTGCGTGCGCGGCTGGCAAGGTCCGGCCCTCCAACAGCCCGGCTGCGGCTTCGAACGCCGCCAATTGCCCGCGCAGGTGTGTCGTCAGGGGCACCGTGACGACAAAGGGCGCGCCGCTCGACAGCCCCGCGTCGATCAGAAAGCGTGCGTGTCGCGGACCGATGGAAACGCTCAGGACGGCGTCGGGGCCCGCCATCAACTGCTTGTCGCCGGGCACACGCCACAGGTCAAAGACGATGTGCGCTGACGCAGCGACCACCCCGCCCTCGCAGCGAGCGCGACGCACACGCAACAGCGCATCCTCCTCGCTCAGCCAGGACGGCTGCGCATCACGCGCATCCCATGCAGGATCAGCGGCGACATCGCAAGCCCCAGCGGCGCAACTCACCATCGGGCCTGCACCACCGCCCCTGTTGCCAGCCGCCTCGGTAGCCGGGGTGCCGCCGCAGGTATTCCCAGGCGAGCGCCGGCCCGTCCAGTTCCAGCAGGTACAGGTAGGCGCCTCCCGCGCACCAGGGCGCAGGAGGCGCGTCGGCAGAGGAATGAATCGTCATGGCGCGCGCTCGGTTCGTCGAAGACGACAGGCTGCCGCGGGCCCGGGGCCCGCACGTGGCTTTGCGCGCCATGGGGCTCACTCAGGCCACGATCCGACCCGCCAGCCGTGCTTCGCGCGCATAGGCCTCAACGCTCCTGTCCGGACGGAAGCCCAGGTCCCGCTCGATGGGCAGCCCCAGAGGGCCACGCACGGCTGCCAGTTCCGCCAGGCTCACCCAGCCCAGCTCTGGACACCCGTGCCCCAGATCGCAGAGCCCGAAGGCGAGATCCGGGTTCTCGGGATCGATCTCGGTCAACAACCAGGTCGCGCCGGCATCGGGCGTGAACAGCTTGACCACGGGCTGCGGGTCGGGATGGCGCGGATCGCGCGCCTGCCAACCGTTGTCCAGCAGTTGCGCACGTTGTTCGTCGGTCAGGAGCGTCGTCATGATGAGGTCCTCGAAGGTGTCCGGGCGGGATTGCCCGGTGCCGACGAGCACACGGCGCAGCGCCGCCGTCACAGGTTCCGCAGGACGGCCGCCAGGCCGCCAACGTGCAAAGCACGCGCCGACCTTGACGGCCAGAGCGCCGTGGCACGCTAGGCAACACAGCAAGCCAGCCCCCGCACTGGCTCCCAGGCGAGCGCAGCGCGCAGCGCCGCCAGGTGCGGAGGCGTCAGTGATCGACGCCAGCAGGGTCGAGACGCCCGGACACGCGTGGCCGGGTGGCTCGATGCGTCAGCACGAGTGCGCGGTGCGGCAGCGCCTCAGACGCACAAACACGCTTTGACGCAATCACGACGAACCCGAGAACTCACAGACGCGCCCTACGCCTTCAAGCCGGCGACTGGTGCCCGCCGGCTCGGAGACCATCAAGGCGATCGACTTCAGGTTGAAGCGCTGTCAAGAGCTCACATCCCTTGTGGGTGATGGCACCGTGCCGATCTCGACAATCGGGTCGGGAACCAGATCCGGCCGATGCAGTCGGTGGATCCAACGGGTTGCCCGCCAGCAGGCTGCGGGCAGGCAAACACGCTACGCATTCAAGACCCTGTCAGGCCCGTACCGTGGGGAGACATGGAAGCGGCGGCGGACAGTGGCCCCCAGAAAACCCGCTGGCAGCGGCACCAAGGCTGCAGAAGTGCTGGACGCGAGTCTCCGGCCTCTGAGTCATGAGCGAAGAACAAAGCTCCAGCCGCGTCCACCGCGCAGAGGAGCACGTCCGCTGCAGCCTGCTCCATCGTCGCTTGGCTCGCGTGGGCGCGCCAAATCGGCCACCGACACAGGAAGCGAACCGCATGGAAGCGGCGCAACCGGTGGATGGCTATCTTTCCGAGGATGGTCCCGCAGCCCACCGCGCCAGCGTCCGGCGCAGGCGCTGCTGCTCGGTGCGATCGAGTGTGCTCATGCGGGGAATGAGTGCCAGCACCTCATGAAGCGCCACGAGCCCGTGGCTGAACATGGCCATGCAGAACACGCGGTCCTTCTCCCGGCCCGCAACGGCCTTGGACAGCATCAGATCCGCAAAATCGAGGCAGTAAGCCACCTTCCCGTCAGTACCCGGTCCCTGGACCCGGTGCACCCGGCTCATCCAGTCGTCCGGGAGCACCGCCGTCTCCGGGCCCACGCCTTGTGCGTAGTAGCCGTAGGTCTCGTGAAACTGTGAACCTTCGCCAATCGCGCCATCGATGGCGTCGGAGAGATCGGGGCGCTGCAGCGGATAGATGTCGGCCTCTCGCGACGCACGGAAGACGGCTGGCGCAGCGGGTAGTGCGCCGAGGATGGACTGGCTGCCGACCACAACGAACTCGTACTGATCGGTGATGTCGGCACTGGCGCGGACAATGTGTTCCAGTTCTTCGCGCGTCATGGCTCGGACTCCGACATCGGGCACGCGCCGACCTGCACCCCACCCTTGAGCGCACGAACCTGGGCCAGGACGTCAGCCCGAACGGATGCCGGCAGGACGGCTGTGAGCGGCGACGCCTGACGCAATTCGGCGGCGCGCTGGCTGCGGCTCAGCACCTTGTGCCACGACCGGGAAGCCAAAATCGCCTCCCACTCATGCCAGAGACTGGTCGAGCGTGTCGAACCGGCCTCCATCCAACGCTGCAACGTGGCGTGCGCCTGAGCTAACAATGCCGGGTCTTCTCGCGCCATGCGAACGGCGGCCTCGTGCAACGCCAGGCTCTGAAGGTCTTGCGCCTGATGGCGGCCTTCATCGGTACTCACCGTGACCTGAACGGTGGGCCGACGGCGTCTGGACCTTGCCCCGGCGGTACCTGCGGCCGCAGCCTGCAGGCCGTCCCCAGCCAGCAAGGCCAGGTCTCCCACGATGCCCAGCACCGACATCACGCGGGCGTAGTTGCCCATCGAAGGCCCGGGATCTCCGGCCTCGATGGCGGTCAGGGTGGTGCGCGACAACTGAGCTTCTCGCGCAACATCGGCCATGGAGAGCCCCTTGCTTTTGCGCACCGCTTTCAACCGATCACCCAGCTGCAGAAGCAACTGACGCTCAAGAACAAGAGGAAGACTACTGCCCATTTGTTCATAATTTTATTCATCTGAATCAACAATGACCAGTATCCTGAACATCTAAGCAGGAACCGTGGGCTGCTCCGCCCAGGCGACCTGCTTCCTGCGCCGAAGGCCCACCGCGTCGTCTCGGCCTCGCATGCCATCGTCATTAGCGCAGGCACGGCCTCGCACGGTGCCCGCCCAATTTCACGCCAACCGCCGCCCCGCATCGGTACTCTTCCCGGGCGAGACGTCATCCAGCAATTCGGCCATGCTCACCCGCAATGCGCTGGCAATCTGCGCCAGTGCCTGAATCGATGGGGAAACCAAACCTCGCTCGACGCGAGACAGCATGGACAAGGACAGGCCGCAGACACGTGCCAGTTCAGACATGGACAGGCCAAGTCGCTCACGGTGAATGCGGACATGCGCGCCGATCTGCATGCCCATCGACCCTTCAACACCGCGCTTGGGCGTTCGCCCTGTGGCAAGCAACCGCGGTGGAATACAGATGGGTGTGGCTTGCGGCAGTGGAGAAGCACGGTGCATGGCAAAGTCCTTTCGAGGTCGCAGCGCAGGGCAATCTACGTATTTCGTAGAGAACTTTAACTCAAACACTTCGAATATCGTAGGGTGGCACATGTTGGTCAGCCCCCTTCTGCTGGAACCTTCGGGCGTCGGATGCGTGAGGCACGCATGCGCGCGAAGTTGCCGCAGGACCGCGTCGGCGTGCTCATGGGCTTGGACGAGTCCACCAGCAGCGCCAGGATCTCTCGTTACGAGACGGGCGTTCACGAACCCTCGCTATCCACGGCGCGTGCGATCGCGGCAGTTCTGAACGTACCGCTGGCTTATCTGTACTGCGAAGATGACATCGCTGCGGACATCCTGCTCGAACTGCATCTGCGCAGCGAAGATCAACGCCGGCGATTTCTTTCATGGCTGAGAGAGGCGGACTGAAGCGAGGAGCCCGAGGGGCCTGTGGCCAGGCAGCACCGCATCTCGCTGAGGGATGCATGGATCCCCATCGTTCGTAGTCGGCCGCGAGCGACTGTTCTGGGCGAGAGGGCGCCCCATTCTGTGAACTGCGTCGGAATGGCAGCAGTGTCATCACTGCGCCGGCCGTCACTGATGCGCACGGCTATCGTGGCGTGCCGCTCGTTCGCACAGTGCCCTCCCGGAGCACTCATGCTTGCAGCGCGAACTAGGCCGAAAGGTGGAAAACAGGCCGCTCGGCACTGCTTCAACGCCATCCAGCATATCGGCGACGAACAGCACGCAATCGGCAGCATTCAGATTCATGACGTGCGGCCCGCATTCAGTGCAGCCAAAAGCCCTGGACGTTCGCATGGGGCGTTGCCGTCCGGATCCAGCTGCACCCGATGGGGCTCCGCGAACATGTGCATCGGCTGCTCGTGCTCCGGTCCTGCTCGATGGGCGGCCCCAGAGGACCACGCACGGCCGCCAGTTCCGCCAGGCTCACCCAGCCCAGCGCTGGACACCCGTGTCCCAGATCGCAGAGCCCGGAGGCAAGATCCGGGTTCTCGGGATCAATCTCGGTCAGCAACCAGGTCGCGCCGGCATCGGGAGTGAACAGCTTGACCACGGGCTGCGGGTCGGGATGGCGCTGATCGCGCGCTTTCCGGCCGTTCTCCAGCAGTTGCGCACGTTGTTCGTCGGTCAGAAGTGTCGTCATGGTGAAGTCCTCGAAGGTGTCCGGGCGGGATTGCCCGGTGCCGAGGAGCGCACGGCGCAACGCCGCCGTCACAGGGTCCGCAGGACGGCCGCCAAGCCGCCAGCGTGCAAAGCACGCGCCGACCTTGACGGCCAGAGCGCCGTGGCACGATGGGCATCACAGCAAGCCAGCCCCCGCACTGGCACCCAGGCAAGCGCAGCGCGCAGCGCCGCCAGGTGCGGAGGCGTCAGCGATTGACGCCCGCAGGGTCGAGACGCCCGGACACGCGTGGCCGGATGGCTCGATGCTTCAGCACGAGAGCGCGGTGCGGCGGCGCCGCAGACGCACAACTGCCGCACAAGCGCAAACACGCTTTCACGCGAGCACGACAAGCCGATGACTCGACAAATGGCCTCTACGCTGTCAAGCCTTCACGGACTCACGCCTCCTAACGGAACCTGAAAGACGTCAGGCCACCAAAGCGTCTTCGCGCAGAACCGGACATGCGCTTGCGATGGAGATATCACCCCTTGAGCGAGCGCAACCTGGGTGCGGAAATCCAGCCGCAAGGCGCCCCGCCGAAGCGGGGCGCCCAGGACGACGATCAGTCGGCCTTGGTGCGTGTCCAGATCAGCTGGTGCGCACCTTCTTCGCCTTCGACCAGGCGGGCGTAGATGGTGGACGGGAACGATGGGTCATCGAGGGTCACCGAGAGGTAAGGCCGCTCCGCACGGCTGACCTTCTTCCAGGCCGCGCCGATCTCCAGCCCATTGCCGGCCACGATACGGAAGTCCGGCGCGTTGTCGCTGCCCTTGTCATTGGGCACGATGCGGACCTTGACGTTCAGCGTGAGTGTGCGCACGGTGCCGGTATAGCTGTTGCCCGAGGCGGTGAATTGGCCGATGGTGCTCATGGTGTTTCCTTTCGAGGTGGTGCCAGGTCCGCGCCCATCGCGGCCTTGTGCGGTGATCCGGCCGGCGCGGGTCGGGCGCGTCGCACCGGAGGCCGCAACGCAGTGGAGGACCGGCAGGCCCGGCAAATTTGCCTCGCGAGGAATGCGCACAGCGCAGGGGAAATTTGTTGGGCATGCCGGTTGCGGCGATCAAGCCCGAGGCGGGCCGAAGCGCAGCACAGCGGAGCGCAGGCCTGCCGTGCCCACGCCAGGATTCACGCTCAAAGACAAGGCCGCGGGAGCGGATCGCCCCTCGAACGGAACCAGTGGCACAGGCCCTCGCCACGCGGCTTACACGTTCGCCACGAAGCACGGATCGCACAACGCACGATGGATGCCGTGACCTGTGACACACAAGCGCGCCGAACGTCATTCGTCACCGGCAATGTCACCTGATCGAGATGGCGCAATAGGATTTCAGCAGACAACGCCCACCGGAATGGCTGGCCCTCGCCGCCCTCTGCCGCTGCGTCAGCGTGGCGCCAGCAGAAGAGCGCTGTTGCTCGCCGCAAATGCGACGCGCACGTTCCGCGCCGGGCGTGGATGGCGGGATGCCGACGACTTCAGCAGTGATCTCGGGCCACCGTTCTAGGCAGGCCGGTACTCTAGGTCCGGCCCAGGACGCCTGCTGCCATGTCAATATGCACGATGCGCCGCCCAGAACCGGCGGCGCATCATCAGCCGTGGAGGCCGATCAGCGTGGCGCAGACGCCATCGTCTCCAACTGAGCGATCACACCCGGCTCGACAAAGACACAAGCCTGCCCGTCTGCGATGGATGCATTGAACAGACGCATGAACACCTCCCTTCGGAGATGGGCGAGGCGCCCTGTGCGGTAGGCTTGCTCAGGCCTGAGCGTCCCAACGCCAGCCGACACGCCACTGCGCTCGGAATCGCACTCGACCAGCGCGACGAAGCCGTCGTCGAACAGCGCTTGATGCTCCGCGCACAGGCCCCAGCCGGTGATCGTGTGATGCGCCATGCTCGGGCGAAGGCGCTTGTCCAGCAGCAGGTTGCCGGTATCGAAAGGCGGGCCACAAACGAGGCACAGCCTCTGCTCCAGCGACACGTAAGATTTTTCGTCCATGAGGACCTCCGGTTGTTCGGGCGGGATTGCCCGGGACCGTGATCCGCACGGCGCAGCGCAGGGGGTCAGGGGCCAAAGGCGGCCGCGCGGCCGCAAGCGCCAACGGCGCGCCGCCCTTGACGACCGAGCACGCCGTGACAGGATGAACGGAACAGCAAGCCCTCCGAATCCAGCACAACATCAGTCCACGAGAGGCCTCATGCCGACGCGCCTGGCGAACCGACGCAAAGCAGAAGAAGGGGCCGAGCCCCTCCTCTCAAAGCAGCCCGCGCTCAGCGAAGGACAGCACCGTCGGCCCGGCAACGATCAAGTGATCGAGGACCCGGACATCCACCAGCGCCAACGCCTCCTTGAGATTCCGCGTCAGGACTTCGTCCGCTCGCGAGGGCTCCGCAGCGCCCGACGGATGGTTATGAACCAGCAGTAGCGCCGCAGCATTCCGCGCCAGCGCCTCCTTGACGATCTCGCGTGGGAATACCGACGTCTGGTTCACCGTGCCCCGGAACATCTCGACGTAATCCAGCACGCGGTGTTGCGCATCCAGGTGAATCACGGCGAACACCTCATGCGGCAGCACGCCCAGACGCAGCTTGAGGAACGCCCGCACGGCAGCCGGCGAGTCCATCACGTCGGTGCCCCGCACTTGTCCCGCCAGCACCTGCTGGGCCGCCAGCAGCAGCTCTTCCGCAGTCGCCGGTCGGTACTCGCCAGAGCGATCCTGGACCATCAGCGAAGCAGTGGGAACAGAACCAAGAAGATCGAGAGAAGAGAAAAGATCGTGTGCCATGACGGCCTCCAGTGACCGGGCGGAGTTGCCCGGGACCGGAACCGGCACATCGCAGCGCAGCGGTCACAGGTTCGGAGACGGCCGCGAGGCCGCAAGCGTGCGCAGCACGCGCAGACCTTGACCGCGAGAACGGTGTGCAAGGATGAAGGGAACCAGCAAGCCAGCCCCACCACCCCGTCCTCGAGGCAAGCGCAGCGCGCAGGCTGCCGCGCAGCGACAGCCGAAGGCGTGAGGGATCGAAGCCGAATGGTCAGGACGACATCGTTGGCCTGGGGCGAAGCCCGTAGAGCCCGACGGCAGGAACTGCTGGCACGCACGTCATCGGTCTTCAGCGTTCCTGAGGAGGCTCGGTCTGCAACAATTCTCCGGACAGGAAACGATTGCAAACCATGCCCCGGCACTACCTCAACGTCCCCTTCGCCCAGAAGGACGCCGCCAAGTCGCTTGGCGCGCGCTTCGACGGTGCGGTCAAGCGCTGGTACGTCGAGGACGGACGTGACCTGAAGGTTCGCCCAGTGGTTACCCGCATCGGTCAGCACGTCCACTTCTCCAGCGGAACTGGCGCTCCCGACTGCAACAGTCGCGATCGCCGTTTCCCCCGGCAAAGGCATCTCCCTCTCGCGCCTGCTCGGCGGGGTCGCCGACGCGGTCGCCCACGCCTTCGACAAGGGTGTCTGGACACTGGTCGAGGTGGTCGAGGCCCGCGTACGCGGCCATGTCTACCTTGAGCTATCCGAGCGAGACGGCAGCGGCCAGCCCATCGCCAAAGCCAGGGGCGTCATCTGGAGTTCAACCGCCTCACGCATCCTCCCAGAGTTCGAGAAGGACACCGGCGCCGTCATCGGCGCTGGCATCAAGCTGCTGGTGCGCGCCCGGCCGGTCTTCAACGCCCAGTACGGCTTCAGCCTCGACATCGATGCCATCGACCCCGACTACACGCTGGGCGACCTCGAAGCCCGCAAGAAGGAGATCCGGGACCGACTGCAAAAGGAAGGCGTCTTCAACCAGAACCGCCGGCTCGCGCCGCCCTGGGACTACCGGACCGTCGTGGTGATCGCTCCCGAAGACGGCGCGGGCCTCGGCGACTTCCGCAAAGAGGCCGAGCGGCTGGAGCGCTTCGGCATCTGCCGCTTCATCTACGCCCACAGCCGCTTCCAGGGCGAAGGGGCCGCCCGGGAGATCGTCTCGGCTCTGGCATTGGCGCTCGAACGAGTGAACAAGTCGACCCCACCCGACGCCGTCGCGCTCATCCGCGGAGGGGGCGCCGTCAACGACCT
The DNA here is from genome assembly GCF_017991995.1 of Pseudacidovorax sp. GTDB lineage: Bacteria > Pseudomonadota > Gammaproteobacteria > Burkholderiales > Burkholderiaceae_C > Xenophilus. The sequence continues at coordinate 114,238 of NZ_JAGOPN010000001.1, read as the reverse complement.
GGCCTGGCTCAACGACTACGACCTGGTCCGCTTCATCTGCGACCTGGACATCCCGGTCCTCACCGGGATCGGCCATGAACGCGACAACACGCTGCCCGACGAGGTCGCCCATATCCGCTTCGACACCCCCAGCAAGGTGATCGCCGGCATCGAGCAGCACATCCTGCGAAGGGTGCGCGAGGCCAGCCGCGCTGCTCAGGACATCTTCGCCGCGGCTTCCCGCATCGCCCAAAGTGCGAAGAGCAAGACGGAGCGCTACGACGCGCAAGTCCGGGCGGATGCCAGGACCCATCTGAGCCGTGCCCGACAGTTCAGTGCCGAAACCCTGCACCAATTGCAGGCCGCCGCGCTGCACCAGATCCATGACGCCAGGGTGAGCAGCACGGCCCTCCTCCACCAGACCAACACCGAAGCAGCACTGCATGTGTCCTCGGCGCGGCAGCAGGTGCCCGCGCTCATGAACGACATCCGCGTCCACTCCCAGGACCAGGTCGGCGCTGTACGCAGCAGGACAGATCTGAACTTCCAGGCAATCACGGCCGAAGGCGGAGCGACGGTACGAACCACGCGACAGTCGGTGAATGACCAAATGCTGCGCCTGGCAGAGCGCGCCCAGGGTTCGATTCAACAGGCACGGGCCGGTGCCGAAGCCCTCATGCGCGAAGTGACGGGCCAGGGCCCGGAGAAGACGCTCGGCCGCGGTTTCGCCATCGTCCGCGCGCCTGACGGCCAACCCGTCACCGACACCGTGCAGGCCCAGGCACTCACCACCATCGACATCCAGTTCAGAGACGGCCGGATCAACGCGAGGCCGGCCGGCAAGACACGAAAGACAAGCCCATGACGACGAGCTTTAGAGAAGCGTACGGCATGCTGCAACGCCATGCCGAGACCCTGCGCACGCAGGACGAACCCAACATTGACGACCTGCTGACCATCGTCACCGAATCGGTGAGTGCCTACAAGGTCTGCAAGCAGCGCATCGATGCCGTGGAGGAGGCCTTGAAGGCCGCCTTGGATGGTGCCGGCGTCGAGGTCCCGCCCTCGCCTGCCGCGCCCGCGCCCGCGCCCGCGCCCCAGACCACAACGCCCGCCCCTGCGAGAGCGCGCGGCCGCGCCAGCCAGACAGCCGCTCCCGCGGCTTCGTTCGACGACATGGATGACGACATCCCGTTCTAGCGGCTCATCGGCAAGGGCCATGAAGAGACATCCATCTCCCGCTCTCGGCCAAGCATCCTGAAGCTAATTGACTGCCGGAATGCCCATGGCGTTGAGCGTAGGCGTCGTCATCGTGCCGGTCTTCTGCAAGCCCTTGAGGTCCTGGAAATAGCGCAGCGCCCGTCGCGTGTCTTCGTTCATCGTCCCGTCCACTGGTCCGTCATAGAGCCCCAGCCCCCTGAGCTTGATCTGCACTCGCATGATCTGGAGCCGTAGCTTTTCCGGATGAGTCAGTTCCTCCCGCGCTGCCGCGGAGTTGCCGGGGACGGTCTGCCCAGGTCGAGCGCTGGCACCGGGCGCTGCGAATCGATTAGTCGCATTCCCGGGAACTGCTTCATACAGCGAGGAAGCCCGCGAAGGCGTGGGTGCCGGCGCTGGTGCAGGCTGCACATAAGAAGGAGCGGGAGCTGGACTCGGCGCCACATAGGCAGGTGCACGATAGCTCGAACTGCCGCCGCCGGAACCCGAATAGTGCGAGCTGTGACTTGAATGGGACCGATGACTGGAATGGGAGCGATGACCCGCAAACAGGTTGTCGGCTTCCAGGTTCAATGGCCGCAGCGGAACTGGCCCTGTCGCGTCCAGCGGATCAATCTCCGCTTTGGGGCCGGGAACCGCTGAGAGACTCTTTGTTGTCATCAAAGGAAGACTGGCAACGAACAGCGACAGATTGCGGATGAACGTGCTCATGCGATGACTTCCCCTGCCTCGATGGTTTTCAGCGGCGCGGGCTTCCAGCCTTTCTCGTGCCACGCAAACAGCCCCGCGCATCCGGCCTTCACAGTACAGCGATCGCACTCGCTGGCGTAGACGTTCTTCCAATCGGAGATGCTCCGACTGGCAACGGGCCACAGCGTCCGAGGTAGCGCGCAGAGCGGCGCATTCATGAACAAATGAGGAACGGCGTGACGCCGGAGCACTCGCGCCGCCTGCTCCAGCGTATCGCCCCACGCGCTCAGATCCACCTCGCACAACGCGCGGTTGGCCAGCGCGAATCCGGTCGGCTCACACCCCATCAAGGCCACTTCGCGAACAAAAGGCAAGTTACGGCCAATGAATCCTGCCAGTTCCGGCAGGACCTGCAACACAGGCTCGATCAACACGATGCGAAGCTGAATGGCCTGCCGATGCGCCTGAAGCGCCAGCAGTCCAGCCAGCGTCTCGTCATAGGCGCCATGCGCCTGGACCACAAAGTCATGCACGAAGTCGGCATGGCCATAGAGCGGAACCAGCCATCGCACCGGTACCGACAGCCCGTCAAGAATCGTCGATGCCACCTGCGGATGAGCAAACAGCCGCCCGTTGGTCAAAACCTCCATCCGGGTCTGCGGATGGTATTGAGCGACGGCATCAATCACTCGCCGCAGTTCTGCCCCCAACAGCAGGGGCTCGCCACCCGTCAGCCCGAGCAGCTTCGGCGAAAAGCGCATGTGGCGAATGGCATCGATGGCCTCCGCCACCAGCCAACTGTCTTCTCCCGGCGTGGGCGGCTGCGAACACATCAGGCAATAGCTGTTGCACCGGTTGGTCATGAACAACGCGTGGTGCGTGTCCGATTCCCGCATCAGCACGACGGCCTCGTCCCTATCGGGATGCGGCACAACGACGTCACCGTCCTGAAGCGCCGCACTTTGAACCCAGGCGACGTTCGCAAGCCCCGCGTCTTTTAGCGCTTCGACGCCAGCCCTCTCCTCCATGGACTCGGCCTTCACCAGAAAGCGAAGGTGAGGCGTCCATTCGGCGGCGACCTCGGCGTAGCCGACGACCCGATGCACGAGCGCTTCGCATGCCGGCTGGAATGTGGCCGTGAGCTTGCGCATCAGACCTGCGCCTCCGCTGTCGGGCGCGCCCACGCGTGAAAGAGGTCCAGCAAGGTCTCATCCGCCGTACGCACCGCCATGAACATGGCATCGAACATGCCCAGGTGACGTTGGCAATGCTCGGTGTCATGTGCGGGGACAAAGGGCGTGCCGAACTGCGCCTGCGCATCCACGGGATTCGGGGCACAGAAGAGGCTGTAGGGGCAAGCCTGGCACCCAGCCATGTCGTCCACCTGGCTGGCCTTCACGAGCTCGGCCCGTACCGGCGAAGCCAGGAGCGCCTCGAGCGGCGTTCCGATACGCCCCATGCGCAGCGAGGTGTCGCCAGTCTCGGCCATCATGCGCGCCTCGTCACTGGGATAGACGTAGCCGTCATAGTTGTAGACCAGCACGCTGGCGCCAGCGCCGGTCGGGCTCTGCAGATCCACATAGCCGGCGTCGAAGGTGGACAGCATCTTGTTGAGCAGGATCGACGCATAGACCTCGCGGATCGCCACGCCTTGCCGATTCCAATGCAGCACGCGCCGCAGACCTCGCAGGTAGAAGCGGAAAAAGTCCTGCACTGAGTAGCCCAGCAGAGCCTGGTTGCGTTTGGCGAAACCATAGCTGCTCAGCGGCCGCAGGAAGATCTCACCGAATCCCAACCGAACGTACTCGTCGACGATGGCTTCCGGCTGATCGAGTGACGCCTTGGTCGTCGTCATCAACGCTGCCACCGCGTCCACCCCGGTGTGCTTTCGCGCCAGATCGACACCGGTCAAAGTCCGCTCGTATGCATCGCGCCCGGGAACCGGCCGGTTGCAGTTGTGCAGATCACGCGGGCCGTCGATGCTGGTCGACAGGTAGACCCCATGGGTCTTGAAGAAATCGCACATCTCGGCATCGAGCTGGTGCAGCGTCGAGGCGACGACAAAGCGGATGCGGCGTCCCTCGGACGCGTTTCGAGTCTGGATGCGCAGGACGGCGCGCTTAATCAGGTCGAAGCGCAGTAGTGGATCGCCCCCCTGGAACTCCGCGGTCAACGTGGGCGACGCGCTCTCGAAGATCGTGTCGCAAGCGGCATCGAGGTCAGCCGTAGAGATGGTATGGCCCTCGTCATGCAGCGAACGACTGACCTGGCAATAGCGGCAGGAGTGGGCACATTGCAAGGTCGGTACGATGATGTGCAACGCAGGCCCCGCGGAGACCGTCTCTCGCTTCGCAGCGACCCGCGAGTTGATCAACCGGCGCATGCCCGCCGACGGCGCACTGTCACCAAGCAGGAACCGCGCACGCAGTTCGGCCTGCCGTCGCAACGGCAAGCTCGCCGGAGACTGCTGGAACTGATCGAACTCCTTAGCGGAGAAGAATGCGTGGTCACCACTGCGCGCTGTGGCCACGACAAAGCCATCCGGCAGCACACGACTGCGAAAGGGCTGTACCTGGGTCACGTACGCCACGGCCTATGCCCTCGCAGCACCCTGCGAAAAACAGGCTGCCCGCAGCCGCCCCATATCGACCGCGTGCCTTTGCAGCCAGGATAGCCAGAGCATCCCCAGAACGCATCCCCGGCCGACGCTCCGCGCTTCGCGACACGGCGAAGCATTGCTTTCGAACAGACCGGACACGAGGGCAACCCACCGCGAGCGGATGAAGCAGCGACAGCCTCACCATGTGCAGGCTCGGACACAGCCGGCGAAACGGACCGCCCTCCGCGAATCAAGTGAAGCAACCCGGGGCCGTCGATCAGGCGGATGTTGCGACCACTGGCAAAAGCCTTGGCCTCCTCGGTAAACCGCCCAGACGTCACGACGAAACCACCTGCCGCGCCGCGCGCCGCCATGACACCATAGAGCTCGCGAACCACGGTCACGCCGACCTTGAACGCTTTCCATTGCTTGCACTGGACCAGAAACTTCTCGCTGGCCTTGATAAGGACGAGGTCGATTCCGCCGTCAGGCCCGCCGCCACCAACTTCCGAAACCGCGTAGCCTTGCTGCCGGAAACCCTCACCCACGAGCAGTTCGAACTCCCTCCAACTCATCCCATCCAGCGCGTCTGCAGCGTCACTACGAGCCACAGAACCGATTAGCTTCCGGCGTTCACGGCGGCGAATCGCCGAGGCGAGTGCCCCCATGACGCAAATGAAGGGAAGGATGTATTGGCCTGCGTAGGCCAAGCCGCGCCAGATGCCGCTGGTGGCAAGCTGGCCGATATCCTGGGGCGTGTTGGCGAGGGGCAGCGGCGCGCTCGCCAAAGCATGCAGCCAGAAATAGCTCAGCACGGCCAGCCCGATCCCGGCTAACCAGGGCAGCATCGCGACCAAGTCCATCAGGTATTCAGCCGTGCTCGCTCTTCCTCGTCTCCGCATCGTGGCGCCCTCCTCAGGAGGCAAGCTACCTCAATCGGAAACATTTCGCAATGATTCAGAGCGGGCACTTTCCCGAGCCTTAGGAATGACGGCTGCGCAGCGGGAGCGGCCGTTGATTTGCGACTGGCCTACTCACGCTGTCCGGCATCAAGCGGTCATTGCGCTTGCCGATGTGCGCCGGTCAGGCCGCACGCGGGACTGGTCGCACATCGCGGCCGTCACGCTCAACCCAGAACGCGACTCTGTCGTCGCTGCGACCCGGCGCAGCAAGGATAGTCAGCCATTGGCTGCATAACCGAGGCGACAACTACCTTGATGCGCGCCGTACGGTGGAGGGTGCAACTTCAGGCCGCCCTCGGAGCGATGGGGCTCGACGCACTGTGCGGCACAGTCACCGTTTTTTGGGGGGCTCAATCGCTGGCATAGTTTCAGCAGACGCTGGAGATGAGGCATGGAGTGAAGTCGCCGACATCGATGCGCTGCTTCGCGCTTTGGCGCTGCAATATGAGTCACTCCCGATGGACTATGCACAACTTCGCACGCTGCTGGAACCGTTCATCGCGGGATTGAAAGACACCGGCACCCATACGATGTTGCCGACGCTTTGCGAAGAGTTGGGGCTGCCTGCGCCTGCCGCCGACGGCTCAAAGCGCGAGCGCATGACCTCCAGCTTCGACGCAGCGGCAGACACCGATCTGCCTGCGGTTGCGCGCAAGCTTCTGATACGTCATCCGCCCAATGCCACCACCCGTAACCAGATTCAGGACATTCTCTGGAGCGACAGCGCGTGCCCGCCAATCCCGAAGCGATATCGGCGCGAGGTCGCGCGGCGGCTCAATAGCGAAGAACTGTATGGGGATGCTCGTAAGTTCGACGCCCTGCTGGAGCGCTTGTGGATCTTGGACGCAAATGAATGGATGCACCTGTTGAGCGGAAGGCCCGCAGGATTGCGCGCGGAAATTCAGCAGCACGTCCATCGCAATCCGGAGGATTGGCCGGCTGAAACACTGTTCGACCAGTTGGGCGCCTATGACGCCTCCGACCGACGCTTTGCGTTGTTTCTGGAGGGACTGGCTTCGGCCGACGTGCGTCCCGACGAGGCAGCGCAACGCCACTTCGTTGCTTGCGTCAACGAGTCGCTGCACGGTTGCGGCGTCGAACTGCGTGAGACTGATTCGGAGGGCGGCTACCCGGTCTTCTCACTGGTGTCGTTGTATGCAAAGGACAAAGGCCGGCCGAAGAATCTTATCTTCGCCTCACCCAACAAGCCCGACCTGCGTTTCCGAGACGCGTTGGACAACGACGTGGAGATCGTTACCAACGCGGATAAGGTGCTTGTCTATGACCGCCCCATCGGCAACGAAGGACTGCGCTGGAACGACCTGCAGCAGTGGTGGAGCGATACCGAGCAGATCACCGATGCTACGCAGGCCAAACGATCGCTGTACACGCGTCTCAAAGCCAGCTTGCCCGGCAACTCTCCGCCGCAGTCCTTGCTGTTCGATGCATTCTTCGAGGGATTCCGCAGTGCCGTACCGAACCTACCAGCGCTGCTACCGGAAGTATGGCTGCACTGGGACCCACGCACGGTCAAGGAGCGAGGGCCGGATGCACTTTTGCGCTTTCGCATGGACTTCCTGCTCCTGCTGCCGCAGGGCGTGCGAGTCGTCATCGAGGTCGACGGCAAACACCACTACGCGGATACGGCAGGTGTCGCCAACGTGCAGCGCTACGCGCAGATGGTCAGGGCCGACCGAGAACTCAAGCTGGCAGGTTATGAAGTCTATCGCTTCGGGGCGGCGGAACTGCTGGCGCCTACAGCCAAAGCGGATGTGAAGGCCTTCTTCGAGGCTGTATTCAAACGCTACGGCGTTCCGACGAACTGACAAGCCAGCCGCACGCCGGCCACCACCAAATTCCCGAGGAGGCATTGTGGAGAACGACCAAGACGATAAGGCAGCGGAGTTGGATCCGCTCGCCAGAGTGAGGTCGCCCTCTGACTTCGCCGGGCAACTGCTCTTTATCCAGGGCGAAGACTGGCACAACAACGCGATGCTGGGTTGGACCCACTTCCCTTGGGATATCTACGCTGCGGGCTACAAGGATGCTGCCGACGCCCTTGTCTGGGCGTTAGCCGATCGGAAGGCATCCCTCGACAGCGCTGTTTACCCGCTGGTGTTCTTGTATCGCCAAGGACTGGAACTCCAACTGAAACTGATCCTACCGCTGGCACGCCGCCTAGTTGGCAAGGAGGCTGTCGCCGATCACAAACACGGTCTGATGCCACTGTGGGACGAACTGCGCCGGCACGTCGAACAACTCGATCCCCGTAAGGACGACCAAGAGTTGACGGCCATTGAGGATTTCATCTGCCAGCTCGATAGCGTCGATCCTGGTTCTTTCGCCTTCCGATACCCGACGACGAAGAAGGGCGAGGTGTCGCTTCCCGAGCTTCGGCACGTCAACGTAAGGCACCTCTCCGAAGTCATGGACAGCGTGTTCATGCTGCTGGGCGGTATCTACTCCTGGCTTGGGGAAATGGAAAAGAACGATAGCTACTACTGAGCGTGTTGGAAGCCGTTCGGTTCGCTGGGCCGATATTGGTGACGCCACAGTGGGCACGCTTCTTCAAGCCCCACATCCGCGGAGATCCGCATCGACTTATCGGGGATCACGCCGCGGCCACGATAGGGTTGGTGAGCGAGCCACACCCCGCCTCGTCGACACCCGCAACGTGTTTGTCGGGCTCGAACCAGGAGTAGCCAAGCCGCGCGGCGGCGGCGCGAGCGCTCATTAGCGTCCCTTTCCAGGAAGCCGCCGCTGGCAAATGACAGCCTATGGCCGGTTGCGTGTTTACCCGGACGTGGAATCAAATTGGGATCAGAACAGGATCACGAGCCGAACGGCGACTCGCCGGTGTGGCGACGCAATGGCGCAGACGGCCAAGTCCCGACCTCCACGACCGGCTGCTGCGTGGCGGCTCGGACCGGACCGGATGCATTGATACAGCTATTGATGTATGGTTTCCTCAGGGAGAGAACAATATGAAGCTGTTCGAGGAATGGTGCGATTCGACCAAGGAAGAGGATGAGCGAAAACGCTACTGGCTCTACACAGAATCTCCGGGAGGTCGCGCGAAAGTCAGCGGCCATCTCGCGGTCACCGTTCGCTCTCACTACGACCGCCTGGAGCGCATCGCCGAAGACGTAGCTCGTCTTGGCTTTCCAGCGGCGGCAGAAATACTTCAGAGCGCGCTGCCTCAGACTCCCAAGTCCCGTTCTGGTGACCTCGGTGAGATCCTCGCCACTGAACTGGTGGAAGAGGAGATCGGTCTCCGCGTCCCAGTTCGTCGACTTAGGTACAAGGATGGCCGAAGCATGGCCATGCGCGGGGACGACTTCATCGGGGCTGGATATCTAGGCGAGCATCTTTGGCTGCTCAAGGGGGAGGCCAAGAGCAATGCCGTTCTGGGCAAATCAACAGTAACGAGCGCGCGAAAAGTCCTGGACCGGGACAGTGGACGCTGCACACCTGACTCTCTGCTGTTCGTTGCCAACCGTCTACTCGAAAGCACCGATGCAGCCGACAACGCGCTCGGTCGGGACTTGCGCGACGAGGTGGGCGTGAAAGCTCTGTCGTCGGACCGCATCGACCACATGTTGTTCACGGTCTCCGGAAACGGCCCCCATGCATCACTGAGGGCCGACCTTGGTGCTGCGGGCGTCGATCGCGATCACTACGTTGTGAACCTTCATATTGACGACCACCAAGCCTTCATCGCCAAGGTTTTCAAAGAGGTAGGTGACCTTGGAAACAACTGAAGAACTTGAGCAGTTCCTGACTGCGGCGACCGAAGATGGCCTGCTTGGCCGCTTGCTCTATCGCGGAGCCGCCTGGTCTTTGATGCGCGTGGATGGTGTCCTGCCGGAGGATGTACAGCCGCTTGGAAAGACCATCGAGGTCGATCTCGCAGAGCATGGATTCGCTCTACTTCGCGCCGCGATGTCGTTGCGAAGCAAGGCAGGCTCTTCCCTGATTACATCCAAGGCCTTTGAGCGAGCTGGCAACGCATTCGAAGCCATTGTGCGCAACGGCGATCCCGAGGCGGATGACCGAGGCTTCAAACGCACACTTGCCGCCACGGCTTACCACCTCGCCGGATATTCTGCGGTTGCCTACTCACTGTTCAACGAGGTGTCATCCGATCTGAACTCGGCGCCGGCGGAAGTCGGGCTGATGCGTCTCCTGCTCCGTGACATGGATGGTTTGCGCAGCATGGTTCGGGAGTGGCTCGCCTCCCGGGAGAACAGTGACGAAGGGCTGTCCGAGGCGCTTCAGGGAGGAGAATCCGTAGAAGCGGTCTTGGCCACGATTCTGAACACAAGCCTATTCAGAGCATTGGCCTATTTCGACTTTGCGTTGGAGACCGGGTCTGAAGAAGCGATTGCCTCGGCCGTCGAGCTGTTGTCACTCACCGCCAAGTTGGCCGACATCGCCGCAAACGTCCCCTTGTGGTGGATCTCGAGCCTGTGCAGGCACCTTGTTGATGACCTCTGGGGGCACTCTCTGCACCAAGTCCTGCCAACCCAAGGGCCGGACGGAAGCGAAGAGACGTATGAGGACCTGCGGGCACTTTTCATTGGCGTCCTTTTTTCCCGCAAGGTCTCCGAGGTCGAACTTTGGCCGTCGCAACGTGAAGCCGCTGCAAGATCCACCGATCTAGCTGACGACCTGGTCGTTTCACTTCCGACGAGCGCCGGCAAGACCAGGGTCGCCGAGATCGCATCGCTGATGACGCTATCTACGGGGCGACGCGTCCTGATAGTCACTCCCCTGCGCGCGCTCTCGGCGCAGACGGAGAGGAGCTTTCGCAAAACTTTTGAACCGCTGGGATTCAGCGTCTCATCGCTGTATGGCGCCAGCGGCGTCTCTTCGAGCGACGAGGATGCGCTTGGTTCTTGCAGCATCGTCATTTCTACGCCGGAGAAAATTGACTTCGCACTCCGCAGCGACCCTGAGTTGCTGAACGACGTTGGTCTGATTGTTCTGGACGAAGGCCACATGATTGGGCCGAGCGAGCGAGAGATCCGGTACGAGACTCTTGTTCAACGGCTCCTAAGACGTTCTGATGCAGGCACTAGAAGAATCGTATGCCTCTCAGCGATATTGCCGAGCGGCGAGGAGCTTGACGACCTCAACATGTGGATTCGCGCGGACGAACCTGGCGAGACGGTGAGATGCGATTGGCGCCCCACTCGTCAGCGCTACGGGAGACTGACTTGGCGAGGGTCAGACGCATTGTTGTCGCTCGACCTTGAAAACGACGGACCGCGCATCAGCAAGTTCGTCGAACAGGTCGCGGCGCGCGGCAAGGAGAAGAATCCGTACCCCCGGGTGAACGCACAGCTAACGCTGTTTGCGGCATGGGAGTTTGCGAGAAAGGGAAAGCGGACGCTGATCTTCTCGACGCAAGCAAACTGGGTGGAAGGCTACGGCAAGAAGGTTGTCGACTTGACCCGCAGAGGCTATCTCGATTCGTTGCTGGACGACCAGGCATCTATCGTCAGAGCGGTGGAGATTGGCAATGAGTGGCTCGGCGAAAAACATCCTGCGGTCGTCAGCCTGAAGTCCGGTGTCGCCATCCACCACGGGCGCCTTCCGAGTCCCTTCTTGCGCGAGCTCGAGCTCCTGATTTCCGATGGGACTCTCAAGGTCATAGTCGCTTCGCCGACTCTGTCGCAAGGCCTCAACTTGAACGCTGCGGTTCTGCTGGTTCCCGCGCTCTACCGCGCAGGTAAGCTCATCGAAGGGGAAGAGTTCGCCAACGTTGCGGGTCGCGCCGGACGAGCATTCGTGGACGTCGAAGGCCTCATAGTCCATACCATCTTTGACAAAGTCGATTGGCGCACCAGGGAGTGGAAGGAGCTAGTTGCTTCTACCAAGGCCCGAACGCTTAAGAGCGGTCTCATCCAGATCGTTGCGGAGATACTGGTGCGTCTATCACGCGAAGGAGTTCTCGGGCGAGACGACGCTTGGGAATATCTTTCAAACTCACGAGAGGCCTGGCGCTCCGCAACAGAAGAGGCTGAACTGACCGCCCGCCTCGCCGCTCCCGAGGACGCTGCACAAGCTGGAGGGTCGGAAGATGAGGATTCGGATGGTGACGATGAGACCGAGCGAAGCGTCGACGAAGAACCGCTGGCGGCGCTGGTAGAGCGCCTTGATACAACGGTGTTTGGGCTTATCGAAGCGCTCGATTCCGAGACAGCTGATTTGCCATCACTACTTGATGCAGCCCTCACAGGCTCGCTCTGGGCTCGACAAGTGCTGCGTGAACCGGAGGGGACGCGGGAGATTCAACGACAAGTCTTTGCCGCCCGAGCCAATCTCATCTGGTCCAACACCTCCGCATCTGCCCGAAAGGGCCACTTCGCGATGGGGGTTGGATTGGATGCAGGTCTCACCCTTGATGCGATGGCGGACGAGCTCGAGTCGCTGCTCGACGAAGCTGACCTTGCCGCGATCTCTGGTGATAGCGACACGCTCACGACCTCTCTTGCGCAGCTCGCAGAGCGGCTGCTTGTCGTTCGCCCATTCATTCCCGACAAGAAGAATGCTCTCCTGGAAGGTTGGCAGGAGACTCTTGCCCAGTGGGTGACCGGGACGGAGGTGGCGACGATCGGGCCAGAAAACATGAAGGTGGTCGAAGAGGCGTTCACCTACCGGTTGGTGTGGGCGCTAGAGGCACTCAGGACGCGTAGGACGAGCCTGGGCTGGGAGTCCGAGCACATTGCCGGTGGCGCGGCAGCAGTCTTGGAGACTGGCGTCCCAACGCTACAAATGGCAATGCTCATTCGCGCCGGCCTGCCCTCCCGACGAGCCGCTATGGCCGCAGTGGAATCTGCTCAGCCAGACTTCTTTACCCCGGCAGACATGCGCGCCTGGCTTCAATCCAACGAGGTGGAGGAGCTCACAGACACGGGTGTCTGGCCAACGTCTGAAACGTCCGAGCTCTGGCGACGTTTTCTCAAGCAGATGTTGAGCGAGAGCGTGTCCGAATGGACCGTATCTCGCTCGGCGCGTGCCCTTGACATCAGCGCTGATGATGCACCTGCTGCAGGCCAGTATCGGATCGATCCGTCCGGCGATGACGGTCGTGCAAAGCTGCTCACTCCAGACTACGGCTTCGTTGCGAACTTTAAGAAGGCGCCCCGGGATCAGGCCCCACGCCTGCTGTCGGCAGTTGCCGCGGGCGGAAAGACGGTTGTGAGCGTCATTCGAATAGGTCGAGGAAAGATGCGTTGGCCGTTGGCAAACACCTGAGCCTAGAGGAGACCGGCCACTCGAGCCTGGAACGGTGCCTCGGCATTCAAATGGCCGGTCTCTGAGGTGCAGCGACCAGACATGCCGACGAATGTCGAATGGCCGGTCATGACAGACGCAGCCGATCGGACCATCGAGCCCGAGTGACCGGGATCGGTCTGAAGCTGCCCGTCGGCATCGCACGGGCAGCTAGGCAGCGGGTGCCGTCGTTCGCATTGCCGAACTCGACGCCCAAAAGCGGCCGTCCAACTCTGAAGCTCTATCGTACTGTCAAGTCTTCGCTGCTCAACCCAGCACGGCCTTTTCCGGCGCTACATAACGCCTCGCGGGATCGCTACGATCGGCTTACATTGATCGTAGCTGGCTGTTTCCCGGAAAGTCGTTCATAGCGGCGTCCAGCAGCGTGTCCATCGTGATATTGCCCCCGCCGCCGTTGTGGATCAGGCGGAGCGCCGCGTACCAAGCGGCCTGCCCATTGCCCGCCGGCGAAAGCGCCGAAGGGTCTCCGCCGGCACGAGACCAGATCTCGTTGTGCCCTGGCCCGCTGGGATAGAGCTGAGCCATGACAGGTGCGACCTTACGCCAGTCGATCGTGAGAGAACTTGGAGCCCCGGCCCCCAATGCGGGTGCAGCCGGGGCCGGTGCTGGTGCCTGTACTGCGGCCGCGTCCTCGCCCTTGAACCAGCCGCCCTTGCGCAGGGCAAGTGGAAAATTGTTCTCGGTGCGGGCCCGCAGAACAGGATGTTGAACCGTTCCGGCGACGGGATTTTTCGGGACCTGCTCAGAAAGGTACGTGAAAAGATCCAGCACACGCACAGTCCCATCGTCGGCGCCACGCGCATGCCCCCGCAACCCCTCAAGCAAGAAGTGCGTGAACAGGCTGTGCCCACGCCATGGTGAGGTCATCGACACCTCAGTCTCTCTACATGAAGCAATGACCACACGCCCAGCGCCCGAGGAAAGCTTCTCCAGCGCGGCGTCTCGAAGACCTGGCAGCATGCCTTTGGATTCCCCATCAGCCTTTACGTGCGCCGCGGCTTCGGCATGGCAGGCGTCCATCAGCAGCACCACCCGCGCTGAAGGAATCGCCTCGAGCAGTTCGGTCAGCTCCTGCGCGAGCAGGCCGGTACCGTCTGGATCACCTGGCACACAGTCCGCAGGGTAGAGGTAGCCAGCGTACTCCGGTGCACCAATCCTACGGCCGCCGTGCCCTGAGAAGAAGACAACGACGGTGTCGTCCGGCTTCGCCGTTGCCGCCAGCTCGCGCAGTGCGTCGACGATATTGCTCTTGGTCGCCTGCTCGTCCAGCAGCAGCCGGACCTGCGAGGGCGGGTAGCCGCACAGCGTGGGGTCGCACAGGATCTGCACCACCGCTTCCGCGTCCTCGCGGACTAGGCTGGGCAATTGCAGCGAAGGGCAATATCCCTGGCCGATGCCGATGACCAACGCCCGTCCACCGTCGAAGTTCACTTTTTTCTGGGTCATAGCCAAAAGCGCTGCCGCTGGAGCTGCCGCAACGTGTCGTTGTAGGGGTGCTGCGCAGCCATTTCGTGAAGGACGGCTTCCGCCCCAGGTGCCATGCCATTGCGCAAGCCGCGAATGCATCGGTGCCAGCTGGCGCGGCCAGACCCTTCATTGGACAGATCGCCCGGATGTCCGCCGCTGCGGCTCCATAGCTCGTCATGCCACGGCCCGCTCGAGTAAAGCGTCGCCGCCTCCGTTTCGAACGCGTCCCAGGCCTCGTCTTTGGAGAGCGGTGGCGGCAAGCCAAGCTTGTAGCTGACCCACAGCACGTCGATGGGGCCGAGCAGGCGATAGCACTCGCGATACAACGGCTTCAAGTCCGTTCGGACAACGAGCAGATCCTTCGCATCGCGGGCCGCGTCGCGCCACTCATTCGCCTTGATGAGCTCGCCCAAGGCCTTGGAGGCTGCCTCGCTGAGGCGCAGGGCGCTCTGGCTGAGATCCCTCAGGAAGTTATAGACCTCGCGGTCACTCTCGAAGCCGAACTCGCTCAAATACAACAAGAATGCCGCGGGCGCCCGTTGCAGGACGTCGATCAGATAGCCGCGGCGCTTGACGATCGCGACGATCACTTCCGCGAGGCGGGGCTCCACAGACGCCAGGCTCTGCTCTTCGCGCTCAAATCGATCCAGCCAACCGCGCGCGGTCGCGTCGAGGATCTGGGCCGAATGAGGGCTTGGAATGAGATCCCAGGCGCGCTCGCGCTCGTTGACGTCCAAGATGTTGGCGAGCGGCGTGGTCGCGACTACGCCCCAAAGCGACTCGACCGCCATCTGCGCGGCGATGGTCTCGCCGAGGCCTGTCTTGCGGTTCGGCAGAGCATCCAACACTTCAGGCGATAGATCGAATGCCTGTTTGAGCAGCAGGAACCACTCGAAACGCTTCCAGTCGAAGCGCTTCATCACAGACGGCGTTCGAACACAGGCCTGGGAAGCCATCTTGGTCACATGCTGATCTTGGATCGCGATCGCGACGTCGACCACCTCTGCATCGCTAGCCTTGCTGAGCGCGCCGGTCAGCAGCACCTGCGTTGATGCCTTGGTGGCCGGCGACACAGCCAGTGCGGCCTCTACAGCTTCAAAGGGTGGGCGGGAACGCGCCAGCAAGACGCCACACAGGTGCCACCAACCCTTGGCAAGCAGCCCAGGCACGAGCGCATCAGCGACGCCGGCTGCAAGCGAATCGTCGACGACTTCCAGCACGCGCTTTTCGTGGGTCGGATCCAGCAGCGACAGCAGTCGCGACGCTTGGGCAGCCTCGACCCTCAGCAGTTGCCAGACGGCTTCAAAGCCGCGTTTTTGAATCGTCTTGGCCTCGCTCGCTGCACGAAAGCCCGCCTCTACCGCGGCCAACCACATCGGCGTGGGCTTGCCAGTTTGCCAGGCAGCGAGAATTTCTTGCAGGCCATCCGCATGGGCGGTGCTGGCCCTGTCCTTGACCCACAACTGGACGGCGTCGGAAAGCATGGACGCCTCTGCCAGCCCGGAAAAATCCAGGTTGCGCAACGCCTTCACGTTGTCCACGGTCCAATTCGCCGCTGAGGCCAGAACCCGCTTGGTGGCCCCCAGTTTCACGGCTTCAGCCGTCGCTAACTTGTCACTGGCATCAATCAGCGTGCGAAGCAGCAAGATGTCATCGACCGGCGTGCCTGGCTTGCGCCAAAGATCGAACGCCTGCACGGCAACGGCAACGGCAACCGGCGAGTCCAGGCGAAGCCCGGCCTGCTTTGCAAAGTCACGGACCGAGGTTTCGCCAGGCCAATCCAGAATCGTCGCGGCATGGGCTCCCGCCTGGATCGGCGCCTGTAGATCGATCACCTGCGCAGGGAGCCAGCGAGACATGAGCGCTTCAGGCGTGCAGACCACGGCCAGTTCATGGACGTCGCCGGGGCCGAAGCTGAGGCCGAACGTCAGCTTGCTTCTGTACTCTGGCGGCGCCCTGCGCCAGATCTCGAACATGGTCTCCTCAAGGCCTTGGCCCTGACGGACCACGATAGGCCTCGGCCCGTTTCCGTTGAGCGCCGTGGCAATCGCGACCGCGCCCTGCGACGGCTCAGCGACGTTCTCCGCATTCGACGGAGCACCCAGCTCGATCGGATCGAGCCCGTCTCCCTCGGACCAGGGCGACTCGAGGATTGCCGCGATCGGGCGCAAGTCGCCGAGCGACTCGACATCGGCATGCGGAATGAAAGCAGCCCTCGACAACACCATGCCGCCGCGATTGGCGGCAGCGTCACGGCGCGTGTGGACGAACATCAGCCAAGCGCCTTCCCTAATCAACCGGAAATACGGCGCCCACTCAACCCCGGCTGGGCAGGTCTGCGGCAGGTCGGTGCGCCATGAGACGTTTCTGAACTGCCCTGCAAGCCCTGCATCACTCGCCATGAGGAGGGCGTGCCCGGCGGCGGCTCCATATATCGCTTGGTGCAGCCGCATCAGTTCCCCGACATGTCGGCCAAGCGCACGATGGGAACCGTCAGATCAGGATTCGAACGGCCATCGGCCTCCACGACGAAACCCGAGTTCTCGGGACCTCGGTCGATGAAAGACTCGTTGGCTTGCTTCATGTCTAGCTCACCCCCCAGCGCGGACAGGCCCAGCACCGAGGCGCGCGCCCCCCAGTTGCTCCGCACGAACGACGCCAGCAACGGCAACTGCTCATTCAGCAAATCATTCGGCTTGGTGCCTTCGGGTAGCTTCAACTCGTCCCAGCACGACAGCAGCACCACCAGCGGCGGCACCGGTCCTCGCTCGTGGAGCCCGCGCGCGTGCAGCAGAATCTGGAGAAGCTCGACCAGGCGTGCCTGAATGGAGCGCCTCGGCTTCGTCGCCTCGCCATCCGGCGTGCGCACGACGTGCGCCAGCGGCTTGCTGAAGATGTCGTCGTCGGCTTCCGCCAACTTGGGGCGCACGATCAAGACCCAGCCGTGAGCGGCCTGAGTCCGGTCCAGCCACTCTCGCTTCATTGCCCGGCTGTCGATCAACTGCCTGACCTGCTCGCCTGCGTAGTCCGGCCAAGTCAAATCCATCGCCCGGCCACCCGCATCGACGACCGGCAGGACCACGTCCTGATAGACGCCCGACGGAGTGTGCTCTGCCAGCAAGCCGGCACCGAGACGCCAGCGCACCTCGTCGAAAGCGGAGACGTCTGCCGCAGCCACTCGCAGCTTGATCTCGCACTTTTCAGCTTCGATGCGCTCGAGCAACTGCGCGCCGTAGTGGCTTTTGCCGTTATCGGATTCGCCAAACAGCGCGATGCGAACGTTGGCATCCGGGCCGCTCATGCAAATGCTCCAAATGTCTGGAAGAGGGCCCGACTCGCGTCTTCGCGCTCTTCGCGCGCGACCATGGCGGGCTTGGCCGACAGGGTCCAAGCCAGCAGCTCGACGATTCCCTGGCCGCGGTTTCGCGTCTCTTCACCGGGTGCTGGGAGCATGCTGACGCGAAACTCCTGGTAGTGGTAGAGGCTGCGCTGGGCGGCCTCTTTGATTCGCTTTTCCATTTCAGGCGACACGGTCACGTCGCACTTTGTCCATACGAGTGCGACCGGTCGCCCCGCCGCTTCTGTGCCGATGCGACGAAGTAGATTGACCAAGGCGACACGAGCCTGCCCGCGTTCAGCCCCCGCCAGGGCCTGAGAGTCTGCGATCACCAGGAAGACATCCGTGCGCTCGGAAAGCCAACGCGCGCCCTCGCCCTGCGGGCTGGCTTGATTGGAGGCCCAGTAGCTGAACCATTCCCCAGGCGCGTCAGCTGCCACCAACTCGCACCGCCCCTGCGGCGCATCGAGCGCCAGGTGGAGCATCCCCGGTTCTCGGCCGCCCCCCGTAGAGGTATGGGGCGGGAACGTGGGCCCGCTTGCCGAAGTCCAGCGCAAGCTACCGGCGATGTTCTCCCAGCCTTCCAGGGTGACAGAGCCGGCAAACTCGACGCCATCGGGCCGAATGCCCCGGGCAATCAGCAGGTAGAACGCCGCGAGTAGCGAGGTCTTGCCCGCATCCGACGCGCCAGCGAGCGTCAGCAACTTCAACTTGGAAGCGCCGGCCACATAGGGCAGATCGGCTGGCCCCATGGCATTGCCGGTCCACGGAAAGCGAAGCTGACTTTCGGCGCCTTCGCCATTTTCCGCCGGTGCTTCAGCATCAGCGGCCGCCGCCCCCTTCGCAAAGTAAGGGCAATCCTCGGGCGGATCGCCGTGGACGCACGTCATGGTGGGTGCGTAGCAGCCGTGGTGCGAGCAATCGCTACTCATCAGCCGCATCCTCAGCCTCTGTGGCCCTCTGGATTTCCTGCACGGCTCGCACGGCCATCAGTTCACGCAGCAGCCAGACAGCCCAGCCCTGGTAGGTCAGCGTCGGCGCACAGATCGGGACGGCACCGTCCTTTTGGAGAACGCCCGTCATCACCAAACCGGCAGGACGCTGGAACGCCAGACGGCCATCCAGCGCAGCGCGCGCCGGCGCGTCGGCCGCCTGGATCGCACCAATGCCCTGCGCGTCGTTGCCCAGCCCAAGGGCCAAGATCGTCTCCGACAGGAGGGCGTCGACGGCGCGCTCATATGCGTCGGGCAGATGGCCAGCCAGATCGGCGACCGCGCGGATAACGGCTTCGGCTGCACCGAGCTCGCGGTAGGACTTGTCGGCGGACTCTGAATACAGCGACTGGCGCCACCACAGCAGGCGCATCGACCGCTGGATCGCCGGATTAATCGCACCCAGGCCGGTGATGCTGTTGGCGACGCCCTGCTGATTTTTGTCGTCGAATCTAGCCGCTTCGGCAATGGCAAAGTCGATGTAATCAGCAATGATCGGCGCCAGCCGGTCAGAAAAATCATGGATCCACGGAGGGCCGACGTTGGACCAGTGGGGATTCGGGTTGTCGCCCGCAGTCCCGGCGCGGTTGTGCGGCCCCACCGCCGCCTCGATGCGCTTCAATAGCTGCGCTCGGTCGATCTTCGTGGCCTTGACGACGTTAGGCAGTTCCGTGCTCACTCCTTGGGCAGGCACGGCCAGTGCCCCGCGCTCTTCCGCTAATGCGGCCTCGGCGGCGTCGACGAGCAACTGGATGGCCTTGGCGTACTTTCCCAGCTCGACGGCTGTCACGAAGTTCCGCATTAGCAGGGCAACAGCCGTGCCCAACGACGGCTGGCTCTCGATGGCGGTCACCAGCGCCTGAAGCGCGACCCCGCGATACAGCGTGTTGGCCTTGCCGTCGCGGAATACGCTTTGGTAGGTGC
This sequence comes from Pseudacidovorax sp., assembly GCF_017991995.1. GTDB lineage: Bacteria > Pseudomonadota > Gammaproteobacteria > Burkholderiales > Burkholderiaceae_C > Xenophilus. The sequence goes on along the minus strand of NZ_JAGOPN010000001.1, from coordinate 94,768 downwards.
TCCAGTGGTTCCCGATGGCGCGGGCCGCGTCATCGAACGCGTCGGCCGGGTTCTTGTCGTCATCGCCCAGGATGGCCGCCAGTGCCGGGATCGCCATGGTGATGGGCCTGGCAGCGAACTCATCAGCCAGAGCCGCTGAGGCCGCCTGCAGCTTGTCCAGCCGCGAGTCTTCACCGTCGAGATCAATCAGGCTCACCTGCATGAACGCCCGAAGAACTGCTGCCGACATCGTCTCTCCTCCTATGTTCTAGATCACGGCGTCGCCCCGAAGCGCGCCCACCAAGGTCGAGCGTCGCTGTACACGAGGGTTAGCATACCCGTTGAAAGTTTGTAACACGGATGCGCGCGAGCGCCGTACGTTCGTCGAGTCGCGCCATTGTTAGCCCTCGCCGACTGCAGTGGGAAAGCGACATCCGCACGGGGCAGAAGCTTCGGGAGCACACAGGTGCGACAGCGACCATGAGCTACACCCGCGTCCTCAATTTGGACGGTGGCGCCGTACGGAGTCCGCTGGACACCCGGACCAGAAGCGCTCCGCCCTAAAGCAGGCGCTCGTGAACTTCGGCAATCAGTCTCAAGCTGCCCGTCGGCACCGCTCGGGCAGCTATGCAGCGGTTGCAGACCTTCGCCCGTTCCCTTCCAAGGACCGCTCAAAATCGGATCACCGCCATGGACGCGCTAATTCGACCCAGCGATAGAAAATGCAGCGGTTGCGGTCCTTCGCCGCCGCCCTGCCAGAGACGGCCTGCTGATGATTCGCCACAACGATCGGACTTCGGATTGGCTCAGCGCCAGCAACAAGCCTTGTCTGGCACGTGGTCTGCGCAACAAGCTGCGGCATGGTGCTAGTGAAACAGCTGCCGATTTAGTTACTCGCCGCGGTGCGCGTGGGCAAACTGCTCTGCAGGGTGGCCGCGCATGAGACAAGTCCTCGGCTGAGATTGGTCCGATTAAGCAGGTCGCGCTTAAACACACCCGAAAAGTCGGTCCGCGTCTTGTCGAACGCAAAGTTCACGGCTGCGAGGGGCATCAGCGCGTTGTTGATCGGCTTGGTGATCGTGATAGCAGTCTGTCCAAGGTTCTTCGTGGCCTCTTTCACTTGAGGGTAGTTGCCCGCGATCTTGGTGATCTCGGCGACGACTCCCACGCCTTCCTTGATGGTCTTGATCTCTTCCTGCATTTAGTCTCAGCTGGCGCAAACTGCGCCAAACGCAACATGGTTCACCGGTGTGGCCCGATGGCGATCGCCCCCGGCCTCCATCGCTTTGGTGATGTGGTCTTTATGCGTCGCACCCTCGGCTCGATAGTGGGGTCGCAAACGAAACCGCACGGAGAGCGAACGCTACAAGTATCCGGACCGATACGAGCCGGCGCGCCAGTCCCCAAGCCCTTTGCTCACCTCGCGCCGTGCAGATGCATAGTCGCCCGCTGGTCGACGCCTATTCAAGAGCCACAATCCACCTTCAATCACTCGCATCTGATAGTCCGGTGGGATCGATTCGTCGTTGCTGATCACCGTCAACGCGTCCCCGTACGCCACTCGCAAGTTTGTCGCCAGCACAGACGACGTGCAGCACGAAAGGTCCAACGTTCCTCGGAAGTCGCGCGGGATCGCGCCAACGATCGCTTGCCCGCTCCACATGCCATCGAACAGTTCGAGCGCATTGCCCTTGCGAAGATGAGGATCAAAGGCCTGATCCACGATGTCTCGAGACATCGCGGCCCCGAGCAGCGGCGACATGTCCAGTTGCGCTGCGCCTGACGGAAAGCACGCCCGAAACGCGCCTCCATTGATCGCACGATTCAGTGACTCGCAAAAGCTCTCGGCCGAGCTGCCGCTCCAACCGTCGCGCACACTTCGAAACGCGTCGGACCTCGGCCCCGACCACTTCAGCAGCGCCTGAAACCGGTCGTTCCAGCCTGGCAGCAAGTCCAAGCTCGAGACACTGCTGCCGCGCCAATGGGCCAAGACAATGACTGCGTCGTGCGACGAGAGTGCGGCCTTCAGATCCGCAAACGTCGCGCACCGATAAATCGTTGCCTTGGCCGCACTCGCGGTCGCGAACAAATCAGCAGCTGCTTCTCCGACGACTTCATACAGCGCCGAGAATTTTCCGAGCTGGGCCCGGTCTCTCTCGCGCGTTCTCTCGCCATACTCCCAAGGTACCGGCGAGCGGAGCCGCAGCGCGCACTCCTCGATCGAGATTGGAATCCCGATGACCAGCGCCACCTTCTCCGGCGAGTCGGACTCGTCATTCACCGGCCGCGACCAACGTGACCTGGCCCTTTTGCAGGTCGAAGCGGAATGCACTCTTGCCCACCCCTTCGAGGAAGGCGTCGACGAAGCGGGCGCTCTTGTTGTCGCGGTACAGCCGTTCGGCCACGCGCGTGATCGCTTCTTGAACGTCAGTCTGATCACGTTCCGCAGAGGCAAGCGCGGCTTTTGATGAAGCGACGGCAGCGGTCGGGTCCGTGCTCACCGGTAACCCATCCTTGTTGCGAACAGAAATCTTGACTCCTTGGTCTCGACCGTAGCGCACCTCGACCAAATGGCCGCTCTCTGCGGTCGGCTTGTTACCGAGCACTTTCGCCTCCGCCCATGTAGGTCGCTCCGCCAGTGTCGCGACGAGCCGCCCGCGATCGATCACACCATCGACAGATCGGCCAACGTCAGTGGACAAATGAACGACCTTGCCGCTCTTCGTCCGAAGGCTGAACATCTCGCGAAGTGCCTCCATGCCGCCCGCAAAGTACTTGCGTGCAGTCGAGATTGAGTCTTCGAACGACTGCGCGCGTGTGGGTAAGGACCTGCTCATCACTTCCGCCCCCTCGGCGATAGACACCGCGCGCTCAACCGGGAACCCGGCAAAGAGGACGTTCCTGCCGCGGGCTGCGCCGGCGAGATCGTCGCGCACACCCGAATCGCCCAGAATGGCTCGCGCCTTCGGTGGCGGCTTCATGTCGACGACGAACGTCACGTTGGTATCGGATCGTTCGACGTAGACGTCGCACCGGCAAAGCGCCGCCCTCTCCATCAGGCTCGCATCCGGGACAGGCAGATCGCCGGCTTTGGCCAATGCATCCACAAAGCTGGTCGGGGGCGCTTCGGAGAGCTTCAATGCCTCGAGCATCGGCCGTTCGACGGCCTGCGCCGGAGCCTCCTTAGTGACCAGCGACCGCGCGACGGCCGCACTGTTCCCGGCTTGCTCCTTGGACACCGCGACCGTTGGCCGCCCGCCGATCCAACGCAGACCGCTTCCCGCCTTGGTCGCAGCGGCTTGAACATCCCAAGGCAGACCATCGATGTTGTGTCCGCCGACCGAGTCCGTCTCGGCGACGTTTTGCGACAGCACTACGCTCGGGGTCTGGATCGACCCGCGACTCTCCGCTTGCGCGGTCGCCGCCAGAATCTTCAGAAATACAGCATCCAAGTCCTTCGTGTCGGTGGCACGACTGCGAAGCTCTGCCCCAACCGCTTCGGCGAGCTTGTTCTGGGCCGCGAGCGTCGTCAGCGAAGCGCTTTTGGCCTCGACGTCGGATTCAACGGCCACAGACTCACGCTTGATGGCTTCGAGTTCGTCCTTCAACTCCGCAATTCGCTTGGCAGCCGGATCGACGAATGGAGGCTCTGAGGCACCAACCGGTGCTCTCCAATCGCAGCGAAGAAAGGTGGTTCCTTTTTCCTTGACCGTAGATACGCTGCCACTAAACGACGCGCAATGAGTTCTGAACGCAGCTTCAGATCGTGCATATGCTTCTTTCAGCTCGGACACCGCCACATTCCAACGTTCTTCAAATTGCGAGAAGGACGCAATCTTCAGATCAACATCGGACTTGATGGTGAGCATGCGCTGTGCTTGGTACTGAGGCGTCGCGAGCAACTCAGACAGCTGCGCCGCCGTGACCCCCGCACGCTGCATCGCCGTGTGCAAATCGGTTGCCGGCGCGCCCTCCGCCAGCGCGACCTTGACACCGTTGGGCGACCCTAGCATCGCCGTCAGCCATGGGGTCGTCTCGGTCACGAGCAGCTTGGACACGATGTCCGAGCGGTCGACGGCCTTGGCGACTGCAGCGGCTCCTGCACCGACCGCCGCGAACGGCTTGGCTTCGCCCAGAATCTGATACAGGAAAACGTTTTGCGCAACGCGCGCGAGGATCGGATCTCCACGAGTCGCGAAGTATTGGCTCCCCACGTTACTGGCGCTGGTCGCCACGTCAATCGGCGACTTGACGGTCTTGTCGCGATCTTGCCTCGCCTGCAGTCGCATCCGAACTGCCTTGGACTGCGAGTCATCCGGAACGATGTACGACACCGGCAACGCCGTGGTGCCCACCGACGAGACGACTCTGCCCTGCGGTGAGTCGCTGACGGCTGCAAAGCCATTTGTGTTCCAGTTAAAAATCAGACTTGTCGACAGTGCTCTTTGCATAACCCAGGTCGACGCGGGCAGCTTGCCAAACGGAAACTCGCTCGGCGACGGGTATTCGAAGCCGGCGTAGTGCACGCGCGAGCATTCCGACCACGACTTCAGTTGCTGATCTGCGATGTTCAACAGCGTTCCAAATTCGCTGTCCTGCAGCTGCTTGGACAAGTAAATCGGCGCCCAATCCCACCCCTCGTACGCGCCGCTGCCGATCTTGCCGGCGAAGATCCGCTGGCGCTCGTAGCTTTGCCCCAGCGGCTGTCCCAGACTCTCCGCCAGCGACTGGAGCGTCTCAAACCGCAGTGGCGGCAGGACGGCTAACGACTCCGAGCGGCTTCGCCCGAACATCAGCAGCCCACCTCGCTTGGGCTTCAACGCGCCGACCAGGTAATCACTGGCCACCGCGAACTTGCGGAACTCGGCGCGCACGTCGGTTAGCCGAGTGCCCGGGGGGATCACCAACATCACGATGCCCGAATTTGGATTGACCAGCGTTGAGGGCAGCTCAAATGCGCTCGCTTCGCCAAACGTCTTCTGACCGCTCGCGCCGGGCGTCAGATCATTCCAACCGGGCCGCTTCTCTTGGGACAGTCGACTCAAGTCGCCCGCCGTGACCTGAAGGTTTGGCAACGCACCGACCGGCAGCTGAGGCAAGGACGCCGGGCCGATCGCCTCAACGTAGAAGCCAATACGAGTCCCGAACAACGTGGCGCCGATAAACTCGAGCTTGCTTGCCAATTCAATCGGAACCACGATGGGATTGGCGTCCGGACCCGGCAACGACAAGGTGTCTCGGCCGGACAGCGGAAGCGAGATCACCCAATCCTCGAGCCAGCCGTCCACGCCCACCTGATACCGCATTCTGCGAATGGCCTCCGTCGGCACTTGGAAGGCGGCTCTGAAGAGCTCAGCATAGCGTGCCCGCTCCGCCAACGGAGGCGGCTCTGACACGACGACTGTGGCGCGCGACGAATCTGACGACACAGACAAGGCGATGGACTGGTAAGGAAACGGATGCTGCGCTCGAAAGCGTCGCCAATCTGCGCACCCTGTGTCGTCTGCTGGGCACGGCGCAGCGGAAGCGACGGCCGGCTGTGCCACAGGGGGCGCGCATTCGGAGGATGCCTGTTGCGCGACTGCGCAGTTCCAAGCCGCCAAGACCATGAGGAATGCCACGACGCGCATACGCACCTTCCAATCCAGCTAGAAGCCCGCCGCTTGTGCGGTACGCGGCATCGAGCTGGTCAATGCGGCGCAGTCAAAATGCCCAGATAACATAGGGTATCGGCTGCTGCTTCGCCTCCATCATTTGGATGACTGCACGTTTGGCGCCCGGTCTCCGCCAACTGACCCGCACGTTCCGACCGCGGGCGGCAGCAGCGCTTCGAGCAAATTGAACAACGCCGGCAGCTCACGCGCGATGCGCGAGGCCAAGAAACTTGGGCTTGCCGTTGACGCACGGCGCCTGCACACTCTGCGCGTCCGAGAGCCCGTTCGCAGCGCGAATGCGAGACCCACACCGGGCCCAGTTGCTCTGTCCCCAACAAAAATGGAGGCGACGTCGTAACCTTGGCGTCGGTCGCTGATCAAAATGTCGCCCCAACTTGCAACATTGCTCGGCTTTCTGGCGACGCACTGGCCGATCTTCTTGGCCGCCGCCATCGGAGCGTGCGCGGCGCTCGTCCCCTGGCTCCTCTTCAAGGGTCGACGCAGCACGTCCCGCCGCAAAGTTGTCATCGCTCGTAGGAAAGTAGAGGTCGACGAGGACGATGTCGTCATGATGTCTCGCTCGGAGACTGGGGGGGGACGAAGCGCGATCATCTTGTCCGGGGACGGCCCGATCAAACCCGGCGCCAAAGGAGCGCTACGCGATGGCTCCGAGTCGATCGAACGCTCCGATATCTCGCTCGGAATTGATCTGCCGAAACTTGTCCGCCCCGAAAACCTTGGCCCCGACATCAAGATGAATCGGGAGAGCGATGGCGGTGGATTCACAAGCGACAAGGACTCCAATCCTAACGATCGCGACTACAGCTTGCATTTCCGATTCGAGGGAGACGGCTACGACAACGGTGCGTTGCGACGCAATGCCGCAACACGACTCACCGTCTCCGACCTAGCCAACCCGAAGGATCACGCGACAGCCACCGGAAGCAAGCTAAAAGCCGTCGCGCTGGCCGACGGCACCCTCACGGTCTTGCTCACTGTGCCGGACGGTGTGAAGCTGGTCAGCGAACAAGTTGTCTTTGCCAAGTTCCAGTCCGCCGCGCTGGTCAAGGAAGTCGGTTTCGATTTCGTCGTCATGGACGACAGCGCTGCCGTGCTCGACTTTCGGCTTGATCTGTATGCGGCCGGCAAGCTGCTCTATGCCGTGCCGCTATCGATAGCCGTCAGCGCGCCAGGCATCGAACAACCCGATCGAAGCAGCGGGTCGGTGCCACACAGGCCATTGATTCTTGACCTCGACGCCCCGGCGAAGGCCAACCCGAGTAGCGGTCTCTTGCTGAGCATGTCGGTCGGCGATGACGGTCTTTCGATGACGCTGGTTAAGAACACCGGCGGCACGGTCGACTCCCTGTTGACTGCGAAGGTCCGTGAGCTCAGCACCGTGATCGTTCAAACATTGCTAGACGAGGTTCGCAACGAGCTCGGCACGGACTACTACAACACGGCGGCTTGGACCACGCCCGAGCCTGGGCGCGATAACTGGCGCGAGGACCGCGACTTGCTTGATTGCTGTGAACGTGTCGCAAGCGCCGGATCGCTACTGTATCAAGCCATCGCCAACTTCGAGCCGTGTCGGAACATTCTGGAGTACATCGACACCCAACCCACGGGGACACGGCTGACGATTGCAACATCGGGCCTGTCGCTGCCCGTCGAGATACTCTACCCGCGGCGGTTCAGCAAGAACGCTGCGGAGACCGTGAAGAAGGCTAACCCCGCGGCGCCTGACTTGTTTTGGGGGCTGCGCTACGCGGTGGAAATGCTGCAAAGTGGACCGGGCAACTATCGCGAGATGCGCGCACGCCATTGGCGAGCGGAGCCTGAGGTCTCATTCAACCTGAACTCGACGATCACGTCTGAACAGAAGCCCGACCCGATGGCAATCCATCAATCGTTTGCGCGAAGACTGCAAAAGGAAGGCATCCAGTGCAGCGTGACGGACGACTGCGTCGCGATGAAAGAAACCTTGCTCGCCGGCAATAGCACCGCCAGCGTCATCTACGTGTATTGCCACGGCTCAGCCGCCGTCCCGAGCCAAGGACAGGCCGAGGCTCTGCAGTTGGACTACGACTGCTTCGCCAGACCGAGGGATGCTGCAAGAGATACACAGTTCGCTAATGCGCCGGTCGTCATCCTGAATGCTTGCCTCGCGGGATCGACCTCGCCGTTGATGTTCACCGGCTTTTTGAAGGCGTTCAGGGAGCAAGGTGCGCTCGGCGTGATTGCGGCGACCTTCTATGTGCCGATCCAGTTCGGCGCGAAGTTCGGCGCAGAGCTCGTTGAAGCCTGTCTGCTGGAAGGCCCCCCGCTGTCCGAGAAGGTGCGCGTGCTCCGAAACGCCAAGGCTGCACGAGGGAACTTCTCGCCGCTCTTCTACAGCGTGCAGTGTCAGCTCGATCGCTAGATTGCCAGGAGAGCAGATGAAGAAGCAAACGATCATCATCAGTGATCTGCACATCGGCGGCGGCGCCTCCGACCCGGGTGACGACCACGTTTATCAAGGCCAACAGCTCGAGCGGCTCGTCAATGAACTCGCGCAGCGACCGCAAGGTCAAGCCGGCGACATCGAGCTGTACATCAACGGCGATTTCCTTGAATTCGCACAGACCTTGCAGGACGCTTATCGCGGTCGCGATGCAAAGTCATGGTGCTCCGAAAGCGAGTCGATCCTGAAACTGCGCGCGATCCTGGCTGGTCATCCCGGAATCTTCGCCGCGCTCTCGAAGTTCATGACCCTCGGCAATCTGGTCACGGTGGCGGCCGGCAACCACGACGTCGATCTGTACTGGGACTCAGTTCGCAGCGAATTGTCGCAAGCCATCCATCCCGACCTGGGGTTTGAATTCGGCAGCGAGTGGGTCGAGCGCTACGACGCAAAACTTCAGATCGCTCATGGCCACATCCCTGACCCGGTCAACACCTTCAAGCGTTGGGACGAACCGTTCATCGACGGCGAGGCCGAGCCCAGGCTCGAGATGTGCGTCGGCACCCTGTTCATGGTGAAGTTCGTCAACTTCCTTGAAAAGGCGTATCCGTTCGCAGACAACATCTACCCCGTGCAACGGCTGGCCGAGATTCTGGCCAAGAACGATAAAAAGGGGCTTTTGGTGGTCGTCTGGGCCTTCTTGCGCTTCGCGGCCAGATACCCTGTCGCAATGTCAATCGAACCCGCGCAAGCAAACGGTCTGCTCGGGAAGCAGTTGCTCGACTTGGTCCAGCGAGATGATCGCGTTGCCGAGGATCTCGCGAGAGTCGCAGCCGTGCCCATTGAAGTCCTGCGGCGCCAACTCCGCTCGGAAGAGACCTTGTCGGAGTTCCTGCTGCTGCACTGGCCCGACATCTCTTCGCTGGCCGCCTGGGACCAACTGCCTAAGTCGGTCGTCCTCAGCACCGGCGACACACAGAACTCGCTCGGAACGATCGTGGGGAGCTCCGCGTTCGGAAGGGACTCGCTGCGGGTGACCGCCAGAAATCGAGCGTCGAAGGTGGAAGCCACACAAATCGTGGTGATGGGCCACACTCACATACCGGACGAACATATCGCGACCCACAAGGTCACGTACTTCAATCCGGGGAGTTGGACGCGCTACGCAGAGGTGACGAACGCCGGCGAGCTCACGCTGGATGACTTGCGCGACGAGAGTAAGTTTCCATATTCACTGAACTACGTGCAGGTCGACGAGCCCGACGCGTCGGGCCAGCTCCGCGCGACGATGGTGACCTTCGAACGCAACGCTGGCGCGATCAAATAGAGTTGCCGAGGCTGCGCAAGATCCTCGCCTATGCGCGCTTCAGTCACAAGGACATCAACATCCAGCTCGCGCGCGAAGCCTTGAAGGATCGAGTTCGGCTCATAGGCCCGGCAACGAGCCATTGCGTTCTTGCGGACACCATCTAGGAGCAGCACGTCGTTGCCGTGTTCATCGCGATGGCACTTGTCTGACCCTGGTGTTTTACCGACCCGCCGTCGCCTCGGTGCCTATCGCCAGAAGTGACCCGGCTGACGCCCATGCTGTCAAGCGCGCTTCGGGTCCGAGCTTAGTCTCGTGACAACCTATTCTCGTCCTTCGTTCAAGTCGATCGCCGGATGCCGAAAGGTGCAACGTCCGCGATCGGCGAGAAGAGTCACTGAGCATGTACGACCTGAACTTCCGCACCCAGTCTGAAAGGGCCATTCCACTCTGGGCTTCGCTCCAGCAGGTTGTTCCGATCACCTTCGATAGCCACCATGAGCGGCAACGATCTCTTAACGGTTTCCACTATGCAAGCGTCCTCGTCGCCGTCTTCTGAGCGAAGCCCCGCCCTGCCGCACCCTGGTGCCGCAGGGTACAGTGACCTCCCGCAGTTCCCGTCCAAGGCCCCGCTGCCTTTTCGCCGCACGATCCGCCGCCACGAACTGCACCAGATCGTCCCCCTGGCCGAGACCACTATCTACGAGATGGAGCAGCGCGGCGAATTCCCACGACGCTTCCGCCTCACCCCCCGCTGCGTCGTCTGGGACTTAGAAGAAGTCGAGGCCTGGATCGAATCTCGCAAGCAAGACTCGCGATCAGCGAAGCTACGCACTCCCATCGGCCCCGACGTGAGGCAGCGCCAGTACCGCCCGGTGAGATAAGACCGCCGCACAGCGCAAGGCGACACAGCGTCCACCCTAACGTTACGCGCTGGCAGGACCTGTATCACCTTTGCGGTGGCAAGACCCATCGCACCTTCGCCGTCAATTGCTTCGCAGCCGAAAGCCAAAGCGACAGGCCCAGGCCGTCCCGCTCCAAAGGTGGCGTCGGCGCACACGCTGCCAGCCAGTCTTTGCAGACGGCACTCCAATGCCCAAAGGCCGCTTGTAGACGAGCGTGAATCCGTGAGTCTCCGTGGGAGCGTCCGTCCTCACCTGGAGTTCACAATTCGCGCCAGCGTTTCTTCAAGCTGCCGACTATCAGCCGCCCGCTTGGCCGCGCTTCGCTGCGCTAGGTTATGAAGCTTGCGCCGCACGCCCGGCAGTTCGGCCGCGTGAGGAAGTCCGATCAGGCCGAAGTCGGGCTGCTCGTCTTCGACGGAGCGAAGGAAAGCATGCGACGGCTGGTCCAGCCATTCCGCCACACGCGTCAATAGGCGCTCCCGGCTTTCCAGCAACGCCTGCGCACTGATGGGCTCAGCCGTCATCCCCTTGAAGTGCGCCTCGAAGGTCGCAGCGAAATCCGCAGGCACGCGCGGCGCCAGCATCTCCCAGGCGGGTTTGGGGCTGCAGGTCAGGTACACGAGGAAGGTCCGCCACAGCAGTTCATCCGCGCGCTCGTCCTCCAGCAGCAGGCCGACATCGAAGAGATCGCGAGGATGCTGCCGCGACAGCGCCGCGGCCAGCTTGCCGGCATAGAGGTCTGCAAAGTCCAGCACCTGCACCTCTGCGAAGCCGAACGCTTCCTCCACCCGCGGGCGCACGACCATGTTGCGTGCCTGATGCACCGCGCCGCGCATGACCGGCGTCGTCTCGATCTGCACGCGCGCACGGCCGCGGCTGGCCACCAGCCGGGTGACTGTCCCCACCCCCTCCCCTGCTGACGTCTGCACCTGCAGTTGCAGAGGCCGGGCGCGCAGCGCTTCGGCCAGCCGTGCGAGCGCGTCCGCGATCAGCCTTGCGTCCTCGGCATAGTCATGCACAGGCAGCCAGGCCAGATCGATGTCCACGGACAGGCGCGGCAGGTCGTGCTCGAACAGGTTGATGGCCGTGCCGCCCTTGAGCGCGAAGCGCGGCTCCTGCGCCAGCACCGGCAGGATTTCCACCAGCAGCCGCACGCGGTCCGTATAGCGCCGGTCCCATCGGTCAAGCCAGGTGCTCATCGAGGTCTCCCGGCAAGGTGATCTGATAGGTCGGATGCAGGCGTCCGCCGGGCACCAGCGCCCGCTTGCCGCGGCCGAGGTCCACACCATCCAGCGGTACGTGCGACAACCACGCATGCCGATGACGATCGGCGAGGGCCAGGAACAGCCGCTTGGCCTTGATGCTGCGGCAATGCCTAAGCAGCAGGCCGACCCGCTGCGGCCGCAGCGTGGTCATGGCCTGCATCAGCGCATCTGCCTCGTAGACCCCTGCTGCATCCGATACGCCATCGCACAGCTCCAGCATCGCCCGCTCGGACGTGGCGCACACCAAAGCGTCGGCTCCCTGCCCGGTCTCGTGCCACGCCAGGCCCTGATCCGACAGCGCCTGCTCGGACACGTCGTCCGTGTACGGGACGGCAGGCAAATCGAACGGTCCCTTGCCCCGGTACTCGAAGCGCTGTGCCATGGACAGTTTGTCCACCCAGCCCGGCGGCCGCACCGGCCCGTAGAGAGTGATCGTCCCGGCTTCGCCGAGCCGCAGGTAGTGCTCGTGCCCCTGCAGGGCCAGCGCGAAGCGCCCTCCCAGATGCAGCAGCATCCCCTCGCCGGCCTGCAGGCTGCGGACCACCCCCTCCCACTGTAGCTGCCCACCCTTGCGCATGTAGACGCCACGCGCCGGGGACACCAGCCAGCCGCTGCCCACGTAGCGCGCGACAAGGCTGTTGGAGTAGCCGTGCGCCTTCAGCCAGCGGCTGGACACCAAGCGCGTATCGCCCAGCTCACCTAAAAGGCGGTTCAGTTTTCTGATCTTTTGATCACTCATGGTGAACAAAATACCGCTTTCGCGAACTCTCGCCAAGGACCGCGGTTTGAGTTGACCAAACAAAAGATCACTCTGAGTGCCTGTTATGCGAAGAAGGTAAACCGGCCGCCGTGCTTCGGTGCCCGTTAGAAGAGAACAGTCGTGCGGCCATCCCCTACACCGTCGCACTGAGGACCGGGATCACCACGTTGTCAGGCATCAACTTCGGTACGTGAGTGCGGCCGTCGATCCAGGCATCGACCATATCCGCCCACTCCTGCAACATGTGACGCCGCTGCTCGGCGTACTCGGCCTTGTTGTAGACCGAGCGCGAGGAACGCCCTTCTTCGTGCGCCAAGCACTTCTCGATCCAGTCCCCGTTGAAGCCTACCTCGTTGAGCAGCGTGGAGCCGGTGCGGCGCAGGTCATGCACGGTGAACGGCTCCAGCGGCAAGCCCGCCGCCGTGGCCCGCTCCACGATGAGCTGGGTCACCCGGTTCAGGGTTGCGTGCGACATGGAGCGCGTTGGCTCGTAGCGCGAGGGCAGCACGAACTTCGAGCCGGCAGCGCAAGTGTGCAGCGCCACGAAGATGTCCAACGCCTGGCGCGACAGGTAGACCACATGTGGGTTGCGACCCTTCATGCGCTGCTTCGGGATCGTCCAGGTGGCTTTCTCGAAATCCACCTCGCTCCAGGTCGCCTCGATCAGCTCGCTCTTGCGCACCAGCGTCAGCAGGACCATGCGCAGGGCCAGCCGGATCGTGGGGTAGGTGGCGATGGACTCCAACTGGTGGAAGGCCAGCCGGATCTCGGCCGGCGACAGCGCCCGGTCCTTTGGCACGAAGGTCGCGATCGACGCCGCGCCCACGTGGTTGGCCGGGTTGTCCACCTTCTCGCCGTGCAGGATGGCAAATGCGTAGACCTGCTTCACGATGTCGCGGACATGCACTGCAGTGGCTGGCGCGCCCCGTGCCTTCACCTTATTGCACAGCGCGCGCAGGTCATCAGCGCTGATCTCGGTGAGCAGTCGGTTCCTGAACGCCGGCAGGATGTCCCGCTCGACGATGTGCTTGCGCATCGCCCGGGTGCTGTCGGCCATGCGCGCGTCGGCCATCCAGCGCAGCGTCATGTCGCCGAAATTCTGGCCAGCGGACAGGCGGCGTTTCTCGCGTTGCTTCTCCATCGCCGGAGACCTGCCCTCTGCGATGGCCCGCTTGGCATCCAGCAGCTTCTCGCGCGCCATAGCCAGCGTGATGCCCGCCGGTCCGTAGCGTCCGATGGTCAAGGTCTCCCGACGGCCGTTGAGACGGTAGTCGTAGCGAAACGCGATGGTGCCGGCCGGCGATACCGACACGTACATGCCGTCACGGTCATAAGCCTTGTAAGTCAGGGACTTAGGCTTGAGGTTGCGCAGTGCGGTGTCAGTGAGCATCGAGGATTTCCTCCTGTACAAGACGGTTTTTACCGTCAAGGGCTAGGGAACCTGTTGATGCTCGAGAACCCGCATGGCTACTGGATTCCGGAGGTTGCTTTTGCCGTCGAGACGGCAAAAGCGTCCATCATCAATGAGTGGGTCTGAGACCGGCCCCGTAAAACAACCGTCAGCTTTACCGCCAACTTGTTCTGCTGGCCGGCGATAGGATCCGATAGCTGCCGTGACGTATTTTCTTTGAAATCAAAACGTTACGGCGACTTACTGATAGCTGGCGATAGTCTCCAAGGGACCCGGTTTCACTCCCACTCGATCGTCGCCGGCGGCTTGCTCGACACGTCGTAGGTGACGCGGTTGATGCCGCGCACCTCGTTGATGATGCGGCTCGACACCTTCTTGAGCAGCGCGTAGGGCAACTCGGCCCAGTCGGCGGTCATGAAGTCGCTGGTCTGCACGGCACGCAGCGCCACAACGTAGTCGTAGGTGCGGCCGTCGCCCATCACGCCCACGCTCTTGACCGGCAGGAAGACGGTGAAGGCCTGGCTGGTGAGGTCGTACCAGGTCTTGCCGGTGGCGTCGTCGCGGAAGTTGCGCAACTCCTCGATGAAGATCGCGTCGGCACGGCGCAGCAGGTCGGCGTACTCCTTCTTCACCTCGCCGAGGATGCGCACGCCCAGGCCGGGGCCCGGGAAGGGATGGCGGTACACCATCTCGGACGGCAGTCCCAGGGCCACGCCCAATTCGCGCACCTCGTCCTTGAACAGGTCGCGCAGCGGCTCCAGCAGCTTCAGGCCCAACTGTTCGGGCAGCCCGCCCACGTTATGGTGGCTCTTGATGGTGACGGCCTTCTTGCTCTTGGCGCCGCCCGACTCGATCACGTCCGGATAGATGGTGCCCTGGGCCAGGAAGGTCGCGCCCTTGTGTCCGCCGGTGCCGGCCTTGAGCTTGGCGGCCTCGGCCTTAAAAACCTCGACAAACTCGCGGCCGATGATCTTGCGCTTCTGTTCGGGGTCACTTACGCCCTTCAGGTGCCCCAGGAACTGCTCGCTGGCATCAACGTGGATGACGCGCGCATGCAGCTTGCCGGCGAACATCTCCATCACCATCTTGCCTTCGTCCAGCCGCAGCAGGCCGTGGTCGACGAAGACGCAGGTGAGCTGGTCGCCGATGGCGCGGTGGATCAGGGCAGCGGCTACCGAGGAGTCGACGCCACCCGACAGGCCCAGGATCACCTCTTCGTCGCCCACCTGCTGGCGGATGGCTTCAACCGCCTCGGCGATGTGGTCCTTCATGACCCAGTCGGGCTGGGCCTTGCAGATTCCCAGCACGAAGCGCTCCAAGATCGCCTTGCCCTGCTGCGTGTGCGTGACCTCGGGGTGGAACTGCACGGCGTAGAACTTGCGCGCCTCGTCAGCCATGCCGGCGATGGGGCAGCTGTCGGTGCTGGCCATCAGCTTGAAGCCAGGCGGCAGCTCGCTCACCTTGTCGCCATGGCTCATCCAGACGTTGAGCATGCCGTGGCCTTCGTCGGTCGTGAAGTCGGCAATGTCGCGCAGCAGCTCGGTGTGGCCGCGGGCACGCACCGCCGCGAAGCCGAATTCCCGCTTGTGGCCGCCCTCAACCTTGCCGCCCAGCTGGTGCGCCATGGTCTGCATGCCGTAGCAGATGCCCAGCACCGGCACGCCCAGTTCGAAGACGGCCTGGGGTGCCTTGTCGGTGGTCTCTTCGTACACGCTGGCATGGCTGCCCGACAGGATCACGCCCTTGAGCGAACCATCGGCCGCGTATTGGCGCACCCAATCGTCGGTCACGTCGCAGGGATGCACTTCGCTCAGCACATGGGCTTCGCGCACGCGGCGGGCGATCAGCTGCGTGACCTGCGAGCCGAAGTCGAGGATGAGGATCTTGTCGTGTTGCATGGTGGGCTCCGAAAGAAGGGAGATGCGGCCGCGTGGGCGCCGCGTCAGGTCAGGTCGGTGATGACGGGATGGTCCAGTTGAACGCAGGCGCGGTGCAGCGCAGGCGCCATGGTGACCAGCGGCGCCTTGAGGTCGACGGCCAACTTGAGATAGGCCGCATCGTGAGGGCCGAGCTGCATCGATTGCGCCCAGGTCCAGAACTCCAGCGGCGAGATGCGCATGGGCGCCAATGCCACCGGCAGCCGGCTCAGCAGCCGCAGCACGTGCTGGTGGACGGCCGTCGTGAACCGGCCGGTGGCCAGCGCGCAACCGGTGGCCTGGAGCACATCGAGAGGGAAGGTGGCGGCGCTGGTTGCGCTTTCTTCCTCGGTCATGACGCGGATCAGCGCCTGCGACACGCGGTCACTGCCGTCGGCCGGGAAGGCCCAGCGGGTGAAGGCCGAGGCGTCAATGACCAGCATCGTCGTCCTTCGGGTGACCGGCCGTGGGAAGGTCGCCCTGGACCCATGACCCCGTGCGCGCTGCCTGGGCGGCCTCGTGCTGCTGCCACAGCAGGTCGAAGCCGGCACCCTGCTCTGCCGCCGTCGCGGCCACCTTGGCGCGCAGCGCCTGCAGCTCTGCCACGATGGCCTGTCGACGCGCCTCGATGCTGGGTTGCACCGACTCGGGCTCCTTGATCAGCCGGATCACCCGCTTGCCGTGGCGAGTCAGCACGACTTCCTCTCCGTTCTCGACAGCGCGGATCAGTTCGGAAAGCTGGCTCTTGGCTTGGTGGATGGGGACGGTGTGCATGTCGAATCTGGCCCGTCTATGGGGAATTTGGACCATATTCTAGCCAGGAAAGAAAAAGGGCCAGAACAATCTGGCCCTTTTCAGCGCGACGCCGGGTCACTCCGCCCGGTAGTTGGGCGCTTCCTTGGTGATCTGCACATCGTGCACATGGCTTTCGCGGATGCCGGCCGCCGTGATTTCCACGAACTCGGCGTTCGACTTCATCTCGTCGATGGTGGCGCAACCGCAGTAGCCCATCGAGGCACGCAGGCCGCCGGCCATCTGGTAGACGATGGACAGCATCGACCCCTTGTAGGGCACACGGCCTTCGATGCCTTCGGGCACCAGCTTGTCGGCATTGGGGTTGCCCGTGCTCGACTCCTGGAAGTAGCGGTCGGCGCTGCCCTGCTGCATCGCACCGATGGAGCCCATCCCGCGATAGCTCTTGTAGCTGCGGCCCTGGAACAGGATGATCTCGCCCGGCGCCTCTTCGGTGCCGGCAAACATGCCGCCCATCATCACGGTGCTGGCGCCGGCCGCGATGGCCTTGGCGATGTCGCCCGAGTAGCGGATTCCGCCGTCGGCGATCAGCGGAATGCTGTCGCCCAGCGCCGTGGCCACGTTGTCGATGGCCATGATCTGCGGCACGCCCACGCCGGCCACGATGCGCGTGGTGCAGATGGAACCCGGGCCGATGCCGACCTTGACCGCATCCGCGCCCGCCTCGGCCAGCGCCTTGGCGGCGGCGCCGGTGGCGATGTTGCCGCCGATCACATCGACCTGCGGATAGTTCTGCTTGACCCAGCGCACCCGCTCGATAACGCCCTTGCTGTGGCCGTGGGCGGTGTCGACCACGATGGCGTCCACGCCGGCCTTGACCAGGGCCTCGACACGTTCCTCGGTGCCTTCGCCCACACCCACCGCCGCGCCCACGCGCAAGCGGCCCGATGCGTCGCGCGCCGCGTTCGGGAAACTGGTCTGCTTGGTGATGTCCTTGACGGTGATCAGGCCCTTGAGTTCGAAGTCGTCGGCCACAACCAGCAGACGTTCGAGCTTGTGCTTGTTCAGCAGTGCCTTGGCCTCGGCGGGCGAGGTGCCCTCGCTCACCGTGATGAGCTTGGCCCGTGGCGTCATGATCTCGGTGACGGGCACGTCGTAGCGGGTCTCGAAGCGCAGGTCACGGCCGGTGACGATGCCGACGACCTTGCCGCCGTCGATCACCGGGAATCCGGAAATGCCCAGCTCTTCCGACAACTGCAGCACCTGCAGCACCGTGTGCTGGGGCGTGATCACGACCGGGTCGCGCAGCACGCCGGATTCGTAACGCTTGACCTTCGCCACCTCGGCCGCCTGCTGCTGGGCCGTGAGGTTCTTGTGCACGATGCCGATGCCGCCTTCCTGGGCGATGGCAATCGCCAGGCGGGCTTCGGTCACGGTGTCCATCGCCGCCGAAACCAGGGGCAGGTTCAGCTCGATGTTGCGGGAAAGGCGGGTCTTGAGGGAGGCGTCCTTGGGCAGGACCTGGGAGAACGCAGGCACCAGCAACACATCGTCGAAGGTGAGCGCTTTGCCGAGAAGGCGCATGGTGAAGCTCCAAAAGACGGATTGTAACGAGCCGCCATTGCTGCCACTACACTGGCCGGATGAGACCCGCAACCTGCGTCCTGTTGGCCCTGCTGGCACTGCCGCTGGCCGCCCAAGCCCAGTGGCAGTGGATCGATGGCAACGGACGCAAGGTGTTCAGCGACCGCCCGCCGCCCGCGGATGTTCCGGCGCGCAACATCATCGGCCGGCCGGCAGGCGGCGGCGCTGGCGTGCCGGCGATGGCTGCGCCGCAGGCCCCCGTCCCCGCTGCGCCCGCCTCCGCGCCGCGCGTGGACCGGGCGCTGGAAGAAAAGGCCCGTCAGGCGGAAGAGGCTGAGAAGGCCAAGCGGGCGGAGGCCGAGGCCAAGGCAGCCAAGGCCAGGCAGGACAACTGCGCCCGCGCCCGCCAGGGGCTGGCCACCCTCGACAGCGGCATCCGCATTGCCCGCGTCAATGGCCAGGGCGAACGCGAGATCATGGACGACGCCGCACGCGCGGCCGAACAGCGACGGCTGCAGGGCGTGGTCCAGAGCGATTGCTTGGCGCGCTGAAGTCCGCCGCAGGGATGTGCCGCCGGCGCATCGGCGTCCGCGCTGGCGAAGCCCTGGCCAATGGGCCTCAGTAGCCCGCCTTGGCGCCCTGCCTTCGTTTGGCAAACAGCCCAGCCGTCCGAGAACCTTGCCGTTGAAAGCGTTCGCGCCGCGCCACCTTCGGATCCACCAGCAGAGGGCGGCACAACTCGACGCGGTCTCCAGGACGCAATGGCGTCTCCCAGGGCACTGCTCGCCCCCAGATGCCAGGGCCGGCTTCAAGGGCCCAGCCGGGCCACTGCTCGCCCACAGCGCTTGCAGCGGCCGCCTGGCGCAGCGTCGTGCCTTCGGCCAGTTGCAACCGCTGCTCGCCCACCTGTCGCGGCGCGGCCGACCAGCACACGACGATGTCGATCATGCAGCCGGGCCGCCCTCGCCATAGACCTGCTCGGCCCGCTTGACGAAGGCCTCGACCAGCGTCGATGCGATCTTGTCGAACACCGGGCCCACCAGCGCCTGCAGCGCGAAGTTGTCGAAGCCGTAGTTAAGGTCCAGCGTGACGCGGCAAGCCCGTTCACCCTCCTGGCCGACAGGGGCGAACTTCCAGATGCCTTCGAGTTGCGAGAACGGCCCCTTGACGAGCTTGAGTTGCACCTCGCGGCCGGGCACATGGGTGTTGCGCGTGGTGAAGCTCTGGCGCATGCCGCCGAAGGCGAGGCCGACTTCGGCCGTCATGCCTGCCTCGTCCTGCTCGATCACCTGGGCCCGGTCGCACCAGGGAAGGAACTCGGGGTAGCGGGCCACATCGGTCACCAGGTCATACATCTCGGTGGCGCTGTACCAGATCAGGACGGACTTATGGACACTTTTCATAGAATCTGCACGTGTGTGCGGGCCGATTGTAGGAATGCCATGCGCCCCCAAATGGAATCCACATGGCCAACAAAAAGCAGGACAACACCAATCCCCGCATCGCCGACAACAAGAAGGCGGCGTACAACTACTTCTTCGAGGAGCGCTACGAGGCCGGCATGGTCCTGGAGGGCTGGGAGGTCAAGGCGCTGCGCGAAGGCAAGGTGCAACTGACCGACGGCTACGTGCTGATCCGCGACGGCGAGATGTTCATCGTCGGCTGCCAGATCAACCCCCTCAAGAGCGCGTCGACCCACGTCAACCCCGACGCCATCCGCACCAAGAAGCTTCTGCTGCACAAGGAAGAGATCCGGCGCCTGACCGGCAAGGTCGAGCAGAAGGGCTACACGCTGGTGCCGCTCAACCTGCACTGGAAGGCCGGCAAGGTCAAATGCGAGATCGCCCTGGCCAAGGGCAAG
Organism: Pseudacidovorax sp.; assembly: GCF_017991995.1. Taxonomy (GTDB): domain Bacteria; phylum Pseudomonadota; class Gammaproteobacteria; order Burkholderiales; family Burkholderiaceae_C; genus Xenophilus. The sequence continues at coordinate 74,931 of NZ_JAGOPN010000001.1, read as the reverse complement.
GCCGAGCACGACAAGCGCGACACCATCAAGGACCGCGAGGGCAAGCGCGAGGTCGAGCGGGCGCTCAAGGTGCACAACCGCTGAGGGCCAGACGGGCGGATGCGCGCCAGCGCGAATCCAGCAGCCGGGCACCGCGCCCGCACACTTTTTTCGGCTCGCCTGGAATAAACCGCGATGCGCTGGCGTTCATGCAGTCAATGAGCGCCTCCCACGCCATCGTCGGCCAGATCCCCGCCCTGCGGCGCTACGCCCGCGCGTTGACGGGCGACGCCTGGGCCGCCGACGATCTGGTGCAGGACACGCTGGAGCGCGCCTGCCACAAGTGGTCGCTGTGGACGCCGGGCACCGATCTGCGGGCTTGGCTGTTCACCCTGATGCACAACCTGCACGCTAGCCAGCTGCGGCGAGCGCCGGCACCCGCGGTGGATATCGACGCGCTGGAAGCGGAACCCGCGGCCATGTCCTCGGCAGCCGACGGATCGCTCGACCTCCAGCGCTGCCTGTTGCTGCTGCCCGACGAACAGCGTGCGGTCCTGCTGCTGGCTGCGCTGGAAGACCTCTCCTATGCCGAGATCGGCCGCGTGCTCGGCGTGCCCATCGGCACCGTGATGTCGCGGCTGTCCCGCGCCCGCGAGCGGCTGCGCCAGCTCATGGATGGCCATCCCCCCGAGCGCGCCGGCGCGGGCCCCAGCGGCCGCCCTGCCCTGCGGCGCCTCAAATGAGCCCCCGACCCGCGCCATGAACCGCCCCGACCCACCGCCAACGCACCGCTCCCCCGACGAGGAATGGGATCGCCTGCGCCAGCAGTTGCGGCAGCTGCACGCGCCGGTGCTGGAGGAAGCCCCGCCCGCTGGCCTCCTGGCCGCCGCCAAGGCATTCGAAGAAGCCGTGGCGCGCAAGCGCCGCCAGGCCCAGGCGCTGCGATGGAGCGGCATGGCCGCCGCCCTCGTGCTCGCCTTCGGCGCCGGCTGGTCGGCCAATGGACTGCAAGGTGCAACCGGCGGACACACCATGGCCGCAACCCAGGCGCCGCCCTTGCGTGGCTTCGTCCGCGAAGCCGCGGTGGCCTACAGCCTCTACGTGCCCGAGAAGCGCCACCCTGTCGAAGTCGGGGCCGCGGAGGAGCAGCACCTGGTGCAATGGCTGTCTCGTCGGCTGGATCGGTCCCTGAAACTGCCTGACCTGGTATCGCAAGGCTACGCGCTGGTCGGCGGCCGCCTGCTGCCGGGCACGGCGGGCGCGCGTGCGCAGTTCATGTACCAGAACGCCGAGGGCCAGCGCCTGACGCTCTACCTCGGGCAGCTCGATGCCGGCACACCCGAAGCCAGGGGCGCCGCCTTCCGCTTCGAGGCCGGCCCGCAGCTGTCGACCTTCTATTGGGTGGACGACGGCTTCGGCTATGCGCTGAGCGCGCCCCTCGGCCGCGACCGCCTGCTTGCGCTGGCGCAAACCGTCCATGGGCAGCTGTGAGACAGGCACCGAATTCGCCCTGCGCCTACGCGGCAGGCCCCGACCCCCTTCCTACACTCGTCCCGCTGTCTTTCGTTCAACCAGGAGAACCACATGATTGCCATGAAGAAGACCACCCTGATCGGGGTACCCGCCCTCGCACTGGCTGCGCTGCTGGCCGGCTGCGCCACCACCCCCGCGCCCGACATGCCCACCCGCACCGTGGACGGCGTGCTGATCGGCCCGAACGGCAAGACGCTCTACACCTTCGCCCGCGATGCGCAGAACAGCGGCAAGTCGATGTGCAATGCCCAGTGCGCCGCCAACTGGCCGCCGCTGATGGCCCCGGCCGATCCCAAGCCGATGGGCGGCTACACCATCGTGATGCGCGATGACGGCAGCAAGCAGTGGGCCTACAACGGCTGGCCGCTCTACTACTGGTCCAAGGACGCCAAGCCGGGCGACCGCACCGGCGAAGGCATGCTCAACGGTGCCTGGAAGGTTGCCCGTCCTTGAGACGAGGCTGAAAAGCGCCGCGGTCGCACTTGAAGGGCGACCAGGTCAACAAAAGCACGAAGGGGGCATTCCGCCCCCTTTTCTTTTGCTGCGCAGCCACGCCGCGCCATTGAGGGTCAGCACGGCCCACGCGCCGCACGCCATCCAAGCCATTCGTTGGCCACCAGCGCACCGATCACCAGCAAGCCGCCGCTGAACACCGTCGGCGCCGGCACCTCGCCCGCTCCGACCCAGGCGAGCGCGATGCCGAAGAGCACTTCCAGCAGGGCCAGCAGGGCCACCTCGGGCGCCTTGAGCACGCCCGCGGCCATCATCGACAACATGCACGGAATGGCAAGCTGGAACACGCCCAGAAAGCCCAGCAGCGCCAGGTCGCGTCCGCTGGCCGTGAAGGGCCAGGCCAGCGGCAGCGTGCAGGTGGCCGACACGGCGGCCCCGATGAGCACGGCTGGCAGGAGATCGACGTCAGCCCCGCTGGCATGGGCCTGCTGCACGTTGGTCCAGTGGCAAGCCCCGGCGATGGGCACGCACAGGGCCACCAGCGTGCCCGCCAGCGCGCCGTCGTCGCCGATCTGCGCGCCATACATCCAGGCGATGCCCGCACCGGCCACGGCAATGGCCGCCCAGGTGCGCGCCGGCAGGCGGTGGCCGATGAAGAGGCGCGCCGCCAGGGCCGCGAGCAGCGGCCCGGTAGCCAGCGTGACCAGCACGTTGGCCGTCGTGGTCAGCGTGAGCGCCACCATGAAGGCGGTGAACATCACGCTCCAGCAGGCGCCGGAGATCCAGAGGTGACGTCCGCCCTCGCGCAGGCTGCGCCAGAGGCCACGGCCGCGCCAGGCACCGAGGATCAGCACCATGGCCAGCAGCGTGAAGAAGCTGCGCCAGAAGGTGACCTCGAAGCTGACCGCCCGCTCCAGCTGGCGGGTGACGACGCCAGCCGTCGCCCACATGAGCGTGACCAGCACCATCAGGGCGACAGCGCGCCCATGTGTGAGGCCGCGCCGCGCCGAGCGCGCAGGATCAGGCTTCGCGGCTGGCGCGCTTGCGCTCATGTTCCTTCAGGAAGCGCTTGCGCAGGCGGATGCTCTTGGGCGTGATCTCGACCAGTTCGTCGTCCTCGATGAACTCGACGCCGTATTCGAGCGTCAGGTCGATGGGCGGCGTGATCTTGATCGCGTCTTCCTTGCCGCTGACGCGGAAGTTGGTCAGCTGCTTGGTGCGCGTGGCGTTGACAACCAGGTCGTTGTCGCGGCTGTGGATGCCGACGATCATGCCTTCGTACACCGGATCATTCGCCTTCACGAACATGCGGCCACGGTCGTCCAGCTTGCCCAGGGCGTAGGTGAAGATTTCACCGTCATCCATGGAGATCAGCACACCGTTCTTGCGGCCGCCGATGTCGCCCTTGTGCGGCTCGTAGCTGTCGAAGATGTTGCTGATGAGGCCCGAGCCGCGCGTCAGGTTCAGGAACTCGTTCGTGAAGCCGATCAGGCCGCGCGCCGGAATGCGGTATTCCAGGCGCACACGGCCGCGGCCGTCCGGCTCCATGTTGACCAGCTCGCCCTTGCGCTCGCCCAGGGCCTGCATCACGCCGCCCTGGTGGCCTTCCTCGATGTCGGCCGTCACCAGCTCGATGGGCTCGTGACGCTCGCCATCAATCGTCTTGAAGACCACGCGCGGCTTGGAGACGGCCATTTCATAGCCCTCGCGGCGCATGTTCTCCAGCAGGATGGTCAGGTGCAGTTCGCCGCGGCCCATGACCTCGAACACGCCTTCCTCGTCCGTCTCGTTCACGCGCAGCGCGACGTTGTGCTGCAGTTCCTTCTGCAGGCGGTCCCAGATCTGACGGCTGGTCACGAACTTGCCTTCGCGGCCGGCCAGCGGGCTGGTGTTGACGCAGAAGTTCATGGTCAGGGTGGGCTCGTCCACCTTGAGCATGGGCAGCGGCATCGGGTTGGCCGGGTCGGTCACCGTGACGCCGATGCCGATGTCGGCGATGCCGTTGATCAGCACGATGTCGCCGGGGCCGGCCTCGGTGGCCTGAACGCGGTCCAGGCCCTGGAAGGTCAGCACCTGGTTGACGCGGCCCTTGTAGCTCTTGCCGTCCGGGCCTTCGCACACGAGCACGTCCTGCATGGGCTTGAGCGTGCCCTGGCTGATGCGGCCCACGCCGATGCGGCCCACGAAGGTGGAGAAGTCGAGCGCCGAGATCTGCAGCTGCAGCGGCGCAGACGGGTCGCCCTTCTGCGACGGCACGTGCTTGAGCACGGTGTCGAACAGGGCCGACATGTCGGGGCCCCACTGCTCGCCCGGCGCACCCTCTTCCAGCGAGGACCAGCCGTTGATGCCCGAGGCATAAACGACCGGGAAGTCCAGCTGCTCGTCGGTCGCGCCCAGCTTGTCGAACAGGTCGAAGGCGGCGTTCACCACCTTGTCGGGGTTGGCGCCGGGCTTGTCCACCTTGTTGACCACGACGATGGGCTTGAGGCCGAGGGCGAGGGCCTTCTTGGTCACGAAGCGCGTCTGCGGCATCGGGCCTTCCTGCGCATCGATCAGCAGCAGCACGCCGTCCACCATGGACAGGGCCCGCTCCACCTCGCCGCCGAAGTCCGCGTGGCCGGGGGTGTCGACGATGTTGATGTGCGTGCCCTTCCAGCTCACGGCGCAGTTCTTCGCCAGGATGGTGATGCCCCGTTCCTTTTCGATGGCGTTGTTGTCCATCACCGTGTCGACCACTTTCTCGTGGTCGGCGAAGGTGCCGGACTGGCGCAGCAGCTGGTCCACCATGGTGGTCTTGCCGTGGTCGACGTGGGCGATGATGGCGATGTTGCGGATCTGTCGGGTCATGGTGTCGTTACCTCCTGCGAGGGCTCTGGTGACTTTGAATGGGTTTGCAATAGGGTCTGCTGGATTTCGAGCGGGCTCAGCAGTCGCCCGGGAATCAATTCGCCGGCCTTCACATGGGCACTGCCCAGGAAGGCTTTGGGCTGTGCGCCAAAGACGGCCACCGCCTCGGCATCGGTCCAGTGGCCACGCCGGCGCATGCCGGACAGGAAGCGACCAGCATCGTCCGTGCCCAGCGTGACGGGCACATGGCCGGCCACGAGCGCATCAGTGGGCAGCAGTGCTTCGAGGCGCTGCGCGTCGTCCATGGCCTCCAGCGCCTGCAGCGACACGCACTGGTGGGCCGCGAAGGGTCCGGTGCGAGTGCGGCGCAGGGCCGTCAGGTGGCCGCCGCAGCCCAGCGCCGCGCCGATGTCGGCGCCCAGCGTTCGGATGTAGGTGCCTTTGGAGCACTGCACCGCCAGGCGCAGGAAGGGCTCCGGCCCCTCCAGTTGTGCGTCGAGCAGCGTCAGCGCATGGATCACGACCGCGCGCGGCTCGCGCTCCAGCACGATGCCTTGCCGGGCGTATTCATAGAGCGCCTTGCCGTCCTTCTTGAGGGCGCTGTGCATCGGCGGCACCTGCGAGATGGGTCCGCGAAAGCGCACCAGCACCGCCTGCACTTGCTCGGGCGTGCAGTCGACCGGCTGCTCGCTGGTCACCTCGCCCTCGGCATCGCCCGTGCTCGTCGTGCGGCCCAGGCGGACCGTGGTCTCGTAGCACTTGTCGGCGTCCAGATGCAGCTGGCTGAACTTGGTGGCAGCGCCGAAGCACAGCGGCAGCACGCCGGTCGCAAGCGGATCCAGCGTGCCGGTGTGGCCGGCCTTTTCGGCGCGCAGCAGCCATTTGGCCTTCTGCAGCGCCTGGTTGCTGGACAGGCCCAGCGGCTTGTCGAGCAGCAACACCCCATGCACAGGGCGCCGCTGCACCCTGACACGGGATGGCGACGTCATCGGTCTACTCTTCTTTCGAGCGCGAGGACACCGCCTTGGCGATCAAGGCGTTCATGTCCGCCGCACGCTCGGTGGTGCGATCGAACACGAAATGCAGCGTCGGCACGGTGTGAATGTGCAGCCGCTTGAACAGGCCGTTGCGCAGGAAGCCGGCAGCCTGGTTCAAGGCCTCCTGCGTCTCCTGCGGATCACCCACCAGCAGGCTGAAGAACACCTTGGCGTGGGCATAGTCGGGCGTGACCTCGACGGCCTGCAGGGTGACCATGCCCACGCGCGGATCCTTCAGCTCGCGGGCGATCAGCTCCGACAGATCGCGCTGGATCTGGTCCGCGACCTTGAAGCCGCGGTTGGGGACGGATGACTTCTTCGCTGGCATGGCGTAGGGACCTCTGACCGGCGCTTACAGCGTCCGGGCGATTTCCTTGATCTCGAAGAGCTCCAGCTGATCACCCTCGCGGATGTCGTTGTAGTTCTTGAGCTTGATACCGCACTCGAAGCCTTCGCGCACTTCCTTGACGTCGTCCTTCATGCGCTTGAGCGAATCGAGCTCGCCGGTGTAGATCACCACGTTGTCGCGCAGCAGGCGGAAGTGGGCGTCGCGCTTGACCACGCCGTCCAGCACATACGAGCCGGCCACCGTACCGATCTTCGTGGCCACGAACACCGTGCGGATCTCGGCGTGGCCGATGACCTCTTCGCGACGCTCGGGCGCCAGCATGCCGGCCATCGCAGTCTTCAGCTCGTCCACGGCGTCGTAGATGATGCTGTAGTACTTGATGTCCACGCCATTGCCTTCGGCGAGCTTGCGCGCGCCCGAATCGGCACGCACGTTGAAGCCGATGACGATGCCCTTGGAGGCGATCGCCAGGTTGACGTCCGACTCGCTGATGCCGCCGACGCCGGCGTACACCACCTGCACGCGCACTTCTTCGTTGCTCAACTTGAGCAGCGACTGCGACAGCGCTTCCTGCGAACCCTGCACGTCTGCCTTGATGATGATCGGCAGCGTCTTGACCTCGCCGGCCGTCATCTCGGAGAACATGTTCTCCAGCTTGGCGGCCTGCTGGCGGGCCAGCTTGGTGTTGCGGAACTTGCCCGCGCGGTAGGTCGCGATCTCGCGGGCACGGCGCTCGTCGGCCATGACCATGAAATCGTCGCCGGCCTGCGGCACCTCGGTCAGGCCCTGGATCTCCACCGGGATGGAGGGACCGGCCGACTTGGTGTTCTTGCCGTCCTCGTCGGTCATGGCACGGACACGGCCGAAGGTCGCGCCCGCCAGCACCACGTCGCCCACCTTCAGCGTGCCCGATTGCACCAGCACCGTGGCCACGGGGCCGCGGCCCTTGTCCAGCTGGGCTTCGATCACCAGACCCTTGGCGGCGGCATCCACCGGCGCCTTGAGCTCCAGCACTTCGGCCTGCAGCAGCACCTGCTCCAGAAGCTCGTCGATGCCCTTGCCGGTCTTTGCCGAGACCTCGACGAAGGGCGAGTCGCCGCCAAATTCTTCCGGCACCACCTCTTCGGCCACCAGCTCGCTGCGCACGCGTTCGGAATTGGCATCGGGCTTGTCGATCTTGTTGATCGCCACCACGATCGGCACCTTGGCCGCCTTGGCATGCTTGATGGCTTCCTTGGTCTGGGGCATGACGCCGTCGTCCGCCGCCACCACCAGGATGACGATGTCGGTGGCCTGCGCACCACGGGCACGCATGGCCGTGAAGGCCTCGTGGCCCGGGGTGTCCAGGAAGGACACCATGCCGCGCGGCGTCTCGACGTGGTAGGCGCCGATGTGCTGCGTGATGCCGCCGGCCTCGCCCGCCGCCACCTTGGTGGTGCGGATGCGGTCCAGCAGCGAGGTCTTGCCGTGGTCGACGTGACCCATGACGGTGACCACCGGTGCCCGCGGCAGCGCGTCGGCCGCTGCGGCTTGCACTTCTTCCTCGGTGAAGGCTTCGGGATCGTCCAGCGCGGCCACGACGGCCTTGTGGCCCATTTCCTCGACGAGGATCATGGCCGTGTCCTGGTCCAGCGACTGGTTGATGGTCGCCATCTGGCCCAGCTTCATCAGCTGCTTGATCACCTCGGAGGCCTTGATGGCCATCTTGTGCGCGAGCTCGGAGACGGTGATCGTCTCGGGCACGTGCACTTCGATGATGCGCTGCTCGACCGGTGCCGACTGTTGCGGCGAGTCGTCGCGATCACCGCCGCCACGGCGGCTGCGGGGCCCGCTGCGCCAGTTGTTGCGGCCCACGCCGCCGCTGGCATCGCCGCGGGTCTTGATTTCCTTCTTCTTGGCGTTGTCGTTCGCCCAGCTGGAGGACAGCTTGGCCGACTTGACCTCCTTGCCGGCGCCAGGCGCGGCAGCCGGCGCGGCCGTCGTGCCAGCAGGACGCGTGCCGGTACCGGTGGCAGGCTTGTGCAGCGTGCCCTTGACGGCCGGCTTGGCCTCGACGGGCTTCGGCTCTTCCTTCTTGGCGACGAGCACGCGCTTGGGCGCGTTCATCATCTGGCGGATGGCCTCGGCCTCGGCCAGGGCCTTGCGGCGGCGCTCGTCCAGGTCGCGGGCACGGGCGGCTTCGGCGTCGGCGGCCGCCTTGGATTCGGCGGCGGCCTTGGCGCGCGCCTCTTCGCGGGCGTCCTCGCGGGCCTTCTCGGCAGCGGCGCGGTCGGCAGCGACCTTGTCGGCGCTGGCCTTCGCGGCGGCTGCGGCATCGGCTTCAGCCTGGGCGCGGGCACTGGGTGACGACGCCACGCGGGCCTGGTGCGCGGCGGCGTTCAGCGCGGCAGCCTCGGCGCGCGCACGCTCGACCTGCACCTCGCGATCACGGCGGGTACGGTCCACGGCGTCCACGGCATCGGCCTTCGCACGGGCAGCCGCCTCTTCAGCGTCTTCTCTTGCCTGGCGCTCGCGCTCGGCAGCCTCGGCCGCCTCACGCTCGGCGCGCTGCCGGGCGAGTTCCTCTTCCTGCCGGCGCAAGGCCTCGGCGGCCTGACGGGCCTCCTCCTCGCGGCGGGCCAGCTCGGCCGCACGGCGGGCGAGTTCGGCCTCTTCCTCCTGCTGCGCGGCGGCGTTGTCGACCGGCGCATCGTCGCGCTGCATGAAGGTGCGCTTCTTGCGCACCTCCACCTGGATCGTGCGCGCACGGCCCAGGGCGTCGGCCTGCTTGATTTCGCTGGTCGATTTCTTGGTCAGCGTGATCTTCTTGCGCTCAGGCGGCGCGGCAGTGCCATGGCTCGCCTTGAGGTGGCTGAGCAGGCGCTGCTTGTCGCCCTCGGTGAGGGCATCCGAAGCGGCAGACTTGGCCACGCCGGCGCTGCGGAGTTGGTCAAGCAAGGTTTCGGGCGTCTTCTTGAGTTCTTGTGCGAACTCTGCAACGGTAGTGCTGGACATAGGATCTGGTGCCTCCCATCACATCACTCTTGCGCGCCGTCGAACCAATGTTCGCGTGCCTTGAGGATGAGGGACTTTGCTTCGTCGGCGGTCTGGCCGGTGATTTCGGTGAGTTCGTCGACGGCGAGGTCGGCCAGGTCGTCGCGGGTGTGGATGCCGGCTTCCGCCAGCTTGCCGATCAGTTCGGGCGTCAGGCCTTCCAGGTCGCGCAGGTTCTGCGACACGGCCTCCACCTTCTCCTCGCGGGCGATCTCCATCGTGAGCAGCACGTCCTTGGCACGGGCGCGCAATTCGTTGACGGTATCTTCGTCGAAGGCCTCGATCTCGAGCATCTCGGCGATGGGCACGTAAGCCACCTCTTCCAGGCTGGAGAAGCCTTCCTGGATCAGGATGTCGGCGATTTCTTCATCGACATCCAGCTTCTCCATGAAGAGCTGGCGCGTGACGGCGGTTTCCTCGGCCTGTTTCTGGGCCGATTCGTTCGCGTCCATGATGTTGATCTTCCAGCCCGTGAGCTCGGAGGCGAGCCGCACGTTCTGGCCGCCGCGGCCGATGGCGATGGCGAGGTTTTCCTCGTCCACCACCACGTCCATGGCGTGCTTCTCTTCATCGACGACGATGGACTGCACGTTGGCCGGGGCCAGCGCGCCGATGACGAACTGGGCCGGATCCTCCGACCACAGCACGATGTCCACGCGCTCGCCGGCGAGCTCGTTGGTCACGGCGTTGACGCGGGTGCCGCGCACGCCGACGCAGGTACCGATGGGGTCCACGCGCTTGTCGTGGCTCAGCACGGCGATCTTGGCGCGGCTGCCGGGGTCGCGGGCGCAGCTCTTGATCTCGAGCAGGCCCTGCTCGATCTCGGGCACTTCGTTGCGGAAGAGCTCCATCATGAACTCCGGCGCCGAGCGCGACAGGATGATCGGCGCGCCACGCAGCGTCAGGTCGACCTCCATGATCATGGCCCGCACGCGGTCGCCATTGCGCAGGTTTTCCTTGGGGATCATCTCGCCGCGGCGCAGGCGCCCCTCGACCCGGCCGGACTCGACGATGATGTCGCCCTTGTCCATGCGCTTGACGGTGCCGGTGAAGATTCGCTCGCCGCGCGACATGAAGTCGTTGAGCAGCATCTCGCGTTCGGCGTCGCGGATCTTCTGCAGGATGACCTGCTTGGCGGCCATGGCGCCGATGCGGCCGATGGGCAGCGACTCGACGGGCTCCTCGATGTACTCGTCGACCTGGATGTCCGCCACTTCTTCCTTGGCTTCGAACAGCAGGATCTCCTGGTCGGGCAGCTGCAGGCCGGCCTCGTCGGGCACGACGTGCCAGCGGCGGAAGGTTTCATAGGCGCCGGTGTCGCGGTCGATGGCCACACGGATGTCCACATCGCCCGGATACAGCTTCTTGGTCGCCTGTGCCAGGGCGGATTCCACGGCGGCGAAGACGACGTCGCGCTCGACGTTCTTCTCGCGCGAGATCGCATCCACCAGCATCAACATTTCGCGATTCATTCGATGACCCTACTGTTCGTTCTTGTCACTGCGGCGTCGCCGCGCCGCTCTTGGGCTTGCGCCCCTTGAAATCCACGATGGGGGCGAGTCGCGCCTCGCGCAACTCGTCCAGGGTGAAACCCAGCGCCTGCAGCGTGGCGGGCGCGCGCTTCTTGCTGATCTTCTGGCCCGGCTTGGCGGGCGTGGGCTCGTCGCTCCAGACGATCTGCCAGCCATGGCTGCCGTCGGCCGCCTCCACGCGCTCGAGCGTGCCGCGGAACTTCTTGCGGTTGGCGCTGACCTGGCCGGCGGCCGCCTGGCCCATGGGCGCCTTGAGCACGATGTCGATGACCTCGCCCACGAAACGCTCGAAATCGCGGTCGTGGCGAAGGGGGCGGTCGATGCCGGGCGAGGAGACCTCGAGCCGCTGGTAGTCGACGCCTTCGACCTCGAGGGTGTATTGCAACTGGCGGGTGACCTTCTCGCAGTCCTCGACGGTCACGAAGGCTTCTTCAACGCCTTCGGCAACGGGGCCCGCCCAGGGCAGATCGATCGTGACACGCAGCAGCCCACCGGCCGAGCGCTCGATCTCGACCAAGTCGTAACCCAGCCCAGACACTGTCTGGGCTACCGTTTTTTCTACCGTCTGCTGCAATGCCACCGTTCGCGTGCGTCCTTCTGACTGAGAGCCCTGGCCGATCTTTGCTGCCGCACCAGAACCGAAGGCCTGCCGGACGGCAGTGCATCCGGCGGGCCTGAACATCAAGTACCCGAGGCGGCGAAGAAGGGGGGACAACCAAAAAAAAAGGGCGGTGAGTACCCGCCCGTTTGGTCGTGAGCCTCCGATTATAGGGAATTTGTGTCGCAATTGCACCTGCTGCGCAGCAGGGCGGCCAACACTCACGCAGAAAGGCAAATAGGAGCCCGAATGGCCGCTCTTTCCTTTCGCATTCCTTGCCGTACCGAGCGCGCCGGATTCAGCGCCCTCGCCCCTTGGATGCAGTGCGGTGCCAGACGATCACGAACAGCAAAGCCCCCAGCATCAGCGCTGCCGCAGCCACCCACAGTGCCGGCGCAAAGCTGCCCCAGCGCTGCGCCACCGGTGCGGCGAAGAGCGGCCCCACGATCTGCCCCAGTCCGTAGGAGGCCGTGGCATAGCCGATCAGTCCGGCCGCGGCATTGCCGCGCAACCGGCGCGCCTCCCGCACCGCGAACAGGGTGACCGCGGTGAAAGGCAGGCCCAGGAGCATGCTGCCGACCGCAAAGCCCGTGATCGTCGGCCACGTCACCGACAGCAGGACACCCAGCGCCTGCATGACATAGCCACTGGCGAGCAGCAACCGATTGTCCCAGTGCTGCGGTGCCTGGCCGCCGATCAGCACCCCCGGCACCACGGCCAGCCCGAAAAGCGGCCAGAACAGGTCGGGCCAGGTCGAGCCCGGCAACGCCTGCCGGGCGATGACCGGCAGGAAGGTCGCCGTGATGATGTAGCCGAAGCCCGCCAGGCCGTAGAGCCCGACCAGCCAGGCCGCCTCGGCGCCGCCGCTGGCCGCGGCCGGCGGGATGGGCGAAGCCGCTGCGGACGCAGGCACTCCCTCGCGCCCATCGTCGAAAACACGCCACACCAGCGCAATCAAGGCCATGGCCAAGCCGCCATATACGCACCAGGCGATCGAAGCCCCCCAACGCCCTGCCGGCCCACCCAGGAAGCCCGTGATCGCAATGCCCAGGCCCGGCCCCGCATAGATGACGCCCCCCAGTCCGGGCGCATGCGCCTCGGCCAGGCGGCGCGCACCCCATCCGCTGGCAAAGACGAAGACCCAGGCGCTCGCGAGCCCGGCCGCCGTGCGCAAGGTGGCCCAGGCGGCAAAGCCATGCAGCAACCCCATGCCGACCAGCAGCGCGGCCGTGGCCATCAGCCCCCCGCGAACCAGCGTGCGCGCAGGCGCACACAGCCAGGCGCTGGACAAGGCGCCGAGGAAATAGCCCAGGTAGTTGAGCGAGGCAAGCACGCCGCCCGCCTGCAGATCGATCTGTCCCTCGCCGAGCATGACCGGCAGCATGGGCGTGAAGGCGAAACGGCCCAGACCCATGGCGACCGCCAGCGCCACCATGCAACCCAGGGCGGCGCGCCAGGCCTGGGCGCTTTCGGAGCGCGGGCCGCCCTGGCCGGCGCCGCTCACGTGGAATGCCCCATCAGCGCCGCGGAGACGAGCTGACGGGTATAGGCATGGACCGGTGCGCCGAGCACGGCATCGACCGGCCCCTGCTCGACGATGTGTCCGTCCTTCATGACGACCACCCGGTGCGCCATCGCCTGGACGACCTCGACGTCGTGCGTGATGAGCAGGTAGGCCAGGCCCTGCTCACGCTGCAGCCGCTGCAGCAGGGCCAGCACCTGCTTCTGGATGGTGACGTCGAGCGCGCTGGTGGGCTCGTCCAGCACCAGCAGGCGCGGCTGCACGATCAGCGCGCGCGCAATAGCGATGCGCTGGCGCTGTCCGCCCGAGAACTCGTGCGGATAGCGCGACAGCAACTGCGGGAACTGCGCTTCTTCGAGCCCGACTTCTGCGAGCGCCTGCACGACCCGCGCATGCCGTTGCGGCGCCTGCAGTTCGGGGGCGTGGACCGACATGCCCTCCCCCACGATCTGCGCCACCGTCATGCGCGGCGACAGCGACGAAAAAGGATCCTGGAACACGGCCTGCACCTGCCGCCGCAGCGCCCGGTCGGCCCTGGCGCCGCGGCGCCACGCCAGCCCGGCCACGCGCATCTCGCCCGCAAAGGGCAGCAAGCCCAGTGCAGCCAACGCCAAGGTCGACTTGCCGGATCCGGACTCGCCGACGACGCCCAGCGTCTCGCCGGGTCGGATCAGAAGGTCGGCGTCCTGCACCGCGACGAACCGGTCGCGGCCGAACCAGCCGCGAACGCCCGGACGCGGCACGGGATAGCTGACCGCGACCTCGCGGGCCGACAGCACCGGCGCTTCGTCGCCCTTCGCCGGCACCTCGGCCACGCGCCGCTCGGGCCGGCTGTCGATCAGCTTGCAGGTGTAGGGATGCCGCGGCGCGTCGAAGACCTGCCGCACACTCCCCTGCTCCACCATGCGCCCATGCTCCATCACGGCCACACGGTCGGCAAAGCGCCGCACGAGGTTGAGGTCGTGCGTGATCATCAGCACCGCCATGCCATGGCGCTGCTGAAGGGTGTCGAGCAGGTCGAGGATCTGCACGCGCAAGGTGACGTCCAGTGCCGTCGTTGGCTCGTCGGCGAGCAGCAGCCGCGGCTTGCAGGCCAGCGCCATGGCGATCATGGCGCGCTGGCGCTGCCCGCCCGACAGCTGATGCGGAAAGGCGCGCGCGCGCCGCGCCGGCTCCGGCACGCCGGTGTCGGCCAGCAGTTGCACGGCCGCCTCATGGGCGGAGCGGGCGTCGAGGCCTTCGTGCAGTCGCAGCACCTCGGCGATCTGGTCGCCCACCGGGTAGAGCGGGTTCAGGGCCGTCATCGGCTCCTGGAAGATCATGGCGATCTCGCGGCCACGGATGCCGCGCAACGCGCGTTCGGGCAGCGCCAGCAGATCGCGCGGCGGATCACCCGCCAGCCGGGCCTCGCCGCTGACCTGCGCATCGGGCAGCAGACGCAGCAGACTGAGCGCCGTGACGGTCTTGCCCGAACCGGACTCGCCCACCAGCGCCAGCTTCTCGCCCGGTGCCAGCTCGAAGTCGACGCCATGCACCACCGGCTTGCCGTCGAACGCGATGCGCAGGTTGTTCACACGAAGAAGCGCTTCGGTCATGAATCAGGCCTTCCGCGGATCCATGGCGTCGCGCAGCGCGTCACCCATGAAGGTGAGCAACATCAGCGTCACCACCAGCACACCGAAGGTGGACAGCGAGATCCACCAGGCGTCGATGTTGGCCTTGCCCTGGTTGAGCAGTTCGCCCAGGGACGGCGTGCCCGGTGGCACCCCGAGGCCGAGGAAGTCCAGCGAGGTCAGCGCCAGGATGGCCGCGCTCATGCGAAAGGGCAGGAAGGTCACCACCGGCACCAGGCTATTGGGCAGGATGTGTCGCCACATGATGGCCAGGTTGCCCACGCCCAGGGCGCGGGCCGCGCGCACATAGTCCATCTGTCGGTTACGCAGGAACTCGGCCCGCACATAGTCCGACAGTCCCATCCAGCCGAAGAGCGAGAGCAGCACCAGCAAGAGCGCCACGCTGGGCGCGAAGATCGCGCTGAAGATGATCAGCAGGTAGAGCTCGGGCATGGAGCCCCAGATCTCGATGAAGCGCTGGAAGGCCAGGTCGGTCCTGCCGCCGAAGAAGCCCTGGATGGCGCCGGTGATCACGCCGAGCACCACGCCGATGGCTGTTAGCGCCAGCGCGAACAGCACGCTCACCCTGAAGCCGTAGATGAGCTGTGCCAAGAGGTCGCGGCCGCGGTCGTCGGTGCCCAGCAGGTTCTCGGACGAGGGCGCAGCCGGGTTCGGCCGGCTGGCGAAGTAGTTCAGGGTGCGGGGCCCGTACGGGTTCGGCGCGTACAACGCCCAGTTGCCCCCCTGCGTGATGCGCTCACGGATGAATGGGTCGAGGTAGTCGGCCGGTGTCTCGAAGTCGCCGCCGAAGGTCTTCTCGGAATAGTCGGTCAGCACCGGAAAATAGAGCTGGCCGTCGTAGCGCACCACCAGCGGCCGGTCGGACGACAGCACCTCGGCGAAGAGGCTCAGCACCACCAGCACGGTGAACAGCACCAGGCTGACGAAGCCCAGCCGGTTGCGGCGAAAGCGCCGCCAGGCACGGCGCCCTGGCGACAAGGGAACGGAAGGCGCGGAGGTGTCGCTCATGCTCAGTCGAACTTCACGCGCGGATCCACCCACACGTAGCAGAGGTCGCTGATCAGCTTGGTCACCAGGCCGATCAGCGTGAAGAGGTAGAGCGTGCCCAGCACCACGGGATAGTCGCGGCGGATCACGCTCTCGTAACTGAGCAGGCCCAGGCCGTCGAGCGAGAACAGCGTCTCGATCAGCAATGAGCCGGTGAAGAAGGCACCGATGAAGGCGGCCGGGAAGCCCGTGATGATGGGGATCAGCGCATTGCGCATGACGTGCTTCCACAGGATCTGCTTCTCGCGCAGGCCCTTGGCGCGGGCCGTCAGCACGTACTGCTTGCGGATCTCTTCGAGGAAGGCGTTCTTGGTCAGCATGGCCGTGACGGCAAAGCTGCCCAGCACCATAGCCGTGATGGGCAGCGCGATGTGCCACAGGTAGTCAACGATTCGCGCGCCCCAGGACATCTGCTCCCAGTTGGCCGAGGTGAGCCCGCGCAGCGGAAACCACTGCAACTGGCCGCCAAAGATCACCAGAAGGGCCACGCCAAGTACGAAGCCCGGAATCGCATAGCCCACCAGCACGAGCAGCGTTGTCACGAAGTCGAAGCGCGTGCCCGCCCGCACCG
This sequence comes from Pseudacidovorax sp., assembly GCF_017991995.1. Taxonomy (GTDB): domain Bacteria; phylum Pseudomonadota; class Gammaproteobacteria; order Burkholderiales; family Burkholderiaceae_C; genus Xenophilus. Next base: position 58,796 of record NZ_JAGOPN010000001.1, on the reverse strand, counting down.
CCTTGGCGACGCCCAGCGGCACGGCGATGAGGTAGCTGATGAAGAAGGTCCACAGGCCCAGGCTGACAGACACCGGCAGCTTCTCCTTGACCAGGTCCCACACCGCCTTGCGCTGGTAGAAGCTCTGGCCGAGGTCGAAGCGCGCGAAGGCTTTAAGCATCTGCCAGAAGCGCTCGGGCGCCGGCTTGTCGAAGCCGTAGAGGGCCTTGATCTCGGCCACCTGCTGCGCGCTGAGCCCTTGCCGGCCGCGGTAGGCCGACCCACCGGCAGAAGGCCCCTCGCCCCCGGCCGATCGGCCCTGCAGTTGCGACACCATCTGCTCGACCGGACCGCCCGGCACGAACTGGATGACCGCGAAGCTCACCAGCAGCACGCCCAGCAGGGTCGGCACCATCAGCAGCAGACGTTTGAGGATGTAGATGGGCATGCCGCGCTGCCTACTTGTTGCTGGGGGACGCCCACCACGTTGCCGCGGCCCAGCTGTCCGGTTCGTAGTAGGGCGGGACGCTCGGCGGCAGCACGAAGCCGGCGGGCCGGTAGCCCACCAGGAAGCCACTGCTGTACCACTGCGGGATGCCGTAGTAGCCGTTGGTGAGCACGCGGTCGAGCGCGCGCATGGCGGCGCCCAGCTCGTCGCGCGTGGTGGCGGCCAGCACGCGGCGAATGAGCGCGTCCACCGCCGGATCCTTCAGGCCCCAGTAGTTGGCCGACCCATGCGTGCCGGCTGCTTCGGAGCCGAAGTATTCGAGCAGTTCGCTGCCCGGCGTGGTCCGTGCCGGGATGCGGATGCTGCCGAGCTCGAAATCGAAGTCGTTCATGCGCTGCTGGTACAGCGCACCGTCGACGTTGCGCACCGTCATCTGGATGCCCAGCTTGGCCATGGCGGCCTGCATCGGCAGCACCAGCCGCACGCCCGAAGGCTGGGCGTTGAGGTATTCGAGCGCGAAGGCTTCGCCCTTGGCATTGCGCAGCGCGCCGTCGCGATAGGTCCAGCCCGCTTGGGCGAGCAGATCGCGGGCCTTGCGCAGGTTCTCGCGCAGGCTGGAGGGCGGCACGGTGCTGGGCGACAGCGGCACCGGCCCGAAGACCTCGGGCCGGAGCTGGCCGCGCAGCGGCTCCAGCAAGGCCAGTTCATCGGCGCCCGGGAGGCCCTTGGCCTGGAAGGGGCTGTTGGGAAACCAACCCTGCACGCGCGTGTAGATGCCATAGAACATCTGGCGGTTCAGCCATTCGAAGTCCATGGTCAGGGCCAGCGCCTGGCGCACCCGCACGTCCTGCAGCTTGGGGTTGCGCAGGTTGAAGATGTAGCCCTGGTAGTCGCCCGGTGCCCCGCTGGGAAAGACCTGCTTCTTCACCTCGCCGCGGTCGAAGGCGCGGCCGGTGTACTGGCGCGCCCAGTTGCGCGAGATGAACTCGCGCTTGAGGTCGTACTCGCCCGCCTTCAGGCCCTCGAAGCGGGCCGTATCGTCCAGGTAGAGCTTGTAGGTGATGCGGTCGAAGTTGTACTGCCCGCGGCGCACCGCGAGGTCACGCCCCCAGTAGTTCTTGTCGCGCACGTAGGTGATGTCACGGCCCAGCCGGGCGCTGGATGGCCGATACGGACCAGAGCCGATGGGCAGTTCGGTGATGACTTGGTCGAAGGGCTTGCCCTGGCCCCAGCGCTGGCTGAAGACCGGGATGCCACCGGCCAGCAGCGGCAACTCGCGGTTGTCCGAATCGAAGTCGAAGCGCACCACGCGCTCACTGACGGCCTTGACGCTGCGGATGCCCGCCAGCAGCGTGCGGTACTGCGGCGCCGCCTGCTTGCTGATGAGCGTACGCCACGAATACACGACGTCTTCGGCCAGCACTGGCGTGCCGTCGCTGAAGCGCGCCTCGGGCCGCAGGCGGAATACGGCAGAGCGATGGTCGGGCGCCACCTCCACATCCTCGGCCAGCAGGCCGTAGGCCGTCGAGGGCTCCTGCAGATTGCCCACGAGCAGCGACTCGAACACCAGGTCCGTGAGGCCTGCGGGCGCGGTGCCTTTGAGTGTGAAGGGATTGAACTTGTCGAACTGCGTGACCGCGATCGGCGGCACCAGCCGGATCTCCCCGCCCTTGGGTGCGTCCGGATTGACGTAATCGAAGTGGGTGAAGCCGGCGGAGTACTTGATGTCGCCGAACTGGGCATAGGCGTGCGCACCCCACACGGGCAGCGCCGCAACCAGGAGGGCCGGGAGCAGCCAGAGTCGCATGCGAGAATTCTGCCCAAGTTTTTCTCAAGGCAGACCCATGGGCTTTCTCAGCGGCAAGAAACTTCTGATCACCGGCGTCCTCTCCAACCGTTCCATCGCCTACGGCATCGCCAAGGCCTGCCATGCGCAAGGCGCAGAACTCGCCTTCAGCTACGTGGGCGAACGCTTCAAGGACCGCATCACCGAGTTCGCTGCCGACTTCGATTCCAAGCTGGTCTTCGACTGCGACGTGGGCGACGATGCCCAGATCGCCAAGCTGTTCGAGGACCTCTCGCAGACCTGGCCCAAGTTCGACGGCTTCGTCCACAGCATCGGCTTTGCGCCGCGCGAGGCCATCGCCGGCGACTTCCTCGAAGGCCTGTCGCGCGAGGCTTTCAAGATCGCGCACGACATCAGCGCCTACAGCTTCCCGGCCATGGCCAAGGCCGCCCTTCCCTACCTCAACGACCAGGCCGCGTTGCTCACGCTGACCTACCTGGGCGCCGTGCGCGTGGTGCCCAACTACAACACGATGGGCCTGGCCAAGGCCAGCCTGGAAGCCTCGGTGCGCTACCTGGCCGGCTCGCTGGGCCCCAAGGGCGTGCGCGTCAACGGCATCAGCGCCGGCCCCATCAAGACGCTGGCTGCCAGCGGCATCAAGGGATTCGGCAAGCTGCTGCCCGCAGTGGCGGCCGTCTCGCCCATCCGCCGCAACGTGACCATCGACGACGTGGGCAATGTGGCGGCCTTCCTGCTGTCCGACCTGGCCGGTGGCGTGACCGCCGAGATCACCTACGTGGATGGCGGCTTCAGCAACGTGGTCGGCGGCATCGACGAGCCGTCCGAAGGCTGATCATCCATCTCCTCGCGTGACGGTCATGTGGCGTCGCGGTTTTCTGCTGGCGACGTTGTCGGCCGCCCTGTGCGCGCCGGCATGGGCCGCGCCGCCTGCCCTCATGCTGGCAGAGGTCTGGCGCCCGGGCATGCCGCTCGACGGCTACTGGGTCAGCGAGAAGTACGACGGCGTTCGCGGCTTCTGGGACGGGCAGGCCTTGTGGACGCGCGGCGGCGAGCGTATCGCCGCGCCGGCGTGGTTCACGGCCGGCTGGCCGCAGCAGCCCATGGATGGCGAGCTCTGGGCCGGCCGCGGGCGCTTCGAGCATGCCTCCGGCACGGTACGCAGCCAGGCACCTGACGATGCAGCGTGGCGCGCCATGCGCTTCATGGTCTTCGACCTGCCCGCCGAATCCGGTGACTTCGACCATCGGCTGCAGGTGCTGCAGCGGCTGCTGCCGGTCAAGGCCACCCCCTGGCTCGAGCCCGTTCGGCAGGAACGCGCCACCACGGCCGAGGCACTCCGGCGGCAGCTCGACGCCACGGTGCGGGCTGGCGGCGAAGGACTGATGCTGCATCGGGGCAGTTCGCTCTATGGCGCAGGCCGCAGCGCGGACCTGCTCAAGGTCAAGCCCTACGATGATGCCGAGGCGGTGGTGCTCGCGCACCTGCCGGGCCAGGGCCGGCATGCGGGCCGGATGGGCGCGCTGCAGGTGCGAACGCCCGAAGGCCTGGTCTTCAAGCTGGGCGGTGGCTTCACCGATGCACAGCGCGACGATCCGCCGCCGGTGGGCAGCACGGTGACCTACCGCTACAACGGGCTCACGGCACAGGGCGTTCCACGCTTCGCGCGATTCATGCGCGTGCGCACGGACCGCTGAAGCCCGTGGAGCCCAATCCGCCGCCCTCGCCGCCACGGCAGTACGAGGCGCCGCGCCATCTGCGTGGCCCGGCGCGCTGGCTGATGATGGCGCTGGCCGTGGTGGCGTTGGCCCTGGCCGTGGCCGGTGTCGTCCTGCCGGGCCTGCCGACCACGCCCTTCGTGCTGCTGGCCGCCTGGGCGGCCGCCCGCAGTTCGCCGCGGCTCGCGGGCTGGCTCGAAAGGCATCCGCTGTTTGGGCCGCTGATCTTGAACTGGCGCGCCGGCGGCCGCGTCAGCCGACGGGCCAAGCGCAGCGCGGCGGCGGCCATGGTCGTGTGCGCCGTCGTGCTGATCTGGCTGTCGCCCTCCCGCTGGGGGGCCGCCGCAGGGATCGGCGCCATGGCCTGCGTGCTGATCTGGCTCTGGCGGCGGCCGGAGCCTTGAGACTCGGATCGTGTCAGCGGCCGGGGGCATCGACGTGGATGGCCGCCTCGGCGGCACGCCAGGCTCGCGTCGCGCGCCGACAGGGGTTCAGGCCGACGGCCGTTCGCCGCGCGCCATCCGCGCGTCGATGTCGTCCAGCAGCGGCATCAGTTCCGCCACGCTGTCGATCACGTAGTGCGCCCCGGCGCTCTTCAGCTCCGCCGTCGCACGGGTGCGCACTGCTGTCTGGCCTGCGGCATCGAGCGCCTGCCACTCGGCCAGCGTCAGGCCCGCCGCATTGCCGCTGATCGCCAGCCCCACTGCCCAGGCGCCGGCATTCAGGCCCTCCTGCACGCCCACGCCGGTGTCGTCGACCTTCACCACCGTATGGGCCGGCCACACGCCGAGGTCGGCGAAGCAGCGGTACATCATCAAGGGCGAAGGCCGGCCGGCCGCCAGGTCGCCCGCGCACACGAGGTTGTCCGGCACATAGCCGGCTTTCGCGGCGATGGGCGTCACCACCTCCATGATCGGCCGGTTGTAGCCGGTGGTGGAGCCGATGCGCAGGCCACGCGCACGCACGGCGGCCACGGTGTCGAGCGCGCCCGGGATGAAGTCGCAGAAGTCGGGCACCACGGCCGCGTTCATGGGCGTGAACACCTCGTAGAGCTCGTCGATGTCGGCCCGCGTGAAGCCGCGGCCGAAGCGCGCCTCCCACTGGGCCGCCACGCTTGGCAGTTGGCTGAGCGCATGAATGTGGTCCCACTTGGCCACGCCCATGGGGCCGCGCGCCTCGGCGATGCTGAGGTCGATGCCGTAGCGCTCGAACAAGCGCACGAAGGCGCCCATGGGCGCGCAGGAGCCGAAGTCGATGATGGTGCCGGCCCAGTCGAAGACGACGGCCTGGAGTTTTTGCTGGTCAGTCATGGGATATGCGGAGGTCCGGCCTACCAAGCGGCGAAGACTTCTTCGGCGATGCCGAAGGCCGTGCTGGCGCCGGTGCCGCTGGTGACGATCACCAGCCGGGTGGCGTCGTCCGGCGCGTCGATCAGGCAGTCAGTGTCGGGCGACGAGGGATAGGTGCCCACCCAGCGTTGGGTGACGGTGTAGTCGGGCAGGTGCAGCGCCTCCTGCATGTGACGCAGCATCAACGCGTCTACCTGCGTGTCGGCGAAGGGTTCAAGCACCGGGCCGTAGTGGTGGGAGTCCCCCACCACCAGCGAGCCGTCGGCGCTCTGCACCACGATCAGGTGGATGCCATGAGCCAGCGACCCGCCCTCCTCCGCCTCCAGCTGGGCCCGCAGCGCCTGCGCCGCCGGCAGCTTGCTGTAGCCGTGGTAGCGCACCAGGCTCAGGTCGGCCATGACCGAGCCGGGCAGCTTGAACCCCTTGGGTGGCTGAACACGCAGCATGTGCAACTGACACAGCTGCAGGCGATGCGGCGCCAGCCGCTCGGCAAACAGGCCGTTCAGTTCGATGTTGGTGCAGACGACCACGCGCTCCGCATGCAGCGTGGCGCGGGCGGTGCGCACGCGCGGCGTCGCCACCTCCAGCACCTGTTCGCTGAAGCGGAAGACCACGCCATGCGCCTCGGCCAGCCAGGCCGCCAGCAGGCCGATGGCGGTGCGCGACTCCACACGCGCCTCGTGCGGGCTGTAGAGGACCGCACGGGCCGGGCCTTCGGGCCCGTCCAACCGCAACGTCGGTGCGCGCTGCGCGGCCTCGGCCACGTCCAGCAGTTCGCAGCCTTCGGCCATCTCGGTGTCCATGAACTGCTCCAGCACCGCCAGCGCCTTGTCGCGGAAGGCCGTGAGGTACAGGCCCTGGTGGACCACCTCGACGCCAGCCTGCGGCGCCACCTCGCCCCACACCTCGCGTGCGCGTCGGGCGCGGCGCCAGGTGTCGCCGGCGCCCTGTCCGGTCACGGTCACGAAGCCGAAGTTGCGGATGGACGCACCGACGCAGGCGGCGTCCTTCTCGATCACGCAGACATTGAGGCCGCGCCGCGCGGCGGTGTACGCATGGGCCAGGCCGACGATGCCGGCACCGACCACGATCAGGTCGAAATGGGTGTTGCTCATTCGTGGGAATCCCTTTGGCTCATCGCAGCCGCCAGCGCTGGGTGCGGCGGTCCACCCAACGGCCGAGCAGCAGGTACAGCACGTTCACGATCGCCGAGGTCCCGGCGATCAATACCGCCATGGCGGCGGCAGCGCCGATCTCGCCCGCCTCGTCGAGGTTGAGGATGGCGACCGAGGCCAGGCGCGTCTCGGGCGAGTACAGGAAGACGACCGCCGAGATGGTGGTCATCGCGTTGATGAAGAAGTAGCGCGACACGTCCAGCAGCACGGGCAGGCAGATCGGCAGCGTGACGCGGCGCACGGTGGTGAACACCGGCACCTTGAGTGAGGCGGCGACGGCCTCGAACTCGCCGTCGATGGCCTTCAGGGCCGTCACCATGGTCAGGTGACCCGTCGTGTAGAAGTGCACCACCGTGCACAACACCAGCAGGCCCATGGTCTGGTACAGGCCATTGAGCGGGTTCCACGGCGCGTTGAAGAAGAATATGTAGCCCAGGCCGAGGACCAATCCCGGCACCGCCATGGGCAGCATGGCCATCAGCCGGATCAGGGGACGCAGCACATCCAGGCCGCGCGTCTTCTCCAGCAGGTAGGCGCCGCAGAACACCACGGCTGTGCCGACCACGGACGTACAGGCTGCCAGCAGCAGGCTGTTGAGCACCGCGCCGCCCAGTTCGGCATCGACGATGCCGGCGACGTAATGGTCGAGGCTGGGCGTGAGGTTGTAGGGCCACAGCTTGGCAAAGGAAGCGAACACCGCCATGCCGAACATCGCCACCATCAGTGCGCACACGAGCAGGCAATAGGCAGTCATGGCAGCATCGAAGCCCTTTGCAGGCCGGGGCGCCAGCGCCACGGCGCGCGCCGTGAGCATGGCCGTCTGCTTGCGCTGCACCAGGTGATCGACCGCGAAGGTCAGCAGCGCGGGCGCCAGCAGCAGCAGGGCGACGACGGCGCCACGCTGGAAGTCCTGCTGGCCGATCACCAGCTTGAACACGTCGGTCGCCAGCACGTTGAAGTTGCCGCCGACCACCTTGGGGATGCCGAAGTCGGTGATGACCAGCGTGAACACCACCAAGGCGGCGGAGATCAGCCCGTACTTCGCGCCCGGGAGCGTGATGGTGAAGAAACGCCGCAGGGTGCGCGTGCCCATCGCGTCGGCGGCTTCATAGAGCCGTGCGTCGGCCAGCGACAGCGCCGTCACCAGAATCATCAGCGCATGCGGAAAGGTGGCGAAGCATTCCGCCAGCACGATGCCCGGCGCGCCATAGATGCTCTCGAAGCCCAGCGCCTGCCACAGCCCCTTGGCCGCGCCCTGGTTGCCGAACCAGTAGATCAGCGAGATGGCCGACAGCAGCGAAGGCGCAAGCAGGGGCAGCAGCGTGATGCTGCGCAGCAGGCCCTTGGCGGGCATGCAGCTGCGCGTGAGCGCATAGGCGAAGCCGAAGGCCAGCGGGATGACGAGCGCCGTCACCAGCGCGGACACCCACAGGCTGTTCCAGAGGCTGCCCAGCAAGGCGGGCGATGCGAGGTAGGCACGGAAGTGGCCCCAGCCCGAGCGCTCCTCGGTCTGCTGCAATGCCTGCGACAGGATGGCGCCCAAGGGCAACAGCAGGCCGATGACCAGCAACAGCGCCACGGCCACCAGCAGCAAGTGCGCCACACGGTCGCTCCAGTGCACATACAGCCGGACGGCCGGCAGGCGGATCGCGGTCTGCATGCTCAGGCCTCCGCCGCGGGGAAGGCCCGCAGCCGGTCCAGCCGCAGCGCGAAGCGCAACCGACGGCCCTGCTGCACGCCGAACTCGTCCATCTGGTTGAGCGAGAACTGCAGCTGCAGCGGCCCCGGCAGCCCCTCCACCACCAGCTCGGCCAGGCAATTGCCGCCGAGGAACTCGATGTGCGCCACCGTGCCGATGCACAGGCCCGGATGGTCCGCGTCGAAGCCGGTCATCGCCCGGTCTTCCGGACGCAGGTAGAGCATCACTTCCCGGCCCGGTCGGTAGTCGGCGCCGTGGCCAGCCTCGACCTGCCAGCGCCGGTCGCCGCACCGGAACCAGCGCCCGCCCTCGGCCACGGCGGGCAGCCGGTTGACCTTGCCGACGAACTCGGCCACGAAGGGCGTCGCGGGCTCGCGATAGACCTGCAACGGCGTGCCCACCTGCTCGATCACGCCATGGTTCATCACCACGATGCGGTCGGCGATGGACAGGGCCTCTTCCTGGTCGTGCGTCACCATGATGGTGGTGACGCCCAGCCGGCGCTGCAGCGCACGGATCTCGTTGCGCAGGTGCACCCGCACGATGGCGTCGAGCGCCGAAAGGGGCTCGTCCAGCAGCAGCAGGCCTGGCGAGGCGGCCAGTGCGCGCGCCAGCGCTACCCGCTGCTGCTGGCCGCCGGACATCTGCGCCGGGTACTTGCCGCCGCTGCCGGGCAGGCCCACGAGCTGCAGCAGTTCGTCGACACGCGCGGCGATGTCCTTGCGCGGGCGCCGCTGGTTGACCAGCCCATACGCCACGTTGTCCGCAATGCTCAGGTTGGGAAAGAGCGCATAGGACTGGAAGACGATGCCGTAGTCGCGCTGTGCAGGCGGCAGGCGCGAGATGTCGGTACCGCCCTGCCAGAGCTGGCCGCCCGTCTGCACTTCCAGCCCCGCGATGATGCGCAGCAAGGTGGTCTTGCCACAGCCCGAGGGGCCGAGGAAACACACCAGCTCGCCCTGCGGAATGGTCAAGTCGATGGACTCCAGCGCCGTGAAGGCGCCGAAGCGCTTGTGCACGCCCTGCAGCCGCAGGTAGTCGGCCTGGGGCACGCTTTCAACCAGGGACAGCGGCGCCGGCGCAGCACCCATGCTGCGGTCGGCCGCATGGACATGCGCCGGCGCGTTCATCACTTCTTCGCCTCGCTCTTGGCGTCGTAGCGGCGCGTCCACTCGGCCAGGGTGCGCTCGCGGTTGGTGGCGGACTTCTCGAAGTCCATCTTGATCAGGCGGGCCTCGTAGTCGCCGGGGATGCCCGCCAGCTTGGGGGCCACGCCCGGCTGGGCAGTCACGGCGAAGTTCTTGCCGTAGAGCAGCATGGCGTCCTTCGACGTCGCCCAGTTCGCCAGCTTCTTCGCGGCGTCCAGCTTCTTGGTGCCTTTGTAGATGCCGACGGCCTCCAGGTCCCAGCCCAGGCCCTCCTTGGGGAACACCAGCTCGATGGGCGCGCCCTTGGCCTTGTTGGTGTAGCCGCGGTACTCGAAGGAGATGCCCGCCACGTATTCGCCGGAGGCCGCCATGTTGCAGGGCTTGGAGCCGGAGTGCGTGTACTGCGCGATGTTCTCGTGCAGCGCATCCATGTACTTCCAGCCGCCGCCCTTGCCGGCGTCGTCGCCCCACAGTTGCAGCCAGGCCGCGACGTCGAAGTAGCCGGTGCCCGACGAGGCGGGGTTGGGCATCACCACCTGGCCCTTGTACTCGGGTTTGGTGAGGTCCTTCCAGGTGGTGGGGACGGGGATGTTCTTCTTCTTGGCTTCGACCGTGTTGAAGCACACGACGGCACCGAACACGTCCATGCCGACCCAGGCGGGCGGGTTCTTCTTGTCGCGGTACTGCGGCATCACCGCGTCCAGGTTCAGTGGCGCATAGGGCTCGAGCATGCCCTGCTTGTCGAACAGCGCCATGCTGGAGGCGGCCACACCCCACACCACATCGGCCTGCGGATTGGCCTTCTCGGCCAGCAGCTTGGCAGTGATCACACCGGTGGAGTCGCGCACCCACTTGATCTCGATGTCGGGCTCGACCTTGTTGAAGGCACTCTGGTAGGCCTTGAGCTGGTCGGTCTCCAGCGCGGTGTAGACCGTCAGCTGGGTCTTCTGCGCGAAGGCCGCGCCGGTAGCGGCCAGGCCGATGAGGGCGGTCGCGATGGTCTTGACGGAAAAGTGCATGGGCAGGCTCCTCGATGAAATGACCGGGCGAATGTGCCGCCGCGAAACGACATCTTCGTGACACGGTCGCCAAGCAAAATCGGGGCCTGCTCCACCTCTTTGTCTATTGTTCTTTGTAGATCGTAGACAATCTACGCTCTCGAACCTACCATCGCGCCATGCCTGCCGCCCCTGCCAAGAAGGTCTCTTCCCATCCCGTCATCGCACAGCTTCAGTGCCATTCGCTGGCGAATGTGGTGCAGGCAGAAATCGAACGCATGATCCTGGACGGCGAGCTCGGCCCCGGCGCCAAGCTCACCGAGGCCACGCTGGCCGACCAGTTGGGCGTCTCGCGCGGGCCGGTGCGCGAGGCCTTCCGCATGCTGGAGGAAGGCGGCCTGGTACGCACCGAAAAGAACCGCGGCGTCTTCGTGCGCGATGTGCCCATCGAGGAAGCGCTGGAGATCTTCGAGGTGCGTGCCGTGATGGACCTGTATGTGGGCCGCAAGCTGGCCGAGACAGCCGCCCCGGCCCAGGTGCGCGAACTGCGGCAGCTGGTCGAGGCCATGGACCAGGCGGTGAAAGCGGGCGACGCCAAGGACTACCACCGCTTCAACCTCGCCTTCCATGACCGCCTGCTGGAGCTGGCCGGCAACGCCAAGCTGGTCGCCACCTATCGCAAGCTGGTGAACGAGCTGTCGCTGTTCCGCCGGCAAAACCTCACCGACGAATCGATGGCCGTCTACTCGCGCGAGCATCGCGCCATCCTCAAGGCCATCGCCTCCGGTGACCCGGATGCCGCGGGCCAGGCCATGTACCAACATGTGATGAACAGCCGCGAGCGCACGCGCCTCAACTGGGAGAAACAGCGCGGCTCGACCACGGGCAGCGGCGGTGCCTCGCTCGCCGCGTCCTGAGGCCCGCCATGTTGACCCTTCACGACATCGAGAACCTCTTCGCGCGCCGCGGCGCCGAGCAGTACAGCGGCGAACCCGTGACCCAGTTGGAACATGCGCTGCAGAGTGCCTACCTGGCCGAGCAGGAAGATGCCGACGACGCGCTCGTCACGGCCGCCCTGCTTCACGACATCGGCCACCTGCTCAACGACCAGGGCGAGACGCCCACGCTGCGCGGCATCGACGACCGGCACCAGTTCCATGCCCTGCCCTTCCTCCGCGGGCTCTTTCCGGATCGGGTCCTCGACGCCATTGCCTGGCACGTCGACGCCAAGCGCTACCTGTGCGCGACCCGTCCGGACTACTGGGCCGCCCTCTCGGACGACTCCAAGCGCAGCCTGGTTCTACAGGGCGGCGTATTCAGCGACGAAGAAGCCATGCGCTTCATGCAGCGCCCGCATGCGCAGGAGGCGGTCCGCCTGCGGCTGTGGGACGACACGGCCAAGCAGGCCGACCTCGCCACCCCCGACCTGCCGCACTACCTGGCGCGCGCGCGTCGCTGCATGCTGGCCCCAGGCGCATGACGCTGACGGGCCCTGTCGCGCTGGCCGTGCTGTTCGGCGCGGTGCTCCATGCCAGCTGGAATGCACTCATCAAGTCGGCGTCGGACAAGTCGCTGGACACGGCACTGATCCACAGCCTCGGACTGTTCATCGCGCTACCCATCCTGGCCTTCACCGGCCTGCCGGCCACCGCTTCGTGGCCTTATCTGGCCGCCTCGGTCGTGATCCATGTGGGCTACTACGTGGCCCTGGCCGGCGCGTACAAGCACGGTGACCTGGGGCTGGCCTACCCGGTGATGCGCGGCAGCGCGCCACTGCTGGTGGCCCTTAGCAGCCTCACGGTGATGGGCGAGCGCCTCTCGGGGCTCGCATGGTTCGGTGTGGCCGGCATCTGTGCTGGCGTACTCACGCTCGGTCTTTCACCCGGTCATCTGCACACGTCAGGGCACCGCGGCAAGGCCCTGGGCTTCGCGCTGGCCAACGCCTGCATCATCGCGCTCTATACGGTCGTGGACGGCCTCGGCGTGCGGGCCAGCGGCAACGCCGCCGCATACGTCGCCCTGCTCTTCGTCTTCGACGGCCTGCCATTCATGCTGCTGGTGCTGTGGCGGCGCGGTCCGCAGGGGCGGCGTGATGCTCTCGCCTACATGCGTGGCCGCCTGGGTGTGGCGTGGCTGGGCACGGCGGCCTCGCTGGCCAGCTATGGCATCGCGCTCTGGGCCATGACGCGGGCGCCCGTGGCGGTGGTGGCGGCACTGCGCGAGACCTCGGTGCTTTTCGCCGCGCTCATCGGCACGCTGTGCCTGCGGGAGCGCTTCGGGCTGCAGCGCGCCCTCGGTACCGCCGTGGTGGTCGGCGGCGTGATGGCACTGCGGTTCGGATGACACGGGCGCGCAGCGCACAAAAGGCGGCGCCCCGTCGAGCACAGGGTCAGCGCTTGACGCAATCCGCGTAGTAGCGCTTCTTGCCCTTCTCGTCCACGCGGGCCACCAGGCCGTGGATGTCGGTCTCGAACCCCGGGCACTCCAGGTTGAACTGGCGCGCGAACTTCAGGTAGTCCACGATCTTCTTGTTGAAGACCTCGCCCGGGATCAGCAGCGGAATGCCGGGCGGATACGGCGTGATCAGGCTGGTGGTGATGCGGCCTTCGAGGTGGTCGATCTCCACGCGCTCGGTCTTGCGGTGCGCGATGTGGGCGAAGGCCTCGCTGGGCTTCATAGCCGGCTCCAGGTCCGACAGGTACATCTCGGTGGTCAGCCGGGCGATGCCGTACTTGGCATACAGCTCGTGCACGCGCTGGCACAGGTCGCGCAGGCCCATGCGCTCGTAGATGGGATGCTGCTGGCAGAACTCCGGCAGGATGCGCCACATGGGCTGGTTGCGGGCATAGTCGTCCTTGAACTGCTGCAGCGCCGTCAGCAGCGTGTTCCAGCGGCCCTTGGTGATGCCGATGGTGAACATGATGAAGAAGCTGTACAGGCCCGTCTTCTCCACGATCACACCATGCTCGGCCAGGAACTTGGTGACGATGCTCGCCGGGATGCCGGTGGGCGCGAACTTGCCGTCGAGGTCCAGGCCGGGCGTCACGATGGTCGACTTGATCGGGTCGAGCATGTTGAAGCCGTCGGCCAACTTGCCGAAGCCGTGCCAGTTGCGCGCGCCGTTCTTCTTGCCGCCGTTGCCGGCGCGGGTCTCGCCCTTGATGATCCAGTCGTCGGCGCGACCGATGCCTTCCTCGACCAGGTGCTCCGGGCCCCAGACCTTGAACCACCATTCGTCCTTGCCGAACTCCTCCTCCACCTTGCGCATGGCGCGACGGAAGTCCAGGGCCTCGAGGATGCTCTCTTCCACCAGCGCGGTGCCGCCGGGCGGCTCCATCATGGCGGCCGCCACGTCGCAACTGGCGATGATGGCGTACTGCGGGCTGGTGGACGAATGCATCAGGTAGGCCTCGTTGAAGAGGTCCCGGTCCAGCTGGCGGTTCTGCGAGTCCTGCACCAGCACATGGCTGGCCTGGCTGATGCCGGCCAGCAGCTTGTGCGTGGACTGGGTGGCGAACACCAGCGATTCCTTGGGCCGCGCACGGCGCTTGCCCATGGCGTGGTACGGCCCGTAGAAGGGATGGAAGGCCGCATGCGGCAGCCAGGCCTCGTCGAAGTGCAGCGTGTCGACGTAGCCGTCGAGCATCGTCTTGATGGTCTCGGTGTTGTAGATCACGCCGTCGTAGGTGGACTGCGTGAGCGTCAGCACGCGCGGCTTGACGGTGTCGGCGTCGACGTCCTTGAGCAGCGGGTTGGCGCGGATCTTGGCCTTGATGGCCTCGGGCTCGAACTCGCTCTTGGGGATCGGGCCGATGATGCCGTAGTGGTTGCGCGTGGGCTTCATGAACACCGGGATGGCGCCGGTCATGATGATCGCGTGCAGGATCGACTTGTGGCAGTTGCGGTCCACCACCACCACATCGCCGGGCGCCACCGTGTGGTGCCACACCATCTTGTTGGACGTGGACGTGCCGTTGGTGACGAAGAAGCAATGGTCGGCGTTGAAGATGCGTGCCGCATTGCGCTCGCTGGCGGCCACCGGACCGGTGTGGTCCAGCAGCTGGCCCAGTTCCTCCACCGCATTGCAGACGTCCGCACGCAGCATGTTCTCGCCGAAGAACTGATGGAACATCTGGCCGACGGGGCTCTTGAGGAAGGCCACGCCACCAGAGTGGCCCGGGCAGTGCCACGAATAGGAGCCATCTTCCGCGTAGTCGATCAGTGCCTTGAAGAACGGCGGCTGCACCGTCTCGAGGTAGCTCTTGGCCTCGCGGATGATGTGCTTGGCCACGAACTCCGGCGTGTCCTCGAACATGTGGATGAAGCCATGCAGTTCGCGCAGGATGTCGTTGGGCAGGTGCCGGCTGGTCTTGGTCTCGCCGTAGATGTAGATCGGCACGTCGGTGTTCTTGCGTCGCACCTCGCCGATGAAGGTGCGAAGGTTCAGCACGGCCGGGTCGAGGTCTGGGCCGATGGTGAATTCCTCGTCGTCGATCGACAGGATGAAGGCGCTCGCCCGGCTCTGCTGCTGCGCGAACTGCGACAGGTCTCCGTAGCTGGTCACGCCCAGCACCTCGAAGCCCTCGCTTTCGATGGCCTGGGCCAGGGCGCGGATGCCCAGTCCGGAGGTGTTCTCGGAGCGGAAGTCCTCGTCGATGATGACGATGGGAAAGCGGAATTTCATGGGCTGTCGGGCTCCGGCTTTTGGGGGGTGCGCAAAGAAGGCGCGAAGTGTAAGGAATCCAGATGACGGCCGCGTCATGCGACGTGCCCCAGAATGTGGGGCTTCCCGCCACCTCTTTGCTGTAGGAACTCGTCCATGGCTCAATCGACGCTCTGGTGGCTGCTGGCCGGTGCAGCCGTCGCGCTGGAACTGGTCTCCGGCACCATCTACCTTCTGCTGACGGCCGTAGCCTTCGCGGCCGCGGCCGTCGCAGCGCATCTGGGTGCCGCGCTGCCCGTCCAACTGGTCGTGGCCGCCGTGGTCGGCGTGGGCACGGTGGGCGCCTGGTATCTCAAGCAGCGCGCGCGCCCCGCTGGACCGCCGCCGCAGGCCAGCCCCGACATGAACCTCGACATCGGCGAACGCGTGCACGTCGACGCCTGGCTCGCGGATGGCACGGCGCTCGTGCGTCACCGGGGTGCGCAATGGACGGCCGTGCTCCGCGCTAGCGGCCGCGGCCAGCCGGGAGCGCACCGCGTCGTCGAGTTGCAGGGCAACCGTCTTGTGCTGGAGCCTCTCTGATCATTCGGGACTGCGCCGAGCTCGCGGAACCTTTCAATCTCACTTCATCGAACTGCCATGGAAATCGCCCTCGTCATCCTGGTCATCGCCGTCATCTTCATCTGGCAGTCCATCAAGTTCGTGCCCCAGCAGAACGCCTGGGTCCGTGAACGGCTGGGCAAGTACCACAGCACGATGACGCCGGGGCCCAACTTCCTCATCCCCTTCATCGACCGCGTGGCCTACAAGCACAGCCTGAAGGAGATCCCGCTCGATGTGCCCAGCCAGATCTGCATCACGCGTGACAACACGCAGCTGCAGGTGGACGGCATCCTCTACTTCCAGGTGACCGATCCGATGCGGGCGAGCTACGGCTCCTCCAACTACATCGTGGCCGTCACCCAGCTGGCGCAGACCTCGCTGCGCAGCGTGATCGGCAAGCTGGAACTGGACAAGACCTTCGAGGAGCGCGACATCATCAACGCCCAGGTCGTGGCCGCCATCGACGAGGCCGCGCTCAACTGGGGCGTGAAGGTGCTGCGCTATGAGATCAAGGACCTGACGCCGCCCGCCGAGATCCTGCGCGCCATGCAGGCGCAGATCACGGCAGAGCGCGAGAAGCGGGCGCTGATTGCCGCCTCCGAGGGCCGGCGCCAGGAGCAGATCAACATCGCCACTGGCGAACGCGAGGCCTACATCGCCCGCTCCGAGGGCGAGAAGCAGGCGGCCATCAACAACGCACAGGGCGAGGCCGCCTCCATCACCGCAGTGGCCGAGGCCACGGCGCTCGCGATCGAGCGCATCGCGGCCGCCATCCGGCAGCCAGGGGGCGATCAAGCCGTGCAGCTGAAGGTCGCCGAGCGCGCCGTCGATGCCTACAGCAAGGTCGCGGCGGACGCCAAGACCACCCTGATCGTGCCCAGCAACATGACCGACACCGCCGGATTGATCGCCTCGGCGATGCAGATGGTTCGCGCGGGCCGCAGCGGCTCAAATCCGGGTTAGAATCATGGGCTCCACGGAGCGGTGGATGAGTGGTTTAAGTCGCACGCCTGGAAAGCGTGTGTGGGTTAATAGCCCACCGCGGGTTCGAATCCCGCCTGCTCCGCCAAATACGAAACCCGTTGCATGCGCAACGGGTTTTTTTTATGTCTGCAGCGCTGCCATCTGCTCCCCAGAGATGCTCCACTTTTGCGCAATTGTCGACTGTCTTAATTTTTGCGCACACTTTTGTTTACAGCGCAACGAGGGCGAGTTCACAATCGCGAAACAGCACGTAAGGAGCGCAACAGCATGGACAGCAGGTCAAACAGCGGCGCGGGTGATGGGGGTTCGGATCCGCGCGGGGGATCCACGGAATCCGGAGGAGGCGATCTCCGGCACCTTTTCCAATCCAAGATGTCCGAGGGTGCCAAGCGCAACTATCTGCTGAAGTTGCGAAACGCCGCGTTCGGACGTCTGCGCGAGCGCTCCGCCCGCAAACGCCAAGTCTGATCCGCCTCGCGCCAGAGTGCGCAGGCTGCCCTGACAGTCGCCCCGCCAGGCCTCCTGCGCTGCCAGACACGACCCGGCACGCACAGCCGTCCAGGATCGTTCGCGGTGAGGCACCGGTACTCACTCGCGAATCCGCGCCGGCGTATTGATTCCTCGCACCGCCGCAACCCGAAGGCATGGCGCCACCACGCGCTGAGCCACTCCTGCAGACGCCCTGCCCCGCCTGTTGAAACGCCCGTGGTGCGTGGGGCAAGAACTGCCCGAAAGAATGGCCGCCCCGTAACTCCGAGGCAACGGCCAAGGCATGACCAATGACGAACTCGCAGCCAAGCTCAACACGCTGCGCAACGAAGTACTGACGATGCGACTTGAACGACGGGGCCTGCTCTTCGCCCTCATGGCCATCATTTCCACCCACCCCCGGCACGAAGACTGCCAGTTCCTGCTCGACCACTACCTGAACGGCCACCTGGAAAAGTCCGAGACGGGGCGATCGCTGCCGGATGGCGCCAGGGAACATCTGCGGGCCTACGTGCGCTCCCTCCAGGACGCCGCGTCGCCCCATACCCCGGAGGCCGTCCAGGCCCTGCGCTCCAAGCTCTTCCCGTGGGAAAGCGATCCGCCGTGACCTGGAGGCCCCCGCTGCCGCACGACCGGCACACCTGCCGATAGGATGGCGGGCCGGCACGCCACGGACGCCTTACTCGGCTCGCCGCTGGCCCGTGCTCCCCCGCCACCTCAACCCGTTGACCGACTGGGATCAACGTCACCTCATGAAAATCGCCACCTGGAACGTCAACTCTCTCACGGCCCGCCTGCAGCATGTGCTGGATTGGCTGATCGCCAACCCCGTCGATCTCCTGTGCCTGCAGGAGCTCAAGATGACCGACGACAAGTTTCCGCTGGAGGTGCTCAAGTCCGCCGGCTACGAGGCCGCGAGCTTCGGCCAGAAGACCTACAACGGCGTCGCGCTGCTGAGCCTGTCGCCGCTGCGCGAGGTCCAGCGCAACATCGGCGGCTTCGAGGACGAGCATTCGCGCGTGATCAGCGCGACCGTCGACACGCCCACCGGCCCGCTGCGCGTGGTCAACGGCTACTTCGTCAACGGCCAGGCGCCGGGCTCCGACAAGTTCGCCTACAAGATGCGCTGGCTGGACGCACTGCGCGACTGGCTGCGCGCCGAGATGGCCGCACATCCGCGGCTGGTGCTCCTGGGCGACTTCAACATCACGCCGGAGGACCGTGACAGCTACGACCCGGTGGGCCTCAAGGAGACGATCCACCACACGACCGAAGAGCGTCAGCATTTCCAGGCGCTGCTGCAACTGGGCCTGGTCGACGGCTTCCGCCTGTTCGAGCAGCCCGAGAAAAGCTTCTCGTGGTGGGACTACCGCATGCTCGGCTACCAGAAGAACCGTGGCCTGCGCATCGACCACATTCTGGTCAGCGAGCCGCTGGTTCCCGAGGTGCGTTCATGCACCATCGACCGTGTGCCGCGCAAATGGGAGAAGCCCAGCGACCATGCCCCCGTGGTGATGGAGTTGGGCGGCTGAGCTTGTACCGCGGGCCGGCAGTGCCGGACGCGATCAGGCGTCGTCCTGATCCAGTCCGAGTTCGGCGATCTTTCGCGTGATGGTGTTGCGGCCGATGCCGAGCTTCTGCGCCGCCTCGATGCGGCGGCCACGCGTGAAGGACAGTGCGGTCAGGATGAGATGCGATTCGAAGCGCCGCGAGAGGGCATCCCAGACGTCCGGCTGACCGGCCGCCAGCATCGCCTGCGCTTCCGCGTCGAGCCCCTGCTCCCAACTGGCCGTCGCAGCCGCGGCCACCGTCGCCATGGGCGTCGCCGCTGGAGCCGCTGCGACCATTGGCATGGACACCGGCATTGCCGCGGCAGCGCCAGCGGCAGGCTCGAAGGCGGCCGTCTCCACCGGCGTCGTGACGGACGGCACGCCCGCCTGGAGCGGCGCGCCTGTGCCGAGGCCCGCCTCCGACGCCGCGTTCGACAGCACCTCGGGCGGCAGGTCCTTCGGCTCGATCAACTGGGCTGGCGCCATCACCGTGAGCCAGTGGCAGATGTTTTCCAGCTGCCGCACGTTGCCCGGGAAGTTGAAGGCCGACAGCTGCGACAGGGCCGCATCGGAGATGCGCTTGGGCTCCACGCCCAGTTGCTTGGCACTTTGCTGCAGGAAGTGGCGCGTGAGCGAAGGCACGTCCTCCTTGCGCTCGCGCAAGGCCGGCAGCCGCAGGCGGATGACGTTGAGGCGGTGGAACAAGTCCTCGCGGAACACACCCTGCTTCACCCGCTGCTCGAGGTCCTGGTGGGTGGCCGCGATCACGCGCACATTGGCCTTGACCGCGTTGTGCCCGCCGACCCGGTAGAAGTGCCCGTCCGACAGCACGCGCAGCAGGCGGGTCTGCAGGTCGAAGGGCATGTCGCCGATTTCGTCGAGGAACAGCGTGCCGCCGTCGGCCTGCTCGAAGCGGCCGCGGCGCATGGTCTGTGCGCCCGTGAAGGCGCCGCGCTCATGGCCGAAGAGCTCGCTCTCCAGCAGGTCCTTGGGGATCGCCGCCGTATTGATGGCCACGAAGGGCCCGTTGGACCGAGGCGAATGCTTGTGCAGCGCGCGCGCCACCAGTTCCTTGCCCGAGCCCGATTCGCCGGTGATCAGCACCGTCACATTGCTCTGCGACAGGCGGCCGATGGCGCGGAACACGTCCTGCATCGCAGGCGCCTGGCCGAGCATCTCGGGCGTGGCCTGCATGCGCTCCTCGGCCACCTCCTCGCGCTGGCTCTCGTCCACCGCGCGGCGGATGAGCTCGACCGCACGCGGCAGGTCGAAGGGCTTGGGCAGGTACTCGAAGGCGCCCCCCTGGAAGGCCGACACGGCGCTGTCCAGGTCGGAGAAGGCCGTCATGATGATGACCGGCAGGCCGGGATGCTTCTGCTTGATCTTGTCCAGCAGGTCCAGGCCCGAACCACCCGGCATGCGGATGTCGCTGACCAGCACCTGCGGTCCCTGCATCTCGTCGTCGTTGGCGGCTTCGAGCGCGGCGAGGACTTCGCGGGTATTGGTGAAGCTGCGCGTCGGCAGGTCCTCTCGCAACAGCGCCTTTTCAAGCACGAAGCGTATCGATTGGTCGTCGTCCACTATCCAGATCGGCTTCATGCAGCTCCTTGTTGTCCTTTCCTGCTACGGCAGCGGTATCAATATCGTGAAGTCGGTACGGCCGGGCACGCTGTCGCATTCGATGACCCCATGGTGCTGTTGCACGAAGGTCTGCGCCAGCGTCAGGCCCAATCCGGTTCCGCCTTCACGGCCCGAGACGAGCGGATAGAAGATGCGGTCCTTGATCGAGTCCGGGACGCCCGGGCCGTTGTCGATGACATGCAATTCCAGTGCCAGTCGCCACCACTGCTTGTTGAGGATGACCTGGCGGGCGATGCGCGTGCGGAAGGTGATGCGTGCATCGCCGGCCGCACGGCGCTCGGCCAGCGCCTGCGCCGCGTTGTGCGCGATGTTGAGCGTGGCCTGGATCAGCTGTTCGCGATCCCCGCGGAACTCGGGAATGGACGGATCGAAGTCGCGCTCGACCTCCAGGTCATGCGGAAACTCCGCCAGCAGCACCGAGCGCACGCGCTCGCAGACCTCGTGGATATTGACGTCGCCCACCACATGAGGCCTGCGGTGCGGGGCCAGGAGGCGATCCACCAGCGATTGCAGGCGGTCGGCTTCATGGATGATGACCTGCGTGTACTCGATCAGGTCGCGCGACTCGATCTCCATCTGCAGCAGTTGCGCCGCGCCGCGGATGCCGCCCAGCGGGTTCTTGATCTCGTGCGCGAGGTTGCGGATCAGCTCCTTGTTGGCCTGGGCCTGGTCGAGCAGCCGCACCTCGCGATCCTGCCGCACCTGCTGCTCCTGCGGCGACATCTCCAGCAGCAGTTCGGCCTTGCGGTCCGTCTGGGCCAGCGTGACCTGCACGGGCAGCGGCTCCTGCGTACCACGGCGCAGCTGTGCTTCGTAGCGCAACGTGGCGAAGTCGTTGGTGCGGGCGCCATCGATGGCCGTGCGCAAGGTCCCGGCATCGACGAAGAAGTTGCCCAGGGCTGCGCCTTCGAGCGTGCGACGCGATGTGCCCAGCGCATCCTCCAGGGCCGAATTGGCGAAGACGATGGTGCCGTCGTGGCGGATCACCACCACCAGGGTGGCAAGCAGATCGAAGGCCTGGAAGCGCTTGCTGGCGCGCGCAACCGTACCGAAGGCCATCAGCGCGACGCCGGCAGGCGGTCCAGTTCACGGCGCAGACTGGCCAAGTCGGCCTCGTTGCGCGCAATCTCGGCCTTCATCTCGGCCACGCGGTCCAGGTACTTCTGGTAGTTTCGCGCCTCGCTGCCCTGCTTCTCCGGCTCGCCGTTGTTGTAGTCCTTCATCAGTTCGGACTGGCGCGCCTCCAGCCGGCGCAGTTCGCCTTCAAGCACGCGACGGGCGTCGCTGTCGCGCGCCCGCTGCTCCGGCGAATCGACGCGAGGGCCGCTGCCGGCGGGCCGCGGGGAGGCGGTGGACGAAGGGGTGGACGCGCCGGCGGGCCGCGTCCCTTGCACGACGGTCACATTGCCGCCTTCGACGACCTTGCAGCCACGGCGTTGCGCATCGGCGGCGTTGTTGGTGTATTCGTTGCCGCAGCGCCAGATGCGCTCCTGCGCCTGCACGCCAAGAGAGCCGCCGAGGCCGAGCAACACAAGAAGAGGCAGGTAGGGTTTCATCATCGCGACCGGAGAGAAAGAGCTTGGCGCGCCATGGGCGATGCCACGCAACATTGTCTTGCAATTGGAAGACAGGCCGGCAGGCCGGTTCCCGCACCAAAGAAAAAGGACGGCCCGGGGGCCGTCCTTGTGCGCGATACCGCCGGGCGCCGAAGCGCCCGTGGCCATCACAGCGAGTAGTACATGTCGAACTCGACCGGGTGCGGAGCCATGCGGAAGCGCGTGACTTCGCCCATCTTCAGGTCGATGTAGGCGTCGATCATGGAGTCGGTGAACACGCCGCCCTTGGTCAGGAAGGCACGGTCCTTGTCGAGGTACTCGAGGGCTTGGTCCAGGCTGTGGCAGACGGTCGGCACCAGCGCGTCTTCTTCGGGCGGCAGATGGTACAGATCCTTGGTGGCGGCTTCGCCCGGGTGGATCTTGTTCTCGATGCCGTCCAGACCAGCCATCAGCAGGGCCGAGAAGCACAGGTACGGGTTGGCCGAGGGATCGGGGAAGCGCGCTTCGATGCGGCGACCCTTCGGGTTGGCGACGAAGGGGATGCGGATCGAGGCCGAGCGGTTCTTGGCCGAGTAGGCCAGCTTCACCGGCGCTTCGAAGCCAGGGACCAGCCGCTTGTAGCTGTTGGTGCCGGGGTTGGTGATGGCGTTCAGTGCACGGGCGTGCTTGATGATGCCGCCGATGTAGTACAGGGCGGTGTCCGACAGGCCGGCATAGCCGTCGCCGGCGAACAGGTTTTTGCCGTCCTTCCAGATGGACTGGTGCACGTGCATGCCGGAGCCGTTGTCACCGGCGTACGGCTTGGGCATGAAGGTGGCGGTCTTGCCGTAGCTGTTCGCCACGTTCCAGACCACGTACTTCAGGACCTGCGTCCAGTCGGCGCGCTCGACGAGTGTCGAGAACTTGGTGCCGATCTCGTTCTGGCCAGCGCCAGCCACTTCGTGGTGGAACACTTCGACCGGGATGCCCAGGCTTTCCAGCACCAGCACCATCTCGGCGCGCATGTCCTGGGTGCTGTCGACCGGCGGAACGGGGAAGTAGCCGCCCTTGGTGGTGGGACGGTGGCCGCGGTTGCCGCCTTCCATCTTCGCGCCGCTGTTCCAGGGGGCTTCGTATTCGTCGATCTCGCTGAACACGCGGCCGGCCTCATTGCTCCAGCGCACGCTGTCGAAGATGAAGAACTCCGGCTCGGGACCGAAGTAGGCGGTGTCGCCCAGGCCGGTGGACTTCAGATAGGCCTCGGCCTTCTTGGCGACCGAGCGGGGGTCGCGGTCGTAGGGCTTGCCGTCGGCGGGCTCGAGGACGTCGCACTGCAGGAACAGCGTCGTCTCTTCGTAGAAGGGGTCGATGTTGGCCGTGCTCGGGTCGGGCATCAGCTGCATGTCGGAGGCTTCGATGCCCTTCCAGCCGGCGATCGAGGAACCATCGAAGGCATGACCCGCGGTGAACTTGTCTTCATCAAAGGCCGAAACCGGCACGGTGACGTGCTGCTCCTTGCCGCGGGTGTCGGTGAATCGGAAGTCGACGAACTTGACCTCGTTTTCCTTGACGAGTTTCATGACGTCGGCGACGGTCTTTGCCATCAGGTTCTCCTGGGGGATTGGAAGGGTTGACGAAATTTGCGAGCAGGACGAACGCAGGTTCTATGCCATTTTCATTCGTTGTCCTACGCGGCACGTACGGCAGCGTTTGACGCTGGCGGTAGTAGCGTATGCACCGATATGATGCATCACAACTCAGCGCACCAATTCTGCGCCTATTGATGCACCAAAGTCGGACACACCTTGTTTCAGGCGTGCATATGCCGGTTCAAGTTGGCGCGTCTCGCCCTTGACGCCGAGTTCGATGTGGCGGCCGTACTTCGGGTGATCCACACTGGGCAGGCTGAATACCTTGATGCCCGAGAACTCGCGCTCGACCGCCTCCATGAGGGGCGTGAGGCTGGCTTCCATCGCACCGAAAACGATCAGCGAACGCTCGGCGATCGCCACCTCACGGTGCAGGGGCGCGTAGCGTTGGTCCAGCACCCACTCGACCATGGGCCACGCCATGACAGGGAAGCCCGGCACGAAATGCACATCGCGGACGCTGAAGCCGGGGATCTTGTTGTACGGGTTGGGGATGATTGAGGCCCCCTGCGGAAACACGCCCATATTTAGGCGATGCACGTTGTCGGCGCGGTCGGGCTCGTAGGGCACCCCCTGCTCGCGTGCGGTGTCCTGCATACGCTCGCGAATCAATTCGGCGGCCTCGGGGTGGAGCGCGAGGGGCACGCCGAGCGCCGCGGCTGCGCACTGGCGGGTGTGGTCGTCGGGTGTGGCCCCGATGCCGCCGGTTGAGAAGACGATGTCGGACCCGGCGAACGCCCGTCGCAGGGCCGCCGTGATGCGCGCGGGATCGTCGCCAACGTATTCGGCCCACGACAGCGACAGCCCCCGCGCACCGAGCAATTCGATGACGCGGGCCATGTGTTTGTCGGTGCGCTTGCCCGAGAGGATCTCGTCGCCGACGATGATCAGGCCGAAGGCGGGGCGTTCAGTGGAACTCATGGTGCGGGGGGATCGGAGGAAGGCAGGGCCGGCGGGGCGACGTCAGGCGGCGATCCCGCGGACGGAAGCAGTGTGGATGGCCCAGCGCCCGCCGCCTCCCGCCGCAGCTGCGACAGCGCCTCCAGCGCGTAATGGGCGAACCAAAGGGCGGAGAAGGCGAACACCAGCGTGTAGATCCACATCGCCACGGGAATCAGGATGAAGAAGGCCGCCGCGAACACCAAGCCGGAGGCCCAGACGATGCTCGGCGCCGCGCCGAGATAGCCGCACAGGATGCCGATGGTGAGCAGGCGCAGTCGATGGCGGCGCACGATGATGCGCCGCTCGTCTGCACTGGCATGCTCGGCCAGGGCGTCGAAACTCATCACGCGGCAGGTGAGCCAACCCCAGATCAGCGGTGGCAGCACGAGCACCAGCGGCGGCACCAGCCACAGCGGCATCGACACGAGCAGGGCCACCACAGCTGCCACCGTCAGCGCCACCGAGCGCACCACGCTGGCAACCATGCCTGCACCGTGCTTCTTTTCCAGGGTCGGAAAGCGCCGTTCGGCCACGAGACGCGTCAGTGCGGGCGCCATGAAGGCCGCCACGACGACCAGCGACACAATCGCCAGCACCGGGGTTGCGGCCAGCAGCACGATCAGGGGCGCCAGCAGGTTGCGGACATCGCCGACGAAAAGACGTTGGAGCCAGTTCCAGAAGCCGGCCAGCAGGGGCCAGGCATCCAGCGCGCCGCGCATCCAGCCGACCGCAGGCTCCCAGTAGAAGTAGGACAGGCCCACCGAGACCGCCACCATCAGCGCCAGCGGCACGAGCGACAGCAGGATGACACGCGGATGCAGGCAGTAGGCGGCCGCGCGCCAGCAGGAATCAGCGAGAAGACGCATCGGCGCGCAGCATAACCGCTGCCCGTGCGCCCTCGATGGAGCCGGGTGCGTCAGGCACGTCCCACAAGCCGTCGCAAGCCGAGCCACTGCTGCGACCAGAAGCCCCTGCCGTAGTCGCGCAGGCGGCCCTGGGCATCGGGCTCCACCTGGTCGCGGACGCCCGTGGGCAGATACCGCAGATCGAAGTTGGCGGTGCGCAGCAGCATGTCCCACCATGGCAGGAGCACGCCGAAATTGCAGCCCCCCAGCACGCCGGGGCGGCCCACCTCCTCATGGCCCACGCCGATCGCATGATGCAGCCGATGGAAGCGCGGGCTGACCCACAACCGCTCGCCCACTCGACCGAAGTGCAGCCGAAGATTGGCATGTTGCAGGCTCTGGCTGAGTTGGGTCAGCGCCACCAGGACGACGAACTGTCCAGGCGGCACACCGATGAGCTGGGCGACCACGACGACGATGGTGCTGTGGATGATGTCGTCCAGCAGGTGATTGCGGGCGTCGCTCCACATCGTCATCTGCCGCTGCGAATGATGCAGCGCATGCAGCCGCCACCACCAGTCGATGGTGTGCTGCCCGCGGTGGATCAGGTACTCGACGAAATCCAGCACGACCAGGTACAGCAGGAAGGTGACCCATGGCCGATCGGTCACACCGGGCCATAGCGCGTCGAGCTGCATCGTGCCCCAGCCAGCGGCACGCACGTGGCCGAGCGCCATGTCGAACAGCGGCTGCAGCACGAAGAAGATCCCCACCCGAAACAGGCCCAGCCGGTGGATCAGTGTGTAGATCACATCCACACGCACGGCCCGGCGGTCCCGCAACGGCTCCACCGGACGCCAGCGCTGGAGCGGCGCGAAGATCGCCAGCATCACGGCGATCTCGAGCAGGCCCACCAGCAGCCAGCCGGTGGCATCGAAGCCATCCTCCAGCAGGTTGCCCATGCCCGCCGCGAACATCACCGGCTGGACCACGGTTTCGAACAGCCACTGTTGCATCAGGCCGAACGGGTCGGTCAGCCAGGCATGCCAGTCCATCGGAAGCTCTCCGTCCTTGTTCGTGACTCAGGGGTGCGCCGCAATCCAGGCGCGGTAGTCAGGATGATCGCGCAGTGTGCGGAAGCAGAAGCCGCGTTGCTGCAGGCCCGCAACCAGCGGCTCGAGCACGGCTGGCGCCCACGGATCCTGGCGCGACCAGATGCCCAGATGGGCCAGCAGGATGTCGCCGGGGCGGATGCGCTCCAGCGCCTGGGCCAGCAGCTTCTGGTTCGGATACTTGTCGCTGGGCAACTCGTCGCCCAGAAAGCCCGCAGGCGACCAACCCACGTACATGTAGCCGCACGCGCGTGCGGCCTCCAGAAGCTTGGGCGAGGTCTTGCCGCCCGGCGCGCGATACAAGGGCAGCGGCGTCTTGCCGGTGATCTGCGCCAGGCGCTCGCTGGACTTGCGGATGTTTTGGCAATACTGCGCCTGCGTCCAGGTCAGGCGCTGACCCGATTGCGGTCCAGCCGACGGCTGGATGATGAAGCGCTTCTGGCCGTTCTCGTCAGGCAGGTCGGCGCGCCAGTAGGCGTGGTCGTAGGTGTGCGAAGCGAACTCGTCGCCGTCGGCTGCCCTCGCCTTCCACCACGGTGCCCAATGGTCGTCCAGGCTGTCGCCCCCGTCCTTGGTGCGCTCGGCGGCGGCAAAGAAGGTCACATGCACATCGTGGCGTTTGAGCACATCGGCCACCAGCGGCGCCACGCCCATGTGGCCCGTGTCGAACGTCAGGTAGACCGGCTTGCTGCAATCGGCCGCAGCCGCAGCGACGACGGATGCGCCGCCCGCGGCAGCCACCACCGCGACAGCCACGCGGCGGGCGGCGCGGCCCAGGCGTTCAACGCGCATGGTCGAGGGTCCAGACACCGTGCGGCGACTTGCCGACGGGTACCTGCTTCATGAGCTGGCCGGTCTGCAGGTCCACCACGCTGAGCTTCTTGGCCCAACGCGAGGTCACGTAGAGGCGCTTGCCGTCGGCGGAGACATCCATGCAGTCGGGGCCGCCGGGCACGGCGTAATTGGCCACCACCTTGAGGGTGGCGAAATCGATGCGGCTGATGGTGTTGGCCACACGGTTGCTGACGAACACCGTCTTGCCATCGCCCGCCGCCCGGAAGGCGTGCGCGCCCTTGCCCGTCGGCAGGATGCTCACGGCCTTCGGCTCGCGGCCTGCCACGTCGAACACCTGTACGCCCTCGCCGCCGGTCAGGCCGACCAGCAGCGTCTTGTCGTCATGGACGCCGAAGATGTCGGCAGGCATCGGCCCGGTGGCGACGCGCCAGCGAATGGTCTGGGTGGGGATGTCGACGGCGATCAACTCGTCGCTGTCCTGCATCGAGACATAGGCCGTGGTGCTCTTGGAATCGATCCAGATGTGGCTGGGTGTCTTGCCGGTGACGAGGCGCTTGGCCAGTTGCAGGTTACTGCCATCCCAGCGGTAGATGTCGACATGGTTCAGCCGGTTCGCGGCGGTGACGAACCACTTCATGTCGGGGGAAAAGCGCAACTGGTAGGGGTCGATGATGCCGTTGACGGTGCGCTGGATCTCGCCCGTCTTCGGGTCGAAGAAGGTCAGCGAGTCGCCAGCCGAGTTGGCCACGATGACCGAGCGCTGGTCCGGCGTCAGGTAGATGTGGTGAGGCTCCTTGCCCACCGAGACCCTGCGCATCTCGGTCCAGGAGGTGGGATCGATCAGGCTCACGGTCGCATCCAGCGAATTGAGCACGAAGATGGGCGGGGGAGCCGCCGCCGCGAGGCCCGGCAGACAACTGCAGGCCAGGGACAGCAAAACGGCCGCGAGGCGGCCGGCACGAAGGGAATGAGCGCGCAAGATTCAACCTGTGGAGGCGGGACGAAAAATACTAACGGTCAGCCCCCAGCAGAGGATGACTTCGTGGTCAGCTTCTTGACCTGGAACAGCGATTCGACCTCTGCGGCGGTGAGCCAGCGCCACTCGCCCGGCGCGAGCTCCGGGGGCAATTGCAGTTGCCCGACACGCGCCCGGTGCAGCGCCTCGACGCGATTGCCTGCTGCCGCCACCATGCGCTTGACCTGGTGGTACTTGCCCTCGTCGAGCGTCAACTGCAGCAGTCGCTCCTCCAGCCGCTCGGCGGCCAGCGCCCGCACCGGCCTGGGATCGTCATCGAGCACCACGCCTTCGCACAGCCGCGCCAGTTGCGCCTCATCCAGCGGGT
The DNA here is from genome assembly GCF_017991995.1 of Pseudacidovorax sp. Lineage (GTDB taxonomy): Bacteria > Pseudomonadota > Gammaproteobacteria > Burkholderiales > Burkholderiaceae_C > Xenophilus. The sequence continues at coordinate 30,327 of NZ_JAGOPN010000001.1, read as the reverse complement.
GCTTCAACGCGGCCTCGTACACCTTGGGAACATGGTGACGCGGCGAAGCCATGCGGTGCAGGAACTTGCCGTCGTCCGACAACAGCAGCAAGCCGGTCGTGTCCTGGTCGAGCCTTCCAACGGCCTGAACCCCGTCCACACCGCCCTTGACCGGCCGCTGGCGCAACGGATCCGGCAGCAGCGTGTAGACCGAAGGCCAGGTCGAAGGCTTTTGCGAGCACTCCGTCCCCGCCGGCTTGTTCAGGACCACGTAGGCCTTGGCGTGGTATTCCCACGGCTTGCCCTGAACCGTGTAGCGAAGACCTTCCTGGGCGTCGACATCGAAGGCAGCGTCGGTGACGGCCTGTCCGTCGAGCGTGACGTGGCCATGCTGGATCAGGCCGGCGCACACGCGCCGCGTTCCGAACCCCTGGCTGAAAAGCAGTTCTTGCAGTTGCATGGTGGGCGCGGATGTTAGTCGACGCCCATCCGCGTGCTGGACCACAATCCGGCGCAGCACGCCCCGGGTCGGCCGGGAACGCGCCCTACTTCACCGCATCGAAGCAGCCATGCTCCATCATCTTCTCCGCTCCCTTGCGGCAGCCGCGCTCGCCGGGACCGCCGCCCTCGCCTTCGCGCAGCCGCAACTCGATCTGCCCCGCGTGCCCCTCACGGCCGGCATGTACCGGATCGATGCGCAAGTGGCCGCCACGCCGCAGCAGCGGCAGACGGGCCTGATGTTCCGCGAGAACCTGCCCCAGCAGGAAGGCATGCTCTTCGTGTTCGAGGAGCCCGCCGTGCAGTGCTTCTGGATGAAGAACACGCTCGTGCCGCTGACGGCCGCCTTCGTGGCCGACGACGGCCGCATCGTGAACCTGGCCGACATGCAGCCGCAGACCACCGACAGCCACTGCTCCGAGGCGCCGGTGCGCTACGTGCTCGAAATGAATCAGGGCTGGTTCGCCAAGAAGGGGCTGCGCAAAGGTGCCAAGCTGGCGGGAGCGCCGTTCGCGGCCGGTCGCTGATCGCCGCCCATGCGCCCCGGCTCGCGCGCCTGGACGCTGACAGCCTCGCGCGCCTTCCTACTACGCGAGGGCGTCGAGCACCACCTACATCGATGCCATCCAGGCCCAACGATCCTTCAGACCAGACCCCGGCGGCAATGTGGCAGCCGGGCCCCTGGCAACACTCAAAGGATCTTTCGATGTTCGAACAAGCACAAGGCGCTTTCCAACGCGTGGCAGGCAAGGCCCAGGATGCGCTGGGCGAAGTGACCAACGACTCGGGCATGCAGGCCGAGGGCAAGATGCGCGAGGCACAAGGCGTTGTTCAGCAGAGCTATGGGCAGGCGCTGGACGAAATCCGCGAAATGGCCGTGAAGCACCCTCTGGGACTCGTCGGCGGCGTCGCCGCTGCGGCGTTCCTGATGGGAATGATCTGCGCCCGCCGCTGACGCGCTTCAGTCCGTAGACCGAAAGAACGCCTCGGCTGCAGCGCTCGCTGGAGTGCTGTGGCCAGGCCTACTCATCTCCTGGGCGGCAGGTTCACGCCTTGCCGCTCTTTGGCGTTTGACCGCGTACATCGCCGCGTCCGCATGGCCGAGCAACTCCTCCGCATCCTTCCCATCGGCCGGGAAGCGCGCGGCCCCGATGCTCGGCCGTACCACCAAGGTCGCATCGCCCACCACAAAGGGCTGGATGAAGGCTTGCTCGATGCGGCTGCTCAACAGGTAGGCGCCGCGGCCGCCGACGTCCTGCTCCAGCAGCACCACGAATTCGTCGCCGCCAAGCCGCGCCAACACATCGGCGCTCCTAACCGTTGCACCCAGCCGGTCAGCCACGGACTGCAGCAGGTGGTCGCCCATCGCGTGGCCCATGCTGTCGTTCACCCGCTTGAATTCGTCCAGATCGAGGAAGAGCAACGACAGCTCCAAATCGCGCTCCTGCGCCGCGCGTACCGCGGCGGACAGGCGCTCGACAAAGGAGCGGCGGTTGAGCAATTGGGTCAACTGGTCTCGCTGGGCGAGGGTCTGCAGACCCACATGGAGCCGCTTGCGTTCGATCGCGGTCGCCACCTGGGATGCGATGAAATGCAGCAGTTCGGCGTCGGCGGCCCCATAGCCCTTCTCGTGATCCTCGCTGCGCAGCACCAGTGCGCCGATCGGCCCGTCCTGCGTGGGCAGCGCGGCAGCCAGCAGCCCCGGTGGCGACTCGCAATCCCCCTCCTCGGTTGACGCCTGGCCAAGCAGACGCGCCAGCCAGGGCGCATCTGCCGGGCTCACCGGCCCAGGCGCCCTGCCCATCACGTCGACCTGGTAGGCAGGGTGCAGCAACTGCCTTGCGTCATCGAAGAGCAGTACCGCGAAGTTCCTCGCGTCGAGCAAAGTGCCGACGATGCCGTGCACGCTTTCGAACAAGGAGAACAGGTCCTGAGCCGTATGCGCAGCTTCGGAGATGGCGTAGAGCGCCGCCTGCAAGGCGCGACTCTGATGCAGCTCGGTGATGTCGTGCGCGACGGCCACGCGCAGGCCGGCACTCTCCACCCACTGTGCCGTCCACCGGACGTGGACGACGCCCCCATCCTTGCGGATGTAGCGGTTCTCGAAGTGGAGTTGCAGATGTCCCTGCATCACCCGACGGGCGGCCTCCAGGGTGGGCGCCCGATCATCCGGATGCACGAACTCCATCATGTTCCGACCCACGACCTCTTGCGTGCCGTAGCCGAAGATTCGCTCGAACGCCGCGTTCACGAAAACGAAGTCACCCGACGGCGTGACCGCACAGACGGCATCGAGCAACAGGTCCAGGAAGTTTTCGGAAACGAATCGGCGCATGGGCATGGGAAGCCGGGCTTGAAACCCAGAGGCCCATTGTCCCGCCATTCGCCCCCAAAGGAGGGCTTGAGCGTGTCACGCCCCGCCGATGGAGACACACCACCGCAGTGATACGGACGAAAAAAACGCCACCGGATGGTGGCGTTTTCTTGGAATGGTGGTGGGCGGTGAGGGCTTTGAACCCCCGACCCCAGCAGTGTGAATGCTGTGCTCTACCCCTGAGCTAACCGCCCGAGGAGAAAGACTTTCGTCTTTTCCTTCAGTTTCGTGCAGTGCTGCGCGAAGCCTTAGATTATGCCATGCTTTTTTGATCTTGCAACCGAAAGATGGTTTTTCCGCCGCTGGCCTTGTCCAGGTCGAGCAACGCCTGCTCATGCGAAGCGAGTTCGTCCACGGTCGCGGCCAGCACAGGCAGGCTGAACTGGCGCAGATCCACATCGACGACGATGCCCTGCTCCTCGCTTTCGCCCGTGTCGATGTCGATCAGCAGCGCGTCCTGGCCGCGCGTGAGATTGATGTAGACGTCGGCCAGCAACTGCGCGTCGAGCTTGGCGCCATGGAAGGTCCGGTTCGACCGGTCCACGCCGAAGCGATCGCACAACGCATCGAGCGAGTTGCGCTTGCCGGGGAAGAGTTGCTTGGCCATGACCAGGGTGTCGGTCACCTCGGCCACGTAGTCGCGCAACGGTTGCAGGCCCGCCCGCTCGAATTCCTTGTTGAGGAAGCCAACGTCGAAGGCCGCGTTATGGATGATCAGTTCGGCCCCGCGCAGGTACTCCACCACGTCGCGCGCCATGGTGGCGAACTTGGGCTTGTCGCGCAGGAACTCGGTGGTCAACCCGTGGACCCGGAGCGCATCCTCGTGGCTCTCGCGTTCCGGGTTGAAGTACAGATGCAGGTCGTTGCCGGTCAGCTTGCGGTTGACCAGTTCGACGCAACCCAGCTCGATCACCCGGTCGCCGTTCTCCGCCGACAGGCCGGTGGTCTCCGTGTCGAGGACGATCAGGCGCGACATGCACTCTCCTTGCAGGGCATCCCGGGGTTGGAAGACGCCGCCATAGTCAGTGGTTTTCCTTGGCGTGGTTGATCGTGTACTTGGGAATCTCCACGACCAGATCCTTCTGCGCCAGGATCGCCTGACACGACAGGCGCGACTGCGGCGTCAGGCCCCAGGCACGGTCGAGCAGGTCTTCCTCTTCTTCCTCGGCCTCGTTCAGAGAAGCGAGGCCTTCTCGCACGATCACATGGCACGTCGTGCAGGCGCAGCTCATCTCGCAGGCATGCTCGATCTCGATGCCGTTTTCGAGCAGCGCTTCGCAGATGGAGGTGCCTGCCGGCGCCTGGATCTCGGTGCCCTGCGGACAGTACTCGGCGTGGGGAAGGATCTTGATGATGGGCATGGGTATCAAACGGATTCGATGCTGCGGCCCGCCAGCGCCTGGGCGATGCCCTTGTTCATGCGTTGCGCGGCGAAGGCCTCAGTGCCATGGGCCAGCGCCTCGGTGGCCTCGGTGATGGCCGACTTGTCGTCGCCATCACGCACGGCAGCCAAGGCGTCCAGCAACTGATCGATGGTCTGACGCTCCGGCGCGCTCAGAAGCGCGCCGTCGGCTGCCAGTGCGGTGCGGGTCGCCTGCAACATGCGGTCGGCCTCGACGCGCGCCTCGATCAACGCGCGCTGCTGCATGTCGGCTTGCGCGGTCGCAAAGCCCTCCTGCAGCATGGTGGCGATCTGGTCGTCCGACAGGCCATAGGAAGGCTTGACGGTGACGCTGGCCTCGACGCCGCTGCTCTGCTCCTTGGCGGAAACGGAAAGCAGGCCGTCGGCATCCACGGTGAAGGTCACGCGGATGCGCGCGGCGCCGGCCGCCATCGGCGGAATGCCACGCAGCGTGAAGCGCGCCAGGCTGCGGCAGTCGGCAACCAGATCGCGCTCGCCCTGCACCACATGCAGCGCCAGCGCAGTCTGGCCGTCCTGGTAGGTGGTGAAGTCCTGCGCCATCGCGGTGGGGATGGTTGTGTTGCGCGGCACGATGCGCTCCACCAGTCCGCCCATGGTCTCGAGGCCGAGCGACAGCGGGATCACGTCCAGCAACAGCAGGTTGCCCGCGCCATCGTTGCCAGCCAGTTGATTGGCCTGGATCGCCGCGCCGAGCGCCACGACCTCGTCCGGGTTGAGGTTGGTGAGCGGCGGACGCCCAAAGAAATCGCCCACGGCCTGCCGGATCTGCGGCATGCGCGTGGCGCCACCCACCAGCACGATGCCCTGCAATTCGTTCGGCGCCAGCCGTGCATCGCGCAGCGCCTTGCGCACGGCCGCGAGGGTACGCTGCGTCAGGGGCTGCGTGGCGGCGTCGAAGTCGGTGCGCGTGATGGTCAGCTCATGTGTCGCACCTGCCAGTTCGACCGTGAGCGGCGCCGTGTCGGCACCGGTCAAGGCCTCCTTGCAGTGACGCGCGGCAACCAGCATCCGTGCCCGCTCCTCGTCGTTGCCCGGAACCCGTCCCAGGCGCTGGCTCACCAGGTCTGCCAGCGCATGGTCGTAGTCGTCGCCGCCCAGGGCCGAGTCACCGCCGGTGGCAATGACCTCGAACACGCCCTGCGTCAGCCGCAGCACCGAGATGTCGAAGGTGCCCCCACCCAGGTCGTAGACGGCATAGACACCCTCGCTGCCGTTGTCGAGCCCATAGGCGATGGCAGCGGCGGTGGGCTCGCTGATCAGGCGCAGCACATTGAGCCCTGCCAGTTGCGCGGCATCCTTGGTGGCCTGTCGCTGGCCCTCGTCGAAATAGGCCGGCACGGTGATGACCGCGCCGTACAGGTCGCCGTCGAAGGTGTCTTCTGCGCGGTAGCGCAGCGTGGCCAGGATCTCCGCGCTCACCTCCACGGGCGACTTGGGGCCGGCGACGGTCTGCACCTTCACCATGCCGCCCTCATCGAGGAGCGTGTAGGGCATGGCAGACCGGTTGGCGATGTCGCCCAGCCCGCGGCCCATGAGCCGCTTGGCCGAAGTGACGGTATTGGCCGGATCCGAAGCGCGCGCATCCAGGGCCGCAAAGCCGATCTGCCGCCGCTGCGCATCCAGGTAGCGCACCGCCGATGGAAGGATCACCCTGCCCTGCTCGTCGGGCAGGCATTCGGCGACGCCGTTGCGCACCGAGGCAACCAACGAATGGGTGGTGCCCAGGTCGATGCCGACCGCGATGCGCCGCTGATGCGGGTCCGGCGCCTGGCCGGGTTCGGAGATCTGAAGAAGTGCCATGGAGAAAACTATTGTCCCAGCCGGTCGAGCCGCTCATCGAGTTCTGTCGAAAAGCGTTCGATGAACATGAGGGCTCTGACCTGCTGCGCTGCGGCGGGGTAGTCGCCCTTCTCGTCGATCAGCCAGTCCAGGCTGGAGAGGGCGCGAGCGCGGGCGGACTGCACCTGCTGCTGCAAGGCATCGAGCGCCGACGCGTCGCCTGCTTCTTCCAACTCCTCGCGCCAGCTCATCTGCTGCATGAGGAAGTCCGCCGGCATGGCCGTGTTGTTCTCGGCCTGCACAGGCGCGCCGTTCATTTCGCACAGGTAGGCCGCACGGCTCAACGGATCCTTCAGTCGCTGATAGGCCTCATTGATGCGCACGGACCATTGCATGGCCAGTCGCTGCGCCGCCGTGCCCTGCGCCGCGAAGCGATCAGGATGCGCCTCGCGCTGCAATTCCTTCCAGCGCGCATCCAATGCACCCCGGTCCTGCCCGAACGTGGGCCGCACCGCGAACAGCGTGAAGTCATCGTCGGTCAATTGCATGGGCCATTCCTCGTGCTGCCAAGAAAAAGCCGCCAAGCCCTTTCGGGTGGCGGCCCCGCTCCTTCCGAGTCGCAATCAGACGCGGAAGCTCTCACCGCAACCACAACGGTCGCGCTCGTTCGGGTTGTTGAAGCGAAAGCCTTCGTTCAGCCCTTCGCGCACGAAATCCAGCTCCGTGCCATCGATGTAGGCCAGACTCTTGGGATCCACCAGCACCTTGACGCCATGCTCCTCGAAGATGACATCCTCCGGCGCCGACTCGTCCACGTACTCCAGCTTGTAGGCAAGACCGGAGCAGCCCGTGGTCTTGACCCCCAGTCGCACGCCGATGCCCTTGCCACGCTTGCTCAGGTAGCGGGAGACATGGCGCGCCGCAGCTTCGGTCAGCGTGATCGCCATTGCGGTTGAAGCTCCAGTCACGAGGCGAGGGCTTCGGCGCCGGTCTTCGCGCCAACTTTGGCGCGATAGTCGTTCACGGCGGCCTTGATGGCATCTTCCGCCAGGATCGAGCAGTGGATCTTGACCGGCGGCAGCGCCAGCTCTTCGGCGATCTGCGCGTTCTTGAGCGAGGCGGCCTCGTCGAGCGTCTTGCCCTTCACCCACTCCGTGACAAGCGACGACGATGCGATGGCAGAGCCGCAGCCATAGGTCTTGAAGCGCGCGTCCTCGATGACGCCGGTGTGCGGATTCACCTTGATCTGCAGCTTCATCACATCGCCGCAGGCGGGCGCACCCACCATGCCGGTGCCGACGGTGTCGTCGCCCTTGTCGAAGGAGCCGACGTTGCGGGGGTTTTCGTAGTGGTCGATGACCTTGTCCGAATAAGCCATGGGGTCCTCTTCTTTCTTGGTGGATTCAGTGGGCCGACCACTGGATCGTGCTCAGGTCGACGCCATCCTTGTACATCTCCCACAGCGGGCTCAACTCGCGCAGCTTGGCGACGTTGTGGCGGATGGACGCGATGGCGACGTCGATTTCTTCCTCGGTCGTGAAGCGGCCGATGGTCATGCGCAGGCTGCTGTGGGCCAGCTCGTCGCTGCGACCCAGGGCGCGCAACACGTAGCTCGGCTCCAGGCTGGCCGAGGTGCAGGCCGAACCCGACGACACCGCAAGGCCTTTGATGCCCATGATCAGCGACTCGCCTTCGACGAAGTTGAAGCTGATGTTCAGGTTGTGCGGCACCCGGCGCTCCAGGTCGCCGTTGATGAACACCTGCTCGATGTCGGACAGGCCGTCGATCAGCCGCTTCTGCAGCGCGCGGGCCTTGGCCAGGTCCTGCGCCATCTCTTCCTTGGCGATGCGGAAGGCCTCGCCCATGCCCACGATCTGGTGGGTGGGCAGCGTGCCCGACCGCATGCCGCGCTCGTGGCCGCCGCCGTGCATCTGCGCCTCCAGGCGCACGCGCGGCTTGCGGCGAACGTAGAGCGCCCCGATGCCCTTGGGGCCATAGGTCTTGTGCGAAGCCAGGCTCATCAGGTCGATGGGCAGCTGGGTGACGTCGATCTCGACCTTGCCGGTGGCTTGCGCCGCATCGACGTGGAAGATCACGCCCTTCTCGCGGCAGGCGTTGCCCAGCGCGACCATGTCCTGCACCACGCCGATCTCGTTGTTGACGAACATCACGCTCGCCAGGATGGTGTCGGGGCGGATGGCGGCCTTGAACTTGTCCAGGTCGAGCAAGCCGTTTTCCTCGACGTCGAGGTAGGTCACCTCGAAGCCCTGGCGCTCCAGCTCGCGCATGGTGTCCAGCACCGCCTTGTGCTCGGTCTTGACGGTGATGAGGTGCTTGCCCTTTTCCTTGTAGAAGTGGGCTGCGCCCTTCAGCGCCAGGTTGTCGGACTCGGTGGCACCGGAGGTCCAGATGATCTCGCGCGGATCAGCATTGATCAGGGCGGCGACGTCGCCGCGGGCCTTTTCCACCGCCTCTTCCGCCTCCCAGCCCCACGCATGGCTGCGCGAAGCGGGGTTGCCGAAATGCTCACGCAGCCAGGGGATCATGGCGTCGACCACGCGCGGGTCGACCGGCGTGGTTGCGCCGTAATCAAGATAGATCGGGAAATGAGGAGTGACGTCCATGGCTCGCTCGTGCTGGCGTGGATACGGAAACAATCACGAACGGAGGAGCCGGCAGCGACAGGCCGCCGCGGCTCGCCCGCCGTGCATCAGGACTTGGCGAAGGCGTTGCCGAGGGCGAACACCGAGTTGGGCGCATTCACCCGGATCGGCTTGACCACCGGCTGGCTCGAGATCGCCCGCTTGACGGCCGGCTTGTTCTCGACCTGCACGCCCTTGGCGATCTGGTCGTCCACCAGCTTCTGCAGCGTGACAGAATCCAGGAACTCGACCATCTTCTGGTTGAGCGAGGCCCACAGCTCATGCGTCATACAGCGGCCGGCTTCGCCCATGCAATTTTCCTTGCCGGCGCAGTGGGTGGCGTCGATCGGTTCGTCCACCGATACGATGATGTCGGCGACGGTGATGTCGGCCGCCTTGCGACCCAGCGAATAACCGCCGCCGGGGCCGCGGGTGGATTCCACCAGCTCATGGCGACGGAGCTTGCCGAACAGCTGTTCCAGATAGGACAGCGAAATCTGCTGCCGCTGGCTGATTGCGGCCAGCGTGACCGGACCGGAGTTCTGGCGCAATGCCAGGTCGATCATGGCGGTGACCGCAAAACGGCCTTTGGTAGTGAGACGCATCGCAAGCTCCTTCAGTTGGCTTACCGTTAAACAACACCTGGGATCCACAGGATCCGGTGGCGCCCGTCTCCGCCCTGCCCGGCATCCCACCCATCGAAAGGTAGGAGCCGGCCCTTCATCGCGAAGTTCTTTGTTCTTGAGTGTTTCGCTCAAGTATAACAGAAACCCCGAGCCGTGCTCGGGATAACTCGGGTTTTTCCTCTTACTTGCGTCCGCCAACCGGAAGCACCGCGATGTTGTCGCTTCCGGCGGCGCCGAACGCCTGCTCGCGCAGCAGCGCCAACTGGTCGCGCACCCGGGCCGCCTTCTCGAACTCGAGGTTGCGGGCGTGCTCGAGCATCTGCTTTTCCAGCCGCTTGATTTCCTTCGCCACGTCGCGCTCGCTCATGTCCTCGACGCGGGCGCGTTCGACCTCGCGCTTGCCCGCCTCCTTGGCCGACTTCTCGCCGTAGACGCCGTCGATCAGCTCGCGCACCTGCTTGACGATGCTGCGCGGCACGATGCCATTGGCTTCGTTGAAGGCGATCTGCCGCTCGCGGCGGCGCTGCGTCTCGCCGATCGCCTTGTTCATCGACGCCGTGATGATGTCGGCATACAGGATGGCCTTGCCGTGCAGATTGCGCGCGGCGCGGCCGATGGTCTGGATCAGGCTGCGCTCGGCGCGCAGGAAGCCTTCCTTGTCCGCATCGAGGATGGCAACGAGCGACACCTCGGGAATGTCCAGGCCCTCGCGCAGCAGGTTGATGCCCACCAGCACGTCGAAGCTGCCCAGGCGCAGGTCGCGGATGATCTCCACCCGCTCCACGGTGTCCACGTCACTGTGCAGATAGCGAACCTTCACGCCGTTGTCGCTCAGGTACTCGGTGAGCTGCTCCGCCATGCGCTTGGTCAGCGTGGTGATCAGCACGCGCTCGTTCTTCTCGACGCGGATGCGGATCTCGCCCAGCACGTCGTCCACCTGGTGGGTGGCGGGGCGCACCTCGACCTCGGGATCGATCAGGCCGGTCGGCCGCACCAGTTGCTCGACCACCTGACCGGCATGCTCCTGCTCGTAGGCAGCGGGCGTGGCCGAGACGAAGATGCACTGGCGCATGCGGCGCTCGAATTCCTCGAACTTGAGCGGCCGGTTGTCCAGCGCCGATGGCAGCCGAAAGCCGTATTCCACCAGCGTGGTCTTGCGCGCCCGGTCGCCGTTGTACATGGCGGCGAGCTGGCCGATCATCTGGTGGCTTTCGTCCAGGAACATCAGTGCGTCCTTGGGCAGGTAGTCCGTCAGCGTGGCCGGCGGGTCGCCGGGCGCGGCGCCGGACAGGTGGCGCGTGTAGTTCTCGATGCCCTTGCAGTGGCCGATCTCGGCCAGCATCTCCAGGTCGAAGCGAGTGCGCTGCTCCAGGCGCTGCGCCTCCACCAGCTTGCCGGCGCCGACGAGTTCCTTCACGCGGTCGGCCAGCTCCAGCTTGATGGTGTCGACCGCGCGCAATGTCTTGTCGCGCGGCGTGACGTAGTGGCTGGACGGGTAGATGGTGAAGCGCGGAATCTTCTGCCGCACACGGCCGGTGAGCGGGTCGAACAGCGACAGGCTCTCGATCTCGTCGTCGAACAGCTCGATGCGGATGGCCAGCTCGCTGTGCTCGGCCGGGAACACGTCGATGGTGTCGCCGCGCACCCGAAAGGCGCCGCGCGAGAAGTCCTGCTCGTTGCGCGTGTACTGCATGCGGATGAGCCGGCCGATCACGTCGCGTTGGCCGATCTTGTCGCCCACGCGCATGATGAAGCGCATCTCGGTGTAGTCCTCCGGGGCGCCGATGCCGTAGATGGCGCTCACCGTCGCCACGATCACCACGTCCCGCCTCTCCAACACGCTCTTGGTGGCCGACAGGCGCATCTGCTCGATGTGCTCGTTGATCGACGAGTCCTTTTCGATGAACAGGTCGCGCTGCGGCACATAGGCCTCGGGCTGGTAGTAGTCGTAGTAGCTGACGAAGTACTCCACCGCGTTCTTCGGGAAGAACTCGCGGAACTCGCTGTACAGCTGCGCCGCGAGCGTCTTGTTGGGTGCGAATACGATGGCCGGCCGGCCCAGGCGCGCGATGACGTTGGCCATGGTGTAGGTCTTGCCCGAGCCCGTCACGCCCAGCAGCGTCTGGAAGACCTCGCCGTCCTGAATGCCCTCGACCAACTGCTCGATGGCCTTGGGCTGATCGCCAGCGGGCGGATAGGGCTGGAACAGCTCGAAGGGCGAATCGGGGTAGCGGACGAATTCGCCCTGGCGCGGCGCGGCGGCATCGTCGGCGGTCTGAAGGTCTGCGGTCATGGTGATGAGGCTCCGGGGCAGCAGTCCAACTGTGGGGCGGCCGGTAAAATTCCAAGCGAACCGGCAAGGCTACCCCAAAGGCGATGCCCGGTTCTGCACCCAGCCTCGCCGGCCGCGAGGCTCGCCCCAGCATCCAAAGGACTTTCTCCATGTCTCTCTTCTCCGCCGTCGAGATGGCGCCGCGCGACCCCATCCTGGGTCTGAACGAACAATTCGCCGCCGACACCAACCCCAACAAGGTCAACCTGGGCGTGGGCGTGTACTACGACGACAACGGCAAGCTGCCGCTGCTGGAATGCGTCAAGAAGGCCGAGGCCGACATGATGAAGGCCCCCTCGGCCCGCGGCTACCTGCCCATCGACGGCATCGCCGCCTACGACAACGCCGTCAAGGCCCTGGTGTTCGGCGCCGACAGCGAGCCAGTCAACTCCGGCCGCGTGGCGACCATCCAGGCCCTGGGCGGCACGGGCGGCCTGAAGGTCGGCGCCGACTTCCTCAAGAAGCTTTCGCCGTCGGCCAAAGTGCTGATCAGCGACCCGAGCTGGGAAAACCACCGCGCGCTATTCACTCAGGCCGGCTTCGAGGTCGGCACCTACGCCTACTACGACGCCGCCAAGCGCGGTATCGACTTCGACGGCATGCTGGCCGCCCTGCAAGGCGCGGCCGCCGGCACCGTCGTCGTGCTGCATGCCTGCTGCCACAACCCGACCGGCTACGACCTCACGCCCGCGCAGTGGGACCAGGTGGTCGAGGTGGTCAAGGCCCGCCAGCTGACGCCCTTCCTGGACATGGCCTACCAAGGTTTCGGCTACGGCATTGCCGAGGACGGCGCCGTGATCGGCAAGTTCGTGGCCGCCGGCCTGACCTTCTTCGTCTCGACCTCCTTCTCCAAGAGCTTCAGCCTGTACGGCGAGCGCGTGGGCGCCCTGTCGGTGCTGTGCGAGAACAAGGAAGAAGCAGCGCGCGTGCTGTCGCAGCTGAAGATCATGATCCGCACCAACTACAGCAACCCGCCGACGCACGGTGGCGCCGTCGTGGCGGCTGTGCTGGGCAACCCCGAGCTGCGCGCCCTGTGGGAGAAGGAGCTGGGCGAGATGCGCGTGCGCATCAAGGCCATGCGCCAGAAGCTGGTGGACGGCCTGAAGGCCACCGGCGTGGAGCAGGACATGAGCTTCATCACCAGTCAGATCGGCATGTTCAGCTACTCGGGCCTGACCAAGGACCAGATGGTGCGCCTGCGCAACGAGTTCGGCGTCTACGGCACCGACACGGGCCGCATGTGCGTGGCCGCACTCAACAGCAAGAACATCGACCACGTCTGCGCGAGCATCGCCAAGGTGGTCTGAGGCGTTGCGGCCGCTGCCTCCTCTCGGAGGTGGCCGCGCACCAAAGAAAAAGGCAGCACGGGGATCCATGCTGCCTTTTTCTTTGCAGCCCGCCAGCATAGGACCGGCGGGCCGTCCTCACCCGACGATCAGGCGAAGTTCTTTTCGGCGAATTCCCAGTTGACCAGCTTGGCCAGGAAGGTCTCGACGAACTTGGGACGCAGATTGCGGTAGTCGATGTAGTAGGCGTGCTCCCAGACGTCGACGGTCAGCAGCGCCTTGTCTTCGGTCGTCAGGGGCGTACCGGCGGCGCCCGTGTTGACGATGTCGACGGAGCCGTCGGCCTTCTTCACCAGCCAGGTCCAGCCCGAGCCGAAGTTGCCGACGGCGGACTTGACGAAGGCTTCCTTGAAGGCGTCGTAGCTGCCCCATTTGGCCTCGATGGCCTTGGCCAGCGCGCCAGAAGGGGCGCCGCCGCCTTGCGGCTTCATGCAGTTCCAGAAGAAGGTGTGGTTCCAGATCTGCGCGGCGTTGTTGTAGATGCCGCCGCTGGACTTCTTCACGATTTCTTCGAGCGTCATGCTCTCGAATTCGGTGCCCTTCTGCAGGTTGTTCAGGTTCACCACATAGGCGTTGTGGTGCTTGCCGTAGTGGTACTCCAGCGTTTCCTTGGAGTACTCGGGGGCCAGCGCGTCCATCGCGTACGGCAGGGGAGGCAGAACATGTTCCATGTGAAGCTCGTTCGTGGGTTGGTTGACAGAAACCGTGGGATTCTAGGAAGGATTGCCGCTGCCTGCGTCGGACGACGTCCCTTGCTGGAGGGTGATGACCTGCAGGTTGGCCGTGCCATCCGCCAGTGTGGCGTTCACGGATTCGCCCGGACGCAGTTGGGCCACGCGGGTCACGGTGCGTCCCTTGGCATCCGTCAGCCAGGCATAGCCCCGCTGGAGCACCACCGCAGGGTCGAGCATCTGGAGACGCAACGCAGCACGCTCCAGCCGATCAGAACGGTTGCGCAAGCTGGCCCGACCCGCGGCGGGCCATCGCCCTTCAGCGGCATCGAGCCGACGCTGCGCCTGATGCAGCCACGCGGTGGTGGCGCGATGCAGACGCTGGTCCCACTGCGCCAGCACCGCCTGCTGCCGCGCCGCGAGCCCGGAGGGTCGGCCAAGCCGGGAGGCAGCCTGGTCGAGCCGCTGCGACAGCCGGTCCAGCCGGCCTTGCAAAGCATCTCGCAGATCGTCTTCGAGCGCATCCAGCCCCTGGAGCCAGCCATCGCGCGAAGGCGCGACGAGTTCGGCGGCGGCGGTCGGCGTGGGTGCGCGCAGGTCGGCGCAGAAGTCGGCGATGGTGAAGTCCGTCTCATGTCCCACGCCGACGACCACAGGCACAAAGCTGGCCACGATGGCGCGCGCCAGTTGCTCGTCGTTGAATGCCCACAGGTCTTCCAGCGAGCCGCCGCCCCGCACCAGCAGGATGGCATCGGGCCGCGGTTCGATCTCCTGCAAGGCCGACAGGGCAGCGACCAGTTCGCCCGGCGCCTGGCCGCCCTGCACGGCCGCTGGCGCCACCACCACCTCCACATGCGGGGCGCGTCGGCGCAGCGCAGTCACCACATCGTGCAAGGCCGCCGCACCGAGGGAAGTGACCAGCCCGATGCGGGCGGGAAACATCGGCAACCGTCGCTTGCGCAAGGGTTCGAACAGCCCCTCGGCCTCCAGCTTCGCCTTGCGCTGCACGAACTGCTCGAACAACGTGCCCTGGCCCGCCCTGCGCAGGCTCTCCACCACCAGTTGCAGGTCGCCGCGGGCTTCGTACACCGTCAGCCGTCCGCGCAACTCGACAAGATCGCCATTGCGCACATCGAAGTCGACCAACGATGCTGCACGGCGGAACATGGCGCAGCGCACCTGCCCCTGGCCATCCTTCAGCGAGAAATAGCAATGGCCGCTGGTGGCGCGAGAAAAGCCGCTCACCTCTCCCTGCACCGCCACCGGGTTGAAGCGCGCATCGAGCGCGTCCGCCGCGGCCCGGCACAGCGCCCCCACAGCCCACACGCGCGGCTGGATGCCCAAGCCTTCAGCCATGGCCCGCCGCCTTGCGTCTTCCACAAGTACCGCGGGCACTGACGCGCGTGCGGCGCATGCCACTGGAGAGCCACGGTTTGTGGTGCAAGTGCTTGATGGAGAAAGAAAAACGACTGCTCAAAATCTGATCGTCCTGACGCCGGGCCCGTCAATGCTGGGCGCGCCAACGTTGCCCGCAGGGTTAGCCACAAAGTTATCCACAGAAAATGTGGGCGGCTGCAGCGCAGACGCCCCGGGTCGCGAGAAACATTCGGTCATAATTTTCGGCTGTTGGGCAGCGCTTCGCGACCACGCAGGAGGAACCTTGTTTTCGATCTTAGTCGCCGCAGGCTGGCCCATCGTGCCGCTGCTTTTGTGCTCGATCATCGCCACTGCGCTCGTCATCGAGCGCTCCGTCAGCCTCAAGGCGGCCAAGGTGCTTCCACCGCAGTTGCTCAACGAGGCCATCGCCGTTTCCCAGGACGGCATTCCTCCCGCCGACGTGATCGCCAAGCTGGAAAGGAATTCGGCGCTGGGCGAGATGCTCGCCAGCGGCTTCCGTGCCGCCCAGGCCGGCGCGGGCCATCCGGCGGATGAAGCGCGCACGGCCATGGAGACCTCGGGCCGGGCGATCGCCCACCGGCTCGAACGCTATCTGCCGGCGCTCGCCACCATTGCCTCGGCGGCGCCACTGCTCGGCCTGCTGGGCACCGTCATCGGCATGATCGAGATCTTCGGCTCGCAGGCACCGGGAACCGGCGCGGCCGGCAATCCGGCGCAACTGGCGCACGGCATCTCCATCGCGCTCTACAACACGGCCTTCGGCCTGATCGTGGCGGTGCCCACGCTGATCTTCTGGCGCTACTTCCGCAGCCGCGTCGACGGCTATCTGCTGCACCTCGAACTGGCCGGCGAGCGCTTCGCCCAACACTTGGCCGGGTTGCGGGCGGCCCCCCGCCCATGAGCGCGCCCCTGCCGGGGGGCGCCCGCCCCGCCTCCGCGCCGGGGAGTCGCCGCAGCGGACGGATTCAACTGCGGGCCGCGTCACGCGACGAGCCGGAGATCAACCTGATCCCCTTCATCGACGTGCTGCTGGTGATCCTGATCTTTCTGATGCTGTCGACCACCTACAACCGGTTCACCGAGATGGAAGTCCGACTGCCCACGGCCGACGCCGAGACGGCCACCACCCGCCCGCGCGAGATCGTGGTGGCGGTGGCGGCGGACGGCCGGTATGCCGTCGACCGGCAGGCACTGCCGGACCGCAGCGTGGAGGCCCTGGCCAGCGCCCTCGCGCCGCTCGCCAAGGTCGACGCCGGCGCTCCGGCGCCGATCCTCATCATCAGCGCAGATGCCGCCGCCGCCCATCAGTCGGTCATCACCGTGATGGAGGCGGCGCGGCGTGCGGGGCTGATGCAGATCACCTTTGCGACGCAGACCTCGGGCAAGGCGGCCCGCTGACGTGCTGACGGCCGACGTCTGGGAGCGCCGCGGCGCACGGGCCTGGATGCTCCGGCCGCTGGCGTGGCTCTTCGGCCTGCTTGCAGCCGTTCGGCGGCAGGCGTATGCCCGTGGCTGGCGTACGGTGCACCGGCTGCCCGTGCCCGTTGTCGTGGTCGGCAACGTGGTGGCAGGCGGCGCAGGCAAGACACCCGTGGTGGTGTCGCTGGTCCGGCATGCGCAGGCCCAGGGCTGGTCGGTTGGCGTCATCTCCCGAGGACATGGGCGGCGCACGCGGGAGGGGCAGGTCGTCCACGCCGACAGCGATCCGCGCGACGTGGGGGACGAACCTCTGCTGATTCATCGCGCGACTGGCGCGCCCGTGGTGGTCGATGCCGACCGGGTGGCCGCCGGGCGCCGGCTCCTGGCGCTGCACCCGGACACCCGCCTCATCGTCGCCGACGATGGTCTGCAGCACCTGCCGCTGGCCCGCGATGTGGAGATCTGCGTGTTCGACGACCGCGGCGTCGGCAACGGCTGGCTGCTGCCGGCAGGCCCGCTGCGCGAGCCCTGGCCGCGCCAGTGCGATCTGGTGCTGCACACCGGCGAGCAACCGGCCTTCGCGGGCTTCCGCGGACATCGGGCGCTGGCAGCGCACGCGCTTGACCAGCGGAAGCAGCCCGTGCTCCTGCCCGAACTGGCGGCGCGGGACGATCTGGTGGCAGTCGCGGGCATCGCCCAGCCCCAGCGTTTCTTCGACATGCTGCGGGCGCAGGGCCTGCGACTGCAGCGCTGCATCGCGCTGCCGGATCACCATGACTACACGGACTGGGCACCGCCCGAGGGCGTGCAGCTGCTCTGCACGGAAAAGGATGCGGCCAAACTCTGGACACGCGCGCCCTCGGCGCTGGCCGTGCCGCTGGAGTTCTCCATCGAGCCGGCCTTCTTCGAGGCCCTCGACGCGCGGCTATCATCCCTCGATGGATCCGAAGCTGCTTGAACTGCTGGTCTGCCCGGTCACCAAGGGACCGCTGCAATGGGACGCCGCGCGTCAGGAACTGTGGTCGCGCAGTGCACGCCTCGCCTACCCGGTGCGCGATGGCATTCCTGTGATGCTCGAAAACGAGGCGCGCCCGCTCACGGACGAAGAACTCGGCCTGTGAGCTTCACCGTCCTGATTCCGGCGCGCATGAAGTCGACGCGCCTGCCCGATAAACCCCTGGCGGATATCGGCGGCCTCCCGATGGTGGTGCGAGTGGCGCAGCAAGCCGCACGTTCGGGCGCCAGCACCGTGTGCGTGGCCTGCGACGATCCGCGCATCGTACAGGCCTGCGAGGCAGCTGGTGTGCAGGCCCTGCTCACCCGCGCCGACCATCCCAGCGGCAGTGACCGCCTGGCCGAGGCCTGCACCCTGCTCGGGTTGGCCGACGACACCATCGTGGTCAATGTCCAGGGCGACGAGCCGCTCATCGACCAGACCCTGATCGACGCCGTCGCCCAGTCGCTGGCCGCCCGCCCGGACACGCCCATGGGCACGGCGGCGCACGCCATCGAGGACGAGGCCGACTTCGTCAACCCCAACGTCGTGAAGGTGGTGCTCGACGCGGCAGGGCAGGCGCTCTACTTCAGCCGTTCTCCCCTGCCTTTCTGGCGCGACGGCGGGTTGCCGCCCAGGCTTTCCGCGGACCACCCGGCGCTTCGCCACATCGGCATCTACGCCTACCGCGCCGGCTTCCTGCGCAGCTTCCCGGGCTTGGCAGCTTCACCGCTGGAGCGCGTCGAATCGCTCGAACAGCTTCGGGTGCTGTGGCATGGCCATCGCATCGCCGTGCACGTGACCCCGCACGCACCGGGCACGGGTGTCGACACGCCCGAGGATCTGGCCCGCGTGCGCCTGCATTTCTGAAGGGGTGGCGGACGCCCATCGGTGCGGGGGGCGCATGCTATCCTCGCCGGGATGGCGCGCCCGGAGGAGCCGGCACTGCTCGCCCACACGATTTCCATAAAAAGCTTCCGAGGACACCATGAGACTCATCCTGTTGGGCGCGCCGGGCGCCGGCAAAGGCACACAGGCCACCTTCATCTGCCAGAAGTTCGGCATTCCCCAGATCTCCACCGGTGACATGCTGCGCGCCGCCGTGAAGGCGGGCACGCCGCTCGGACTCCAGGCCAAGGCCGTGATGGACGCCGGGGCGCTGGTGAGCGATGACCTCATCATCAACCTCGTCAAGGAACGTATCGCACTGCCCGACTGCGCAAATGGCTTCCTGTTCGATGGCTTTCCGCGCACCATTCCCCAGGCCGATGCGATGAAGGCGGCCGGCGTCAAGCTGGACTATGTGCTGGAGATCGACGTCCCCTTCTCCGACATCATCGAACGCATGAGCGGTCGGCGCTCGCACCCGGCCTCCGGCCGTACCTATCACGTGCGCTTCAACCCGCCGAAGGTCGAAGGCAAAGACGACGTGAGCGGCGAAGACCTGATCCAGCGCGAGGACGACAAGGAAGAGACGGTGCGCAAGCGTCTCGACGTCTACAGCCAGCAGACGCGCCCGCTGGTGGACTACTACGCGAAGTGGGCCGAGCAGGACCCCGTCAACGCGCCCAAGTACCGCGCGATCAGCGGCGTGGGCACGGTCGACGAGATCACACGCCGCGCGATGGCTGCGCTCGAGGGCTGACCCTCACGCCCCGGGGCTTACGCCCTCGGCATTCCCACGCCAAAGGCCGGCCGCAAGGCCCGGCCTTTTTGCTTCATGCAGGTCGATGGCGGCTGTCCATCAGATGGAGCATGAGCGAGATGCGCGCCTTCACCGGGGACAGGTCGAAGGCATGGGGACAACGATCCTCGCCACTCGACAGCACCGCCCCGTCCGCACAGCGGGTGGCACGTACCACGGCGATTCCCGCAGCCTGCGCCTTCGCGAGCGCCTCCTGGAGGCTCTCGTGGACTGTGCCATTGCCAGTCGCCGCCACCACGATGCCATCCACGCCGCCGGCCTGGACAAGCGCATCGACCAATGCCGTGTCGGCCCCTGCATGACTGGTGATGATCTGCACCGAAGGCCAGAGATCGGCGGCAGGCAGCCGCTGTGCGGAAAGCCTCGGGGCCAGCACCTCGGGCCACGGACAGACGCGCCGAATGCGCCCCTCCTCCACGAAGCCGACCGGTCCGCTTTCACCCGAGGAAAAGGCATCGAGCCGATAGGTGTGCACCTTGCGCGCCTGCCGGGCGCGATGGATGGTGCCGGCGCAGACCGCAAGCACACCCCGCGCGCGTTCGGCCACCGCCACGGCCAAGGCGTCTCGCAGGTTCTGCGGGCCATCCGGGGCGGCGGAGCTCGCCGGCCTCATGGCGCAGGTGAGCACCACAGGCTTGTGCGCCATCAGCACCTCGCCGAGGAAGAACGCCGTCTCTTCCAGCGTGTCCGTGCCATGGGTGATGACGATGCCGCGCACGCCTGGGTCATCTAGCAGTTGCTGGCACCGGGAGGCCAGCGCCCGCCAGTGCGCATGCGACATGTCCTTGCTGTCGAGGTTGCACACCTGTTCGGCGGCCCAGGTGATGCCTTCAGGAATCGGCACGTCCGCAAGGAGTTCGCCGACCTCCACCTGTCCGGCCACGTAGCCGAGGTTGTCGCCAGCAATCGCCGCACGTCCGGCAATCGTGCCTCCGGTGCCGAGCACCACGACGCGGGAGAGATGGGCGGGGGTGAGATGAGGACTTGTCAACGGTTTGAAAACTGGTTAAAAATACAGACACTGGATATGCACACAGTATGTGCA
Organism: Pseudacidovorax sp.; assembly: GCF_017991995.1. Taxonomy (GTDB): domain Bacteria; phylum Pseudomonadota; class Gammaproteobacteria; order Burkholderiales; family Burkholderiaceae_C; genus Xenophilus. The sequence continues at coordinate 10,096 of NZ_JAGOPN010000001.1, read as the reverse complement.
TCAACCGCTGGAGCCGCAGACACATGCTCAAAGTGCCCACTCCCACCGCGTCGGTCAAGCTTACCGCCCGACAGCAGCAGATTCTCGAGTTGATCCGCGCCACCATGGCTCGCACGGGCGCGCCACCGACACGCGCCGAGATTGCTGCCGAGTTGGGCTTCAAGTCCGCCAATGCTGCCGAAGAGCACCTGCAGGCCCTCGCGCGAAAGGGCGTCATCGAGCTGGTGAGCGGCACCTCGCGTGGCATCCGGCTCAAGAGCGAGGCGCTGCGCAACCTGCAGGAGAGCCGCACGCCGCAGTTCTCTCTGCCCATTCCTGGACTGTCGCAGCTGTCCCTCCCGCTCATCGGCCGCGTCGCCGCTGGTGCTCCCATCCTGGCGCAGGAACATGTCGACCAGACCTATTACGTCGAAAGCACGCTGTTCCAGCATCGCCCCGACTACCTGCTCAAGGTGCGCGGCATGTCGATGCGCGACGCCGGCATCATGGACGGCGACCTGCTTGCAGTGCAAAGCACCCGCGAGGCACGCAACGGCCAGATCGTGGTGGCCCGGCTGGGCGACGAGGTCACCGTCAAGCGGCTCAAGCGGCTCAAGGACGTGGTCGAACTTCATGCCGAGAACCCCGACTACCCCACCATCATCGTCCAGCCCGGCGAGCCGTTCGAGATCGAAGGCCTGGCCGTCGGCCTGATCCGCAACACGATGCTGATGTAGCCCCCACCGTCATTTGCTGCTGCCGCGCCAGGTGGCGGGCGTATGGCCGGATGGCCATCACCCTGGTGCGTCGGCTTCGCTTCTCAATCCTGCCTGTGTCCAAACCCCTTCCGATCCTCAGGAGTTCAACATGGGAACCGCTCTGCTCGCCTTGTCCAGTCTTTTCGCCCCGATCCAGTCCTGGGTTGCCCGCCACTCCGATGCCCGCCGCAGCAGTGGACTCAATGCAACGGAGCTGCATTATGTGAATGTCCGCCCTCGCCCCGGCCGGGAGATGCGGCATGCCGCAAGCAGCCGGCGCGATGCAGCCGAGCGCCCCCCGCTGCGCGTCGTGCGGGTGGTGGAGCCGGGAGAGCAGCGCTCCCACGGTTCGAGACTGGTGATTGCCGGCCGCATGGCCGACGTCTGCGCCGAGCTCGACCGCCTCGTCGAGAGGGAATTGCGCGAAGCCGCCCGGCCATCTGGCAGCACGCTGCACTGACGTCGCGCGACAGACGCTCGTCCTTTCGAGGACGAGCGGAAGACCGCCGGAGCCGGAGGCAAAATGGGCGGCCATGAACATCGTGATCCTCGACGACTACCAGGACGCCGTACGCAAGCTGCGCTGCGCCTCCAAGCTGGACGCCTACACCGCCAAGGTCTACACCAACACGGTCAAGGGCATCGGGCAGTTGTCGGTCAGGCTGCGGGACGCGGACGTGATCGTGCTGATCCGCGAGCGCACCCAGATCTCCCGCCAGCTCGTCGAGAAGCTGCCACGCCTCAAGCTGATCTCGCAGACGGGCCGCGTGGGTGGTCATGTGGACGTGAATGCATGTACCGAGTACGGCGTGGCCGTGGCCGAAGGCACCGGCTCTCCCCTGGCACCGGCCGAACTCACATGGGCACTGATCATGGCGGCCACGCGCCGCCTGCCGCAATACATCAGCAACCTCAAGCACGGCGCGTGGCAGCAGTCCGGGCTCAAGTCCGCGTCGATGCCGCCCAATTTCGGCCTGGGCTCCGTGCTCAAGGGTAAGACGCTCGGCATCTGGGGCTATGGCCGCATCGGCCAATTGGTGGCGCGGTACGGACAGGCCTTTGGCATGCAGGTTGTGATCTGGGGCCGTGACGCGAGCTGCGAGCGCGCACGCAACGACGGCTTCCAGACGGCGCCCAGCCGCGAGGCGCTCTTCGAGATGGCGGATGTGCTCACCCTGCACCTTCGGCTGAATGACGACACGCGCGGTCTGGTGAGGCTGGAGGATCTGTCCCGCATGAAGCCGACGTCGCTGTTCGTCAACACCAGCCGGGCTGAACTCGTCGAGTCCGACGCCCTGCTCGCTGCACTCAACCGTGGACGGCCGGGCATGGCGGCCATCGACGTCTTCGAGAGTGAACCGCCCCTTCAAGGCCATGCGCTGCTGCGCCTCGAGAACTGCATCTGCACGCCGCACATCGGCTACGTCGAGCAGGAGAGCTATGAGCTCTACTTCGGCCAGGCCTTCGACAACGTCGTGAGCTTCATCCGCGGCAATCCCACGAACATCGTCAATCCCGGGGCGCTGCAGGTGCGCCGGTGAGGCGCGAGGCGCCCTGGCCTGGGGCGCTGTGGGCCTTGCTCTTCGGCAATTTCGCCATCGGCACGGGCGTGATGGTGGTGCCGGGCACGCTGCCCGAGTTGGCCGCTTCGTTTTCGACCTCCATCGCCGCGGTGGGGCAGTTGATTACCGCCGGCGCATTGGTGGTGTGTGTCGGCGCCCCGCTGCTGGCCGGCCTGGTGGCGGGCTGGGACAGACGCCGTCTCCTCGCCGTCTCGCTGGCCTGGTTTGCCCTTGGACACCTGGCGTCTGCGCTGATGCCGACGCTGGGCGCCCTGCTACCTGTCCGCATGGCCACGCTGGTCGCGCCCGCGGTCTTCACCCCCCAGGCGGCCGCTTGCGTAGGCATGCTGGTGCCACCGCACAGGCGCGCAGCGGCCGTGGCCTTCATCTTCCTGGGATGGTCCCTGGCCTCGGTGCTCGGATTGCCGATGGCCGCCTACCTCGGCGGGCATTGGGGCTGGCGCGCGGCCTTCGGCGTCATCGCCGCCCTGACGGCGATTGGCGCCCTGTGGGTCTGGCGCACCATGCCGGCCGGGGTCAAGCCTGCCCCGCTTTCGCGCGAAGGCTGGTTGCAGGTGCTGCGCCATCCGATCCTGGTGCCCGTCGTGGGCATCACGCTGCTTCAGGCAGCGGGGCAGTTCGTGCTCTTCAGCTATTTCGGGCCGCTGCTCGTCCAGCGACTGCACGCGGGCCCAGGCGAACTCAGCCTGATCTGGTTATGGATTGGCCTGTGCGGCGTGGTGGGCAATCTGCTGGCCACGCGCTACATGGACCGGTTGGGCAGTGCCGGGATGGCGATGCTCGCGATGGCGCTGATCAGCGTCAGCCTGCTGTTGTGGCCTTTGGGCCTGGCCTTGGGCTGGACGGCGCTGACGGCCGTCCTGCTGCCCTGGGGCCTGGGCTGCTTCGCCGCCAACTCGTCGCAGCAGGCCAGGCTGGTGGGGCTGGCGCCCACGCTGGCCTCTGCGTCCATCGCGCTCAACAGTTCCGCGATGTACATGGGTCAGGCGGCAGGCGCAGGGCTGGGGGGCTGGCTGCTCGCCCGCGGCACGTCTTCGTGGATGAACTGGTGCGGCTTGGCGTGCCTGGTGGCCGCCATGCTGCTGAGCCTGAATCTGGGCCGACGCGGCCGCGCTACCGCCTGAGACACGGCGGGCGGGCGACCGGCCGACCCAGCCGACCCAGGCTCAAGGTGTCGGCGGCTTCTTGATGGACGCGCCCGGCCGGATGCTGTCCTCGAGTTCCGGATCGAAGAGCTGGAAGTCCGGCGGCACCGGGTCGAAATCGTTCGGCACGGTCAGCGCCGGATCGGCTTCGTGTGCGGCGGGTGGCGCCGGCTCGGCGGGGAGCGTGCGACCCTTCAGCGCCTTGGGGATGGTGTCGATGGACGACGCTTCCAGGTCTGAAAGGTCGAAGTCGATCGTGCCGGGAGGCGGCCCTGACACGACAGGAGTCGCCGCGCCCCCGCCTGTCCCCGCCGCCAGCGGCAGCGGCGCGGTCGGCGGCTGCGAGACGGCCATCGGCGCCAGCAACCCCATCGCCGAGGTCGTCCCGGCATCGCTGGCCATCATCATGCTGCCGTTCGCGATGCGCTCCTGGGCAGCGCCATACAGGGCCAGCAGCTCACGATACGCGGGCAGGTCGAAGGGCGAGCGGCCCTGCGAGTCCACGGCCTGGAACAGGAAGCCTTCGATGACGCCCAACACCTCCCGGCGCGGCCACGCCTTCTCGATGCGCTCGACCGCCTCGGGATAGGCCGCCAGCGAACGACCTTCGTCCTGGAAGTCGTCATAGGCCGGCAACTCGAGCCCCAGCGCCTTGCGGCATTCGCGCCGTGTGGTGTCGTAATCGGCCTTGCGCCCCTGGGAATGCAACAGCCGCAGCAGTTCCATGTACATGAGCGGGCTGGTGACGCCGTACTCGTCCAGGTGATCGGCCAGCACGCCGACGGCCTGATCGAACTGCCCGAGCGACAGGCAGAACTCGGCCTGCTGCTGCACGTCGAGCAGCCTGTCGGCGCTCACCGGCTCGGGCCCATCCGGGGGAAGCGTGGAAATGGTGTCCGGCCCCGGGTCGGCCGCCACCGCCACGGGGGCAGGCGTGGCACCGGCGCCCGCGATATCGCCGGCAGCGGCGACGGCTGCCAGGCCAGCGGGCTTGATTGGCGGATCCGCAGGCAGATCGGCATCCGGCTCCACCTCGCTGGGCTGCCACCAGGATGCCTCCGCCGCCTGGCGCCTGGCACGGCGCCACAGCACGCCGGCCACGGCGAGCAGCACGGCCAGCAACAGCAGCAACGGCCAGAGCCACCACGGCCTTTCCGAGGCGGCCTCGCGGGCCTGCGCCAGCTCGGTCCTGAGGCTTTCGATGGTGCGGTCGCGCTGGGCCATCTGTGCGCGCAGCGCCGCGCTCTGGCGGTCGGCGGACTGCGCGTCCTGGGGGGCGCTCGCCGCAGCGGCCGGCGTGGCGGCGGCATCGCTCGCACCACCCTGAGGCAGTGGCGCAACGGCACCGGCCTCGATGTTCCTCAGCCGGGTGGCGATCTTGAGCCAGGCGGGCGGCAATGTGTAGTCGTCTGCAGCGCCGGACGCGGCAGCGACGCCGGCAGCACCGGCGGCCGCAGCCGCTGCGCGGGGGTCGAGCGCATCTACACGCAGCCGTCCGCCGGTGGTGACCGCGGGGGTCCGCGGTGCGGCCCGGACCGCACCACCGGCACGCGGCGCCGGTGCGGTGTCGCGCGTGCGCGCGCCGGTGGAGGCACTGCGCCCCTCGGTGCTGCGCGCCCCGGAGCGCGGCGGCTGAGCACCCATGGGCGGCAGCGACGCGCCCAACGCTCGCTCGGCGCGGTCGGCATCGATGGCCGAAACCGGGGGCGGGTCGGCCAGCAGCGCGAACTCACGCACCATCGTGGCGCCGCAACCCACACGCACATTCACTGTGACGACCGGCTCGTCGATCGGCCGGGTGGTGCGGATGCGCAGCCAGGGCGCTTCCGGCGAACGCCCCGGCTCCACGGTGGTGCCGAAGTCGCGGTCGGAGAGCGTGGCATCGCCCAGCTTCACACCGACCGAGGGACACGCACCGCCGCTGCCCTCCAGTTGCACGGGCACGCGCAGATCGAGCGGCTTGCCGATCCACACCGCCCCTTCCGGCCGGCCGATCGTCAACGCCGAGGCGGCAACGGGAAGCACAAGCCCCAGTCCGAGTACAAACGAAGCAGTCGATGCAGGTTTCGGAGGCACAGCGGGGCGTCGAGGGGAAGTAAAAGGTTTAAATATTTTCACACCACCCTGACGTTTATGAACAAACAAGATGCATATTTCTAACAGGGCTGGCGCCTCCGCCCCGCATCCCGACGCAATTGGCCTCGCCTCGACGCCATTTCCCCCGCATTGCGACACCCTCCCGACGATGACAATCGCCGGGTTTTTTGTATTTCTGGAGACAACTGCCATGCCTCTTTCGCCCCGGCCCGACGCTGCCACGGAGCCTTCCCGATGAGCGCGGAATTGAAGAGCACCACGCAGGGCCGCACGATGGTGCTGACCCTGTCCAATCCTGCCCAGCGCAACGCGCTCGGCCCCGAGATGTATGCCGCCGGCGTCGAGGCCCTGTACGGCGCTGGCAGCAATGCCGAAATACGCTGCGTGGTGCTGGTCGGCGAAGGCCGCTGGTTTTGCGCAGGCGGGTCACTGCAGCGGCTGCAATCCAACCGGGAGCGCGATCCCAGCGTGCAGGCCGAAAGCATCGACGCACTGCACAACTGGATCGAGGCCATCCGCAGTTTTCCGAAGCCGGTGATCGCCGCCGTGGAAGGTGCCGCCGCCGGCGCGGGGTTCTCGTTGGCCATGGCGTGCGATCTGGTGATCTCGGCGCGCGATGCCGTGTTCGCGGCGTCATACAGCAACGTTGCCCTGTCCCCCGATGGTGGCCTCAGCTGGCATCTGGCGCAGTGGCTGCCGCGACAACTGGCCACCGAATGGCTGATGAACGGTGAGCGCATCACCGCATCGCGCCTGCACGAACTCGGCCTGGTCAACACGCTGACCGAGACCGGCAATGCGCTGGACGAAGCGATGGCCCTTGCCCAGAAGCTGGAGGCCCGTGCTCCCAATGCGCTGGCCAGCATCAAGGAGCTTCTGGGCGAGGCCCGGGGCCGCACGCTCGGCGAGCAGTTGGGCCAGGAGCGCGAACACTTCGTGCGCAACCTCCACCATGCCAACGCCGGCATCGGCATCGGCGCTTTCCTCGGCAAGACCACGCCGAACTACCAATGAGCATGCTGGTCGCCCCTGCGACAAGCCCGCAAGATCCAGTCACGCAAACGACACGCCATGGATGACCCCATTCTTACCATCGAAGAACGAGAAGCCATCAACAGTGGCCGCTGGTTCACTTCACTCTCCCCTTCGCTCCGTCACGACATCCTCCGATGTGCCTTCGTCAAACGCTACAAGGACGGCGACCTGATCGCCGCACGGGGCGATCCGCCAGACCAGTGGATCGCCTGTGCGAAGGGCGCGGTGCGTGTGAGTTCGACGGCGGTCTCGGGCAAGCAAGTGACGCTGACGTACGTCGAGCCGGGCATCTGGTTCGGGGACGTCGCGATGTTCGATGGCGACCGGCGCACGCACGACGCCTATGCGCATGGCGACACGACCATCCTGTGCGTGGCACGTGCGGACTTCAACAAGATCCTCACCGCCCACGTGGAGTTGTACGAGGCGCTGATGCGCCTGCAGGCGCGACGCATCCGCACGCTCTTTGGCCTGGTGGAAGACCTGAACACCCTGCCCCTTCGGGCGCGGCTGGCCAAGCAGCTGGTGCATCTGGTGCGCAGCTACGGCGTCCCCAATCTGGCCGACGGAAGCCAGACGCGCATCGGCCTGCAGCTGGCACAGGAAGAGTTGGCGCAATTGCTGGGTGCCTCGCGTCAGCGCGTCAACCAGGAACTCAAGACGATGGAGCGCGAGGGCGCGATCCGCATCGAGCCGGCGGGGCTGGTGGTGCTGGACCGCGACGCGCTCACCCGCATCTCGCAGGCGGACAGCTGAGCGCGCCGTGCGGGGCGCGACAGGGCCGCCCCGCTCCCTTTCAAGAACAAAGAAAAAGCCAAGAGACATGAGCCAGGACTTCAGCACCTTCGTCGGCACCCGCGCGGTGTCCTCCCAGCATGCGGTCGACGTGCAGGCTCTCGAAGCCTGGCTCACCACGCACGTGGAAGACTTCAAGGGCCCATTGAGCATCGAGATGTTCAAGGGCGGCCAGTCCAATCCCACGTACAAGCTGCTGACGCCCGGCCGTCAGTACGTGATGCGCGCCAAGCCAGGCCCGGTGGCCAAGCTGCTGCCCTCGGCCCATGCCGTGGAGCGCGAATACAAGGTGATGCATGGCCTGGCAGGCTCCGATGTGCCCGTGCCGAAGATGCTGGCCCTGTGCGAGGACGAATCGGTGATCGGCCGCGCCTTCTACGTCATGGAGTGCATGCAGGGCCGCGTACTGTGGGACCAGACGCTGCCCGGCATGTCCAATGCCGAGCGCACCGCGATCTACGACGAGATGAACCGCGTCATGGCGGCGCTGCATACGGTCGACTTCGCCTCTCGCGGCCTGGGCGACTACGGCAAGCCCGGCAACTACTTCGAGCGCCAGATCGGCCGCTGGAGCAAGCAGTACAAGGCCTCCACCGATGGCGCCGGCGAGTTGTCGCAGCCCATCGACGAGATGGAGCGCCTGCTCGAGTGGCTGCCGGCCAACATTCCGGCCAGCGCACTCGATGCATCGAAGGTGTCGATCGTCCACGGCGACTACCGCCTCGACAACATCATGTTCGCGGCCGATCAGCCGCGCGTCATCGCGGTGCTGGACTGGGAGTTGTCCACGCTGGGCCATCCGCTGGCCGATTTCAGCTACCACTGCATGTCCTGGCACATCCCGGCAGGCACCTTCCGCGGCATCGGCGGGGTGGACTTGGCGCCTCTCGGCATTCCGTCCGAGAAGGACTACGTGCGCCGCTACTGCGAGCGCACAGGGCTCACCACCCCCGAGGCGCTGGCGCAGGACTGGAACTTCTACCTCGCCTACAACCTGTTCCGTATCGCCGCCATCCTGCAAGGCATCGCCAAGCGGGTGGAAGCCGGCACCGCCTCCAGCGAGCAGGCGGTCAATTCCGCCAAGGGCGCCCGTCCCATGGCGCAGTTGGCCTGGCAATTCGCCCAGCGCGCCTGAGGACAGCGCCGCTTTTCACGACCCGACACCCACCACCGGAGACAGCATGGAGTTCGATTTTTCCCCCAAGGTCAAGGACCTGCAGAAGCGCGTCAGCGACTTCATGGACGAGTACATCTTTCCGGCCGAGGCGGAGTATGCGCAGGAGATGGAAGCCAATACGGCCGCCGGCAAGCGCTGGACGCCGCTGCAGGTGATCGAGCGCCTGAAAGACAAGGCCCGCGCCCAGGACCTGTGGAACCTGTTCCTGCCCAACGACACCGCAGAACTGGCCAAGAAGAAGGGCGGTGGCCTCACCAACATGGAGTACGCGCCGTTGGCTGAGTTGATGGGCCGTGTGCCATGGGCATCCGAGGTCTTCAACTGCTCGGCGCCCGACACCGGCAACATGGAGACCATCGCACGCTACGGTTCCGATGCGCATCGCGAGCAATGGCTGACGCCGCTGCTCGACGGCAAGATCCGCTCGGCCTTCGCCATGACCGAACCGGCGGTGGCCTCCAGCGATGCCACCAACATCGAAACCCGCATCGAACGCCAGGGCGACGAGTACGTCATCAACGGCCGCAAGTGGTGGATCTCGGGCGCCGGCGACCCGCGCTGCAAGGTCTTCATCACCATGGGCAAGTCCGACCCGGAGGCGCCCAAGCATTCGCAGCAGAGCATGGTGCTGGTGCCCGAGGGCACGCCCGGCATCAAGATCCTGCGTCCGCTCAACGTGATGGGCTACGACGACGCGCCCCATGGCCACATGGAGATGGTGTTCGAGAACGTGCGCGTGCCGGCCAGCAACATCCTGCTGGGTGAAGGCCGAGGCTTCGAGATCGCCCAGGGCCGCCTGGGCCCAGGCCGCATCCACCACTGCATGCGCCTGATCGGCCTGGCCGAACGTGCGCTGGAGCTCATGTGCCGCCGCGCGTCTTCCCGCGTTGCCTTCGGCAAGGCCGTGGCCGCGCAGACGGTGACGCAGGAGCGCATTGCCGAAGCACGCTGCCGCATCGACATGGCCCGCCTGCTGACGCTCAAGGCCGCCTGGCTGATGGACGTCGCCGGCAACAAGGTCGCCAAGACGGACATCGCCATGATCAAGGTGGTGGCGCCCAGCATGGCCTGCCAGGTGATCGACTGGGCAATGCAGGTGCATGGCGGCGGTGGCATGAGCGATGACTTCCCGCTGGCCTATGCTTACGCCAATGCCCGCACGCTGCGCTTCGCCGACGGCCCGGACGAAGTGCACCGCAATGCCATTGCGAAGTGGGAACTGGGCAAGTACGCAGCGGACAAGACGCCGATCGAGCCGCCCGTCACGCGCTTCTGAGTTCAGGGCCGCACAGAGACAAGAGCCGCTGCAGCCTCGACGGGCTGCAGCGGCTTTTTGCTTGCAGGGTCGCGTCACTGCCGATCGAGCGCGATCACGCGCGGACGACAGCAGGCGAGCTAGATGTCATGTCTCAATAGGTTGTTCACCCGGAAGGGTCTGGGAGACTGGAGTTACCACGCTTCAGTCACCAGAGGGACCTTCCGAGTGAACAGCCATAAGAATGCCAGATTGACCTTCGAAGGGCGCAA
>NZ_JAGOPN010000019.1 GCF_017991995.1 Pseudacidovorax sp. | reverse complement strand
GACTCAGGGTGTCGGTCGGTAGGGTCTGAAGCTACCGCCGATGCCTGTCGATGTCCCTACATCCCGGCTCCTCGCCCTTTCTTACGGTTTGGTTGATGGAAACCAAACCATACAAGCCTGTCGAAGCGCCGGCCCCGGGCCTTCCACGCGCTCAGCCCGAACGGCTGGGCGAGATCGAGACTCGCGCCGGCGCCGCCCGCCTCGCCCGCCCCAGCTTGCGCCGCCCGACCGCCTGGATGGCCTGCGCCAGGTGCGTGGCAAAGGCCCGCACCGGCTCGGTGGGCGTGCGGCCGGGCAGCGACAGCAGCCGCAGCCGCCGCTGCTGCAGGGGCGCCTCGGCAAAAGGCCGCGCCACCACCGTGCCGTCGGCGATCAGGTGCGCCACCGTCAGGTGGCCCGACAGCACGATGCCCGGCATGCGCAGCAAGGGCAGCAGCACCGACGAGAAGTTGCTCTCGAAGGCCGCCACATAGCGCAGCCCCTGCAGGCTGCAGGCCTGGTCGAAGAGCTGGCGCGTGGTCATGCCGCGGCTGCCGAGATACAGCGGAAAGGCCACCACCTGCGCCACCTCCACCGCCGTGTGGCGCGCCAGCGGATGCTCGGGCGCCATCACGGCATAGACGGGCGCAGGCGCCTCGTATTCCACATGCAGTTCCGATTCGGGCGCCACGCTGTACTTGAGGCCCAGGTCCGCCTCACCGCGCAGCAGCCAGCGCGCGACCTCGTCGGGCGAGCCGACACGCAACTCCAGCCGCGCCTCGCCATGCGCATCGCGGAAGGCCTGCATCGCGCCCGGCATGAACTGCGGCGCGAAGCCTTCGGTGCAGGCCACGCACACCCGCTGCGCCTGCACGCGGCCCAGGGCGCTCGCCTGCTCCAGCGCCTGCAGGCCGTCGGCCACCGCATGGCGCAGGTAGGCGGCCAGCCGCTCGCCAGCGGCGGTGGCCGTCATGCCGCGGGTGCGGCGCTCGAAGAGCGGCGTGCCCATCTCGTCCTCCAGCCGGGCGATCTGCCGGCTCACGGCCGAGGGCGCCACATGCAGCCGGGCGGCCGCCTGGTTGACCGAGCCGGTCTGCGCCACCTCCAGGAAGTGGCGCATCGGGATGCTGAGCAGTTGGGGAGCACGGGCCATGGTGCCCGATTCTGCCGCCGGCACCATTGCCTGCCAGGCAATACGGCCTCGACAAAACGATAGGCCAGGCAACGGGTTTCCGGCCTTCCCCTTGCATGCGTGGGTGGAACAGGATCACCCATGCACCGAAACGATGCCCTCACCCTGGCCCAGTCGGCTTTCGACAGTGGCCGCCTCTTCGCCGACCTGCGCCGCCGGGTCGCCCTGCGCACCGAAAGCGACGGCGGCACCGTGCCGCCCGCCCTCGCCGCCTATCTGACGGACGAGCTGCGCCCCAGCCTGGAAGCCCTGGGCTTCGACTGCCGGCTCTGCCCCAACCCCGACCCGAAGGGCGGCCCCTTCCTCATCGCCCGCCGCATCGAGGATCCGACCCTGCCCACGCTGCTGAGCTATGGCCACGGCGACGTGGTGAGCGGCCAGGATGCCCAATGGCGCGAGGGCCTCGCGCCCTGGACGCTGGTGGCCGAGGGCGAGCGCTGGTACGGCCGCGGCACATCCGACAACAAGGGCCAGCACAGCATCGCGCTGGCCGCGCTGGAGGCCGTGCTGCAGGCCCGCGGCGGGCGGCTCGGCTTCAACATGACCTGGCTGTTCGAGACCGGCGAGGAAGCCGCCTCGCCCGGCCTGGCCGCCGTGTGCGCGGCCGAGCGCGCCGCGCTGGCGGCCGACCTGTTCATCGCCAGCGACGGACCGCGGGTGGGCACGCGCCAGCCCACGCTCTTCCTCGGTTCGCGCGGGGCCGTCAACTTCACGCTGCGCATCCGCAGCGGCCGCACGCGCGGCTACCACTCGGGCAACTGGGGTGGCGTGCTGGGCAATCCGGCCACGCGCATCGCCCATGCGGTGGGAACGCTAGCGGATGCACGCGGACGGCTGCTGGTCGAGGCGCTGCGTCCGCCGCCAGTGGACGACGCCGTGCGCCGCGCCCTGGCCGACATTCCCATCGGCGCCGAGCCGGACGATCCGCCGCTGGATGCCGACTGGGGTGAGCCGGGCCTCCTGCCCGCCGAGCGGCTGGTGGCCTGGAACACCTTCGAGGTGCTGGCCCTGGAAGCCGGCAACCCGCAGCGGCCGATCAACGCCATTCCGCACCAGGCCGCGGCGCACTGCCAACTGCGCTTCGTAGTGGGCACCGACTGGGAGCGAACCGCCGAGCATGTGCAGGCGCATCTGGCGGCCCATGGGTTCGAGGACGTCGAGGTCCAGGTGACGCTCGCGGGCGCCGCGACCCGGCTCGACCTGCGCAACCCCTGGGTGGACTGGGCGGTCGGCTCGATCACCCGCAGCGCTGGCCACGCACCGCATCTGCTGCCCAACCTGGCCGGCTCGCTGCCCAACGACATCTTCGCCACCCAGCTGGGCCTGCCGACGCTGTGGGTGCCGCACGGCCATGCCGGCTGCGCCCAGCATGCGCCCAACGAACACCTGCTGGTGCCCCTGGTGCGCGAAGGCCTGGCCGTGATGGCCGGCCTGTACTGGGACCTGGGCGAGCCGGGCGCGGCGCCCTGGCCGGATCGCGCCATGGGCTGAACCGATTCCATTTCGAACTTCCAGCAAGGACCTTCCATGAACAAACGCCACTTCCTCGGCACCGGCGCCGCCTTCGCCCTCGGCGCCGCCCTGCCTTCCCTCGGCTTCGCGCAGGAGCCCTGGCCCAGCCGCAGCGTGCGCCTGGTGGTGCCTTTCCCGCCCGGTGGCGGCACCGACATCGTGGCGCGCGCCCTGGGCCAGAGGCTGGCCGAGCGGCTGGGCCAGCCGGTGGTGATCGACAACAAGCCGGGAGCCTCCACCATCATCGGCACCGATGCCGTGGCCAAGGCCGCGCCGGACGGCTACACGCTGCTGCTGTCGGGCTCCACCAGCTACAGCGTCAATGCCGCGCTGCGCGCCAAGCTGCCCTATGACCCGGTGCGCGACCTGGCGCCCATCGGCATCGTGGCGCGCACGCCGCTGGTGCTCGTGGTGGCGGCCAGCGCGCCCTGGCACACCGTCGACGAGCTGGTGCGCGCCGCCAAGGCCAAACCGCAGTCCATCCGCTATGCCACCTTCGGCAGCGGCTCGGGCCCGCACCTGGCCGGCGAACTCTTCGCCCTGGCCTGCGGCGCCAGGCTGCAGGACGTGCCGTACAAGGGCAGCGCCCAAGCCACCATCGCCGTGATGGGCGGCGAGATCGAGATGGGCATCGACACCGTCGCCGCCGTCGCACCGCATGTGCGCGCCGGCAAGCTGCGCGCCCTGGGCATCGTCGGCGCCACGCGCTCCAGCCTGCTGCCCGACGTGAAGACCCTGGCCGAACTGGGCCTGCCCGACGCCACCTTCGACGCCTGGTACGGCCTGGCCGCGCCGGCCCGCAGCCCCGCCGTCGCACTCGACCGCCTGGCCAGGGAAACACGCGCCCTGCTGGCCGACCCCGCTCTGCAGGCCACGCTCAAGGCCCAGGGCATGGAGCCCGTGTGGATCGACGCCGCGGCCTTCCGCAGCCAGATGGAAGGCGAGATCTCGCGCTACCGCGCCCTGGCCCACCGGGCCAACATCCCGATGGAGTGAAGAAGTCTGGGCGCTTCGTGAAGAAGCGCACGCCGGCCCCGGTGTCGGCGGCATCCCCTCCGACAGCTTGCGGTCATGGCGGGCGGCTACATTCGCTGCCACCATGAATTCCCCTCAGCTGCAGCGCGGCTTCTTCCTGTTCCTGCTGGCGGCGGTCACCGTCGCCTTCGTCTGGATCCTGATGCCCTTCTTCGGGGCCGTGCTGTGGGGCGTGGCGCTGGCCATTCTGTTCACGCCGCTCTACAAGCGGCTGCTGAACAAGTTCGGCAACCGGCGGCGCACCCCGGCGGCGCTCGCCACCCTGGCCCTCGTGCTGGTGATCGTGATCATTCCGCTGTCGATGATCGCGGTGACGCTGGTGCAGGACGTGGTGCTCGTGACCCAGCGCATCCGCTCCGGCGATCTCAATTTCGTCAACTATTTCCAGCAGATCGTGGGCGCGCTGCCGACGTGGGTCACCAATCTGCTGGACCGTTTCGGGCTGGGCAACCTGGAGGCCGTCCTCGAAAAGCTCAGCGCCGGCGCCGCCCAGGGCAGCCAGATGCTGGCTTCGCAGGCGCTGAGCATCGGCCAGAACACCTTCGACTTCCTGGTGAGCTTCTTCGTGATGCTCTACCTGCTGTTCTTCCTGCTGCGTGACGGCGCGGACCTGTCCAAGACCATCCGCGAAGCCGTGCCGCTGGCGCGACCGCACACGCACTACCTGCTCAACAAGTTCACCACCGTCATCCGCGCCACCGTCAAGGGCAACGTGGTGGTGGCGGCAGTGCAGGGCACCATCGGCGGGCTGGCCTTCTGGGCACTGGGCGTGCAGGGCGCGCTGCTGTGGGGCGTGGTGATGGCCTTCCTGTCACTGCTGCCGGCGGTGGGCGCGGCGCTGATCTGGGCGCCGGTGGCCATCTACTTCCTGGCCACGGGCGCCATCGTCAAGGGCCTGGCGCTGGTCTTCGTGGGCGTGTTCGTGATCGGCCTGGTGGACAACCTGCTGCGCCCCATCCTGGTGGGCAAGGACACGCAGATGCCCGACTACATCGTGCTGATCTCCACCATCGGGGGCATGGCATTGTTCGGCATCAGCGGCTTCGTGATCGGGCCGGTGGTGGCGGCGCTGTTCATGGCGGTGTGGGGGTTGTTCATGGCCTCGAACGACGAGGACGGCAACGCGCCGCATACCTGAGCGCAGCGCCGACGACCCGCCAGCCGGATTGCCGGTACCGCGCCGCCGCGCGGTCAACCCGAGCGCCACCAGCCTTCGCCGAAGCGGCCCTGCAGGAAGGCCGTGAAGGCCGCCACCTTGGCCGGCACCAGCCGCGGCGAGGGAAAGACGGCATGGATCTCCTGCTCCTGCAGCCGGTGATCGGCCAGCACCGGCAGCAGCCGCCCCTGTGCCAGTGACTCCTCCGCCACGTAGCGCGGCATGAGGGCGATGCCCAGCCCCTCCCGTGCCGCCGCCAGCACCGCCGACAGGTTGTTGGAGCGCAGCCGCCCGGCCACTGGCACCGTCAGCGCCTCGCCACCTGGCCCGTGCAGGCGCCACACGTCGTCACCCACCACGCTGCTGTAGATCAGCGCCTGGTGTGCGGACAGCTCCGCCGCCGAAACGGGTGTGCCATGCGCCTCCAGGTAGGCGGGCGAGGCGACCATCACCCACGGATTGCTGCCCAGGTAGCGCGCGCCGAGCGTGGAATCGGCCAGCTTGCCCATGCGGATGGCCACGTCGATGCCCTGGGCGACCAGGTCCACGTAGCGGTCGTCGAAGCTGAGGTCCACCTGCACCTGCGGATGGGCGCGCATGAACTCCAGCGCCAGCGGCACCACCACCCGTCGGCCAAAGGCCACCGAGGTCCCGATGCGCAGCAGGCCCTGCGCCTCGCTGCGGGCCTGGCGCGCGATGTCGTCGGCGGCCTGCACCTCGCGCACGATGGCCTTGCACTTCTCGTAATAGAGCGCGCCGGCCTCGGTCAGGCTCACGCCGCGGGTGTTGCGGTTGAGCAGCCGCACGCCCAGGCGCCGCTCGGTGGCGGCCACCTGCTTGGTCACGGTGGGCTGGGTGGTGTGGAACTCGCGCGCCGCCTGCGAGAAGCTGCCGCTCTCGGCCACGCGCACGAACATTTCCATGGCCTGCAGTCGGTCCATCGGGGGGTCTCCTTCTTCGGCAATGCCGCATCGCCTGCGCCGACCGTCGCCGCGCCCCGGTCGTCACGCACCCGGGATTACCCGCTGATGCTGGCATGCGTCGCTTGCCTACATTTCTTGCATGCAAGATTAACGGACATGTCCGGGCGTCGAAGCCCGGGCTTGCCCGCATACCCACGGAAGGCACCTCCCATGTTCCGCTTCGCACGCTCCCTCTTCGGCCAGGTCGTCATCGCGCTGGTGCTCGGCGTGGCCGCCGGCCTACTCGCGCCCGAGTTCGCCGTCAAGCTCAAGCCGCTGGGCGACGGCTTCATCAAGCTGATCAAGATGATCATCCCGGTGCTGGTGTTCTGCGTCGTGGTGCACGGCATCGCCGGTGCGGGCGACCTCAAGCGCGTCGGCCGGGTGGGTGTGAAGGCGCTGGTGTACTTCGAGGTGCTGACCACCGTCGCCCTGGCGCTGGGCCTGCTGCTGGCCTGGTGGTTCCAGCCCGGCGTGGGCATGAACGTGGACCCGAAGGCGCTGGACGCCTCGGCCATGAGCGCCTATGCCTCCAATGCCGACAAGCTCACCAGCGGCGGCACGGTGGACTTCCTGATGAAGCTGATCCCCACCACCGTGGTCAGCGCCTTCGCCACCGGCGATGTGCTGCAGGTACTTCTGTTCGCGGTGCTCTTCGGCTGCGCGCTCACGCTGTTGGGCGACACCGGCCGGCCCGTGGCGCAGCTGGTGGACACGCTGTCGCTGGTGCTGTTCAAGATCATGGGCATCCTGATCAAGCTGGCGCCGCTGGGCGTGTTGGGCGCCATCGCCTTCACGGTGGGCCGCTACGGCGTGGGCTCGCTCAAGCAGCTGGGCATGCTGGTGGCGCTGTTCTACGGCGCGGTGCTGTTCTTCGTGTTCGTGGTGCTGGGGCTGGTGATGCGCATCTCGGGCTTCTCGCTGTGGAAGCTGCTGCGCTACCTGCGCGAGGAACTGGCCGTGGTGTTCGCCACCACCTCGTCGGACAGCGTGCTGCCGCAGATCATGGCCAAGCTGCGCCACCTGGGCGTGCGCGACTCGACCGTGGGCCTGGTCATTCCCACCGGCTATTCCTTCAACCTGGACGCCTTCTCGATCTACATCACGCTGGCGGCGGTGTTCATCGCGCAGGCCACCAACACGCCGGTCTCCATGACCGACCTGCTGACCATCCTGGCCATCGCGCTGGTGACGTCCAAGGGCGCGCACGGCGTGCCGGGCTCGGCCATCGTGGTACTGGCGGCCACGCTGCATGCGATTCCGGCCATCCCGGCCATCGGGCTGGTGCTGGTGCTGTCGGTGGACTGGTTCATGGGCATCGCCCGCGCGCTGGGCAACCTGGTCGGCAACTGCGTGGCCACGGTGGCCATCGCCGCCTGGGAAGGCGACATCGACCGCGAGCGCGCTCGCCGGGTGCTGGACGGCGAGCTGCCCGCCACGCTCGACACGGCCGTCCTCGGCCACGCCGACGGCCGGTGAGAATGCGGCCCATGGCCGATACCGACAGCGTTGTGAGCCCCACCGCCATCGCCCGCCGCGTCGTGGAGGCGATCCTGGCGCAGAAGCTGGCGCCCGGCCAGCGCCTGGGCGAACAGGCCCTGGCCGACCTCTTCGGCGTCAGCCGCACCATGGTGCGCGAGGCGCTGATGCAGCTGCAGGCGCGCGGCTTCGTGGAGGTGCAAAGCAAGCGCGGCTGGTTCGTGGTGCAGCCCTCGGCCGAGGAGGCGCGCGACGCCTTCGCGGCGCGGCGCATCGTCGAATCCGGCATCCTGTCCGACGCGGGCCGGCCGCTGGCCCAGGTGATCCGCACCCTGCGCACCCACGTGCGGGACGAGCAACGGGCCATCGAAGGGGCCGACGCCGCCACCCGCGCCTTCCTGCTGGCCGACTTCCATGTCTGCCTGGCCGAGCAGATGGGCCACCGCCTGCTGACCGACGTGCTGCGCGACCTGACGGCGCGCACCACGCTGGCGGCCACGCTCTACCAGTCGCGGCACGAGGCCAGCGAATCGTGCGCCGAGCACGCCGCCATCGTCGCGGCGCTGGAAGACGGCGACACCGCCCGCGCCCGCACGTTGATGCTGGCGCACATCGGCAACGTCGAGCGGGCACTGGAGCCCGAGGCGGCGCCGGATGCGGACGTGCAGCGGCTGCGCGCCGCCTTGGTGCCCGTCGCACCGCGACGCGGCGCCGCCTGAATGGCTCTTGCGCCGCTGGTGCCGGCGCGACCGAGGCATGAGAACCCGGTGGTCGGCTCGCTCATTGCCATCGGACGGCGGCCTGGACGCCCCGGTCAGCTCCGTCGGGAAGCCGCTCCCGCCCCTATTCCAGCATTGACCATCAATCTGGCGAAAGCGTGCGCTAGCTTTTGGGCGCATCGCACCGGGTTATCACCGCGCATCCTTCGTGCTCATTTCGGATCCGACCTCGGGAATCTCCTGAGCCGCGCAACTGGCACAGCGCTTGCGATCCAATTTTTGCATACAAATAATGCACCCAATCCGTGCGATCCCCCGCGGCCCGACCCATGCCGCACCCGTCCAACGACCCGATCAGGAGCCCCCATGAACACGGCCACCACCACCCCGCTCGCCGCCGCTGCCGCGGCAGAGCCCCTCGGCCACGGCAACGCGGCATCGCACGCCCTCATCAAGCCCGGCTACGACCCGGCGCTCACCAACGAGGACCTGGCACCGCTGAAGCAGCAGACCTGGGGGCAATACAACATCTTTGCCTTCTGGATGTCCGATGTGCACAGCGTGGGCGGCTACATCACGGCGGGTAGCCTGTTCGCGCTGGGGCTGTCCAGCTGGCAGGTGCTGGTGGCCCTGCTCGTGGGCATCGTGATCGTGCAGTTCTTCTGCAACCTGGTGGCCAAGCCCAGCCAGGTCACGGGCACGCCGTCTCCCGTGATCTGCCGCGCCTCCTTCGGCGTCAAGGGCGCCAACATCCCGGCCATCATCCGGGGGCTGATCGCGGTGGCGTGGTACGGCATCCAGACTTACCTGGCCTCGGCCGCTTTCATGGTGATGGCGCTGCACCTGTTTCCCAACCTGGCACCCTACGCGGACGTGGCGCAGCATGGCTTCGCCGGCCTGTCGACCCTGGGCTGGGTCGCCTTCATGGTGATGTGGGTGCTGCAGGCCGTCGTGTTCTGGCATGGCATGGAAGCCATCCGCAAGTTCATCGACTGGGCCGGCCCGGGGGTGTACGTGGTCATGGCCATCCTGTGCGGCTGGCTGGTGTGGAAGGCCGGCTGGAAGAACATCGACCTCAATCTGGGCGGCGTCAAGTTCGAAGGCTGGGACGCGCTGCCGGTGATGCTGTCGGCCATCGCGCTGGTGGTGAGCTACTTCAGCGGCCCGATGCTCAACTTCGGCGACTTCTCGCGCTACGGCAAGAGCTTCGACGCGGTGAAGAAGGGCAACTTCTGGGGCCTGCCGGTCAACTTCGTGTTCTTCTCGCTGCTCACCGTGATCACCACCGCCGCCACCCTGCCGGTCTTCGGCGAGCTGATCACCGATCCGGTGCACACCGTGGGCAAGATCGACTCCACCACCGCCGTGGTGCTGGGCGCGCTGACCTTCATGATCGCCACCATCGGCATCAACATCGTGGCCAACTTCGTCTCGCCGGCCTTCGACTTCTCCAACGTGGCGCCGCAGCACATCAGCTGGCGCACCGGCGGCATGATCGCCGCCGTGGGCTCGATCTTCATCACGCCCTGGAACCTCTACAACAACCCCGAGGTGATCCACTACACGCTGGACATCCTGGGCTCCTTCATCGGCCCGCTGTTCGGCATCCTGATCGCCGACTTCTACCTGGTGCGCCGCCAGCACGTCGTAGTGGACGATCTCTACACCATGAAGCCCACCGGCCTGTACTGGTACAGCCATGGCTACAACATGAAGGCCGTCGCCACGATGGTGCCCTCGGCCCTGATCCCGATCCTGTGCGTGTTGGTGCCGGCCTGGCGCGGCGCCGCCAACTACGCCTGGTTCATCGGCATGGGACTGGGCTTCGTCATCTACGCTTTGCTGTCCCGCCGCTCCTGATTCCGAAGAAAACGCCCTGTCCATGCGCATCAAGGTCATCAACCCCAACACCACCCAGAGCATGACCGACAAGATCGGTGCCTGCGCCCGCGCCGCGGCGCGGCCGGGCACCGAGGTCATCGCCGTGAGCCCGGCGATGGGCCCGGTCTCCATCGAAAGCCACTACGACGAGGCCCTGGCCACGCCAGGCCTGCTGGCCGAGATCGCGGCCGGCGAGGCCGCGGGCGTGGACGGCTACCTGATCGCCTGCTTCGGCGACCCGGGCCTGAAGGCCGCCCGCGAGCTGGCCCGCTGCCCGGTGCTGGGCATCGCCGAGGCGGCGATGCATGCGGCCAGCTTCATCGGCAGCCGCTTCACCGTGGTCACCACGCTGGCGCGCACCATGGGCCAGGCGCACCACCTGGCGGAGGCCTATGGCATGGCCCGCTTCTGCGCCCGCGTCCGGGCCTGCGAGCTGCCGGTGCTGGAACTTGAAGACCCGCGCTCCAACGCCCGCGCACGCATCCTCGACGAATGCCGCCGCGCGCTGGACGAGGACGGCTGCGACGTGCTGGTGCTGGGCTGCGCCGGCATGGCCGACCTGTGCCGCTCGCTGTCGGAAGAACTGGGCGTGCCGGTGATCGACGGCGTGTCCGCCGGTGTGACGCTGCTGGAGTCGCTGGTCTCGCTCGGCCTGAAGACCAGCAAGCGCGGCGAGCTGGCGCATCCGCTGCCGAAGCCCATGACGGGGTTGATGCAGCCCTTCGCGCTGGGCTCGGGCGCGCGCTGAGCGGCGAGGTCGGCGCTCGGCTTCGCCGCACAGTGCCCGCAACGGGTGCCGCGGGCCGCGCGGCCGTTCAATCGCCCAGCAGCTCGCCCACCGGCCGAAGGTCGTCCACCCGGTCGCAGACCGACTTGATGACCATCATGATCGGCATGCCCAGGAGCAGCCCCCACACGCCCCAGATCCAGGCCCAGAAGATCACGCCCACGAACACCGCCACCGGGTTCATGCGCGAACTGCGACTGGTGAGCCAGGGCACCAGCAGGTTGCCCACCAGCGTGTGGATCAACAGCGAGGTGCCGGCCACCAGCAGCGCCATGCCGATGGTGCCGAACTGCAGGAAGGCCACCAGGCCCGCCGCCCCCAGCACCAGCACCGAGCCAATGTAGGGGATGAGGTTGGTGACGCCCGCGATGATGCCCCACACGGCCGCGTTCTCCAGCCCCAGCGCCCAGAAGGCCAGGCCGGTGGTCACGCCCACCAGCGCGCTGCTGAGGATCTGAACCAGCAGGTAGCGCTGGATGTGGCCCGTGATGTCGTCCAGCACGTGCACCGTGACCTTCTTCTTGTGCAGGCTGGGTCCGGCCATCTTGACCAGCTTGCGCCGGAAGGTGTCGCCCGAGCACAGCGCGAAGAAGGTGAGGAAGAGCACCAGCGTGGCCTGACCGGCGCCTTCCATCAGGCCCACGGTGCCGCTCCAGAGATAGTCGCGCACGTTGAAGGGCGGGCGCTCGATGATCACGCGCTGCACGCCGCGGCGGAAGGTGGTGGGCGAGCCTTCATTGGCGGCGCGCTCCAGGTGGTCGGCAGCCTGCTGCACGGTGTCCAGCGGGCTGGCCTTGACCGACTTGGTGCGGATGGCGTTGCGCAGCTTCTGGGCCGCTGCCGGGAGGGCATCGACCAGTTGCCCCGCACTGCCTGCCAGCGAGTAGCCGGTCCATGCCGTGCCGCCGGTCAGGGCCAGCAGCAGCACCGCGGCGCCGGCCCAGCGTGGCAGACGCCAGCGCTCCAGCCGATCGACGACGGGCGAGAGGGCATAGACGAGCATCAGGCTCAGTGCCAGCGGGATCAGCACCGCCGACGCCCAGCGCAGCGTGTAGACACAGGCCAGCACGCCGAGGATGACGAGCGAGGCGCTGCGCACATCGACCGGCATGTGCAACAGAAGACGCGGCGGATCGCTGCTGCCGGGCTCCGGCACGGCGCCCCGGGCGCGCTCGGCCTCGGCCTCGCGGATGGCCCGGTCGGTGGCCGACTCGGCCACGGAGGGCGGCGGTTCGGAGGGCTCGAGGGCGACGACCTCGGGCGCGTCTGTGCCAGCGCCGGATGGCGGCACCGGGGCGCTCATTCCGAGCGCTCCCGCAGCGCGTCGCGCACCGCTTGCAGTTGCCGGCGCGACACCGGCAGCAGCTCCTGCAGGCCGGCAAGGCGCACGGCCCAGCCCTCGGCGTCCTCCCCGCCATCGTGGCGCTCCAGGGCCCGGATCGCGCCGCGCGCCACCAGCGTGCTGCGGTGCACCCGCAGGAAGCGCTCGCCATGCCGCGCCTCCAGGTCGTTGAGAGAGCCGTCCAGGATCAGCTGGCGCTGCGCCGTGCGCACGGTGATGTATTTCAATTCGGCCTTCAGGTAGAGAACTTCGGAGAGCGGCACGCGCTCGAGACGCGCGCGGTCCTGGATGAGCAGATGCCCGGTGTCGGGCGGCTCGGCGCGGCGCTGGCGCAGATGGCGCTGCGCACGGGCCAGCGCCTCCTGCAGGCGGGCTACGCGCACCGGCTTGGTCAGGTAGTCGGCGACATCGAGCTCGAAGGCACCCAGCGCATGTTCGGCATGGGCGGTGACGAACACGATGGCGGGCGCCTCGGGCTGGCCGCGCAGTTGGTCGGCCAGCGCCATGCCGTCGAGGCCGGGCATGGCGATGTCCAGCAGCAGCAGGTCCACCGGCGTCTCGCGCAGCAGCGGCAGCACGACGCGGCCATCACCGGCTTCGCCGACGACTTGCGCGGCCGGCGCCCGGCAGTCCGCCAGCAAGGTGCGCAGGCGGGCGCGTGCCAGGGGCTCGTCGTCCACCAGCAGGATGCGCAGCGGCGCGGTGTCGGCGGGCAACAGGCTCATGACTGCGTTCTTTTCGGCTTGTCCGTCAGGTCGGCGGGAATGTCGATGCGCACCCGCCAGCAGTCGCGGTCCAGGCCGGCGCTCAGGCTGGCCTGCAGGTCGTGCAGCAGTCGCAGGCGGCTGCGGACGTTGTCCAGCGCGATACCGTGGCCGCGCGGCAGGGGCGACTCGGCCCAGCGCAGCGGCGGCAGCGTGTTGACCACCTCGATGACCACGCGGGAGCCGCGGCGTTCGGTGCGGATGCGCAGCTCGCCACCCTCGGGGCTCGGCTCGACGCCATGGCGTACCGCGTTCTCCACCAGCGGCTGCAGCAACAGCGGCGGCAGGCGCGCGCCGGCTGCGGCCTCGTCCAGCTGCCAGGCGATGCGAAGGCGTGGGCCGAAGCGCACCTGCTCGATGGCCAGGTAGCGCTGGGCCAGGTCGATCTCCTCGGCCAGCGAGGCGGACTCGCCGGGCTCCGCGAGCGCCTGCCGGAAGAGTTCGGCCAGGTCCTCCAGCATCGCCTCGGCCCGGGCCGGATCGTCGCGGACCAGGGCGATGGCGCTGTTGAGCGTGTTGAAGAGGAAGTGCGGACGGATGCGCTGCTGCAGTTCGGTGAGCCGCGCCGTGGCTGCGGCCGGCATCTGCGCCGCGGTGCGCAGATTCATCACCGCCATGGCCGCCGCGCCGAAGAGTCCGCCCGCCCAGGCACCCGCCAGCCACGGCGCCTGCGCGACCGCGCCCGTGCCCTGCAGCACCGCGCAGCCATACAGGCCGGCCAGCACGCCCGCGATCGCTGCCGCCAGGTACTGCGGAACGGGGCGCCAACGCCCCAGGCGGCGGCGCAGCGCGCAGGCCGCGATGAGCCACAGCAGGGTGGCCGGCATCACGCCGCCCGTGGCGGTGGCAAAGCGCATCAGTGCGTCGGTGGCCGACTCGGCCACGAAGGCCACCGCGACGGCGGCCAGCAACTCGGCGGCCAGCACCACCCGGATCACCATCTCCGGCCGGCAGAAGTCGGATTGCGGCGCCATGGCCGCGCGGGCAGGGCTCGCTGAAGGGCGCGCCGATAAAATCCGGGGGTTTCGCATGGCTGGCGACGCTGAGGGGCCGCCGATTATGGCCCTGGCCTCGCGCACGACGGCGCGTCGCCACCCCGCTGCCGCCCCTCTGTTCCACGGCCTTCCTGCCCTGCCGCTCTTCCAAGGCCCCTCGCGGCCCCGACCCATGACCCAGAACCAATTCGACAAGAAATCCGAAGCGTGGTCCGCGCTGTTCTCCGAGCCCATGAGCGAACTCGTGCAGCGCTACACCTCCAGCGTGTTCTTCGACAAGCGGCTTGCGCAGGCAGACATCGAAGGCTCGCTGGCTCATGCAGAGATGCTCGCCGCCCAGGGCATCATCGGTTCGCAGGACCTGGCCGACATCCAGCGTGGGATGGGTCAGATCCGCAGTGAGATCGAATCTGGCAGCTTCGAGTGGAAGCTGGCCCTGGAGGACGTGCACCTCAACATCGAGGCCCGCCTGACCCAGCTGGTGGGCGATGCCGGCAAGCGCCTGCACACCGGCCGCAGCCGCAACGACCAGGTCGCCACCGATGTGCGCCTGTGGCTGCGCGGCGAGATCGATCTGATCGACGGCCTGCTCACCGACCTGCAGAAGGCGCTGGTGAAGATCGCCGCCGAGAACGTGGACGCCATCCTGCCCGGCTTCACCCACCTGCAGGTCGCGCAGCCGGTGAGCTTCGGCCACCACATGCTGGCCTATGTGGAGATGTTCGCCCGCGACGCCGAGCGCCTGGCCGACCTGCGCCGCCGCGTCAACCGCCTGCCGCTGGGCGCCGCGGCCCTGGCCGGCACCAGCTATCCGCTGGACCGCGAGCGCGTGGCCCGCACCCTGGGCATGGAAGGCGTGTGCCAGAACAGCCTGGACGCCGTGAGCGACCGCGACTTCGCCATCGAGTTCACCGCCTTCGCCAGCCTGGCGATGGTGCACGTGAGCCGCTTCAGCGAGGAACTGATCCTGTGGATGAGCCAGAACTTCGGCTTCATCCAGATCGCCGACCGGTTCACCACCGGCTCATCGATCATGCCGCAGAAGAAGAACCCCGACGTGCCCGAGCTGGCGCGCGGCAAGACCGGCCGCGTGGTCGGCCACCTGATGGGCCTGATCACCCTGATGAAGGGCCAGCCCCTGGCCTACAACAAGGACAACCAGGAAGACAAGGAGCCGCTTTTCGACACCGTCGACACGCTCAAGGACACGCTGCGCATCTTTGCCGAGATGGTGGGCGGCATCACGGTGCGCCGCGAGGCCATGGAGGCCGCCGCCCTGCGTGGCTACGCCACCGCCACCGACCTGGCCGACTACCTGGTGAAGAAGGGCCTGCCCTTCCGCGACGCGCACGAGACGGTGGCCCATGCCGTCAAGACGGCCATCGCCGAGGGTGTGGACCTGTCGCAGCTGCCGCTGGCCACGCTGCAGCGGTTCAACCCGGCGATCCAGGACGACGTGTTCGGCGTGCTGAGCCTGCGCGGTTCGCTGGAGGCGCGCAACACGCTGGGCGGCACGGCGCCGGTGCAGGTGACGGCGCAGATCGCGCGGCACCGGGCGCGGCTGGGCGACTGAGCGCGGCTTCTCTGCTGCGAGGAAGGGCGCCGCGGGGCGCCCTTTTCGTTGATGCCGGCGCCGCGCCGGATCAGCCCCCCGTTTCCGCCGCCACCGCCTTGAGCAACTCCAGCGCCGCGGCCTGCGTGCGCGTCACCGGCCGCTGCGCACTCACCGCCACATGCGCCTGCACCTGCAGCCGCGGCGGGCCGATGGGCCGCACGCTGAAGGCGGAGGGCCGGATCGAGGTCTGCACCGCCCGCCGCGCCAGGATGGCGCAGCCGGCGCCATCGGCCACCAGATCGAGGATGGCGGGCACGCCGTCGATCTCCAGCGCGATCTGCGGCTCGCAGCCCAGCGCCGCCATCTCCGACTCCACATGCATGCGCACGGCGTTGGGCCGGCTCGGAATGATCAGCGGCAGCTTCGCCACCTCGGCCAGCGGGATGGGCGGGGGCGGCGGGTCTTCGGCCAGGCCGGGCGGGCGGGCCTGCACCAGCATCAGTTCCTCGGTCATCAGCGGCGCGATGTCCAGCCCGGCGATGGGCTTGGCTTCGTAGAGCACGGCGATGTCCAGCCGACCGGCGGACAGCGCTTCGTGCATGGAAATCGACAGGCCCTCGCTGATCGACAGCCGCGCTTCGGGCAGTTCGCGGCGGAAGCGCCGGGTCAGCGGCACGGCCAGCGCGCGCGCCACCGTGGGCGGCAGGCCGAGCGCCACCCGGCCCGCCAGGCCGCCGCGCACCCGCGCCAGCTCCTCCTGCGCCCGCTGCACCTGGTGCAGGATGCCGCGGCCGTGCTCCAGCAGCAGCGCGCCGGCTTCGGTGGGCGTCACGCCGCGGCCGTTGCGCACCAGCAGGTTCTGGCGCAGCTCCACTTCCAGCGTGCGCACCTGCCGGCTGAGGGCCGGCTGGGCGATGTCGAGCGCCAGCGCGGCGCGGGTGAAGCTGCCCAGCTCCACCACTCGGACGAAGTACTCCAGCTGTTTCAGATCCATGACGTCAGACGCATATCGACACGCATGCTATAGCAGTTTGTTCTAGCTGCTAGTCGATCTGCCCCCTGGAGGCGGACGGGGTCACGGCACAGAATGGGCGCTGCCTTCCAGACCCGCGGCCGGTTGTCACCGGCCCGCCCCGCCCTTCCCAGGAGACGACATGCCGAAATCCAACGGTCAGCCGCTGATCATCGACTGCCACGGCCACTACACCACCGCCCCCAAGGCCCTCGAGAACTGGCGCAATGCCCAGATCGCCGGCATCAAGGATCCGTCGGCCAAGCCCGACCCGGCCAGCCTCAAGATCAGCGACGACGAGCTTCGCGAGTCCATCGAGCAGAACCAACTGCGCCTGATGAAGGAGCGCGGCAGCGACCTGACCATCTTCAGCCCGCGCGCCAGCTTCATGGCCCACCACATCGGCGACTTCGAGGTGTCCAGCACCTGGGCCGCCATCTGCAACGAGCTGTGCTACCGCGTGAGCCAGCTCTTCCCCGACAACTTCATCGGCGCGGCCATGCTGCCGCAGTCGCCGGGCGTGGATCCCAAGACCTGCATTCCCGAGCTGGAGAAGTGCGTCAAGGAATACGGCTTCGTCGGCATCAACCTGAACCCCGATCCCTCGGGCGGCCACTGGACCAGCCCGCCGCTGACCGACCGCCACTGGTACCCCATCTACGAAAAGATGGTGGAGTACGACATTCCGGCCATGGTGCACGTGAGCACCAGCTGCAACGCCTGCTTCCACACCACCGGGGCGCACTACCTCAATGCCGACACCACGGCCGTGATGCAGTGCATCCAGGGCGACCTGTTCAAGGACTTCCCGACGCTGAAGTTCGTGATCCCGCACGGCGGCGGCGCGGTGCCCTATCACTGGGGCCGTTTCCGCGGCCTGGCGCAGGAGATGAAGAAGCCTCTGCTGGAAGAGCACCTGCTCAACAACATCTTCTTCGACACCTGCGTGTACCACCAGCCGGGCATCGACCTGCTGACCAAGGTGATCCCGGTCAAGAACATCCTGTTCGCCTCCGAGATGATCGGCGCCGTGCGCGGCATCGACCCGACCACCGGCCACTACTACGACGACACCAAGCGCTACGTGAGCGCCACCGCCAACCTGACGGACGACGAGCGCTTCCAGGTGTTCGAAGGCAATGCGCGCCGGGTCTTCCCGCGCCTGGATGCCGCCCTCAAGGCCAAGAGCCTCTGACAGCGCCCGGATCGACTCCTCTCCCCTCTGGGGAGAGGCAAGGTGAGGGGCCCAGCGACGCTCGATGCGCGGCAACGTGCGCAGGCCGCGCGGCCCTCACCCCCCACCCTCTCCCAGAGGGAGAGGGAGCCAGACATCTCAAGGAGAACCGACATGTATGAATTAGGCGTCGTCTATCGCAACATCCAGCGCACCGACCGCGAGACCGCGGACGGCCTGGCCGCCCTGGGCTCGGCCACGGTGCACGAGGCCATGGGCCGCCTGGGCCTGCTCAAGCCCTACATGCGCCCGATCTATCCGGGCCAGCAGGTGTCCGGCACGGCCGTCACCGTGCTGCTGCATCCGGGCGACAACTGGATGCTGCACGTCGCGGCCGAGCAGATCCAGCCCGGCGACATCGTGGTGGCGGCCATCACCGCCGAATGCACCGACGGCTACTTCGGCGACCTGCTGGCCACCAGCTTCCAGGCCCGCGGCGCCCGCGCCCTGGTGATCGACGCCGGCGTGCGCGACGTCAAGACGCTGCAGGAGATGAACTTCCCCGTGTGGAGCAAGTGCATCAGCAGCAAGGGCTGCATCAAGGCGACCATCGGCTCGGTCAACATCCCCGTGGTGTGCGCCGGCATGCTGGTGACGCCCGGCGACGTGATCGTGGCCGACGACGACGGCGTGGTCTGCGTGCCGCGCGCCATCGCCGCCAAGACGCTCGAAGCCGCCCGCAAGCGCGAGTCCTTCGAGGGCGAGAAGCGCGCCAAGCTGGCCAGCGGCGTGCTGGGCCTGGACATGTACAAGATGCGCGAGCCGCTGGCGGCTGCGGGCCTCAAGTACATCGACTGATCCCTTTCTATTGTTCCCGGGCCAGCGCCCCCCGAAGCGGGCGCGGCCCTCTTCCACGTTCGGAGACATTCATGAGCTTTTCCCGCCGCGCACTGGTGACGGCCTGCGCCCTCGCCGCCGCCCTGCCCTTCGCCGCCCAGGCCCAGCAGCAGGCCACCTTTCCGTATGGCAAGCCGGTGCGCATCGTCAACCCCTTCCCCGTGGGCGGTGGCCCGGATGGCGTCTCGCGCCTGGTGGCCGACAAGCTGTCGCGCACCTGGGGCGTGCCGGTGACGGTGGACAACCGCCCGGGCGGCAACGGTTTCATCGCCATCGACGCCTGGAAGCGCGGCGCCAAGGACGGCACCGACCTGCTGCTGCTGGACAACGTCCACCTGGCCGCCTACCCGTCGCTGTTCAAGAAGCTGCCCTACGACCCGGCCAAGGACTTCGACGTCCTGCTGCCACTGTTCAAGACCTACTTCTTCTTCACCGTCGGCGCCAACAGCAAGTACAAGACGGTGGGGGACATCGTGGCCGACGCCAAGGCGCGACCCGGCAAGCTGAACTACGGCTCGTGGTCGGTCGGCAATCCCGTGCACCTGGGCACGGAGCTGTTCAAGTCGGCCACCGGCACGCAGATGGAGCACGTGATCTTCAAGGAGACCACGCAGCTCTATACCTCGGTCTCCACCGGCGACATCGATTTCGCCCTGGGCAGCGCCGCCACGGCGGGTCCGCTCTACCAGTCCGGCAAGCTGCGCTTTCTGGCCGTGACCGGCCCGCAGCGCATGGCCGCCTATCCCGACGTGCCCACCGTGGCCGAGTCCGGCGGCCCCAAGGGCTTCGAAGTGACGGGCTGGAACGCCATCGCCGTGCCGCGCGGTCTGCCCGATGCGGTGACGGAGAAGATCAAGCGCGACATCGAGCAGGCGCTGACCGGCCCCGACGTGCAGGCCCGCTTCAAGAGCTTCGGCTACGAGCCCTTCCCGGTCACGCGCCCGCAGTTCGAGCAGTTCGTGAAGAGCGAATCGCAGCGCTTCGGCGACGTGATCCGCAAGGCCAACGTCTCCCTGGACTGACATGCAGCAGACCGACGCGCAAGGCCCGTTCGTCTCCCGCCGCGTGGCGCTGGCCGCAGGGGCGGCACTGCTGGCGCCGACGCTGGCGGGTGCGCAGAGCTATCCGGCCAAGCCGGTGCGCGTGCTGGTCGGCTACTCGGCCGGCGGCGCGGTCGATGCCGTGGCGCGCAGCGTGGGCCAGGCCCTCGCGACCAGCCTGGGCCAGCCCTTCATGATCGACAACCGGCCGGGCGCCGGCACCAACATCGCCGTCAAGGCCACCATCGACGCGCCTGCCGACGGCTACACGCTGATGGTGGCCGCCAACGCGCTGGCGGCCAACATGGCGCTGTACCAGCCCATGCCCTTCGATGCCGAGCGCGACCTCGTGCCGGTGTCGCTGATCGGCCGCGTGCCGGTGGTGATCGCCGCCAATGCCAATGCGCCCTTCGGCACCATCCAGCAGCTGATCGCCGAGGCCAAGGCCAAGCCCGGCAGCCTGTCCTTCGCCTCGCCGGGCAACGGCTCCACGCCGCACATGGCGGTCGAGTTTTTCGAGCGCGCCGCGGGCATCAAGCTGCAGCACGTGCCCTACCGCGGCGGCGCCCAGGCACTGACCGACGTGATCGGCGGCCAGCTGCCGCTGGTGGCCATCAATGCGCTGGAGGCGCAGCCGCATGTGAAGAGCGGCAAGCTCAAGGTGCTCGCGGCCTTGAGCCCCAACCGCAGCGCCGTCTTTCCCGACGTGCCCACCATTGCCGAGTCCGGCTTTCCGGGCTTCGAGGCCTCGGTCTGGTACGGCATCGTGGCGCCCGCGGCCACGCCCAAGTCCATCGTCACCCAGCTGCATGCCGAGGTGCAGAAGGCACTGCAGACACCGGCCGTGCGCGAGCGCATGGCCCAGGTCGGCGGCGAAGTGCTGCCCGGCAGCAGCGAGCAATTTGCCCAGCTCATCCACTCGGAGCGCGTGCGCTACGAGAAGCTGGTGCGTGAAGCCGGCATCAAGCCCGATTGAACCCATTTCCCCAGGAGCAACGCTCATGAGCAAACCCACCACAGGCCCCTTCGAGAAAACTGCCGGCTGGCTGGACTGGTACACCGGCCCCAGCAAGCCCAAGTTCCAGGTGCCGGCCGGCAGCGTCGATGCGCACTGCCACGTCTTCGGCCCCGGCGCGGAGTTTCCCTATGCGCCAGAGCGCAAGTACACGCCCTGCGATGCCAGCAAGGCGCAGCTCTTCGCCCTGCGCGACCACCTGGGCTTCGCCCGCAACGTGATCGTGCAGGCCACCTGCCACGGCGCGGACAACCGCGCACTGGTCGATGCGCTGCAGTCCTCGAACGGCAAGGCCCGCGGCGTGGCCACCGTCAAGCGCAGCGTCAGCGACGAAGAACTGCAGGCCCTGCATGCCGCCGGCGTGCGCGGCGTGCGCTTCAACTTCGTCAAGCGCCTGGTCGACTTCACGCCCAAGGACGAGCTGATGGAGATCGCCGGCCGCATCGCCAAGCTGGGCTGGCATGTGGTCATCTACTTCGAGGCGGTGGACCTGCCTGAGCTGTGGGACTTCTTCACCGCGCTGCCGACCACGGTGGTGGTGGACCACATGGGCCGCCCCGACGTAACCAAGCCGGTCGACGGCCCGGAGTTCGCGCTGTTCGAGAAGTTCATGCGCGAGCACAGCAACGTGTGGAGCAAGGTGAGCTGCCCCGAGCGCCTGTCGGTGGCCGGCCCCAAGGCGCTGGATGGCGAGCGCAGCGCCTACAAGGATGTGGTGCCTTTCGCGCGTCGCATCGTCGAGCAGTTCCCCGATCGTGTGCTGTGGGGCACCGACTGGCCGCACCCCAATCTGAAGGACCACATGCCCGACGATGGGCTGCTGGTGGACTTCATCCCGCACATCGCGACGACACCCGTGCTTCAGCAGAAGCTGCTGGTCGACAACCCGATGCGTTTGTATTGGCCCGAAGAAGCCAAGTAAGGAGACCCTTCCATGGCCCTCGACAAACCCTACCTGGACGTGCCCGGCACGATCATCTTCGACGCCGAGCAGAGCCGCAAAGGCTACTGGCTCAACCAGTTCTGCATGAGCCTGATGAAGGCCGAGAACCGCGAGCGCTTCAAGGCCGACGAGCGGGCCTACCTCGACGAATGGCCGATGACCGAGGAACAGAAGCAGGCCGTGCTGGCGCGCGACCTCAACTGGTGCATGCGCACCGGCGGCAACATCTACTTCCTCGCCAAGATCGGCGCCACCGACGGCAAGAGCTTCCAGCAGATGGCGGGCTCGATGACCGGCATGACCGAAGAGGAATACCGCAACATGATGATCAACGGCGGCCGCCGCGTGGACGGCAACCGCTACGTGGGCGAGGACGGCGACGCCCAGGCGCACCGCCAGCCGCAAGGCGCCCATCACCCCACCAAGGCGGCATGACCATGTGCCCCCGCATCCCTCAGGAGGCTTGAATGGCCCGCATCACCGCATCCGTCTACACCTCGCACGTGCCCGCCATCGGCGCCGCGCTGGACCTGGGCAAGACGAAGGAAGACTACTGGAAGCCGCTGTTCGCCGGCTACGACTTCTCCAAGCAATGGATGAAGGACAACAAGCCCGACGTGGTCATCCTGGTCTTCAATGACCATGCCACGGCCTTCAGCCTGGACATGATCCCCACCTTCGCCATCGGCACGGCCGCCGAATACCAGCCGGCCGACGAGGGCTGGGGCCCGCGCCCGGTGCCCAAGGTGGTGGGCCACCCGGAGCTGGCCAGCCACATCGCGCAGAGCGTGATCCAGCAGGACTTCGACCTCACCATCGTCAACAAGATGGACGTGGACCATGGCCTGACGGTGCCGCTGTCACTGATGTGCGGCGAGCAGGACCCGAAGAACGGCGCCTGGCCCTGCCCGGTGATTCCCTTCGCGGTCAATGTGGTGCAGTACCCAGTGCCGAGCGGCCAGCGCTGCTTCAACCTGGGCCGCGCCATCCGCAAGGCGGTCGAGAGCTTCGACGAGGACCTCAACGTGCACATCTGGGGCACCGGCGGCATGAGCCACCAGCTGCAGGGCGCACGCGCCGGCCTGATCAACTCGGAATGGGACAACAAGTTCCTGGATCGCCTGATCGCCGAACCCGCCGAACTGGCCAAGGTGCCGCACATCGAGTACGTGCGCGAAGCTGGCAGCGAGGGCATCGAGCTGGTGATGTGGCTGATCGCCCGCGGCGCCATGGGCGACGTGGCCGGCGGCCCGGCGCCGAAGCTGGTGCACCGCTTCTTCCACGTGCCGGCGTCCAACACCGCCGTGGGCCACCTCATCCTGGAAGACCAGGCCTGACCAACCATCCACAGAAAGCCAACACCGACATGACCATCAAAGTCGCACTCGCCGGCGCCGGCGCCTTCGGCATCAAGCACCTGGACGGCATCAAGAACATCCCCGACGTCGAGGTGATCTCGCTCATCAGCCGCGATCTGGGCAAGACCCAGGAAGTGGCCGACAAGTACGGCATCCAACACGTCACCACCGACCTGGCCGACAGCCTGGCCATCCAGGAGCTGGACGCGGTCATCCTGTGCACGCCCACGCAGATGCACGCCGCCCAGACCAAGGCCTGCCTGCAGGCCGGCAAGCATGTGCAGGTGGAGATCCCCCTGTGCGACGTGCTCAAGGAAGGCGAAGAAGTGCTGGCCCTGCAGAAGCAGGCGGGCAAGGTGGCGATGGTGGGTCACACCCGCCGCTTCAACCCCAGCCACCAGTACGTGCACAGGAAGATCCAGGCCGGCGAATTCAACATCCAGCAGATGGATGTGCAGACCTACTTCTTCCGCCGCACCAACATGAATGCGCTGGGCCAGCCGCGCAGCTGGACCGACCACCTGCTGTGGCACCACGCCGCCCACACCGTGGACCTGTTCGCCTACCAGGCCGGCAGCCCGATCGTGAAGGCCAACGCCGTGCAGGGCCCCATCCACAAGGACCTGGGCATCGCCATGGACATGAGCATCCAGCTGCAGGCCGCCAACGGCGCCATCTGCACGCTGTCGCTCTCGTTCAACAACGACGGCCCGCTGGGCACCTTCTTCCGCTACATCGGCGACACCGCCACCTACATCGCGCGTTACGACGACTTGGTGCAGTCGCACAGCAAGGGCGCCGAAGAGCCGGTGGACGTGAGCAAGGTCGACGTGTCGATGAACGGCATCGAGCTGCAGGACCGCGAATTCTTCGCCGCCATCCGCGAAGGCCGCGAGCCCAACAGCAGCGTGGCGCAGGTGCTGCCCTGCTACCAGGTGCTGCATCAGCTGGAGCAGCAGCTCGCCGGTTGAGGCATGGCCCGGAAACCGGATCGCTTGATCCGGCCAAAATAACCCGGGTAAAATTGCGGGCAGGTGCTGAGGGGCGCCTGCCCGCACAAGAGGCTCTCACCCTCCCGATCCGTTTCTCTTCTTCCGTGGACAGACCGCGGTCTTCGTTCGAGCCCCATGCGGGACCGGCTCGGCGTCGAGGACCTGGAGCACTGCCATGACCCCTTCCCTTTCCCTGCAGGCCCGTCGCGAACTGACGCGCCAGTACAAGCAGGCCTTTCCCGCCATGGGCATCTATGCCCTGCGCTGCGACGCCGCCGGGCTGCTGCGCGTGGGCAGCAGCCGCCATCTGGACGGCATCTTCAACCGCCTGCGCTTCGAACTGATGCGCGGCGCCCACCGCGACCGGGTCCTGCAATCGGCCTGGAACACGCACGGCGCCGAGGCCTTCCGCTTTGAAGTCGTCGACCGGGTGAAGGAACGCGACGATCCCGACTTCGACTACGACGCCGAGCTGGCGACGCTGCTGGCGCTGTGGGAGGCCGAGTTGCTTTCACCCGCGGCCGAGGGCGGTGCACGTCAAGGAGGCAGCGCATGATCCGGCTGACCGACGCCCAGGCCATGCGTCTCGGCCTCGCGCTGGCCCGGGCCCATGCACGCCAACAGCAGCGCCTGGATGAGCGCCTGGGCGTGTGGCATGGCCTCGACGCGTCGGACTTCCTGCTGCTCGATGCACTGGCACGGGCGTCGCACGGAGGTCTGCCCACGCTGCGGCTCGCGCAGGCCCTGCACCTCGCACCCTCGGCGCTCGTCCGGCAACTGATGCCACTGGAAAAGACCGGCCTCGTGGCACGCGATGCCGGTGCCGTGCTGCTGCGGCCCGCCGGCCGGCAACTGCATGCCGAAGCCGCGCAGACCGTGGGAGCGGTGTGCGCCAAAGCGTGGGCCGGCGTCGGTCTGGACCCGTGCGGCCCGGACGCTCTGCAGTCGCAGCTCGATGCCGTGGCAAGCGGTGCCGTCATCCCGACACCGTCCGCGGCGCCAGCGCCATGAGCCAGCAGCCCCCCGGGCACAAGCATGCCCCCGACGACGTCCCGACAGGAAGCGCCAAGGTCCCGGCGGAGGAACTCAAGGTGCGTGCCCGCGTGCGCCTGAATGGGGCGCGCCGCGATGGCCGCAGCGATGACCGCACCCTGGGCGACCATTTGCAGACCGCAGCGCGCGAACTCGGCTTCCTGCACTGGGACCATGCCCGCCGCGTGCTGGGCGGCCTCGCCGCGCCGGGCGATGACATGGGTGACTTCTGGCACGCACCGCGGACGGGCCTGCTGCTGCACCTCTGGTTCGCCCGCCATGACGAGGCAGCGCCGGCACTCGCAACGCAGCCCGGCGGCTTCCTGCTCCCCTACCGCCGCCAGTGCTTCATCGTGCAGGCACCCTTCATCGAAGCCCTGGGCCTCGACGCGACCGACCCCGCCTGGCGGGCCATCGGCCATGATCTGGTGGCAGGCTACGGCACGCCGGCCTGGCAGCACCTGGCCTGGCAAAGAGTCCGCGCGCCCCTTTCAACCTTCCAACCCCGACTAAGCTCTGCCCATGCAAACACGACGTATCGCGAACTTTGAGGTCTCGGCCATCGGCCTGGGCTGCATGAACCTGAGCCACGCCTATGGCGTGCCGCCCTCGCCCGAGCAGGGCGAGCGCGTGCTGCTCGCTGCGCTGGATGCCGGCGTGACGCTGTTCGACACGGCGGCGCTCTACGGCTTCGGCGCCAACGAGGAACTGGTGGGCCGTGTGCTCAAGAAACACCGCCACCAGTTCACGCTGTGCAGCAAGGGCGGCATGGCCGGCGTCAAGGGCGAGGACGGCGTGATGCGCCGCGTGATCGACGGCCGCCCCGCCACGCTGCGCCGCAACTGCGAGGACAGCCTGCGCCGCCTGGGCACCGACGTCATCGACCTCTACTACCTGCACCGCTGGGACAAGAAGGTGCCCATCGAGGATTCGGTGGGCGAGATGTCGCGCCTGATCGAAGAGGGCAAGGTGCGCGCGCTGGGCCTGTCGGAGGTCTCGGCCGGCACGCTGCGCAAGGCGGCGGCCGTGCATCCCATCGCTGCCGTGCAGACCGAATATTCGCTCTGGACGCGCAACCCCGAGATCGCCGTGCTGGCCGCCTGCCGCGAGCTGGGCACCGCCTTCGTGGCCTTCAGCCCGCTGGCCCGCGCCTACCTCACCGGCCGCCTCACCGACGTGGCCGCGCTGGACGCCAAGGACATCCGCCGGCCCATGCCGCGCTTCTCGGCCGAGCACTACCCGCGCAACCTGTCGCTGCTGCCCGCCTTCGAGGCGCTGGCCCAGGAGGCCGGCTGCACGTCCGCCCAACTGTCACTGGCCTGGCTGCTGGCGCAGGGCGAGGACATCATCCCGATCCCGGGCACCACCAGCGTGGACCATCTGCAGGAGGACCTGGCCGCCGCCGACCTCCAACTGCCGGTCGACGTGATCGCCCGCGCCGGCGATCTCATCAACCAGCGCACCGTGAGCGGTCCGCGCTACCCGGCCCAGGCGACGCAGGAAGTGGATACGGAAGAGTTCGCCGCCTGACCGGCGGCGTCAGATCGCGACCAGCTGGCGCACGCCGTCGATCGCCATGTCCTTGCCCAGGCCGCGCGCAATCACCTCGCCACGCTCCATCACGAGATAGTGGTCGGCCAGTTCCTCGGCAAAGTCGTAGTACTGCTCGCACAGCACGATGGCCATCTTCTGGCCCTTCCAGCCCTCGTCGGCCAGGCGGCGGATGGCACGGCCGATGTCCTTGATGATGCTGGGCTGGATGCCCTCGGTGGGCTCGTCCAGGATCAGCATCTTCGGCCCCGGGGCCAGCGCCCGGGCGATGGCCAGCTGCTGCTGCTGGCCGCCCGACAGGTCCCCGCCGCGGCGATGCAGCATCTGCTTGAGCACCGGGAACAGCTCGTAGAGTTCGGGCGCGATGGGCGTGGAAGCGCTGCGGTAGGCCAGGCCCATCCGCAGGTTCTCTTCCACCGTCAGCCGCGCGAAGATCTCGCGGCCCTGCGGCACGAAGCCCATGCCGGCGCGGGCGCGCTCGTAAGGCGTCTTCTTGTGCACCGGCTGACCGTCGAATTCGATGCTGCCGCTCTTGATCGGCACCAGGCCCATGAGCGACTTCAGCAGCGTGGTCTTGCCCACGCCGTTGCGGCCCAGCAGCACGGTGACCTGGCCCAGCGGCGCCTCGAAGCTGACGTCGCGCAGGATGTGCGAGCCGCCGTAGTACTGGTGGATGTTCTTGACCTTCAGCATGGTTCAACGTCCCAGGTAGACCTCGATGACGCGCTCGTCGGACTGCACTTCATCGAGCGTGCCCTGCGCCAGCACCGAGCCGTCGCACAGCACGGTGACGATCTCGGAGATGGTGCGGATGAAGCTCATGTCGTGCTCCACCACCATCAGCGAGTGTTTGCCCTTGAGCGTGAGGAAGAGCTCGGCCGTGCGCGCCGTCTCTTCGTCGGTCATGCCGGCCACGGGTTCGTCCAGCAACAGCAGCTTCGGGTCCTGCATGAGCAGCATGCCGATCTCCAGCCACTGCTTCTGGCCATGGCTCAGCGTGCCCGCCATGCGGTTGACGCTGTCGGCCAGGTGGATGGTCTGCAGGATGTCGGCCAGCCGGTCGGCCTGGGCCGAGTCGAGCTTGAAGAACATCGAGGGCTTGACGCGCTTGTCGGTCTTGAGCGCCAGCTCCAGGTTCTCGAACACGGTCAGGTGCTCGAACACCGTGGGCTTCTGGAACTTGCGGCCGATGCCCAGCTGCGCGATCTCGGCCTCGCGGTGGCGCAGCAGGTCGATGGTGCTGCCGAAGTAGACGGTGCCTTCGTCGGGCCGCGTCTTGCCGGTGATGATGTCCATCATCGTGGTCTTGCCCGCACCGTTGGGGCCGATGATGCAGCGCAGCTCGCCGGGGGCGATGTCCAGGCTCAGCTTGTTGATGGCCTTGAAGCCGTCGAAGCTCACGCTCACGTCTTCCAGGTACAGGATGCGGCCGTGGGTCACGTCCACCTCGCCCGCCACGGCGGGCCGGCCGTAGCCGGCGGTGCGGCCACCGGACTCGGTCGAGGCGCCGACGGGCAGGCCCTGGGCGCGGGCGTGGCGCTCGGCGCCGGCTTCCATCAGGTCGGGCGTCATGCCTGGGCTCCCTTGGGTTCGACATGCACGGTGGGTACGGCGTCGGGCTCCACGCCCTCCTCCCTGGCCAGGGCGCGCTGGGCCTGCTCGCGGCCAGTGGGCGCCACGGGTTCGGCAGCGACCCCGGCCTTGCCGCGGTTCATCAGACGGCGCACCAGGCCGACGATGCCATCGGGCAGGAACAGCGTGACAGCGATGAAGAGCGCGCCCAAGAAGTACAGCCAGTATTCCGGCGCCACCACCGTGAGCCAGCTCTTGGCGCCGTTGACCAGGAAGGCACCCACGATGGGCCCGACCAGCGTGGCCCGGCCACCCACGGCCGTCCAGATGGCGATCTCGATGGAGTTGGCGGCGCTCATCTCGCCCGGATTGATGATGCCCACCTGCGGCACGTACAGCGCGCCGGCCACGCCGCACATCATGGCCGAGATGACCCAGATGCTGAGCTTGTAGGGCAGCGGGTTGTAGCCGCAGAACATGGTGCGCGACTCGGCATCGCGGATGGCCTGCAGCACGCGGCCGTACTTGCTGCCGATCAGCCACTTGGCGAACAGGAAGAAGCCCAGCAGCACCGCACCGGTGAGGGCGAAGATCGTCATGCGCATCTCCTGCGTCGCGATCGGGATGCCAAGGATGCGCTTGAAGTCGGTGAAGCCGTTGTTGCCGCCGAAGCCCGTCTCGTTGCGGAAGAACAGCAGCATGGCCGCGAAGGTCATGGCCTGCGTGATGATCGAGAAGTACACGCCCTTGATGCGCGAGCGGAAGGCGAAGTAGCCGAAGACCAGCGCCAGCAGGCCCGGCACCACCACCACCATCAGCATCTGGAAGACGAAGCTGTCGCTGAAGGTCCAGTGCCAGGGCAGGGTCTTCCAGTCGAGGAAGACCATGAAGTCCGGCAGGTCGCTCTTGTAGTTGCCGTCGCGGCCGATCTGGCGCATGAGGTACATGCCCATCATGTAGCCGCCCAGCGCGAAGAACAGGCCGTGGCCCAGCGACAGGATGCCGGTATAGCCCCAGATCAGGTCCATGGCCAGTGCGCAGATGGCGTAGCACATGATTTTGCCGAGCAGCGCCACCGCATAGTCGCTGAGGTGGAAGGCGCTGCCTTCGGGCACCCACAGGTTGAGCACCGGCGCCAGGCCGCACACGACGATCAGCGCGATGAAGAAGGCGGTCCAGCCCTTGCCGCTGAGCAGCGGGGCCTTGGAGGGAAGAGTGACTGTCCTCATGCTTCTGCACTCCGGCCCTTGATGGCGAAAATGCCTTGCGGCCGCTTCTGGATGAACACGATGATGAAGACCAGGATGGCGATCTTGGCCAGCACCGCGCCCGCCCAGCCCTCGATGAACTTGTTGAGCACGCCCAGGCCCAGCGCTGCGTACACGGTGCCGGCCAGCTGGCCCACGCCACCCATCACCACCACCATGAAGCTGTCGACGATGTAGCTCTGACCCAGGTCGGGGCCCACGTTGCCGATCTGGCTGAGCGCGCAGCCGGCCAGGCCGGCGATGCCCGAGCCCAGCGCGAAGGCATAGGTGTCCACCCGCGCCGTGTTCACGCCCATGCAGGAGGCGATGGGCCGGTTCTGCGTCACGCCGCGCACGAAGAGGCCCAGGCGCGTGCGGCCGATGAGCCAGGCCATGGCCGCCAGCACGAGGCCCGCGAAGATGATGATGCCGATGCGGTTCCAGGGCAGCACGAGGTTGGAGAGCACTTCCAGCCCGCCGCTCATCCAGCCGGGGTTCTCCACGCCCACGTTCTGCGCGCCGAAGATCGTGCGCACCAGCTGCTGCAGCATCAGGCTGATGCCCCAGGTGGCCAGCAGCGTCTCCAGCGGCCGGCCGTAAAGGAAGCGGATCACGCCCCGCTCCAGCACCGCACCCACCAGGGCCGAGGCCATGAAAGACACGGGGATGGCCGCCACCAGGTACCAGCCGAACATCGACTCGGGCAGGAAGCGCTGGAACACGCCCTGCATCACATAGGTGGCATAGGCGCCGATCATCATCAGCTCGCCATGGGCCATGTTGATCACGCCCATCAGGCCGTAGGTGATGGCCAGGCCTAGCGCCGCCAATAGCAGCACCGAGCCGAGGCTGATGCCGCTGAAGATCACGCCCAGCCGGTCGCCCCACACCAGCGCGCCGTCGATGGCGGCAATGCTGGCCTGGATGGCGGCCTTGACCTGCGGGTCGGTCTCGTCGGCCAGGCGCTGGTTGAGCAGCAGCTTGGTGTCCGGGTTCTTGTTGTCGCCGAGGGCCTTGGCGGCAGCCAGGCGCTTGGCGGCGTCCGCGCTGGAGAGCATGGAGGCATCGCGCACCAGCATCAGCTTGGCCTTGACCTTGGCGCTCTGCTCGGCGGCCAGGGCCTTCTCGATCAGCGGCACGCGCGATTCGTCGGGCTCCTTGAACAGCGCCTCGGCCGCTTCCAGCCGCACGGCTTCGTCGGGGCTGGTGAGCTGCAACGCGGCCTGCGCAGCATCGAGCGCGCCGCGCATCAGGTTGTTGTTGACGACGTCCTCGGCCTCGGCCGGCACCTTCACCTCGGCGCCGGTGACCGGGTCGTAGCCCTTGTCGTCCTTCATGAGGAAGGCCTGCTTGTCGGTGAACTTCACCGCCTCGTCCACCAGGGCCTGCAGGAAGGCCTTGG
Organism: Pseudacidovorax sp.; assembly: GCF_017991995.1. Taxonomy (GTDB): domain Bacteria; phylum Pseudomonadota; class Gammaproteobacteria; order Burkholderiales; family Burkholderiaceae_C; genus Xenophilus. The sequence continues at coordinate 119,319 of NZ_JAGOPN010000019.1, read as the reverse complement.
TCTTCTCGTCGGCCACGGCCACGGCCTTGTTGATGGCCGCGATGCGGCTTTCGGCATCGCCCGAGGCCATGGCCAGGGCCTCGTCGGCCGTCAGCGCCCTGGCCGGCCCGGCCAGCATCAGCAGGGCGAGGAACGCCAGCTGCATGAACAAGCGAAGAGGTGTTTTCACGTCGTCCTCGACATCCAAAGAAAAGGCCCGATCCCGACAAGCAAGATCGAGCCTGTGCGCCCATGAGCTCAGGGCAAGCGAAGCGAAGCCCGTTCGCACGCACCCGCGGAACCGGCTTTGCCGGGCCGCCGGGGTGGTCTTGCAGACCGCGCTGCGCCAGTGGCGCAGCTCTTCGCCAGTCGGGCAAGGTCCACCGGACCTTGCCCGTACAGGCTCAGCCCCTTGAGGGGGATTCGGCTACACGAAGTGAGCAAGAAACGGGGTGGTCAAATTTTCGACTTGCCGTCCGGCTCGTCCTTCTTCTTGTCGTTGCCTTCGATGTACGGGCTCCAGGGCTTGGCCTTGACCGGCTCCTTGGTCTTCCACACCACCTTGAACTGACCGTCGGCCTGGATCTCGCCGATGAACACCGACTTGTGCAGGTGGTGGTTCTTCTCGTCCATCTTGCTGACGATGCCCGAGGGTGCGTTGAAGGTCTGACCGGCCATGGCGGCGATGACCTTGTCCACGTCGGTGGACTTGGCCTTCTCGACGGCCTGCTTCCACATGTTGATGCCGATGTAGGTGGCTTCCATCGGGTCGTTGGTCAGCGGCTTGTCCTTGTGGCCGGGGATGTTCTTGGCCTTGGCGTAGGCGGACCACTTCTTGATGAACTCGGTGTTGGCCGGGCTCTTGATGCTCATGAAGTAGTTCCAGGCGGCCAGGTGGCCCACCAGCGGCTTGGTATCGACGCCGCGCAGTTCCTCTTCGCCCACCGAGAAGGCGACGACCGGCACGTCCTTGGCCTTCAGGCCGGCGTTGCCCAGTTCCTTGTAGAAGGGCACGTTGGAGTCGCCGTTGATGGTCGACACCACGGCCGTCTTGCCGCCTTGGCTGAACTTCTTGATGTCGGCGACGATGGTCTGGTAGTCGCTGTGGCCGAAGGGGGTGTACTTCTCGTCGATGTCCTTGTCGGCCACGCCCTTGCTCTTCAGGTAGGCGCGCAGGATCTTGTTGGTGGTGCGGGGGTAAACGTAGTCGGTGCCCAGCAGCACCCAGCGCTTGGCGCCGCCGCCTTCCTTGCTCATCAGGTAGTCGACGGCAGGGATGGCCTGCTGGTTGGGCGCGGCGCCGGTGTAGAACACGTTCTTCGACAGCTCTTCACCCTCGTACTGCACGGGGTAGAACAGCAGGCCGTTCATTTCTTCGACGACCGGCAGCACCGACTTGCGCGACACCGAGGTCCAGCAGCCGAAGATCACGGCGACCTTGTCCTGGCCGAGCAGCTGCTTGGTCTTCTCGGCGAACAGGGGCCAGTTGGAGGCGGGGTCGACCACCACGGGCTCAAGCTTCTTACCCAGCACGCCGCCCTTGGCGTTGATTTCGTCGATGGCCATCAGCACCGTGTCCTTGAGCACGGTCTCGGAGATGGCCATGGTGCCGGACAGCGAGTGCAGCACGCCGACCTTGATGGTGTCCTGCTGGGCAAAGGCGGGCGCGGCGCCGAGACTGGCGAGGGCGACGCTGGCGGTCAGCGCCTTGAGGGTGAAGCGACGTTGCATGGCTGCTCTTCTCCTGGGGTTTCGGTTGGCAAGGGATGGAAGGAACGGGTTGGAGTCTCCTTGCCGGGCCCCGGACGGGCTATACGCCGGGTGGCGTACATGCCGCGAAGGCGCGGCGCGCGAAATCCCAGAACAGCCGACCCGCGTCCGGCCCCGCGGGGTCGGCGTAGCTGCCGCGGGTGCTGCCCCCGCTCCAGGCATGGCCCAGCGCCTCGATCTCCACCAGGCGCACCTCCACCACGCGTCCCCGGCGGAAGTCGGTGACCTGCATGGGATGACGCTTGCCACGCTGCAGAGTCACGGGTGCGACGGCCTCGGCACCGACAGCCTGCGCCCAGACCTCGGCGGCCAGACGGGCGGCGGCGGGCCGCACCACCGTGTCGCGGCCACCCTGCACCACCAGCAGCGGCGGCAGCATGGCCGCGCCATCGGCCGCCAGTTGCAGCACGGGCGCACGCCGGCCCACCATCGCCCCCAGCGCCTGCCGCGCCGAGGTCGCGGCACCGGGCGCCACGCCCGAATGCATCATCACGGCCTGCAGTCGCTCGGGCGCGCGCATCGCGAGCCGCGCCGCCAGCCCTGCCCCGGCCGACAGCCCCGCCACGGCGATGCGCGAGGCGTCGGCACCGTAGAGCAGGCAGGCTTGGTCGATGGTCGCCAGCACCAATCCCACCTCGACATCGGCCCGCTGTTCAGAGAACCAGTTCCAGCAGCCTTCCGGATTGGCCAGCGCCGACTGCTGCGGATAGAGCACCAGGAAGCCCTCGCGCCGCGCCAGCGCATTCATGCGCGATCCGATGGCGAAGTCGCGCGCCGTCTGCCGGCAACCGTGCAGCATCACCACCAGCGGCAGCCCGCGCACCGGCCGCCCCGGCACCGGTGGCGGTACGAACAGGTGATAGCGGCAGGCCCCACCGGCCGCGAAGGCGATCCCGGCCAGCCAGTCGCCCGGCCCGGGCGGTGGCCGCGTGCTCTCCGCCGCCGCATCGCGCACCCGTTTGGCCGCCCCCTGCCCGACGCGCGCCATCGCGCCGGTGACGGCCTTCAACTGCCGCTGATAGGCCCGCGCGAAAGTACGGCCGAGGGAAGGAGGACGACGGGGCATGGCACGGCCTTGGAAAGAAGCAAAGCGCTCCATGTTTGGGCCCGCGCCGCGCGACGTCAAGCAGCCGAAGGCCCAATGCGATGTCGGCTGCGGACATGGCCGGCGCACCGCGGCGTTGCCTACCGCCAGCGCGTTCCGACGAACGAATGCTCGAGAGGCCGCGGAGCAGGCCAAGCCGAAGCATCCGCGGAACCGGCTTTGCCGGGCCGCAGGATGCGCCCCCTGCAAGGGGGAGGCGGAGCGCGAAGCGCGCAGCCTGGGGGTGAGTCAATAAATCTCCGGAACGATCATGCTCTGCGGCACGGGCTGGCGGAAGTAGTCCGGATGCCGCTCCCGGTCCGGCAGCGCGATGGGCGGGTGCTCCACCTCGCGGTAGGGCATCTGGCCCAGCAGGTGCGTGATGCAGTTCAGGCGCGCCTTCTTCTTGTCCACCGCCTGCACCACCCACCACGGCGCCTCGGGAATGTGCGTGCGCTCCAGCATCGCCTCCTTGGCCTTGGTGTAGTCCTCCCAGCGGCGGCGGCTTTCCAGGTCCATGGGGCTGAGCTTCCACTGCTTGAGCGGATCGTGGATGCGGCCGAGGAAGCGCAGATGCTGCTCCTCGTCGGTGATGGAGAACCAGTACTTGATCAGCCGGATGCCCGAGCGCACCAGCATCTTCTCGAACTCCGGGACGGTGCGGAAGAACTCCTCCAGCTCGTCGTCGGTGCAGAAGCCCATCACCTTCTCGACGCCGGCGCGGTTGTACCAGCTGCGGTCGAACAGCACCATCTCGCCGGCCGCCGGCAGGTGCGACACATAGCGCTGGAAGTACCACTGCGTGCGCTCGCGGTCATTGGGCGCCGGCAGGGCCGCCACGCGGGCCACCCGCGGATTCAGGCGCTGGGTGATGCGCTTGATCACGCCCCCCTTGCCCGCCGCGTCGCGGCCCTCGAACAGGATCACGACCTTCTGGCCGGTGTGCTGCACCCAGTCCTGCAGTTTGACCAGCTCGCCCTGCAGGCGGAAGAGCGCCTCGAAGTAGGTGCGGCGCGGCAGGCCGCCTTCCTCGTGCTGCAGCTTGCCGTCGGGGCCGACCACGCGGTCCTCCAGCTCCAGCTCGATCTCCTCGTCGTAGCCGTCGATCAGATCCTCGGCGATGCGGCGCATCAGCACGTCATGGTCGGTGGGCGTGAAGTCGGAAGTAGGCATGGCAATGCACCGGAAAGTGGGACACAAGAACGCCGCACATGCTCGTGCGACCCCATGACGCAACCATGACACCCGGGGCTCGCGGCGTCATCGGATTGACATGCCGACGTCACATCATCCCAGACCTACTTTCGCCCCCAGCGCCGTGCCCTCGCCCCTGCCGCTCCCTGCTCCGCTCGCCGCAGCCGCCCATGGCGCAGACGCCGCCGGCTTGATCTGCGGCTACCTCTTCGACGGCGAGGCGTCGTCGCCGCCTCGCCCGCTGGACCTGGACGAGGCCGCGCTGTGGCTGCAGGAGGTCGCCAACACGCGCAGCGAACCCGGCCCCCATGCCGGCGCCGCGGCCCGGGCCGAGCCGGACGACGCCTCGCCCTATGCCTGGCTGCACTTCAACCTCAGCCATGCGCAGGCCCAGCGCTGGCTGGAGCGCCATGCCGGCCTGCCCGACAGCTTCTACGAGGCGCTGCGCGAGGGCACCCATTCGACCCGCATCGAGCGCGACGACGACGCCCTGGTGGCCGTCATCAACGACCTGCATTTCGACTTCGGCTTCGAGCCTTCGGACATCGCCACGCTGTGGATCGGCGTCGGCCCGCGGCTGGTGGTCACGGCACGCACGCGGCCGTTGCGCTCGGTGGACGACCTGCGCCTGGCCGTGCGCACCGGCGAGGCGCCGCGCTCCACCACCGAGTTGCTGGAGCGGCTGATGCGCACGCAGGCGGATGTGCTGGTGGGCGTGGTGCGCACTGTCACCGGCCGCATCGATGCCATCGAGGACGCGCTGCTCGCGCGTCGTCCCGACGCCCAGCGCGCGCGCCTGGGCGAGATGCGGCGGGTGCTGGTGCGGCTTCAGCGCCTGCTGGCGCCCGAGCCGGCAGCGCTGTTCCGGCTGCTGCAGCGCCCGCCGGCCTGGATGGCCGAGGCCGATGCGCAGGGGCTGCGCGATGCGTCGGAGGAGTTCTCGGTCGTGCTGCGCGACATGCACGGCCTGCAGGAGCGGGTGAAGCTGCTGCAGGAGGAGATCGCCGCCAGCGTGCAGGAGGACAACAACCGCAGCCTGTTCGTGCTGACGGTGGTGACGGTGCTGGCCCTGCCCATCAACATCCTGGCCGGCCTGTTCGGCATGAACGTCGGGGGCATCCCGCTGGCAGAGAACCCGCACGGGTTCTGGCACCTGGTGGCCATCGTGGCCACCTTCACGGCCGTGGCGGCCTGGCTGGCGTTCAGGAAGAAGAAGTAGCGTCGGCGGACGACGCCGCCGCGGGGGCGACCGGCGTTTCCGGCGACTCGTGCACCTGCATGGAGAGGTCGAACAGCTTCGCCTTGCCCGCGTAATAGCGGTCCAGTCGCCAGTCGCGCAGCACCTCGATGGCCAGGTCGAAGCTTTTGTAGTCCAGCGCATAGAGCGAGGACAGGTCGAAGCCGCGGTCGGTCTCCAGCGCCAGGACGAGGGCCGCCAGCGTACGGGCCGCTGGATCTTCCGGCGGGCGGCGTTCGATGTAGCGGCGGGCTTCCTTGATGGCGTTCATGCGTAGGCAAAAGATGACAGACAGGCGCGGATTCTCCCCTTGCCTCCCCCTGGGAAATATGACAACTCCGAGTCAGTTCCGGGGTTGTTGAAGCGGGTCGGCGCGTTCCCGGGTCCAGCGCCCCCTGCGCGGGCATGGCGAAACCGAGTCCTTAGAATCGCACGGGTGTTCGATAACGACCTCAACGCCGACCTTCACTGCCACTCCGTGGTCTCGGACGGCACGCTGACGCCCGAAGAGCTGGCCGCCCGCGCTGCGGCCAACGGCGTCCAGCTCTGGGCCCTGACGGACCACGACGAGGTGGGCGGCCTGCAGCGTGCCGCCGAAGCTGCCCGCGCCAACGGCATGCGCTTCCTCACCGGTGTCGAGATCTCCGTCACCTTCTGCAACGAGACGGTTCACATCGTGGGCCTGGGCTTCGATGCCGAGGACGCCGCAGTGCGCCAGGGCCTGTACGACACCCGCAACGGCCGTGGCCCGCGTGCCCGCGAGATCGCCGACCAGCTCGCCCGCGTCGGCATCAAGGGCGCCTACGAAGGCGCGCTGCGCTTCGTCGGCAATCCCGAGCTCATCTCACGCACGCACTTCGCACGCTTCCTGGTCGAGCAGGGCCACTGCCGCGACACCTCCGAGGTGTTCCGCAAGTACCTGACCGAAGGCAAGCCCGGCTACGTGCCCCACCGCTGGGCCAGCCTGGGCGACGCGATCCGCTGGATCCGCGATGCCGGCGGCGTCGCGGTCATCGCGCACCCGGGCCGCTACAAGTTCACCGCCAACGAGGAATACGCCCTCTTCACCGAATTCAAGGGCCACGGCGGCCAGGGGGTGGAAGTGGTGACCGGCAGCCACACGCCGGCCGAGTACGTCGAATACGCCGACAAGGCGAAGGAGTTCGGCCTGGCCGCCTCCCGCGGCAGCGACTTCCACAGCCCCGACGAAAGCCATTGCGACCTGGGGCACCTGCCCCTTCTCTCGCCCAGCCTGCAGCCCGTCTGGTCCCTGCTGGCGGACCGCGTGCAGTGACCGGCGCGGCCTGCGCCCCGCGGGGTGCCGTCCCCGCGAGCGACACGCTGCGCACGCTGGCCGGCATGGCCCTGCTGCTGCTGGCCGTGGGCTGCTTCGCGGTGCTCGACACCACCACCAAGGTCGCCTCGGCCACCGTGCCCGTGTTCATGGCCGTGTGGTTCCGCTATGCCTTCCAGGCTGTCGCCACCACCGCCATCCTGCTGCCCCTGCACGGCACGGCGCTGCTGCGCACGCAGCACCCGCGCTTCCAGGTGCTGCGCGGGGCGCTGTTGCTGGGCAGCAGCCTGCTGGCCTATCTGAGCCTGGGCCACATGCCCATGGCCGAATTCACCGCCATCGTGCTGGTCGTGCCGCTGGCCGTCACGCTGATGGCCGCCACGCTCCTGGGCGAGCGGGTGTCGGCCCTGCGCTGGGCGCTGGTGGCGGGCGGCTTCGTGGGCACGCTGCTGATCCTGCGCCCGGGTGGCGAGGGCTTCGGCTGGGCGGTGCTCATGCCCGTGGGGCTGGTGGTGTGCAACGCCTGGTTCCAGGTGCTGACCAGCCGCCTGGCCCGCACCGAGAAGCCGCTGACGCTGCACTTCTACACCGGCTGGGTGGGCACGCTGATCGCGGCCCTGTTCCTGCCCTTCGCCTGGCAGGCGCTGCCCGCCTGGCAGGACTGGGCGCTGCTGGCCCTCATGGGGCTGATGGGCACGGTGGGTCACTTCCTGCTGATCCTGGCCTACCAGCGCGCCCACGCGTCCACCCTCACCCCCTTTCTCTACGCCCAGATCGGCTTCGCCATGCTGGGGGGCTGGCTGGTGTTCGACCAGTTGCCCGACCGCATGTCGTTCGCGGGCATCGGCCTGATCGCCGTGTGCGGCGCCGGCGGCGCCTGGCTGACGGTGCGCGAGCGGCGCCAGCCCATCGAGCCGGTCGAGGGCTGAACTTCGACAGGAGGACAAGACCATGGCCCAGTATTTCGAGGTCCACCCCGACAACCCGCAACCGCGCCTGCTCAAGCAGGCGGCGGCCCTGCTCGCCAAGGGCGAGGTGATCGCGGTGCCCACCGACTCCAGCTATGCGCTGGCGTGCCAGCTGGACGACCGGAATGCCGTCGACAAGCTGCGCCGCATCCGCCAGATCGACGAGAAGCGGCTGCTGACCCTGCTGTGCCGCGACCTGAGCGAGCTGGCCAATTACGCCCGCGTGGACAACCGCCAGTACCGCCTGCTCAAGACCTGCACGCCCGGCCCCTACACCTTCGTGCTGGAGGCGACCAAGGAAGTCCCCCGCCGCGTGAGCCATCCGCAGCGCAAGACCATCGGCCTGCGGGTGCCCGAGCATCCGGTGCTGGCCGAGTTGCTGGCGCTGCACGGCGCGCCCCTGCTGGCCAGCACGCTCATCCCGCCCGGCGAGACCGAGCCGATGAACGACCCCCAGGAGATCCGCGACCGCTTCGAGAAGCTGGTCGGCGCCGTGATCGACGCCGGCGCCTGCACCTCCGAGCCCACCACGGTGGTCGACCTCACGCCCATGGACGCGGGCGGCGAGCCGGCGCTGATCCGGCAGGGCCGCGGCCCGCTGGGGCCGCTTGGCCTGTGAATCCGTCTGAGACAATCCCGCGGTGGAAGCCTCCAACCTCATCCAGACCGTCCTCATCTACGCCCTGCCGGTGATCTTCGCGATCACGGTGCACGAGGCGGCCCATGGCTACGTCGCCCGGCACTTCGGCGACAACACGGCGCAGATGATGGGGCGGCTCACGCTCAACCCGCTCAAGCACATCGACCCGATCGGCACCATCGCCATGCCGATCCTGCTGTATTTCGCCACCTCGGGTGCCTTCCTCTTCGGCTATGCCAAGCCGGTGCCAGTCAACTTCGGCCACCTGCGCAACCCCAAGCGCGACATGATCTGGGTGGCGCTGGCCGGACCGGCCTCCAACTTCATCCAGGCCATCCTCTGGACGCTGTTCCTGGTCGGGCTCACCGTGGCGGGCGTGCAGGAGCGCTTCTTCGTCGGCATGGCCAACGCGGGCATCCTGACCAACCTGGTCATGTGGGCCTTCAACCTGTTCCCGCTGCCGCCGCTCGACGGCGGCCGCATCCTGGCCGGCCTGCTGCCACGCGGCCGGGCACAGTACTGGCTAGCACGCATCGAGCCCTTCGGTTTCTTCATCGTCATGGGCCTGGTGGTGCTGGGCGTGGTCGGCTCGCTGTGGCTGCGGCCGCTGATGGGCCTGGGCTATGCCTTCCTGAACCTGCTGATCTCTCCCATTGCCGCGCTGCTGCGCTGACCCCCTTTTCGCCGCCGTCCGCCCCGCCATGTCCTCCGCCTCCGCTCCGACCCGCTTCCTGACCGGCATCACCACCACCGGCACGCCGCACCTGGGCAACTACGTCGGCTCGATCCGCCATTCGGTGCGCTTCAGCCAGCGCCCGGACGTGCAGAGCTACTACTTCCTGGCCGACTACCACGCGCTCATCAAGTGCGACGAGCCGGCGCGCATCCAGCGTTCCACGCTGGAGATCGCGGCCTCGTGGCTGGCCTGCGGGCTCGATCCGGAGCGCGTGACCTTCTACCGCCAGTCCGACATTCCCGAGATTCCGGAGCTGACCTGGTTCCTCAGCTGCGTGACCGGCAAGGGCGTGCTCAACCGCGCCCATGCCTACAAGGCCGCGGTGGACCGCAACACCGCCGCCGGCACCGACCCGGATGCGGACGTGAGCATCGGCCTGTTCATGTACCCGGCGCTGATGGCGGCCGACATCCTGATGTTCAACGCCCACAAGGTGCCGGTGGGCCGCGACCAGGTGCAACACATCGAGATGGCGCGCGACATGGCGCAGCGCTTCAACCACCTCTACGGCGAGCACTTCACGCTGCCCGAGGCCGAGATCGACGACGCCGTCGCCCTGCTGCCCGGCCTGGACGGCCGCAAGATGAGCAAGAGCTACGGCAACACCATTCCCCTCTTCTCCTCGCGGGCCCAGTTGCAGAAGCTGATCGCCGGCATCGTGACCGACTCGCGCGCGCCCGGCGAGCCCAAGGAGGCCGAGGGCTCGGCGCTGTTCCAGATCTACCAGGCCTTCGCCACCGCCGACGAGACCGACGCGCTGCGCAAGGCCTATGCCGAGGGCATCGCCTGGGGCGACGCCAAGCAGGTGCTGGTCGACCGCATCGACCAGGAGGTCGCCCCCCTGCGCGAGCGCTACGAGGCGCTGATGGCCGAGCCCCAGCGCATCGAGGACACGCTGCGCGCGGGCGGTGAGAAGGCCCGCGTGCTCTCGCGCGCGCTGACCTCGCGGCTGCGCGAGGCCGTGGGCCTGCGCAACCTGGGCCAGCTCGGCGCTGCCGCCAGCGGCACGGCGAAGGCCGCCAAGGCCGCGCGGCCCAGCTTCAAGCAGTACCGCGAGCGCGACGGCCAGTTCTACTTCAAGCTGCAGGACGCGCGCGGCACGGTGCTGCTGCAGAGCCTGGGCTTCGCCTCGCCCCAGGAAGCCGGCCGCGCCATCGCGCAGTTGCAGGCGGAGGGCGAACCGGCCCTCGCGGCGCTGGCTTCCCGGCTCGCGCCGCTGGACAATGCGGCGCGCGCTGCCGTCGTGGCAGCGCTGGCCGTGCTGGCGGAAGCGGCGGCCGAATCCGCCCGAGCGTCCTGACCCGGCACGTCGCCCCCGACGGACGCCAACTCCCGGCCCCCTCTCCGGACACGCACACCATGAGCATCTACGTCATCGACGACCATCCCCTGATGCGCGAGGCCATCGTGATGGTCCTTCGCCGCCTGCGGCCCTCCGAGAACGTGGTCGAACTCGACCGCCTGGACAAGCTGGCCAACGCCGTGGAGCACCACGGCCGGCCCAAGCTGTTCTGCCTCGACCTCAAGCTGCCCGACGTCACCGGCGTCTCGGGCGTGCTGACGGTCAAGGAGTCGTACCCCGACATCCCGGTGGCCGTGTACTCCGCCTCGCCCGCCGCCGACATGGAAGAGGCCTGCATCGAGGCCGGTGCCGACATCTACATCGAGAAGTCCAGCGGTTCGGCCGAGCTGACGGCGGCCCTGCGCGGCCTGCTGCTGGCCGACGACGGCGACCTGGAGCCGCCGGCGCCCACGGGCAAGCTCTCGCGTCGGCAGACGCAGCTGATCGCCATGCTGGACCAGGGCCTGTCCAACCGCGACATCGCCACCCAGCTGGAGATCAGCGAGCACACCGTCAAGGTGCACCTGTGGCGGCTGTTCCGCAGACTGGGCGTCAAGAGCCGCACGCAGGCGCTGCACCACGCGCGCAGCCACGGGCTGCTTTCGAATCTGCGCTGATTCCTCGATCCCGGCCGCGTGTTGCCGCGGCGCCTCGGATGGCACGCCATAGAATGAGAACAATTCTCATATTGGACGATCAGATCGTCCGTGGCGCATCCGAGGGCATGTCGTGGCCAGTACCGAGTTTTCGCTTCCTCCGCAAAGCATCGAGGGGTTGTATGTCGCCCATCACGGCTGGCTGAAAGGCTGGCTCCGGCGGCGTCTTGGCGATTCCTGCGTGGCAGCGGATCTGGCGCAGGACACCTTCCTGAGCATGATCACGGCGGGGATGCCCGCCCGGATCGAGGCGCCGCGCCCCTTTCTTGCCACGGTGGCACGGCGACTGATCGCCCATCGCCATCGCAGGCAGCGGCTCGAAGACGCCTACCTCGCCGTGCTGGCAACGCTCCCCGGCGAACTCGCCCCCTCGCCCGAAACGCGCTACCTGGCGCTCGAAGCCCTGCGCCAGGTGGACCAGGCGCTCGACGGCCTGCCCCTACCGGTACGCGAAGCCTTCCTGCTGGCCCACCTGGAAGATCTGAGCTACGCCGACATCGCGGCGCGCCTTCGCGTCTCGACCAGTTCGGTCAAGCAATACCTGTCTCGTGCGAACCGGCACTGCCTGTTCGTGCTCGGCACCTGATCGGCCCTCCCTGTCGTGACCGAGCCGACGAGCACACTGGCCGCGGGCCGGCCGGCACCACGGGCCGGTGGCCGTGCCATCGACCCGGCCATCGCCGACCAGGCGGCCGACTGGCTGACCCTGTTCATGTCGGGCGAGGCCGGGGACGACGACCGGCAACGCTGGTCCCGGTGGCGCAGCGCGCATCCCGACCATGAGCGCGCCTGGCGGCACATCGAGGAGGTCACCGGCCGCTTCAAGGACATGGCCCCCCGCGCCGCCTACCAGGTGCTCTCGCCCTACACCGGCACGGCGACGGCGCCGAAACGCCGCGCCGCGCTGCGCGTCCTGCTGTGGGGCGGCATCGCCGGCACGGCCGGCCTGCTCGCCGCGCGCACGCCGCTCGCCCAGCGACTGGCGGCCGACTACCGCACCGGCATCGGCGAGCAGCGCACCGTCATGCTGGCCGATGGCACCGCGTTGACGCTCAACACCGACAGCGCGGTGGATGTGCGCTTCGACGCTGCACAGCGCCTGCTTCGCCTCCTGGCAGGCGAGGTGCTGGTCGTCACAGGTCATGCGCAGACGGCGACAGGCCGTGCCTGGCCGCCCCTCGTCGTCGCGACCGCGCAGGGCCGCATCCGTGCACTGGGCACCCGCTTCACCGTGCGCCAGCGGATGCAGGGCACCGACGTCGCCGTCCTCCAAAGTGCGGTCGAGATCGCGCCGGATGACCTGGCACAGCGCCCTCGTGTGCTGGAAGCCGGCCAGCGCCTGAGCTTCACCCGCAGCGCGATCGGCCCCGCAGGGCCGGCCGACGACGCCGCCCCGGCCTGGACACGCGGGCAACTGGTGGCGGACGACATGCGGCTGGACGCCTTCCTCGAAGAACTCGGCCGCTACCGCCAGGGCGCCGTCCGGTGCGCGCCCGAGGTGGGGGATCTGCGGCTGTCGGGCGTGTTCCCGCTGCAGGACACCGACCGCATCCTCGCCACGCTGCCCAATGTGCTGCCCGTGCAGGTAGCGCAGCGCACCCGCTTCTGGGTGACGGTCGAAGCGCAGCCCTGACGCCGCCGCGTGGCCCGCGGGTGCGCCGCGGTGCCCGGTCTTGCCCTCCGTCGCCGCCTGGCACGGCCTGCTGCGCGCGCCGCGCAAAGTTTTTTTGCTTCGACGACTGCCCGATCCGCCGTTTCGCGGCACCTCACCAGGGAGAGCACTTCTTGTCACTTCCGAGGAAATCCCATGCGCGCCAAGCCCCTTCATCCCCTGCATCCCGGGCGTCCGTCGCGGCACCGGTCGGTCCTGCGCCCCACCTTCGCGGCGGCCTGGCTTGCGCTGGACGGCCTGGTCCTGGCCTCCCTGCCCGGGCAGGCCCGCGCCCAGGCCCCGGTCGCGCAGACCGCCGCTACGCACGCCTTCGACATCCCGGCCGGTCCGCTGGCGTCAGCCCTGCACCGGCTGGCCTCGTCTGCCGACGTCCTGCTGAGCTTCACCCCGGAGCAGACACAAGGTCGGCAGACACCAGGCGTTCGCGGCACCTACACGGTGGACGCCGCGCTGCAGGCCCTGCTCGCCGGCACCGGGCTGCGCGCGGCACGGCTGGACAACGGCGCCTACGTGCTGCGCCCGCAATTGCCGCCCGCCGCCCCGGCGCAAGCAGGCCAGACCGTGGCGCCGCCTTCCACGGCCGCCCTGCCGGCCGTGACCGTCACGGCGGACGGCGACGCCGCGACCGGGCCGGTGCGCGGCTATCTCGCGCGCCGGAGCGCAGCCGGCAGCAAGACCGACACGCCCATCATCGAGACACCGCAGTCGCTGTCGGTCGTCACCGCCGAGCGCATCGAGGCCATCGGCGCCACCACCGTGCGCGACGCGCTCGGCTACACGCCCGGCATCAACATCTCGCCCTACGGGGCCGACTCGCGCTACGACTGGATCAGCATCCGCGGTTTCGATGCCTACAGCCCGGGCTTCTACCAGGACGGCCTGCCACTGCGCAACGCCAACACCTTCGCCGTCTGGAAGGTCGAGCCCTACGGCACGGAACGGATCGACGTGCTGCGTGGACCGGCGTCGGTGCTCTATGGCCAGGCCAGCCCGGGCGGCGTGGTCGACGTGGTGAGCAAGCTGCCCACAGCCTTGCCGGTGCGCGAGCTGCAGATGCAGGTGGGCAGCCACGGCCACAAGCAGATCGCCGGGGACTTCTCGGGCAAGCTCGACGCCGAGGGCCAGGTGCGCTACCGCGTCGTCGGCCTGCTGCGTGACGCGCGGATGCCGACCGGCGACAAGGACGACGACCGCACGTACCTCGCGCCGTCGCTCACATGGCGGCTGTCGGGCGACACCTCGCTCACCCTGTATGCGCAACTCATGCGCAACCGCGCCGGCGTGTACACCCGCATCCGGCCCATCGAGGGCTCGCTGGTACCCACGCCGGTGGGCAGCCGCATTCCGAGCACGCTCGACATCGGCAATCGCCACTTCGACCGCTTCGACCAGGACCAGACACTGGTCGGCTACCAGTTCGAGCACAGGCTGAACGACACCTTCACCTTCCGCCAGAACCTGCGGGCGGGGCACATGAAGCTCGACTACGCCGGGCTGCAGGCGCCCCGCTTCGTCGCGACGGACCCGGAGCAGCCGCTGAACCCCGCCAACTACCGGCTGCTGAGCCGGACGCTCTTCGGCAGCCGCGAGTCGGCTCGCAGCCTGAGCCTCGACAACCAACTGCAGGCCGACCTGCGACGCGGCGACTGGCAGCACACGCTGCTGCTCGGCCTGGACCACCAGCGCAGTCGCTTCGAGGCGCGCACCTTCAGCGGCGGCAGTGCACCGCTGCTGGACATCGCGGCGCCCGTCTACCCCAACGGACCGTTCGAGATTCCCGACCCCTATGCCATCGACAGCACGCGCCTGCAGCAGACAGGCCTGTACCTGCAGGACCAGATCAAGTGGGGCGAGCGCTGGCAGCTCACGCTGGGCGGCCGATACGACCAGGCGCGCACGGAAAACTTCGACCGGCTGGGTGGTGCATCCTCGCGCGTGGCCGACCACCGGTTCACCAAGCGCGCGGGGCTGGTGTATCTGGCGCCCAACGGGCTCGCACCCTACGCGAGTTACACCGAGTCGTTCAACCCGAACCCGGCGCTCAACCCGCTGACTCGCCAGCCCTTCGAGCCCGAGACCGGGCGGCAATACGAAGCGGGGCTGCGCTACCAGCCGCCGGGCTCGCGCAGCCTCTACAGCGCGGCCATCTTCGACCTGCGGCGGCGCAACTACATCACCTTCGATCCGGACTTCGTGCCCTACCAGACCGGGGAGATCTCCACGCGTGGCCTGGAACTGGAGGCCACCACGCAGCCGATGCCGCGCATGAACCTCACCGCGGCCTACAGCTACACGCCGCGCGCCATCGTCACCGCCAGCGCCAACCCCGAACAGATCGGCAGACAGGCCCTGGCCGTACCGCGGAACCAGCTATCGGGCTGGATCGACTACCGTTTCACCAACGGCCTGAAGGTGGGCATCGGGGCGCGCCACACCGGCTCGACCTACGGCAACGGTGGGCGCACACCCGTCAAGGTGCCGGCCTATACCCTGGTCGACCTGCTGCTGGCCTACGACATCGACCGCTGGAGCCTGGCGCTCAACGTGCGCAACCTGACCAACCGGACGTACCTGAGCAATTGCGACAGCACTGCGCAGACGTGCTACTACGGCGACCAACGCCGTGTGGTCGCCACCGCCACCTACCGCTGGTGAACGAGGGCCACAGGCTCAGCCCACGGCGTCCGACATGCGGGCCTGGGCCTGGGTCTCGTCGGCGTCGGTGAGCATCACGCGGAAGACGCTGCCGCGGCCGACGCGGGAGCGCACGCTCACCGCATGGCCCAGGGCGTGCGACAGGCGCGCCACGATGGCCAGGCCGAGGCCGAAGCCGTCGGAGGTGCCGGCGTCGTGGTCGGCCACCTTGTAGAACTCCAGGAAGACGTCGCGCAGGTGCTCGCGCGGGATGCCGATGCCGGTGTCCCAGACTTCCACCCGCAGCCCTTCGCGGGTCTGCCGCGCCGCCAGCAGCACGCCGCCCTCGTGCGTGTACTTGATGGCGTTCGACAGCAGGTTGCCCAGCATGCGCCGTACCCGCACCGGGTCGGTCAACACCGTGCCGGGCACCATGTGCACCCGGAAGCGCAGGCCCTTGGCCTCGGCCACCGGGCGGTACTGCAGCTCCAGGTCGCGCAGCAGCTGCACCACGTCCACCCGCTCGATGTGCAGCCGCACCTGGCCCGAATCGATGCGCGCCAGGTCGAACAGCGAGTCGAACAGCACGTTCACCGCCTGCGTGGCGCCCGAGATCTTGGGCGCGATCTCGTGCACCAGCTCCGGCTCGTTGCGCAGCCAGTCGGCGTACAGCGACAGCGCCAGCACCGGCTGGCGCATGTCGTGCGCCGCGCTGGCCAGGAAGCGGTTCTTCATCGCCACCGCCGAGACGGCCGCCTGCCGCTGCTGGGTGAGCGAGGCGATCAGGATCTTGTTGTGGAAGAGCAGCTCGAAGCTGTTGCGTGCCGTCTCGTAGATGCGCCGGCCCGCGTGCAGCAGCAGCCACCAGTGCAGCGCCGGCAGCAGCACGAAGGGCAGCCCGAACTGCAGGCCCTCGATGCCCACCTCCGCCACGCGGATGCCCATGCACAGCAGCATGGTGATGAACAGCGAGGCCATGTAGCGCCGCAGCACCGGCGGATGCAGCGCGATGCTGACCACGGGGAAGGTGGCGGCCCCCGCCACGATGAACCAGCAGATGAACTGGTTGACCAGCGGAGTGCGCTCGAAGAACAGGTACGCCGACATGCCCCAGACGACACCGCTGGCGCCCCAGAGATGCCGGTAGCGGTGGACGAAATGCTCCTGCGCATCGGCGTCGCGGCCTTCGTAGCGCAGCCGGTAGAGGTGCTCGAAGCGCACCCGCGCGAGCGAGACGCAGACCACCAGGAACACCCAGAGCGAGGCGACCCACCAGGGCAGGTCGCGCCAGCTCAGGGCCACGATGACGGGCGTGAGCACCGCCGCCAGGATGTAGTTGCCCCGGGCGGCCCGCATGAGCGAGCGCACCAGTTCGCCGCGGACCCAGCGGTCCGCCTCATCGCCGGAAACGGGTGAAGGCGTCATTCCCACGAGCGAGGAATGGCGCCATCCGCCGAACGACGTCACCGGAGCATCCATGCGCTGCTGTTGGCCCAGAAAGAAAAAAGCCCCGTCGAGGGGCCTCGAAGGCACCGCCGGAACCGGCTTCGCCCGGCTGGTCGGTAACCTCCCGCATCGCCTCGCGGGGGTCGCGCGGCGCGGGCGCTAATGTAGCACCGCCCCAGGGCCCCGCCGGACGCCGCGGCGGCCCCGGCGCATCCCTACGCCGCCGCACCGGCATCGCCGAGGTCCTGCATCAGCGCCTCGCCCAGTTGCGCCAGGGGCAGCACCCGGCCCGCCGCACCCAGCGCGATGGCCTCGCGGGGCATGCCGAAGACGACGCAGCTGGCCTCGTCCTGCGCATAGGTCAGGGCGCCGGCGCGGCGCAGCGCCAGCAGGCCGGCGGCGCCGTCGCGGCCCATGCCGGTCATCAGCACGCCGCAGGCGCGCCGGCCCAGCAGCCGGGCGGCGCTGTCGAAGAGCACGTCGACCGACGGCCGGTGCCGGTTGACCGGGGGCGTCGCCAGCAGCGCCGCCTCCAGCCGGCCCTGCTCATCGCGCCGGACGGCCAGATGGTGGCTGCCCGGCGCGATGAGCGCCTGCCCGGCACGCAGCGGCTCGCCGTCCCGGGCCTCGCCGACGCGCAGCGGCAGGTGGCGGTCCAGCCGGTCGGCGAAGCTGCGGGTGAAGCCGGCCGGCATGTGCTGCACCACCAGGACGGGCGGACAGTGCGGCGGCAGCTGGGCCAGGAACTGCAGCAAGGCCTCGGTGCCGCCGGTCGAGGCGCCGGCGACGATGACGCGCTCGCCCCGCCACGCCCGGCGCCCGGGCGGTGCCGCCGGGCCGGGCCCACGATCGGCGCCCGCCGCCGGGCCGTCGTCGGTGCGGGCGGTGGCCGCTGCCGGCCGCGCACGGGCCGTCTCGGCCGCGCGCGCGGCCCGCGTCTCCTGCACCGCCTGGCGCAAGGCCTGGCAGATCGCGTCGCCGTCGTCGCGCAGGCCCTGCGCCACGCCCAGGCGCGGCTTGGGCAGCACGCCGCAGGCGCCCAGCGCGCGGGCCTGCCGGGCGACCTGCGCCTCGGCGTCGGTGGGCGTGGCCACGATCAGTACCGGCAGCGACGGCCCGCCGGCCAGCTCGCGCAGGAAGTCCAGGCCGTTCATGCCCGGCAGCTGGATGTCCAGCGTCAGCGCGTCGGGCGCCAGCGCCGCGATGCGCGACCGGGCCGCGGCGGCGTCGCCGGCAGTGGCCACGGCCTGCATGTCGGGCTGCGCATCGATGATGGCGCACAGCACCTGGCGCACCAGCGCCGAATCGTCCACCACCAGGATGCGCAGGCGCTCGTCCGGCATCAGTCGAAGAGCTCGATGGCGCCGGCCACCGGCGTGCGGGCCAGGCTGGCCTGGTAGGACTGCTCGCGGCACGCCACGCTGGCCGGCAGCGCCTCGTTCAGCCGCTTGACGCGGGCTTCACCGGTGCGGGGAAAGTACGCCACCTTGCGCGGGCAGGTGTTGGCCAGGTCCTGCGCCCGCACCGGGATGCGTTCGGTCGCCAGGAAGTCGAGCACGAAGCGGGCGTTGCGGTGGCCGATGTTGACCTGGTTCATGCCGGGGATCACATTGGCACCGCCGAACACCTTGGCCTCCAGCCGGTTCCGGCGGGCGCCCAGCTTGACCAGCTGGTTGATCAGCACCTCCATGGCATAGCTGCCGTAGCGCGCCGGGGCCGAATCGGCCGGCCCGGTGGCGGGGCCGGCGTCGGGCAGCATGAAGTGGTTCATGCCGCCCACGCCCCGTTCGGCATCGCGGATGCAGGCCGCCACGCATGAGCCCAGCACGGTCACGAGCACCAGGTCGTCGGCGGTGGCGTGGAACTCGCCGGGCAGCACGCGCACGCCGCGGCGACCGAAGACGGTCTCGTAGTGCAGCGTGCCGCTGCCGGCCGGATGCAGGTCCATGCTCATCGGCGGGCTCCGTTGCGGGCGGCTGCGCGTCTCATGGCCCCGCCTTCACGCGCTCGTACACGGTCTGCGCCCGCAGCCGGAACAGGTCCGAGGCGAACAGCAGGCTTTCCGAATGGCCGACGAAGAGCAGCCCGTCGGGCTCCAGCAGGCGGGCGAGCTTGCGCAGCACCTGGTATTGCGTGGGCTTGTCGAAATAGATCATGACGTTGCGGCAGAAGATGGCGTCGAAGGGCGCCAGCGCAGGCCAGTCGGGCGCCAGCAGGTTCAGCGGCCGGAAGGCCAGAAGGGCCCGCAGCTCGGGCCGCACGCGCACCCGGCCCGCGTTGGCGCCGGTTCCGCGCAGGAAGTGGCGCTGCAGTTGATCGGGCGGCAGCCGCTCGACGCGCTCCTGGTCGTAGACGCCGGCCTCGGCCGTCGCCAGCACGCGGGTGTCCAGGTCGGTCGCCAGGATCTCCAGCGGCGGACTGGGGCTGGCCCACTCCTGCGCGGCGGCCATGGCGATGGAATACGGCTCCTCGCCGGTGGAGGCGGCGCAGCTCCACACGCGAAGCGCCCGCTGCCGCCGCAGGCCGCGCAGGTGGCGCATCAGCACCGGAAAGTGGTGCGGCTCGCGGAAGAAGGCCGTGAGGTTGGTGGTCAGCGCGTTGACGAACTGCTCCCACTCGGGCTGGGCGGCATCGCCTTCCAGCGCGTCCAGGTAGTCGCGAAAGCGCCCGATGCCGCAGCTGCGCAGCCGCCGCGACAGCCGGCTGTAGACCATCGCCTCCTTGCTCTCGGCCAGGGCGATGCCGGCACGCGCGTGGATCAGGCGGCGCACGCGATCGAAGTCGGCCGGGCCGTAGTCGAACTCGCGTGCGGACACGGTCGGCGCATGCATGGCGGCGGCGGAATTGCTCACTGCGCCACGTGGGCCAGCAGCGCCTCCAGGTCCAGCAGCATGACCATGCGGTCCTGCAGCGTGGCCAGGCCGGTGATGCACGACAGGTCGACCGCGGCCATGTCGGGCCGGGGCTGCACCTGCTCGGCCGCGAGCGTGACCACCTCCGAGACGCCGTCCACCACCATGCCGATGACCTTGGCCCCGACGTTGACGATGATGACGGCGGTGAAGCGGTCGCAGTCGGCCTGCGGCAGGCCGAAGCGCAGCCGCAGGTCCACGATGGGCACGATGGCGCCGCGCAGGTTGATCACGCCGCGCACCGCCGGATCGGCCTGCGGGATGCGGGTGACCGGCTCGTAGCTGCGGATCTCCTGCACCTTGAGGATGTCGATGCCGTAGTGCTCGGTGTCGAGCCGGAAGGTGAGGATGCCGGTCTGCGCCATCTGGGCGGCGAGTTCGGCGGCGGGAATGGCGGATTCGGCAGCGCGCATGAGGAGCCTCAGGCAGGAAGGGGTTCGGTGGAAAGGAAGGCGCCCGCGCTCTCCAGCGGCGACGGCAGGCGGCCGGACGAGGCCGCCTGACGGCCCAGTCCCGCCGCATCGAGGATCAGCGCGACGCGGCCGTCGCCCATGATGGTGGCGCCCGAGATGCCCGCCACCTTGCGGTAGTTGGCCTCCAGGCTCTTGATGACGACCTGGTGCTGGCCCAGCAGCGCGTCCACGAAGAGTGCGACGCGCTGACCCTCGGTCTCCAGCACGATGAAGATGCCGTCCGCGCCGGGCGGCGTGCCGCCGGGCAGGCCCAGCACCTCGTGCAGCGCCACCACGGGCAGATAGCGCCCACGGATGCGCAGCACGCGGCCCGCGCCGGCCACGCTGCGCACGGCGTCGCCCTCGGCCCGCAGCGATTCGACGATGAAGGCCAGCGGCACGATGAAGACCTCGCCGCCGCAGGCCACCGACAGGCCATCGAGGATGGCCAGCGTGAGCGGCAGCCGTACCGCGATGCGCGTGCCGCGGCCCTTCTCGCTGTGGATGTCCACCCGCCCGCCCAGGGCCTGGATGTTGCGGCGGACCACGTCCATGCCCACGCCGCGGCCCGAGACGTCGGTGACCGCCGCCGCGGTGGAGAAGCCGGCCTCGAAGATCAGCGCCCACACCTGCGCATCGGTGGGCTGCTCGGGCACGGCCATGCCGCGCTCGCGCGCCTTGGCCAGGATGCGCTCGCGGTCAAGCCCGCGGCCGTCGTCGGCCACCTCGATCACGACGCTTCCGCCCTCGTGCCGGGCCGCGAGGGTGATGGAGCCCGCCGCCGGCTTGCCTGCGGCCAGGCGCTCGGCGGGCAGTTCCAGCCCATGGTCCAGGCTGTTGCGCACCAGGTGCGTGAGCGGGTCGACGATGCGCTCGATCAGGCCCTTGTCCAGCTCGGTGCCCTCGCCGTCCAGGCGGATCTCCACCTCCTTGCCCAGGCGCTGCGCCAAGTCGCGCGCCAGGCGGGGGAAGCGGCTGAACACGGCCGAGATCGGCATCATGCGGATGGCCATGGCGGCCTCCTGCAGGCCGCGGGTGTTGCGGTCCAGCAGGTCCAGGCCGCTGCGCAGCCGCTCGACCTGCTGCGGCGTGTCGCCCAGCGCATGCTGGGCCAGCATGGACTGGATGATCACCAGCTCGCCCACCAGGTTGATGATCTGGTCGACCTTGTCGACGCTCACGCGGATGGAGCTGGATTCGTGACCCGCATGCGCCGCGCCCGCCCCGGCCGAGGGCGCCGGCAGGCCGGCGGACGCGGCCACGGCGGGCGGCTCGGCCATGGCGGACGACGCTGGCAGCACGGCACAGACGTCGGCGACCGCACCAGCACCAGCACCAGCGCCCGCGCCCGGCACCGGCCGGGCCTCGGCCGAGGGCTCGGGCACGTCGTCGAAGAAGCCGAAGGCCACGCCCTCGCCGGCCAGGGACCCGGCGGCTTCAGTCGCTTCGTTCGCTTCGCCGGCGCCAACCACAGGCGCGGGCAGCGCGGCGGACGGCGGCGTCGCCAGCGGCGCCTCGGCCGGGAGGGCCGGCCAGGCCGCCGGCGCGGGCACCGCCACCGGACCGGCCAGCGCCGACAGTTGGGCCCGCGCCGCCTCCACCTGGGGCGCCGGCACCGCGGCCTGGCCCTCGAAGGCGGCGATCTGCGCCCGCATCACGTCGGTGCCCACCAGCAGCGCATCGACGATGTCGGCGCTGAGCGCCAGCCGCTGGTCGCGCAGCCGGTCCAGCAGCGACTCCGCCACATGCGCGAGCCCGGCGACCTCGTCGAGGCCGAAGGTGGCGGCCCCGCCCTTGATGGAATGCGCCGCCCGGAACAGCGCGTTCAGCATCTCGCCGTCGACCCGGTTGGGGCTGAGGGCGAGCAGCAGCGACTCCATCGCGTCCAGGTGCTCGCGGGCCTCCTCCACGAAGATGCCGACGAATTCGCTGAGATCCACTTTCATGGCCGCGCTCCTGCAGTGCCGCTCACGCCAGCACCTTGCCGATCACCGCGATCAGCGTCTTCGGGTCGAAGGGCTTGACCATCCAGCCCGTCAGGCCTGCCGCGCGGCCGGCGGCCTTCATCTCGACGCTGGACTCGGTGGTCAGCATCAGGATCGGCGTGCGCGCATGCTGCGCCTGCCCACGCAGACGGCGGGTGAAGGTCAGGCCGTCCACATGCGGCATGTTCTGGTCGGTGACGATGGCGTCCACGTGCACGCCGCCGGCCAGCTTGTCCAGCGCCTCGGCACCGTCGGCGGCCTCGACCACGGCGTAGCCGCCCATGCGCAGCGTCATCGCCACCATCTGGCGGATCGAGGGGGAATCGTCCACGGTCATGACGGTCTTGTTCATGGCTTGCTTCTCCCCGCGCGTCAGAAGGATTCCCAGCCCGCTTCGGCCCCGGCACCGGCCAGCACGGGCGCGGGGGCCGACAGACGCCGCGGTGCCGGCCTGGCGCGCCCGGCCGGGCCGGTGGCGGCCACGGCGGCCGTCGCGCCGCGGGGCTTGCGCGCGGGCGGCGCCGCGGCCACCGTGGCATCGGCACCCAGGCGGAAGACCGCCACGCTGCGCACCAGGTGCTCGGCCTGCTCCTTGAGCACGGCGGCGGCGGCCGACAGTTCCTCCACCACCGCGGCGTTCTGCTGCGTGGCCTGGTCCATCTGCACCACCGCCTGGCCCACCTGGGCCACGCCCAGGCTCTGCTCGCGGCTGGCGGCGCTGATCTCGCCGGCCACCTGGGCCACGCCGCGGATCGCGCCCACCACCTGCTCCATGGTGCTGCCGGCCTGGTCGGCCAGGTCCGAGCCGTGGGCCACGGTCTCCACGCTGGCGGTGATGAGCGACTTGATCTCCTTGGCCGCCTCGGCGCTGCGCTGGGCCAGCGCCCGCACCTCGCTGGCCACCACCGCGAAGCCGCGGCCCTGCTCGCCGGCGCGTGCGGCCTCCACGGCCGCGTTGAGCGCCAGGATGTTGGTCTGGAAGGCGATGCCGTCGATCACGCCGATGATCTCGGAGATGCGGCCCGCGCTGTCGGCGATGCCGCGCATGGTCTGCACCACCTGCGCCACCACGGTGCCGCCCTCGGCCGCCACCTGCGAGGCGCGCGTGGCCAGCTCGCTGGCCTTCTGCGCATGCTCGGAGTTGTGGCGCACGGTGGTGTTGAGCTGCTCCATCGAGGCGGCCGTCTCCTCCAGCGCCGAGGCCTGCTGCTCGGTGCGGGCCGACAGGTCGCTGCTGCCCGCCGCGATCTCGCGGCTGGCCGAGGCCAGGCCGTCGGCATTGCGGCGCACTTCGCTGACCACCGAGGCCAGCTTGCCGCGCATGGCCTCCAGGCTGTGCAGCAGGCGGGCCGTCTCGTCGCGGCCCTCGGCATGGACGCGCGCGGTCAGGTCCCCCGCCGCCACCGATTCGGCTACGCCCGAGGCGCCGGCGATGGGCCGGGTGATCGAGCGCGTGACCAGCACCGAGCACAGCCCGCCCAGCAGCACCGCCGCCAGGCCACCGATCACGATCATCCATTCGCCGCTGCGCAGCGTGTCGATCGTGTGCTGGCGATGGCGGTTGCCGTCGGCCCGGATGTCCTCGCTCACGCGCTCCAGGGCCGCCAGGTAGGCATCGCCGTGCGCGACGAGCGCCTGCTCCTCCTCGGCCGTCATGGCACGGCCGGCCGAATGGGCGGCGAAGAGTTCCTCGCGCAGCCGGGTGTAGGCCGCGCGGTCGGCCACCACGCGCGCGATGTGCCGGCGGCCGTCGTCGTCGGTGGCCGAGTCGGCCACGCGGCGGGCCATCTCGCCGATGCGCTGCGACGTGGCCTGGGTCTCGCGCGAGAGGGCCTGCACATAGGCGCCGTCGCGGCTGTGCAGCAGGCCCAGGGACCGCACCATGTTCAGCCGGATGTCGGCCGCCCACTGCTGGGCCAGCACCTCGCGCTCGTGGACGACGTTGGCCTGGTAGTCCAGCGCCTCGCGCAGCGTCCGCAGCCGCGAGACGCCCAGGGCCGCCACCAGGCCGGTGACGATCAGCACGAGAAGGAAGGCCGCCGCGAGCCGGCTGCCGGTCTTGAAGTTGTTCAGGCGCATGAGGACGCTTTCGGGTCAGAAGAATTCATGGGTGCCCGCGCCGGGGGCGCCAGGCGTGGGGCAGGCGGTGCCGTGCGCATCGCCCCAGGCGGCCGCGGGCGGCCAGGCCGGCAATCGCCGCGCCGCGCCGGTCGAGGCGGTGTCGGCGGCGGCATGGCGCAGGGCACCGGCCAGCTGCGACTGCCGCCGCTGGGCGGCCTGCAGCAACTGGCCCAGCGTGTCTTCGGCCTGCAGGGCCACCATCACCTGCCGCAGGGCCGTGCGGACCGCGACGTCCGAATCGGTCTGCGCGCCGGCCACCTGCACGAAGCCGGCGCGCAGGTCGCCCATGGCCTGCGCCAGCATGGCGCCGGCCAGCGCCAGCTCCTGGGCGCCCGCCTCGAGTTGCGCCGCCAGGCTGCGGCTGTCGACGGGCAGTGGCGCGTTCATGCGGCGCCCCACAGGCCCAGCAGCCCCTCGGCGTAGCCGTCCACCTCGACCTTGAACACGGCCCGGCGCAGGCGCGCGGTGGCGGGCGGCAGCAGGGCGGCGACGGCGGGCTCGCCGAAGGCGGTCTGCAGCAGGGTCAGGCGGCCGGCGTCGTCGCGCACGATCAGCCGTGCCCCCACGTTGAGCACCTCGGCGAAGTTCTCGCGCAGCGTGTCGTCCAGGACGCCGGCGCGCACCCGGTCGTCGGCGGCGTCGGCCGGCACCAGCGACAGCGCGGCCGCCAGGTGCGCGGCCAGCGGCAGGTCGGCCGCGAGCCAGGCCAGCGGCGCGCGGTCGCCGCCGTGGTAGCTGCCGGCGGCCGCGAAACGGCAGCGGGTGGCGGCCGGCTGCATCGACGCCTCCACGGCGCGCCGCAGCAGCAGGCCGAGCGAGCGCTCCACCTGGGCCGCCGTGGGCAGGGACAGCATCATGGCGGCCGCCGTCATTCGAGCAGGTCCACCAGCGCCACGCGGAAGTCCTCGGCGCTGAAGGGCTTGCCGATGAGGAAGGCCGCCCCGGCATCGAAGGCCTGCTGCTGCATCTCGGCGCTGACCTCGGTGGTGACGAAGCCGAAGGGCGTCGTCGACGCCTCGGCGCGCAGGGCATGGAGCAGCTCGATGCCGGTCATCGCGGGCATGTTCCAGTCCGAGATGATCAGTTCGGGCGACTCGGCATGGGCGGCCGCCAGCGCCTGCTGGCCGTCGGCGGCCTCGACGATGTGGTGGCCGCGGAAGCCGGCCTCGCGCAGCATGTGGGCGATGACCTGCCGCATGGCGCGGCTGTCGTCGGCGATCAGGATCTTCATGGCGACTCCTTGGATGAGGCCTCAGGCATGGGCCAGGCGGGAGGCCGGGGGCAGGTCGTCGGCGAAGGCGCCGGCGCCCTCCTCGCCGGCGTCGTCGAAGGCGCCGGCGTGGGCGGCGGGGGCCGTCCGGCCGCCCGCACCGGCGCCGCGGAACACGCTCACCGCCTGGCCCAGGTGCTGGGCCTTCTCCTCCAACGCGGCGGAGGCGGCGGCCACCTCCTCCACCAGCGCGGCGTTCTGCTGCGTCACCTGGTCGAGCTGGATCACCGTCTGGTTGATCTGCTGGATGCCGGCGGTCTGCTCGGCGCTGGCCGCGGCGATCTCGCCGATGAAGTCGGTGACGCGCTTGACGCTGTCGACCACCTCGCCCATGGTGCTGCCGGCCTCGCCCACCAGGCGCGTGCCGGCGTCCACCTTGGCCACGGCGTCGTCGATCAGCGCCTTGATCTCGCGCGCGGCCTGGGCCGAGCGCTGCGCCAGCTGGCGCACCTCGGCCGCCACCACCGCGAAGCCGCGGCCCTGTTCGCCGGCGCGGGCGGCCTCCACCGCGGCGTTGAGCGCCAGGATGTTGGTCTGGAAGGCGATGCCGTCGATCACGTCAATGATCTCCACCACCCGCTTGGACGAGCCGTGGATCGAGGCCATGGTCTGCACCACCTGCGCCACCACGCCGCCGCCCCGGGCCGCCACCTGCGAGGCAGAGACCGCCAGCTCGTTGGCCTGGCGCGCGTTCTCGGCGTTCTGGCCCACGGTGCTGGTGAGCTCCTCCATCGACGCGGCCGCCTCCTCCAGCGCGCTGGCCTGCTCCTCGGTGCGCGAGGACAGGTTCAGGTTGCCCTGCGCGATCTCGGTCGAGGCGGTGCTCACGCCTGCCACGCCGCTGCCCACGTCGGCGATGACGGCGACGAAGTTGGCGCTCATCTGGTTGAGGGCGCTGACCAGCGCCCGCGTCTCGTCGCCGCGGCGCAACACGAAGCGGCGCGGGTCGGCGCTGGCGATGGCGCGGGCGGTGCGCACTGCGGCATCCAGCGGGCCGAGCACGGTGCGCTCCAGCATCAGGCCCAGCACCGTCCAGGCCAGGGCCGAGGCGGCGGACAGGCCGGCGAGCAGGCCGGTCGCCGATCCGGCCGCGCCGCTCCAGGCCAGCCACGCACCCACTGCGGCGCTGGCCGCCGCCAGCGTGCCCGTGGCCCAGGCCATGCGCCGGCGCAGCGGCAGGCGGCGCAGTGCGGCCATGGGATCGGCCCAGACCGGGCCGACCGGCTCGCCCTGGCGCACGCGCAGCCGGCTGCCGCCCTTGCGCAGGCGCTCGTAGAGCTGCTCGGCGGCGCGCACATCCTCGGGCGAGGGCCTGTTGCGCACCGACATGTAGCCCTCGATGCGGCCATCGGCGCAGATGGGGCTGGCGTTGGCCCGCACCCAGTAGAAGTCGCCGTTCTTGCAGCGGTTCTTGACGATGCCGGTCCACGGCAGGCCCTGCGCCAGCGTGGCCCACATGTCGGCGAAGACCTCCGGCGGCATGTCGGGGTGGCGAATGATGTTGTGCGCCCGGCCCAGCAGCTCCGATTCGGCGAAGCCGCTGATGTCCACGAAGGTGCCGTTCACGTAGGTGATGCGGCCCTTGAGGTCGGTGCGCGAGACCATGAAGCCGTTGGCCGGCAACTGGCGCTCCTGGGTGGTGATCGGCAGGTTGATCCGCATCGCTGTTCCTTGGCTGTCCGGCGCTGCCCGGGCAGATCCGGACAGGTCGTGGAAACAGATTGGAGCTAACAATACGTGACAAATCGTTTCTTCTCTGTGTCTTTTGTCGCCCGGGAAAGGCAGGCCGCCGTTTCTTGATTTGCGTCAATTTCATGTCCCAAATGAGCTCGCAGCATGGGGAGAACGCCCATGGCAGCGACCGGCATGCGCCCGCGGAGCCCCTGCGCCGCGGTCGGATGTTCAGATTCAGGACAGAACGGCTTGTTACCTTTTGCCTGACCCTGTGTCACCTGCCGGTCACGCACAGCGGCACAACCACGAGACAAGCCGAACACCTTTCTCCATGCCTTCCAACCCTTATCCGACCTTTCACGTCCTCGTCGTCGGCGCCGACGGGGCCGCGCGCGCCGCCCTGTGCGCCCGGCTCGGGCGCACAGGCCACCGCGTGCGCCCCGTGGCCGGGGTGGGCGAGGCCGTCGCCTGGCTGGGCTCGGGCATTCCCACGGACGTGCTGCTGTGGCTGCCGGGCCCGGGCGAGTGGGAGCCCGAACGGGCCTGTGCCCGCCTGCGTGCCGGGGACCCGTGGCTGCCCATCGTGTCGCTGCTGGAGGCGCCGGACGAGGCGCGCGCCATCGAGGCCTTCGCGGCCGGCATGGACGACTGCCTGCATCTCGGGCTGAGCGACGCCCTGCTGGAGGCCCGGCTGGCACGCCAGGCCCAGCGCTCGGCCCTGCTGGCCGACTGGCGGCGCCAGCTGCAGCGCCAGCGCGGCATCCAGGACAACATCGCCGACGCCGTCGTCACCGTGGACGCGCAGGCGATGGTGGTGGACGCCAACCGCGCCGCGCTGCGCCACTTCGGCGCGGCCGGCGCGCGCAGCCTGGCCGGCCAGCCACTGGAGGCCGTCATCGGCGCGGCGCCCGGCCAGCTCGCCACCGGCGAGCGCCTGTGGCTGCGCACGGCCGACGGCAACGGCTTCTGGGCCCAGGCCAGCGCCAGCCGCTGGTGCGAGGGCGGCGCCGTGCGCACGACCTGGGTGCTGCGCGACCTGACCGAGGCGCTGCGCAACGAGCGCATGCGCGACGAATTCCTGGCCAGCGTCAGCCACGAGCTGCGCACGCCGCTGACCTCCATCCTCGGCGCCGTCGGCCTGCTGGCCTCGGGCGTGGCCGGCCGGCTGCCGCCGACCGCACAGCCCCTGGTGGCCGCCGCGCAGCGCAACGGCGAGCGCCTGGGCAAGCTGATCGACGACGTGCTGGACCTGGCCAAGCTCGAAGGCGACCGCATGACCCTGCATTGCCAGTCGCAGGCGCTGGCCCCGCTGGCCGGCGAGGCCGTGAGCGCCGCGCAGGCCTATGCGGCGCGTGCCGGCGTGCAGCTGCGGCTGCGCTGCCCGGCCACCACGCCGGTCACGGGCCGCGGCGCCAGCGTGGATGCCGACCGCCTGCTGCAGGTGCTGGCCAACCTGATCTCCAACGCCATCAAGCATTCGGCGCCCGGCCAGACGGTGCTCATCGAGCTCAGCGACACCGGCGACGGCCAGCGCATCGCCGTCACCGACCAGGGCCGCGGCGTGCCGGCGGCGTTCCGCTCCCACCTGTTCGAGAAGTTCGCCCAGGCCGAGGGCGGCGACCAGCGCGGGCCCGGCGGCACCGGCCTGGGCCTGCACCTGGCGCGGCTGCTGGTACAGCGCATGGGTGGACGCATCGGCTACGCGCCCGGCGCCGGCGAGGTCGGCTCCACCTTCGACGTCTGGTTCCCGGCCGAACCGGCCCCGCAGCCGGCCCGCGCGAGGGCGGTGCCATGAGCGTTCACCCGGCTGTTCCGAAGAGTGCCTGCACCGCAGGCGAAGCCGACGGTGTTCGGATCGACGCCCCCCTCGACGGCGACGACGCGCTGCGACGCGTGATGTGCGTGGAGGACGACGACGACATCCGCTACATCCTCGACTTCAGCCTGCGCGAGATCGGCGGCTACGAGGTCTGCGCGGTGGGCAGCGGTGCCGAGGCGCTGCAGGCCGCCCCCCGCTTCCGGCCCGACCTGGTGCTGCTGGACGTCATGATGCCGCAGCTGTCCGGCCCCCAGACCCTGCAGCAGCTGCGGCAGCTGCCCGGCATGGAAGGCGTGCCGGTGGTCTTCCTCACTGCCAAGGCGATGCCCGAACAGCTGGAGGAGCTGCTGCGCCACGGTGCCACCGGTGTGATCGTCAAGCCCTTCGACCCCGTGCGCCTGCCGCAGGACATCCGCATGTACTGGGAGCACGGCCGTGGGCCCCGGGGCTGACCGCGGCGGGCCCGCCTACGCGGCGCTGCGCCGCCGCTTCCTCGACGGCCTGCCCCAGCGCCGGGCGGCCATCCTGGAGGCCGCCGATGCCCAGGGCCGCCAGCAGGCGCTGCACCGCCTGGCCGGTGCCGCCGGCAGCTACGGCTTCGCCGCGCTGGGCGAGCTGGCGCGCCATGCCGAAGGGCAGACCGACCCGGCCGGCATCCGCCAGGCCCTCGATGCACTGGAGGCCGCCCTCGACGGCCTGATCGCCCCCGCCCGCGACGGAGACACGCCACCATGGAAATCAGCAGCCACCCCGCCGGACACGACATCGTCGTGATCGCCCTGCGCGAGGCCAACCTCGACGCCAGCAACGTGCGCGAGTTCAAGGAGACCATGCAGGCCCTGGTCGGCCCCACGGCGACGCGGGTGGTGTTCGACCTGCAGGGCGTGAAGTTCATCGACAGCTCGGGCCTGGGCGCGCTGATCTCCTGCCTGCGGCAGCTCAATGCCCGGCGTGGCGACCTGCGGCTGTGCAACCTCACGCCCACGGTGCAGGCGCTGCTGGCACTGATGCGCATGAACCGCGTGTTCCAGATCTTCCCGGACCGGCAGGATGCCGTCGCCTCCTTCGACTGAGGCGGGCCAGGACGCAGGTCCGCACCCGCGCGCCGACGCCGGCCCCGACGCCGCACTGGAACGCGCCCTGCGCCGGCGCGAGCAGCAGTTGCGCTGGGTGGGCCTGCTGGTGGCCGTCGCGGTGCTGCTGACGCTGGCCACCCGGCTTGCGCTGGGCTGGAACAATCTGCGCGACGAAGCGCGGGAACATGCCCGGCTGCATGCCGCGGCGCTCGCCAGCCTGGTGGACGCCAGCCTGGACCGGGCGGAAGCGGCCACGCGGGCCCTGGCAGCGGCCATGCCGGCCGGCCCGTTGCCGGCCGCGCCCGGGGCGGCCGCGCTGCCTGCCACCGCCGGGGAAGGCCTGCGGCCACCATGGGACCACGAACTGCTGGCGGTGCTCGCGCTCGACGAGCGCGGCGCAGGCCTGACGCAGGGCGGGGCGACACTGCTGCCGCCGCCCGCCAGTCTGGGGCTACCGGCCACGGCCTCCGCCTGCGACCCGTGCGTCGGCCGGCGGTTGTCCGCGGCCGCACTGCCCCCCGCCCTCGCGCAACGTGCGCCGGGCGGGGTCGTGCCGGTGCTGCGCTCCCTGCCGGGCCAGCGAGGCTGGGCCGTGGCCCTCCTGCAGGCCGACGGCCTGGACCGGCTGACCGAGGCGCTCGCCCAGGAGCGTGGGGGTTGGGCCGTGCTGGTCGGCCGCAGCGGCGAGGTGCTGACGGCCAGCGCGCGCGCGCCCTGGCAGGCCGGCACGCAGGCCGGTGCCGTGGCCGCCGGCGACCTGGCCGCCGAGCAATGGCTGCCGCAGCGGCCCCTGAAGGTCCTGGTCGTCCAGCCCCGACAGCCGCTGCTGCAGTACCTGCTGCGCCAGATCCGCCCCGGCGTGGCCCTGACCCTGTTCACACTCGCCATCGTGCTGCTGGCGCTGCGCGCGCTGCGCCGCAGCATCGCCAGCCAGCGCACGGCGCGCGCCACCCTGGCGCGCCTGCATGCGCAGGGCGAGCAGCGCGCCCAGCGCTGGCGCCGCGCGCTGGCGGCGTCGGGCGACGCGCTGTGGGAATGGCGGCTGCCCGACGGCCGGGTCGACCTGAGCGAGCGCTGGGCCGCCATGCGCGGCGAGCCGCCGGCCGAATGCCGCTACGACAGCGCCGCCTGGCTGGCCCTGCTGCATCCCGAGGACCGGCACACACTGGCGGACCGGCTCGCCCGCCATCTGCGCCGGGAGCTCGCCAGCCTGCACTGCGAGGCCCGCGTGCGCTGCGCCGACGGCCGCTGGAAGTGGATGCTGCTGCGCGGCGTGGCCCTGCCCGTGACGCGCGGCGGCCAGGAGGCCATGCATGTGCTGGGCTTCGTCACCGACATCGCCGACCAGCGCGCCAACGAGGCGGCCCTGAGCACCGCCCAGGCCCGGCACCAGGCCGTGCTCGACAGCGCACTCGACGCCGTCGTCACCGCCGACGCCCGCGGCAAGGTGGTCGACTTCAACCCCGCGGCCGAACGCATGTTCGGCCTGCCGCGCGAGCAGGCGCTGCACCGCCCCATCCACCGCCTGCTGGCACCCGGCGAGGCCCGGCGCGCCATGCGCCAGCGGGCGATGCACGCCCTGCGCGGCGCCGGCGTGGGCATGCATGGGGGCGGCCGCATCGACGTGATGGCGCTGCGGGCCAACGGCGAGCACTTCCCGGTGGAGGCCACGGTGGTGGCGGTGCGCGCCGGCGCGCAGACGCTGTTCACCGCCACCATGCGCGACATCTCGGAGCAGCGCCGCGTGGAGCGCGCCCTGCGCGACAGCGAGGTGCGCGCCCGCGCCACCTTCGAGCAGGCGGCCGTGGGCATCTTCCTGCTGGACGAGCGGCAGCAGCAGCTGGTGCGCGTCAACCAGACGCTGTGCCGCCTGCTCGGCCGCGACGCCGCCGCGCTGCTGGGCCTGCCGCTGCAGCACCTGCTGCATCCGCTGGACGCACCCGCCGTGATGGAAGGCACCGAACGGCTGTTCGACGGCGCCGGTTCCAGCCTGCGGCTGGAGGCGCGGCTGGTGCGCGCCACGGGTCGGCCGCTGTGGGTGCGGCTCACGGCTTCGCTGGCGCACGACGACCGCGGCCGCGTGCTCTACCTGATCGGCATCGTCGAGGACATCGAGGAGCAGCGCCAGCACCGCGAGGACCTGCGCGCCGCGCGCCAGCTGGAGGTGATGATCAGCGCCCGCATCCAGGCCTCGCTGCTGGTGGCCGCGCCTGCCGTGGACCTGCCGGGCCTGTGGCTGAGCAGCTTCAACCATGCCTCGCAGGACATCGACGGCGACTTCTTCGAGGTGATGCGCCCGGGCCCGCGCTGCGTGGACCTGATCGCCGGCGACGTGATGGGCAAGGGCGTCAATGCCGCGCTGCTGGGCGCGGCCGTGAAGATGCAGTTCAGCCGCTCGCTCGTGGAACTGATGATGCAGCCCGCCGCCCGCGACGCCACGCCCGAGCCGGCCGACATCCTCAACGCCGTGCACGCGGCCATGACACCGCACCTGCAAGCGCTGGAGACCTTCGTCACCCTGGCCTACGTGCGCATCGACCTGGCGCGCGGCCTGCTCACCTGGTGCGGCTGCGGCCATGAGGAGGTGATGCACATCGGCCCGGGCGGCGCCGTAGCGCTGCTGCGCAACCAGCATCCGCCACTGGGCGTGCTGGCCGACACCCGCTTCACGCAGGAAAGCCGGCCCGTGGGCCCGGGCGACGCCCTGCTGCTGCATTCCGACGGCCTGTGCGACGCCCGCCTGGCTGACGGCGAGCGCGTGGGCGTGCAGCAGGTGCATGCCGCCTTCCGCCGGCTGGCCCAGCACCATGCCACGCCGGCCGCCATGCTGCACCGCATGCGCCAGCAGTTGCTGGCCGGCACCATGCTGACCGACGACGTGACGCTGGCCACGGTGCGGGTGTTCGACCCGCAGCAGCCCGTTCAGCGCCTCGAACTGCCCGCCGAGCCGGGGGCCATCGGCGCCCTGCGGGCCCTGGTGGACCGCGGCCTGGCCGAGGCCGGCCAGACCTCGCCGGCCAGTGGCCTGTTCACCGTGGCGGTGGTGGAGGCCTTCACCAACATCGTGCGCCACACGCGCGGGCGGCTGCCGCAGGCGCCGGTGGAGGCGCTGCTGCGGCGGCCGCCCGACGCGCTGGAGGTGTCGCTGATCCACATCGGCGAGCCCTACGTGCCGCCCGAGGACGAGCTGCCGACCAACTTCGACGAGTACCCCGAAGGCGGCTTCGGCCTGACCATCATCCGCAAGGCCTGCGACCAGGTCGACTACCTGCACCACGACGGCGTGAGCACCGTGCGGCTCACCCGCTGGCTGGACGAGGCCGCTCCTGGCGGGAGTTTGCAGTCCCGTCACGATCTGGCCGCCCCCTCGGCCGTCCAATCCCAGGACCGCCCCCAACCCCACTCCCAGCCCGCATGAACATCGCCCTCCTGGAAGACGACCCCGATCAGCGGGACCTGGCCACCCTGTGGCTCAGCCACGGCGGCCATCAGGTGACCAGCTTCGGCAGCACCGGCGAGCTGATCCGCGAGCTGGGCTCGCGCCGCTACGACCTGCTGGTGCTGGACTGGACGCTGCCCGACGGCACTGGCGGCGACGTGCTGACCTGGCTGCGCAACCGCCCGGGCGTGCAGCCGCCGGCCATCGTGCTGACCTCGCGCGACGAGGAGGCGCACGTGGTCGAAGGCCTGAACAGCGGCGCCGACGACTACCTCGTCAAGCCCGCGCGCCCGGCGGAGCTGCTGGCCCGCATCAGCGCCCTGAGCCGCCGCGCACGCACGCGCGGCCCCCAGGTGCTGGAGCTGAACGGCTACCGCGTGGACCTGGTGCAGCACCGCATCGCCGTCGACGGCACGGCGGTCGACCTGACGCAGAAGGAATTCGACCTGGCCGTCTACCTCTTCCAGAACCCGGGCGTGCTGCTGTCGCGCGAACACCTGCTCAACCGCGTCTGGGGCAGGACGGCGGACGTGACCACCCGCACGGTGGACACCCACATCAGCCGCCTGCGCCGCAAGCTGCGGCTGGACGGCCAGGGCCCGCTGCGCCTCACGCCGGTGTACGGCCAGGGCTACCGGCTGGACGCGGTCGAGCCGGCCGGCGCCGAGGTGGACACCGGCGCGGACCCGCAAGCTGGAACGGCCCTGCACACGCCCGCATGCGTCGCCGAACCGGCGGCCGGGCAGCCGGCCGCCTGTACAGACGCCGGCCCGGCCCCCGGCGCCGACGAAGCCGCCGGGTGGGACACCACCGCCGCCGCGGGCATCGACTGCTGCCCGGGCGTGCTCGCCCAGGGTGGCCCCGCCGAGCCCCGCGAAGTGCTGGACCACCTGGCGCGCGCCGCGCGCTTCCGCGATGGCGAGACGGCCTCGCACATGGTGCGGGTGGGCTTCCTGGCCTGGGCCCTGGCCCTGGCGGCCGGCTGCAGCCCCGAAGCCGCACTGCTGCTGCGGCAGGCCGCGCCCATGCACGACGTCGGCAAGATCGGCGTGGCCGATGCGCTGCTCAAGCACCCGGGGCGCTTCTCGTCGGACCAGCACCGGCAGATGGAGGCCCACACCGTCATGGGCGCCGAGATCCTCGGCGGCTCCGACCTGCCGCTGCTGCGCCTGGCCGCCGAGATCGCCCTGACCCACCACGAGCGCTGGGACGGCGGCGGCTACCCGCGCGGCCTGCGGGGCGACGCCATTCCGCTGCCGGGGCGCATCACGGCCCTGGTCGACTTCTTCGATGCGATGGTGAGCGAGCGCCGCTACCGCGCGCGCATGAAGCCCGACGAGGTGCTGCGCCTGCTGCATGCGCAGAGCGGCGCGGCCTTCGACCCCAAGCTGGTGTCGATCTTCATCCGCCACGGCGAGCGCATGGCACGGGTGTGCGAGCAGGTGATGGAGCGCGGCCTGGGCTTCGGCGCGCTGAGCGACCCGCATTCGCTGGACTTCGCGGCGCTGCCAGTCGGCGCTTGAGGCGCCGGGCGGCCGCGCTCCCGAGCGACCGGCCCGCCCCGGCCGATCGCGTTGCACGGGCGCAGCGCGCGCCATGGCGGATGGCAGGCGCAATCCGTGTGGGCCAACAGCGCAAAAGAGGTATCGGCTGACAACGACGGCTGTCACCTTTTCCTACACTTTTGGACGCTCCCGCATCCCCATCCCTACAAGGGAGCATTCAACGAGGGCCTCCCCATGAACCCGGAAACCGCGGCCCTTGTCCGTGCTCTGAACGACGATGCCACCGCCGTGGTCGAGGAATGGATGCGCGAGCTCCAGGCCACCACGCAGGGCGGCCTGCATGCCAGCGCCAAGGCCGAGGCCACGGCCGTCGCCGATGGCCTGCGCAGCGCCCTCGAAGCCGGGGGCGATGCGCAGTCGCTCCAGGGCCCGGCCTGGCAGGCGCTGCGGCGCACGCTGGAGCAGCTGTCGGCCAGCCGCGCCGCCAAGGGCGATTCGGCCGGCGCCACCAGCGTCTTCGTTCTGGGGCTCAAGAAGCCCCTCTTCGGCCGCCTGCAGCAGGCCTTCGCGCAGGACCCGGCCGCCATGGGCAGCGCCCTGTGGACGCTCTCCGCCCTGGTCGACCGCCTGGCGCAGCACACGGCCGACACCTTCCAGCAGTCGCGCGAGGACGTCATCCGCCGCCAGCAGGAGGACCTGCTCGAACTCTCCACCCCGGTGGTCAAGCTCTGGGACGGGGTGCTGGCCGTGCCGATGATCGGCACGCTGGACAGCAACCGCACCCAGGTCGTCATGGAGACGCTGCTGCAGACGGTGGTGGACACCGGCTCGGCGCTGGCCATCATCGACATCACCGGCGTGCCGACGGTGGACACGCTGGTGGCCCGCCACCTGCTCAAGACCGTCACGGCCATCCGCCTGATGGGCGCCGACTGCATCATCAGCGGCATCCGCCCGCAGATCGCGCAGACCATCGTGCACCTGGGCATCGACCTGCAGGGCATCGTCACCAAGGCCACGCTGGCCGACGCGCTGGCGCAGGCCCTCAAGACCAACGGCTGGCGCATCAGCCGCGAGGCCTGAACCCCATGGACCGCATCCCGATCCTGCGCATGGGCCAGACCCTGCTGGTCACCATCCAGATCGACCTGCAGGACCAGACCGCCATGGCATTGCAGGAAGACCTCGCCAACCGCATCGCGGCCACCGGCGCCAACGGCGTGCTGATCGACATCTCGGCGCTGGAGGTGGTCGATTCCTTCATCGGCCGCATGCTCAGCACCATCTCGGGCACGGCCGCCATCCTCTCGGCCACCGCGGTGGTGGTGGGCATGCAACCGGCCGTGGCCATCACCCTCGTCGAGCTGGGCCTGTCGCTCGACGGCGTGCGCACCGCGCTGGACGTCGAGCGCGGCATGGCGCTGCTCGATCGCCTGCGCGCCCAGCCGGGAGCCCGCCTTGGCGCCTGAACCCACCGGCACCCTGCCGCTGGCCAGCGAGCAGCACATCGTCGCCAGCCGGCAGACGGTGCGCGCCCTGTGCCAGGAGCTGCGCTTCTCGCTGGTGGAGCAGACCAAGATGGTCACCGCCGCCAGCGAGCTGTCGCGCAACACGCTGATCCATGGCGGCGGCGGCCGCATGCACTGGGCCGTGCTGCAGGAAGGCGCGCGCCGCGGCCTGCAACTGCGCTTCGAGGACGAAGGCCCCGGCATCGCCAACATCGACCTCGCCATGTCCGACGGCTACACCTCCGGCGGCGGCATGGGCCTGGGCCTGCCGGGCAGCAAGCGGCTGGTGAACGACTTCGACATCCGCTCCACGCCTGGCCAGGGCACTTGCGTGAGCATCGTGAAGTGGAAGTGATCCGCGGCTGGACGCACCGCGCGTTCCCCATCGAGGACCTGAGCTTCGTCGGCGAAGCCCGGCGCCATGTGGCGCGCCTGGCCGCCGAGCGCGCCTGGCCCGAGCACGACGCCGCCCGCGCCGCGTTGGTGGCCACCGAGCTGGGCACCAACCTGGCCAAGCATGCGCAGGCCGGCCAGCTGCTGGTGGCCGCGCGCGATGCGCTGGGCGACATCGAGCTGATCGCCGTGGACCGCGGCCCGGGCATGCCCGACCTGGCGCGCTCGATGCGCGACGGCTTCTCCACCACCGCCACGGCCGGCACCGGGCTGGGCGCCATCGCGCGGCAGAGCGAGGGGTTCGACCTCCATTCGCTGCCCGGCATGGGCACCGTCTGCCTGGCCCGCGTGCGGCCGAGCACGGGCACGGCCGTGGCCGCCCCGGCCCGGGCGGACGCCTTCGACTGGGGCGCCGTGTGCGTGCCGGTGCGCGGCGAGACCGCCTGCGGCGATGCCTGGATGCTGGCCTTCGACGGCCGCCGCGCCGCGGCCCTGCTGGCCGACGGGCTGGGCCACGGGCCCGAGGCGCAGGTCGCCGCCCAGGCGGCGCTGGACGGTTTTGCCAGCCGCCCCTTCGACGACGGCGCGGCGACGATGCAGTCCGTGCACGAGCGCCTGCGCACCACCCGGGGCGCGGCCGTGTTCGGCCTGTGGATGGAGGGCGATTCACTGCGCTACACCGGGGCCGGCAATGTGGCGGGCCGGTTGGTCTCGGGCACCGCCGACAAGGCCCTGGCGACGGCCCACGGCACGCTGGGGCTGCAGGTGCGCCGCTTCGACATGACTCCCGCGACGCGGCCGCCGCATGCGCTGGCCCTGCTGCACAGCGACGGCGTGCAGACCCGCTGGCCCGGCGCCGCGCTGGCGCCGCTGCTCGCGCGCGAGCCCACGCTGCTGGCGGCGCGCATCTTTGCCGACCATGCCCGCGGCCGCGACGATGTCTGCGTCGTCGCGCTGCGCCCCAAGGAGGGCCCATGACCGAATCTCCGCAAACCGACGCGCGGGTGCTGCAGCTGCAGCAGCGCCTGCAGGCCGCCGAAGCGGAGGCTGCCCTGCTGCGGGAGGAGCTGGAAGAGACCAACCGCGGCGTGGTCGCCCTCTATGCCGAGCTGGACGAACAGGCCATCGCCCTCAAGCGCGCCACCGAACTCAAGAGCCGCTTCCTGTCGCACATGAGCCACGAGTTCCGCACGCCGGTCAATGCCATCCGCAGCATCGCGCGGTTGCTGAGCGACGAGGTGGACGGCCCGCTCTCCGACGAGCAGCGCCGGCAGGTGCAGTTCATCCAGACCTCGGCGCGCGAGTTCGCCGAGATGGTGGACGACCTGCTCGACCTGGCCAAGATCGAGGCCGGCCGCGTGGAGATCTCGCCGGCCTGGTTCGAGATGGTCGACCTGTTCTCGGCGCTGCGCGGCATGTTCCGGCCCATGCTGGAGAACCAGCAGGTCAGCCTCGCCTTCGAGGAGCCGAGCGACCTGCCGCGGCTGTACACCGACGACCGCAAGCTCTCGCAGATCCTGCGCAACTACGTCTCCAACGCCCTCAAGTTCACGCCGCAGGGCGAGGTGCGCGTGGCGGCCTGCCGCCTCGGCGAGGACCGGGTGCGCTTCTCGGTGAGCGACACCGGCATCGGCATCGCCCCGGAGCACCAGGCCTCGGTCTTCGACGACTTCTCGCAGGTGGATTCGCCGATGCAGAAGCGCCTGCGCGGCACCGGCCTGGGCCTGGCGCTGTGCCGCCAGCTGGCCGGCCTGCTGGGCGGCGAAGTGGGCGTGGAGAGCGAACTGGGCCGCGGCTCCACCTTCTGGCTCACCCTGCCGATGCAGCTGCCGGATGCGCCGGCGCCCGCGCCCGCGCGCACGGGCGCGCCTGCCGATCAGCCGGAGGTCGCGTGGAAACCACCCGTGTGATCCACACCACCATCGACCGGGGTGCCCACCGCATCCTGGTGGTGGACGACCATCCGACCACGCGCTACTCGACCGCTCGCACGCTGCGCGCGGCCGGCTTCGCCACCGAGGAGGCGGCCTCCGGCGGCCAGGCACTGGCGCTGGCCGCCCAGGGCATGTCGGCGCTGGTGCTGGACGTGCACCTGCCCGACGTGGACGGCTTCGAGGTCTGCCGGCTTTTGCGCGAGGACCCGCGCACCGCCAGCCTGCCGGTGATCCACCTGTCGGCCACCTTCGTCCAGGACCGCGACAAGGTGGCCGGCCTCAACGCCGGCGCCGACGCCTACCTGGTGCACCCGGCCGAGCCCGCGGTGCTGGTGGCCACGCTGCAGGCGCTGATCCGCGCGCGCAGCGCCGAGGACCGGCTGCGCCAGAGCGAGAGCCGCTTCCGCGCCATCTACAACCAGGTGCCCGACGGCATGGCCCTGCTCGATGCCGCCGGCCGGCTGGACGACGTGAATCCCGCCCTGGCCTCGCAGTTGGGCCGCGCGCCCGAGGCGCTGATCGGCCTGCAGCTCGCCGCCCTGGCGGTGCCCGGCGCGGCGGCCCAGGTGCAGGCCTTCGTGGCCCAGGCCGCGGCCGCCCAGGGGGGCAGCCCCGGCAGTGTGCGGCGCGCCGAGTTCCCGCTGCTGCATGCCGACGGCCACGAGGTGCCGCTGGCCTGGAGCCTGTCGCCGCACGGCGCCACCGGGCTGCTGGTGGCGGTGGCGGTGGACATCTCCGACCGCCTGGCGCTGGAGCGCGCGCGCCAGGAGGTGCTGGAGCGCGAACAGGCCGCCCGCGCCATGGCCGAGCGCCACAGCCGCACCAAGGACGACTTCGTGGCCGTGCTCTCGCACGAGCTGCGCACGCCACTCAATGCCATCAGCGGCTGGGTGCACATCCTGCAGAAGCATGGCGGCCGGCCCGACCTGATGGCCAAGGCGCTGGACGCCATCGCCCGCAGCGTCAAGGCGCAGAGCCGCATCATCTCGGACATCCTCGACGTCTCCCGCGTCAATGCCGGC
Organism: Pseudacidovorax sp.; assembly: GCF_017991995.1. Lineage (GTDB taxonomy): Bacteria > Pseudomonadota > Gammaproteobacteria > Burkholderiales > Burkholderiaceae_C > Xenophilus. The sequence goes on along the minus strand of NZ_JAGOPN010000019.1, from coordinate 79,557 downwards.
AAGCTGCGGCTGCACCGCGAATGGACCGACCCGGTGGAACTCACCCATGCGGCCATCGACGCGCTGAAGGACGACATTGCCGCCCGCTCGCTGCGCGTGCTGCCGCAGGCCGACGACGATGCACGGCAGAGCGCCTGGCTGGACCCGACGCGCTTCCAGCAGATCGTGTGGAACCTGCTGAACAACGCGATCAAGTTCTCGGTCAACGGCGGGCGCATCGACGTGACGCTGCGGCGCGAAGGCCGGCAGCTGACGCTGGAGGTGCAGGACCAGGGCAAGGGCATCGCGCCCGACTTCCTGCCGCACCTGTTCGACCGCTTCGCCCAGAGCGACGGGCCCGACAACCGCCTCCATGGCGGCCTGGGCCTGGGCCTGTCGATCGTCAAGCGCCTGGCCGAGCTGCACGGCGGCGCCGTGCAGGCCTTCAGCGAGGGCGAAGGCCGCGGTGCCCGGCTGGTGGTGCGGCTGGATGTGGCGCCGGAGGACATGCCCGCGCAGCCCGTCAGCACCGAGCCCTCGGCCGAGAGCGGCCCGGCGACCCACCGCGACCAGCCCCTCGCCGGCCAGGACGTCCTGGCCGTGGAGGACAGCCCCGACGCCGCCGAAATGCTGCAGGTGGTGCTGCACGAGGCTGGCGCGCAGGTGCGCGTGGTGCACGACCACGACAGCGCCCTGGCCGCCATGCGCGAGCGCTGGCCCAGCCTGCTGGTCAGCGACATCGGCTTGCCCGGGCGCGACGGCTACGAACTGGTGCGGGCCCTGCGCCGACTGGAGGCCAAGGCCGGCCATCCACGTGTGCGCTGCGTCGCGCTCACCGCCTTCTCCCGTCCGCAGGACCGCGACCGTGCGCTGGAGGCCGGCTTCGACGCGCATGTCTCCAAGCCGCTGGACACGCATGCGCTGCTGGCGGCGTTGCGCGAGGGTGGTTGAGCGGCCCGCGGGCCGCCCCGCGCTCGACACGCGCGAGTCTGTCTTAGACTGCGCAGAATTCTGCACTCTCAAGGAGCCGGCCATGGGCTTTTCAGCCAGCGACGTCGTGCCTTTTACCCAGGCACGCGCCAACCTCTCGGAGTTGGCCGACCAGGCCAAGGCCGGTGCCGAAAAGATCATCACCAAGAACGGGGAAAGCTACGTCGCGCTCATCGACGCCGACCGGCTGGACTACTACCACCGCCTGGAGCGGGAGCGCATCCACCTGCTGCTGATCGACGATGCCCGACGCGGCATCGCCGACATCGAGGCCGGCCGCACCTACGGGGCCGATGCGGCCCTTGCCCAGCTTCAACAGCGCCGCGCGGCCGTCCCCACTGGCAAAGCCGCCAGGAAGCGTGGCTGAGGCTCTGCATCGGGTCGAACTGACCGCAAGCTTCCTGGAGCGGCTGGACGCCATCGAGGCCTTTCTGGCAGAAGCCGACGCGGCATTCGCCTTCGATGATCTGCTGGCCGGCCTGCGTGCCACGGTCATCCCCAATCTGGCCCGGTTCCCCCGCATCGGCCGGCGCTACCTGGACAACCCGCCGCAGTCGGCCGAAGCACTGGCCCAGCTCGCAGCACTGCCGGCCGGCGCAGCCAGTGCTCTGCGCGAGTACCTGCATGGCGACTACCTGATGCTCTACACCGTCATGGACGCCAGTGCGACGGTCTATCTGCTGTCCATCCGGCACCACCGCCAGCTTTCATTCGACTTCGCCCGCCTGTGGCCGGGCGCCCACCCGCAGGAGCGGCGCTGAGCTTTCATGTCCTACCTCTATCAAGTCCCGCCACAACGCACAAGCGAGCGAAATCATGGCTGAAATCACCCGCCGCCGCACCGGCGAATTTCTGCGCGAGCTCTTCAGCATCCTAATGTCAGCGCCAGAAGGCATGCGAGGCAGTGAAGCATTGCAGGTGCTGGCCAGCAGCGTCACCTTGTCACCCTACGAGGCCGACAGCTATGAATCCGGCGGGCGCCGCTTCGAGAAGATCGTCCGCTTCGCCACGGTCGATTGCGTCAAGGCGGGCTGGTTGGTGAAGGACAAGGGCATCTGGACCATCACCGAGGCAGGCCAGGCGGCCCATGCGGAACTGCAAGACCCCGAGGCCTTCTACAAGCGTGCCTGCAAGCTGTACGCGGAATGGAAGGCCGCACAGCCTGACTCCGAGGGCAGCGCTGCGGAGGTGGCCGCCGCCGCGAATGCGGTGAACGACGTGGACAACAACGCCAAGGCGGCGAGTGTCACCTTCGACGAGGCCGAAGAGCAGGCCTGGGCAGAGGTGTCGCAGTACCTGCGCGCGATGAATCCTTACGACTTCCAGGAACTGGTGGCCGACCTGTTGCGCGCCCCACGTCAGCTGGGTGTCGCCGCCCGGCAAGGATGGTGGCGTGGACATCCTGGCCTGGCCCGATGCGCTGGGCACGCGCCCGCCGCGCATCAAGGTTCAGGTGAAGCGACAGCAAAACACCGTCGGCGTCGAAGGCCTGCGGTCTTTCATGGCCGTGCTGGGCGATGACGACGTAGACCTGTTCGTCTGCACCGGCGGTTTCACCAAGGATGCCGAGGCCGAAGCCCGCACGCAGGAAAAGCGACGCATCACCTTGATCAGTCTTGAGAAGCTGTTCGACCTTTGGGACGAGCACTACGACAAGCTGACCGACAGGGCCCGGCGCCGGCTGCCGCTGCGCTCGATCCGCTTTCTGGCGCCGGGCGGTTGAGCGGACAAGGGGACATGCATGAGGGAACCGCCCTTTTCGTTGCCGGCGGGTCCTGCTTTACGAGACTGAGGAGGTTGTACCCGGGCGGGATGCCGGCTCGGCAGTAAATTCAGAAGGACCGACAGAATACGCGGGCCCCGGTTGCCGGCGAGTAGTTGCTGCAGCCTGAGGGTGGGGCTGATGTAGAAAGAAGATGAGCAGTGCCGGGAATTTTTGGCATTCCAAGTTCCGTATGCCAAGGGAATATGGATAAGGTCGAGGCATCGCCCGAACCTTTAAAAATCCCTCAAAAAGTCAATGCTCGGAAACATTATCTCAAGCCTTCAGCGGTATTCTGACGAACTCCACCGGGATAGGCACCCATATTTGAAACCTGAAGTTCAGCTATTCGGCTTGAAATGGACCGTCAAAGAGGCCGGCTTCGGTTGCCGCCCCAGCCCGACCCAGACGTCCATTGAAATGCTTAAAAACCCGCCGCCGATTTTTGGCGTTGCGCCGCCCCCGCCACCCCCTTCAGCTCCGCCGTCATCAAACCCCGGAATCAATGGAAACGGTGCGGCGAAGGGCACTACACATGCCGGTGCAGCAGGAATTCAAAGGCCTTCGCTAGCGCAGAATTCGAACGGCAACATTATCGATAAGAAGGAAAACTGTCCCGTTGTGCCACCGTTCGATATGCTGGATTTGCCGACCGGCATGCGGGCAATGGGTTTTACAAAGGCGGCCTACTGCGCCGACCGTTGGTTCCGTGGTCAAGCTCATGTGATTAAGGATGGTTCGGCGGATATCGAGTCTCTTCAATTCTTGGACACCGACACTTTCAAACTGGATTGGATATTGAGTTTCGGGCTGGTGAAGAGAAAATTCGATGCACTCAAGGATGCCGACACAAATGCACCCGAAAACATATACAACAATAAATCTAGGGAGGCGCTTAAAAATGTCCTTAAGAGATTCGTCGACAAGCACAATAATTCCTGCCCCAGCCCCTTGTCCACTTGGAGTTATTCAGAACAGGACATTCAAAAGCTGCACCGTGATTTTCAATTCCAGAGAATTAAGGTGACAATGGTGGATGTACTGGGAGGGATATTGGAAATATCCCAAGGAAAGATAAAGAATTCCCAGATCATGAACGATCTGGCTGCATCGCTGGCGAACTTCTACTTTTATGCAGCGGTCGCTCACGCCACTGTTCGCACCCGTCGGTATATGCGATACGGCAGTGAAGGTCAGACGAAATGCACACAGACCACCGTGGAGGTGTCACATATCTACGTGTATGCAAAGGACGTTTACTCATTCAACGACGAGACGCAAACCTCCCAGTATTTGGGACATTGGAATCGTTATGGCGTAATAATTTCTGCGGAATCATACGCCGCAAGCCTGCTGGAAAAAGAACACGGCAGCAGATCAGAAATTTATCTTCCGCCCGTGCCCAAGAATCTGGACAGGCCACTGGACACCGGTAATAGTTTATTGGCGAAACAAGTATATTACCCAGTTAGAAACAAGGACTTTGAGACTTGGCGCCACTTGAAGAACCGTGGCGGCGACTTCGCTATTTTTTCGGACACAAGGAAGATAAAACTTGCGAAGCCTATAACCATAGATCTCGATGAAATATGCGAGATTTATCGGCGCTAACCTCGGGCCATTTTATGCGCCGGATATACAGACTCTTAATCGTTGGCCTTCGATGCCTTCTTTTTTTCGTAACAACGGTCCTATTCATTGCTGCCTATAAGTTGCTTTATGTGCACATCAACTCGAAAAATGGGCTTGACGGGCTGCTTGAACCTTACGTTCGGCCTTTAGGCTGGATTGCAGCGGCCGCCGCATTTTTCTTGATATTCATCCAGGTTAGTCGGTTGCCGTGGTTGAAGACGATCCATCATCGGATGGGAGCTTCTCTACTCATCATTATGGTAGGAATTTTTTGCGGTTCCATCGTGTTTCCACAGCACTACGGAGCATGCGATGAATTCACCAAAGAATTGGGCGGCGGTGTGCGCACGTTCAAGGGTGAGTCAGTCAAGATAGAGCTTTGCAGCACCCGCAACCATATCAACTACAACCTCATGGATGCCGGTCGGGTCCGGCTGCGCATTCTGTTCATGAATGACCGCCTTTGGGCAGAACGAACGTTTATGCCCGTTTTGACCAGCCAGGGACCGCTGACCATCAAGTACGGAGAGGATTATTTGACCTACTACGACGAGGCCAGCGATGAATCGGAAGTCAGGATGAAAATGCCGCCGTCTTATTGGGAGTGGCTTAAGGCGAAATTCCCCAAACTCCTGCCATAGCAATTGCAAAGAAGTCGCCCCTAAAAAAACCCCCGCCCCTGCAAGCACACTGGATTCCCGGCATACATCCATCCAGACAGGCTGCACTTCGCCATTCCTGGCAAGAAGTCGGCTGAGCGGATCGCGCAGCGTGCTGCAGCCACGCGGGCGCGGCGCCGTGCCCCCCTCACTCCACCCGCAGCCGCGCCGTCCTCGCCAGCGCCTGCCAGCTGTCCATGTCGCGCCAGACGGTGGCGCTGAATTCCTCGGCCGACTTCAGCGGGGGGCGCGGCATGTTCTGCACCGCGAACTTCTGCACCACCTCCGGCGTCGCCAGGATGCGGTTGATCTCGCGGTTGAGCCGCTGCACCACCGCTGGCGGCGTGCCGGCCGGCACGAAGACGCCATACCAGCCATCGACGTCGAAGCGGTAGCCCTGCTCGGTGAGCGTGGGCACCTCGGGCAGTGCGGGACCACGGGCGGAGCCGGTGCAGCCCAGGGCCACCAGCTTGCCGGCGCGGATGTGGGGCACCGGCGAGGCGATGTCCACGAAGCCCACGCCGATGGTGTTGGCCAGCAGATCGGCCACCAGCGGCGAGACGCCCTTGTACGGCACATGCGGCATGACCAGCCCGTATTCGGCCTTGATGCCTTCCATCACCAGGTGGCCCGTGGAGCCGCTGCCCCAGGAGCCGTAGGCGATGCGGTCGGGCTGCGCACGCGCGGCGCGCACCAGGTCGGCCAGCGAGCGCAGCCCGGTGGCGGGATGGGCCACCAGCAGCACGCCGGCCGATCCCACCTGCGCCACCGGTTGCAGGTCCTTGCGGGCGTCGTAGGGCATGCGCGGCTGGATCACCGGGTTGATGGCGATGGCCGACGAGGGCGACAGCAGCAGCGTGTAGCCGTCGGCCGCAGCCCGCGCCACCGCCTCGTTGCCGATCAGCCCATTGGCGCCGGCCCGGTTGTCGACCACCACCGGCTGGCCCAGGGCTTCCTGCAGGCTCACGGCCAGCAAGCGCGCAAAGATGTCGGAGCCGGCACCGGGCGGGCCGGGCACCACCAGCTTGAGCGGCCGTTGCGGCCAGACGCCGGACTGGGCGTGGGCCAGCGCGGGATGCAGGCTCAGCAGCGCGGCGGCGGTGAGCAGGTGCCGGCGATTGCAGATCGGCTCGTTCATGGTCATGTCTCCGGGTTTGGGATCGTTGTCGTCGCTGCGGCGGCCCGCAGCCATTGGCCGGTGAGAAAGCGCGAGCGCGGACCGGCGACGAAGGCCAGCAATGCCTGCGTGGCGGCATCCACGCCGGGCCCGTCGATGGCCACGGCATTGATGCGCAGGCCCTGGCTGCCCCATTCGGCGGCCAGCGTGTGCAGCAGCATGCAGGCGGCGGCCGGGTCGCCGGCCTGCGCCCAGGGCAGTGCGGGCTGCGCGGCAGGCACCAGCAATGTCAGGCTGGCCTGCATCGGATGCGCCAGACGGAAGCGCCGCGCGGCGGCCTGCAAGGTGGCCAGCCACTGGCCCGGCGGCGCCGTCATCAGGCTCGCATCGAGCACCGCGGGATAGCCCCCTGTGCCTGTGGACGCGCCGGCCTCCTGCGGCGTGCAGACCCTATCCAGCGGCGGCAGTGGCGCCTCCGCCGGTGGCAGCGGCTGGCTGCCACCGCACACCGACGATCCGCCGTCCAGCACCAGCAACTCGCCGGACAGCGGCCGGGCGCCCTCGCCCGCCAGAAAGCACAGCGCCTCAGCCATGTCCTCCGGCTCGGCCATATGGCCCAGCGGGATCTTGGCCGTGGCCTGCGCGGGCACCAGACGGCCGCTGTCGATCAGCTGCTGCACCAGCTCGGTCCGCACGAAGCCCGGCGCCAGCGCGGTGACCGTCCAGTCCGGGCGCGCCTGTGCCAGGGCGCGGGTCTGGGCGATCAGAGCAGCCTTGCTGGGGCTGTAGAGGCCGCGCCAGGGAATGGCGCGCAGACCCGCGCCAGAGGCCACGTTGACGATGCGCGAGCCGGGCCGCAGCCGTGGAGTGCAGGCCTGCACCAGCCGCGCGGGCGCTTCGAGGTTGAGGGCCAGCAGCCGTTGGCTTTCGGCGTCGAGCGCATCGCGTCCGCCGGCCGACATGCCGGCGTTGTTGATCAGTGCATCGAGCGGCGGCAGGTCGGCACCCAGCGCGGCGATCTGCGCGGCGTCGCATAGATCGACGGCGCGGGTCTCCGGCGCGCGCGCTTCAGCCGGCCAAACGGCGGCGAGCTGCGCGAGGCGGCTGGCGTCCGCATCGACGAGCACGCAGCGCCAGCCGTCGCGCGCGAGCCGCAGCGCGGTGGCGCGGCCGATGCCGGCGGCCGCGCCGGTGATGAGCACGTGGCGGCACGCTGCCCCGCCCACGGGCCCGGCGGCCGGCTGGGCGAAGCCGCCTGCGGCGTCGCCTGGGCCGGGCGCTGCCGGGTGCATGCCCCATGTCATCGCCGGGCCGGATCGTGCAGGGCCGCGAGGAGCGCATAGACCGGATCGGCCGGCGCCATCGCCGCCGTCGGCTGCCGCACGCCGAAGAGCTGCGCATCGCCCTGCGCCAGTTCGGGCCGCGCGCGCTCCTCGATCCAGTCGTAGACCACCGTGCGGTCGGCCACGCGCCATTCGCCCTCGCGGCGCTCGAAGCGGTCGACGTAGCGGCCACAGAGAAAGGTCTCGCGCCCGGGCTGGGCCGCCGTCGACTGCAGCGCGAGAAAGCCGCTCTCGACCGCCGCCGTGTCGCCGGCGAGTTCGATCAGGATGTTGCTGATCTGGTGCACGCGCCGGCCGCCCTGGCGCAGCTTGGCCAGCGCCTGGTCGATGAAGCCGGTGGCGCTGCCCTTCCAGGCGCCGTGGCAGTCCGTGGCATCGGGCCAGTAGGCCGAGCGCAAGGCCGCCTCGTCGCAGCGGTCGATGCCGCGGCAGTAGCGGTACAGGCAGTCGCGGATGGCCTCGCGGTCCAGCAACGTCTGCAGCGCGGCCGTGTCGACGGCGGAGGCGCTCACGGCTGCGCCTTGGCGTCTGCCGGAGGCGAGCGCCGGAAGATCTGCACCACATGGCCCTCCGGATCGCGCAGCGACAGCACGGCGCCATGGGCGCCCATGTCGCGCAGACCCAGCACCTCGCCGCCGGCCGCGGCGATGCGTTCCGAAGCGCCGTCGAAGTCCGCGACCTCGAACACCATCACCGCGCCCGAAGTGGCCGGCGCCGCCTCCTCGCGGCAGGCCAGCGAGACATTGCCGCCGCCCACGCCGTACTGGTACCAGCGCTCGCCGTCGGCGAACTTGAGCGACAGGCCCAGGGCCTCGCTGTAGAAGGCGTGCAGCGCAGCCGGCCGCTCGGCCACCAGGTAGACGTTCTGCAGCCGCGTGGGCGCGAAGGACTTTGCTGGCGCGCTCACAGCGAGGTCTCCGAGGCACCGCCGTCCAGCCGCAGCACTTCTGCATTGAGGAAGCGCGCCTCGTCGCTGGCCAGGAAGACGATGGCGTCCGCGATGTCCTGCACCGTGCCCAGCCGGCCCAGCGGCGTGCGCGCGATGCGCTTGGCATCCAGCTCGGCATTGCGGTTGCGCACCGTGCCCTCGGTGGGCACCGCGCCCGGCGCCACCGCATTGACGCGGATGCGGCGTGCGCCCAGGTCGGCCGCCGCGGCGCGGGTGATGCCCAGCACGCCGGCCTTGATGCCGCTGTAGACCACCGAGCGCATCGGCGACTTGAAGGCCGCGATGGAGGCCACGTTGACGATGGCGCCGCCCCGTTCGGCATCCATGGCCTCGGCCGCGGCCTGGATGCCCCAGATCACCGACTTGAAGCCGATCTCCACCATGCGGTCCATGACCTCGGGCGTGATCTCGGGCAGCGACTGATAGCGGACCCAGGCGGCGTTGTTGACCATCACGTCGAGGCGACCGGCATCGGCCGCGAAGCGCTGCACCGCCTCGCGCATGCCGTCGCGGGTGGCGACGTCGCAGGGCAGGCCGATGGCCTGGCCACCCGCGGCGCGCACCGCGGCCACGGCGTCTTCGACGAACTCGGGCTTGAGGTCGTTGATGCCGACGACGGCGCCGCGGGCCGCCAGGGCCAGAGCGGTGGCGCGGCCGATGCCGTGGCCGGCGCCGCTGATGAAGGCCGTTCGGCCGGCGAGCGAGGAAAGGGTGGCGGTCATGGATGAGCGTCCTTGTTGTTCGTCGAGGTGGGCACCAGCAGCGCATCGAGCGCGAAGGCACCCTGGCCGGCGTCCAGCACCACCAGCGGGTTGATGTCGATCTCGGCCACGTCGTCGGCATGCCGGGCGGCAAAGCGCGACAGCGCGGCGATGGCCTGGGCCGCGGCCGCCACGTCGGCCTTGGGCCGGCCGCGCGCACCGTCGAGCAGCGGGAAGGACTTGAGGGAGCGCAGCATGGCCTCGGCCGCCGCAGCATCCACCGGCGCGGGCCGCAGGGCCACGTCCTTCCAGATCTCGGCATGGATGCCGCCCAGGCCCACCATGACCATGGAACCGAAGACCGGGTCGGTCTTGGTGCCCAGGATCAGCTCGCAGCCGGCCGGCGCCATCTGCGCCACCAGCACGCCGTCGATGCGGGCCCCCGGCGCCTTCTCGGCCACGCGGGCGAGCATCGTGTCATGCGCATCGATGAGCTGGCCCTCGCTGCGCACACCCACCGCCACGCCGCCCACCTCGGTCTTGTGGGCGATGTCGGGCGACACGATCTTGAGCACCACCGGAAAGCCGATGGCGCTTGCGGCGGCCACCGCCTCGTCACGCGTGGTGGCGACCACCTCGCGCAGCACCGGAAGGCCGGCCGCGGCCAGGGCCGCCTTGGCACTGGCCTCGGTGGCGAAGGCCTCGGCTGGCAGCGGCGTACGGGGCATTTCCTCGACCTCGCAGGGTTGTGCGGACTGCATGCCCAGCGTCGCCAGGGCCGCCACGGTGGCGCAGGCCGCGTCGATGCCCTCGATGGCCGGGATGCCCAGCGCATCGAGCTGCCGCCGCACCTCTGCCGGCGCCCGAGCGCACAGCACGATGAGCCGCTGCGGATGCCGCCCGCGCATCTGCGTGAGCGCAGCCAGGAAGACGTCGCGCAGCCGCGGCACATGGAAGGCATTGGCCGACTGCAGCAGCAGGGTATCGCAGGCCGGATCGGCGGCCACGGCGTCCAGCACCTGGGCCAGCAGCTCGGGCCGGCTGGAGACCTGCGCCGTCATGTCCACCGGATTGGCCGGCGCCGCGAAGGCCACTGCCTGCAGGATGCGCTGCTGGGTGGCCTCGGCGAGGCGCGGCAGCGTCAGGCCCTGCGCGCTGGCCGCATCGGCCAGCAGCACGCCGAAGCCGCCCGAGGCCGTGAGCACGGCGATGCGCCGGCCCGTGGGCAGGCGGCCTTCGCCGAGCACGGCCAGCGCGTGGCCCACGTCCAGCAGTTGCTCGATGCTGGGCACGCGCAGGGCGCCGCCCTCGCGCAGCACGGCGTCGAACACGGCGTCGGAGCCGGCCAGTGCGCCGGTGTGCGAGGCCGCGGCGGCACTGCCCGCTTCGGAGACGCCCACCTTCAGCACCACCAGGGGCTTGCCCGCGGCACGGGCCAGGGCCATGGCGCGGCGCAGCTTGTCGCCGTCGCGGCAGGTCTCCATGCAGCAGAGGATGACGCGGGTGCCCGGGTCGGCCGCGGCCGAAGCGATGGCATCCGCGATGTCCACATCGCATTCGTTGCCGGTGGTCAGCATGCGGCTGATGCCCAGGCCCCGCTCGGACGCGAGGCGCAGCGTGTAGCTGCCCAGGTTGCCGCTCTGCGAGACGATGCCCACGGGCCCCGGCGCCGGAAAGGCGGACTCCAGCGCCACCGAGAAGGTGGCGATGCTCTTGGCCGGCACGCCGATGGCGCCCAGGCAGTTGGGGCCCACCACGCGCAGGCCCGTCTCACGGGCGATGCGGCCGATCTCGGCCTGCAGCCGGGCCCCGGCCTCGCCCATCTCGGAAAAGCCCGCGGACAGCACCACGGCGGCCTTCACGCCACGGGCGGCGCAGTCGCGCACGGCCTGCGGCACGCTCTCGGGCGGCACGGCGATGACGGCCAGCTCGGGCGCCTCGGGCAGCGCGGCCACGTCGGGATACGCGCGCAGCGATTGCACGTCGGCCGCCTTGCGGTTGACCGGATAGATCGCGCCGGCAAAGCCGTACTTGCGCAGGAACTGCAGCGGCCGGCCACCGATCTTGGTCACGTCGTCGGAGGCGCCCACGATGGCGATGGAGCGCGGCGTGAACAGCGCCTCCAGTCCGTGGCCGACGTCGATGTCGATGTCGGGGCGCATGCTCATCGGCCCTTGTAGACCGGTTGGCGTTTCTCAAGGAAGGCCTGGCGCGCCTCCTTGGCGTCCTCGGTGCGCGACAGCGCCATGGTGAAGTTCTGCTCCACGCGGTAGCCATCGCGCTGGGGCATCAGGTCCATCATGTTGGCGGCCTGCTTGGCATAGGCCACGGCCAGCGGCGCCTTGGAGGCGATGTCTTGCGCGATCTCCATGGCCAGCGGCATCAGCCGCTCGGCCGGCACCACCTCGTCGAGCACGCCGCGGCGGTACAGCTCGGCGGCCGAGACCTTCATGCCGGTGAAGAACATGCGCCGCGTGAACGAGCGGCCCACCAGCGTGCGCAGCATCGAGACGCCGCCGGCCAGGCCGACGTTGATCTCGGGCATGGCGAAGGTGGCGTGCTCGCTGGCCAGGAAGATGTCGCAGGCCGCCATCAGGCCGAAGCCCGCGCCCAGCGCCGGGCCGTTGATGGCCGCGATCACCGGCTTGGCGCATTCGCGGATGGCATTGCCCGTCTCGCGCGTCCAGCGGTTGTGGTCGAGGAAGTCGCCGGCCTTGTCGGCGTTCGGCCGATCCTTCAGGTCGGCCCCCGCGCAGAAGGCCTTGCCGGTGCCGGTGAGGATGGCCACGCGCACGTCGCTGCGCTCGGAGATCTCGTCGAAGGCGGCGATGAGGTCGCGGCGCGAGGCGCGGTCGAGGGCGTTGACGGGCGGCTTGTCCAGCCGCACGACGGCGATGTATTCGGAGACTTCGAGGTGGATGCTCATCGCGCGCTCCCAGGGAGGGTGTTGGCAGAAGAAGGGGTGGAGGAAGCGGGGGCTGCATGCAGCAGCACGGCCAACTGGGTCAGCCGGTCGCCATAGCGGAACTCCGACGCGATCAGCCGCTGGGCCAGGCGGGTGGCCAGCACCTCCTCGCTCAGGCCCATGCCGCCGTGCGTCTGGATGGCCGCCTCGGCCGCCGCGCGGGCCGTCTCGGCGATGGAGAGCTTGGCCAGCTGCAGCGTGCGACGCAGCTGGGGCGCGGCCGATTCCTGCGCCTGGAAGGCATGCACCACCAGGCCCTGAGCGCATTGCGCCTTGACGTACATGTCCGCCACGCGATGGCGCAGCACCTGGAAGGTGGCCAGCGCCACGCCGAACTGCCGGCGCTCCTGCAGGTGCGTGATGGTGTGTCGGATGAGCGCGGCCTGGGCGGCCACGGTGTCGACCAGCGTGAGCAGCAGGGCCGCATCGCCGGCCGCGGCCAGCGCAGCGCGCAGCGGTTCGCCCTGCGCCAGCAGGGCCGTTGAGGGCAGCGCGACGCCGTCCAGCCTGAAGTCCGCGCCCTGCCGGCCTTCCATGGTGTGGTAGCGGGCGGCGGGCGCACCGACGCGCTCGGCATCGACCAGAAAGAGCGCGGGCGCGCCGTCCAGCGTGGCGACGGCCAGCCAGTGGCTGGCGGGCAGCGTGGCGTCCACGCCGTCCACGCGGCCGTCGAGCACGAAGCCGCTTTCACTGCGGACCGCACGCAGGGTGCCATCTTCGGGCAGGGCCGCCAGCGCGGCCAGCGACGCGATCTGCACTTCGGACTCGGCCACGGCCTGCAGCCAGGGCCCGGCCACCTCGGTCGGCGCGGCACGCAGCAGCAGCGGCACCACGGCGCAGGTCTCGATCACGGGCAGCTGCAGCCCCTGGGCGGCCAGGCCCTCGACCACGCTGGCCAGGTCGGCCAGCGTGCCGCCGACGCCGCCGTCGGACTCGGGCACCAGCGTGGCGGTCCAGCCCAGCTCGCGCACCGGGTCGCCGGGCAAGGTGGCGCTGTGCACATGGTCCTGCGCAAAGCGGTCGGCCGCGTCGAAGAGCATGCCGGGGAAGAGCGGGGAGAAGTGGTTCGACATGGGCTCAGGCTCCCAGCAGCGCGTTGGCGATCACGTTGCGCTGCACCTCGGAGGTGCCGCCGGCGATGGTGCGGGCACGCGTGAACATGTAGTTCTGGATCCAGGTGGCGGCAGGCAGCTCCTCGCCGCCCTCCTCGGCCAGGAAGCGGTGCGCGGCTTCGGGGCCGACCGCATCGAGGGCGATGGTGGTCAGGCGCTGCGCGACGTCGGCGCAGGTCATCTTGATGGCCGAGGGCTGCACGCCCAGCGGCCGCTGGTGGATCAGGTCATCGGTGGCGCTGGCCATCATCACGCGGGCACCCTGCAGCTCGGCCTCGCACAGCAGCAGCTTGTGTTGCAGCACGCCGAAGTCGCGCCGGGCGCCCGCTTCCTGTGCGGCCTGCTGCAGCAGGGCCGAGACCTGGCGGTGCATCAGCGCCAGCCGGGCCACGTTGGCCGGGGGCAGGCGTTCGCGCTCCAGCAGGAACTTGGCGCAGGTCCAGCCCTTGCCTTCTTCGCCGATCAGGTTGTCCGCGCGCACCCGCACCTCGTCGAAGAAGACCTCGTTGAGGTGGTGCCAGCCGTCGATGGTGCGGATGGGCCGCACGGTGATGCCGGGCGTGTCCATGGGCACCAGCAGCAGCGAGATGCCCTCCTGCTTCTTTGCCTCCTTCGAGGTGCGCACCAGCATGTAGATCATGCTGGCCTCGTGGGCGTGGGAGGTCCAGATCTTCTGGCCGTTGACCACCCAGTCGTCGCCGTCGCGGCGGGCGCTGGTCTGCAGCGAGGCCAGGTCGGAGCCCGAGCCCGGCTCCGAATAGCCCTGGCACCACCAGTCCGAGCCATCGAGGATGCGTGGCAGGAAGCGGGCCTTTTGCTCGGGCGTGCCGAAGCGGATGATGACCGGGCCGATGTGGCCCAGGCCGTGGTGGTACAGCGGCGGGCAGTCGTTCTCGGCCATCACCTCTTCGAAGATCAGGCGCTGGCGGATGTCCCAGCCGGTGCCGCCGACCTCGACCGGCCAGCTGGGGGCGCCCCAGCCGCGGTCGTTCAGGATCTTCTGCCAGGCCTGGTACTCGCGCTTGGTGATCTTCTGGCCGCCGGCCACCACGGCCCGGATCTCGGGCAGGCAGGCCTGGCGGGCGAAGGTCTCCAGTTCACGCCGGAACGCGGCGTAGTCGATGGACATCGTGTCTCCTCGTCTCTCTCAATCGGATCGCCCAGGGCCTTCGGGCCGTGGGGCAGTCGGGGATGGCGCTCAGCCGCGACGCAGCTGGTCGATCAGCGCATCCAGGGCGGCGGCAGCGCCTTCGGCATCGCGCTCGCGCAGGTGATGCACCACGGCGCGCCGCAGCGGGTACAGGTCGGGCCGCGCGCGCACCGACAGCACATGGGTCATGCGCTCGCGCAGCACCGCGGTCATGGTCTGGGCCATGAGCATCAGCGCATCGTTGTGGCCGGCGGCGGCAATGGCGCCGAAGAAGGCGCTGGCCGAATCGATGCGGGCCTTGAGCGGCGCGTCCTCGGGATGCGCCTCGATCAGCCCGGCGGCCGCCTCGATGGCGTCGATCTCGGCCTCGCTCGCCCGTTCGCAGGCCAGGCGCAGCAGCCGCCCATAGAGCGTGCGGTAGGCCTCGTCCACATCGGCATCGCCCATGCCGCCCTGCACCACGCGGTGGCGCAGCGACTCGGCCAGGCGCATGTAGGCGCCCTTGTAGAACACCAGCGCCTGCTCGCCCGTGCCGGCGCCCAGGTGGTGCACCTCGCCGATGAAGATGACATGGTCGCCCGCGTCATGGGCGGCGAACAGGCTGCATTCGAAGCTGGCCAGGCAGTCGTCCAGCAGCGGCATGCCCAGCCCGCCCTCGCGCCAGGCCACGCCCTCGAACTTGTGCTCGATCCTGCTGGAGGCGAAGCGGCCCGACAGCGCGTCCTGGTGCTCGCCCAGGATGTGGATGGCAAAGCCCTCGGCCTGCTGGAAGGTCTCCAGCAGCCGGCTGGCCTTGCGCAGGCTGAACAACACCAGCGGCGGCTCCAGCGAGACCGAGCTGAAGCTGTTGCAGGTCAGCCCCGCGGGCTGGCCGTCGGCCGTGCGCGTGGTGACGATGGCCACGCCCGTCGGAAAGCAGCCCAGGTGCTGGCGCAGCAGCGTGGGCTCGATGGCCGGCCGGATGCGTTCGGCGGTGGCAAGCGCGGTCATGGCGGAACCTCGGCGTGCGGCTCAGGCCGCAGCCAGTTCGGGCTGGACGGCGGCGGCGCGGTGCGGCGGGTCGTTGGCGATCTCCTGCTGCACGGTCGGGATGATGACCTCGGCCCAGGTACGCAGCTGGCGCAGCATGGTGGGGTGGTCGAAGTCGCCCATCTGGGTCTGGAAGCAGTAGTGCACTGGCTTGAGGGTGCGAATCTCCTTGACCACGCGCTCGATCACCGTGTCGATGCTGCCCACGGGCAGCAGGGCGCGCATCTCATCGAGCGTGGGCTCGCCCTCGACGATGCCTTCCTCGACCTGGTAGTCGTCGGCGATCTGCGCCGTGCGGCGCTTGAGGCTCACGGCGATGCGGCGCTGGTAGCGGGCGCAGTCCAGGTACTTCTCGACCTCGTTCTTGTCGTTGCTGGCATAGGCGGCGCGCAGCAGGCCCACGGGCACGGCGGCCGGGTCCTTGCCCTCCTGCGTGGCCACACGGTCGATGAGGGCGCGGGTGCTGGCCAGTTTCTCCAGGCCGCCGTCGCCGCCGGAGACGAACACATGGTGGTTGCCGCGCACGGCGCGGGCGACGAAGCTCGGGTCCACGCTGGTGATCCACATCGGCGGGCCGGGCTGCTGCACCGCGCGCTGGCTGATGGCACTCATGGGCTGCTGGTAGTACTGCCCGTCGTAGCTGAACTTGGGCTGCTTGAGGCCCAGCTCCAGCATATCCAGCATCTCGAAGGTGCGGGCCTTGGCCGTCTCCAGCGCGACGCCGAAGCGCTCGAACTCGAAGTGCTGGTAGCCCGAGCCGATGCCCAGATTGAGCCGCCCGTTGGACAGCTGGTCCACCATCGCCACATCGGCGATCAGGCGGGCCGGCGTGTACAGCGGCGCCACCACGATGCCCGTGCCCAGGCGGATGCGGCGCGTGGCGGCGGCGCAATGCGCGATCATCGTCAGCGGCGACGAGCACATGCCGTAGTTGCTGAAGTGGTGCTCGGCATACCATGCCGCGCCGAAGCCCAGTTCGTCCGCCAGACGCGTCTGTTCGACCGCGTCCCGCAGGATCTCGTGCGAGGTCTTATGTTTGTTCCGCTGCTGCATCAGAATGAAGATTCCGAAGTCCATGGCCGTTGCTCCTGATCGTTGGTTCGTGACGTGGATCAATGCTAGGAACGCCCCGGCCTGCCAGCGCACCGCCCTGCGCACACCTTCTTTGCGTCTTTCGAAATGAAGGCCCTCGACTCGCTGCGCATCTTCGTCACCACCCAGCGCAAGGGCAGCCTGTCGGCCGCGGCGCGCAGCCTGAGCCTGTCGCCGGCCACCATCTCACGGCGCATCAGTGCGCTGGAGGAAGAGCTGGGCGTGCAGCTGGTGGACCGCACCAGCCGCAATCTCAAGATGACCGAGGCCGGCCAGGCCTTCCTGTCACGCGCGGAAGGCGTGCTCGAAGCCATGGCCGATGCCGAGCAGGCCGCGCGCAGCGCCCGCCAGCGGCCCGAAGGCCGGCTGCGGGTGCACTCGCGCACGCACATCGGCCTGCGCGTGGTGGCGCCACTGCTGCCGCGCTTTGCCCAGCGCTATCCGGACATCCAGGTGCAGATCGAGCTGTCGGAGCATCCGGTCAACCTGGTCGAGCACGACTTCGACGTGGACATCCGCACCGGCGAATCCAACGACTCGGGCTTCGTGATCAAGCGGCTGCTGTCCAGCGACGAGGTGCTGGTGGCCAGCCCGGCCTACCTCAAGACCAACTCGCGCATCAGGCATCCGAGCGACCTGCCGCAGGCCCGATGCCTGACCTACCGGCGCGAACACGAGGCCACGAGCTGGAAGTACGTGGACGAGCAGGGCGTGCAGCAGGAGCTGGCGATCCAGGGTGTGCTCAGCGCCAACAACGGCGAGATGCTGCGCCTGGCCGCGCTGGGCGGCATGGGCGTGGCGCTGCTGTCCGAGCCTACGGTGCGCAGCAACCTGCAGGACGGCACCCTGGTGCGCCTGCTGCCCGAGTACCGCTTCGCGGTGCGGGCGTTTTCCAACGGCATCTTCGCGGTGTTCCGCCAGAACCGCGCCCTGCCGCTGAAGGTGCGGGCCTTCGTGGACTTCGTGGCCGAGGCGCTGCAGGACGACGCGCCGGCACCGCCCTGACGCGGTGCGGTGCCGGCGCCGTGCCGCCCGTCAGCGGCAGCTGAAGCTGCTGGCCGACTCGATGCTGCCCGAGCCGTTGTAGACCGCTTCCTTCGGATACGGACACAGCGGACGGGTGCGGCCCGGCCAAGCGACGCCGGCGGCGGCGCGTGCGGTGGCCACCATCACGTCGGGCGCCTGGCCCTTCTCGACCCAGTTGACCACGGCGCCGAAGGCATCGAACTGGTCGGTGCCGTACTTGCCGCCGCTGCAGTGGTCCATGCCGGGCACCGCGAAGGCGCGGGCGAACTTGTCGGCCTCGGTGCGGCCGTAGCGTGCGATCACGCGGTCCTGGTACCTGGACAGATCGGTGAAGGAGAACGCCCAGTCGGCCGTGCCGTTGAACGACAGGATCTTGCCGCCCCGCGCGCGGAAGGCGTCCATGTCGGCCGAGTCCGCGTCCGTGAACTCGTGGCCGGAGCGCGTGTAGATGCCGGACACGTCGAAGATCTTGGCGTACTCGGCATCCAGGTCGGCCGTGCGGGCGTAGCCGAGCAGGTCGGGCGTGACCGTCGGCGGCGTGGTGTACACGTGCGAGGCCTCGCCCGCGAAGATGGCGTAGTACAGCTGGGCGGGCGTGCCGACCGTGTCGATCATGCCGGGGTCATAGGGCCAAGGTCCGTAGATCTGGCGGCCGGTGGACGTCTTCGCACCCTCGAAGAACTTCTTCACATAGGCGGCCTTGTCGGCGCTGAGGCAGTTGCTGGTGGCGCCGCCGGTGCAGACCCACTGGGACGGATCGGGGTTGCAGGCGCTGGGCTTGCTGACCATGCCGTCGGTGACGCCGTCGGCCGCGTCGCAGCTGGCGAGGATGCGGTTGCGCACCGTATCCTTCTCCGCACTCGTGAGCGCATTGAAGATGTCGGGCTTGCCGTCGGTGCCCAAGGGCGCCACCGACGCCGCCGCCTGGGCACGGAAGATCGAGCCCTCGAGCGCCGCCGCCGTCAGGCGAAAGCCGGGCGCGCCGGCCACGATGCCGTCGAACAGCTGCGGGTAGCGCTGCGCCGCGACCATGGCCTGCCGCCCGCCGTTGGAACAGCCGACGAAGTAGGAGCGGCTGGGCTGCATGCCATACAGCTGCTTGATCACCACCTGGGACGACCCGGCCACCAGCGGCAGCTGCTTGTCGCCGTATTCGTCACGGGCCTGCGGATCGACCGCGAAGAGGAAGGTGACGTTCGAGCTCA
This sequence comes from Pseudacidovorax sp., assembly GCF_017991995.1. Taxonomy (GTDB): domain Bacteria; phylum Pseudomonadota; class Gammaproteobacteria; order Burkholderiales; family Burkholderiaceae_C; genus Xenophilus. The sequence goes on along the minus strand of NZ_JAGOPN010000019.1, from coordinate 60,846 downwards.
TGTCGAAGGGCGCCTCGTGCCCCGAGTCGGTGGTCACGACCGCATAGCCGTCCAGCAGCGCGTTGCGCGTGGCGCCACCCCCGGGATAGGCGCCGAGCGCGGCCGGCACGCTGCCGTCCACGCCGCTGCCGCCCTGGTAGAAGAAGCGCTGGTTCCAGTCCTTGGGCAGCCGCAGTTCGAAGAGGATCGCGTAGGGCTTGCCGTCGACGCCCGTGCGCGAATTGAGTTCGCCGCGCACCAGGCAGTGGTCGGGTGTGGACGATGCGGGGCTCGCCGTGTTGGTCACGCCCGCCGTGTAGACCGCGCTGACCAGCTTTCCGTTGGCCGGCGGCAGCCCGGCCAGTGCACTGCACTGGGCCTCGAAGCTCGCCTCAGGCGCCGGCGCAGGCGCGCTGCTCGTGGAGGTCCCGCTTGAAGCGGGCGCGGGCGCTGCTGCCGTGGGCGCAAAGCTCGTGCCCCCGCCACTTCCTCCGCATGCGGTCACCAGCAGCGTGGCGGCCGCAGCCACACCAGTCACACACCATCCTTGTAACTTCATCATGGAATCCCTCGCGATGATTGAGTTGGAATCAGATTGCACAGGCGCGAGCACCGTCCGCAGCCTCGCCATGCCGCCTTGATTGTTTGTATGCAAACAATCGGACGCAGCCACTTAGCAGAATCCGAGCCAGGGCCGGCGCACCGGCCTGGCACACGAAAGCACAATGCCCCGATGAGCTATCGACTGGATGAACAGGTCGGCTTCCTGCTGCGGGTTCTCTATCAGCGCAATGCGGAACTGCTGACCCAGGCCCTGGACGGACTGACGCCCACCCAGTGGGCGGTGATCTCCATGCTGGCCCAGGTGCAGGAGTGCTCGCAGAACCTGTTGGGGCGCATGACCGCCATGGATGCCGCCACGATCAAGGGCGTGGCGGACCGCCTGGCAACGCGAGGACTGGTGCAGTTCCAGGACGACCCGGCGCACCGGCGCCGGGTCCTGGTCTCGCTGACACCGGAGGGCCTGGCGCTTTACGAACGACTTGCCGATGCCGCCGCCAGCGTCAGCGACGCCACGCTTGCGCGTCTGAGCCCGGCGCAGGCGGCCAAGCTGGTGCAGTTGCTGAAGCTCGCGGCCGGCTGAGCCGACGCGACGAGGCATGACGCTCGCCGCTCACCCGCCGAAGCGCTGCGTGGGCAAGCCCGCCACGGGCAGCCCATCGAGAACGAACAGGCCGCCGTCCTGCGGCAGGCGGCCTTCCAGCCGGGCGCTACGCGAGATGCTGGTCACATACAGCTGCCTCAGGCCCGGCCCGCCGAAGCACAGGCTGGTCGGGTATGTGAGCGGCAGCGGCACGAGCCGCTCCAGCTCGCCCGACGGCGAAAAGCGGGCCAGCCGTGCGGCCCGCACCAGCACGCTCCAGACAAACCCTTCGGCATCGACCGTCGCACCGTCGGGGCCGGATTCGAAGCCATGGGTCTCCACGAAGCTGCGCTTGTTGGACAACGGACCCCGCGGGTCGTAGTCGTAGGCCCAGATCACGCGGGCCAGGCTGTCGGCCAGGTAGAGCGTGCGTCCGTCGGGGCTGAAGCAGGGGCCGTTGGCAAAGCCGATGTCGTCGGCCAGTTGCTCCACGCGACCTGCCGGCGACAGCCGGTAAAGCCCGCCGCGCACCGGCACATCCGCCGGCCGGTTCATGTGCATGGTGCCGGCCACGAAGTTGCCCGCCGCGTCGCACTTGCCGTCGTTGAGCCGCACGTCGAGATCCGAGAGGCCGATGTCGCCGAGCATCGTCAGCCGGCGCGTGCCGAAGTCGTAGCGGCCGAAGCCATGGCGCAGCGCCACCACCACCGCATCGCCTTGGGCCGGCGCGATGGCGCCCAGGGGTGCAGGCAGCGCATGAGATTCCAGGGTGCCGGTGGCGAGGCGCAGGCGGTGCACCGTGCCGGCCAGCGCATCGATCCAGCACAGGGCCTGCGCCTCGTCGTCCCAGCAGGGGCTTTCGCCCAGCTGGTCGCGCGTGGTGCCCAGGCGGCGGATGTCGAGGTGCGGCATGCCTCGCAGTGTGCGCAGCCGCTCTTGGCCCCGATGTGCAGGACACGGAAAGCATCTTTTCATTGATCGAGATCAAGGTCTGTGGACACCCCCCTAGACTGGCCGCCACGCCCGAGACAGGGCCCAAGACCCGGAGACACACCATGAGCCATCGCCGCCACTTCCTGGCCGGCCTGCTGCTCGGCGCCTGCGCGCTGAGCCCGGCCTTCGCCCAGCAGAACGTCACCCGCATCGTGGTGCCCTTCGCCGCTGGAGGCGGCACCGACCAGTACTGCCGCATCCTGGCCCAGGAGCTGAACAAGCACGGCATGAACGTCATCATCGAGAACAAGCCGGGTGCCAGCGGCATCCTGGCGGCCGACTACGTGGCCCGTTCCAAGCCGGACGGCCAGACGGTGCTGGTCTCGTCGCTGGGCACGCTGGCCAACAACATCGCGCTGTACGACAAGCTGCCCTACGACCCGGCCAAGGACTTCGCCTCGGTCACGCAGATCGCCTACCAGCCCTCGGTGATCGTGGGCCGCACCGACCTGCCCTACAAGAACATCAAGGAGATGGTGGCCTATGCCAAGGCCAACCCCGGCAAGATCAACCGCGGCTCGCCGGGCGCCTCCATCCTGACCAACCTGGCGCCCATCGCCTTCGAGCGCGCCCAGGGCTTCAGCACCACGCACATCCCCTTCAACGGCGACGCGCCGGCGCTGCAGGCGCTGCTGGGTGGGCAGATCGACATCCACGGCACCTCCATCACCGGCTCGCTGCCCTACATCAAGGCCGGCAAGCTGCGCGTGCTGGGCGTGATGGACGACCAGCGCCTGCCGCAGGTGCCCGACGCCCCCACCTTCAAGGAGATGGGCTACGACATGGTGGCCACGCTCTGGTATTCGTTCTCGGTGCCGGCCGGCACGCCGCGCGCCGCGATCGACAAATTGAACAAGGCCGTCAACCAGGTGATCGCCGACCCCGAGTTCGTGGCCCGCGCCCGCGCCATCGGCATGGAGCCGCGCGGGAGCACGCCCGAAGAGCTGGACCGCTTCGTCAAGACCGAATCGGACCGCTGGCTGCCATTGCTGCAGAGCCTGAACATCCCCAAGCAAGGCACTTGAAGCCCCGCCCGCCATGACGTCCCTGTCTCCCGCCCCGCTCGCCGGCCTGCGTGTGCTGGACCTGTCCCGCGTGATGGCAGGGCCGCTGTGCGCGCAGGCGCTGGCGGACCTGGGCGCGGAGGTGATCAAGGTCGAGCATCCCGAGCGCGGCGACGACACGCGCGACTGGGGGCTGCGCATCGGCCAGCACAACACCACCTACTTCAACAGCTGCAACCGCAACAAGCGCTCGGTGGCCCTCGACCTGCAGACGCCCGAGGGCCGCGACATGGCGCGGCAGCTGGCGGCGAAGAGCGACGTGCTGATCCAGAACTTCAAGCACGGTGGCGCCGAGAAGATGGGGCTGGGCTACGAGGACCTGAAGGCGCTGAACCCCGGGCTCATCTACTGCTCCATCGCGGGTTACTCGGCGCTGGGGCCGGAGCGCGCGCGTCCGGGCTACGACCTGGTGATCCAGGGCGAGACGGGCCTGATGGCGATGAACGGCGAGGAGGGCCAGGGCCCGCTCAAGTTCGGCATCGCGGCAGTGGACATGTTCACGGGCATGTATGCCGGGCAGGCCATCCTGGCGGTGCTGCACGAGCGCCATCGAACGGGCCGGGGCCGGCACATCCAGATGTCGCTGTACGACGGCGGCATGATGATCACCTCGTACTACGGCCTCACGGCCTGGATGCAGCAGGCCGACCCGCCCAAGTTCGGCAACTCGCATCCGTCCATCGTGCCCTACGGCGTGTTCGACGCGGCCGATGGGCCGGTGGTGATCGCCGTGGGCAACAACGGCCAGTTCCGCAAGTTCTGCGAGGCGGTGATCGGCCGGCCGGACCTGCCGCTGGACCCGCGCTTCGCGCAGAACACCGAGCGCGCGAAGCACCGCGCCGTGCTGCTGCCCATCCTGCTGGCCGAGATCGCCAGGCATCCGCGCGCGCAGTTGATCGCGCGCATGGACGCGGCGGGCATTCCCTGCGGCGAGGTGCTGGGGCTGTACGAGGCGCTCGGTTCGAAGCGCACGCGCGAGGTGGGCCTGTGGCACAGCTTCGAGGACAGCGAGGCCGGCACGCAGGGTGTGCACGCACCGCCTTACGTGTTCGACGGCCAGCGCGCGCCCGTGCACCAGCCGCCGCCGCACCTGGGCGAGCACACGGCCGAGGTGCTGGGCGAGCTGCTCGGTTTGCAGGGCAGCGATCTGGAAGGTCTGCGGGCGCGGCAGGTGATCCGGTAGCGCGGGTTCGTTGGGGTCTCACCGACCGGCGGCAAAGATCCGCCGCTTCTCCTGCGTCGACCGGCGGTCGTGTCCTGGGACGATGGGTGGCAGGGGCCTGGTGCGCTGGCGGAGCGTCTCGGGGCAGCGGCGGTAGGACGCTGGTGCACTGGCAATAGGGCCTCGGGCACTGGCAATAGGGCGCTGGGCACTGGCGATAGGGGTACTAACCCGGCGGAGGACGCCGGCATGCGCGCTCCCGGTGCACGCTCGCGCCGACCGGCTTGCTGCACGACACGGGTGCTCGCTCTCCACCGACGTGCTTGCCGCACTGCACGGCGCCGCGAATGGCACCTCCGCACGCACACCGGCATCCTCCGCCTCGACGTTGCGCGCGAGCCCTCCGCTGTTCAGGTCATGGGGCCTTGAGACCATCAGGGCCGTGGAGTCCTTGAGTCCTTGAGTCCTTGAGTCCTTGAGTCCTGAAGTCCTGATCCTGCGTTTCAGGGCAAGGCGGGCCCGTCAACCCCCAGACCGTTCGAGCTGAGCCTGTCGAAGCCTCGCACCTGTGGGCGGCACGCAGGCAGGTCAAGCAGCGCCGGGCATTTGCGCCGCGCTCCGCTCTGCCCTTCGACGAGCTCAGGGCGAACGGAGTTAGGACCCGTATGGCCGAACCCGGCCGTTCGGGCGCAGCGTCGAGGCGGAGGATGCCGGTCTGCGTGCGGAGGTGCCATTCGCGGCGCCGTGCAGTGCCCCGGGCACGTCGGTGGAAAGCGAGCACCCGTCCGGCGAGGCAAGCCGGTCAGCGCGAGCGTGCACCGGGAGCGCGCATGCCGGCGTCCTCTGCCGGGTTAGCTTCACGGCACTCGCCATGTCACCCTTGACGCGCACCAAGCACCAAGCACCAAGCATCAGGCACCAATCACCACACCCGAGAACGCAAACGCGCAGACGGGCCCGCTCAATCGGCCAGTCGATACCCCGCCGCCGCAATCGTCCGCTTCGCGATGTTGAGCTGGTGGATCTGGCTCGTGCCCTCGTACAACCGGAACAGCCGAACATCACGGTAGAAGCGCTCGATCGGGTGACCCTGGATGAAGCCCGTGCCGCCCAGCATCTGTACGCACCGGTCGGCCACGCGCCCACACATCTCGGACGCGAAGTACTTGCAGATCGACGCCTGCAACGTCACATCCTGCCCCGCATCGCGCTCGCGCGCCGTCTGCAGGATCAGCGCGCGCGCCGCCTGGATCTCGGTCTGGCAATCGGCAATCAGCGCCTGCATCAGCTGGAAGGCCGCCACCGGCTGGCCGAACTGCCGGCGCTGCGTCGTCCAGGCGATGGCCTCGTCCAGCATGCGGATCGCCGGACCCGTGCACAGCGCCGCCAGGTGGATGCGCTGCTTGTTCAGCACCTTCATCGCGGTCTTGAAGCCCGTGCCCTCGGTCCCGCCGATGAGGTGGCTGGCCGGCACCCGGCAGTCCTGCAGATGCACCTCCGACACGGGCGATCCGGCCTGGCCCATCTTGCGGTAGGGCGTGCCAGTACCCAGGCCGGGCATGTCCCGCTCGACGAGGAAGGCGCTGATGCCGCGTGCGCTCGCGTCCTGCGGATCGGTACGCGCCATCACCGTGAACAGGCCGGCGATGGGCGCATTGGTGATGAAGCACTTGGTGCCGTTCAGCACATAGTGATCGCCGTCGCGCACGGCCGTGGTCTTGAGCGCCGTAGCGTCCGAACCGGCTTCGGGCTCGGTCAGCGCGAAGGCGCCCGTGAGCTGGCCGCTGGCGAGCAGCGGCAGGTAGCGGTCCTTCTGCGCGGGCGTGCCATCGGCCACCAGCGCCTCGGAACCGATGCCGGTGTTGGTGCCCACGCGCGCCCGGAAAGCCACCGAGGCCTGCGAGAGTTCCATCGCCGCCAGCACCAGCTCTTCCGTCGTCATGCCGGCGCCGCCCCAGGCCTCGGGGATGGACCAGCCGAAGAAGCCCAGGCGCGCCATGTCCTCCACCAGATCGGCCGGCACCTCGTCGCCGGCCTCGACCTCGGCCTCGCGCGGAATCAGGCGCTCGCGCACATAGCGGCGCAGGGATTGCAGGGTTTCGTCGAAGGCGGCGGTGTCGCGGATCATGGTCGTGGGGGATGAAGGATGAAGGGGAGAAGGGTGGGCCGTGGGCCAAGGTCACTCAGTCATGCCCTGCGCGTGTGCCCAGGCTTCGACAGGCTCAACCCGAACGGCTCTGGGTCGGCCCTCGTGCATTGGGCCGTGAGGCAGGGTGGGCAGAGCAGCTCCGCGACGTGGCTGCCACCTCACAGCGCACCAGCCGCGCGCAGCCCGCGCAGGTCCTCGGCCGTGAGGCCCAGCGCGCCGAAAACCTCGGCGTTGTGTTCGCCCACCGCCGGGCCGGTGCGCGGCGGCGCGAAGGCATGGCCGCCGAAGCGCGGCACCACGGCCGGCGCCGGCACCGAGCCCAGCTCGGCATCGGGCAGGCGCACGATGGCGCCGCGCGCCGCAAAGTGCGGATCGGCCAGCACGTCGTCGATGTCGTAGACCTTGCAGAAGGGCACCGAATGCGCATCGAGCGCGGCCCGCAGCTCGTCATGGCTGTGCGCGGCGCACCAGGCGGCGACGCGTCCGTCCAGCGCATCGAGGTGCCGCACCCGCAGCGGGTTGGTGGTGAAGCGCGGGTCGGCCGCCATGTCGGGCGCCTGCATGGCCACGCACAGGCGCCGGAAGATGGCATCCGACGAGCCCACCAGCGTGATCCAGTCGCCGTCCTTCGTGCGGTAGATGTTGGACGGCGCGGTGTAGGTGGCACGGGCACCGCTGCGCTGGCGCGGCTGGCCGCTGCGCTCGCGCTCCACCGCCAGCGGCTCCAGCACGCGCAGCAGGGCCTCGGTGGCCGACAGGTCGATCTCGCGGCCGGGCGCATCGGGGCAGCGCGCCCGCTCCGCCGCCGCCGCCGCAATGGCGAAGGCGCCGAACAGGCCGGCCATCGAATCGCCCAGCGGAAAGTTGACATGCTGCGGCGGGCCGTCCGCCTCGCCGGTCAGATGGGCCAGGCCACCCATGGCCTCGAAGATGCGCGCGAAGCCGGGCCGGCCCGCATAGGGCCCGGTCTGGCCGAAGCCGGTGAGCCGCAGCACGATGAGCCGCGGATTGGCCCGGTGCAGCGTCGCCAGGTCCAGGTCCCAGCGGTCCAGCGTGCCGGGACGGAAGTTCTCCAACAGCACGTCCATGCCGGCCACCAGACGCAGGAACAGGGCGCGGCCGGCGTCGGTGCGCACGTCCAGCGTGATACCGCGCTTGCCGCGGTTGAGCACCTTCCAGTACAGGGCATGACCGGGCTCCACCGGCGCCAACGAACGCAGGGCGTCGCTGCCGTCGGGCAGTTCCAGCTTGGTCACCTCCGCGCCCAGGTCGGCGCACAGCGTGGCCGCGAAGGGGGCGGCCACGACGGTGGCCATGTCCAGGATGCGCAGGCCGTGCAGCGGCCCTTGCGCGGGATCGAAAGCGTCGGGCATACCTCAGTCCACCCGCGCGCCGGTGGACTTCACCAGCGCCGCCCAGCTGCGGCTGTCCTTGGCGATGAGCGCGCCGAAGTCCTCGGGGCTGCCGCCGCCGGGCTCGGCGCCCAGGTCCACCAGGCGCTTGCGGATCTCCGGCTTGGCCACGGCCGCCACCGCCACTTCGTTCAGCTTCGCGACGATGGGTCTGGGCGTGCCGGCCGGCGCCATCAGGCCCTTCCAGGCGGTGACGTTGAAGCCGGGCAGGCCGGACTCGGCCACGGTGGGAATGTCGGGGGCACCGCTCGCGCGCGACGGGCTGGCCACGCCCAGGGCCCGCAGGCGGCCGGACTGCACCTGGGGCAGCAGCGCCGGCATGTTGTCGATCATCACGGTGATCTGGCCCGAGATCAGGTCGTTCATGGCCGGCGCGCTGCCCTTGTAGGGCACATGGACCATCTGCGTGCCCGCCATCTGGTTGAACAACTCGCCACCCAGGTGCGCGGGCGTGCCGTTGCCCGGCGAGCCGAAGGAGACCTTGCCCGGATTGGCCTTGGCATAGGCGATGAACTCGCGCACATCGCGCGCCGGCACCGACGGCGTGACGGCCATGAGCTGATGGTCGCGCGCCAGCAGCACCACCGGCGCCAGGTCGGTGGCCGGGTTGTAGGGCATGCGGCCGTACAGGCTGGGATTGATGGCGATGGGGCCGGCCGCCGCCAGCAGCAGCGTGTAGCCGTCGGCCGGCGACTTGGCCACCATGTCACCGGCGATGTTGCCGCCGGCGCCGGGGCGGTTGTCCACCACCACGGGTTGGCCCAGTCCGGCGCGCAGTTCCTCGGCGATGAGCCGGCCCACCACGTCGGCAGAGCCGCCGGGCGCGAAGGGCACGACCAGGCGGATCGGCTTGGTGGGATAGGCGGCCTGCGCCGAGGCCAGCGGCGCGGCCAGTGCGAGGCCGGCCGCCAGCGTGGCGGCCATCAGTTGCTTGAGCATGTCGTTGTCTCCGGTGGGTGCCGGCACACTGAAGTGCGGCAGGGCCCGAAGACTAGGGAGGCACCGGTCCGGCGCCAAACGCTGTTTCGCTATATTGGACAGACACCGCCCCGCATCCAGGCCGCTCTTTCCCCAATGCCGATCACCGACCCGCGCTTCGCCACCACGCTGGCAAACGGCCTGGACGTGCTGGAGGCCTTTGCCGGCGCGCCCGCCGTGCTGGGCAATTCGGCCCTCGCGCAGCGCACCGGCCTCGCCCGCGCCACGATCACCCGGCTCACCACCACGCTGGCCAGCCGCGGCCTCGTCGTGCCAGCTGGCGAGGGCCGCGGCCACCGGCTGGGCAGCGGCGCGCTGACGCTGGGCTATCCGCTGCTCGCGCAGCTGGGCCTGCGACGCATCGCCCGGCTGCCGATGAAGCAGCTGGCCGATGCGCTGGGCGCCTCGGTGTCGCTGGGCATGCGCGACCGGCACCGCATGGTCTATGTGGAGACCTGGCGCAACAACGACCCGCTCACCTTCCAGCCCGACCTGGGGGCGCCGCTGCCCCTGCTGGACACGGCCATTGGCCGCGCCTGGCTGGCCACAGCGACGCCATCGGAACGCGAAGCAGCCCGCGTGGCGCTCGCCGTCGTGGACGGCGCGCAAGCCAGCCGCTTCGACCGCGTGCTGCGCGAAGCCCAGCGGCAGTGGGCCGCGCAGGGCTTCTGCCATTCCGAAGGCGACTGGCTGCCCGACGTGCACGCGGTGGCCGTGCCGCTGCGCATCACGCTGCAGGGCGAGCACCTGCTGCTCAACGCCGGCCTGCCCGCGCGGCGGCTGGCACCGCGCGCGTTGCAGCGGGAGATCGGCCCATGTCTCGTGCAGCTGGCACGCACCATCGAGGCCGACTGGCAGCGCGCCCTGCTGCGCGACGGCGCGGGCCAGCCACCGGCCGTGCCACCCGCGCCCGCCTGGCTGGTGGGCCACGGAACGGCGGCCGCGCAGGACGATCCACGCGATGGCGGCTTCGCCCGCACGCTGGCGCATGGCATCGACCTGCTGCGCAGCTTCGCGCCGGGCGAGCCGGTGCTGGGCATCCGCGCCCTCGCGCGGCGCCTGGGCCTCGCGCCCAACACCGTGCAGCGACTGGTGCACACGCTGATGGAACGCGGCTATCTGCGGCGCGACGAGGCCACGGCCGGCTACCGCCTGGCGCCGGCCGTGCTGGCCGCGGCCTATCCCATGCTCTCGGGGCTGCCGCTGCGGCGTCACGCACGGCCGGCCATGCTGGCCCTGGCGGCCCGCACCGGCGGCGCCGTCTCGCTGGGCCTGCCGCACGAGACCAGCATGGTCTATGTCGAAACCGCCTGGCAGACCGACGCGCGCCTGCTGCCGCCCGACACCGGCGCCCCGATGCCGATGCTGCACACCGCCATGGGCCGGGCCTGGCTGGCCAGCGTGGACCACCCGACGCGCGAGGCCCTGCTGCACCGCCTGCGCCTGACGCAACCCGAGGCCTTCGCGCGGCTGTGGCCGGCCGCCAGTGCGGCCATCGCCGACTGCCGGCGTCAGGGGTGGTGCAGCTCGGCCGACTTCCGTCCCGAGATCGTGGCGGTGGCCGTGCCCTTCAGCCGACCTGTCGAGGGCCTGCGCTACGTGATGAACTGCGGCGTGCTGCGCGACCAGGCGGCCGACCCCCGCCGGCTGGCGCAGATCGGCGCCTGGCTGCGCGAGACGGTGGTGGAGCTGGAGACGCCTGGCCCGGCCGGCTGAGCTGCCCGGCGGGCCGCCATCGGTTGCCAGCCCCACCGGCTGCGGAGCGTGGGGGCCGGTCGTCCCATGTCAGGCTGGGCCGCTTCGATCATGGCTCGTGGTGCGCATCGAAAGCCTTGTTGCAATGCGAACGAGAGGCCCATCGTGGTCGCTCGGCAGTGGTCTCCCTGACGGATCACGCGGCCGGCGCCCCGGCCGGAAGGTGGAGAAAGCGCGCCGCATTCCGATGCAGGAGCGCCTGGGCCGTCGGGGCATAGAAGCCTGCGGCCTCGATGCGCTCCACCGGCATGCGATCGCGGAAGTTGAAGGGGTAGTCGGTGCCCACCATCAACTGGCCGGCACCGAACTGATCGACCAGATGGCGAAGCGTCCGCGCATCGAAGACAAGCGTGTCGTAGAACAGTTGGCGAGCCTGTTCCACCGGCGAGGCGCCGAGGCTCTGCCTCAGTTCAGGAAAGACGTCCCAGCCCTGTTGCAGGCGCGGCAACAACGATGCGAGCGTGCCGCCTCCGTGGCTGAAGGCGATGCGCAATCTCGGGCGGCGCGACATCAGATTGCCGGTGATGACCGATGCCGCCGCCAATCCGACGTCCCCCGGATAGGCCAGCACCTGTTGCAGAGAGGCGGGGCCGACGAGCCGCTCCATGCCCGCCGGTCGCAGTGCGTGGACGAACACCGCGGCGCCGAGCCCTTCGCAGGCCTCGAAGAAGGGATCGAGCTGTGGTGCACCGACCGGCACGCCATTGATGTTGCTGCCGATCTCCACGCCGGCGAATCCGAGCGTCTTGACCACGTACTCCAGCTCCGCAATGGCCAGGTCCAGGTCCTGGAGCGGAACCGCACCCAGCGCCGCGATATGGCCGCCTCCCTCGTTCACCATCGATGCCATGCAGTCGTTGGTGTAGCGAAGCAGCTGCTGCGCGTCCGCAGCCGCCATCCAGTAGGAGAGCAGTTCCGGCATCGGCGAGATCACCTGCATGGCCAGGCCCATGGCGGCGAGATCGTCGAGACGCCGGGCGGTGTTCCAGCAGCCGTCGGAGACGGTGCGATACACCTTGCCCGCGATGATCACGTGGCGATGGCAGGCATGGGCGGGAGCCATCGACGGCCACTCGGCGGGAAGCCTGTCGCCGATATAGCTCGGAAAGTTCTCCGGCACCACATGCGCGTGGACATCGATGCCGCATGGGCAGGCTGCAGGGTGTTTCATCGTGTTCCGGGTTGGCGCCGGGGGCGGCCATCGACAGCCTCTCGATCGCGGAAACGGCCCGCACCGGCAACGGCGCCCACAGCGGGCGCCGCGCCCCGATGCCCATGCGCGACGTATCGCATGGCGGCCAGGCTCAGCCCCACTGCAGCCCGACGGCCTCCACGCCCGCGATGCAGATCAGCTCGTCCTCGTCGCCCGTGCCACCGCTGGCACCCACGGCGCCGATCACCGTGCCGGCGGCATCCTTGATGACCACGGCACCCGTCTGCGGCAGGAAGCGGCCCTGCGCCGTGGCCGACAGCGAGACGAAGAAGTTGGGGTTGTCGCGGGCCCGCTCGGCCAGCGCGCGGCTGGCCACGCCCATGCCCACCGCACCCCAGGCCTTGGCCCGGGCGACATCGAAGCGGAACATGCTGGCGCCGTCCTCGCTGACAAAGGCCTTGAGGTGGCCGGCGCCGTCAAGCACGGCCACGGCCATGGGTTTGAAGCCGCGTTCGCGCGATCGCGCCAGGGCGGCGGCCAGCAGGCGCTGGGCCTGGTCGAGGGTGAGGGAGGCGGTCATGGCGTGTTCCAGGAAGTGAGTCAAGAAGCGATCAGGCCGATGGGGCCGCGGGCAGCCGCGTGAGCGCCTCGAAGCCGTACTGGTTCATGCTGCCGAACATCGGCCCGGCCGGATGGGGCAGGAAGTCGGTGCGGCAGTCCAGCACCGCCGGCAGGCCGCTGGCCCAGGCCCGCTCCATGGCCGGACGTACCTCCTGCGGCGCGAGCACGCGTTCACCGTGGCAGCCGAAGCCGCGTGCCACTGCCGCATAGTCCGTGCCCGACAGGTCGGTGCCCAGCTCGAAGTCCAGCGCCTTGCGCTGACCGGCGCGGATGATGCCCCAGGCCTCGTTGTTGTGGATCACCACCAGCACGGGCAGCCGCTGGCGACGGGCCGTGTCCAGCTCGTTGAGCGTGAAGCCGAAGGAGCCGTCGCCCGTGATCAGCGCCACCGGCCGGCCCGGATGCACCGCCTGCAGCGCCAGCGCATAGGGCAGGCCGAAGCCCAGGTGGCTCATGCCCGGCTCGTGGAAGCGCGTGCGCGGTGCGGTCACGGGCGTCAGGTCGTTGGACCAGAACGTGGTGTGGCCGCCATCGAACACCGCCAGCGCGTCGGACGGCAGTGCTGCGCCGATCTCGCGCGCCAGCGCCGCCGGATGCATGGCGGCGCCCTCCTCGCGGGGCGCATCGGCCGCGGCATGCAGGGCGGCCTCGTAGCGCTGGCGGCCTTCCCTCATGCGCGGCAGCCAGTCGGCCTCCACCGCCAGCTCGCCGGTCTGCAGGGCGGCGCACAGGTCGTCCAGCGCGGCGCGGGCGTCTGCCTGCATCGCCACCTCGTGCACCGCCGGATGGCCCAGCGCCGAGGGGTCCAGGTTGATGGCGATGGTGCGGTGGCTGCGGCGGGCCAGCGGGCCTTGCGCGTCCCACATCCAGGACGACCAGCGGCAGCCCACCGCCACGATCACGTCCGCCTCGGCAAAGGCCGCCTGCACCGGGGCGCCGGCGATGAGGCCGCCATGACCGATGAAATGTGCACTGGCGGTGGGCACCACGCCCAGCGCCATCTGCGTGGGCACCACCGGGCAGCCCAGGCGCGCGGCCAGGTCCTGCACCTGCGCCGCCGCGTCGCTGGCCACCACCCCGCCACCCGCCACGATCAGCGGACGGCGCGCCGCGCGCAGCAACGCGGCCGCCTGCGCCACAGACTGGGCATCCGGCCGCGGCCGACCGATGGCGCGGTAGCGGTGCGGCGGCAGGTCGAACTCGTCATCGGCGAAGGCGCAGCGCTGGGCCAGCACGTCCTGCGGAATGTCCAGGTGCACCGGACCGGGCCGGCCACCCAGGGCTTCGCGCAGCGCGCGGCGCACCAGCTCGGGCAGGCGCCGGGCGTCGTGGACGACGGCATTCCACTTCGTGATGGCGCGGCTCACGGCCACCGCATCCAGGTCCATGAACATGCCGCTGTGCGGGTAGGCGGCGGCGCGGTGCTGGTTGGTGGTGATGGCCAGCAGCGGCAATTGGTTGGCAAAGGCCACACCCAGGCCCGAGATCAGGTTGAGCCCGCCCGGCCCCATCTCGCCGATGGCCACGGCCAGCCGGCCGGTTCCGGCGAAGGTGGCCGCCGCCATCATGGGCGCCGCGGCCTCGTGCCGGGTGCCGATGAAGCGCAGCCCCGGCTGGCCCGCGATGGCATGCAGCAGCGGCGCCAGCTTGCCGCCCACGATGCCGTAGGCCTGCTCCACGCCCTCGACCGCCAGCAGCCGCACCAGCGCCTGCGCACCCGTCAGTTCGATCACCATGCTGTCAGTCCTCCGCGGTAAAGCCCGAGGACTTCACGATGGGCGCCCAGCGCGCCAGATCGCCGCGCACCAGTTGGGCGAATTCCTCCGGCGACTGGTGGAAGGGCTGCAGCCCGTTCCTGGCCAGGCTGTCGACCAGCGCCGGATCGCGCAGGCCTTCGCCCACCAGCGCGTTCAGCTGCTGCACCCGCTCGCGCGGCGCGCGGGCCGGCAGGAACCAGCCCAGCCATTCCTGCACCACCACGTCGGCCAGTCCCTGTTCGACGAAGGTGGGCACATCGGGCAGGAAGGGCGAGCGCTGCGCACTGGAGACGGCCAGTCCGCGCAGCCGGCCACTGCGGATGTAAGGCATGACCTCGCCCAGCACGCTGATGCTCACCGGCACCTGGCCGCCCAGCACATCGTTGAGCAGCGGCGCCCCGCCCTTGTAGGGCACGGCCGTGAGCTTGCGGCCGCCGTGGCGCTCCAGCAGCATGCCCACGAAGTGCAGGGCCGAGCCCGCCGCCGGCACGCCATAGGTGGCGGCCTGCGGATTGGCCTGCACCCACTTGAGGTAGTCGGCCAGCGTACGTACCTCGGCCGGCACGCCGGGCCCGGCGGTGAGCACGAAGGCATAGTTGACCGTGCTGCACACCGGCACGAAGTCCGCGAGCGGGTCATAGCTCAGCTTGCGGTAGGTGTTGGGGTACAGCGTCATCGGCGAACTGGGGATCTGCAGGATCGTCATGCCGTCGGGCACCGCCCGGCGCACGTAGTCCACCGCGATGCGGCCGCCGGCGCCCACCCGGGCATCGACCACCACGCCGGGCGCATAGCGCCCGCGCAGCTTCTCGGCCAGCGGGCGCGCCACCTGGTCGCCCATGCCGCCGGCCGGAAAGCCCGAGATGATGAAGGCGGTGCGCTCGGCCTGTGCCTGTGCAAGGGACGGGCCCAGCGCACCGGCGAGCGCGCCCGCGCCGGCCTGGCGGATGAAGTCGCGGCGTTGCATGTCGCTTCCCCCCGGCCCGGCTCATTCGGGCTGCAGGCCGATGGTCTTGACGGCCACCGCCCAGCGCTCGCGCTCGGCCTTCATGAAGCTGCCGAACTCGGCCGGGCTCATGGGGCCTTCGGCCATCGTGCCCAGCGCGGCCAGGCGCTGCGCGGTCTCGGGCTGGGCCATGACCTTGTCCAGGTCGGCATTGATGCGGGCCACCACCGCAGCGGGCGTGCCGGCCGGCGCGAAGATGCCGTTCCAGCCGGTGAACTCGAAGCCCGGCAGGGTCTCGGCCACGGTGGCCACCTGCGGCCACTGCGGCAGCCGCTTGCCGGTGCTCACGGCCAGCGCACGCACCTGACCCCCCTGGATGTAGGCGGTGAGGGCCGCCTCGGGCAGGCACACCAGCTGCAGCCGGCCGCCCAGCAGGTCCTGCAGCGCCTCGGGCGCCTTGGTGTAGGGCACCTGGTTGAGCTTGATGCCGGCGGTGGCGGCCATGCTGTCGAGCACCATGCCCGAGAAAGTCTTGGGCCCCTCGGTGCCCGCGGCCAGCATCCCGGGCTGGGCCTTGGCGCGGGCGATGAGGTCGGGCAGGTCCTTGGCCGGGAAGCTGGCCGCGGCCGCCAGCACGAAGGGGCTGCGCCCGACCAGCCGCACCGGCACGAAGTCGCGCGCCGGGTCGTAGGGCAGCGACTTGAAGGTGAACACGTTGGTCACCATGGCCGCGGTGGTGGCGTAGTAGAGCGTATAGCCGTCGGGTGCGGCGCGGGCCGCCACCTGGGCGCCGATCACGTTCTGGCCGCCGGGGCGGTTGTCGATGATCACGGCCTGCTGCCACAGGCGCGAAAGCTGGTCGCCGATCTGGCGGGCCAGGATGTCCGGCCCCGAGCCCGCGGGCTGCGAGAGCACGAAGCGCACGGGCTTCTCGGGCCAGGACTGGGCGCGCGCCGCAGGGGCGGCAAGGGGCAGGGCCAGGGCGGCCAGGGCCTGCTGGAATTGGCGTCGGTTCATGGTGCGTTGTCTCCGTCTGTGGTTGTTGTCGTCGTCGAAAGCGTGGCCTGCCTCGCCGCCGTGATTGCGGCGGGCGCCGTTCAGGCGGCGCAGGCCGTGGCCAGGCCGAGGCGCGTGGCGGCCTCGTCCAGCAGGGCGCCGATGTCCTCGGCCCGCGCCGCGGTGCCGAACACATAGTGGTCGGGCCGCACCAGCGCGGCCACCGCCGCGTGCCGGGCGAACCAGTCGCGCACCACGCCCTCGGTCTCGGGCTGCTCGCCCAGGTTGAGGAGGCGCAGGCCGTCGAAGCCGCCCTCGGGCAGAGGCACCCCGGCGGCCATCACCAGCCGCCAGCCAGGGTCCAGCAGCGCGTCCATGCGCCGCGGCCCCTGCGCCGTGCGCAGCCAGGGTTGGGGAAACAGGCCGCCCCGGCCGCCGGCGGATCGCTCGGCCAGCAGGCCGGTCTCGAGCCCGGGCAGGATGTCCTGCCTGGGCGTATCGCGCACCTCGCCGCCGGCCTCGGCCAGCAGGCGGCGGTCGCGCTCGCGGGCGCGGTCGGTGTCGCGCTCGCAGATCACGGCGCCCACCTGCTTGATGCGGCTGGTGAGTTCGCGCACATGGGCACGGCGCTCGTGGCCATAGCTGTCCAGCAGCGCCTCGGCCGCCTCGCCCTGAACCTCGCCGCCCAGCACGGCGCCCAGCTTCCAGGCCAGGTTGGCCGCATCGCGGATGCCCTGGCACATGCCCTGGCCCAGGAAGGGTGGCTGCATGTGGGCCGCATCGCCCGCCAGGAAGACGCGGCCGCGCCGCCAGTCGGCCGCCACCAGCGCATGGAAGCGATAGCTGGCCTGTCGCCAGAGCTCGCCGTGCTCCGGGCCGATCCAGCGCGACAGCAGCCGCCAGGTGGCCTCGGGCGTGGCCATCTCCCGCGGGTCCTCGCCGGCCTTGAGCGAGATCTCCCAGCGGCGGTGGTTGCCCGGGCCCAGCACCAGGGTGCAAGGCCGATCCGGCTCGCAGTACTGCACGCTCACTGCTGGCAGGCGGGCCATGCCGGCGGCGTTGAGCAGCACGTCGACCACCAGCCACGGCTCGTCGAAATCCAGGTCCTCCAGCGGCAGGCCCAGCTGCGTGCGCACGCCGCTGCTGCCGCCGTCGCAGGCGATGGCATAGCGGGCCTGCACGGTGTGGCTGCGGCCCTCGCGCTGCAGGGTGAGCTGCACGCCTTCGGCGTCCTGCGCGATGGCGGTCATCTCCACGCCCAGCTCCACCGTCACGTTGGGCAGGCGCGCCACGCGCTCGCGCAGCGCCCGCTCCACCGGCGGCTGGGTGAACACCAGCGAGGGCGTGTAGCCCTGCGGATAGGGCGGCGGCAGCATGGTCATGCGCCGGATCAGCTGCCCGTCCACGCCGAAGTACTCCGAATTGGAGAAGGGCTCGGTGAAGGGTGCGATGGCCTCCACCACGCCCAGCTGCTGGAAGACGCGCATGATCTCGTGGTCCAGCGCGATGGCGCGGGGGATCTGGTAGACCTCCGTCAGCCGGTCGCACACATGGACCTTGAAGCCGCGCTGGCCCAGCAGCCCGGCGGCCACCTGGCCCACCGGCCCGTAGCCCACGATGGCGACGTCGTAGACAGGCGCGGCCGTCATGCCTGCGCTTCCCCGACGATGGGGTTGGAAAGCAGACCGACGCGCTCGATCTCCACCTCGTAGGTGTCGCCGGCCTTCATCCACACCGGCGGCGTGCGCGCCTGGCCCACGCCGGCGGGCGTGCCCATCACGATCACGTCGCCCGGCTCCAGCGTGAGCACCTCGGCCAGCAGGGCGATGGTCTCGGCCACGCCGAAGATCATGTCGGTGGTGTTGGCGTCCTGCATGACCTCGCCGTTGAGCCGGCCCTGGATGCGCAGGCCCGTTGCGCCGGGCGGCAGTTCGTCGGCCGTCACCAGCACCGGGCCGAAGCCGCCGGTGGCGTCGAAGTTCTTGCCGATGGTCCACTGCGGCGTGCGCTTCTGGTAGTCGCGCACGCTCATGTCGTTGAAGCAGCTGTAGCCGAAGACGTACTGCAGCGCATCGGCCTCCTTCACGTGCCGCGGCACTCGCCGCCCGATGACCACGGCCAGTTCGGCTTCGTAGTCGAAGCGAGGCGACACGCGCGGCACCACGCCGGCATCGCCATGGGCGATCAGCGAGCTGGCACCGCGGAAGAAGAACCAGGGGTAGTCGGGCTTCTCGCGCCCACCTTCCTTGGCATGGTCGAAGTAGTTGAGGCCCAGGCAGACCGTCTTGCCCGGCTCGGGCACCAGCGGGGCCAGCCGCACGCCGGCCATCGGCACGCGGGCAGCGCCGGCCTCGGCACAGGCCGCGGCCATGGCGGGCAGGTCGATGCCGGCGGTCAGCGCCGCGCGCAGGTCGTGCGGAATGCGGCCGTCGGCGTCGTGGAGGTCGATCAGCATGTCGCCGTCGACGAGGGCCAGGCGGGGTGCGCCATCGCGCAGGTAGGTGGTGAACTTCATGGAACGCCGTGCGGGAGAAGGAAGGAAGAGGAAGGAAGGAGGAGAGGTCGGCCTCGCTCAGGCCGGCGCGAACTGCACCTGCCGCTGCGCCGCCTTGAGTTCGGGGCCGGGCATGGGCGCAATGCCCCACTGGTCGATGCGGCCGGGCGGCCACTTCCAGTGCTCGGGCCCGCGCGAGACATAGCTGTCGTCCACCTGCTCCACCTCGGCCGTGTATTCGATGACCACGCCGAAGGGGTCGATGAAATAGTTGAAGAGGTTGTTGCCAGGGCCATGCCGGCCGGGGCCCCACTGGATGGGGTGGCCCGCGTCCTTCATGCGGCCACCCCCGCGCATCACCGACTCGAAGTCCGGCATCAGGAAGGCGATGTGGTTGAGCGCGTCGTTGTCGGTGATGCCGATGGCCAGGGTGTGGTGGTCCCGGTTGCAGTTCATGAAGGCCATGATCCCGGTGCGGTCCGCGAGCCGGAAGCCCATCGCCCGTTCGAAGAAGGCCTTGGTGTCGTCCACCGCGTGACTGTTGAGCACGGCATGGGTGAGGCGGATCGGCATGTCGGCCTGGGGCGGGTCGGCCTCGCGTCGCGCGTCGCCGTGCACCACCTGGAAGACGCGGCCGTGCGGGTCCTTGAACTTCATGCCGATGCCGCCGGCCGGGTCCTTGGTCAGCGCATGCGGCTCAGCGAGCAACGTGCCACCGGCCGCCACGGCCGTCTCGCACAGGGTGTCGAGCGCCTCGCGGCTACGGGCCCGCAGCGTCACCTGCCGCACCTGGGGCGCATGGCCGCCCTGGTGCAGGGCAAGCAGGTAGGCGTCGTCGCCGGTGCCGCGCAGGTAGAGCACGCCCTCGCCGCGGTGGGCCACGGCCAGGTGCCAGGTCTGGGTGTAGAAGGCCTCGGCACGGGCGAGGTCGGGCACGAACAGGGCCACGCTGCGCAGGCCCTCGATCCAGGGGGAACTCATCGTCTTGTCTCCTTCGCGCGGCTGCCGCGGGTTGCGGGTGGCCAGCGTCGTTGCGGTTGCGGCGGATCGTAGGAAGCGGGCCTGATCCTGTACAGACGATGCGGCCGATTCCTAAAATCGGTTTCATGGATATCCGCTCGGTCGACCTCAACCTGCTGGTGCTGTTCGACACCCTCATTCAGACGCGCAGCGTCAACCGGGCCGCCGAGGCCATGGGCCTGAGCCAGTCGGCCACCAGTGGTGCGCTGGCACGGCTGCGCGGCGTGTTCGACGACGCGCTCTTCGTGCGCACCGCCGCGCAGATGGAGCCCACGCCCCGCGCCCAGCAGCTGGCCCCGGTGGTGCGGCGGGTCGTGCAGACCATCCAGCAGGAGATCCTGCAGTCGCCCCATTTCGAACCCGCCCAGGCGCAGCGCAGCTTCACCCTGCTCACGCCCGACATCGGCGAGGTGGCCTTCCTGCCCGGCGTGCTTCGGCGCTTGCAGCACGAGGCGCCGGGGGTGCGGCTGCATGCGGTCTCGCGCGCCCGCGCCGCGGCGGCCGACGCGCTGGAAAAGGGCGAGGCCGACCTGGCCATCGGCTTCTTCCCGGACCTGCAGAAGGCCGGCTACTTCCAGCAGTCGCTGTTCACCACCACCTACGAATGCATCACCAGTGCCGGTCACACCGCTCTGGGTGATCGGCCCACGCTCAAGCAGTACCTGGCGGCGCGTCATGTGGTGGTGCGGCCCGATGGGCGCGAGCACCTGCTGGAGCGCTTCCTGGATGCCAAGGGCTGGCAGCGGCAGGTGACGCTGGAGCTGTCGCATTTCATGAGCCTCCTGGCCCTGCTGCCCGGCACCGAGCTGGTGGCCACGGTGCCGCAGGACATCGCCACCGCCGTGGGCCGGCACATTCCGTTGCGCACCCTGGTGCTGCCCTTCAAACCACCGCCGCTGCAGGTGCAGCAGTTCTGGCACCGGCGCATGCAGAACGACCCGGCCAACCGCTGGCTGCGCGGGCTGTTCCACGAGGTCAATCGGCGCGAGGCCGGGGCGCGACTGCCGGCCTGAGAAGGTTGGACGAGTCCGTCAGGTCCGCACGTCCTGCCGAAACGCGCCCACTCGGCGTTGGCAGGCGCCGCGGCGCCGTTCAGGTTGGAGCATGGCCGGGCGCCTATGCTGGGCGGCCTTGCACAGGCGGCCCGCCCACGCCTGCACTCTCCCTTTTCCTTTCGCATGACCCAACGATCCGCCTCCTTCTTCCTTCCACTGGCCCTGGACGCAACGGCGTCCCGTCGCCACGCCCTGCGCGCGGGCGCCGCGCTGCTCGCAGTCGCGCTGCTGCCCGGGGCCGGTGCCGCGGAGGCCGAGCTTGCCGTGGGCAGCGCCCTGCCGCCCCTCTCGGTCAACGACCAGTTCGACCGCCCCGTGGTGGTGGACGCCAGCACCCGGCTGGTGCTCTTCGCGGCCGACAAGGCGGCCGGCGATGTCGCCACCGAGGCCCTGAAGGCGCATCCGGAGGTGCTGGCCCAGCAGCGCCTGGTGTACCTGGCCGACATCAGCGGCATGCCGGCCGTCATCACCCGCATGTTCGCGCTGCCCAAGTTGCGCGACCTGCCCTTCCCCGTCGGTCTGGTGCGCGATGCCCAGGTCACGGCCGCCCTGCCGCGCAAGGCGGGAACGCTGACACTGCTCGTGCTCGACCAGGGCACGGTGCGCGGCATCGAGTTCCTGCCCGACGCCGACGCCGTGCGCACGCGGCTGGGCATGCCCGGCTGAGGCCACCCCCGCGCACCTGCCGGCCCCGCGCAAGCGCGCGGGCGCCGACGTTTGGGTTCGGCCGCCACGCCGCGCGACCGTAGGACCCGGTCGCCAGACGGCGGCTCTGACTGCCGTCCTACACGGGCGGCGCCCTCGTCCACCGGACGATCCTGCCGCAACGCAATCCGCGGAGGCTTCGCCCGTGACCCGTACCCCCGAAAAACCCCCCTTCAACGACGACCGCAAACCCGTGCGTGCCGAAGGCGGCCCACGCGAGGTGCAGGACCACAAGGACGACATCTTCTTCGCCGCCATCGAGATGACCCGCATGCCCATGCTGGTCACCGACCCGCGGCAGCCCGACAACCCCATCGTCTTCGCCAACCGCGCCTTCCTCTCGATGACCGGCTACACGCCGGAAGAGATCATGGGCACCAACTGCCGCTTCCTGCAGGGCCCGGGCACCGACCGCGCCTCGGTCGCCGTGATCCGGGAAGCCATCGAGAGCCGCACCGAGGTGCAGATCGAGCTGCTCAACTACCGCAAGGACGGCAGCACCTTCTGGAATGCGCTCTTCGTCTCGCCGGTGTTCAACCCGGCCGGCGAACTGGTGTACTTCTTCGCCTCGCAGTTGGACGTGAGCCGGCGTCGCGACGCCGAGGACGGCCTGGCCCAGGCGCAGAAGATGGAGGCGCTGGGCCAGCTCACCGGGGGTATCTCGCACGACTTCAACAACCTGCTGCAGGTGATGTCGGGCCACCTGGACCTGCTGGAGTTGCGCGGGCGCATGAACAAGCTCGACCCCGAGCACGTACGCCGCGGCGTGGAAAACATCCGCGAGGCGGTGAGCAAGGCCTCGAAGCTCACCAGCCAGCTGCTGGCCTTCTCGCGCAAGCAGAGCCTGCGCGGGCGCGTGATCAACCTCAATGCCGTGACCAAGGACATGACCGACCTGGCGGTGCGCACGCTGGGCGAGCAGATCCGCGTCGAGTTCAGACTGGAAGAGAACATCGGCAACTGCCAGCTCGACCCGACGCAGCTGGAGGTGGCGCTGCTCAACGTGCTGGTCAACGCGCGCGACGCCATGCCCGAGGGCGGCACGCTCACGCTGCAGACGGCCAGCGTGGAGGTGGGCGAGGACGACGCCACGGCCTTCGCCGGCCTGCCGCCGGGCCGCTATGCCACGTTGTCGGTCACCGACACCGGCCACGGCATCGACAAGGCGCTGCTCGGCCGCGTGATGGACCCCTTCTTCACCACCAAGGAGGAAGGCAAGGGCACCGGCCTGGGCCTGTCGATGGTGTACGGCTTCGTCAAGCAGTCGGGCGGCACGGTGACGCTCTATTCCGAGCTGGGCATGGGCACCACGGTGCGCATGTACTTCCCCACCGTCGAGGCGCGGCCCACCGCCGCGGTGCGCGGCGTGCAGGCCCACTACCGCGGCGGCGACGAGCGCATCCTGCTGGTGGAAGACCGCGAAGAGGTCGGCCTGCTCGCCCGCGAGATGCTGGAAGGCCTGGGCTACACCGTGCGCATGGCCACCTCCGCGCAGGAGGCGCTCACGCTGTTCCGCAGCCTGGCGCCCTTCGAGCAGCCGGACCTGCTCTTCTCGGACGTGGTGATGCCCGGCGGCATGAACGGCTACACGCTGGCGCGCGAGATCCAGAAGCTGCGCCCCTCGGCCCGCGTGCTGCTGACCACCGGCTTCGATCGCGACCTGGGCAGCCTGGACCCGGTGGCGCCCGCGGAGTTCGAGATCATCAAGAAGCCCTACCGGCTGGTGGACCTGGCGCGCAAGGTGCGCGACGTGCTGGACGGGCCCACGGGCTCGCACACGGTGGGCGGCTGAGCGCCGCGCCTGGCGATGCCGTGCGCGCGGCCGCTCAGCGCAGGCCGGTCGTCGACGGCGTGCCGGTGTAGCGCTCAACGCGCTGGCCGGCCAGCTTCCAGCCGCTGACGGCCTCGCTGGTCTCGGAGCGTGCCACCTGGAGCCGGCCGCTGATCCAGACGGTGTCCATGGTGCCGACGGAGCGCGCCGGCGTATCCAGCCGCACATGCACGATCTGGTTGGCCGGCGGCGGCGGCGTGTGGATGCAGGCGCCGTAGTGCGGCACCAGCAGCAGCTCGCGCAGGCCCTGCGCCGTCTGCTCCAGCGGCACCACATAACCGGGCAGGCGCACCAGGGCGCCGTCCAGCGCGGCATTGGTGGGCGCCTGATCCCACACACGGCGCAGCCGCGCCAGGGCGGCCTTGGCGCGCGGGTCGTCGTCGGGCAGCCGGCGCAGGTCGACGCCGCCGGCGCTGAACTCGGCCCAGGGGTCCCAGCCCTCGGGCAGCAGGGCATCCCAGCCGATGGTGCGGTAGCCGGGCTCGCGGGCCCAGGCGGCCCAGGCGGCGCCCTGGAGCACGCCGGCAAGAAGGATTCTTCGCGACAGCATCATGGTCGGTTGCCGCCTTCTGGCGGACGGTCGGGCTGGAAGGGCGCCAGCTTCTGGAACAGCAGCGGTCCGGCGAAGCTGGGCAGGTCGTGCTCATGGTCGTCGTGCGGTGCCACGCCCTCGCGCGACTTGCGCAGCCAGTGGCGGGCCAGCCCGGCATCGCGTGGCACGCCCTCGCCGCGCTCGTAGGCACGGCCCAGGGCCCGCTGCGCGCGGACGTCGCCCGACTCGGCCGCCTTCTCCAGCCAGGCCATCGCACGGGCACCATGGCGCGGCACGCCCTCGCCCGTCAGGTAGGCGCGGTAGAGCGCGAACTGCGAATGCGCGGCGCAGGCATCGGCACTGTCGGCCGTGCGTCGCCACCAGCCCACGGCCAGCGTTGCGCTCCGCGTGGCGCCGCCCCAGCCCTGCTGGTGGAAATCGCCCAGCTGGCAGGCCGCGGCCACCGAGCCGCGGCGGGCCGCCACCGAGAACCAGCGGTATGCCGCATCCAGGTCGCGTGGCACCGGCGGCATGCCGTTGAGATGCAGGAAGGCCAGCTCGACCTGCGCCTGCAGGTGCTGGCGCTCGGCCGCCCGCTGGAGTTGCTCGCGGGCGCGCTGCGGATCATTGGCCAGGCCGGTCAGGCCGCGGTAGTGGCGCGACAGCGCATAGGCCGCGTCGGCGGAGCCCAGGCGCGATGCGTCCTCGAAGCGCGCCAGCGCCCGCTGCGGGTCGGGCGCGACGCCCTCGCCCCGCTGCAGGCGCTGGCCCTCGGCCCAGGCGGCGGCGGCCGCCCGCGCATCGCTGCGCGACGTGGCGCCGGCCGGTGCGGCCACCAGGGCGGCCGCCATCATGGCGACGGCGGCGCCCTGCCGGCAGGCCCGGCGCACGACGGGCCGCACGCTCACTGGAAGGTCTTGGTCGGATCGGCCGGCACCACGATCTCGCTGGCCGGCGTGAGCGACAGCGTCACCGTCGCGCCTTTCTGCAACGTGCCCAGGATGCGCACGGCGTCGGCCAGCGAACCCAGCCGCTGGGTGCGCAGCACTTCGGGCGGACGGATCGTGCCCTTGGCCGCATGCACCGACTCCACCGGGCCGCCCTTGTAGACGATGCTGCGGTTCAGGCCGGGACTGAACTGGGTGTAGCCCTCGGGAATGAAGCCGCGGTACGGGCCGTTGTCCAGCACCTCCAGCGACACCTGCACGTAGTAGCCGCCCGGATCGTTCACGTACTGGTCGGTGGCGGTCACGATGCCATTGGCCAGCAGCGGGATGGCCGGGTTCTTGTTCTGCGGACCCACGAAGCCCTGCACGATGCGTGCGTCGTCGAGGATGCGCGCCGGCACCGACGTGAGCCCGTTCTCGCGGCCCGGCTTGAACGGACCCGAGGTCTCGATGCTCTTGTAGCTGCTGTTGGCGGCGTCGCTGGCCTTGTAAGAGGCCACCGAGCGGCGCTTCTCCAGCTGGTTGGCGAACTCGCTGGTGATCTTCGTGCCGTTGATGGACGGCGAGTCATACACCTTCGACTGCATGGCGTCCATCATGGTCAGCTGCCG
This sequence comes from Pseudacidovorax sp., assembly GCF_017991995.1. Taxonomy (GTDB): domain Bacteria; phylum Pseudomonadota; class Gammaproteobacteria; order Burkholderiales; family Burkholderiaceae_C; genus Xenophilus. The sequence continues at coordinate 35,542 of NZ_JAGOPN010000019.1, read as the reverse complement.
GCCGGCGTTGGCCGGGTCGCGGTTGTAGGCCTTGAGCGCCTGGTACACCTCGACGATGGGGAACTGGTTGGTGTGCTGCGGGCTGACGAAGTCCGCCGTGATGCTGTTCTGCAGGTAGCTGAAGCCATGCTGGTACGACAGGCGCAGCCAGCCGTTGGCCTCCGTCGGTGAGGTCAGGCCATTGAAGCCGTAGCCACCGTGGTAGCCGAAGGTGTAGAACTGGCCGTCGACCGGGTTCTTCACCTTGAACAGCATGTTGGTGGTGCCCGGCGTGTGGCCCGGCGCCCAGATCACCATGATCTTCACGTTGCCGTAGTCGTACCACTTGTCGTATTCGTAGAAGTTGGTGGTGCGGGCGCGGATCACCGTCTCGGTCGCCGGCAGCGCGCCGGTGATGTCGAAGGTGTTGCCCTGCAGGTCGGCCTTGACGCCCTGCACGTCTTCCTTGGAGGCCCACAGCGCGACAGGCTTGCCGGCGTTGTCCATCATGCGCAGCTGCTCGACCACGGTGCCGTAGTGGTCCGAATGGCCGTGGGTGAGCCAGATGTCGGTGACCGAGCGCGGGTCCAGGCCCAGCAGCTCGATGTTCTTCCAGTACTGGTAGCCGCTGTTGGGCCAGCCGGCGTCGACCTTGATGACCTTGTCGTCGGACTTGTCGTCGGGCGTGCCCATGTCGGCCACGAGCAGGTACGAGGCCACCTCGTTGTCGCCCACGTAGTACATGGTGTTCTTCACCATCTCGAAGGGCTCGGTGCTGCGCGCGTACGGTGCCGTGGTGGGCGTGGTGGCGTTGATGTTGACGTAGGCCTGGCCCGAGACCGGGTCGGTGCCCTTGTCCGCCAGCATGGGGCTGTTGGACGGCACGTCCCACACGGGCTTGCCATCGCTCGTCGAAGTCGGCGTGAAGTACCAGATGGCGACCACGCGGGCCTTGTCGGCGTTCTTGTAGTTCTGGTCGAACAGCAGGTACGCCGCCTGGCGGCTGGTGGTGGCGTAGTCGTAATTGGCCGTGACGGGCAACGCATCGAGCGTGGAGGCCGCACTCTGGCTGTAGTCGGCGGTGTTGACGTTGTAGACCTTCACGTCCGGCGCCAGCGTGTAGCTTTCCTCGTAACGCTTGATCGGCGGGTTGTAGGCGCGGCCAGCCTGGTCGGCGGTCACCACGCGGCCATCGCCCACCGTCACGCTCGTGCCGGTCTTGCCGTAGACCCAGCCCGCGGCCACCATGGGCCCGGGCTCGTCGCCACGGCGCGAGACGGCCGCGCCATAGCGGGCCAGGTTGAACTGCGCCGCAGCCGAGCTGCCCTTGCGCAGGATCACGTTGAAGGTGTCGGCCGCCACGTCGGCCGTGACGACGCTGTCCGCCGTGCTGCCCGCCACCCAGTCCACCAGGTTGCCGGGCACCAGCTTGGCCACCAGCGCCTGCGCCGCATCGGTCGCCAGCGGTGCGGTGGTCAGCGTGACCGGGCCCGAGGCGGCCAGCACGGCCACCTTGACGACCGAGCCGCCGTTGCCACCTTCGGTGACCGGGGCCTGGTAGACCAGGCCCGCCTGGCGCGGCGGCGTCGTCTGGGTGACCGGATCGGTCTGTCCCGGCGTCGAGGGGCTGGTGGTGCCGCTGCCCCCTGTGCCGCCGGAGGCCGCCAGCAGCAGCGCCGCGGCCCCGCTGTTGTTGCCCCCGCCACCGCCACAGGCGGCGAGCATCGCGGCGGCGGCCGCGACGGTCAGGGCGAGCGACGACGTGCCGCTTCTGAGGATGGATTGCATTGTCTTCTCCGACTCGTTGTGGGTGGCTTGTTGCGGCCGTTCTTGGGCGACGGCTTCGCGGATTCGGCAAGGGCGGGCGTTGCCCGCCCACGGCTCATCGCACCATCGCGGGCCGCTTGGGATCGAAGCGCCAGCCGGGCACCAGATGCCCCATGGCGATGGCGTCGTCGCGCGCGCCCAGGCCGTGCGCGCGGTAGAGCGCATGCGCCTTGTGCACTTCGTCCATGTCCAGCTCGATGCCCAGGCCCGGGCGTGCCGGCACGGCGATCCGGCCGCCGGCGATGGTCAGCGGCTCGCGCGTCAGGCGCTGGCCGTCCTGCCAGATCCAGTGGGTGTCGATGGCCGTGATGCGCCCCGGTGCCGCGGCGGCCACATGGGTGAACATGGCCAGCGACACATCGAAGTGGTTGTTGGAATGCGAGCCCCAGGTCAGGCCCCAGTCGCGGCAGGTCTGGGCCACGCGCACGCTGCCGGCCATGGTCCAGAAATGCGGATCGGCCAGCGGGATGTCCACCGACTGCAGCGCCAGCGCATGCACCATCTGGCGCCAGTCGGTGGCGACCATGTTGGTGGCGGTGGGCAGGCCGGTCTCGCGGCGGAACTCGGCCATCACCTCGCGCCCGCTGAAGCCGCCTTCGGCGCCGCAGGGATCTTCGGCATAGGCGACCACGCCCTTCATGCGGTGGCCCAGGCGCACGGCGTCATTGAGCAGCCAGGCGCCATTGGGGTCGAGCGTGATGCGCGCCTGCGGAAATCGCTCGTGCAGGGCGGTCACCGCATCGACCTCGGCATCGCCGGCGAGCACGCCGCCCTTGAGCTTGAAGTCCTCGAAGCCGTAGCGCGCATGCGCCGCCTCGGCGAGGCGCACGACGGCCTCGGGCGTGAGGGCCTCCTCGTGGCGCAGCCGCAGCCAGTCGTCCTGCGCATCGGGTTCGCTGGCATAGGGCAGGCTGCTCCGGCGGCGGTCGCCCACGTAGAACAGGTAGCCCAGCACGGGCACGTGGTCGCGCTGCTGGCCTTCGCCGAGCAGGGCCGCCACGGGAACGCCCAGATGCTGGCCCAGCAGATCGAGCAGGGCCGACTCGATGGCGGTGACCGCATGCACCGTGGTGCGCAGGTCGAAGGTCTGCAAACCACGGCCGCCGACGTCGCGGTCGCTGAAGGCCGCTTCGACCTTCTGCAGCAGCTGGCGCAGCGCACCGACGGGCTGGCCCACCAGCAGCGGCGCGGACCCCTCCAGCACCTGGCGGATGGATTCGCCGCCGGGCACCTCGCCCACGCCGGTGTGGCCGGCGCTGTCGGTCACGAGCAGCAGGTTGCGGGTGAAGAAGGGCGCGTGCGCGCCGCTCAGGTTGAGCAGCATGCTGTCGCGCCCGGCCACGGGAATGGCCTGCACCGACGCGACGCGCGGCGTGTCGACGGCCATCGCCGTCGTGACTCGGTCCAGCACGGTGGCTTACTCCGCGCTGATCTTGCCGGTCTCGATGACCTTCTGCCAGCGCGCGTATTCCTTCTGCTGGAAGGCCGCGAACTGCTCGGGCGTGTTGGCCACCATCTCGAAGCCCAACGCGGCGAACGGCTCCTTGACGGATGCGTCGTTCAGCGCGGCGACGACGGCATCGTGGAACTTCTTGCGCACGTCGGCCGGCAGGCCCTTGGGTCCGACGACGGCCTGCCACGAGTAGACGTCCACGCCCTTGATGCCCGACTCTCCCAGCGTGGGCACGTCGGGCAGCAGCGTGGAGCGCTTGTCGGAGGTGATGGCCAGCGCCCTGAGCTTGCCGCCGCGGATGTACTGGATGACGGCGTTGATGTTCTGGAACGAGGCGTCCACCTGCCCGCCCAGCAGGTCGGTGATCACCGGAGCGCCGCCCTTGTAGGGCACATGCAGGCCCGAGGTGCCGGTCTGCTGCCAGAAGAGCGCGGCCGTCAGGTGGTCGCTGGAACCGGTGCCCGAGGAGCCGAAGCTCATCTTGCCGGGATTGGCCTTCTCGAAGGCCACGACATCGGCCACGGTCTTGTAGGGCGAGTTGGCGGGCACCACCAGCACGTTCGGCGCCTGCACGGCGACGGTGATGGTGTCGAAGTCCTTCAGCGCGTCGTACTGCACGCCCTTGATCAGATGCGGCGCGATCACCAGCGGGCCGAGCGAGGTGACGAGGAAGGTGTAGCCGTCGGGCGCGGCGCGCTTGACGAAGGTGGCGCCGATGGTGCCGGTGGCCCCGGCCTTGTTGTCGACCACGACGGGCTGGCCGAGCGCGGCCGTGACCTTGGGCCCGATGGCGCGGGCGACCATGTCGGTGGAGCCGCCGGCCGGAAAGGGAACGATCAGGTTGATCGTTTTGTTGGGCCAGCCCTGGGCCAGGGCGGGCGCCGCAGCCGTGGCGGCCAGGGCAAGGCAGGCGATCAACTTTTTCATGCAAGGTCTCCGGAAGAAAGGAATGGAGGAAGGTCGAGGCGCACCGCGGACAGCCCGAGCTGCCGCAGGTCCTGGGGCACCAGGCACGCAAGCGCGCAGGCCCAGTCGGTAGCGCTACCAAGTGTGGCGAAATGGTAGCGCTACCGATTTGATTTGCTGCTCGGGTTTGCCCTAGTGCGGCAGCGCCTTGGCCTTGCCGCCAGACCTCAGGTCGTCTCGCGCTCGATGATGGAAAAGCCGATGTCGATCACCGGCTGCTCGACGCGGCGGCCGTCGGCCCGGTCGAGGATGAAGCGCGCCGCCTGCTCCCCGATGGCGGCGCCCTTGATGTGGACCGAGGTCAGCGCGGGATGCGAGTCCGCCGCGAATTCCTGGTCGCCGAAGCCCACCAGCGCCAGCGCCTCGGGCACCGCGATGCCCTGGCTGTGCGCCTCGGCCAGCACGCCCAGCGCCAGCAGGTCGGAGCTGCAGAAGATGCCGTCGACCGTCTCGCCCGACTGCAGCAGCTCGCGCAGCGCCAGGCGGCCGCTGCGCATGGTGGTGGGCGCCGGCACGCGGATGTGCCGCGCCTCGGGCAGTCCCAGACTGCGCACCGCCTCCGCGAAGGCCGAAGTGCGACGACTGGCGCGCTCGTCGTCGCCCGCGATGATGGCCAGCCGGCGCCGGCCCTTGGCATGCAGCAGCAGCGCCACCTGCCGGCCCGCCTCGGCATGCGAGAAGCCGACCAGCATGTCGATGGGCGTGGGTGTCAGGTCCCAGGTCTCCACCACCGGGATGCCCGCCGCGGCCAGGCGTTTGCGCCCCTGGGCCGAATGCATGATGCCGGTGAGCACGATGCCGTCAGGCCGCCGGCTGATGATGGCCTCCAGCAGCGCATCCTCGCGGCTGTGGCCGTAGCCCGACTGCCCCAGCATCAGCTGGTAGTCGTGGTCGGCCAGGGTCTGGATCAGCGCCTGGATCGCGTTCTGGAACACCGGGCCCGAGATGGTGGGCACCAGCGCCGCCACCAGCCGGCTGCGCGAGGAGGCCAGGCCGCCCGCGATGCGGTTGGGCACGTAGCCGGTGCTGGCCACCGCCTCCTGCACGCGCCGCAGCACGTCGGCCGACACCTGGGACGGCGTGTTGACCGCCCGCGAGGCGGTGATGGGCGCCACGCCGGCCAGGCGGGCCACGTCATGCAGGGTCACGGCCCCGCTGCTGCGGCGGCTTCGGCGGGGCGCGTCGTCGGTCATCGCGGCATTCTAGAAAGCGGGGGCTGGGCGCCCGACTGCCGGCCGCGCGCCGGGCAACGTGATGTGGGCGGCGGCGCAGCGGGCGGGCGCGACATCGTGCGCCCGCGGGTCTCGGTCAGTGGGCGAGCGCCTGCATGCGCGACAGCAGCAGCGCGCGCTGGGCCTCGTTCTGCGTCAAGTCCGCCGCCTGGCGGTAGGCCTCGCGCGCCTCGGCGATGCGGCCCAGGCGCTCCAGCACATCGGCGCGCGCACCGTGCAGGTAGGGATAGCGCTGGAGCTGCGGTTCCCCGGCCAGGGCGTCCAGCACGGGCAGCGCCGCAGCGGGGCCTTCGGCAAAGCTCAGGGCCACGGCCCGGTTGAGTGCCACCACCGGCGATGGATGGCGCGCCAGCAGCCGGTCGTAGCCGGCCACGATGGCGTGCCAGTCGGTGTCCTCGGCGCGGGCCGCGCGCGCGTGGCACGCGGCAATGGCGGCCTGCAATGTGTAGGGGCCATCGGGATCGAGCCGCTGGGCCCGCGCCAGCGCGCCGAGCCCCCGCTGGATCAGCAGGCGGTCCCAGCGCCGGCGGTCCTGATCCGGCAGCAGCACGGGACGGCCCTGCGCATCGAGCCGGGCCGGCAGGCGGCTGGCCTGGATCTCCAGCAGCGACGCCAGACCATGCACCTCGGCCTCGTTCGGCAGCAGATGCTGCAGCTGTCGCGCAAGGCGCAGCGCCTCGTCGCACAGGGCCGGGCGCAGCAGGCTCGCGCCGCTGCCCGCGCTGTGGCCTTCGTTGAAGATGAGGTAGACCACGGCCAGCACGGCGCCCAGGCGCTGCGTCCGCTCGCCCGCATCGGGCAGCTCGTAGGGCTGGCCCTTGAGCGCCTTCTTGGCGCGCACGATGCGCTGGGCCACCGTGGCCTCGGGCAGCAGGAAGGCGCGCGCGATCTCGTGCGTCTCCAGTCCGCCCAGCAGGCGCAGCGTGAGCGCCACCTGCGACTCGCGCGGCAGCACCGGATGGCAGGCGATGAAGATCAGCCGCAGCTGCTCGTCGCCGATCGCGGCCTGGTCGCGCGCGGCATCGAGCTGATCGGCGAAGTCGGGCACCACCTGCGCGCCCAGGGCCTCGTCGTCGGCGGCAAGCTGCGCATGCTCGCGCTCCTGCATGGCGCGTCGGCGCAGGCGGTCCAGCGCCTTGTTGCGTGTGGCGGTCATCAGCCAGGCTGCCGGGTTGGCGGGTGCGCCATCGCACGGCCAGGCATCGAGGGCGGCGAGCAGCGCGTCCTGCGCGCAGTCGTCGGCCTCGTCCAGGTCGCGCAGCAGCCTGGCCGCCGCGCCCACCAGGCGGCCACGCTCGATGCGCCAGACGGCGGCGGCGGTGTCGGCATGGCGCGCGGGCATCGGCGTCGTGTCGGGCGACCTGTCAGGCGCCGTCGTAGGCCCGCTGCAAGGCTGCGACGTCGATCTTCTGCATGCCCCAGACCGCCTGGAACACGCGCTGCACGCGCGCTGCGTCGGGGTCGTTGACCATGCGGAACCAGGCCTGGGGAATGACCTGCCACGACAGGCCCCAGGCATCGCGTACCCAGCCGCAGGCGAGCGCCGTACCGCCGCCCGCGGGCAGCGCTTCCCAGAGATGGTCGATCTCCGCCTGGTCCTCGCAGGCCACGGTGAGCGAGAAGGCCTCGCTCAGCTTGAAGTGCGGCCCGCCGTTGAAGGCCGTCATCTGCAGGCCCAGCAGCTCGACGTGCTGCAGCATGACGGTGCCGGCCGGCCCCGGCGCGTTCTCGCCCCAGTGCTGCGTGTGCAGCACGCGGCCACTGCCGGGACCGAAGACCCGCAGGTAGTGGGCCACCGCGTCTTCGGCGCCTTTCTGGTACCAGATGAAGGGCGTGAGCTTGTTCAGCATCTCCATGGCGATCTCCTTGCTCAGGCGTTGGGCGGCATGCCGCTCATGTACGCCAGTTCCCAGATGTGGCCATCCAGGTCCTCGAAACCATGGCCGTACATGAAGCCATGGTCCTGCGGCGGACGCGGCACCGCGGCGCCGGCCGCGCGGGCCTTGACGACCAGGCTGTCCACCTCGTCGCGGCTCTCGCACGACAGGCACACCAGCACCTCGGTCGCGGCCTTCGCGTCCACCAACGGCTTGGCGGTGAAGCCACGGGCGAAGTCCTCGGTCAGCAACATGGCGAAGAGGTTCTCGCCCAGCACCAGGCAGGCGCCGTGTTCGTTGGTGAACTGCGGGTTGAAGCGGTAGCCCAGCGCTTCGAAGAAGGCCTTGCTGGCCGGCAGGCTCTTGCAGGGCAGGTTGATGAAGATCAGCTTGTGCATGCGGATTCCTTTCAGGGGGTGGACGACGATTCGGCCAGGGCCTTGAGCCGCTGCAGGGCCTTCGGCCACATGCCGTCGAGCATGGCCGCGTGTTCGTCGCTCCAGCCTTCCAGCCGCACCTGCAGGCGGGTGCCGCCATCGGAAAGCGGGGCGAGGGTGTAGCGCTCGTGCATCGGCGCAGCGTCGGGCAGGGGCGGCGTCATCGGCTGGCCATCGCGCAACTCGCCCAGGATGCGCAGGCTCAGATGGGCGGGCGGCCGGCGCTGCTCGACGATGGCCTCCATGCCGTTGCAGTCGGGGTCGAGGAAGCGCATGCGGCTGCCTTCGGACCAGTCGCCCTCGCAGTGCGCCCCTTCGCAGAAGGCGCTGGCCCAGTCGCGGAAGGCGACGGGGTCGAACAGGCAGGCCCAGACCCGCTCGGGCGTGGCGCCGATGTCGATGGTGTGTTGCTGGTCGCTCATGCCCTGGCCTCCGCGATCTGTTTCAGGTTCTGCAGGCCGTCCTCGAAGTCGCGGCCCACCATGCGGTCCATGTCGATGAACAGGCCCATGACACGGCCGATCAGGTTGGCCGGGCCATGCATGCGCCAGTGCACGGTCGTGCCACCGCCAGGGGCGGGCTCCAGCGCGAACTCGGCCTGGTTGTGGGCTTCGAAGGGCTTGAGAAAGTCCAGCTGCAGCTGTACCGCGCGCCCCGGCTGCTGGCCGGTGAGGGTCATGCTGCCGGTGCCGACCTTGCTGCTGTCCCAGCCGTAGCGCGAGCCCACGCCCACCGGCGGGCCGCTGTAGTGGCTGCGCATCTGCGGATCCTTGCGGGCATAGGGATTCCAGCGGTTGAAGCCTTGCAGCTCGCTCACCAGCGGCCAGAGCCGCTCGGGACTGGCCTCGATCCGCAGCTGGCGCTCGACCGAGAACGTGGCGGGGCGGGTGGCGGCATAGGCCAGCACGGCCAGGACCAGGACGGCCAGGCCGATCAGCACGAAGACGAGGATTCTCATGGGGGTGCTTCGCATGACGGGCCGCGGTCAGCGGACGATCTCCATGTCGCCGCCGGGCCCGAAGTCGGCCTCCTCGTACAGGCGCCGCACCTCGATCTCGCAGGTGATGCCGATGAAGGGCGCCGGGAAGCGGCTGGCCCAGGCGCGAGCCTCCTCTTCGGAGCGCACCTGGATCAGCGTGTAGCCGGCGATCAGCTCCTTGGTCTCGGCGAAGGGACCGTCGATGACCTCGCGTCGCCCATCGGCGTGGTAGCGCTGGCGCCAGCCCTGGCGGCTGGGGCGCAGGCCAGCACCATCGAGCAGCACGCCCGCGCGGGCCATCTCCTCGTGGAAGGCGCCCATGTCCTCGAAGAGCTTGGCGAACTCGGGGCCGGGCTTGTCGCCGCGCTCGCTGGTGTCCGTCGCGCGGACCTGAATCATGAATCGCATGGCAGGCTTTCTCCTGGTGGGGCGGCAGCGCCTTTCGCTGCCTTCATGCCTACGACGATCCGGCACGCGCGGAATCGACAGGCCTCGGGAAACTACCTAGCCCGCCAGGCCCGGTGACCGACTTACGCGTAACAGGGGCCTACGCCGCGGATCTCCACCGTGGCCCATTCCGCGGCGGGGCAGCGGCCGGCCCAGTGCAGGGCCACGGCCTCGTCCTCGGTGTCCAGCAGGAAGAAACCGCCCACCATCTCCTTGGCCTCCGCGAAGGGGCCGTCCAGCACCTGCACATCGTCCGCGCGCCGGGTGAGGCGCCGCGCGGCGGTGCCCAGCGACTCGCGGGCGATCAGCAGGCCGGCCTCCTTCAGTTCGGCGCCGAAGTCCAGCATGCGCTGGTACGCCGCCTCCCCCTCGGGACGGCTGCGCCCGGCGCGCTGGCCCAGCGGTTCGACGATCAGGAGCATGTGCGGCATGGCGACCTCGCAGGAATGGACGATGGCCGCCATTCTGAAGCGCTTCGGTCCCTGGTCAGAGCGATGTACCCGGACTGGGTGACTGCATGCCGTGCGGGTTCTCGGCATTGACGCTGGTCAAGACGCCCCACACCATGCACCGCTGCCTATGACTGCCTGCGTTCTGCCATGAGCCCCTACCAGAAGATCCTGATCGAGGGCCACCCTGGACCTCTGCAGTTTTCCGACGCGATGCACCGGCTGTTCGCGGTGGATCTCGCAGTGGAGCAACCCGACAGAGCGCAATTCAGCAGCCAGATCACGGCCTATTGCGGCCGCAAGCTGCGATTCGCCGCGCTGCGCTTCTCACCCCACCTGACGCGCTCTCAGCAGTTCAGGCGACCCACGCGCTGGCTGGTGACCCTGCAGCGGGAGGGCACGGCGCATGTGTCGCAGGATGGCCGCTCCTCGACGGTGTCGGCGGGAGACCTGTTTCTCGTGGACCCCTCCCGGCCTTTTTCGATCCGGACCGACCACATCTTCACGCACTCGATCTACCTCGAGCCCGACGCGCTGCGCCGGGTGCTGCCCGAAGCCGACACGATGACGGCCACCGCCGTGCCCTGCCGCGAGGGCGCCGCCGGACTGTTCGCCAACTTCGTCGACCAGCTCTTCGCCTGTGCGGCCAGCCTGGACGAGCACCAGGCAGACCAGTTGGCCCACGCGTTGCCGCACACGCTGAGCGCCGCGCTGGCCACCACCGCCCGCCAGATCGACGGCGCGCCGTCGCGCATCCGGGCGATCCACCGGCAGCGGGTCATGGACTTTCTGCGCGACAACCTGCGCAACAGCGCCCTGGACGCGGGGACCATCGCCGAATCGGTCGGCCTGTCGACGCGCTACGTGTATGAGCTCTTCGAGGACAGTGGCGAGCCCCTGATGAAGCGGGTGTGGTCGCATCGGCTGGAGCTTTGCCGTGCCGACCTGGCGTCGCCCGCCCTGCGGGCGCGGTCCATCGGCGAGATCGCCTACTACTGGGGCTTCAACGACGTGGCCCATTTCAGCCGGGCCTTCAAGCTGCGCCACGGCGTGTCGCCGCGCGAATTCCGGCGGCAGGCGCACGCCGCGGCCGCCCTGCCGGCCGCCTGAACGCTGGACCGCCCGCCGGGCGGCGCACCCATCATTTCGGCGCGCCGACCGGCTGGCCGAACACGTTGATGCGGTAGGGCCGCAGACGGTGCACGATCAGCATGGAGGCCGCCAGTGCCGCCGCAAAGGCCAGCATGCCGGGCCGGTAGCTGCCCCAGCGCTGCAGGCTCAACGAAAGAAAGCCGGCGCCCAGCGCCGCACCGCACTGGAACACCGCGAAGATCGCACCGAAAGCCCGGCCGAACACCACCAGGCCGAAGTAGCGGCGCAGGACATAGGCCAGGATGTCGAACTCGGCGCCCATGATGAAGCCGATCAGCACCACGGCCACCACCAGCACAGCACCACTGGCCTGGACGGAGAGGATCAACGACGCCACCAGGGCGCCGGCCACGAAGACGTTGAGCAGGCGGCTGGCGAACATCCGGTCGAGCAGCGCGCCAGTCACCAGGCGGGCCACCAGCGACGACAGGCCATACACCGACATCAGGCCGACCGCAGCCTTCGACGTGAGCCCCGCTTCGATCAGCAGTGGCACCAGGTTCGCGACCATGCCCGTGCCGGTGAAGCCGATCAGGAAGAAGCTGCCCACCAGCAGACGGAAGTCGTGGTCGCGCCAGAGCTCGCGCATCGCCGATGCGCTGCGCACCCCCGGCTGGGAAAGGACGGCCGCTCGCTGCGAAGCACGCTCATGGAATCCGAGGTAGAGCACAGGGAAGGTCGTCGCCACGCAGGCGGCCAGGGCCATGAAGGCGGATCGCCAGCCCCAGCCCTCGATCACATAGGCCGCGATGGGCGAGACCAGCACGGCGCCCACCGGAATGCCGGCATTGGCGATGCCGATGGCCAGGCCCATGCGGCGGTCGAACCAGCCGCTGACCACCTTCAGGTACGCCGCCGGCCACAGGCCGACGGCCGCCAGCGCCATCAGGCCCCAGGCGAGATGAAAGATCAGCAGGTCAGCGGGCAGGGACGACATGGCGAGCAGCGAGGCCGCAAAGGCCACCACGGAGCCCAGCACGACGCGACGCGCGCCATAGCGGTCGATCAGATACCCCTGCAGCGGCGCGATCGCCACGATCGACAGCGCGATCACGCTGACGGCCGACGACACCTGGCCCAGCGTCCAGCCGAAGCCGCGCGCCACCGGCCCCGCAAGCACGCCGAAGCCGGTCACCAGGATGGCGCTGGGACCGAATATCAGCCCGTACATGGCTGCGACGGCGACCATCCAACTCTTGCGGCTTTCGTTGGAGGACGTCGCCGGGACGGCGAATCCGGAGGCGGCGCCACCCGGAAGGGGGGCGTCCTGCGTGAGGACGGATGCGGCTTTCATAGGTCTCCTTTTTGGTGCCGCCCACGATGGCGGCCTTGTCAGCGTTTGCGGTCGCCGCGGAACGCGGCCTGTCATGCACGACGTTCTGCGGATTCCCTGTCACGCTGGATCCGAGCGTCGAGCAGCCGCCGGGCCCGCACCGCGGCGGCGTCGGTCGCCATCAGCACCGGCCGCAGCGACCAGAAATCGGCATCGCCCATGCGGCTCTGCTGGGCTTCGAGCATCGGCATGTCCTCGGTGGCGAAGGGCTGCAGCAGGCCCTCGACATGGGCCTCGGCGCGGGCCTGTCCATCGTCGCCATCGGCACGGCTGAACGCGGAGGCGAACCAGTAGTGCGTGGTGGTGCGCGTCTCGGGCGTGAAGATGTGCGGTATGGCGATGGTCCGACCACGGTCGCGTCCTTCCCCGGCCGCCGACATGCTCACCAGCAACAGCAGGCTGGAAGCCGCGTCCCATCGCACATCCAGCCAGCGATCGGCCGGCGCACCCGGGACCAGGCCAAAGTTGCGGGCCAGGAAGGGCGAAGGAATCTCGGCGCGAATCTCGCGGCGGCACCACACCGTCTCGCCGTCGAGCACCACCTCGGTCCGGGCCTGGGACACGGCGGCCGTCCCCAGTGTGGACGGGTGCAGGTACTGGATGTGGCTCAGGTCCAGGATGTTGTCGGTTTCCAGGACGTAGTTGGCCTTGACGTGCAGGTAGCGCCGCGCCAACCAGGCCGTCGCCGGGTCGGCCCGGCCGTAGTCGGGGATGCTGTCGGCGTCGGCCGCGTCCGGATCGCCGAACCAGGCCCAGACGATGCCGTGGCGCTCGACCAGGGGATAGCGGCGAACCTGCGCGTTGCGCGGGATGGTGCCGGTGCCGTGGGGGTTGTGCACGCACCGGCCCTCGCTGTCGAACTCCAGGCCGTGGTACTTGCACTGGATGGTGCCGGCCGCGGTGCAGTTGCCCAGATGCAATGGCGCGAAGCGATGGGGGCAGCGGTCGTGCAGCGCGTGTGCCCTTCCCTGCTCGTCGCGGAACAGGACAAGGTCCTGGTCGAGCAGCTTGCGATGACGCAGCTCGCCAACGGTGAGCTCGTCGCTCCAGGCGGCCATGTACCAGACCGAGGTGGCGTAATTCGACGCTGCCTCCTTCGTGGGTCCGCCTCCGAAGAGGCCTGGACGGTGCTCTGCGGCACTCATATTTCCTCGGCCAGGCTGGCCAGGCTGCGCGCCAGGATGGCGGTCTGCTCTTGCGCAGGCGCGCCCGCCCGCTCCTTGTCGCCAATCGCAAAGGATCTGTCGACGACCAGCTGGCAGCGGGCATAGCGCCGCGCCATGAACTGCGTCAGGGCGGCCCGGACGTCCTGCGTTGCCGCGAGTTCCTCGGCCAGCACCAACGCATCCTCGATGGCCAGGCCCGCACCGGAAGCCAGCTGCGGCGTGGTGGGATGCGCGGCGTCGCCGATGAGCTGCACACAGCCCCGCGACCAGGGGCTGGGCAGGCGGAAGGCTTCCAAGGGGCGGACGATGATGGGCGAGCGATCCGACAGGTTCTCGCGGATGTCTCGCAGCGGGCCGCCATAGGTGGCCAGCAGCCGCGCCAATGTGGGGGCGAGGTCGGCGTCGGCGACGTTCTGACGGTCCTCGCGGGCCTCCAGCAGGAACATGTACATGGCGTCGGCCGAGACCGGCGTCAGGCCCACCTTGTGCGGACCGCCCAGGAAGAAGTGCCGCTGGTCCAGCCCGGGGGGCCGGGGCGCGACGGTGCGCCACACGTACTGGCCCATGTACCGCGGCGGCTCGGCCTGCGGAAACAGCAGCTGGCGCACCCGCGAGAACAGCCCGTCGGCCCCGACCACGAGGTCGAAGCGCTCGACGCATCCATCGCTGCAACGCACGAGGGCACCGCCGTCCTGGTCAGCCATGTCGCTGACGGTGCAGCCCAGCACGACCTCGGCACCCGACGCCCGGACCTGCTCGGACAGCAGGCGGTGCAACACGGGGCGCATGATCCCGCCGCATCCGGCCACGCCCGCCTCGGGGGCAATCGGCGTGGCCACCTCGTCCATCGGCACGCCCGCCACGTTGCAGACGCGGATGCCGTGGCCCACGTAGGCCTGCGCGGCAACCTGTTCGTAGATGCCCAGCTGCTTCATGGCCCGCAGGGTCGGCCCGGTGATGGTGATGCCGGCGCCGTACACACGCCACCCGGGGTCCAGGTCGATCAGCTTCACGCTGACGCCGATGCGTCCGAGCATGATGGCCGAGGCCATGCCGGCGATGCCGCCCCCGACGATGAGCGCCCTTCGTTGCTGTCCCATCTGCTTGTCTCCTGTTGCGATGGCAGCGATTGGAAGGAGGCCCAGGGCCTTGCGTCAACGACGCGGTGAACCAAGCCCCGTCGTGGTCAAGAAGAAGTACAGGCCCAGGCAAATCGGGACCGGGAGACCGGCTCGGGTCCACGGCGCGGCCTTGCGCGGCAGGCCGGGCATCCGCACACCCGGTCAAGATCGGGCGCAGCCGCAGGCAAGCTTGCGCCGGGGCCCACTCCTACCATGCCTGCATCCCCCCGAGGCAGGCCAGCAAGGGCAGGCCCGGGGCCACCACGCAGACGAGACGACTCGATGGACATGACCCACCTCGCAGCGCCGGGCGACGCCGGCCGCCCGCAGCGCCGCTCCACGCCTGCCGACACGCCGGAGTGCCCGTGATGGCCGTACGCAACTGGCAGCTCAGCATGCCCACGCCCGAAAGCTACTGGATCAACCGGGTGCTGTTCGATGTCCACCACAAGGAAGGCCATCTGCAGCAATATCTGGAAGACCCCCTCCGATACATGGACCCGATCGACCTCCCGCCCCTGCGCAAGGCGCAGATCCGCGACAACGCCATCGGCGCGCTCTACCTGGCCGGGGCCAACCCCTACCTGCTGCGCGCCCACGCGCTGGGCGTGCACATGCCGGAGCAGGACTTCCTGCAGTCGCTGCGTGCGGTGCGCGAGGAGGCGTCCCATGGCTGAGTTCGTCGGCGCCTTCGCTGCCAGCCATACCCCTGTGATGCTGAACCTGCCCGGGGCCGTCGACGACGCCACACGGCAGCGGGTGTACGACGCGTTCAAGGCGCTCGGCGAGGCCATCGCCGCCGTCCGACCGGATGTGCTGGTGCTGGTCTCCGACGACCACCTGCACAACTTCTTCCTGGACAACTTTCCCTCGTTCTGCATCGGTGCCGGAAGCCGCTGGCCCGCACCTGCCGAGCATTGGCTGAAGGCACCCCGGCTGGCGTTGCAAGGCGATGCCGCCTTCGGGGCGCATTTGCTGGGCGAGGCCCTGGAGCACGACTTCGATCCCTCGTTCTCCATGCAACTCACGCTGGACCACGGCGTGCTGACCCCGCTGCTGCTTGCCGGGCTCGAACAGCAGGTCCGCCTGGTGCCGCTGCTGATCAACTGCGTGCAGCCACCGCTGCCGACCATGCGGCGCAGCCTCCAGTGGGGCCGCATGCTGCGGTCGGCCATCGACTCCTATCCGGCCGACGTGCGGGTGGCGGTGCTGGCGACAGGGGGCATCAGTCATGACGTGGCCACGCCGCGCATGGGCATGGTCAACGAAGCCTTCGACCGCGAGTTGCTCAGCTTGCTGGAGGGCGACGACACCGCCGCCCTGCTGCGCTTTGCCACCGACCATGTGAACGAGGCCGGCAATGGCGCCGAGGAAATCCGCAACTGGCTGGTGGCCCATGGCGCCGCCGGCGGACGCGGCTGTCGGACGCACTTCTACGAAGCCGTGCCGACCTGGTACACGGGCATCGCCGTGGCCTCCTGGGCGGCGCAGGCCTGAGCGCCGAGGCATCGGCGTCGGGCGGGCCGAGCGGCGCGCCCGCGCCGCGCCTCATCCCTCGTACTGCCGACCCCGCGCGAGCAAGTCGGGCGTGCCGATCACGGCATTGAGCCCATCGAAGTCCAGCATCGACGAACGCCAGGGCTCGGTGGTCTGGTGCGCCCGCAGGCTGGTGAAGTAGCCCTGCATCGCATGGGCCAGGGCCCGCACCGTGCCGCCGGGAAAGATGACGATGCGAAAGCCCAGGCGGCCGAGCGCGTCCGCGGGTGTGATCGGCGTCTTGCCGCCTTCGACCATGTTGGCCAGCAGCGGCACGCGGCCGGCGAATTGTTGTGCGGCCTTGGCCAGTTGTTCCGGCGTGCGCAGGGCCTCGATGAAGAGCGCATCGACACCGCAGGCCAGGTAGGCCTCGGCCCGTTCCATGGCGGCGTCCCAGCCCTCCACGGCCAGGGCATCGGTGCGCGCGAGGATCAGCGTGTCGGCGCTGCGGCGCGCGTCCAGCGCCGCGCGCAGCTTGCCCTGCATCTCGGCGACGGGCACCACGGTCTTGCCGTCCAGGTGGCCGCATCGCTTGGGAAAGCCCTGGTCCTCCAGCTGGATCATGGCGGCGCCGGCGCGCTCCAGGCCGGCCACGGTGCGCTGCGTGTTCAGCGCATTGCCGAAGCCGGTGTCGGCATCCACGATCACCGGCGTGCGCACCCGCTCGGTGATGTGGGCCAGCGTGTCGCAGACCTCGGTGAAGGTGGTGAGGCCGATGTCGGAGCGGCCCAGCTTGGTGTAGGCGACGGAGGCACCCGACAGGTACAGCGCCTCGAAGCCGGCCTGCTCGGCCAGCAGGGCGCTGAAGGCGTCGTAGACGCCCGGGCACAGCAGGGGCTCGGGGCGCGCCAGGCGCGCGGCAAGCCCGGCGCCTGCAGGGACGGAAGCGCTGCGCCCAGGGCGCGACGAAGAAGAAGCTGTCTCGTTCATGTCGAAGTGGATGTGCGCAGGAAGGCCGCCATGTCATGGGCCGCGATGTAGCCGCCCGCCACCGCGCTGAGCAGGCCGTTGCCGGAGAGGTAGCCGCTGACATGGTTGCCGGAGACGCCACGCGCCGCGCCGCCCGCCGCCCAGAGGTTGGGCAGCGGTTGCCCCTGGCCATCGAGCACGCGGGTCCGCGCATCGATGTCGAGCCCGCCCTGCGTATGGAACAGGGCGCCGGTCACCTTCACGGCGTAGAAGGGTGCGTCGAGGCGGCGCGGCAGCCGGCGGCCGAAGGCATCGGGCTCGCCCGGCGTCCAGGCAGACAGCGTCTCGCCGAGCGTCGCCGGATCGCAGCCGATGAGCCCCGCCAGCGCTTCGAGCGAATCGGCCCGCCGGACGGCACCGGCGCGCTCGGCGTCGACGAAGTCGGGAAAGCCCTGCGCCAGCGCATGCACCGGCGTGTCGAACACATTCCAGGCGATGCCGCCGGGCTGCGCGACCACATGCAGCGCGGCTTCGGAGTAGCCCTGCGACTCGTCGTGGAAGCGACGGCCTTCGCGGTTGATCTGCACCCCGCCCTCGACCATCAGGGCCCAGGTCATGAGCACGCCATGCGGCACCGCCCAGGAGCCGTGACCCTGGTAGGCCCGCATGTCCGCGAGGTGCGCGCCCAGCGCCTCGCCCCAGTGCAGCGCGGTGCCGTCGTTGCCGGTGTGGCCGCCGAAGGTGGCCTCGGCCATCTCGGGGATGTAGCGGCGCACCAGCGCAGGCGCCCCACCGTAGCCATTACAGGCCAGCAGCAGCGCGCGGCAGCCGACGGCCTCCACGCTGCCGTCGGGCCGACGCGCGCGCACGCCGAGCACGCGGCGCGCCGCGTCGACCACCAGCTCGGTCGCCTGCGCCTCGCAGAGGATGGGCACCGCCGCCGCCTCGACCGCGGCCTCCAGCGCCTGCTCCAGCGCGACGCCGGTGCGGGCGGCCAGCGTGTGCATGCGATGGCGGCTGTGGCCCGGATAGAGAAAGCCCGTCAGCACTTCCCACTGCAGGCCATGGCGCGATTCGAGATGGTCCAGCGCCGGGGCGATGGCCTGCGTGTAGGCCGCCACCAGGGCCGACGCCGCCGTGCCGTGGGCCTTGGCCTGGATGTCTTCGGCGAAGCGCTCGGCACTGTCCTGCACGCCCAGCGCCTGCTGCGTGCGTGTACCGGCCGCCGGAATGAAGCCGGAGGACAGGCTGGTCGAGCCGCTGGGCTGTGCATCGCGCTCCAGCACCACCGCCTCGACGCCCAGATCGGCGAGCAGCAGTGCGGCCACGAGGCCGCAGGCGCCCGCGCCCACGATCAGCACATCGGTCTGCACCGGCGCCTCGAAGCCCGGCTCGACCACCACCCGGGCCGCCGTGCCCGTCCCGGCCGTGGCGGCCGGAGGGCCGCTCATGCCAGCACCCGCGCGCCGAAGTCGGCGCAGTCCACCACATGGGCCACGGTGGCCATGTCGGCCAGTGCGGTCGCATGGGTCTCGGGCTTGAAGGCGGCGCAGCCGTCGGCCACCACCCAGGTGTCGTAGTCGCGCATGTGCGCATCGCGCACGGTGCTGGCCACGCCCCCGTTGGTGACGATGCCGCACACCGCCACGCGCTCGATGCCGTTCTTGCGCAGCAGCCAGTCGAGCTGGGTGTTGAAGAAGGCGGAGTACGCCACCTTGTGCACCGTGGCGTCGATGACCGGCTGCAGCAGCTCCACATTGGCCTGGCCCCAGCTGCCGGGCGCGAAGTCGCCCTGCCGCAGGAAGGGCCGCAGCGCCAGCAGGTGCGGCGAGATCATGGGCGCACCGCCCACGCCGGGCCACAGCGTGAACTGGCTGGCCACCACCAGGCCGCCCGCCGCGCGCACGGCCTGCGCCAGCGGCAGCACGCGCTCGGGCAGCGCCTGCGCGGCGGGGTTGGCACAGCCGCCGCGGGCATAGGCGCCGCGGGCGTCGAGGAAGTCGTTCTGCAGGTCGATGATGACCAGGGCGGTTTTCATGGCTGGCGAAGGATGAGGTTGCCCAGGGCGTCGACCACGGCCTCGAAGCCGGGTTCGAGCCACACGGTGGTGTCGGCCTGTTCGAGGATGGCCGGGCCGGCGATGCGCGCGCCCACCGGCAGGTCCAGCCGCGCGTAGCGGCGTGCCTGCACCCAGTCGCCGCCGAAGTAGACCGGCTGCTCGCCCAGGGGCTCGGTGCGCCCCTCGCCGCGCGGCGCCAGCACGGACAGGTCGAACTTGGGCCGCACGCCGATGAGGGCATAGCGCAGGTTCATGACCCGCAGGCCGATGCCGTCGAGCACGCGGCCGAACTCGGCGCGGTAGGCAGCCTCGAAGGCGGCGCGGGCGGCGTCGGCATCGAGCGCATCGGCGCGCACCGGCACAGCCACGGTGTGCGTCTGGCCCTGGTAGAGCATGTCCAGCACCAGCTCCTCGCGCACCGACTCGAAGGCCACGCCGGCACTGTCCAGCCGGGCGCGGCAGCGCGACGCGAAGCCGGCGCGCAGTTCGCGCAGCGCGGCGAAGTCGATGGCGGCCAGGTCCTGGTTGAGGGTCTGGACCGCGTCGTGGCGCATGTCGGCCATCACGCAGCCCAGGGCCGAGGTGACGCCGGGGTAGCGCGGCACGATGCCGGTGACCACGCCCACCTCGCGCATCATGGCGCACACATGCAGGCCGCCACCGCCGCCGAAGGGCATGTAGGCGAAGCGCCGCGGGTCGTGGCCGCGCTCGATGGACACCAGCCGCATCGCGCCGGCCATCTTGGCATTGGCCACCGTGAGGATGGCCTCGGCCGCGGCCAGCACGTCCAGGCCCAGCGGCTCGGCCACGTGGTGGCGGATGGCCTCGCGGGCCTTCTCCACGTCCAGCGCGCCCAGCAGCCCGCCGCCCAGGGGACGCTGCGCCGCGATGCGGCCCAGCAGCACGTTGGCGTCGGTCACGGTGGGCCGCTCGTTGCCGCGGCCATAGCATGCCGGGCCGGGCACGCTGCCGGCGGACTCGGGCCCGACCTGCAGCATGCCGCCCGCATCCACGCTGGCGATGGAGCCGCCGCCGGCGCCGATGGTCTCGATCTGGATCATGGGCGAGCGCACCACCAGGCCGAAGTCGATGCTGGTCTGCGAGGCCAGGGCCGCCTGCCCGCCCGCGATGAGCGACACGTCGAAGGAGGTGCCGCCGATGTCGCCGGTGATCACGTCCGGATGCCCCGCGGCCGTGGCGATGGCTGCGCAGGCGATGACGCCCGCGGCCGGGCCGGAGAGCGCCGTGCGCACCGGCAGTTCGCCCGCGGTGCGGCGCGACATCACCCCGCCGTTGCTCTGCACGATCAGCAGCTCGCCGCCGAAGCCGCGCGCGCGCAGGTCGCCGTCCAGCCGCTCCAGGTAGCGGCCCACCACGGGCTGCAGCGCGGCATTGAGGCTGGCGGTGGAGGCGCGCTCGAACTCGCGGATCTCGGGCAGCACCTCGGCCGCGGCCGTCACATGGTCGTTGGGCCAGAGCGCGCGCACCGCCGCTGCGGCGGCGTGCTCGTTGCTGGGGTTGGCATAGGTGTTGATGAAGAACACGCACACCGCCTCGCAGCCCTGCTCCAGCAGCTGGCGGGCGGCGCTGCGCACCTGGTCCAGGTCCACCGGCGTGTGCACGCTGCCGTCGGCCAGCACGCGTTCGTCCACCTCCAGGCGCAGGGCGCGCTCGATCACAGGCTCGAAGCCGCCGCGCAGGCCCCAGGTCTGGGGCCGGTCGCGCCGGCGCATCTCCAGCACGTCGCGAAAGCCCCGCGTGGTGATCAGTCCGGTGCGGGCCACCTTGCGCTCCAGCAGCGCGTTGGTGCCCACGGTGGTGCCGTGGATGATGGTGGCCAGGCTCTGCGCGCCGCGGTCGTCCACGCGCGCGATGCCGTTCATGAAGCCCACCGATTCCTCGCCGCGGGTGGAGGGTACCTTGACGATCTCGGCGGTACCGGCCGCCTCGTCGAGCACGAAGAGGTCGGTGAAGGTGCCGCCGACGTCCACGCCGACGACACGGGTGCGCGCGTCGCTCATTGCTGTTCTCCCGGGTTGGCCGCGTCGGCCAGGTAGCCGCGGCGGGCATCCACCGCGCGTTCGTCGGCGCTGCGCGCCTCGGGCGGGCCCCAGCCACCGCCGCCGGGGGTTTCGAGCCGCACGCGGTCGCCGCGCTCCAGGGTGATGCCCAGCATCTTCGACACCATGGGCGGCGTGTGCCACGCGCCCTGCGAATGCCAGCTGAAGCGGTTGGCCTGCGCATCGCCGCCGCCGGCAATGCCCTTGGGCGCCGACTTGCCGCGCTCGCCGAAGACGAAGGCCTGGGCCTGGCGCTCCAGCAGTTCGATCTCGTAGACGGCACCCAGGCCGCCGCGGTGCGTGCCGTCGCCGCCCGAGCCGGGGCGCAGGGCCCATTCGGTGAAGCGCACGGGATAGGCGGCCTCCAGGATCTCCAGCGGCGGGATGGTGGCGGTGGAGATCGGCGCATTGCCGTGGTTGAGGCCGTCGCCGCCCGCATGGGCGCCGTGGCCGCCGCCGAAGAAGCTGAACATCACCCAGCGCTGGCCGCTGCGCGCGCCCTCGCTGCGGTGGCCGGCGATGGACAGCGCATTGATGGTGCCGTAGGCCTGGGCCACGGCGCGGCGCGGATCGGCCTGGGCCGCGGCGCTGAAGATGACGTCGATCATGCGCAGGATGGTCTCGGTGTAGCCGCCCACCGGCCGTGGCCTCTGCGCCGTGATGACCAGCCCCTCGGGCATGACGAACTCCACCGCATCGAGCACGCCGGCATTGGCCGGCACCTCGGGGAACAGGTGCTTGAGCGCCACGTAGCAGGCCGCCACCGCGGTGGCGCGCGAGATGTTGACGGGGCCCTGGCACTGCGGCGAGCTGCGCGAGAAGTCCAGCACCAGTCGCTCGCCCTCCACCGTCATGTCCAGCGCGATGGTGAGGGGTTCGTCGACCACGCCGTCGTTGTCGAGCACGTCCGAGAAGCGATAGACGCCGTCGGGCAGCGAGGCGATCTGCGCGCGCATCAGCCGGCGGGCGCGCTCGCGCAGCGCCTGCAGGGCCTGCAGCACCACGGCATCGCCGTAGGCGTCGAGCAGCTCGGCCAGGCGGCGCGCGCCCAGCTCCAGCGCGGCCAGCTGGCCGTTGAGGTCGCCCCACAGGCTGTCGGGCAGCCGGGTGTTGGCCCGCAGGATGGCCAGCACGTCGGGGTTGATCTGGCCGCCCTGCACGATGCGCACCGGCGGGATCTGCACGGCCTCCTGCCAGCATTCGGTGGCCGCGGGGTTGTAGTTGCCCGGCACCGCGCCGCCCACGTCGTGCCAGTGCGCGGCCGAGGCCAGGAAGCACAGCAGCCGGCCGTCGCGGAACACCGGACGCACCAGCTTGAAGTCGTTGGCATGGGTGCCGCCCTCGTAGGGGTCGTTGAACAGCCAGACCTCGCCCTCGCGCATGCCGCCCAGGGCCTCGGCCGCGCGCTTGGCGGCGCGCACCGCGAAGGCCATGGCGCCCACGAACACCGGCAGGCCCGATTTGCCCTGCACCAGCGTGTCGCCACTCTGGGCGTCGTACAGGCCGTGGCAGGCGTCGTGCGCCTCGGCAATGATGGGATTGAACGCGCTGCGGTAGAGCGTCGCGTCCATCTCGTCGGCGATCTGCTCGAGTCGCCCCTTGAGCACCGCCAGCGTGACGGGATCGAGTGTGGCTTCAGACATGGGATTCCTTGGAGAAGCGTTGCTTGAGTTCGTTGAGCAGGCCGCCGGCGCGCACCCGCGCCATCAGGAAGGCGGGGACGGGCTCGCAGGCGAGCACCTGGCCGTCGGCCGCCAGCACCAGGGGCCGATCGGGGTCGTCCACCGCCAGGCCGATGCGCTCGCCTTCCTGCAGCGCGCCAACGTCCGGGCAGGTCAGCAGCAGCAGGCCGACGTTGAAGGCATTGCGGAAGTACAGGCCGCTGTAGCTGGGCGCGATGACGGCGCGCACGCCCAGGGCCACGAGCACGGACGCGGCCTGCTCGCGCGAGGAGCCGATGCCGAAGCCCGGCCCGGCCACCACCACGTCGCCAGGACGCACCTGGGCGGCGAATTCCGGCCGCATCGATTCGAGGCAGTGGCGCGCGATGACGTCCATGCCGAACTTCATGGCGTGGCCGGGGGCCAGCGCGTCGGTGTCGACATTGGCGCCCAGGCGCCACACGCTGTGGCCTAGCACCGCGCCGTCGGTAAGTAGAGATGCGCTCATGGCTTTGCGCTCGGCGATGAAAAAGTGACGGCGGAAGAGCGCCCGTCCGCCAGCAGCTCGCGCGGATCGGTGACGCGCCCG
Source organism: Pseudacidovorax sp. (assembly GCF_017991995.1). GTDB lineage: Bacteria > Pseudomonadota > Gammaproteobacteria > Burkholderiales > Burkholderiaceae_C > Xenophilus. The sequence continues at coordinate 12,310 of NZ_JAGOPN010000019.1, read as the reverse complement.
CGCAGCGCCGAGGCCGCCACGGTGTAGGGCGAGGCCAGGAACACCTCGGCCTGCGCCGAGCCCATGCGGCCCTTGAAATTGCGCGCCGTGCTGGAGATGACCCGCGTCGCGCCCTGGATGGCCTGGCCGTAGCCGGCGCAGGCACCGCAGGCGCTGGGCAGCAGCTCGGCGCCCGCATCGCGCAGCACCTGGGCCACGCCCGTGGCCTCGGCCCGCTGCCAGTCGTGCACGCTGGCCGGCGCCACCAGCAGCCGCATGCCGGGGGCGATGCGACGCCCGGCCAGCACGCGGGCGGCGGCCTGCAGGTCCTCCAGCTTGGCACCGGTGCAAGCGCCGATGTAGGCCAGCTGCACCGGCTCGTCAGCCACCGCGTCGACCGTGCGGCCGTTCTGCGGGCTGTGAGGCAGCGCCACCATGGGCACCAGCTCGCTCGCGTCGAAATCGTGGTCGATGCACACGGCGTCTTCATCGGTCTGCCAGCGGGCGAGCTCCTCGTCGCTCACCGTCACGCCGACCTCGCGCAGCCAGGCGGCGGTGGTGGCATCGGGCGCCACCAGGCCGGCCTGGGCGCCCAGCTCGGCGCTCAGGTTGGACAGCGTCATGCGCTCGGCCATCGAGAGGCCGCGCACCGTGTCGCCCGCGTACTCCACCGCCTGGTAGTCGCCGCCGTTCATGCCCAGGCGGCCGATCATGTGCAGCATCATGTCCTTGGCGCAGACGCCGTCGGCCAGGCCGCCCTGCCAGCGCATGCGCAGGGTGCGTGGCACCTTCACCCAGATCTCGCCGGTGACGACCACGCCCAGCATCTCGGTGCTGCCGATCCCGAACATGTAGCTGCCGAAGGCGCCGCCGGTGGGCGAATGCGAATCGCCGCCGACGCAGAACAAGCCCGGGCGCAGGTGGCCCTTCTGCGGCAGCACCACATGGCAGATGCCCTGGCTGTCGTGCACATGGGGCAGGCCCTGCTCGGCCGCCCAGTCGCGCGCGATGCGCACGATGCGCCGCGCGTCGTCGTCGGCCTCGGGCACGAAGTGGTCCATCACCAGCACCACGCGGGACGGATCCCAGATGCGCGCGCCCAGCTCCTCCAGCATGGGCTTGAGCCGGCGCGGGCCGGAGGAGTCGTGGAACATGGCCAGGTCCACGCGGCAGTTGACGATCTCGCCTTCGCGCACGGTGGGCACGCCCGCGGCTTGCGCGATGAGCTTCTGCGCCAGGGTCTGAGGGGTGCTCATGTCATACCCCCAGGTAAGCGCGGCGCAGGGCGTCGGAGTTGAGGAGTTCCTCCGGACGACCCGAGAAGCGCATGCTGCCGTTCTCGATCACGTAGGCGCGATCGGCCATCTCCAGCGCCTGACCCACGTTCTGCTCCACGAGCAGGATGGCCAGGCCCTCGCCGCGCAGGCGGCCGATGAGGGCGAACATCTCCTCCACCAGCAGCGGCGACAGGCCGAGCGAGGGCTCGTCGAGGATCAGCAACTCGGGCTCGGCCATCAGGCCGCGGCCGATGGCCAGCATCTGCTGCTCGCCACCGCTCATGGTGCCGGCCAACTGGGCGGTGCGCTCCTTGAGCCGCGGGAAGATGCCGAACACCTTCTCCAGGTTCTGCGCGCGGCGCGCCCGGCCGCGGGTGAAGGAGCCCAGCTCCAGGTTCTCCATCACGCTCAGGTTGGGGAAGATCTTGCGGCCCTCGGGCACCTGGATCAGGCCCGCCCGCACCACCTCGCGGTAATGCGCGCCGCCCAGCTCCACGCCGTTGAAGCGCACCGAGCCCGACCAGGGTTTCACCAGGCCGCACAGCGTGTGGTTGAAGGTGGTCTTGCCGGCGCCGTTGCTGCCCAGCAGGGCCACCATCTCGCCGCGCGCGACCTGCAGGTCCACGCCGCGCAGCACCTCGATGCGGCCATAGCCGCCGCGCAGGCCGCGCACGTCGAGCAGGGTCTCCGCGGCGGTCGTGCTCGCGTCGCGCACGACCTGCGTATCGATCGCTTGTGCACTCATGCCTGCACCTCCGCCTGCGCCGTCATGCCCCGCTGCAGCCGGGCGGCCGTGCCGTGGCCCAGGTAGGCCTCGACCACCTTGGGGTCGCGGGTGACGACCTGCGGCGGCCCTTCGGCGATCAGCTCGCCCTGGGCCAGCACCCACACATGCTCGGCCAGGTTCATCACGGCCTGCATCACATGCTCGATCATGAGGACGGTGACGCCCTCCTCGCGGATGGCGCGCACCACGGGCAGCATCTCGGCGATCTCCTGCGGATTGAGGCCGGCCAGCACCTCGTCGAGCAGCAGCAGCCGCGGCCGGGTGGCCAGGGCCCGCGCCAGCTCCAGCCGCTTGCGGCCGGCCACGGTGAGGTCGGAGGCCGGCTTGTCCAGCTGCGGCCCCAGGCCGACGCGTTCGGCCACGGCCGTGGCGCTGGCCAGGGCCTCGCGCCGGCTGGCATGGTGCAGGTGGGCGCCGACGGCGATGTTCTCGCGCACGGTCTGCGCGGCGAAGGGCTGCACGATCTGGAAGGTGCGGCCCATGCCCATGCGGGCATTGAGGTGCGGCGCCTGGCCGGTGATGTCGCGCCCGCCCAGGCGCACGCGGCCGGTGTCCGGGCGCTGGAAGCCCGACATCAGCGAGAACAGCGTGGTCTTGCCGGCGCCGTTGGGGCCGATCAGCGCGGTGAGCGAGCCCGCCGGCACCGCCAGCGACACCTCGCGCACGGCGCGCAGGCCACCGAAGGTCTTGGAGACGCCTTCGACTTCGAGCAGGTACTCAGCCACCGCGGCCTCCCTTCCAGAGCCGGCGCACGTTCTGCCCCACGCCGGCGATGCCGCGCGGCAGGAACATCACGATCAGCACCAGCACGCAGCCATAGATGACCATGTTGATGCCCGGCAGCTCGCCGAACAGGTTGCGCGTCAGGTCGGCCAGCACATGCAGCGCGAAGGCGCCCAGCAGCGGGCCCCACACGGTGCCCATGCCGCCCACGATGGCCGCCACCAGCGCCTCCACGGAGGCGGTGGAGCCGAAGGCGATGCCCGGGTCGATGTACTGGAACACCTGCACATAGAAGGCACCGGCCAGGCCCATGAAGCCGCCCGACAGCACGATGGCGCCGAGCTTGACGCGCAGCGGATCGACGCCGGCCGCGCGGGCCGCGTCCTCGTTGTCGCGCACCGCCTGGAGGTAGGCGCCGAAGCGCGAGTGGCGCAGCCAGGCACTGACCAGCAGGGCCGCCACCACCATGGCGAGGATCACGTACAGGTATCCCACCCGCGAGCCGAACTGCAGGTTGGCCACCGACTCGCGCAGCGGCACCATCAGGCCGACGCCGGCCCCGGTGAAGGGCAGCGACAGCGCCAGGATGCGGCACACCTCCGCGAAGGCCAGCGTGACCAGCGCGAAGTACGAGCCCTTGAGGCCGTAGCGGAAGCTCAGCGCCCCCACGATCAAGCCGACCAGCGCCGCGACGCCAGCCGCCGCCACCAGCGCCACCCAGGGGTTGAGGCCCCACTGCAGCTGCGCGATGGCCTGCACATAGGCGCCGAAGCCGAAGAACAGCGCATGCCCGAAGGAGAACTGCCCGCCGAAGCCGCCCAGGATGTTCCAGGCCTGCGCCAGCAGCGCCGCGTAGAGCGCCATCATGACGAAGTTGAGCCAGACCCCCGAGGTGGTGACGAGCGGAATGGCGCCCACCACGAGGGCGAACACCACGATGAGAAGAACCGATTTCATGCCTTGCTTCCGAAGAGGCCCTGGGGACGGAACAGCAGCACCGCGATGAAGATGAGGAAGATGCCGATCTGCCCCAGCGACTCGCCCAGGAAGAGGCCGCCCAGCGACTCGACCACGCCGATCAGCAGCCCGCCCACCAGCGCGCCTGCGAAGCTGCCCATGCCGCCCAGCACCACGATGGTGAAGGCCACCAGCACGAAGCCGCCGCCCACCTGCGGGTTGACGTAGTAGGCCGGCAGCAGGAAGCAGGCGGCCGCGCCCAGGCAGGCCAGGCCGATGCCGAAGCTCATGGCGTAGACATGGTCGACGTCGATGCCCATCAGGCGCGCGCCCTGCTTCTCCTTGGCCACGGCGCGGATCGCGCGGCCCAGGTCGGTGGCCTTGACGATCCACAGCAGCACGGCCGCCCCGGCCAGCGCACCGCCGAAGGCGATGAGCTTGGGCAGCGCGATGAAGGCCGGGCCGATCTGCAGCGTCGTCAGCGTGTAGGGCGTGTCGATGGTGCGCGTGTCGGAGCGGAAGAACAGCAGCGCCAGGTTCTCCATCACGATCGACAGGCCCAGCGTGACCAGCAGGATGTTCTCGTCCTTGCCGTGGCTGGCGCGGTTGATGATGCCGCGCTGCAGCACGTAGCCCAGCGCGAACATGCCCGCCACCACCAGCGGCAGCGCCAGGTAGGGGTCGATGCCGAACTGCGCGCGCAGCCAGTAGACGGCATAGAGCGCCAGCATCAGCGAGGCGCCGTGCGCGAAGTTGATGATGTGCAGCACGCCGTAGATCAGCGTGAGCCCCAGGGCGATGAGGGCGTAGACCGCCCCGGTGGTGAGTCCGTTCAGCACGGACGGCACCACGATCGACAGATCGAACATGGAAAAGGAGCCTGGTGGTGCCGTTCAGGCCTTGAGCGGGAACAGGGGCTCGGCCTCGCGGTATTCGCGCGGGATGATGACCTTGATGTCCTTGTCGATGACCTGCGTCATCAGCGGGCGGCCGCCCTGGTTCTGGCCATTGACGAACTTGGTCGGGCCGTAGGGCATGAAGTGGTCGGAGAAGGTGCTCTTCTCCAGCGCGTCGATCAGCGCCGCGCGCTCGCTGGACTTGGCCCGCTCCAGCGCATCGGCCAGCAGCATCATGCTGGTGTAGGTCATGAACAGCTCATAGCTGAAGTACAGCTTCTGGGCCTCGGCCCGCTTCTTGAGCGCCTGGGCGCGTGCGTCCTTGGGGTTGAACCAGTGGTTGCAGTCGATGATGCCGTGCGAGGCATCGGGGAACTCCTGCACAAACTTGTAGCTCGACGCCGCGCCGCCCAGCACCGAGTAGATGGCCTTGGGCACCACGCGCTGCTGCTGCATGGTGCGCACCAGCAGTGCGTATTCGTTGTAGTAGTTGGCCGGGATCACGATGTCCGGGTTGACGGACTTGATGCGCAGCACGATGTTGTTGAAGTCGCGCGTGGGGTTGGCGTGCTTGATGACTTCCTTCACCTCGAAGCCATAGCCCGGCAGTTCGCGCGACAGCAGGTTGGCCGTGCCGGTGCCGAAGAGCGACTCCTCGTGGATGATCATCACGGTCTTGGCCGGCTTGCCCGCCACGCTGTTGAGCACGTGCAGGTTGGACATGGCCAGATCGGTCACGGCCTTGTAGCCGGGGCCGAAGCGGAAGGTGTTCTTCAGGCCGCGCTCGACGATCTGGTCGGCCACGCCCACGTCCACGATGTGCGGCAGGTTGTACTTGGCGGCGGCCTGCGTGGTGGCCAGGCAGATGGCCGAGGCGAAGGCGCCGACCACGGCGGACACGCCGGCCTCGTTCATCTTCTCGACCTCGGCCGCGCCGGCCTGCGGCTGCGACTGGGCATCGCCCAGCAGGGCTTCGAGGCGCGCACCGCCGAGCGACTTGATGCCACCGGCCTTGTTGATGTCCTCGATGGCCATGAGCGCGCCAGCCCGGCACTGCTGGCCCGAATAGGCGAGCGCCCCGGTGACCGGGTGCAGCACGCCGACCTTGATGCTGCGCGGCTGGGCACCGCCGATGGTCGGCAAGGCGAGCGCGGACGCGGCGGCGGCCGACTGGGCGATGAACTGGCGACGGTTGCGGGTGGGCTGGGTCACGGCGAACTCCTTCGTGGGTCGATGTCAGGAAAAGCGGGCGGAAGCGTCCTTGCTGACCCACACCTTGGCGTCGATGTCGCCAACGCGGGACAGCTCCATCTGGTACTCGTAGCGGTCGGGCCGGTACAGGCCGTGCAGCCATTGCACAGGCCGGTCGTCCACGTCGTAGATGAGGCGGCGCACGGCCAGCAGCGCCGTGCCGACCGACACGTCGAGGTGCTCGGCCGTGTGGGCGTCGGCCAGCCGGGCCGAGATGCTCTGGTGCGCCCGGCCCACGCGCACGCCCGACTCCTCCAGCAGCAGCAGGATGGGCTTGCGCGCCAGCTCGCGGCGGCCGAAGCCCTGCGCCAGCGCCTGGGGCACATAGGTGGTGATGAGCGACAGCGGCCCCTCGCGCGTGCTGCGCACGCGCACCGCCTTCTGCACCTCGGCCCCGACCGGGATGGCCAGCGCCTGCGCCACCGCCTCGGAGGCGGTGATGCCCGCCACATCGAGCACCTTCACCGAGGTCTTCAGGCCCATGGTGACGAGGTTCTCGAGCAGGCCGGTGAGCGGCGTGCGGTCAGGCGCGGCGACGGAGGCATTGGCCGTCGTGGGCCGCGTGCCGCGGCCGGGCTCGCGCTTGATGAGGCCCTCGCCGGACAGGCGCTCCAGCGCCTTGCGCACCGTGACGCGGGAGACCTCGAACTGCTCCATCAAGGCATGTTCGCCCGGCAGCCCCGCTTCGAAGGCGCCCTCCTCTAGCTGCTGCCGGAGCACGAGGTAGATGCGGTGGTACTTGGGAAGCGGCAGCGCCGAGGACATGGGAAATGATCGTAGGAGCCGTTTTATTGTTCTGTCAATAAGACATTTGAAGGCGGAACTTCGCGAATCTTGCAGGGACGGCGATGCGATACCGGTTCGCCAGACTGGAGGGGTATGCAGGAGTCATGCCCGCATGCCCCCCGTGCTTCGGTGCACGGCGGTGCGCCAAAGCCGGCGTGAGCCGCAGGGCGACCCACGGGGCTCCCCCAAGGCAGGGCGCCGCGCACACGCCTGGGGCGCGACCGCGGCCACGGGGCTGCGGCTTGGTCGCTCAGTCGCGCCCGGGCGCCGGGCCGTCGGCGGGCCACTCGCCCACGAACTCCACCGAGTGCAGCACCCGGCGCAGTTCGGGTTCGTCCGAGGACATCCAGCCCGCCAACTGCCCCTGGAAGTGGGCGACGAAGCGGCCCGCGGCATGCGAAAGACCTTCGTGCGAGCGGCGCACCAGCCCCACCACATGGCTGTGGAAGCGCTCGCGCAGCGGCAGCGCGACGACCTCATCGCGCAGCGCATCGCCCTCCACCAGGGGCCATGGGCAGAAGGTCAGCATGTCGGTCTTGCGCACCAGGCCCAGCATCAGCGAGGCCGAATGCGCCAGCTGGATGCGGTGCACGGGCGGCGCCAGGCCGTGCTGCACGAACAGGTTGTCCAGCAGGTTCACACGCTCGCCGGCGGTGAAGTTCAGCACCCAGTCCTCGTCCAGCAGTTCGGCCATCGAACGGGCCGCGGCGCGTGGATGGCCGCGACGCGCCACCACCGTCATCTCGTAGCGGAACATGGGCTGCGCATGCAGGCCCTGCATCGACTCGGTGGGGCCGAGGCGGCCGATCAACAGGTCGAGGCTGCCTTCGCGCAGGCGCGGGTAGCCCAGTGCCGACAGGCCATCGAACATCTCCAGCTGCACATGGGGCAGCTCCTGCCGGAAGGCGGGCAGCACCCGCGGCAGCAGGGTCTGCGCCACCCAGGGCGTGATGGCCAGCGCCAGCCGCTGCGGCGCGCCCGTGTCGCGATGGCGGGCCAGCATGCCTTCGGCCTGACGCATCTCGGACAGCATGCGCTGCGCATGCGCGAGCAGCGCCTGGCCGGCGGGCGTGAGGGCGACGTGGCTGCCGCGGCGCGCGATCAGCGCCACCTGCGCATGCGCCTCGAGTTCGCGCAGGCCCTGGGTGACGGTCGCCTGCGTCACGCCGAGCGACCGGGCGGCGGCGCGGATGCCGCCCTCGGAGGCGACTGCGACGAGGTAGCGCAGCTGATGCAGCTTCATGGGCCGCGATTATGCGAAGCGACAGGCGCCGCCACGCAGTGACGGGCAATGCCTGTCTGTCGATGCGGCAAAGGCACTCCTAGACTGGCTCCGCAAAGGACGACCCCATGCCATTCGAAATCGAGACCGCCGCTGCCCTGGACCATGTGCCCCCCGAAGTGCGCGACATCGCACCGGAGATGGTGGCGCTGCGCCAGCGCATCCATGCCCACCCGGAGCTGGCCTACGAGGAACATGCCACCAGCGATCTGGTGGCCGAGCGTCTGGCGGCCTGGGGCTACGAGGTGCACCGCGGCCTGGCCGGCACCGGCGTGGTGGGCACGCTGCGCAAGGGCCAGGGCACGCGCCGCCTGGGCCTGCGCGCCGACATGGATGCGCTGCCGATCCAGGAGACCACCGGCCTGCCCTATGCGAGTCAGGTGGCCGGCAAGATGCACGCATGCGGCCATGACGGCCACACCAGCATCCTGCTGGCTGCAGCGCGCGTCATCGCGCAGCAGGCCGACTTCGACGGCACGCTGCACCTGGTCTTCCAGCCTGCCGAGGAAGGCCTGGGCGGCGGCCGCCGGATGGTGGAGGAAGGACTGTTCGAGCGCTTTCCCTGCGACGCCATCTTCGCCCTGCACAACATGCCCGGCTTTCCGGCCGGCAAGCTGGGCTTCAGGGAAGGGCCGTTCATGGCCTCGTCGGACACGGTACATGTGACCGTGAGCGGCCGCGGTGGCCATGGCTCGGCACCGCACCTGGCGACCGACCCGGTGGTGGCCGCCGCGCACATCGTCGTGGCGCTGCAGACCATCGTGTCGCGCAACGTGGATCCGCGCGAGATGGCCGTGGTGTCGGTCGGCGCCATCCACGGCGGCGATGCGCCCAACGTCATTCCCGGCACCGTCACGATGCGCCTGACGGTGCGCGCCTACCGGCCCGAGATCCGCGCCATGCTGCGCGAGCGCATCACCGCGCTGGTGCAGTCGCAGGCCGCCACGCTGGGCGTGCAGGCCGAGGTGGACTACCACTGGCGCTACCCCGCGCTGGTCAACGACGTGGCCTCCACGCGCTTCGCCCGGCAGGTCGCGGCGGACTGGCTGGGCGAGGACGGCCTGCTGCACGACCTGGCGCCGCTGACCGGCAGCGAGGACTTCTCCTTCATGCTCGAGCACTGCCCGGGCAGCTACCTCATCGTCGGCAACGGCGTGGGCGAGCACCACCACACCGGCGGCTGCATGGTCCACAACCCAGGCTACGACTTCAACGACGCCATCCTGCCCATCGCTGCCAGCTACTGGGTGGAGCTGGTGCGCCGCTTCCTGGCGCCGCAACGCTGACGCGGCCGCACCGCCCCTTTTTCTCTTCCGCTTCGCACTGCCATGACCTCCCCCCCTTCTTCCGTCACCCGCCGGCGCCTGCTGGGCGCCCTGGGCGGCGCCGCGCTCTGCCCGGCCGCATCGCTCGCCCTCGCCCAGGACGCCTATCCGACCCGGCCGATCCGCATGGTGGTGGGCTACGCGCCGGGCGGCTCGGTCGACATGGCGGCCCGCGTGGCGGCGGACATCCTGTCGGCCCGGCTCGGCGGCTCGGTGGTGATCGACAACCTGCCGGGCGCCGCCGGCGTGCTGGCCGCCCAGCGCGTGGCCGCCAGCCGCCCGGACGGCTACACGCTGCTGGCCGGATCGAGCAACGAGATGGCGGCGACGGCGCTGGTCAACCCGTCGCAGCGCTACAGCCCGCTGACCGACCTCTCGCCCATCGCGCTGATCGCCACGGCCCCAGTGCTCTTCGTCGCGGCGCCGCACACCGGCGTGAAGAACATCGACCAGCTGATCGCCCTGGTCAAGCGCAGCCCGGGCAAGTACAGCTATGGCAGCTCGGGCGTCGGCTCCACGCTGCACTTCGCAGGCGAGCTGCTCAAGCAGCGCGCAGGCATCTTCATGACGCACATCCCGTACCGCGGCACCGGGCCGCTCACCACCGACCTGGTGGGCGGCGCGCTGGACTTCGCCATGCTCTCGCCCACGGCGGCGGCGCCCTTCATCGCCAGCGGCCGGCTCGTTCCCCTGGGCATCACCTCGGCCCAGCGCTTTCCGACGCTGCCGCAGGTGCCGGCGCTGGGCGAGCACCCGCTGCTCAAGGGCTATGAACTCAATGGCTGGTTTGCGCTGGCCGGCCCGAAGCACTTTCCGGCCCCGCTCGCGCAGAAGCTGCGCGAGGCGCTGCAGGCCGGCCTGACCGACCCCGGCATGCGCCGGCGCCTGGAGGACGGCGGCTCGATCCCCGCCACGGGCAAGGAAGACCTGGCGCGGCTGATGCAGGAGGACACGGCCAAGTACGCCGAGTTGGTGAAGTTCGCGAACGTGCGCGAATGAGCGCAGTGCCAGGGCGGAGTCGTCGGCTCCGCCCCAGCGCACCGAGGCTTTCGAGGGGCTTGCCGAACAGCCCCTCTGTTGCGTCAAGGCCGATCCGGCCATCCACCTCCAGCGACTGCCCTTCGGCGTGTCGCAGCAACTCGCGGACGATGGGTGGCAGCGTCTTCCGCAGGATGGAATGCGATGGCTTCTGCGCGAGCCAATGTCTTGCCAGGGCGTCGCGCTCGACGACCTCCAACCCCGCCCTCTCAATGGCGAGGTGCACGTTTACGTCGCTTGCACAACCAGAGGTGGTCGGCCACATGAGCGCGCAATCTGGCGCTTCCCCATGGGAGGAGCGCACGTCGTAGACCAGTTGAGCATGACACCACGTGGGCTGATCGTCCTGAAGCTGAGTTGCCTTCAACCAGGGATGTTGATCGCTACTTGAATACGGCTTCAGGGCCAGTGCTGGATTCCTGTACTGTTCCGGCGCGTACTGAATCAGCGTCAGAGGACTCATGTGGCGCGGCAATTCCGAGGATTTACAAACGCGGATCGCTCGCGGAGGATGGCGGTACGCGTACCTTTCGCATGCCTCGGAGCGTGCGATATCCATGGCCATTTGCGCCTCTGCTGACCGGCCGAACCCCATTGCCAGAGGTGCGGCGGAGCCCATGACCGTCGCTTGAAAGGACTTGAAGCCAAGGTCGGTGACTGCTGCTGGCAGTTGTGGGTCAAGCGACGTCAATTGGATGGCCGCTCGCCGCGGCTGCACTGCGGCCGGGCCATCCGTCGTCATCGCCCCTTGAAGAAGCAGGCCATCCAGAAACCCAGACACAAATGGCCAAGCAGTCCGTGCAACCAACTCTGCTTCAATTTCGGAGCGTGAGCGGGAGCCGTCGCCCACGTGAATCAGTGCGTTCAACACCCTAGCCGGCGCTTGAATCTCTGCTTTTCCATCCGCCTTCTCCACAATCAAGCAGCGTGAACCATGCTTGAGGATCTTTCCCAAGCGCAGAAGTGGTGAAGTTCCGCGCGCGGACGTCATGAGCATCAGGCGGAGTGAAGCTCAAGCTTTCTCAACAGGTCTTGCGCGGCGGGGCGACCACTTAACCCCTGCCAGCCATTGGCGGGGGTAAGGGAGCCAAGGCAGTGACTGAACGCTGCGAAGCCTTCAACAAAGACCGCGCAGCCTTTCTCTGTAGCGATGTTGTACAACTGCGTCGATGGTGCCAAGTGATGGTAGATCGGCTGCGCATGCACCCAACCGGTCTCGTGGGCCAGTTGCTCTGGAATGTCGATTTGCAAGGGCACGGGCAGCGACGGTAGCCGCGGCTCGATGGAGTTACGCATCTCGTACATGAGGTGGTTGAGGTTGTATGTTCCCCATGTGTCGTCGCTCTTTCCATCTGCGTCCAGACGACGCACCCAAAGAGGATGCTCGTCTGAGATCACGAGGCAGTCATCGCCAAGGCCGCGCAGTTCGATGACTTTTCGGGACAATCCAAGTTTGGGCTGCTCCAGGGCCCGGACCCGGTCGGGACCTTGCATCGTCAGCACAAGATCACCGATCTTGATGCGCTCGACGGCCTTTTGTGACCCGTCCGCCATCCGAACGCGATTGCCGGCCAGATAACAGGTGTTTTCCCCAGTGTTGCAAAGAAATTCGGGTGGGATAGCCCCAGTTTCCAGTGCTGGCCGATAGGGCCGGGTGGTAATCGACCACCCTTCAGGATCATCCTGCTGCGACTCCCGATCAAGCACCGCGGACACATTGCCGTTCACATGTACAGCGCCAGAGTTTTGAATGATGCCCATGGCTGATTCCTCTATAGATCTGCTGTTGTAGAAAGCCACCGGCGAATAGACCTGCGGCTAGCCGCATATCCGATTGCTCTCTCCTTTGTTTAGTAGCCTTGGACGTCGCTCGGATACTAGGTGTCGAGTTGCAATAGGTTGTTCCCACAAAGGCGGGAGGCTGGGGGCTTGTGCCCCAGAGCGCAGTGCGGGCGCTCGCAGTTGTAGTAGCGCAGGAAAGCGGGCAACCAAGCGGTGCGCTCGGCACT
>NZ_JAGOPN010000018.1 GCF_017991995.1 Pseudacidovorax sp. | reverse complement strand
AGTTGGTACCACTCCTTCCCATCCCGAACAGGACAGTGAAACGACTCAGCGCCGATGATAGTGCGGACTCCCGTGTGAAAGTAGGTCATCGTCAGGCTCTTACAGCCCTCAAAAAGCCCCTCAGCAATCGCTGCGGGGCTTTTTGTTTTGGGCAGCCGTAACAGCCGTCATTGCAATCGTGCGAGCGCTAATTCGGCCGCCGTCCTCGACCCACTCTTCATGTTGGTGAGCCGCGCCGCTCTTGAGCAGGCTGCCCAGGGCGCGCTCCATGAGCGCCGACAGCGGCTCGTCGGCGAAGTGCATCATCCCCAGCGCTGTTGCATAGGGCATGGTGGATGCCCACTCCAGCAAGGCCGTGCGCTCGACACGGCGCTGCTCCAGCAGCTTGAACTTCAGCAGGACCTTCAGTGCATGCCAGGCATGGGATCGAGGATCGTCACGCTGCTGCGCCAGGCGACGCCGGGCACGCACCAGCGCTTCCTCAACATCCAGGAATGCCGCGCCGTGACCTGGAATCACGATCCGAGGCGCCAGGGCCTCGATCCGGTCCAGTGTGGCGGCCACGTCGGCGAAGCCGTCCTCGCCCTCCAACTCCGGAAAGACGACCCCGTAGCCGTGCTGCCACAGGGCATCCGCCGAGATCAGGATGCGGTGCTCCGGCTCGAAGAGCAGAAATTCGTGGGGGTCGTGCCCGGCACCGGCGACCACCGACCAGGCGAGGTCCCCCATCTCCATCACGTCACCCGGGCTCAGCGCATCGTGAGCAACAAAGCGGGGGCATTGCTGACCGGTGGCTCGGTAGGTCAACGCCTCTTCCCGCCAGTACCGCACATTGTCCAGTTGTGATCGCGCAATGCCGATCCGTACGCTGGGATAGGCCTCCTGCAGCTGCGCATTGCCGCCGCAATGGTCGCTGTGCAGATGGGTGTTGACGATGCGGTCGAGCGTCCGACCTGCGAGCGCGTCCTGCACCAGCGCAAGGGTCTGGTCCGCGTGGGTGCAGTAGCCCGTATCGACCAGCACCGTCTCTCGCCCGCCGGTCAGGAGGATGTTGTTGGACGACAGCCAGCCGCGCTCGAAGACGGTGATCTGGACCGGCAACTCAATCGCCATGCGAGTCGCCTTCAATGATGCGCGGCGGTGCTGCGAATGTCCTGCCTCAGTTCGCGCCGTAGGATCTTGCCCACGTTGGTCTTGGGCAAGGCGTCGCGAAACTCGATGTACTTGGGCCGCTTGTAGCCGGTGAGTTCGGCGTGGCAGTAGCGCATGAGGGCCTCCTCGTCTAGCTGGGCGTCCTTGCGCACGACGAACACCTTGATCGCCTCGCCCTGCTTGTCGTCCGCCACGCCGACTGCTGCGCACTCGAGCACGCCAGGGCACAGGGAAATCACGTTCTCCAGCTCGTTCGGAAAGACATTGAAGCCGCTGACGAGAATCATGTCCTTCTTGCGGTCGATGATCCGCGTCTGCCCATCCGGCAGCATGACGGCGATGTCGCCCGTGCGCATGAAACCGTCTGGCGTGAAGGCGGCCGCGGTCTCCTCGGGCTGGCCGTAATAGCCGACCATCACGTTGGGGCCCTTGATGCACAACTCCCCGGACGCACCCTCCGGCAGGGTGCGTCCCTCGTCGTCCTTGATCGCGATCTCGATGCTCGGCAACGGCACGCCGATGGTGCCGGAGAAAGTGGTGTTGGTGACCGGATTGTTGGTGCCGATGGCGCAGGTCTCGCTCATGCCCCAGCCTTCGATCATCGCGCAGCCCGTGGCTTCGAACCACGCACGCGCTGTGCCCTCCGACGCCGCCATGCCTCCGGCCTGGGAGATCACGAGCTGCGAGCAGTCCACGCTCTTGAACGCCGGATGGGCCAGCAAGGCATTGAACAGCGTGTTCACCGCCGGCAGCACATGGAAGGGCCGCTTTCTGAGCACCTCGACAAACTTGCCGATGTCCCGCGGATTGGGCACGAGCGTCATGTGCGATCCCTGCCGGATGGCCAGCAGGCACAGCGTCAGCGCAAAGATGTGATACAGCGGCAGCGCCGCGATGCCGTTGATGCGCGCCGGATCCCCCACCTTGGTCATGGCCGGGGCGAACCAGGCCTCGGCCTGCAGCGTCGCGGCAATGATGTTGCGGTGCGTGAGGATGGCCCCCTTGGATCGCCCCGTCGTGCCGCCGGTGTACTGCAGAAAGGCGATGGAATCGAGCGTGCACCCGTCAGCGGCAAGGGTGCGGTCACGGCCGCTGGCCATCGCGTCTGACCAGGTGGTGACGCTGTGGCCGCTGTCGATGGGCAGCTTGAAGGGCGGCACCATCTTGGCGAGATGGCGTACGGCCGTGGTGATCCAGACGCCGTACAGGCCGCCCAGCTGATCGCCCATGGCGGTCAGCAGCACATGCCGGACCGGCGTGCGCAGCAGCACAGGTTCCAGCGTCGCTGCGAAGTTCTCCAGCAGGATGATGGCGCTCGCGCCCGAGTCGCTCAGCTGGTGCTCCAGCTCGCGCGGCGTGTAGAGCGGGTTGACGTTGACACAGGTGTAGCCCGCCCGGAGCACGGCCACCATGGCGATGGCGAACTGCGGGATGTTCGGCAGCATCAGGGCCACGCGCGCGCCCGGCTCAAGCCCCAGCGACTGCAGCCAGCAGCCCAGCGTGCGCGACAGGCGGTCCAGTTCGCCGTAGCTCATCCAGCGTTCCATGCAGACCGAGAACGGGCGCTCGGCATGCGTCTTGAACGATGCCTCGAACAACGCGTTCAGTGATTGGTACTGCTCCGGATCGATCTCGAAGGGGACGCCGGGCGGATAGCTGGGAAGGTGGGAGGGATGCATGCGGTCTCCGGGTTCTGCTTGCCGCATTGTGGGATGGCCTCCTGGCCCGAGGTCCCCGGGCTTGCCCGGGGCGCATGCGATCATGCGCCGATGATCGCGAGATGGCAGCGGTGGTTCGTCGCCGCGTGGTGCCTCACGGCGCTGGCATGGACCGGCTTTGCGGCAGCCCGTTCCCTGTCCTGGCTCATCGGCGGCTGGGCGGTGCTGCTGGGCGGGCACGGCGTGGTGCTGGCCGCCGAATTCCTCGCCTCGAATGTCGTCAATCGACGCGGCCAAGGGCCCCATGCGACGCTCGCCCAGCTCCTGCGCGCCTGGTGGGCCGAATGCCTGTTGTCGCCGCGAATCTGGGCGTGGCGCCAGCCGTTCCGCGCGAACCGCATTCCGGACCATGTCCCGCCGCCGGACGGCCGGCGAGGCGTCGTCCTCGTTCATGGCTTTTCGTGCAATCGGGGCTTCTGGCTCCCCTGGCTGAGCCGCCTCGTGGCGCAAGGCCGATGCGTCGTCGCCGTCGATCTGGAGCCGCCGCTGGGCGGCCTGGACGGTTTCATCGACACGCTCGACGCCGCAGTGCGACGTGTGCATGCCGCCACCGGCCAGGCGCCGATGCTCGTGGCGCACAGCATGGGCGGGCTGGTTGCCCGCGCCTGGTGGTGCCGTACCGGCGGACGCGTGCCGATCCACCGGATCGTCACGCTGGGCACGCCGCATGCAGGAACCTGGACGGCGCGCGTCGGCCGCGCCGCCAGCAGCCATGAGATGCGCATCGGCAGCGCCTGGCTGCGAGCGCTGGATGTCGCTCAGCGCGCCTGCCCGCCCGCGCGCTTCACCTGCTGGTACTCCAACTGCGACAACATGGTGTTCCCCATGCACACCGCCACCTTGTCCGGCGCCGACAACCGGCCGGCCCACGGCCTGGCCCATGTGGAGCTGGCCTTCGACACGGTCGTCATGGCCGAGACACTGGCGTTGCTGGACGAAGACTGAGGCGGCATCGAACACACTCGGCAGGCGTCGCGATGGGCCCGTCCCACGCAGGGTGCCCGGGCGCCGTCGTTCGCCATCGCGGCCGATCGCGGCAAGAATTGCCCCATGCACGCACTCGACAAGCAGGACCGGCTCATCCTGCAACTGCTCCAGGCCGACGGCCGGGCCACCTACGAACAGATCGCCGAGCAGGTCAGCCTCTCGCCCAGTGCGGTGCTGCGGCGTGTGCGGCGGCTGGAGGAAAGTGGCGTGGTCGACCGCTATGTCGCATTGGTCCGGCCCGAAGCCGTCGGCCTGGGCCTGACCGCCTACCTCAATGTGCGTCTCGAAAAACACACCGAAAGCCACAAGCGCAACCCGATGGACCTGTTCCGCGCCAGCATCCAGGCCTGGCCCGAGGTCGTCGAATGCAGCGCGCTCACGGGAGAGATGGACTACCTGCTGCGTGTCGTCGTGGCCGACATGGCGCACTACAGCCGCTTCATCATGGACACCCTGCTCAAACACCCCAGCGTGCAGGATTGCAAGACCAGCTTCGTGCTCGACAGGGTCAAGGCGACGACCGCCGTGCCGGTCTGAGTGCTCAAAGGTTGCTGCGCCGCAACATTTCAGCGAATGCCCCGTGCCCGTGACCGGTCGGTGACAGCGCCTCATCGGTAGTTATAGGGAAAACCCTTATGATCGACCCCATGTTCCCCAAGGCCCTTGTCCAGACCGTGCGTGCCGGCGTGCAACTGCTGCGCCCCGGCGTGGTCGCCGCCGATCCCGCGCCGACGGGCACTGCGCGTCCGTTGCGTCCCCGTGCCGCCGCGGGGCTGGTTCCCATCCGTTCTGTCGGACCGCGCGAGCGTCACCGCATCCTGGCCCATCTGCTGGCGCTCTCCCAGCGCGACCGCTACCTGCGCTTCGGCTATGCCGCATCCGACGAGCAGGTTCAACGCTACGTGGACGGGCTGGACTTCCAGCGCGACGAGATCTTCGGCATCTACAACCGCCGGCTCGAGATCATCGCCATGGCGCACTTGGCCTTCGCGCCCACCGGGCAGGACGGCAGCTGCGCCGAGTTCGGCGTCTCGGTGTCCGAGCACGCGCGGGGCCGTGGCTACGGGGGCCGGCTCTTCGAGCGCGCCGTCATGGTGGCCCGCAACGAGGGCGTGAGCATGCTGTTCATCCATGCCCTGAGCGAGAACACCGCCATGCTCAAGATCGCCCGCCATGCCGGCGCGACCGTGGTGCGCAGCGGCTCCGAATCCGAAGCCCACCTCGAACTGCCCGCCGCCGATTTCGACAGCCGGATGTCCGGCATCGCGCTGGACCAGTTCGGGGAAGTCGACTTCCAGCTGAAGGCGCGGGCCCACCAGTTCTGGTCCTTCCTGGCCGGCCTGCAGGAAGTGCGCTCGGGCGTGCGCGAGGCGCGCCAGCGCTCGGCCCCCTGAGCAGGCAAGGGTTGCGCAAGCGCGCAGATGGCGGCTGACATCATGCCGCCAAGGCATTCCGGTATCCTAGGCCTCCCTCAACTCCCGCCCTCACGCAGTGGCCGACCCCCACCCTGAACGCGCCTCCCATCCCCGGGACGACAAGCGCGGCCTCCTCCAGAAGATCGCCGAATTCATCCACCCCGGACCGGATTCGCGCGACGAACTGATCGAAACCCTCGCCGACGCCGAAGACAACGACATCATCGGACCCGACTCGCGGGTGATGCTCGAAGGCGTGCTGCGCATGGCCGACATGACGGCCGGCGACGTGATGGTGGCCGCTCCGCGCATGGACCTCATCGACATCGATGCGGCCTACGAGGACATCCTCTACCTCGTCATCGACACCGCGCACTCGCGCTTCCCGGTCTACGAGGGCGAGAAGGAAAACATCATCGGCATCCTGCTGGCGAAGGACCTGCTCAAGCTGCAGCGCTCGCCGGAGCTGAACATCCGCGCCCTGCTGCGGCCCGCCACCTTCGTGCCCGAGAGCAAGGGCCTGAACGACCTGCTGCGCGAGTTCCGCGGCAACCGCAATCACCTTGCCGTGGTGATCGACGAATTCGGCCGGGTGGCCGGCCTGATCACCATCGAGGACGTGCTGGAGCAGATCGTCGGCGAGATCGAGGACGAGTTCGACGTCGCCGAGGACGAAGGCGACATCTTCGGCCTGGCCGACCACACCTACCGCGTGAGCGGCGACACGCCCATCGAGCGTGTGGCCGAAGCCTTCGGCATCCAGTTCAGCGAAGAGCAGCAGTCCGAGGACTTCGAGACCATCGGTGGCCTCATCGCGCACGAGATGGGCCATGTGCCCAAGCGCGGCGAACGCCACGAGGTGGGCGGCTTCGACTTTGTCGTGATGCACACCCGCGGCGGCGCGGTGCGCTGGTTCAAGGTCTCGCCCGCCCGGGCCGAAGACACCGCCGCCTGATGCGCGCGCGCCGCCTTCCGGCCTACGCACTGGCCGGCCTGGCCCAGGCGGCGTCCATGGCCTGGCCCTGGGGTGGCGAGCCGCTGTGGTGGCTGCAACTGCTGTCCCTGGCCGCGCTGACCGCTTTGCTCGACGGCGAGCAACGCCAGGCGCCCGGCTGGCGCAGGCCGGCCCTGGGCGCCTGGGTCTTCGCCACCACCTGGCTGTGTGGCACCTTCTGGTGGCTCTTCATTTCGATGAACACCTACGGCGGGCTGCCGGCCCCGTTGGCGGCGCTGGCCGTGCTGTTCCTGGGCGGCGGGCTCGCCATCTACTACGGCGTGGCCGGCGGACTGTGGGGCTGGCTGGCGCCGCGGCTCTCTGCAGGTAGCCGGGTGCTGCTCTTCGCTGCCGTCTGGACGCTGGCCGAGCTGGTCCGCGGAAGCCTGTTCACCGGCTTCCCCTGGGGCGCTGGCGGCTATGCCCATGTGGACGGCCCGCTGGCTGGCTATGCGCCATGGCTGGGCGTCTATGGCCTCGGCGCCGCAGCGGCCGCCTCGGCGGCCTGTGTGGGCCTGTGGAAGAGGCAGCGTCGCACAGGGATGCTGCCGCTGGCCGCTGCAGTCCTGCTCGCGTTGCCGTCGGGTCTGGGCTTCATGCACAGCGACGGCGGGCCCGGGGCCAGCACCGGTCGCCTGTCGGTCGCACTGCTCCAGGGCAACATTCCGCAGGACGAGAAGTTCGTCCCAGGCAGCGGCAGCGGCATCGACACCGCGCTGCGGTGGTATGGCGAGCAACTGCAAAAGAACCGTGCTGCCCTGGTGGTCACGCCCGAGACGGCGCTGCCCCTGCTGCCGCGCCAATTGCCCGAAGGCTACCTGTCCGCCATCGCCGCGCGCTATTCGCAGGGCGGGCAGGCCGCCATCGTCGGCGTACCGATGGAGGATGGTCCGGGCCGCTATGCCAATTCGCTGCTGGGCTTCGGCCCCGGGCTCGCCGAGCGGCCGTACCGCTACGACAAGCACCACCTGGTGCCCTTCGGCGAGTTCATCCCCTTCGGCTTCCGCTGGTTCACCGACATGATGAACATTCCGCTGGCCGATTTCGGCCGCGGCGGGTTGCCCCAGCGCAGCTTCGACTGGCAGGGCCAGCGCATCGCGCCGAACATCTGCTACGAGGATTTGTTCGGCGACGAGATCGGCGCCGGCTTCCGCGATGCGGCCACCGCGCCCACCATGCTGCTCAACGTGAGCAACATCGCCTGGTTCGGCGACACGGTGGCCATCGATCAGCACCGTGCCATCTCACGCATGCGGGCGCTGGAGTTCGAGCGGCCCATGCTGCGCGCGACCAACACGGGCGCGACCGTGGTGATCGACCACCGCGGCCGTGTGACGCACGAACTGCCCCGCCTCACGCGCGGCGTGCTGGAGGCCGAGGTGGAAGGCCGCACCGGCATCACGCCCTTCGCCTGGTGGGTGTCGCGCTTCGGCCTGGCGCCACTGTGGCTGCTGTCGCTGGCAGTGCTGGCGTTCTCGGTCTGGCGCGTGCGAAAGCGCCGTTGACGCCGCGGCGCCGGAAGACCCGGCGCCTCAGCCCGCGACGGGATGGTGCCGGAGCTTCCCGGGATTGAGCAGGCCTAGCGGATCGAAGCGCCGCTTCACCGCCACCACCTCCTCCGGCAGGTCGCCGCCCGCCTTGCCGTCCTCGACGATGAAGGTGTGCGGGTTGTTGATGCGCACGCCGAATTCGCGGTGCTCGCGGATGATCTCGGCCAGGCGTGCCTCGGTCGTGAAGCGCACCAGCTGTAGCGCGCTGCAGCTCATCTGGCCGTCCATCGTGCGCAGGAACTCGGCGTGCATGAACACCTCGCTGGCATAGCGCTTCGTCAGCTCGGTGATCTGCTGCACATGCTGGCCGGGGGTGAAGCTGGTCTGCAGGTAAGTGAGGGTCTTGTCCACCTTCAGCGCATGCAGCGTGGTGTGGTTCCAGGTGAACTCCATCAGCGTCTTGTGGCTGCGCGCCACCTCGTCGGCGGTGCGGCGGTAGCTGACGGTGCCACCTCGGGCCGCCACCATTTCCTTCATCGCTTCGTCGCCCGGCTCGGCCACCAGCGAGAGCACGGCATGGCAGCCCTTGGGCAGGTGCTCGGCCAGCTGCGAGAGGTAGTCCGGCACGGGGCTGGCGAAGAAGGCGACTTCGCGCTTGGCCAGGCCGGGCGCACGCGCCAGCTCGTCGGCGAAGGCGATGGCCTGGTCGAAGTCGGTGAAGGTAACCAGCGTCTCCAGCCAGGGCTGGCAGGGCGCGAGGCCGACCTCGATCTCCAGCACCAGGCCGTTGGTGCCCCACAGGTGGTGCATGCGCATCGCCTCGGCGCCGCGCAGCTCGACGATCTGCGGCTCCGACTCGATGGTCATGGCCTTGATCCCCAGCACATTGCCGGGCGCGGCCAGCGGGCCGTGGTTGATCGAGCCCACGCCGCCGAAGCCGCCGCCGAAGAGGCCGCCGAGCGTGGCGCTGCGGAAGGTGGAGGGCACGCAGCGCAGCTCCCAGCCCGTGGGGCGCGTGGCCTTCTCCAGCTCGTTCAGCCGGATGCCGGCCTGGGCGCGTGCCACGCCGGGGCGCGTCCAGAGCACGCCGTTGTAGCCCGTCATGTCCAGCACCACGCCACCGGCCAGCGGCGTGGTCTGTCCGTAGTTGCCGGTGCCGCTGCCGCGGATGGTAAGCGGCAGCTTGAGACGCGCGCAGGCGGCCACCAGGCGGCGGATCTCGTCCTCGGTGCGGGGCCGCACCACGCTGTCGGCCACCTTGCCTTCGAGCTGGCGCTTCAGCACTGGGCTGAACCAGGAGAAGTCCTGCGACAGCCGCTCGATGCGGTTCGGGTCGGTGATCCAGTCGAGGTCGGGCAGTTCCAGGTGCAGCTGTTCGATGTCACGCAGGCGGGCGTTCATGGTCAAGATTTCCTCGGAATCAGGTTCAGTCGTGCGACAGCTCGCTGGCGTGCCAGCCGCCCAGCGCCACGCGCGTGAGCCAGGCCATGGCGGCAAAGAGAGCGACGCCGGTCAGGGAGATGAGCAGCAGGGCAGCGAACATGCGCGGAATGTTCAGCTGATAGCCCGCCATCAGGATCTGGTAGGCCAGGCCGGTGGCGTTGCCGCCGGTGCCGGCGACGAACTCCGCCACCACGGCGCCGATCAGCGCCAGGCCGCTGGAGATGCGCAGGCCGCCGAAGAAGTAGGGCAACGCGCTCGGGATGCGCAGGCGCACCAGCGTCTGCAGCCGCGTCGCGCGGTTCATGCGGAAATAGGCCTGCAGGTCGGGGTCGATGCTGCGCAGGCCCAGCGTGGTGTTGGAGATGATCGGGAACAGCGCCACCAGCGCCGCGCAGATCACCAGCGAGGCCGTGGGCTCCTTCACCCAGATGATGATCAGCGGCGCCACCGCCACGATCGGCGTGACCTGCAGCAGCACCGCGTAGGGAAACAGCGCCGTCTCGATCAGCCGGCTCTGCACGAAGAGGAAGGAGATCAGCACGCCCACCACCGTGGCCACCACGAAGGACAGCACGGTGATCTTGAGCGTGACCAGCAGTGCGCCGCCCAGCACGGCCCAGTCGGTGAAGAGCGTCTGCAGCATCAGCACCGGCGAGGGCACGAGGTAGGGCGGCAGTTCCATCCCGACCACCAGCGCCTGCCAACCGCCGAGCAGCACCAGGCCGACGATCAGCGGCAGCAGGATGCGCTGCACGCGCGGCTGGCGCAGCAGCGGCACGCGGGCCTCGCGCGCGGGCGGGCGTTGGGGCGCGGGTGCGAAGGCCGCGGGTGCCGGCGCGGCAACGGCGTGCGCGGCGGACGGGGCGTCGGAAGGCGCCGGCGCGGCGGCGTTCCAGGTGATGCTCATGGGGTCGATCTCCGTGGCGGCCTAGGCCGCCGGTCTGCTGTGGCGAAAGCGACGGGCGCATGGGCCCGCCGCGGTCAGGCCGCGTGTTCCTCGTCGCTGTACTGGCTGGCCGCCAGCAGGCTGCGCTGCAGGTGCTTGGCGTAGTGCTGGAACTGCGAAGACACCATGAACTCCGCGCTGCGCGGATAGGGCTCGTCGATGCGCACTTCTTCCACGATGCGGCCCGGGCGCGCGGCCATCATCACCACGCGGCTGGACAGGAACACCGCCTCGTGGATGGAGTGGGTGACGAACACCACTGTCAGCTTCTTCTTGCGCCAGAGTTCGAGCAGGTCGGCATCGAGCTTGTGGCGGGTGATCTCGTCCAGCGCGCCGAAGGGCTCGTCCATCAGCAGCAGGTTGGGCTGCACCACCAGCCCGCGGGCGATGGAGACGCGCATCTGCATGCCGCCCGACAACGCCCGCGGCAGGGCGTTGGCGAACTTGGCCAAGCCCACCAGTTCGAGCGCCTCGGCTACGCGCGCATCGGCCTCGGCGCGCGGCACCTTGGCCAGGTCCAGCGGCAGCCGAACGTTGGCCTGCACCGTCGCCCAGGGCATCAGCGTGGGCGACTGGAAGACGAAGGACATCTTCTGTGTGCTCTCGTGCAGCTGCTGCACCGGCTTGCGCCACAGCAGCAGCCGGCCGTCGCTGGGCTCCAGCAGGCCCGCGACCATCTTCAGCAGCGTGCTCTTGCCGCAGCCCGAAGGGCCGAGCAGCGTGACGAACTCGCCCTCCTGGATCGTGAGGTCCACCGGCTGCAGCGCGACCGTGCCGTTGGGGTAGGTCTTCTGCGCCGACAGCACCTCGATCGCCGGCACGCCCGCGGCGGGCGCGTGGACGAGGTCCGTCACGGCAGCACCTTGGCGTTGCGGGCCAGGTCCAGCTTGTAGGCCTTGCTCACGTCCACCTTGGCCGGGTCGATGAATTTCTGGCCGACCAGGAAGTCGTAGTTGGCCTTGATGCGGGCCTCGGTCATGGTGCCGATGCCGTTCTTCACGGCATCGCCGGAGCCGACGATGCCCATTTCCTTCATCTTGGCCACGCTGTAGGCGAGCTGGTCGTCGGTCATGTTCGGGTTGTCCTTCTTGATGAGGGCATTGCCCGGGGCCGGGTCGGCCAGGTAGCTCTTCCAGCCCTCGGCACTGGCCTTGACGAAGTCGGCCACGGCCTTGGCGCGGTCGGTCACCGTCTTCTCCATGCAGGAGATGGTGGTGGCGTAGGAGGGGTAGCCCAGGTCGGCCAGCAGGAAGGTGTTGGCCTTGGCGCCAGCCTTCTGGATCGCGTAGGGCTCGGAGGTGAGGTAGCCCTGCTGCACCATGTTCTTGTCGGCCAGGAAGGGCTGGATGTTGAAGGTGTAGGGCTTGGTCTGCGAATCGGTCAGGCCGTACTTGGCCTTGACCCAGGCCCAGTAGCCCTGCTGCGCGCTGGCCGCGATGAGCACCGTCTTGGTCTTCATCTCCTCCATGGACTTCACGTCCTCGTGGGCGATGAGCACCTGCGGGTCCTTCTGGAACAGCGCGGCCACCGTGACCACCGGCAGGCCGTTGTCGCGGGCCCGCATCATCTGCAGGTCGCTGGAGCCCATGATGCAGTCGGCCTGGCCGGCGCCCATGATCTGCAGGATGTTGACCTGCGGACCGCCCATCTTGATGGTCACGTCCAGGCCGTACTTCTTGTAGATGCCCGTGGCCACCGCCTGGTAGAAGCCGCCGTGTTCGGCCTGCGCGTACCAGTTGGTCATGTAGGTGAACTTTTCCTCGGCCCGGGCGCCGGTGGCGGCGAGTCCCAGGACGGCGGCGCCCAGGGCCAGGGCGGATTGCGAAGCGAGGCGGGTGAAGCGGTGGTTCAAGGCAGGGCTCCTGGAAAGGTCGGACAAATCAGTGCGGGGACGGGGGACGAAAAAGGGGCGTGGGCCGGTGCGTTGCCCAAGCAAGAGCCGCACCGTTTGAAAAGTCATTTCGGTTTTCGACGACACAGGCGCCACCCTCCTGATCGAAAGGCCGCGGAGCAGGCCGCGCCAGGGCACCCGCGGAACGGGCTTGGCCCGGCCGCCGGGTGCGCCCCTTGAGGGGGATGGGACTTCCATACGCAGTGAGGAAGTCCAAACGGGGTGGGTTCATTTCAGCGGGCGCTTTCGATGTGACCGGTGAAATGGCCGCGCTCCCAGGTGGCTTCTTCGCGCACCAGCCAGCGCAGCTGGTAGAGCTCGGTCAGTGCCTGCACCCAGCTGTCGGCCAGCGTGTCCAGGATCTCCTGGCCCTGCTCGCGCGTGGCGCTGGTGGGGTCGCCGATGACGCCGCTGGGACCGAAGTCGCGCGCCGTCCAGGCGCAGGCCGGGCGGCCGTCGGGCGACAGCAGCTTGATGGGGAAGGGCGGTGGAAAGTTGGCCGCGGCGCGCTCCATGTGCACCGTCTCGGGCGCCAGGGCCAGCATGAGCGCGGTCTCGGAATGGCCGGCATGCATGGCGAGCCTCTTCTCCTGCTCGCTGACCTGCCGGCTCGCGGCGCTGGGCAGCCGGCTCACGCCGTGCGGCACGACCACGTAGTCGCCATGGCGCAGACGTAGCTCGCGCGCGGCCATCTCCAGCACCTGCGGCTGGCCGCCATGGCCGTTGGCCAGCAGCAGCTTGCGGAAGCCCGCGCGGTAGACCGACTCGCCGATCTCGGTGACGGTGGCCAGCAGCGTGGTGCCGGTGAGCGTGACGGTGCCGGGAAAGTGCAGGTGCTCTTCCGACTTGCCGTAGGTGATGGGCGGCAGCGCGAAGGCACGCACCGAGGCGGGCAGCCGGCGCAGCGCCTCGCCCATCACGCCGGAGGCGATCACGCTGTCCACCGAGCAGGGCAGATGAGGGCCATGCTGCTCGATGGCGCCGCAGGGCAGCACGATCACGGTGTTCTCGCGGTCGGGCAACTGGTCGATCTCGGTCCAGCTCAGGTAGGGCAGGAAGCGGTGCGGAGGGATATAGCCGTGCAGCATGGCAAGGAGTCCTGGTTCGTGAGGAGCGTGTTCAGGCGGTGGCCGCGGCCGTGGGTGCGATCCAGGCCGCTGGCGGTGCGCCGTGGGCCACGCCCGTGCGCAGCAGCACGCGCGCGCCGGTGCGCGAGGGCCAGGCGGTGGCGTCAGCCTGCGTAAAGATCAGCAGGTCGGCCGGCCCATCCACCATCCGCGGCGCGCCTGGCATGCCGCGCGCCAGGAAGTCCGCGCGGCACAGCGTGTCGGACCAGCGGTCGAAGGGCGCATCGAGCTGGCCGGCCAGCACCGCCGCGGCCATGCCTTCGAGCGGGTCGTAGCTGCCGACGGGGCAGAACGGGTCCTGCACGTTGTCGCTGGCGAAGAGCAGCGGAATGCCGCGGGCGCGCGCCTCCTTCACCAGCGTCAGGCCGCGCTGTCGCGGCGTGCGGCCGGTGCTGGCGTCCTGCAGCAGCAGGTTGGTGATGGGCAGGCTGACCAGCGTGATGGGCGCGCGTGCCACCTCATCCAGGATGGCGAGGGCGCGGGATTCGGGCATGGCGGCCAGCGCGCAGACATGGCCGCAGACGATGCGGCCGGCAAAGCCCAGTTCGCGGGCGATGCGCGCCGTGCCCAGCAGACCTTCGGCCGTCGGGTGCAGCTCCTCGTCCACATGCAGGTCGACGTCCAGATCCTGCGCCTGGGCCGCCTGCAGCAGGTGGCGCATGGCCTGTGCGTTCCAGTTGGTGGAGTGCACGAAGCCGCCCATCAGCGCATGCGCGCCGCTGGCCTTGACCTGCGCCGCCACGGTGCGCGCGGCGGCGGGGTCGGCAAAGCTGTCGAGCTTTGTCAGGCTCACCAACTGCAGGGTGAGGCGGTCGGCCCAGTCGTGCGCCAGCCGGTCGAGCACTGGCCAGGCGCAGGGCAGCGGGCCGATCTCGGGCCAGTTGACGTGGGTGCGCAGCAGCGTCGTGCCGGCCTCCCAGGCCCACTGCAGGCCCTGGCTGGCGCGGGTGCGGATGTCCTCAGGGGTCCAGCGGGCCATGTCGGCCACCGAGGCCTCGATGGCACCCAGCAGGCCGGGTTGCACCTCGGGGATGCGGGCCAGGGTGAAGGTCTTGTCCAGGTGCACGTGGGCATCGACCAGGCCAGGCAGCACCAGCGCGCCGTGCAGTTGCCAGGCGCCGGGCTCGATGGGACTGCCATCTTCGGGCACCACGGCCTGCACCCGGCCGTGCGCCAGCTCGATGCGCGCGAGCGCCGGCGCGGTGCCGGCGCGCGGCCAGGCGTCGCCCAGCAGCCAGGCCGGCAGGCGGGCATGGCGCAGGACGGCGGGGGTGGAATGCGTGGTCATGGCCAGACCTTCGGCGCACGGCGCACGGGGCCGGAGGGGCGGGTGGCGAGACAGGCAGGCATGGCGTCGGCCGGTTCGGGGTCAGCGGAAGGCCGCCATGGCGGCGCCCACGCGGGCCTTGAAGCGGCCGAGCTGTGCCTCGGTCGCCACGTTCATGTGGTAGTGCGCGTGGTAGTCCACCCGCGCCTGCGCGGCCGTGAGCCGCTTCATGTAGCGCGTGATGATCTTGCGCGGCGGGTCGCCCATGTACCAGGCCATCCAGCGCGGCCGCCCGTAGGTGACCACGGCGCTGATGCGCTTGATGTTGCGCAGCATGGGCCGGACGTTGGCCGGGTCGCTGATGTCGAAGGCCACGCCCGGCATCAGCAGCCGGTCGAACCAGCCTTTGAGCATGGCGGGCAGGCCGAAGCACCAGGTCGGGAAGCAGAACACGATGGCTTCGGCCCGCTCCAGCCGATCCACATAGGACTGCAGCGGCGCGCGGTTGGCGGGCACGTCGTGGTAGCCCAGGCGCTCCTCGCGCGACATCACCGGGTTGAAGCCTTCCGCATACAGGTCGCAGTCGTCCACCTCGTGGCCCGCGGCGCGCAGGTTGCGCAGCACCTCCTGGTGCATGGCCGAAGCGAAGCTGGTTTCGACTGGATGGCAGTAGACGACGAGCACGCGCATGGTGTTTGACCGATGAGTCAGAGCAATCGGTCAAATTAAGCACGTGGCGTGCCAGGGCGGACGCACCGGGGCGGTGCGAGCAGGCCGGAGGCAGGAGAAAGAGGGGGCGCGAGACGGGCCGCCGTCAGGCGTCGGCCGGTACCGCCATGCCGCAGCCGGCGAGTACGAAGCCGATCAGCTCGCGCGCGATGGGCTCGCGGTCGATGTGCGCGTCCTCGGGCAGGCCGCCCATCGAGCGCACCTGCAGCGCGTAGTCGGCGTGGTACTGCGTCATGGCCCAGATGTGCTGCAGCAGCAGCCGGCCATCGAGCGGGCGCATCAGGCCGCGGGCGATCCAGCCATCGATGATGTCGATCTTCTTCTGCGTCCACTGGCGCGACATGGGCCAGAAGCGCTCCAGGTTGCGGCCGCCGTCCAGCACCTCGCGCGTGAAGATGCGCGACATCTCCGGCTTGTCGAAGGCATGGTCCAGCTTCTGCCGCACGTAGGCCGCCAGCACCCGGGCCGGGTCGTTGGCATGCTCGTCGAAGGAGAAGACCACCTTCCACTCGTGCAGCACCTGCATCAGCAGCTCGGAGTAGAGCTCTTCCTTGCCGGCGATGTAGTAGTGCAATTGCGGCTTGGTCAGGCCCGCGCGCTGGGCGATGGCCTGGGTCGAGGTGCCCTTGAGGCCGTGGAGGCTGAACTCGGTGATGGCCGCCGCGCGGATGGCCGCCAGGATGCGCTCGCGCCCGGGGCGTGCGCGCGACAGAGGCCCGTCGGGCGCGGGCATCTCCTGCGGGGGCGAGGTGCCGTCGGCAGGCATATCGGGATCGGAGAGATGGGGAGGCAAGGCGCAGCGCGAGGGCGGTCGAGAGTCGCGCGATGGTACTGCGGGGCATGGCCGGATGCCGCTTCGGCATCGAACGCGGCGGGCCTCGGCACAAATCCTG
Organism: Pseudacidovorax sp.; assembly: GCF_017991995.1. Lineage (GTDB taxonomy): Bacteria > Pseudomonadota > Gammaproteobacteria > Burkholderiales > Burkholderiaceae_C > Xenophilus. Next base: position 139,172 of record NZ_JAGOPN010000018.1, on the reverse strand, counting down.
ATTAGCGTTGCGGGCGGCCGCATCGGTGGTCCTGCAGGAAGGTCGAGAGCCTCCTTGAGGACCGTGCAGGCCGTGTGACCACATATCGATAACGGAGTTTCCGCATGTACCTTTCCTACCGTCTTCGTGCCCTGGCTGCCGGCACCGCGCTCATGGCCGGCGCTGCCCTTGCCCAGGCCCAGCAGGCCCTGCCCAATGTGGTGATCCTGGCCACCGGCGGCACCATCGCCGGCGCGGGCGCCTCGGCGGCCAACAGCGCCACCTATGCCGCCGCCAAGGTGCCAGTGGACAAGCTGATCGCCGGCCTGCCCGAGCTGTCCAAGGTGGCCACCGTGCGTGGCGAGCAGGTGTTCCAGATCGCGTCGGAAAGCTTCACCAACGACAACCTGCTGACCCTGGCCAAGCGCGTCTCGGCCCTGGCCAAGCAGGCCGACGTGGACGGCATCGTCGTCACCCACGGCACCGACACGCTGGAAGAGACCGCGTACTTCCTCAACCTGACGGTGCACACGGCCAAGCCCATCGTGGTGGTCGGTTCCATGCGCCCCGGCACGGCGCTGTCGGCCGACGGCGCGCTAAACCTGTACGACGCCGTCAACGTGGCCGCCAGCAAGGACGCATCCGGCAAGGGCGTGCTGGTGACGATGAACGACGAGATCCAGTCGGGCCGCGACGTGGCCAAGGCCATCAACATCAAGACCGAGGCCTTCAAGAGTCAGTGGGGCCCGCTGGGCATGATCGTCGAGGGCAAGAGCTACTGGTTCCGCGCGCCGGTGAAGAAGCACACCATGCAATCGGAGTTCGACATCGACCAGATCACCGCCTTGCCTGCGGTGGACATCGCCTACGGCTACGGCAACGTGCCCGCCGACCAGTACGAGGCCATCGGCAAGGGCAAGGCCGCGCTCGTCCATGCCGGCACCGGCAACGGCTCGGTGGCCGACCGCGCCGTGCCCGCGCTGCAGAAGCTGCGCAGCGAAGGCGTGCAGATCATCCGCAGCTCGCGCGTGAATACCGGCGGCTTCGTGCTGCGCAATGCCGAGCAGCCCGACGACAAGTACGACTGGGTGGTGGCGCACGACCTGAACCCGCAGAAGGCCCGCATCCTGGCGATGGTGGCGCTGACCAAGACGCGCGACACGAAGGAGCTGCAGCGGATCTTCTGGGAGTATTGACACCCACCCCGTGTGCGGGCCTCCCTGCGTGTGGCCCGCACTCCCCTCAAGGGGCCGAGCCCGTACACAAAAGGTCTGGTGGACCTTTTGCGACTGGCGAGGGGCTGCGCCACTGGCGCAGCGCGGTCTGCAAGACGCTCCGGCGGCCCGGCGGAGCCGTTTCCGCGCGGCCTGCTGGCTTGGCTGCTCCGCGGCCTTTCGATCAGTGGCGGCGTGTGCCGGGCCGGCGCTGGGCTGCTCTGGGGTCAGTTCTCTCTGACGGGGCAGGGGCGAATGCAAGTCCTGTGTCTCAAGCCGGCTGGGCATGCAGCCGCAGGCCGAGGGCCTTGGCCACCTTGAGCACGGTGGCGAAGCTGGGGTTGCCGTCCGCGCTCAGCGCGCGGTACAGGCTCTCGCGGCTGAGGCCCGCCTCCCTGGCGACGTGGCTCATGCCCTTGGCACGCGCGATGTCACCCAAAGCGCGTGCGATACCGGCGCTATCGTCGGGCGCTTCGTCCAGCCACGCGTCGAGGTAGGCCGCCATCTCCTCAGGCGTACGCAGGTGCTCCGCCACGTCATAGGCGGAAGTTCTGGTCCTCGATGTCTTGCCAGCGTGTGCATTGGTCATGCGCTTACCCTTCGTAGTCCTTCGCCAGTTGGAGCGCGGTGGCGATGTCCCGGCTCTGGGAGGCCGGCGCCGCCTGCAAGAAGCAGCAGAAGACGGTCGCCGCGCTGGCAGTAGTAGACGCGGTAGCCAGGGCCGACGTCGATCTTCAGTTCAGATACGCCACCCGTCAGATGGCGATGCGTGCCCGGATTGCCATGAATGAGCCGGTCTACGCGCATCAGGATTCGCGCACGACCGACCACATCCTTCAGGTCACCGATCCACTCCCTGTACTCGTCTGTCTGCTCGACGCGCATGCCGGATTGTAGCCTGTGAGCGACAGAATCCAAGGTGGTCCGCTGGGCTGCAGAGCCGCTGTGGGCGCGCCATCATCGTTGGGCTCAGGCGGTGCGCACGTATAGCCGCGCGCGCCGCCGGTGACGCGCCGATTCGGCACTGACGATGCTGATCGCCAGCCAGGCCGCGCCCGAGCACAGGCCTGCGACCACGTCCGTCAGGAAGTGCGCCTGCAGGAACACGCGGCTGGCCGGAATCGCCACGGCCATCGCCGCAGCCAGTGCCAGCATCGGCAGGCGCAGGCCCTTGGGTCCGATGCGCAGGCACAGGTAGGCCAGCATGCCCCACAGCACGATCGCGGCCGAGCTGTGGCCGCTGGGAAAGCTGAAGCCTGGCGCATTCACCAGCAGCGTGTCGTGCACCGGCCGCACGCGCTCGAAGATCTGCTTGAGGGAATAGTTGAGGACCGCATTCCCCGCGTTCGCCAGCAGCCAGCCCCAGGCGAAGCCCGGGTGGCCGCGCAGCCGCAGGAACAGGGCGAAGAGCAGCACGAAGGTGGCGACCGGCAGCGGGTCGCCGATGTGCGTGAAGACGGAGAAGGCCTGCCTCGCCCAGTCGGGCGTGTGAGTGCCCACGGCCATGCTCAGGGCGTCGTCCATGCGGCCCATGGGGCGGCCCTCGCCCAGGTGTCGGGCGAAGAGGGTGAACAGGCTGGCCAGGCCGACGATCAACAGGAAGCCGATCACGAGCCCGGGCACGATGCGCCCCAGCTGTGGCGGCGCATCGGGTTCTGGCCGGGTGCGGCGGCGCCAGGCCAGGCCCAGGCTGCCTGCGAGCAGTGCCAGCAGCATGGCCGCGAGCACGATGAAGGGAAAGGCCGTCCAGGCCAGGCTGCCCATGCGCGCACCGAGCGCGCTCCAGTCGTCAGGGGTCATCGATCCTTGGGGTCGGGTGCAGGTCCAGCCCCGGTGGTGTCAACCGCGGGCCGGGAGTTCCAGGGTGTCGGTCAGTGCCAGCGCGAAGGCCTCGAGGCGGGCGTCGAAGTCCCAGCGCTCCAGTGTGCAGCAGCGCCGTCCGTCATCGTCCGCCCCGGGCCAGCGCAGCAGGTTGACCGAGTTCGGGGCGCCGGATCGTACCCGCGAGGACACGGCCGTCCCCGCCTGCACGGCCCAGGCGCCGCCGGCCTGGGGCAGCGGCACGGCAAAGGGCAGGTGGATGTGGCCGCCCAGCACCAGGTCCACGCCGGCCTCTGCCCAGCGGGCCAGTGCGGCTTCGCGGCCGTGCAGCAGGTTCTCGTGGTCCTCCGGCCGGGTGACGGCCACCGGCTGGTGCACCATCACCACGCGCAACTGCGCCGGTCCGGCGTCTGCCAGCCGGCGGGCGATGCGCTCGATCTGCGCAGGGCTGATCTCGCCATCGCTGTGGCGCCAGCGGCGTGTGGTCTTGGCGCCCAGCACCAGGCAGTGCGGCAGGTCCAGCGTGGGCTCCAGGTCGTCCCCCAGCGCCGCCTGGTAGCGGCGGTAGGGCGCAAGCAGCCGCGTGCCGAGGTCGAAGAGCGGAATGTCGTGGTTGCCGGGGACGACGAGCACGCGTGGCGCATCCAGGCGCTGCAGGAATGCGCGCGCCGCTGCGAACTGCGCCCGCGTGGCGCGCTGGGTGATGTCGCCGGTCACGAGCACCGCGTCGGCTGCCTGCGCGCGTACCCAGCGCACCAGGGCCTCGACGACAGAGGGCTGCTCAGTGCCGAAGTGCGGGTCCGACAGGTGCAGCAGCACGCAGTCACGCTCGACGGGCAGGTTCCCGGGTGGCAAGGCGTGAGGCATGGGCGCGGGCCGATCCCTCATGCGCGCTCGGCCTTCGCATCCAGGCGCTTGACCAGCCACAGCGGCCGCGGCGAGACGCGGAAGCGAAGCGGCATGTCCATCCACTGCACCTCGCCGTCGGTGGCCACGCGCACGCGTCGGCGCGCGGGGGAGGCGCCGGTTGCCGCTTGCACCTCGATCTCGCGGAAGGTGAAGCTGCGCACCTTGGAGGCGCTGCCCAGCCGGCCCATGGCCGCCCGCAGCACCAGCCCGATCATGGCGAGCCGGCCCAGCGGCTCCAGCGCGATGGCGGCCAGGGCACCGCCTTCTTCCACGGCCTGGCCTTCCTCCACGCCCACCTGCTCGAACTGCAGCGCGTTGTTGCCGACGAAGAGCGTGGGCGTGCGCAGCACCTGCGTGCCGCCGCCCGCGCTCACGTGGAGCGTCCAGGTGCGAAAGCCCTTGAGCAGCGTGGCCAGCGCGGCGCCGAAGGCCACCCAGCGTCGGCGACCGAAGCGGGCCTTGAAGTCCTCGCGCTCTTCCAGCATGCGGGCATACAGGCCCAGGCTGGCATTGACAAGGAAGGCGCGGTCGTTCACCTCGCCGGCCTGCACGGGCTGCGGCGTGCCGGTCAGCAGGGACTGCAGCGACTCCTCGATGGGCGCCGGGATGCCGTGCACCCGGCTGAAGTAGTTGAAGGTGCCCTGCGGCAGCACGCCGAAGGCGCAGCCGGCGCGCAGGGCCGCATGCGCCACTGCATTGATGGTGCCGTCGCCGCCGGCCGCCACGGCGATGCCGCCCTGGGCCAGGGCCGATTCGACCGCCTCCCGCGCCAGGTCGGGCAGGCGATGCCCCCGGCCGACGACGCGCAGCGAGAGCGCCCTACCGGCGGCGCGGCAGGCGGCCTCGATGGCCTGGCGCGCCTCGTCGGCGCTGCCTCGGCCCGATCCACGGTTGAGCACCACGAAGAGCGGTGCGGCAGGGGCAAGGGCAGGGGCTGCGGGCATGGGGGCAGGCGGTGTGTCGGGCGAAGCCGACATGCTGCTGATGGCAAGCCGACTTCGCCAGGCCCGCGCGCCGCCAGCCCGTGTAGTCGTCCGCCGGCCTCGCATGCCCGCCGCGGCGCCGCACGGCGGGCACGCCCATAAAATGCGCGGTTCCCTGCGCCGGCGCTGCGACTGCCTCCGGCCTGCCTTCTTCCCGCACCATGCTGACCTTCCAACAGATCATCCTCAAGCTCCAGGCCTACTGGGACGCCCAGGGCTGCGCCCTGCTGCAACCCTACGACATGGAAGTGGGCGCCGGCACCAGCCACACCGCCACCTTCCTGCGCGCCCTGGGCCCCGAGCCGTGGAAGGCCGCCTACGTGCAGCCCAGCCGCCGCCCCAAGGACGGCCGCTACGGCGAGAACCCCAACCGCCTGCAGCACTACTACCAGTTCCAGGTGGTGCTCAAGCCGGCGCCCTCCAACATCCTCGAGCTCTACCTGGGCAGCCTGGAGGCCCTGGGCTTCGACCTCAAGAAGAACGACGTGCGCTTCGTCGAGGACGACTGGGAGAACCCCACGCTCGGCGCCTGGGGCCTGGGCTGGGAGGTCTGGCTCAACGGCATGGAGGTGACGCAGTTCACCTACTTCCAGCAGGTGGGCGGCATCGACTGCCGGCCGATCACCGGCGAGATCACCTACGGCCTGGAGCGCCTGGCCATGTACATCCAGGGCAAGGAAAGCATCTTCGACCTGGAGTACGCCCCGGGCGTCACCTACGGCGACATCTACCACCAGAACGAGGTGGAACAGTCCACCTACAACTTCGAGCAGTCCGACGCCGACTTCCTGTTCACCGCCTTCGGTGCGCACGAGAAGCAGGCCAGGCACCTCATGCAGGAGCAGCTGGCGCTGCCGGCCTACGAGCAGGTGCTCAAGGCGGCCCACACCTTCAACCTGCTGGATGCGCGCGGCGCCATCAGCGTGACCGAACGCGCCGCCTACATCGGCCGCATCCGCAACCTGGCCCGGTCGGTGGCGCAGAGCTACTACGACAGCCGCGAGCGCCTGGGCTTCCCGCTGGCGCCGCGCGAATGGGTCGCGCAGATCCCCAAGAAGAACAACGAGTCCACCGCCGCCGGCGAGAAAGCTGCCGCCTGAGCCATGAACGCCACGTCCTCGCATCCCAGCCTGCTCGTCGAACTCTTCGTCGAGGAACTGCCGCCCAAGGCGCTCAAGAAGCTCGGCGACGCCTTCGCCGGCGTGCTGCGCGATCAGCTCGTTGCGCAAGGTCTGGCCGGCGGCGCCTCGGTGCTCACGGCCTATGCCTCGCCGCGCCGCCTGGCCGCGCACCTCACGAATGTGGCGCCGCGCGCCGCCGACAAGGCCGTGTCGCAGAAGCTGATGCCGGTGAGCGTCGGCCTGGACGCCGCCGGCCAACCCATGCCCGCGCTGGCCAAGAAGCTGGCCGCGCTGGGCCTGGATGCCTCCGCCGCTGCCGGCCTGCGCCGCGCGCCGGATGGCAAGGCCGAGGCCCTGTTCCATGACAGCACCGTGGCTGGCGCCACCCTGGCCGAGGGCCTGCAGAAGGCCCTGGCCGAGGCCATCGCCAAGCTGCCCATCCCCAAGGTCATGAGCTACCAGCTGGAAGCCCGCTGCGAGCTGCCCGGCTGGAGCAGCGTGAGCTTCGTGCGCCCGGCGCACGGCCTGGTGGCGCTGCATGGCACCGAGGTGGTGCCCGTCTCCGCCCTGGGCCTGGAAGCCGGCCGCGACACGCACGGCCACCGCTTCGAGGCCGCGGTCGACCCGGTCGTGCTGCGCGATGCCGACCACTACGCGCTGCAGCTGGAGGAAGAGGGCGCCGTCATCGCCGGCTTCGAGGCCCGCCGCGCCGAGATCGCCCGCCAGCTGGCCGCTGCCGCGGTGGCTGTGGGCAACGGCTGCGAGCCGATCCGCGACGACGCGCTGCTGGACGAGGTCACGGCCCTGGTCGAGCGGCCCAAGGTGCTCACCTGCAGCTTCGAACAGGAGTTCCTGGGCGTGCCGCAGGAATGCCTCATCCTGACGATGAAGGCCAACCAGAAGTACTTCCCGCTGCTGGACGCGCAGGGCCGGCTCACGCACCGCTTCCTGGTGGTGAGCAACATCCGTCCCGACGATGCCAGCGCCGTCACCGGCGGCAACGAGCGCGTGGTGCGCCCGCGCCTGGCCGACGCCAAGTTCTTCTTCGACCAGGACCGCAAGAAGAGCCTCGAATCGCGCCTGCCGCTGCTGGACAAGGTGGTCTATCACAACAAGCTTGGCACCCAGGGCGAGCGCGTGCAGCGCGTCGTGGCCATCGCCAAGGCCATCGCCGCCCAGTTGGGCGACGGCGCGCTGGCGGCCCAGGCCGAGCAGGCCGCCCGGCTGGCCAAGACCGACCTGGTCACCGACATGGTCGGCGAGTTCCCCGAGCTGCAGGGCATCATGGGGCGCTACTACGCGCTCAACGACGGCCTGCCCGCGGCCGTGGCCGACGCCATCGAGGATCACTACAAGCCCCGCTTCGCCGGCGACGAGCTGCCGCGCGGCACGGTCGGCCTGGCGGTGGCGCTGGCCGACAAGCTGGAGACGCTGGCCGGCATGTTCGGCATCGGCAACCTGCCGACCGGCGACCGCGACCCCTTCGCGCTGCGCCGCCATGCGCTGGGCGTGGTGCGCATGCTGATCGAGCGCGACCTTCCGCTGGAACTGCCCGCGCTGATCGACATCGCACTCGGCGCCATGGGTGCGCTGGCCACCGAGCCCAATGCCCGCGCCCAGCTGCTGGACTTCATCCAGGACCGCCTGGCTGGCAGCCTGCGCGAGCAGGGCGCCAGCGCCCAGGAAGTCGACGCCGTGCTGGGCCAACGCCCGCCGCGCCTGGCCGAGGTGCCGCGCCTGCTCGCCGCCGTGCGCGCCTTCGCCCGTCTGCCCGAGGCGCCGGCCCTGGCGGCCGCCAACAAGCGCATCGGCAACATCCTCAAGAAGTCGCCCGAGGCCGACGCCCACGTCACCGAAGGCCTGCTGCGCGAGCCGGCCGAGCAGGCGCTCTACCAGGCCATGCAGCAGGTGGTGCCGCAGGCCGACGCGCAGTTCGCCGCCGGTGATTACACCGCCTCGCTGCAGACCCTGGCCGCGCTGCGCGCGCCGGTCGATGCCTTCTTCGACGGCGTGATGGTCAATGCCGACGAGGCCGACCTGCGCCTGAACCGCCTGGGCCTGCTGGCCGCGCTGCACCGGGCGATGAACCGCGTGGCGCTGCTGGAGCGCCTGGCGGCCTGAGCACCCCACTGCTGTCCGTCTTTCAACCCGCGAGTCCATCCCCATGCCCGAGAACGCCCGCCAGCAGCAGCGCAGCCAGGCCCTCAAGCTGGTGATCCTGGATCGCAACGGCAGCATCAACGAGCACCGCGACGACTTCGTCAAGAGCGACACCGAGTGGACGCCGCTGCCCGGCGCGCTCGAAGCCATCGCGCGGCTCAACCAGGCCGGCTGGCATGTGGTGATCGCCTCCAACCAGTCGGGCCTGGGCCGCGGCCTGTTCGACGTGGCCTCGCTCAACGCCATGCACGCCAAGATGCAGAAGATGCTGGCCACCTTCGGCGGCCGCGTCGACGCCATCTTCTACTGCCCGCACAGTCCCGAGGACGACTGCGACTGCCGCAAACCCAGGCCCGGCCTGTTCACGCAGATCGGCGAGCGCTTCGGCATCGACCTGCGCGGCGTGCCCACGGTGGGCGACAGCCTGCGCGATCTGCAGGCCGGCGCTGCCGCCGGCTGCGAGCCACACCTGCTGCTCACCGGCATGGGCGCGGCCTGCCGGGGCGTGCATCCGCTGCCGCCGGAGTTTCCGCCCGGCACCCAGGTGCACGAGGACCTGGCCGACTTCGTCCGCTTCCTGCTGGCGCGCGAGGCCCATGCGGCGCCCGCGCCTCCGGCCCCGGCCGGCGCGCCCGCGGCGCCGCGCAGCTGATGATCCGTCCGGCATCGACCCTGTCCAACCGCCGCGGCGGCTGGCCCCGTCCCTGATCCGGTCCGACTTGCCGGGCGCGGCGCTTCCTCCTCCCTTCTCCTCCTCCTTCCTCGTTCCGATGGCCTTTCTCCGTTCGACCCTTCACGTGTTGTGGATGGCGGTCACCGTCGTCCCCTACGCCATCGTGCTGCTGCTGGCCTCGCTCTTCGTGCGCGGCGAGCCGCTCTACCGCATCGCCGCCGGCTGGCTGGGCGTGGCCATCGGCGGCGCGCGCTGGATCCTCGGCATCCGGCCCGTGGTCATCGGCATGGAGAACCTGCCGCAGGACAAGGAGGCCGGTGCCGTGCTGCTGGTCAAGCACCAGTCCACCTACGAAACCTTCCTGATGCCCACGCTCATGCCGCATCCGCTGGCCTACGTGTTCAAGAAGGAGCTGCTGTACGTGCCCTTCTTCGGCTGGGCCATGTCGCGGCTGGACATGGTGCACATCGACCGCAAGCAGCGCACGCAGGCCTTCCAGAAGGTGGTGGCGCAGGGCAAGAAGCTGCTGGCCAAGGGCGTGTGGATCATCATGTTCCCCGAAGGCACGCGCATCCCGCGCGGCGAGGTGGGCCAGTACAAGACGGGCGGCACGCGGCTGGCTATCGAGACTGGTGTGCCTGTCGTTCCCATCGCCGTGACCTCCGCCCGCTGCTGGCCGCGCAAGGCCTTCGTCAAGACGCCGGGTACGGTGCATGTGTCCATCGGCCCGGCCATCCCGAGCGCGGGCCGCAAGGCGGACGAACTCATGGTCGAGGTGCAGGCCTGGATCGAGGCCGAGATGCGTCGCCTGGACCCGGAGGCCTACCACTGAAGGCGGCTGGCAAGCAGGGCGCAGGCATGCACCGGCTGTTGCAGCTGACGCTGGACCTGTTCGGCGATTCGCCGGCGCCAGCGCCGGCGGTCGAGCCGCCCCTCCCGCCTGCGAAGGCGCGCGGCGTTGCGCCGACCCCCCAGGGCGTGGCTGCGCCGGCGCAGCCGCTTCGCGCGCCGGACAGCCGCACCCTCGTCTTCACCCATCCGCGCGCCTCGCGCGAGATCGTGCTGGGCGACGTGCGCATCGCCTATGCCTTCGACCGGGGCCATCGCCGCACCATCGGCTTCTCGGTGAGCGGCGAGGGTCTGGCAGTGCGCGCGCCGCGCTGGGCGGCCATCCGCGACGTGGAGGCGGCCCTGCAGGAGAAGGCAGGCTGGATCCTGCGAAAGCTGTCGGAGGCCCGCCAGCGCGAGTCGCAGCGGGAGGCTGGCCGCATCGACTGGCGCGAGGGGGCGCAGTTGCCTTTCCTGGGGCGCATGGTCACCTTGCGCCTGGACTCCACCGACCGCCAGGCCGGCACGGGCGGCCTGCTGGACGTGGGCGACGGCAGCGCCGATGCGCCGCAGGTGCTGCGGCTGGCACTCTCGCCGGACGTGGGCGAGGCCCGCATCCGCGACGCGGCGCAGGCCTGGCTGACGCGGCAGGCGCGACGCGTCTTCACCGAGCGGCTGGCGCACTTCGCGCCGCAGCTGGGCGTGCAGTGGACCAAACTGTCGCTGTCCAACGCCGCCACCCGCTGGGGAAGCGCGAGCGCGGACGGCTCGATCCGCCTCAACTGGCGGCTGATCCACTATCGGCTGCCGATCATCGACTACGTGGTGGTGCACGAACTCGCGCATCTGCGGGTGATGGACCACAGTCCGCGCTTCTGGGACGAGGTGGGGCGCGTGCTGCCGGACTACGCGCAGCGGCGGCAGGTGCTGAAGGACGAGCCGGCGCCGCGCTGGGGGTGAGGCTGGGTTTGAGGCCCGCCTGAACTGGTTCTAGTCCGGGGTCGGTTCGGTTGTGCTCGGATCGGGGTTTGGGCGCCGGGGTGTTGGCGCCAGGGGGCGCGCGCCGGGGCCGGGGCCTGGGGGCCGCGGGCTCATACTTTTTCAGAAATCGCCCGCGGCCCCCAGGCCCCGACCCCGCCGCGCGTGACACCGCGGGGTGCACTAAGAGAGCCGGTGCAAGACGGGCGCTCGACCAGCAAACGTCCTCCTGAGGCTGGCAGGGCGCTCATGCCAGCCGATCAACCATCACGCAGGCCCTGGTGCCGGTGAGGGTGTGGCGGCGCGCCTGTGGGGCGCCGAGGAGCGCAGGACGGACGGGCTGCGGGCCTGCCGAAGGACAGGCCCGCTTCGTGAACTGACTCGCGGCAGTTGTTTGAGCGCAGCGCGAAGCGCGTAGCGAGTTCTGCCGCGGCCCGTCTGCCCGAGCACCGCAGGGAAGTCGGCGCGCAGCGCCGACCGCCCCACTTGAAGCGCCGACACGCCCTCACCGGCGCCAGGGCCGGACCATCGACAACGGCGGAACCTCCCGGCCCTTGCCGAAGCAGCACCTCAAAGTGTCAAAGCCTCAAAGCCCCAGGCACATCCAAGACCCTGAGCAACCACCCATCAGGCGATGGGATACGTCCCCGGCAACAGAATGCTCCGATCCACGTTCTGCAACTGCGTGTGCCCGCAGAAGGCCATCGTGGTGTCCAGCTCCTTGTGGATGATCTGCAGCGCCCGCGACACGCCCGCCTCGCCCATCGCGCCCAGGCCGTAGACCATCGAGCGGCCGATCATCGTGCCGCGGGCACCCAGGGCCCAGGCCTTGAGCACGTCCTGGCCGCTGCGGATGCCGCCGTCCATCCACACCTCCAGCCGGTGGCCCACCGCGTCCACGATGGCAGGCAGGGCCGAGATGCTGCTGGGCGCGCCGTCGAGCTGGCGGCCGCCGTGGTTGCTCACCACGATGGCGTCGGCACCGGCATCGGCGGCCATGCGAGCGTCTTCCTCGACCATGATCCCCTTCAGGATCAGCTTGCCGCCCCATTGCTGCTTGACCCATTCGATGTCGGCCCACGACAGGCGCGGATCGAACTGCTCGTTGGTCCAGGCGGCCAGAGAGCTCATGTCGCTCACGCCCTTCACATGGCCCACCAGGTTGCGGAAGGTGCGACGCTTCGTCTGCGCCATGCCCAGCACCCAGCGCGGCTTCGTCGCCAGGTTGAGGATGTTCTTGAGCGTCGGCCGGGGCGGCGCCGTCAGGCCGTTCTTGAGGTCCTTGTGGCGCTGGCCGATCACCTGCAGGTCGAGCGTGAGCACCAGCGCGCTGCACTTGGCCGCCTTGCAGCGGTCGATCATGCGGGCCATGGCGTCGCGGTCGCGCATCATGTACAGCTGGAACCAGAAGGGTGCCGTCGTGTTCTGCGCGATGTCCTCGATGGAGCAGATGCTCATGGTCGACAGCGTGAACGGAATGCCGAACTTCTCGGCCGCCCGCGCCGCATGGATCTCGCCGTCGGCATGCTGCATGCCCGTCAGGCCCACCGGCGCGATGGCCACCGGCATCTTCGCGGGCACGCCCACCATGGTGGTGGCGGTGCTGCGGTTCTCCAGGTTGACGGCCACGCGCTGGCGCAGCTTGATCTTGTGGAAGTCCTCCTCGTTGGCGCGGTAGGTGCCTTCGGTCCAGGCGCCGGAGTCGGCGTAGTCGTAGAACATGCGCGGCACGCGCTTCTGCGCCAGCACGCGCAGGTCTTCGATGTTGGTGATGACGGTCATGGATGCTTCGGAAGGGCCGGCGCGGCGCGACGGGCGCGCCGGCCTTCGGCCTAGTCAATGGACCACGGTCAGGGTGAAGGGCCAGACATACGCCTGCAGCGTGACGTAAAGGCCCACCAGTGCCGCGAGCGCGATCGAGTGGAAGAAAACGTAACGGAGGATATCGCCTTCGTGATTGAACCAGCGTGTTGCCGTGGAGGCGACGACGATGGACTGCGCGTCGATCATCTTGCCCATCACGCCGCCCGAGCTGTTGGCCGCGCCCATCAGGTTGGCCGACAGGCCCAGTTGCTCGGCCGCCACCTTCTGCATGCCGCCGAAGAGCACGTTCGAGGCGGTGTCCGAACCCGTGAGCGCCACACCGATCCAGCCCATCAGCGTGCCGAAGAAGGGATACAGCACGCCGGTGTTGGCGAAGGCCAGGCCCAGCGTGGTGTCGGTGCCCGAGAAGCGCGTGAGCGTGCCCAGCGCCAGCATCAGCACGATGGTCAGCAGCGAGTAGCGCACCATCCACAGCGTGCGGAAGAAGGTACCCACGATGGCCACCGGGCTGTACTTCATCAGCAGGGCGCTGAGCACGGCCGCCAGCAGGATGCCGCTGCCGGTGGCCGACAGCAGGTTCAGCACGTAGACGGCGGCCTCCTTGTGGGGCGTGGTCACCACGGGCGGCATCTTGTCGATCATGTTGTGCAGGCCCGGCATCGGGAAGCTGGGCGCGAACAGGCCGTTGAGCCAGGTCTTGACCGCCGGCAGGCCCCAGACGAAGACGAACACCGACAGGATGAGCCACGGCATCCAGGCCCGCACCAGCGCGGCGCGGCTGTGCTGGCGCACCGGCTGCGGCGGCTTGGCCTCGGCGGCGCTGGGGTCGTTGCCGCGCATCGAGGGCGAGGTCCAGATGCGCTTGGGCTGCCACACGCGCAGGAAGGCCACCAGGCTCAGCATCGAGACGACGGCCGCGATGATGTCCACCAGCTCCGGCCCGATGAAGTTGGAGACCAGGAACTGCGGCACCGCGAAGCTCACGCCCGTGACCAGGATGGCGGGCCAGATCTCCATCATGGCCTTGCGGCCGGCGAAGGCCCAGATCAGCCAGAAGGGCACCATCAGCGAGAAGAAGGGCAGTTGCCGGCCGATCATGGCCGTCACCTCCATCAGGTCGTAGCCGTGCACCTTGGCCAGCGTGATCACCGGCGTGCCCAGCGCGCCGAAGGCCACCGGCGCCGTGTTGGCGATCAGCGAGAGACCCGAGGCCGCCAGCGGCGAGAAGCCCAGCCCGATCAGGATCGCCGCCGTCACCGCCACCGGCGTGCCGAAGCCGGCCGCGCCCTCGAAGAAGGCGCCGAAGCAGAAGGCGATCAGCAGCAGCTGGATGCGCCGGTCCTCGGTGATGCCCGAGAGCGAATCCTGCAGCACCGCGAAGCTGCCGTTCTGCTCGGTCAGCTGGTGCAGGAAGATGATGTTCAGCACGATCCAGCCGATGGGCAGCAGGCCGGTGAAGGCACCGAAGAGCGCCGCGCGCCCGGCCAGGTCGGCGGGCATGCCGTAGGCGAAGACGGCCACCAGCAGCGCGGCGACGAGGCCCATGCCGGCGGCGATGTGCGCCTTGATGTGGAAGAAGCCCAAGGCGGCCAGCATCACCACCACTGGGATCGCCGCGAGGGCGGTGGAGATGAACATGTTGCCGAACGGGTCGTAGATCTGCTGCCAGGGCATGGCGTGTCTCCTTGCGTGTTGTTGTGGACGGTGCGGGCATGCTGCCTGTCGTGCGGCTGCCACGCAACGGGACGCGACTTTAGGAGCGGGCGGCGGCCGGGGGGCTGAAAACGATGCGCGGCGGGCGTGAATCTTTTTCACGGCCGGCCGGCAAGGAGCGGGACGGGGCTTCGACAAGCTCAGCGCGAACGGTCTGGGGTGCGGCAGGCGTCGGCGAAGCTGCCCCGGCCGGACGGGGGGCGGCGGGCCTCGGCGAAGGTGCCCGCGGACGGCCGGCGCGCAGCGCGCCCTCAGTCCCGCATCGCCTGCCGGATCCAGTCGACGAAGGCGGCGCACTCCCAGCGTTCCAGCGTGCCCGGCTTCCAGCACAGGAAGTAGTCGTGCGGCGAACGCACGCTGCGTCGCGACAGGCGCACCAGCCGGCCGCTGTCCAGCCAGCCCTGTCCAAGCCGGAGGCGCATCAGCGCCACGCCGAAGCCGGCGACGGCGGCGTCCAGCACCAGGCCCAGGTCGTTGAACTGGTTGCCCGAGGCGGGCTCGGGCAGGCCGATGCCGCAGGCGCGGAACCAGGTACGCCAGGGCTCCAGCGGCGAGCGGATCAGGTGGGCGCGGCCGATCTCGGCCTCGGTGTCGAAGTCGCCCTCGAAGGGGCCGGCCTCGCCCAGGTACTCGGGGCTGCACACAGGGCAGACCTCGTCGGAGAGCAGGTGCATCGACTCCCGGTCCGGAAAGGGGCCGACGCCGAAGCGCAGCTCGATGTCGGCCTCCTCGGCCGTCACGTTGTGGATGGGAATTGCCACCTGCAGCATCAGCTCGATGTCGGGGTAGGCATGGCGGAACAGCGCCAGCCGCGGCAACAGCAACTGGCGCGAGAAGGTGGGCGTCACGGCCACGCGCAGCCGCGTGGAGGCGGGCGCTGCCCGGGCCGGGCGCGGTGCGTCCTGCAGCGCCGCCATGGCTTCGCGCACCCGCAGCAGATAGGCCGCGCCCTCGGCCGAAGGCAGGAACTCGCCGCGCGCCGCGAAGAGCTTGAGCCCCAGTTGCGTCTCCAGCTGACGGATGCGGTGGCTCACCGCACTGGGCGTGACCGACAGCTCGGCCGCCGCCTGCGTCACGCTGCGCAGGCGCGCGACGGCCTCGAAGGCCAGGAGGGACTGGATGGGCGGAATGCGGACGGCGGTCATGGGGTGGTCACGGATCGGGCGTGGGCGAGAGGCGGGCCGCGAGA
Organism: Pseudacidovorax sp.; assembly: GCF_017991995.1. GTDB lineage: Bacteria > Pseudomonadota > Gammaproteobacteria > Burkholderiales > Burkholderiaceae_C > Xenophilus. The sequence continues at coordinate 123,780 of NZ_JAGOPN010000018.1, read as the reverse complement.
TGGTCGATCACGGTGCGGCATTTGGGCGGCAGGTGCCGGTCCGGCGGATACAGCAGCCAGGCCTGGCCGGTGTAGGGGCCGAGGAACTCCCAGTCGCCCAGCACCTGCTGCAGTTCGCCGGCGGCCAGGGCGGCGCGGGCACTGAAATCGGGCAGGCAGGCGATGCCCAGGCCGCGGCGCGCCGCGGCCAGCCGCGCGCCGCTGTGGTTGACGGCATAGCGGCCATGCACCGCCACCTCCGCCTGCTCGTCGCCGCGGCGAAAGCGCCAGTGGTGGTCGCGCGGATGCTCGCCCAGCCACAGGCAGCTGTGGCCGGACAGGTCCTGCGGATGCGCGGGCATGCCGGCCGCTGCCAGGTAGGCGGGCGCGGCGCACAGCAGGTGGCGCACCGGCATCAGCGGCCGGCCGGCCAGGCCTTCGGGGGGCTGGCGGGTGATGCGCACGACCAGGTCGACCTCCTCGCGCACCGGGTCGATGTCGCGGTCGTCGGCGACCAGATGCACCTCCAGGTTGGGCTGCGTGGCCAGCAGCTCCAGCACCAGCGGATGCAGCACCTGATGGGCCAGGGCCTTGGGCGCGCTCAGCCGCACCACGCCGGCCGGCGCCGCCGCGAAGCGCTGGCCGACCTGCAGCGTGGCCTGGGCTGCGGCCGCCAGTTCGGCGCAATGGGCGAAGGCCTCGCGGCCTGCCTCGGTCAGCCGCTGCTGGCGGGTGGTGCGGGCCAGCAGGCGCACGCCCAGGGCCTCCTCCAGCCGCGCCACTTGGCGGCTCACGGCCGAGGGCGTCATGCCCAGCGCGCGGGCGGCGGCCGAGAAGCTGCCGCGCTCCGCCACCTGGGCGAACGCCACCATCTCGGACAGCAGGTGCAGTGGCGCATTGATTCCCATGGGGAAGGGATTTTGTTCCGGCGCAGCGGCTGGTCGTGGGAAAGATGGCGCCCAAGAATCACCGCCATGCCGATCACGTTCTCTTCCCGCCTGCGCGCCCACCGGGTCACCGGTGCCCTGGCCGCACCTGAACTGCTGCTGCTCGCCGTGGCCGCCGTCTGGGGCGCGAGCTATGCCGTCACCAAGCCGGTGCTGGGCCAGATGCCCGTGGCCGCCTTCCTGGCGCTGCGCTTTGCGCTCACCTTCGCGGTACTGGCGCCCGCGTTGCGACCGCTGCGGCGCCCGGGCGGGGCGGCCGGGCTGGCGGTGGGCGGGGTGCTGGGGCTGTTGCTGCTGGCCATCTTCGTCTGCGAGACAGAGGGCCTGCGGCGCACGCCGGCCGGTCAGGCCGCCTTCCTGATCAGCCTGTGCGTGGCTTTCACGCCCTGGGTGGACTGGGCGTTGTCCGGCCACCGGCCGGCGCTGCGGCTCTTTGCGGCCACCGGTTTGTGCGTGGCGGGCACCGCTTTGCTGGCGCTCGATGGCCAGGCGCCGGCGGGCCATGCCACGGGCGCGGCGCTGATGCTGGCGGCCGCGCTGCTGCGTGCCTGCATGGTGTGCCTGACGCGGCGCCTGGCCTCGTGCCATGCGCTGCCGGCGCTGTCGCTCACGGCCGTGCAGTGCGGCGTGGTGGCGCTGGGGGCCTCGGTGCTGGCGCTGCGGCCGGGGTCAGGCGGCTGGGTGCCGCCGCCCGCGTCCGTGGCTTTCTGGGCCGCGATGGCCTTCCTGGTGCTGGGCTGCACCGTGTTCGCCTTCTTCGCGCAGAACCATGCGGTGCAGCGCATGCCGCCCAGCCGGGCTGCGCTGCTGATGGGCAGCGAGCCGCTGTTCGGCGCGCTGATCGCCGTCGCCCTGCTGGGCGAGCGGCTGGATGCGGCGGGCTGGCTCGGCGGCCTGCTCATCGCCGGTGCCGCGGCGTGGGCCGGGTTGCCGCGCCGTGAGCGGCCTCAGCGCCCCCAGGCGCAGCCGCCGTCCACCACCAGCGTGGAGCCGACCACGTAGTCGCCCGCGCGCGAGGCCAGGTAGATGGCGGCGCCGGCCATGTCCTCCGGTGTGCCCACACGGCGCAGCGGCACGCGGTCGGCCACCTCCTCGGCGTGGTCGCGGGCCTCCTTGTTCATGCTGGAGGCGAAGGGGCCCGGCGCGATGGCGCTGACCACGATGCGCTGCGGTGCCAGGTGCAGCGCCATGCGCTTGGTCAGGTGGATCAGGCCGGCCTTGCTGGCGGCGTACGAATACGTTTCCCAGGGGTTGACCGAGATGCCGTCGATGGAGGCGATGTGGATCACCTTCGCCAGGTGGTCGGTGGCCGCCTTCTTGAGCATGGGCGTCAGCGCCTGCGTCAGGAAGAAGGGCGACTTCATGTTGAGGTCCACCACCTTGTCCCAGCCGCTCTCGGGAAACTCTTCATAGGGCGCGCCCCACGCCGCGCCGGCGTTGTTGACCAGAATGTCGAGCGAGTCCTCGTGCTTGGCATAGGCGGCGACCAGCGCCTGTACGCCTTCCATCGTCGACACGTCCGCCGGCAGCGAGACGCAGTGGCCCAGCGCCGACAGCTCCTTCGCCGTCTGGTCGCACGCGTCGGCCTTGCGGGCCGAGATGTAGACCCGGGCGCCCTGCGCCAGGTAGCCCTCGGCGATCATGCGGCCGATGCCGCGCGAGCCGCCGGTGACGAGGGCCGTGCGGCCCTTGAGCGAGAAGAGGTTCGAGGTGTCCATGGTGCGTGTCTGTCTCCTTCGGTGCGGCAGCTTAAGAGCGCCTGCCGCGCGGGGCCGTCGCCAAGGCGCCAAACGCAACGGGATGCATCGAAGCGGATTTCCGACATGAGGGGAATCCCGGAGCGCGGTATGGTTGCGGCCTTCACAAGAACAACGCCTGCCTCTGCCTATGCTCGACCGACGCTCCTTCGTCTCTTCCGGCGCCGCCGCCTTCGCCCTGGGTCTTCTGGGCCGGCCTGCCTCCGCACAGAACGCCAAGGCCCTGCAGCTGAGCCAGCCGCGGCCCTTCTCGTGGGACGGCCTCGTGGCCGACGCCCAGGCCCTGGCCGGCCGGCCCTATGCACAGGAGAACCGCCTGCCGAAGGACGTGCTGGAGCGCATCGACTACGACGCCCACGGCAAGATTCGCTTCGACACCGACTACGCGCTGTTCAAGGACGGGCCCGGCGCCTTCCCGGTCACCTTCTTCCACCTGGGCCGCTTCTTCCAGGTGCCGGTGCACATGCATGTGCTGGAGAACGCGGGCGGCGATGTCTTCTCGCGCGAGATCGTCTACGACAGCGCCTACTTCGACATGCCCGCCGACAGCCCGGCCAAGCAGTTGCCCGACGGCGCAGGTTTTGCCGGCTTCCGCTTCCAGGAAAGCCGCCTGGGCGACCAGGCCAAGCTGGACTGGCGCAAGAACGACTGGGTGGCCTTCCTGGGCGCTTCGTACTTCCGCGCCATCGGCGAGCTCTACCAGTACGGCCTCTCGGCCCGCGGTATCGCGCTGGATGTGGCCCTGGCCGACCGGCCGGAGGAATTCCCCAACTTCACCCGCTTCTGGTTCGAGCCGCCCAAGGACGACACCACGGTCGTGGTCTATGCGCTGCTGGAAGGCCCGAGCGTCACCGGCGCCTTCCGCTTCGTCATGCAGCGCAAGGCGGCGGTCATCATGGACATCGAGCAGCGCCTCTTCCTGCGCCGCGATGTGGGCCGCCTGGGCCTGGTGCCGCTGACCTCGATGTACTGGTACTCCGAGACGCTGGGCGCCCGCGGCATCGACTGGCGGCCCGAGGTGCACGACTCCGACGGCCTGGCGCTGTGGACGGGCGGTGGCGAGCGCATCTGGCGCCCGCTCAACAACCCGGCCGTCACGCGCGCCTCGCAGTTCAACGACCGCGCGCCCAAGGGCTTCGGCCTGCTGCAGCGCGACCGCGCCTTCGACCATTACCAGGACGGCGTGATGTACGACAAGCGTCCGAGCCTGTGGGTGGAGCCGCTCGGCGATTGGGGCGATGGCTCGGTGCAATTGATCGAGATCCCGACCGACGACGAGATCCACGACAACATCGTCGCCTTCTGGGTGCCGGCCGCGCCCGCCACCAAGGGCAGCAGCTACAGCCTGCGCTACCGCCTGTACTGGCAGGCCGATGAGCCCTTCCCCGGCCCGCTGGCACGCTGCGTGGCCACGCGCATCGGACGCGGCGGCCAGCCGGGTCAGCCGCGTCCGCAGGGCGTGCGCAAGTTCATGGTGGAGTTCGTGGGCGGCACGCTCAAGGACATTCCCTTCGGCGTCAAGCCCGAGGCGGTGCTCACGGCGTCGAGCGGCAGCTTCTCGTACGTCTTCACCGAGGCCGTGCCCAACGGCGTGCCGGGCCACTGGCGTGCGCAGTTCGACTTCACGCCCGCGCCCGGCAACAACGAGCCGGTGGACATGCGCCTGTACCTGCGCAACGGCGGCGTCACGCTGACGGAGACCTGGCTGTACCAGCTGCAGCCGGGTTGAGCGGGCGGCGAGGTCGCCGGGCCAGGCGCGGCGACGCGCTTCAGGCGTTGCGGTCGAAGTACGTTGCCGGCGTGCGGCCCAGTTGCCGCTTGAACAGCGCGATGAAGGCACTGACGCTGTCGTAGCCCAGGTCCAGCGCCACCTGCGTGACAGGCCTGCCCTCGGCCAGCCATTCCAGCGAGCGCAGCACACGTGCACGCTGCACCCAGGCAGTGAAGCTCAGGCTGGTCTCGGCGACGAAGCGGCGGCTGAGGCTGCGGTCCGACAGTCCGGCCCAGGCCGCCCAGTCCACCAGGGAACGGCGTTCGCCGGGCGCGGCCAGCAGGGCGCGGGCGATGCGCAGCAGCCTTGCATCGCGCGGCATCGGCAGGCCCAGTGGCTGCAGTGTCAGGCCCCGGATCTCGTCCACGATCACCACGGCCAAGCGGTCCTGCGCGGCATCGGGTCCGGCGCTCGTGCGTCCGGCGCAGCGCAGTGCAGCTTCCCACAGCAGCGGTGTGACGGACAGCGTGCACGGAACGGCCGGCAGCCCATCGCAGGCCGGACTCGCCACGTACAGCGACCAGCCGGTGAAGGCGCCATGCATGCGGGCGGCATGTTGCTCGCGCGGCGGTATCCACACGGCATGGCGCGCCGGCACCACCCAGTTGCCGGCGTCGGTGCCCACGCTGAGCACGCCTCGGCCGCAGCCGATCAACTGGCCGCGTACATGGCGATGCGGGGCGGTGTCATGGTCCGCTTCGGTCCCGGCGCGGCCCACCACCAGGGGGCCGCCGTCGTCGTCGTGCAGGTCGAGCCAGGGGCCGTGGTGGAGCATGGCGTGATCGCGCTATCGAATGGCGCGGCGAGCTTAGCACCGGCGTTTGGCGCGCCCTAGCATGGGCCGCATGACTTCACACAACCCTTCTCAGGCCGGCGCGCCGCACGGCACCGAGGCCATCGACCTCGACCGGCTCTATGCTCCGCCCGCCGAATCCATCCTCAAGGGCGTGCTGCCGGAGCTGACCGACTTCCATGCCGACTACCTGCGCGCGGCCACGTTCTTCTGCCTGGCCACGGGCAGCAGCGGCGGCCTGGACGCTTCGCCGCGCGGCGGGCCACCGGGCTTCGTACAGGTACTCGACGCGCGGACCGTCGCCTTCGCCGACTGGCCCGGCAACAACCGGCTGGCCTCGTTGCGCAACCTGGAGGAAGACGCGCGGGTGGCCCTGCTCTTCCTTTTTCCGGGCCTGGAGGTGTTCCTGCGCATCAACGGCCGGGCGCGCCTGTCCCGCGCGTCGGAGTTGCTGGCGCGCCTCGCGGAAAGCGGCAAGACACCGAAGCTCGGGGTCGTGGTCGACATCGACGAGACGCTGTTCCACTGCGGCAAGGCGATCAACCGGGCCCGGCTGTGGGCGCCCGAGTCGCAGCTGGACCGCGCGGTGCTGCCGTCCATCGGCCGCATGAAGGCGGCGGTGATGGGGCTGGACGAGGGGCAGGTGGCGCAGGTGGACGCGCACTACACGCACGCTGTGCGCCACGACCTGTACTGACCCGCGGCCCCGTCCCGTGCTGCAAGCAGTCTTTGTGGTCCTCGCGGTGGGTCAGCGAGAGGCCCAGGCGGCCGTCGCGGCGGCGAGCGCCGGCGCGCCCGGCCGCTGCGCGGGGTGGGGCTGCATGCAGCGTTCGGCCAGGGCTGCCGCGTCGTCCGGCGCGGGGCCTTCGGCAAGCGCGCACAGCTCCGACAGCAGCACGCCGAAGGCGCGCACGTCCATGTGACGCAGGGCCTCGCTCAGCGCGCCTTCCGGCGCGAAGGCGGCGGCGCCGAAGTCGCCGAGCAGCGCGGTCGCTTCACCGGCCGGCGCATCGGGGCGCCACAGCAGGTTGTGGGCATACAGGTCGCCGTGCACCAGGCCGCGCGCATGCAGGTGGGCCAACGCCGAGGCCACGTCGGCCGCGATGCGCAGGGCCACATCGACAGTCAGCTGAAGATCGGCCGGATACACGTCGCGCGTGCAGCTGTCGAAGCTGGGCGGGCCGGCCAGCGTGCGGTAGTGCGGGGCGATGCGCGCCATCACCAGGCCCTGCGTAGCCTCGGGATGGCCCTGCAGCCGCCCCAGCACCGGAATGAGCCGGGGATGCGTACCCGCCGCCAGGCTGGCCGCCATCTCGGTCAGTGGCCAACCGTCGCTGGTGACCTCGCCCTTGAAGAGCTTGATCGCCACTGGCCGTGCCGCCGCGCCTTCGCCCAGCATGCCGGCATGGATGCGGCCCGAGGCGCCTTCGCCGAGCAGTTCGCCCATGTGCAGCGCCGACCAGTCGATGGCGTCCGAGGCCAGGCCATGGCGTGCCGCGTCCTCGACCGCTGCGTTGAAGGCGTTGCCGCCCACGGCCAGCCACGACAGGGCCGGCAGCTCGGCCAGCCAGCCCGGCAGCGCACCGAAGCGATTGGCCGCAAGGCGCAGCAGTTCCAGCGCCTGGCACTGTCGCAGGTCGGGCAGGGCCGCGAGCCGGTTGCCGGCCAGCATCAGCTTCTGCAGCCGCGGGCGCCGGCCCAGTTCGGCAGGCAGTTCGGCGAGGTCGTTGTCGGTCAGGATCAACCAGCGCAACCGCGTGGGCAACGCCTCGGCGGGCACATGGGCGATGCGGTTGCCCTTGAAGCCCACCATCTCCAGCTGCGGGCAGGTGCCCAGCGCGGTGGGCAGTTCAGTGAAGCGGTTGGATGAGGCGAAGAGGACGCGCAGCCGGTGCAGCCGGTGCAGGTCGTCGGGCAGCGTGTTCAGGCAGTTGCCGGACAGGTCCAGCACCTCCAGCGTGTCGGCCAGATCGAAGACCTCGCGCGGGAAGGTGTCGAGGTCGGCCGCGATGCGCAGCCGACTCGCGCCAGTCAGTTCGCCGGCGCGCAGCCGTCGCAGGTCGTCGGTCATCGTGGCAGTTTAGGCGGGAGGGGGTGGCTCCCTCTCCCGCGAGGGGAGGGGGCCTCATCCGTGCCGCGCCTCAGGTCGGGCGCGAGGGTTTCGTTCGGGCCGCGCCTCAGGCCAGACGGAAGCGGTAGATGCCGTCCTCGCCTCGCTCGCGCCGCAACTGGCCTGCGAACCAGAGGCAGTGCAGGTGGGCGATGGTCTCGCCCAGGGCGAAGGTCATCTGGTGCAGGTCCAGCTCGCGCTTGAACAGGATGGGCAGGGCCTCGGCCGCCGTGTGCGGCTTCTGCGCGCAGGCAGCCTGCAGTTCGGCCAGACGGTCGCGGTGGTGCTCCTGCAGCTGCTCCACGCGGCGGTGGATGCCGCGGAAGGGCTTGCCGTGGGCCGGCAGCCCCAGAGTCTCGGCAGGCAGGGCGTTGAAGCGTTCGATGCTGTCGAGGAAGAGTCGCAGCGAATTGGCCTCGGGCTCGCCCGCATGCACGCTCACGTTGGTGGAGATGCGCGGCAGCATCATGTCGCCTCCCAGCAGAACGCCGGCGTGGCGGCCGGTCTCGTCCTGCCATTGCAGCGATTCGCAGAACAGCGAGATGTGCTCGGGCGCGTGGCCGTAGCCGGCGATGCAGCGCCAGTTATGGTCGCCGATGCGGATGACGTCGCCGTCCATCATGCGCACGAAGCGGTCCGGCACGGCGGGCACCATGTTGCTGTAGTAGCTCGTGCGCGCCCGCAGCTTGGCCAGCGCCTCGGGGTCGTTCATGCCATGAGACGCGAAGAAGGCCGCGGCGGCCTCGCCGCCGGCCAGCGTGTCGCCGGCGGTGCTGAGCACGCGGGCCACGTGATAGTCGGTGGAGCTGATCCACAGCGGCGCGTCCCAGCGCTCGCACAACCAGTGCGCGAGGCCGATGTGGTCCGGGTGCATGTGGGTGACGATCACGCGCAGGATCGGCAGGCCTTGCAGTTCGGTCTCGAACACCTGTTCCCACTGCTGGCGCGCCTCGTCGCGGGCGATGCAGCAGTCCACCACGCTCCAGCCCTCGCGGCCGTCGATGCAGTCGCGCAGCAGCCAGAGGTTGATGTGGTCCAGCGCGAAGGGCAGGCGCATGCGGATCCAGCGCACGCCGGGCGCGACCTCGATGGTCTTGCCGGGCTCGGGCAGGGCGTCGCCCAGGGGGTAGTGGAGTTCGCGTTCGAGGAGGTTCATGCGGCATTGCCGGTGGCGGCCGGCTCGGCTAGTATTGACGTTTACGTCAACGTAAGAGTTGCGCTCATTGTAGGCAGCGCCTTCAGATGGCGCTGTCACCGGTGCGCGACCCTTCGCCGGGCGCGGCGATCCCTCTGGCATGTCCAACACCACCTACACCATCGGCGAACTGGCCAAGGAATTCGACCTCACGACGCGGGCCATCCGCTTCTACGAGGACATGGGTCTGCTCACGCCGGAGCGCCAGGGCCGCAACCGCGTCTACACCGCGCGCGACCGGGCGCGGCTGCTGCTCACGCTGCGCGCCAAGCGGCTCGGCCTGAGCCTGACCGAGGCGCGCGACGTGCTCGACATGTACGACAGCCCGCGCGACACCGTGCCCCAGCTCGAGGCCTTTCTGCGCGTGCTGGGCGCCCACCGCGAGCGGCTGGAGGCCCAGATGGCCGAGTTGCAGGCCAACCTGGCCGAGGTGCGCGCGCAGGAGACTGCCAGCCGCTCGGCGCTGGCCCGCGCCCGCAAGGCCGCCACCAAGGCCACCGCGTAGGACGGCACGCCGCCCGCTGACACAATGCCCGCCATGACCGACCCGATCCAAGAACTGTTCGCCCACAACCGCGCCTGGTCTGCCCAGATGGAGCGCGACCGCCCCGGCTTCTTCACCAGCCTGGTCAAGCAGCAGACGCCCAAGTTCATGTGGATCGGCTGCTCCGACAGCCGCGTGCCCGCGAACCAGATCACCGGCCTGGAGCCGGGCGAGGTGTTCGTGCACCGCAACGTGGCCAACGTGGTGGTCCATTCCGACCTCAATGCGCTGTCCACCATCCAGTTCGCGGTCGACCTGCTCAAGGTGGAGCACATCATGGTGGTCGGCCACTACGGCTGCGCCGGCGTCAAGGCGGCGATGAACGGCACCCGCGTGGGCCTGGCCGACAACTGGATCCGCCACATCCAGGACGTGCGCGATCGACACCATGTCATGCTGGAGAGCCTGCCCGAGGCCGTGCGCGACGATGCGCTATGCGAGCTGAACGTGGCCGAACAGGTGGTCAACGTGGCGGTGAGCACCGTCATGGTCGACGCCTGGAGCCGCGGCCAGAAGGTCACCATCCACGGCTGGGCCTTCGGTGTGCACGACGGCCTGCTGCAGGACCTGGGCATCAGCGTCGACGGCGGCAAGCCGCTCGACGGCATCTACAAGGCGGCGGTTCAGCGAATCCGTGCCAAGTGGAGTGCGCCCGCCGCCGCCACGCCGCAGCCGCGCGCACAGGCGGTCATCCAGGGCCAGTGAGGCCGGGCGCAGGGGCAGGAAGGGCGCGGCCGTCATGTTTCCCCAGCGCCTGGATTCGCCGCTCGCCTATGGCATCGCCAAGGCGCTGATCGACGGCTTCAACCGGCATTACCGGCTGTTCCGCGCCGAGTCGGCCCGCGCCAAGCACCGCTTCGAGACCGCCGACTGGGCCGGCCAGCAGCGCGCGCAGCGCGAGCGCATCGAGTTCTACGCCCTGCGCGTCGCCGAGGCCGTCGCCCGGCTCGAAAAGGAGTTCAGCGCGGGCACCCAGCCCATGGATGTGTGGCAGCAGGTCAAGCTGCACTACATCGGCCTGCTGGTGGACCATCACCAGCCCGAGCTGGCCGAGAGCTTCTTCAACTCGGTCACCATCAAGATCCTGCACCGGGCCTACTTCCAGAACGACTTCATCTTCGTGCGGCCGGCCATCAGCACCGAGTACATCGAGCCGCAGGGCGCGCCCACCTACCGCGCCTACTACCCGCGGGATGGTTCGCTGGCTGGCAGCGTGATGCAGTTGGTGAACGGGTTCGGCCTGATCGTGCCCTTCGCCGATCTGGCGGGCGACGCGCAGCAGGTGGCGCAGGCCGTGCTGGGCGCGCTGGGGCCGGTGCGGCTACGGGCCAACTTCCAGCTGCAGGTGCTGTCGGGGCTGTTCTTCCGCAACAAGGGCGCCTACGTGGTGGGCCGCGTGCAGAACGGCTTCACCGAGCTGCCCTTCGCCCTGCCCATCCTGCATGACGCGAACGGGCGCCTGGTGATCGACGCGGCCCTGTTCGGCGAGGACGAGCTGCAGATGCTGTTCTCCTTCGCGCGGGCCTACTTCATGGTCGACATGGAAGTGCCCAGCGCCTGGGTGCGCTTCCTGCGCGCGCTCATGCCGCACAAGCCGCGGGCCGAGCTCTACAGCGCCCTGGGCCTGGCCAAGCAGGGCAAGACGCTGTTCTACCGCGACTTCCTCTCGCACCTGAACTACAGCAGCGACCGATTCCGCCTGGCGCCGGGCATTCCGGGCATGGTGATGCTGGTGTTCGACCTGCCGTCCTTTCCGTACGTCTTCAAGGTCATCAAGGACTTCTACCCGCCGCCCAAGGACACCACGCGCGAGCAGGTCAAGCGCAAGTACCAGCTGGTCAAGCAGCATGACCGCGTGGGGCGCATGGCCGACACGCTCGAGTACAGCGGGGTCGGCTTCCCGCTCGACCGCTTCGAGCCCGCACTGGTGGATGAGCTGCAACGCTTCGCGCCGAGCCAGGTCGAGATCGGCGACCGCGACGGCAACGGCGAGATGGAGCTCGTCATCAAGCATGTCTACATCGAGCGGCGCATGATCCCGTTGAACATCCTGCTGGCCGAATGCCTGGAGCAGATCGCGCAGCCCGAGTCGCCGGCCGCGGCCGAGCGGGCGCAGCAGCAGCTGACGCAGGCCGTGGTGGAGTACGGCCATGCCATCAAGGACATGGTGGCCGCCAACATCTTCCCCGGCGACATGCTGTGGAAGAACTTCGGCCTCACGCGCGGCGGCAAGGTGGTGTTCTACGACTACGACGAGATCGAATACCTCACCGACTGCCAGTTCCGCCGCGTGCCGCCGCCTCGCTGCGAGGAGGACGAGCTGAGCGGCGAGCCCTGGTACAGCGTGGGCCCGCGCGACGTGTTCCCCGAGACCTTCGAGCCCTTCCTGCTGGCCAACGACCATGTGCGCGCCGCCTTCATGGCGCACCACGCCGACCTGCTCGACGCCGCCTTCTGGCAGCGCCACAAGGAACGCATCCTGGCCGGCCACATGCTGGACGTGTTTCCCTACGACGAGCGGCGGCGCTTCAGTCGTGCCCAGCGCGGCGAGAGCGTCGGTGCGAGCGATGCCGACGACGCCGCCGAGATGCCCGCCGCTGCTGCTGCCGGTCCGGCCCCGGTACCGAACGCCCGGGCTGCCGCCGCAACGCCCTGATCCTTTCCACCCACTTGCACAAGGAGACCCCCGCCATGTCCGACTCCATCGTCATCCTCGGCGCCGCCCGCACGCCCATGGGTGCCTTCCAGGGCGATTTCGCCTCGCTCGCCGCGCACGACCTGGGCGGTGTTGCCATCAAGGCGGCCGTCGAACGCGCCGGCATCGCACCCGATGCCGTGGGCGAGGTGCTGTTCGGCAACTGCCTGATGGCCGGCCAGGGCCAGGCGCCGGCCCGCCAGGCGGCCTACAAGGGCGGCCTGCCCGACAGCGCAGGTGCCGTCACGCTCAGCAAGATGTGCGGCTCGGCCATGAAGGCCGCCATGCTGGCGCACGACCTGCTGCTGGCCGGCACCCACGAGGTGATGGTGGCCGGCGGCATGGAGAGCATGACCAATGCGCCCTACCTGATGCTCAAGGGCCGCGGCGGCTACCGCATGGGCCATGACCGCATCTTCGACCACATGATGCTCGACGGCCTCGAGGACGCCTACCAGCCCGGCCGCAGCATGGGCACCTTCGGCGAGGACTGCGCCGCCAAGTACCACTTCACCCGCGAGCAGCAGGACGCCTTCGCCATCGCCAGCGTGCAGCGCGCCCAGCATGCGAGCCGCGACGGCCTGTTCCAGGCCGAGATCGCGCCCGTCACCGTCAGGGGCCGCGCCGGCGAGACCGTGATCGCGCTGGACGAAGGCCCGGGAAAGGTCAAGCTCGACAAGATCCCCACGCTCAAGCCCGCCTTCAAGAAGGATGGCGGCACCATCACCGCCGCCTCCAGTTCCTCGATCAACGACGGCGCTGCGGCGCTGGTGATGAGCACCGAGTCGCATGCGAAGAAGATCGGCGCCAGGCCCATCGCCCGCCTGGTGGCCCATGCCACGCATGCGCAGCAGCCCGAGTGGTTCTCCACCGCACCGGTGGGGGCCGTGCAGAAGCTCTTCGCCAAGACCGGCTGGACGGTCAAGGACGTGGACCTGTGGGAGGTCAACGAGGCCTTCGCCGTGGTGCCCATGGCGCTGATGCACGAGCTGGGCGTGTCGCACGACATCGTCAACGTCCACGGCGGCGCCTGCGCGCTGGGCCACCCCATCGGCGCCAGCGGCGCGCGCATCATGGTCACGCTGATCCACGCGCTGCAGCAGCGCGGCAGGAAGCGCGGCGTGGCGACGCTGTGCATCGGCGGCGGCGAAGGCACCGCGGTCGCCATTGAACTGCTATGACACCCCCCAAGCCGCTTCGCGGCTCCAGGCGGCCGCCAGAGGCGGCTGCTCTTCGGGCACGTCCAAGCTGCGCAGGCAGGCTCGGAGCCGCGGCCCTCAGCCCCTCTCTTGCGCCTTCGGCTTGGAGGGGGGCGCACCCGGAGGCCTGGCAAAGCCAGTTCCTCGGGTGCCTTGACATGGCCTGCTCCGCGGCCCCTCGATGTGCGCGGATGCAGGATGACCCACTCGTTCCTTTTCTTTTATCGACTCCCTGTGACTTCGTCTTCCTTCAAGCTCCGTCCCCTGCTCGCCGGCCTGATGGCTGCCTCCTTCCTCGCCGCCGCGCCGGCCCATGCCCGTGACGAGGCGCTGCTCCAGGCCGCAACGGCCGAGCAGCCGGCGGTGGTCAAGACGCTGGAGCAGCTCGTCAACATCGAGACCGGCACCGGCAATGCCGACGGCATGGCGGCGGCCGGTGCCTACCTGGAAGAGCGCCTCAAGGCCCTGGGCTTCACGGTGACGCGCAGCGCGGCGGCCGGCCCGGTGGTGGGTGACAACATCGTCGGCACGCTCAAGGGCAAGGGCGGCAAGCGACTGCTGCTGATCTCGCACATGGATACCGTGTATCCCAAGGGCACGCTGGCCAAATCGCCGTTCAAGATCGAAGGCGACAAGGCCTATGGTCCCGGCATCGCCGACGACAAGGGCGGCAACGCCGTCATCCTGCATGCGCTGCAGTTGCTCAAGGCGCGTGGCTTTCAGGACTTCGGCAGCATCACGGTGCTGTTCAACACCGACGAGGAGAAGGGCTCCTTCGGCTCGCGCGACCTGATCCAGCAGGAGGCGGCCAAGGCCGACTATGTGCTGTCCTTCGAGCCCTCGTCGGCCATCAAGGAAGGCTTCACACTGGGCACCTCGGGCATTGCCTACGTGCAGGTCAACATCAAGGGCAAGGCCTCGCATGCAGGCGCCGCGCCCGAGTTGGGTGTCAACGCGCTGGTCGAGGCGTCCGATCTGGTGCTTCGCACCATGGACATCGACGACAAGGCCCGCGGCCTGCGATTCAACTGGACCATCGCCAAGGCCGGCGCCGTGTCCAACATCATTCCCGACAGCGCTACGCTCAATGCCGACGTGCGCTACGCCCGCAACGAGGACTTCGAGGCGGCCATGAAGGAGCTGGAGGCCCGCGCGCAGAAGAAGAAGCTGCCCAACGCCGACGTGCAGGTGCTGGTCACCCGCGGCCGGCCGGCCTTCAACGCCGGCGAGGCGGGCAAGGTGCTGATCGACAAGGCCGTGGGCTACTACACCGAGGCCGGCGGCAACCTGGTCATCGAAGAACGCTCCGGCGGCGGTACCGATGCGGCCTACGCCGCGCTGGCCGGCAAACCGGTGATCGAGAGCCTGGGCCTGCCCGGCTTCAACTACCACAGCGACAAGGCCGAGTATGTGCAGATCGACGCGATCCCGCGCCGCCTGTACATGGCGACCCGACTCATCATGGACCTTGGCGCAGGCCGCTGAAGCGCACGCCACCATGATCCAGAACGCCGAACAACTCCGCGCGCTCTATGCCGCCCCCGGCGAGCGCGCGCTGCGCAAGCAACTCGACCACCTTGACGTGCACGGCCGGCGCTTCGTGGCCTTGTCGCCCTTCTGCGTGGTGGCGAGCGGCGGCGTGCATGGCGCGCTGCTCGATGCCTCGCCGCGCGGCGGTGCGCCCGGTTTCGTCAAGGCCAGCGAGGACGGCCGCACGCTGCTGCTGCCCGATTCCGGCGGCAACAACCGGCTCGACACCTTCGAGAACCTGCTGGCCGATCCGCGCATCGCGCTGATCTTCCTGGTGCCCGGCGTGGACGAGACGCTGCGCGTCAACGGCCGTGCCCGGCTTCGCGACGAGCCGGCGTTCACCGGCCAGTTCGAGGGCGAGCGCCAGAGACCCAGGCTGGTGGTCGAGGTGCAGGTGCACGAGGCCTACCTGCACTGCCCGAAGGCCTTCATGCGCTCGCAGCTGTGGGATGCGACCACCTGGGGACCGCGCTCGGCCCTGCCCACGCTCAACCAGATGATCCACGACCAGATCGGCACGGCTGCCCCGGCGGAGTCGCAGGACCAGATGCTGGCCCGCTACCGCACGCAGCTCGACGAGGAAGGGCGCCCCGGCACCTGATCTTCCGCGGGCTCACGACCGCACACGACAACGACAGGAGACTCGACCCATGCTGCTCACCCCCGACCAGGAAGCCATCCGCGACGCCGTGCGCGAGTTCGCCCAGGCCGAGCTGTGGCCCCACGCGGCGCAGTGGGACCGCGACCACCATTTCCCCAAGGATGTTCACCAGGGCCTGGCGCAACTGGGCGCCTATGGCATCTGCGTGCCGGAGGAACACGGCGGCGCCGGCCTGGACTACCTCACGCTCGCGCTGGTGCTGGAAGAGATCGCCGCCGGTGACGGCGGCACCAGCACCGCCATCAGCGTCACCAACTGCCCGGTCAACGCCATCCTGATGCGCTACGGCAGTGCGCAGCAGAAGAAGCAATGGCTGGAGCCGCTGGCGCAGGGCCGCATGCTGGGTGCCTTCTGCCTGACCGAGCCGCAGGCCGGCAGCGATGCCAGCAGCCTGCGCACCACGGCCAGGAAAGACGCCGACGGCTGGGTGATCGACGGCACCAAGCAGTTCATCACGAGCGGCAAGAACGGCCAGGTGGCCATCGTCATCGCCATGACCGACAAGGCCGCCGGCAAGAAGGGCATGAGCGCCTTCCTCGTGCCCACCGATGCGCCGGGCTATACCGTGGCACGCCTGGAGGACAAACTGGGCCAGCACAGCAGCGACACCGCGCTGATCCAGTTCGACGGCTGCCGCATCCCGGCCGAGAACCTCATCGGCGCCGAAGGCGAGGGCTACAAAATCGCCCTGGGCGCGCTGGAAGGCGGGCGCATCGGCATCGCGGCGCAGAGCGTGGGCATGGCCCGCAGCGCCTTCGACTTCGCGCTGCAGTACGCCAAGGACCGCACGGCCTTCGGCGGCCCCATCTTCGACCAGCAGGCCGTGGGCTTTCGCCTGGCCGACTGCGCCACGCAACTGGAGGCCGCGCGCCAGCTCATCTGGCATGCGGCCAGCCTGCGCGATGCCGGCCAGCCCTGCCTCAAGGAGGCCGCCATGGCCAAGCTCTTCGCCAGCGAAATGGCCGAGCGCGTGTGCAGCGCCGCCATCCAGACGCTGGGTGGCTACGGCTACGTGAAGGACTTTCCGCTGGAGCGCATCTACCGCGACGTGCGCGTGTGCCAGATCTACGAAGGCACCTCGGACATCCAGAAGCTGCTGATCCAGCGCGCGCTGGCCTGAGCCGTCACGGGCCGCTGCTATCCTGCCCGGATGACGGGCGACAGGCTTCAACGGCTTCGGCGATGGTGGGGCGATGCGCCCCATGCCGATGCGCGCGTGGACCTCACGCTGGCGCGGGCCTACATCCTCGACACCCGCGACACGCCCTTCGTGGCGGCGCTCACGGCGGCCGTCTTCTGGATCACCTTCGCCGTGCTCACGCGGCAGGCGGGCGTGTTCGTCTGGGCCGCGATGGTCCACGGCATGCAGTGGCACATGTACCGCCACCTGCACGGCGTGGATCCGGCCACCTTCCGCCCCGAGGACGCCGCCCGCTGGCGCCGCCGGCTGGAGTGGCGCATGCTGCTGCCGGGCCTGGTCTGGGCGGCGGCGCCCTGGCTGTTCTTTCCGCGCGGCGACCTGGCGCTTATCCTGCTGCAGTACTTCTTCATCAGTGGCGTGGCCAGCGTCTCGATCGCTGCGCTGGCGCAGTGGTGGCTGGCCACGCTGTGCTTCGGCGTGCCGCTGTACCTCAGCATCGCCGTGCGGCTGATGACGGCCGGTGAGGGCGGCCCGGCCGTGCTGATGGGCGTGCTGGCGCTGTCGCAGCTGCTGGCCACGCTGCACTACGCCCGCAAGCAGAACCTGCTGATCGTCGGCGCCATCGAGTCGGGCCTCGAGAACGCACGCCTCGCCGAGGCGCTGCAGACCGAGCTCGACCGCGTGGCCCAGCTGGCGGCGCAGCGCGCGCGCATCTTTGCCGCGGCCAACCACGACCTGCGCCAGCCCATGCATGCCCTGGCCGTCTTCATCGATGCGCTGGAAGGCGGCCGTCCCGCCGCACCGGCCGCCGTGCGCCATATGCAGGGCAGCATCGAGGCCCTGCGCGGCTCGGTCGATGCGCTGCTCGACATCGCGCAACTGGACCGCGGTGCTGTGGCCGTGCAGCTGGCGCCGGTGGACCTGGGCGAATTGTTCGACGCCCTTCATGGACGCTTCGCGACGGCGGCAGCGGCCAAGGGGCTGCGGCTGCGGGCGCGCCCCACCGCCGCCCGCGTGAATGCGGATGCGCAGATGCTCTCCCGCCTGCTCGCCAACCTGGTGGACAACGCGCTCAAGTACACCGCTCAGGGCAGCGTGCTGATGGCGGCGCGTGCGTCCACGCAGGACGGCGAGGCAGGTTGGCGCATCGAGGTGCGCGACAGTGGCATCGGCATTGCGCCGGAGCACCGCGAGCAGGTCTTCGAGGAGTTCTTCCAGGTCGACAACCCGGGCCGCGACCGTTCGCGCGGGCTGGGCCTGGGCCTGGCGCTGGTGGCCAGCATGGCCCGCACGCTGGGCAGCCGCATCGCACTGCGCAGCGCGCCGGGGCAGGGCAGCACCTTCTCGCTCTGGCTCGCGGCCGCGCCGCCGCTACCCGAGGCGCCGGCCGCCGAAGCGCTGCCGCCCTGTACACCGGCACGCATCCTGGTGCTGGACGACGAGGCGCCCGTGCGCGAGGGCATGCGTGCGCTGCTGGGCGGCTGGGGCCACGACGTGGTGGTCGCCGCCTCACCCGGCGAGGCGTTGGCGCTGCCCGGTCGCTTCGACCTGCTGCTGAGCGATCTTCGCCTGGGCGAGGGCCTGTCGGGCCTGGCCGCGGCACGCACGCTCCATGGCCTGGGCAAGGTGCGCGAGGTGGTCGTGGTGACCGGCGAGACCGCGCAGGCCGACCGGGCCCAGGTCGAGGCGGCCGGCTTCCAGCTGCTGTACAAGCCCGTGTCGTCGGCTGCGCTGCGGGCCGCCATCGTGCGCGCCGTCGGCCCCTGCCTGGAAGCCGGTGGTGCCGCCGCTGCCGGCCCTGTCTTTTCCTGATGCCTCTTCCCATGCCCGCACCCGCGACGCTGCCCGCGTCCTCGCAACCCTGCCCCTGCGGCCGCAAGGCGCGAGGCCGTTCAATCGCCTTCGCCGACTGCTGCGGTCGCTTCCTGGCCGATGCGCAGACGCCTGCCGACGAGCGTGCCGCGCGCGTGTCCGATGCGGAGACGCTCATGCGTTCGCGCTACACCGCCTATGGCCTGGGCGATGAGGCCTACCTGCTGGCCACCTGGCATCCGCGAACGCGGCCCGCCATGCTGCAGTTGTCCGAGTCGCCTTCGGTGCAATGGCTGGGCCTGGATGTGCGGGCGCACCTGCCGCTGGGCGCAGACCGGGCCGAGGTGGAATTCGTCGCCCGTTCGCGCGATGCCCCCGGCCGGGCTTCGCGCCTGCACGAGCGCAGCCGCTTCGTGCGCGAAGACGGCCGCTGGTATTACGTGGACGGCGACCTGCGCTGATCTGCCTCGCTTGGCGCGTCCACCCGTGGACCCGCCGCAGCCACCCGCCGCATGGCGATGGCATGGAAAGGACACACCACCGCGCAATCGCTGCAGCCGGTGCAGGCGGGGGCGTCATGCAACACCGCCTGCTTCTTCCAGTCGCGGCTTTCGAGACTGAGCACATGCGGTGGGCAGGCCGCCACGCACCAGCCGCAGCCGGTGCAGCGCGCGGCGTCGACCAGGGGCAGCCAGCCGGGGCGGTGGCGGCTGTCGCGCGATGAAGCGGGAGGGGCGTCGCTGGCCATGGTGTTCCTGGCCCAGTCTACGTTCGCTCGCCGAGGCAGGGCCGCGCCCTATACTGAAAAAATGAACGAACTCGTCCATTCGCGCGTGCGCCGCAGTGCCGCCGCGAAGCCTGCCGCCAGCCGCACCAACGATCCGGAGCGCACGCGCGCCAACATCCTTGAAGTGGCGGCCGAGGAGTTTGCTGAAAAGGGCCTGGCCGGGGCCCGCATCGACGAGATCGCCGCGCTGACGCAGACGAGCAAGCGGATGATCTACTACTACTTCGGCAGCAAGGAGGGCCTGTACCTTGCCGTGCTGGAAGAGTCGTACCGGCAGGTCCGCGAGATCGAGGCCGACCTGCGCCTGGAGGACCTGGAGCCCGAGACCGCACTGCGCCGCCTGGTGGCCTTCACCTTCGACCACCACCTGCAGCACGAACGCTTCATTCGCCTGGTGATGAGCGAGAACATCCACCGCGGCCAGTACATCGCCGCCTCGCAGCGCATCCAGGAGCTGAACGTGCCGGCCATTGCGGCCATCGAGCGGCTGTATGCGAGGGGCCTCGCCAGCGGCGTCTTCCGGCCCGGGCTCGACGCGGTGGACATCCATGCCTCTATTTCGGCGCTGAGCTTCTTCAACGTCTCGAACCGGCATACATTCGGGGCGCTGTTCAAGCTCGACACCACCTCCGCCGCCTACATGGCGCACCGCCGGGAAAGCGTGATCGACATGGTGGTGCGCTTCGTCAGCGCGCCCTGACCGCCGCCCCCCGGCCTCGGGTTTCTCCGGGAGCGAAAAACTAACCAGTTCGTACAAACTCCGCCCTTCTTCAAGGAGCGTGTATGTGGGGGAACTGTCTCGATCGGCTGTGCCGGTTTTTCTCCTTCGCCATGGTCGTCTGCCTGGCGCTGATGGTGGTCATGGTGTTCGGCAACGTCGTGCTGCGCTATGGCTTCAACGACGGCCTGCTGATCTCCGAGGAGCTGTCGCGCTGGCTCTTCGTGTGGATGACCTTCCTGGGCGCGCTGGTGGCGCTGCGCTCGCACCAGCACCTGGGCACAGACACGCTGGTGTCGCGCCTGCCGCGCGTGGGCAAGAAGCTGTGCCTGGGCGCCAGCCACCTGCTCATGCTGATGCTGTGCTTCTTCATGCTGCAGGGCTCGTGGGTGCAGATGCAGATCAACCGCGAGAGCACCAGCGCCGTCATGGAGGTCTCCATGGCCTGGTTCTACGGCGCGGGCGTGTTCTTCTCGGCCATCGCCATGGTCTTCATCGCCACCGAGTTCGTGGCGCTGCTGGCGGGCCGGCTCGCCGAGTCCGAGCTGATCGGCGTGACCGAATCCGAGGATGCGCCGCACGAGGCCGCCTCCCAACCCTCGCGCTGAAAGGACGGCCATGACCATCGCGATCTTCCTCGGCGCCCTGCTCGGCGCCATGGCCGTGGGCGTGCCCATCGCCTTCTCGCTGCTGGCCTGCGGCGCGGCGCTGATGTGGCACATGGACATGTTCGATCCGCAGATCCTGGCGCAGAACACGCTGGAGGGCGCCAACAGCTTCCCGCTGCTGGCCGTGCCCTTCTTCATGCTGGCCGGCGAGATCATGAATGCCGGCGGCCTGTCTCGGCGCATCGTCAACTTCGCGATGACGCTGGTGGGCCATGTGCGCGGCGGCCTGGGCTACGTGGGCATCATGGCGGCCATCATCATGGCCTCGCTGTCGGGCTCGGCCGTGGCCGATGCCGCCGCGCTGGCGGCGCTGCTGCTGCCCATGATGAACCGCGCCGGCTACGACAAGGCGCGCTCGGCGGGCCTGCTGTCGGCGGCCTCGATCATTGCGCCCATCATCCCGCCCTCCATCGGCTTCGTGGTCTTCGGCGTGGCGGCCAACGTGTCGATCTCCAAGCTCTTCATGGCCGGCATTGCGCCGGGCGTCATGCTGGGCGCGGCGCTGTGGCTCACCTGGTGGTGGCTGGTGCGCAAGGAGAACATCCAGCCCGCACCGCGTGCCAGCCGCGCCGAAGTGCTCACCGCCCTCAAGGACGCCACCTTCGCGCTGGTGCTGCCGGTGATCGTGATCGTGGGCCTGAAGTTCGGCGTCTTCACGCCCACCGAGGCCGCCGTGGTGGCCGCGGTGTACGCGCTCTTCGTGTCCACCGTGGTCTACAAGGAGCTCAAGCTCTCGCAGCTCTATGGCCTGTTCGAGGCCGCGGCGCGCACCACGGCGGTGATCATGTTCCTGGTGGCCGCAGCGATGGTGTCGGCCTGGATGATCACCGTGGCCAACCTGCCGGCCGAACTGGTGGCCGTGCTGCAGCCCCTGCTCGACCGCCCGATCCTGCTGATGTTCGTGATCATGGTCATCACCATGCTGGTGGGCACGGCCATGGACATGACGCCCACCATCCTGATCCTCACGCCGGTGTTCATGCCCATCGTCAAGGCCGCCGGCATCGACCCGGTGTACTTCGGCGTGCTGTTCATCATCAACAACGCCATCGGCCTGATCACGCCGCCGGTGGGCACGGTGCTCAGCACCGTGGCCGGCGTGGGCAAGGTGAGCATGGACGAGGTCACCAAGGGCGTGTGGCCCTTCATGGTGGCGCAGTTCGGCGTGATGTTCCTGATGGTGTTCTTCCCCGCCCTGGTGATCGTGCCTGCGCGCTGGTTCCACGGCTGAGCGACCGCTCCTTTCTTCTTTCCGTTTTTCTTCTCGCGACCCAGGAGACCCCCGACATGAAGCGACTCTTCCTCAAGACCATCGTGGCCGCCGTGGCCCTCGCCGCCGCCGGCATGGCGCCCGCGCAGACGCGCACCATCAAGTTCGCCAACCAGAACGCCAAGGGCCACCCCATCGTGCTGGGCATGGAGAAGTTCGCGGAGCTGGTGGACAAGAAGTCCGCCGGCCGCCTGAAGGTGCAGGTCTTCCCCGGCGGCGTGCTGGGCAGCGACCAGGCCAACGTGTCGGCCCTGCAGGGCGGCACGCTCGAGATGGCGTCGATGAACTCGGGCATCTTCTCCAGCCTGGTGAAGGACTTCGCGATCTACGACTTCCCCTTCCTCTTCGGCAACGCGCGCGAGGCCGATGCGGTGGTGGACGGCCCCTTCGGCCAGAACCTGCACAAGAAGCTGGAAGACAAGGGCCTGGTCGGCCTGGCCTATTACGAGCTGGGCTTCCGCCAGATCACCAACAGCAAGCGCCCGATCCAGAAGGTGGAAGACATTGCGGGCCTCAAGCTGCGCGTGATCCCCAGTCCGATCAATGTGGACTGGGTCAAGGCGCTGGGTGCCAACCCCACCCCGCTGCCCTTCCCGGAGGTGTATGCCGCGCTGGAGCAGAAGGCGGTGGACGGCCAGGAGAACCCGGTGGCCACCATCAAGGCCGCCAAACTCTACGAAGTGCAGAAGTACATGACGATCACCAACCACCAGTACAACCCGCAGTCGGTGGTGATCAGCAAGAAGTTCTGGGACCAGCTGCCGCCGGCCGACCAGAAGATCCTGAAGGAGGCCGCGGTCGAGTCGGCCCAGTACGAGCGCACCCAGTCGCGCGCCATTCTGCAAAGCGGCCTGGAAGACCTGAAGAAGGCCGGCATGGAAGTGAACGAGTTGTCCGCCGCCGAGGTGACCAAGCTGCGCGAGAAGATGAAGCCCGTGATCGACAAGAACTCGGCCAGCGTGGGCGAGGGCACCGTGCAGGCCATGATGGCCGAGCTGGCCAAGCTGCGGAAGTGATGGCGGCAGGGCCGCGCGTGTGGCCCTGTCCATCGAGGCGGCCTGCGGGCCGCCTTTTTCTTTGGGCCCGCAGGGCCCGGTGCCCATGTTTTCTATGATCCCGCCATGGCCACTCTCTACGACCTCGCCCTCCACGCCATCCGCAAGCACTGGGCCGAGCACGACAACGCTTACCCGCAGAAGCTGCTGCTCACGCCGGCCCAGTACGACGCGCTGATCCAGGCCCGGCGCAATGGCCGCATCGCCATCAACATGGGCGACGAAGGGCTGGACAAGGAACGCTTCATGGGCGTGCCGCTGGCGCAGAGCGACACCACCCTCGGCGTGCTGGTGACGGCGGACGGGCAGGAGTGGCCGCTGGCCGGCGTTTGACGCCGCCTCGTCCGACCAAACCTATGCAGCGCCGGGTCCGCGCTGCGCCGGCGCCTGCGCCATCAGCCGTTCCAGCACCTCGATGCGGTGCCGGTGCGGCGTGGTGATCGCGTAGAAGCGCTCCTGCAGCGCGTCGGAGCGCCCCACGATCGCCAGCGTGCCGTTGCGCAACTCGTCCTGTACCACCACCTCGGGCAGCACCGTGAGCCAGCCGCTGTCGCGCGCGATCAGTCGCAGCATGGCCATGTCGTCCACCTCGGCGCGCAGCCGGGGCGTCACGCCGGCCGAGGCGCACAGGCCGTCGAACTGCCCACGCAGCGCGTGGCGTGGGCCGGGCAGGGCGATCTCCAGCCCATCGAGGTCCTCCGGGATGCGCAGCGGCCGGCCCTGCCAGCGGCTGGCCGGGCCCACCAGCGAGATCGACTGGCTGCCCAGCAGCCGGCAGTGCAGCGGCCGGTCAGGGTCGGCCGGCACGGTCTCGGTGGCCAGCACCACGTCGAGCTGGTGCTGCACCAGGCGCTCGACCAGGCCTTCGAGCAGGCCCGACTCCAGCGTGAGCACCACCGCCGGATCGGCCAGCAGCGGGCGCAGCCAGTTCTCCTGGTAGTTGCGCGACAGCGTGGCCACGGCGCCGACACGCAGGCGCGTGACGCCGGCGCTGCGGCCCTGCAGCCGGCCGAGCATCTCCTGGCCCAGGCCGAAGATGTTCTCGGCATAGGCCAGCACCAGCTGGCCGGTGTCGGTGAGCACCAGCCGCCGGCCCTCGCGCGTGAACAGCGCCTCGCCCAGCCGGTCCTCCAGCTGCCGGATCTGCGCCGATACGGCCGACTGGGAGGTGTGCAGTTCCTCGGCCGCCCGCGTCAGGTGGCCCAGGATGGCCACGCGCCAGAAATAGAACAGGTGGTGGAAGTTAAGCTGCTCCAGCTGCATCGTTCCTTTTTGAAGATCGATTGGTTCGTATCAATGTAATTTACAGAACGAAATCCGCCAAGCATCATCGCGCCCAGTTTTCTTCGGAGGGTTCGCGATGGACTTCGCACACATCCCGGGGCCGGCCCTGTCGCTGCTGCCGCCCCTCGCCATGGCGCTGGCCGCAGCGCTCGCCCTGTCGGGCCGGCTGGCCGTGGCGGCCAGCTGGCGCGGCTTCCAGGCGCTGTGCGTCCTGGCGCTGGCGGCTGCGGCGCTGGCGCTGCTGGCCGGCCCGGTGCGGCTGCAGGGCTTACCCGGCCTGCAGCCCACGGTGCTCGGCCTCGTGCTGGCGCTGCTGGTGCAGGGCCTGGGCACCGTGATCGCCGGCTTCTCGGCCCGCTACCTGGAAGGCGAGGCCGGCCAGCGCCGCTATGCCGCCGCGCTGGGCGGCGTGCTGGCGGCCGTGCACCTGCTGCTGATGGCCGACCACTGGCTGGTGCTGATCGCCGCCTGGGCCGCCGTCGGCGTCGCCCTGCAGTCGCTGCTGTGCTTCTACCCGGACCGTCCCTTCGCGCTGCTGGCCGCGCATAAGAAGCGCATCGCCGACCGGGTCGCCGACGGGCTGCTGCTTCTGGCCGCGGGCCTGGCCTGGCGCGAGGTGGGCAGCGGCTCGCTGTCGGCGCTGTGGGCGCATGTCGCGCAGCACGGCCTGTCCATGCCTTTGCAGTGGGCTGCCGTGGCGCTGATCCTGGCGGTGGTGTTGCGCACGGCGCTGCTGCCGGTGCATGGCTGGCTCATCCAGGTGATGGAGGCGCCGACGCCGGTGTCGGCCCTGCTGCATGCGGGCGTGGTCAACCTGGGCGGCTTCGTGCTGATCCGCTTCGCGCCGCTGCTGGACGCGGCGGCACCGGCGCGCTGGCTGCTGCTGGGCTTCGGCCTGGCCACCGCGGTGCTGGCGGGCCTGGTCATGCTCACGCGCATCAGCATCAAGGTGCGGCTGGCCTGGTCCACCGTGGCGCAGATGGGCTTCATGCTGCTGGAATGCGCGGTGGGCCTGTACACGCTGGCGGCGCTGCACCTGATGGGCCACTCGCTCTACAAGGCGCATGCCTTCCTGTCGGCCTCGGGTGTGGTGCGCGACACGCGGCGGCAGGCGCTGCATGCGCCGGCCGTGCCCACGGCGCTCAGCCTGCTGCTGGCGCCGGTGCTGGCCATCGGCATGGTGCTCGTCGTGCTCGCCGCCATGGGCGGCCCGGCCTGGCCGCTCTGGTGGAGCGCGCTGCTCGGCCTGGCCTGGGCGCCCATGCTGTGGTTGCCGGCTGCCCCGGCGTCGGTCGGTGCCCGTGTGCGGGCCCTGCTCTGGGGCCTGCTGATGATCGGCGGCCTGGCCCTGGCCGCGCGCCTGATGCATGCGCTGCCGCTGGGGCTGCAGGATGCGCCGCAGGCGCTGGCCGGCCCCGTGGCGCTGCTGGGCATGGTCCTGCTCTACCTGGGCCTCGCCACGCTGCAATGGCGGCCCCAGGCCCTGGCACGCGCGCGGCGCTGGAGCTATGCCGGCTTCTATGTCGATGAGGTTTACACCCGCCTCGCCCTGCGGCTGTGGCCGGCCAGGTGGACGCCCGAGGCGCGTCGTACTGCGCAGGCCGGCCAGCTGTCGGTGCCCGCCGCCTGAGTGCGCCCGATCCCATCCCTCACACGGAGAACACCATGACGGATGTCCTGAATCCTCCACGCGTTGCCTCTGCCGCGGCATCCATCGATGCCACGACGCGGCCCCCACCCGGCGGCCTGCAGGCCGACCGGATCGACGCCGCCTGCCGCCGCGCCTGCGAGGCCATCGCGCCCGCCTGGCCGCTGGACAGTGCCATCGCCGTCAACCCGCACTGGTCGCGCATCGGCATGCCGGTGCGCCGGGTGGCGGCGCGCATGGCCGTGCTGGGCGGCATTCAGGTCTTCCCGCCGCGCGAGCGGCAGGCGCAGGCCTGGACCGAAGGCCGCATCAAGGCCGCCGACCTGCAGCAGGCCCTGCAGCAGTTGCATGAAGCGGAACTCACGCCCGAGGCCTGCGTGGCCGCGCTGGCGCGGCCCCTGCCGGTGCAGCCACTGCCGCTGCTGATCGACGTGCTCGACAACGACCCGCAGCGGCACGCGCGCCTGGCTTGGCGGCAGGCCATCACCCACCAGGTCAGCCAGACCTGCGCCGCGTGGTTCGACCGGCACCAGGCCGACTGGCAGCCGGCGCGCGCGCAAGACCTCTATGCCTTCTGGCGCGAGACGCTGCAGCACGACCACGGCATCGGCCTGCTCATGGGCCTGCCGCAGATCGGCCGCAGCATCGACGCCCTGCCACCCACGGCCCGCGAGGCCGAGCACTGGGTGATCGAGCGCCTGGGCCTGCCGCCGGCCGTGTGGGCCGACTACCTGGAGTCGGTGCTGCTCACCGTCAATGGCTGGGCGTCGTGGTGCGCCTACCTGGGCTGGCAGGCCCGGCTGGCGGGCCGAGAGGACCCGCACCTGCGCGAGCTGCTGGCCATCCGCCTGGCCTGGGGCGCGCTGCTGCTGGATTGCAAGGACGACCTCGCCGCCCGGCAGGCCTTCGCGACCGTGCAGCGCGAGTGGGGCCGTGCGCCGGAGGTGCTGGCGCAGGCCGAGCAGGCGCTGCGCGTGGACGAGGTCTGGCAGGTGGCCCTGGAGGCCGGTTACCAGCGTGGCCTTGCGGCGTCGCTGGCCGGCCGTGCGTCGTCGCCTGCGGTGCCGACGCCCGAGGTACAGGCCGCCTTCTGCATCGACGTGCGCAGCGAGCCCCTGCGCCGCGCGCTGGAAGCGGCCTGTCCCGGCATGCAGACCCTGGGCGTGGCCGGCTTCTTCGGCCTGCCGCTCGCGTACACGCCGCTGGGCACCGCCGCGCAGCGGCCGCAGCTGCCCGGGCTCCTGGCGCCCGCCGTGACGGTGGGCGATGTCCTGGTGCCGGCCGATGCCCGCGACGCAGCCGCAGCGGCGCAGCTGCAGCGGCAGGCCGAACAGGCCCGCCAGCATCGCTTCGCGCTGGGCGACCAGTGGCATGCCGCCAGCCGCTGGCCGGGCGCGGCCTTCTCCTTCGTCGAGGCCGCCGGCCTGGGCTACCTGGGCCGGCTGGGCCGCTGGCTGCGCCCTGGCGTGCAGGACCGCGCGCGCGACGATCTGGACGGCCTGCCCGCGCGCTACCGGTCGGTGTGCCGGCCGCAGCTGCTCGGCCTGGATGACGAGGCGCGCGTGACGCTGGCGGCGCGCGTGCTGCAGTCCATGGGCCTCGTGCGGGGGCTCGCGCCGCTGGTGCTGCTGGTGGGCCACGGCAGCCAGTCGGCCAACAACGCGCATGCGGCGGCGCTCGACTGCGGCGCGTGCTGCGGCCAGACGGGCGAAGTCAATGCGCGCAGCCTGGCGCAGCTGCTCAACGATGCTGCGGTGCGCGAAGGCCTGAAGGCGCAGGGCATCGACGTGCCCGCGTCCACGGTGTTCGTGGCCGCGCTGCACAACACCTCGACCGACGAGATCGAGGGCTTCGACCTCGACCGGCTCTCACCCGACGCCCGCACCCGCTGGGACCGGCTGCAGCCCGTCATCGAGGCCGCCGCGGACCAGGTGCGCCGCGAGCGCGCGCCGCGCCTGGGCCTGGATCCGAGGGCGCCGGCGGAGGTGCTGCATCGCCAGCTGCGCCGCCGCGCCAACGACGGGGCGCAGACGCGTCCGGAATGGGGTCTCGCGGGCAATGCCGCCTTCCTGATCGCGCCACGCCATCGCAGCCAGAACGTGGACCTGGGCGGGCGCGTCTTCCTGCACGACTACGACGCCGCGCTGGACCCGCAAGGCCAGTTGCTGACCCAGTTGATGACCGCGCCCATGCTGGTCACGCACTGGATCAACTGGCAGTACCACGCCTCCACCTGCGACCCCGTGCGGATGGGCAGTGGCAACAAGCTGCTGCACAACGTGGTGGGCGGCACGCTGGGGGTGTTCGAGGGCAATGGCGGCGACCTGCGCATCGGCCTCGCGCGTCAGTCGCTGCACGATGGCCAACGCTGGGTGCATGAGCCGCTGCGGCTCACCGTGGTCATCGATGCGCCGCAGGCGGCCATCGATGCGGTGGTCGCCGAGCATGCCGTGGTGCGCGACCTGCTGGTCAACGGCTGGCTGCACCTGTGGCGCTTCGAGGGGCAGGCCTTGCAGCGTCTGGCGGAAGGCCGGTGGCACATGCTGGCCTGAAGATGCGGGCCCTGAAAAGAAAAAGGGCCCGCCGTAAAGCGGGCCCCAAGACAGTCCGGGTGTGGAGGGGAAGCAAGAGTCGGAGAAGATCGGACTGCCGAGAACGAAGTATGTAGCGGTGCCCTGAGTGGCACCTGACGGTCCGCACGCAAAGGTAACGGACCGTTCGCGGCCTTCGTTACTTGGGCAGCAGGACCTTGTCGACGACGTGGATCACGCCGTTGGACTGGTAGACGTCGGCGATGGTCACATCGGCCGAGCCGCCCTTCTCGTCGGTGATCTTCACGGTGCTGCCGCTGCGCGTGGCCTTGAGGCTGCCGCCCGCCACGGTCTTGAGCATGGCCTGGCCCTTGCCGTCGTCGATCATCTTCACGAGGGCTGCCGAGTCGACCTTGCCGGGCACGACGTGGTAGGTCAGGATGGTCGTCAGCTGGCCCTTGTTCTCGGGCTTGAGCAGCGTGTCGACGGTGCCGGCGGGCAGTGCCGCGAAGGCTGCGTTGGTGGGCGCGAAGACGGTGAAGGGGCCCGGGCCCTTGAGGGTGTCGACCAGGCCGGCGGCCTTGACGGCGGCGACCAGCGTGGTGTGGTCCTTGGAGTTGACGGCGTTGTCGATGATGTCCTTGGTGGCGTACATCGGTGCGCCGCCCACGGTCACCTGGGCCGATGCGCCGATGGCTGCACCGCCGAGTGCGAAGACGGTGAGGGTGGCGGCGAGGATGCGGGTGGTCTTCTTCGAGAAAGTCATGCAAGGCTCCTTGGGCTGTTGTACCGCCGGATATGCGGCAGGCTCTTCAGATACGGGCCTGTGGCTAGGCTGGATGGCATCGGCCTGCGCGGCGTCGGGGAATGCATCCGGCACGCGTTCTTTTGCGTAGATGCGCGCGCACTGCGGGTGCACGTTGGCGTTCGCAGGTGCTGTGCGTGCTGTGCTGTGCGGTTGGGTGCTCTGGAGTGGGCTTGCGCTTGCGTTGGTTGATGGGGCACAAGTGCTGCGCCGCTAACCGGCAGAGGGCGCCGGCATGCGCGCTCCCGGTGCACGCTCGCGCTGACCGGCTTGTTGCACCCGTGATGTGCTCGCCCTCCACCGACGTGCCTTGCGCACTGCACGGCGCCGCGAATGGCACCTCCGCACGCACACCGGCGCCCTCCACCTCGACGGTGTGTCCGAATGGCCGGGTTTGGCGCTCAGGGCTTCCGAATCCGTTCGTTCTGATCCTGTCGAAGGGCGGAACGGCGCGCTTCGCGAATGCCCGATGTTTCCCCGATCGATACATCACCACCCCCGTGGGGCGGGGCTTCGACAGGCTCAGCCCGAACGGTAGTCGGTTGGCTCGGCCCGAATGGTCCAGGGTCGGCTCCCCTGTGTGGCGCCGAGCCCAAGACCCCACTGCGCGGAAAGGGATGGGTTCGCGCACAGCGTCGAGGCGCATGCCGGCGTCCTCTGCCGGGTTAGCGGTCCAGCCCTCGTGCGTCCTTTGTCAGCTGTGAACGCACATGCAGGGCAGACCCATCACAGCGTCTTCTCGATCAACGCCCCATGGAACAGCACCGGCCCCGTGGGCCCGCGGTCGCCCGGCACGCCGCCCTTGGGCTCCAGGCTGACGGCGAGTGCCGGCGCCTGCTGCAGCACCTGCGCACTGGCCGCCAGGCGCATGCCTTCGGGCGAGTCCACCACCCCCAGCGACTGCGGCGTGCGACCGGGCGGCAAGGCCCACAGCTGCAGCGAGCGGTCGGGCGCCACGTTGAAGTCGCCCACCCGCTGCAGCGTGAGCTGGCGGTGCTTCGCATCGAAGGTCACCAGCATCGATGCGGCCGAACGGTCGTCGTTCAGCACCGCCACGTACTTGACCTGCTGCGCCTCGCGTGCCTGCTGCCAGAACTGCAGGCCGATCACCCCGGCCAGCACCGTGGCCGCCACGCCGGCGGCCGAGGCCCCGCGCCACAGCGCCAGGCTGCCCCACCAGCCCGTTGTGCGTGTCGGCGGCATGGTGGACGGCGCCGCCTTCTGCTGGGCCAGGCGGGCCTCCTGCAGGTCGGCGTCCACCAGGTTGCGGATGCGCGTCCACACCGCGGCCGGCGGGTTCACCGCAGGCGCGAGTTCGACGAAGCCCGTCAGTCGCTCGCGCCACAGCAGCGCGCTCGCGCGCACCGCCGGCTGCTCGCGGGCCAGAGCCTCGAAGCGCCGGCGGGCGCCGCCCCGCAGGGTGCCCAGGGCATGGGCGGCCGACAGCAGGGCCAGCAGGCGGGCATTGGCGGCGATGTTCATGCGAGTCTCCTCGGGCCGGTGGCGGCGGAAGGACGGGGCCGCGTCATGCCGCCTGCTCCATGCAGCCGCGCAGCTTGTCCAGCCCGCGCCGGATCCAGGTCTTGATGGTGCCCAGCGGCTGCGCCAGGCGCGCGGCCAGCTCGCTGTGGCTCAGGTCGCGCAGGTAGGCCAGCGACAGCGCCTCGCGCTGCGCGTTGGGCAGCTGCTGCAGGCACTGGTGCAGCAGCCAGGCCTGCTCGCTGGCATCGGCCAGCTCCTGCGGGCCGGGCCCGGACGCGGGCAGGGTGTCGGCCAGTGTCTCGCTGAATTCCTGCGTCACGTCGGCGCCCTGGCTGGTCTGGCGGCGCAGCAGGTCGAGGGCGCGGCTGCGCACGATCAGCGACATCCAGGCCATCGGCGGGCTCAGCGTCGCGCGGTAATCGGGCGCCGAGCGCCAGATGGTGAGGAAGGCCTCCTGCAGCACGTCCTCCGCCCATTCGTGTTGCCGCACCACGCGCATCGCCAGGCCGAAGAGCCGGGACGAGGTGCGTTCGTACAGCGCCTGGAGGGCGGAGGCGTCGCGGCGGGCGACACGATCGAGCAGACCCAGCAGCTCGTCGTCGGGCGTCGTGGCGGAAGGCATCGGGACATTGTGCGGGAGCGGCGGCCATCTGGTGGGTACGCGCGTTCCCGGCTGCCGGATGCGCGCGGTGGGCGGCGATGAATTCACAAGTCCTTCAACTTTCGCCGGGTATGCATCCGGTTCATGAACGGGGCCGTAAGTCGAACGGGGCAGGCAGCAAGGACAGGTCGCGGAGGGCGACCGCCGACTGCCACCCCGAACCTCAACCCGTTGTTGCCCATCGAAAGGAGCATTCCATGCGCATGACCGCCCCCCTGGCCACCGTGGCCGCCGCCGTCCTGTTGTCCGCCTGTGCCACCGCGCCCATGCCGGCCCCGTACTCGCAGGCCGGCCTGCCCGCCCCCGTCCAGGTGCCCGCCGGCCAGCGCGTCGCGCTCGAGACCGTGGGCGCCGGCACCATCACCTACGAATGCCGCGCCAAGGCCGACATGGCAGGCCAGTACGAGTGGTTCTTCGTCGGCCCCGATGCGCGCCTGATGGACCGCAGCGGCAAGGCCATCGGCCGCTATTACGGCCCGCCGGCCACCTGGGAGAGCATGGACGGCTCCAAGGTCACCGCCACCCAGGTCGCGGTCGCGCCGGGCGGCGCCGGCAACATCCCGCTGCAGCTGGTCAAGGCCAACCCGGCCATGGGCATGGGCGCCATGCAGGGCGTGAGCTACATCCAGCGCGTGGCCACCAAGGGTGGCGTCGCCCCCATGCTGCCCTGCGGTCAGGCCAGCCTGGGCCAGAAGCAGGTCGTCAACTACCAGGCGGACTACATCTTCTACAAGCCGGCGATGTAAGCCCCGCGGGGCGCGGCGGGCCACCTGCCTTTTATGGAACCTGGCGCACTGGCCAGGATGGGAGGCTGGCATGCGCGCCCCTGCTCCCTCTCCCCTCGCAGGAGAGGGGCTCAAGACGGGGTGGGAGTGGGACCATGCCCGTCGCTCGCGAAGGACGTGGGCATCCGTCCGACAAGGCACCGCGGCTTTGCCGTCCGGGCGCTGCCGGGGCAGCGGGGTACAACATACGCTGCCCATCAAGTCCGCCGGTCCCATGTCCCAACTCCCTGCTCCGTCGTCCCGATTCGGTCCCCTGGATGTGCACCTGCTGCGCGAGGGAAGCCACGCCCGCCTGTATGAACGGCTGGGCGCGCATCCCGACGATGACGGCACCTTCCACTTCGCCGTCTGGGCGCCCAATGCCAGCCGCGTCGCGGTGATCGGCGACTGGAACGGCTGGAACGACGAGGCCGACCCCCTTCAGCCCCGGCCCGACGGCAGCGGCGTGTGGGAGGGCGAGGGCATCCCGGCGCAGCCTGGGCAGGCCTACAAGTACCGCATCTGGGGCCCGGACGGCCGCTACGTGGGCGAGAAGGCCGACCCCTTCGCCTTCAGCGCCGAACT
Source organism: Pseudacidovorax sp. (assembly GCF_017991995.1). Taxonomy (GTDB): domain Bacteria; phylum Pseudomonadota; class Gammaproteobacteria; order Burkholderiales; family Burkholderiaceae_C; genus Xenophilus. Next base: position 91,388 of record NZ_JAGOPN010000018.1, on the reverse strand, counting down.
GCCGCCCGCCACGGGCTCGCGCGTCTGGGCCGGCACGCACGAATGGGGCGACTCGGCATGGATGGCCAGCCGCGCCGCGCGCAACGCCCTCGACGCCCCCATGAGCACCTACGAGCTGCACATGGGCTCCTGGCGCCGCCGCGACGGGCAATTCATGGGCTACCGCGAACTGGCGCACGCCCTGGCCGAATACATCGGCTGGATGGGCTTCACGCATGTGGAGCTGATGCCGGTCACCGAGCATCCCTTCTACGGCTCCTGGGGTTACCAGACCACCGGCTACTTCGCGCCCACTTCGCGCTACGGCTCGCCGGAAGACTTCATGTACTTCGTCGACCACCTGCACCAGCAGGGCATCGGCGTCATCCTGGACTGGGTTCCCTCGCACTTCCCCACCGACGCGCACGGCCTGGCCGAGTTCGACGGCACGCACCTGTACGAGCACGCGGATGCGCGGCAGGGCTTCCATCCCGAATGGAACTCGGCCATCTTCAACTACGGCCGCAACGAGGTGCGGGCCTTCCTGATCTCGTCGGCGCTCTTTTGGCTCGACCGCTTCCACATCGACGGCATCCGCGTCGACGCCGTGGCTTCGATGCTCTACCTGGACTACGCGCGCCAGCCCGGCGAGTGGGTGCCCAACGTGCACGGCGGCCGCGAGAACCTGGAGGCCGTCTCCTTCCTGCAGGACCTCAACCGCGCCGTCTACCGCGAGCATCCCGACACCTTCACGGTGGCCGAGGAATCGACCGCCTGGCCGCGCGTGTCCCGCCCCATCGAGATGGGCGGGCTGGGCTTCGGCATGAAGTGGAACATGGGCTGGATGCACGACACGCTCGACTACGTGCACGACGACCCGATCCACCGCCGCTACCACCACCACCGGCTGACCTTCTCGCTGGTCTATGCCTTCACCGAGAACTTCGTGCTGCCGTTCTCGCACGACGAAGTGGTCTACGGCAAGGGCTCGCTGATCGGCAAGATGCCCGGCGACGAGTGGCAGCAGTTCGCCAATCTGCGCGCGCTGTTCGGCTACATGTGGGCCCATCCGGGCAAGAAGCTGCTCTTCATGGGCGGCGAGTTCGGCCAGCGCCGCGAATGGACGCACGAAGGCGAGCTGGAATGGTGGGTCAGCGACCAGTGGGGCCACCGCGGCGTGCAGCGCTTCGTGCGCCAGCTCAACCGGCTGCTGCGCGAGGAGCCGGCGCTGCACCAGATCGACTTCGACCCGGCCGGCTTCCAGTGGCTGGACGCCGACGATGCCGAGCGCAGTCTCTACATCTTCCTGCGCAAGCCCAAGGAAGGCGGCGCGCCCGTGCTGGTCGTGTGCAACATGACGCCGGTGCCGCGCCCCGGCCTGCGCGTGGGCGTTCCGGTGGCCGGCACCTGGACGGAGCTGCTCAACAGCGATGCGCAGGAGTTCGACGGCAGCGGCTGGGGCAACCTGGGCGGCGTCGACACCGTGCCGGTGCCGGCCCACCGCCAGGCGCAGTCGCTGGTGCTGGCGGTGCCGCCGCTGTCCACGCTCTACCTGCGCGCACCGCTTTCGCCCGACACCGAATCCGAGAAAGGTCTCCTCCGATGAGCGCTCCGGCCTCCCTGCTCAGTGCCCAGCCGCTGGTGCGCCCGATCGGCCTGGCCGATGGGCGGCAGCGTGCCGTCATCGATGCCGTGCTGCCCTGCGTGGACAACGGCCGCTTCGCCGCCAAGTGCGTGGCCGGCGAGTCCTTCGCGGTCGAGGCCCATTGCTTCGCCGAGGGCCATGACATGCTGCGCGTCATGCTGCACTGGCAGCACGAGGGCGAGGCCACCTGGACCGAGGTCGAGATGGCGCTGAAGTGGAACGACGAATGGCATGCCCAGTTCGTGCCGCCGGTGCCCGGGCGCTATCGCTACACCGTCGAGGCCTGGGTGGACGCCTTCGAGTCTTGGCACCACGAGCTGGAGCGTCGCGTGGATGCGGCCGACATCCGCATCGCCGCCCGGGTGGGCGCGGCCGAGATCCTGGCCGCCGCCGGCCGGGCACGCGATGCCGGCCAGGCCCAGGACGCGACCCGCCTGCAGGGCTGGGCCATCGCGCTGGAGGCCCGCGCCGCCGATGCCGGCGAGGACGCCGCCCTGCTCAAGGCCCAGGCGCTGGACGAGGGCCTGTCGGCCATCGTGCGCCGCTATCCCGACCGGCGCCATGCCACGGCGCTCAAGCCCGGCTTTCCGCTGGTGGTCGACCGGCCGCTGGCGCGCTACTCGACCTGGTACGAACTCTTTCCGCGCTCCGCCTCGCCCGAGCCGGGCCGGCACGGCACCTTCGCCGATGTGCAGGCCCTGCTGCCCGGCATTGCGAAGATGGGCTTCGACGTGCTGTACTTCCCGCCCATCCATCCGGTGGGGCGGATGCAGCGCAAGGGCCGCAACAACGCGCTGGTGACGGAAGACGGTGACGTCGGAAGCCCCTGGGCCATCGGCGCGGAGGAGGGCGGCCATGACGCGATCCTGCCCGCGCTGGGCACGCACGAGGACTTCCGCGCGCTGGTCAAGGCCGCGCGTGGGCATGGTCTGGAGATCGCGCTGGACATCGCCTTCCAGTGCGCGCCGGACCATCCCTGGGTCAAGGAACATCCGGCCTGGTTCAAGTGGCGGCCCGACGGCACCGTGCAGTACGCCGAGAACCCGCCCAAGAAGTACCAGGACATCTATCCCTTCAACTTCGAGAGCGAGGACTGGGAAGGCATGTGGCTTGCCCTCAAGGGCGTGCTCGACCACTGGATCGCGCAGGGTGTGACGGTGTTCCGCGTCGACAACCCGCACACCAAGGCCTTCCCGTTCTGGGAGTGGGCCATCGGCGAGGTCAAGCGCAGCCATCCGCAGGTCATCTTCCTGGCCGAGGCCTTCACCCGGCCGAAGGTGATGCACCGGCTGGCCAAGCTGGGCTTCTCGCAGTCGTACACCTACTTCACCTGGCGCAACACCAAGGAAGAGCTGGTGGCGTACTTCACCGAGCTGTCCAGCCGGCCGGGGCTGGACTACTTCCGCCCCAATGTCTGGCCCAACACGCCCGACATCCTGCACGCGCAGCTGCAGACCGGCTCGGACGCCATGTTCCGCCTGCGCCTGGTGCTGGCGGCGATGCTCAGCGCCAGCTACGGCATCTATGGCCCGGCCTACGAGCTCAAGGAGCACCTGCCGCGGCACGAGGGCAGCGAGGAATACCTCGACTCCGAGAAATACCAGCTGCGCCACTGGGACCGCGACCGCGCCGACAGCCTGGCGCCCTACATCGCGCACCTCAATGCCATCCGCCGCGCCCACCCCGCGCTGCAGCGCAACGATGGCCTGGTCTTCCTGCCCATCGACAACGACCAGCTCATCGCCTGGGCCAAGCAGTCGCCCGATGGGCAGGACGTGATCGTCACCGTGGTCAACCTGGACCCGCACCATGCCCAGTGGGGCTGGCTGCAGTTCGACCCCGCGGCCATGGGCTTCGGCGTGGAGCCCGGCCAGACCTTCCAGATGCACGACCTGCTCGGCGGTGAGCGCTTCATGTGCCAGGGCGCGCGCCACTTCATCCGGCTCGACCCGGCCGTCAGCGTGGCCCATGTCATGCATCTGCTGCGCAAGACGCGCAGCGAGCGCGACTTCGACTACTACCAATAACAGCAACAAGTCACTTCTGAGGAGGCGCGCCGCATGACGCAGACCGCACCCCGCCTGGCCCTGGAGAACGTCGAGATCGACAGCTCCGAGGATCCCACCTGGTACCGCGACGCGGTCATCTACCAGCTCAACGTCAAGGCCTTCAACGACACCAACGGTGACGGCATCGGCGACTTCAAGGGCGTGACCGAGCGCCTGGACTATGTGAAGGAGCTGGGCGTCAACACCATCTGGCTGATGCCCTTCTACCCGTCGCCGCTGCGCGACGACGGCTACGACATCAGCGAGTACTGCGCCGTGAATCCGCAGTACGGCACGCTGGAGGACTTCAAGGAAATGCTGGACGCGGCCCATGCCCGCGGCCTGCGGGTGATCACCGAGCTGGTCATCAACCACACCTCCAGCGACCATCCCTGGTTCCAGCGTGCGCGCCAGGCCCCGGCCGGCTCGCCCGAGCGCAACTTCTATGTCTGGAGCGACACCGACCAGATCTACCAGGGCACGCGGATCATCTTCACCGACACCGAGACCAGCAACTGGGCCTGGGACCCGGTGGCCAAGCAGTACTACTGGCACCGCTTCTTCAGCCACCAGCCCGACCTCAATTTCGACAACCCCGACGTGCTGGAGGCGGTGTTCGGCATCATGCGCTTCTGGCTCGACATGGGCGTGGACGGTTTTCGCCTGGACGCCATCCCCTACCTGATCGAGCGCGACGGCACCAGCAACGAGAACCTGCCCGAGACGCACGACGTCATCAAGAAGCTGCGCGCCGCCATCGACGCCAACTACACCAACCGCTTCCTGCTGGCCGAGGCCAACATGTGGCCCGAGGACGTGCGCGAGTACTTCGGCACCGGCGACGAATGCCACATGTGCTATCACTTCCCGCTGATGCCGCGCATGTACATGGCCATCGCGCAGGAAGACCGCGACCCCATCGTCGAGATCCTGCAGCAGACGCCCGACATCCCCGAGGGCTGCCAGTGGGCCATCTTCCTGCGCAACCACGACGAGCTGACGCTGGAGATGGTCACCAACCGCGAACGCGACTACATGTACAGCACATACGCGGCGGACAAGCAGGCGCGCATCAACCTCGGCATCCGCCGCCGGCTGGCGCCGCTGATGGGCAACGACAAGGACCGCATCAAGCTCATGAACGGCATGCTGCTGTCCATGCCCGGCTCGCCCATCATCTACTACGGTGACGAGATCGGCATGGGCGACAACGTGTTCGTCGGCGACCGCAATGGCGTGCGCACGCCCATGCAGTGGAGCAACGAGCGCAACGCCGGCTTCTCGCGCGCCGACCCGCAGCGGCTGTACCTGCAGCCCATCATGGACCCGATCTACGGCTACGAGGCCGTGAACGTCGAGTCGCAGCTGCGCGACCAGAGCTCGCTGCTGCACTGGACGCGCCGCATGCTGGCCGTGCGCAAGACCAGCCGCGCGTTCGGGCGTGGCCGCAAGACCTTCCTCAAGCCCGGCAACCGCAAGGTGCTCGCCTACCTGAGCGAGTACGAGGGCGAGGTGATCCTCACCGTCTTCAACCTCTCGCGCGCGGCCCAGCCGGTGGAGCTGGACCTGGGCGCCTTCAAGGGCCGCGTGCCGGTGGAGATGCTGGGCCGCACCACCTTCCCGCCCATCGGCGAGCTGCCGTACATGCTGACGATGCCCTCGTACGGCTTCTTCTGGTTCCGCCTGGCCACCGACGTGGACGTGCCCAGCTGGCACCAGGAAGGCCTGCAACTGCGCGACCGGCCGGTGCTGGTGCTGTTCGACGGCTGGTCCAGCCTGTTCCGCGAGCGCGTCATGCCCTGGCGCATCGGCATGGCCGACCGGCTGCGCGAGCAGTTCGAAGTCGACGTCATGCCGCGCCACCTGGAGGTGCAGCGCTGGTATGGCGCCAAGGGCGAGCCGATCCAGCGCGTGGGCATCGCCGACCATGCGACCTGGGACCGCGGCGAGCGCGCCTATGTGCTGCCGCTGCTGGATGTGCAGGCGGGCAGCGGCAGCGGCCGCTACTTCATGCCGCTGGGCATCGCCTGGGAAGACCTGGACGAGGAGACCATCAAGCAGTACGCCCCCGCCGTTGTCGCAAAGGTGCGCCAACAGGCCCAGGTGGGCGTGATGGGCGACGCCATGTTCGACCCCGCCTTCGCCCATGCGGTGGCGGTGGCCATGGCACAGGGGCTGGTGCTGCCGGCCACCGGCGGCGAGATCCGCTTCACCGGCAGCCGCGACCTGGCCGGCGTGGACGCCGCGGCCATCGAGGCCCTGGCCGTGAGCCGGCCCAGCGTGGCGAGCAGCAATACCGCGCTCACCTTTGGCGACCAGCTCTTCTTCAAGTGCTATCGCCGCGTGCAGCCGGGCATCAACCCCGAGCTGGAGATCGGCCGCTTCCTCACGGAGACGGTGCGCTTTGCCAACTGCGTGCCGGTGGCCGGTGCGATCGAGTACCACGGCAACGACGGCACCGTCATGACGCTGGGCCTGCTGCAGGCCTTCGTGCCCAACCAGGGCGATGCCTGGGACTACACGCTGGCCTACCTGGAGCGCGCCCTGGCCGAGCACCAGGCCGCGCCCGAGGCCGCGCAGGTGGACCACGGCGCCTTCCTCACGCTGATGCGCCTGCTGGGCCAGCGCACGGCCGAGATGCACCTGGCCTTCGCGTCGGCACCGGCGGACGACCCGGCCTTCGCGCCCGAGCCGCTCACGTCGGAAGACCGCGAGGCCCTGCGCCTTCGCGCCCACGACGATGCGCGTGCCACGATGAGCCTGCTGGCCGAGCGCCTGCCCACGCTGGGCGAGGGCGCGCAGGGCGATGCGCGGCAGCTCATCGAACGCCAGGCGCAGCTGCTGGAGCGCATTGCCGCCTTCGACGGCGTGGGCACCGGCGGCATCAAGACGCGCCTGCATGGCGACTACCACCTGGGCCAGGTGCTGGTCTCGCGCAACGACTTCATCCTCATCGACTTCGAGGGCGAGCCGGCGCGCAGCATCGACGAGCGCCGCGCCAAGGGCCCGGCCCTGCGCGACGTGGCGGGCATGCTGCGCTCCTTCAACTACGCGCGCTGGTCGGCCCTCAAGCGGGTGGCGCAGAACGTGGACGAGCTGGCCCGCCTGAACGCCGTGGCCGCCGACTGGGAGGCGGCCGTGCGCGCCGCCTACCTGGGTGGCTACCGCGACACGCTGGCCCATGCCGGCGCCGGGGCACCGGACGAGGCGCTGATGTCGCTCTTCGAGATCGACAAGGCCTTGTACGAGCTGCGCTACGAACTCAACAACCGCATCGACTGGGCCCAGGTGCCGCTTCAGGGGCTGCTGGCCCTGGCACGCGCGCCGGGGGTGTCCGAGGCATCACGAGGAGGTGAGCATCCATGAACGACTTCAGCATGCAGCTGTTGCCCCTGCGGGCCTTCCTGTACCAGATCGCGGCCTTCCTGCCGCGGCTGCTGTTCGCGGCACTGGTGCTGGTGGGCGGCTGGCTCGTCGCCAAGGTGGTGCGCTTCGCCGTCACCAAGGCGCTGCGGGCCGTCAACTTCCCGGTGCTGACCGAAAGGGCGGGGCTGGACGGCTTTTTGCGCCAGGGCGGGGTGCGGGTGGACACCACGGGGCTCGTGGGCCTGCTGGCCTACTGGGCCGTCATCCTGGCGGCGCTGATCATCGCCTTCAACGGCCTGGGGCTGACCTACATCACCGACCTGCTGGGCCGGGTGATCTGGTTCGTGCCCAACGTGTTCGTCGCACTGCTGGTGCTGGCCTTCGGCGCCTACTTCGCCCGCTTCGTGGGCGATGCCGTGCGCACCTACGGCCGCAACGTGGGCATGCCCGACGCGACCTTCTTCTCGCGCATCGCGCAGTACGCCATCCTGGTGTTCGTCATCCTCATCGCGCTGGACCACCTGCGCATCGGCGGCGACATCGTGCGCGAGAGCTTCCTGGTGATCCTGGCCGGCTTCGTCTTTGCGCTGGCACTGGCTTTCGGGCTGGCCGGCAAGGATTGGGCGTCGCGCCACATCCAGCAATGGCTGCCGCCGGAGACCGAGGGTGTGCCCCGCACGGGCAGCGCTGCGGGGCCTGCCGTGGCCTCGCCAGCGGCCGCGGCGGTCCAGGCGACTGCGGCCGATGCCGCTGCACCCACCACGGTGCTCGACCCGCTGCCCGAGGTGCCGGCCACGGCCACGCCGCCCGCGCCCCAGGTCGATGGCGAGACGCTGCCTCGCCCGGCCTCGGCCCGCGGCGCGGACGATCCGCTGATCCCGCGCCGGCCGGTCGATCCGCCGCCCCCTCTTTGACATGGAAAGCTGAAAGCGAACGATGAGACGTGAGCACAAGATGCCCTTCGGCGCCACGGTGCTGGAGGGCGGGGGCGTTCGTTTTCGCCTGTGGGCGCCCGGCGTGGCGGACGTGGTGCTGGAGCGGCGTGCGCGGGGCACCGGCTGGGCCACGCACCCCATGAAGGCGGTCGGCGACGAGGGCTGGTTCGGCTGCGACGTGCCCATGGCCGCCGCCGGCGACGACTACCGGTTCGTGCTGCCCGACGGCCTGAAGGTGCCCGACCCGGCTTCGCGCCACAACCCCGACGATGTGCACGGCCCGAGCCGCGTGGTGGCCCCGGCCGCCTACGAATGGCACGACGATGACTGGCAGGGCCGCCCCTGGCGCGAAGCGGTGGTCTATGAGCTGCACATCGGCAGCTTCACGCCCGAGGGCACCTTCGACGCCGCCCGCAAGAAGCTGCCCGAACTGGCGGCGCTGGGCATCACGGCCATCGAGATGATGCCGGTGGCCGATTTCCCCGGCACCCGCGGCTGGGGCTACGACGGCGTGCTGCAGTTCGCGCCCGAGGCCAGCTACGGCCGGCCCGAGGCGCTCAAGGCCTTCGTCGACACGGCCCACGGCCTGGGCCTGATGGTGCTGCTGGACGTGGTCTACAACCACTTCGGCCCCGAAGGCAACTACCTGCACGCCTACTGCCCGCAGTTCTTCAACCCTGCGCATCAGACGCCCTGGGGCGCGGCCATCAACTACGACGGCGACCACTCGCGGCCGGTGCGCGACTTCTTCGTGCACAACGCGCTCTACTGGATCGAGGAATTCCGCTTCGACGGCCTGCGCATGGACGCGGTGCATGCCATCCGCGATGACTCCGAGCTGCACATCGTGTGCGAGATCACCGAGGCGCTGCGCAAGGGCCCCGGCCGCGAGCGTGCCATCCACGTGGTGCTGGAGAACGAGCACAACCACGTCCACCTGCTCACCCGCGACGCCGAGGGCCGCCCACACGACGCCACGGCGCAGTGGAACGACGACTTCCACCATGCCGCGCATGTGCAGGCCACGGGCGAGATCGACGGCTACTACCTCGATTACGCGAGCGAGCCCAAGGCCCTGGTCGGCCGGGCGCTGGCGGGCGGCTTCATCTACACCGGCCAGCCCTCGGTAATGCGCGACGGCGACCCGCGCGGCGAGCCCACCGACACGCTGCCGCCCACGGCCTTCGTCTCCTTCCTGCAGAACCACGACCAGATCGGCAACCGCGCCTTCGGCGAGCGCATCGAGGCACTGGCGCCGGCCCACCGGCTGCGGGCGCTGCGCGCGGCGCTGCTGCTGTCGCCCCATGTGCCGCTGATGTTCATGGGGGAGGAATGGGCGGCCACCGCGCCCTTCCTGTACTTCTGCGACTTCGGGCCTGAGCTGGCCCAGGCGGTGACCGATGGCCGCCGGCGCGAGTTCGGCCGTTTCGAAGGCTTCACCAGTGCCGAGGCGCGGGCCCGCATCCCCGACCCGAATGCCGAAAGCACCTTCACCGCCAGCCGGCTCGACTGGGCCGAGCGCGAGCAGCCCGGCCATCGCGAGCGCGTGCACGAGGTGCGCACGCTGCTGGCGGTGCGCAAGCGCCGCGTGGTGCCGCACCTGCCGGCCAGGCCGGGCAGCGGCCGCTGGCAACTGTCTGGCGACCTGCTCTTCCTGCAGTGGGAAATGACGCCGTCGCTGCCGGACGGTCTATGCTGGCTGCAGATGGTCATCAACCTGGGCGATACCGAGCAATTGGGCGCCGCACCCACCGGCCGCGTGTTCCACAGCTGGGGCTGCCACCTGGCAGCCGGGCCGAGCCCGCGCCTGCCCCTGCTGGCGCTGTCGCCGGGCGGCGGATGTGCGGCCCTGCTGCAGTTGCCGGTCTTCGACGAGGACGACGACACCCTGTCCGTGTTCGAGGCGCCCTGACGAGGTGTGACCACCGCCGCCGTGCCCGCCCTGCCGTGCCCCGGCCCATTCCCCGGTACTGCGTGGGCGTGCCCGGCCCCGGGTTGCGCGTTGCGCCGGCGCCGCCCATGCCCAGGCAATCCACCCAGCCACGGCGGATTGGTCCACACTGGGTGAGCCTTTTCCTTTTTCTCCTGCGACTGTCCCGCCATGTCCGAAGCCCTCTATCGCGCCTGCGCCCGCTGCGGCCTGTCCCCCCGTTACCACGATGTCTGGGGCCGCGAGGTGGCGGTGGAGCCGCGGCACCTGGCCAGCCTGTTGCACGAGCTGGGCCTGGGGCGCCATGACCCGCAGGACGAGGCCGCGTGGCAGGCCGAGATCGAACGCATGGACGAGGCCGAATGGCGCACGGCATTGCCGCCGGTGCTGCTGGCCCAGGCCGACAGCCTGCGCGTGCCCCTCAGCCTGCGCTGGCCCGAGGGCGAGTCCGCGCCGCCCTGGACCCTCCAACTGGAGCAGGGCGGCGCCCACGAGGGCCTGATCGACTTCGGCCAGGGCGAGGGCGCGCGCCGGCAGGTCGACGGGCGCATGGTCGTCGAGCGCCATGCCGTGCTGGAGCTGCCCGACGCCCTGCCCATGGGCTACCACCGCCTGCGCGTCGGCACGGCCGAGTTGCTGGTGATCGCCGCGCCGGCCTCGTGCCAGCCGCCACCCGGCGATGCCGAGGGCGTGCGGCACTGGGGTGTGGCCGCGCAGCTCTATGGCCTGCGCTCGGACACGCAATGGGGCATCGGCGACTTCGCCGACCTGGGCCGCCTGGTCGAACAGGCCGCCGGCCTGGGTGCGCAGGCCGTGGGCCTCAATCCCTTGCATGCGCTGTTCCCGGACGATCCCGGCCAGTGCAGCCCGTACAGCCCGTCCTCGCGGCTCTTCCTCAATCCGCTGTACATCGCCGTCGAGGCCCTGCCCGAATATGCCGACTGCCTGGAGGCGCGGCGTCTGGTGGAGTCCGACGAGTTCCAGGCCCGGCTGGGCCACCTGCGCGCCCAGTCGCTGGTGGACCACGAAGGCGTGGCCGCCGCCAAGCTGGAAGTGCTGGCGTTGCTGCACGCGCATGTGCAGGCCCGGCGCCAGGTGCCCGAGCCCGGCCTGGTCGCGCGCCAGCGCGATGACGCCTTCCGGGCCTTCTGCCAGCAGCGTGGCGAGGCGCTGCAGCGCCATGCCACCTTCGAGGCCCTGCGCCGTCACCTGCGTGCCCGCGATCCCGACTGCTGGGGCCCGCCCTGCTGGCCTGCGGCCTACCGCGAACCGGGCTCGGCCGAGGTGAAGGCCTTCGCGCAGCAGCATGCGGCGCAGGTCGAGTTCCAGGCCTGGCTGCAGTGGCTGGCCGCCAGCCAGCTCGAGGCCGCCGCACGCCAGTGCCGCAGCCGCGGCATGGCCATCGGCCTGTACCTGGACCTGGCCGTCTCGGTGGACCGTCACGGCGCCGACGCCTGGGCCGGCGGCGACGTCTTCGCGCCCGGCGCCAGCGTGGGTGCGCCGCCCGATGCACTCAACCTGCTGGGCCAGGACTGGGGCCTGCCGCCCATGCGGCCCGCGGCCCTGCGCGCCAGCGGCTACGGCCTGTTCATCGAGGCGCTGCGCGCCAGCATGCGCAACGCCGGCGCGGTGCGCATCGACCATGTGATGGGACTGACCCGCCTGTTCTGGATTCCGCCCGGCGAGAAGGCCGCCAGCGGCGCCTACGTGGCCTATCCGGCCGAGGAGATGATGGCCATCGTCGCCCTCGAAAGCCGGCGCCAGCGCTGCGTCGTCATCGGCGAGGACCTGGGCACCGTCACCGACGCCACGCGGGCGCTCATGCAGCGCTACGGCCTGCTGTCGTACCGGCTGATGGTGTTCGAGCGCGAGGGCGCCGCCTTCAAGCGCCCCGCGGCCTACCCGGCCCAGGCGCTGGCGGCGGTGAGCACGCACGACCTTGCCACGCTCGAAGGCTGGTGGTCGGGGGCCGACCTGGGCGAGCGCATCCGCCTGCAGCTCTACCCCAGCGACGAGATGGCGCGCCAGCAACTGGCGGAACGCGCGGCCGACCGGGTGCAACTGGCCTTCGCGCTGGAGGATGCCGGCCGGCTCGATGCCGAGGCGGGTGCGCGCCTGCTGGGCAGCGGCGACTTCGGCACCGATGCGGCCGCTGCGGTGCACGGCTGGCTGGCCCAGGCGCCGTCGCGGCTGCTGATGGTGCAGGCCGAGGATCTGCTGGGCGAGCGCGGCCAGGCCAACCTGCCGGGCACGGTGAACGAGCATCCCAACTGGCGCCGGCGGCTGGCGTTGCCGGTGGAGCAGTGGGCGCAGGCGCCGCGCGTGGCCGCCATCGCCGCCGCCGTGGCCGCCGAACGGCCGGCCGTGGGCGGTGCGGCTGCGGCCGAGGGCCCGGTGCGCCATCCGCTGCGCCTGCCGCGGGCCACCTACCGGCTGCAGTTCCATGCCGGCTTCACCTTCGACGATGCCATCGCCATCCTGCCCTACCTGCAGCGGCTGGGCATCAGCCATGTCTATTGCTCGCCGCTGCAGCGTGCGCGCCCGGGCAGCACCCACGGCTACGACGTGGTGGCGCATGACCAGATCAACCCCGAGCTGGGCGGCGAGGCCGGCTTCATGCGCTTCTGCGCCGCGCTGCAGCGCCACGGCATGGGCCAGATCCTGGACCTGGTGCCCAACCACATGGGCGTGCTCGGCGGCGACAACCCCTGGTGGGAAGACGTGCTGGAAAACGGCCCCGCCTCCCTCTACGCCAGCCACTTCGACATCGAATGGCAGCCCGCCGACCCGGAGCTGGCCGGCAAGGTGCTGCTGGCCGTCCTGGGCGGCGCCTACGGACAGGTACTGGACGACGGCGAGCTGAAGCTGGGCCTGGACGCCACGGGCGGTCGGCTGGCCATCCACTACCACGACCATTGCTTCCCGGTCGCGCCCGAAAGCTATGCGCCCGTGCTTCGCTCGGCCGAGCCGCTGATGGCCGGTCCCGAGGACGCGGCCGCCCTGGCCGGCGTGGCGCAGGCCTTCGAGTCGCTGCCCGCCGGCGCGGACGACGCCGCGCGGCGCGCCCGCGACAAGACCGCCGCCCAGGCCCGTCTGGCCGCGCTGATCGGCGAATCGGCCGCCTTCGGCAGCGCCGTGCAGGCGGCCGTGGCGCGCTGGAACCATCCGCGCCACCGCGAGGCGCTGCACCAGCTGCTGGAGGCGCAGCACTACCGCCTGGCCTTCTGGCGCGTGGCCTCGGACGAGATCAACTACCGCCGTTTCTTCGACGTCAACGAGCTGGCCGCGCTGCGCATGGAGCGGCCCGAGGTCTTCGAGGCCACGCATGCCCTGCCGCTGGACCTGGCTGCGCGCGGCCTGGTGGACGGCCTGCGCATCGACCATCCCGACGGCCTGCACGACCCGGCCGCGTACTTCGACCGGCTGCAGCAGGGCTTTGCGCGGCGCACCGGCCGGCGCCTGGCGGCCGATGACGGCAGCGGGCGGCCCGAGCGGCCGCTCTACGTGGTCGCCGAGAAGATCGCCGCCGGCCACGAGGAGGTGCCCGAGGCCTGGGCCATCCACGGCACCACCGGCTACCGCTTCGCCAATGTGGCCGCGGGCGTGCTGGTGCAGACCGAATCGGACGCCGCCTTCGACCGCATCTGGCGTGGCTTCACGGGCGAGGACGCGCCCTTCCACGAGGTCGAGTACCTGGGCAAGCGGGCCGTCACCCGCAATGCGCTGGCCTCGGACCTGACCATGATCGCCACGGCCGCGCTGCGCATCGCCCGCGCCGACCGCCGCACGCGCGACTACACGCTCAACAACCTGCGCCGCGCGCTGGCCGAGGTGGCCACCTGCATGCGCGTCTACCGCAGCTACGTGACCGACCGCGGCCTTTCCGCGCAGGACCAGCGCTACATCGACGATGCCATCGCCGCCGCGCGCGAGCGGGGCGAGCTGGCCGACGACAGCATCTACGACTTCGTCGGCCAGGCGCTGCGCGGCGAGCTGCATGCGGGCGACCCGGTGCTGCATCCGCAGGTGCTGCGGCTGGCGGCGCGCTTCCAGCAGTTCAGTGCGCCGGTGGCCGCCAAGGGCGTGGAGGACACGGCCTTCTACCGCTGGTATCCGCTCGCCTCGCTCAACGAGGTGGGGGGCGATCCGGCCACCTTCGGCTTCACGCTGGAGCAGTTCCACGAGGCCAGCGCCGACCGCGCCCGCCGCTGGCCGCACACGCTGCTGGCCAGCTCCACCCACGACAACAAGCGCGCCGAGGACGTGCGCATGCGCCTGCATGTGCTCTCGGAGATGCCGGCCACCTGGCGCCTGGCGTTGCGCCGCTGGCATGCGCTGGCCGAGCCGGAGGCGCAGGTCGCGCTGCTCGACCACGGCGTGACGCCGTCGCGCGCCGACGAATACCTGCTCTACCAGACCATGCTGGGCATCTGGCCCGCCGGAGGCGCCGACGAAGAGGCCCGCGAGGAGCTGGCCGAGCGGCTGGTGCGCTACATGCACAAGGCCGCGCGCGAGGGCAAGCGCCACACCAGCTGGGTGATGCGCGACGAGGCCTACGAAGGCGCGCTGGCGCAGTTCGTGCGCGGCGTGGTGGACAGCGAGGAGTTCCGCGCCGACTTCGAGCCGCTGGCCGCGCGGCTGGCCTGGTGGGGCGGCCTCAATTCGCTGGTGTTCACGGCGCTCAAGTTCTGCTCGGCTGGCGTGCCCGACACCTACCAGGGCACCGAGTGCCTGGACTTCAGCCTGGTCGATCCCGACAACCGCCGCCCGGTCGACTACGCGGCGCGCAGCGAGCTGCTGGCCGGCCTGGAGGCCCTGGCCGCCCGTCCGGAGCGCATGGCCGAGGGCCTGGCCGAGCGCATGACGCCCGCGCGCCTGGGCGAAGCCAAGCTGTGGACGGCCTGGCGCCTGCTGCAAATGCGCCGCGAACATGCCGCCCTGGTGCGCGACGGCGACCACCAGCCCCTTTACGCCAATGGGCCGGCCGACGAGGCCGTCGTCGCCTTCACCCGGCAGGTCGGGGACGATGCGCTCGTCTTCGTCGCGGGCCGCTTCTTTGCCGAACAGGATGACGACCGGCGCGACGCGCCGCCGCCTGAGGGCTGGGACGCGCAGGCCTGGGCGTCGACCACGCTGGCGCTGCCGCAGCGCCCGGGCGGCTGGCGCGACGTGCTCAGCGGGCGCCATGTCGAGGGCGGTTGGGTGGCCGTCGACGCGCTGCTGCAGACGCTGCCCTGCGCGGTGCTGGTGCCCGCGGAACACGCGGTGTAGGCGGCGTCCTTCATGGCGGCCGGCTGATGCCTGCTGCTTTTGGAGGCGTCGCGCCTCATCATGGTGCTCCACATCCAGGTCCGACGGAGACAGCCATGACTACCCTGCAAAGCGCCGTGTTCCCCGGCAGCGTGCTCCAGCACCCCGAGCGCATCCACCTCGACTGCCGGGACGACGTGAGCTATTGGATGGGCGAATTCGGCGTCACCGAATCGCTGCTGCGCCTGGCCGTGGAGCGCGTGGGCGATTCGCCCGGCGCCGTGCGCCGCCTCATGCGCGACGGCTGGGGCGCCCGGCCTCCCGCCGCCGCGCCGTGGCCGACGCTCACTGCCTGAAAGCACCTACGCGGCCGCCCGGCCGCCTTCGCAGCATCGCTCCATGGCCACCGGACACTGGAGAGCACCGATGCCCCCACTGGATTTCGAGGAGGGCCTGGCCCCTGCGTTGATGCCCGCGCCGGGCAGCCCGCCGGGTGAAACCTGGCTCTGGCATGTGGCCGGCCGAGGCTACGACAGCGCCCACGAGCGTGCTGCCCGTACCGACTTCGCTGAGCGGCTGGCGGCCCTCAAGGGCCACCGTTTTGCCGGCGACTTCAATCCGCAGCGGCCCGCCGGTGCACCCCAGTACGTGGTGCCCAACGACACCCTCACCGCTGCTGACGCCCGCGTCGCCGGCATCCAAGGCCCGCACGACCTGTTCGGCGGCGTCGTTCCCTATTCCTTCGTCGCCACCAAGGCCATCACCCATCCGCTGGTCGATGCGGATGCGGCGCGGCCCGAAGGCTGGTCGGCCGACTTTGCCGCGCAATCGGCCGATGCGGTGCTGCACGGCTACACCGCCTTCAGCCTGGCGGAGGCGCAGCGAGCTGGCCGGATGTTGCTGGCCCGCGGACCCGTGCGCGTGAAGGCCGTGCGCGGCACCGCCGGCCGGGGGCAGAGCGTAGCCCACGACACCGAATCGCTGGACCGCCAGCTGGAGGCGCTGGGCGAGCCCGCCCTCGCCGCCGATGGCGTGGTGCTGGAAGAGAACCTGCGCCATCCCGATACCGTGAGCGTGGGCCAGGTGATCGTCGGCAGCCTGGTGCTCAGCTACCACGGCCATCAGCGGCTGACCTACGACAACCAGGGCGAGGCGGTGTATGGCGGCTCGCAGCTCACGCTGGTGCGCGGCGGCCTGGACGTGCTGATGGCCGAGCCCTTCCTGCCCGACGCGCTGCGCCTGGCCGTGGCCCAGGCGCGCAGCTACCACGCGGCGGTGGAGCGCAGCTATGCCGGCTTCTTCGCTTCGCGCATCAACTACGACGTGGCGCAGGGCATGGACGTGCACGGCCAGTGGCGATCGGGCGTGCTGGAGCAGTCCTGGCGCCTGGGCGGCGCTACCAGCGCCGAGATCGCCGCGCTGGAGCGCTTCCATGCCGACCCCACCCTGCAGCGGCTGCGCGCCGCCAGCGGCGAGTGCTATGGCGAGGAGCAACCGCCCGAGGGCGCGCAGATCTACTACCGCGATGTGGACCCGAGCGTGGGCCTCATCACCCGCTATGCGCTGATCCTTCCCGATGCAGACCCAGCTTGAGACCCTGCAGATCGCCGTCGACGACCAGAAGATCGACGGCACCCTGGTGGCCGCGGCCAAGGTGCCCGGCGTGCTCCTGGTGCATGGCTGGGACGGCAGCCAGGCGCAGTACCTGGCCCGGGCCCGCGAGATCGCCGCACTCGGCTGCGTGTGCCTGACCTTCGACCTGCGCGGCCACGCGCGCCATGCGGCGCAGCGGCTGGACGTGACGCGCGAGGACAACCTGCGCGACGTGCTGGCCGCCTACGACACGCTGGCCGGCCACCCCGCCGTCGACCCCACCGCCATCGCCATCGTCGGCAGCAGCTACGGCGGCTACCTGGCGGCGCTGGTCACGGGCCTGCGGCCGGTGCGCTGGCTGGCCATGCGCGCGCCCGCGCTCTACCGCGACGAGGACTGGGAAGTGCCCAAGGGCCAACTCAGCCGCAGCGATCTGGCCGCCTATCGCCTGACCTCCATCGCGCCGGAGGCCAACCGCGCGCTGGGCGCCTGCGAGGCCTTCCGTGGCGACGTGCTGGTGGTGGAGTCGGAGCACGACAGCACCGTGCCGCATCCGGTCATCGCCAACTACCTGGGCTCCTTCCGCGCCGTGCGCTCGGTCACCTACCGGGTGCTGTCGGGCGCGGACCATGCGCTGTCGAAGGAAGCCTGGCGCAAGGCCTACGGCGCGCTGCTGGTGACGTGGATGACCGAGATGATGCGCGGGCTGCATGTGGCGCCCGACATGGCGGCCTCGCGGGCGCCGGTCAGCCCGCCCTGAGGCAGGCGCCCGTGCGGCGTTCCGTTCAGTGCCGGACGACCGTATGGGTCCGGACCCACCTCACTCCTTCGGTGAGAGACGCTTGGCACGTTCGCCGTCGAGTTGTTCGATAGCGCCGAGAAGGTGTTGTGCATTGGTTGGGTTGCGCGGAAGGTGGGCGGTGTCTCCAGTCACGGCCAGCGCAGCCAGGCTGGCGGTAAAGCCGCTCACGTTGCCGCCCAGCGCCGCGGTGGCGTTGCGCGCGGCCTCCAGCACCTGGCGGCAGGCGGTGCGCATGGTGTCGCCCTGTTCGAGCCGCTGGCGCGGGCCGGAGATGGCCAGCACGCCCTGCAGCGCGCCGCCCACGCCGAACACCGGCGCGGCGGCGGAGGCCGTCTCGGGGTCGCGCTCGCCCCAGGAGGTGGCCCAGAACTGGGCGCGGATGGCGTCGGCTTCCGGCAGCTCGGGAAGGTCGGGCTCGCCTTGCAGGCCGAAGGCCATCAGCACCTTGCCCGAGGCGCCCTGGCCGATGGCATAGCCCTGGCCGACCTGCACCGAGGCGCGCACCGAGCGCGCGGGCTCCACGCGGAACAGCGCCACCCGCTGCAGGCCATGCCGCACGTAGAAGGAGGCCGTCTCGCCGCTGGCGGCGCTCAGCTGCTCCAGCAGCGGCTCGATCACATGCCCTACCTGGAAGGAGCGCTGGTACACCGCCGCCAGCCGCAGCGGCTGCGGCCCGATGGCGTACTGCCCGTCGGGCAGTCGCCGCACGAAGCCGCCGTGCTCCAGCGCGCCCAGCAGCCGCAGCACCGTGCTCTTGTACAGGCCCGTGCGGCGCGACAGCTCCGACAGCGTGAGCCGCGCGCTGTCGGCGTCGAAGGCGGCCAGCAGCGCGAAGGCCCGGTCGAGCACGGCCACGCCGCTGGAGTCGGAGGCAGCGGCGTCGGCGGCGGGGTCGGCAGGCGAGGGGGCGGCGTCGGTCATGGCGGCGGCGGGAGGAAGGTCGGTTCGCGGGAGCGGCCGCAGTGTGACATGGCCGAACTGCGCGCCCGACGCGCCGGGAATGCCAGGGTTAACCCGATGCGTCTTGGCGCTGCGACCGGACTACAGTTCTATCCAACAGAGTGCTGTTCTGTTCAGTAGAACGGCATCAAGCAAAGGAGACCCCTGTGAAACCCTTCCACCGTCTGGCGCTGTGCGCCACGCTCGCCCTGCACGGCGCCCTGGCCGCCGCGCAGGCCGGCTTTCCCACCCAGCCCATCAAGATCGTGGTGCCCTTCCCGCCGGCCGGCGGCACGGACGTGCTCACGCGGCTCGTGGTCAACGAGATCACGGCCAAGGACACGCGCTGGAACTTCGTCATCGACAACAAGCCGGGCGCCGGCGGCAACATCGGCCTCGACGCCGTGGCCAAGGCCCGCAAGGACGGCTACACCTTCGGCGCCGGCCAGACGGCCAACCTGGCCATCAACCCCGCGCTCTACAGCCGCATGCCCTTCGACGCAGCCAAGGACTTCGCGCCGGTGGTGCTGCTGGCCTCGCAGCCGGTGGTGCTGGTGGTGCGGGCCGACTCCGCCATCCACACCCTGGCCGACCTCAAGACCCAATCCAAGACCCGCCAGCTGACCATGGCCTCCGCCGGCACCGGCACGGTGGGCCATGTGGCCGGCGAAATGTTCGCGCGCCGCGCCGGCATCCAGGTGATGCATGTGCCGTACAAGGGCGCCGGCCCGGCCATCACCGACATGCTGGGCGGGCAGACCGACATCTACTTCGCCACGCCGCCCAGCGTCATCTCGATGGTCAAGGCCGGCAAGCTGCGCGCCGTGGCCGTGACCTCGGGCCAGCGCATCGAGGTGCTGCCCGACGTGCCGACGGTGGCCGAGTCCGGCTACCCCGGCTTCGTCGCCGAGGACTGGAAGGCCCTGGTGGCGCCCGCCGGCACGCCGGCCGAGGCGGTGGATGCGCTCAATGCCGTGGCCAATGCCGCGCTCAAGCGCCCCGACGTGATCGCCCGCCTGCGCGACGAGGGCAGCGCGGCCCGCGGCGGCACGGCGGCCGAGCTGGGCGCCTTCATGAAGAGCGAGCAGACGCGCTGGGGCACGGCCGTGCGCGAGTCCGGCGCGCGGGTGGATTGAAGGATGGGTGCTTCGTTGCAGTGCATCCGCGTCCTCGATCTCACCAATGTGCTGGCCGGGCCCTTCGCCTGCCACCAGCTGGCCCACATGGGCGCCGACGTCGTCAAGGTGGAGAGCCGCCAGGGCGGCGACCTGGCCCGGCAACTGGGTGCCGATGCCGAGCTCAACCGCCGCCACATGGGCGTGTCCTTCCTGGCGCAGAACGCGGGCAAGCGCTCCATCACCGTCGACCTCAAGAAGCCCGAGGGCAAGGAGGTGCTGCGCCGCCTGGTGCGCACGGCCGACGTGCTGGTGGAGAACTTCCGCCCCGGCGTGATGCAGCGCCTGGGCCTGGGCTACGACGAACTGCTGGCCGAGAACCCGCGGCTCGTCTACTGCGCCATCTCCGGCTTCGGCCAGGACGGGCCGCTGCGCGACCTGCCGGCCTATGACCAGATCATCCAGGGCATGTCTGGCACCATGAGCATCACCGGTGCGCCCGACAACGCGCCCTACCGCGTGGGCTACCCCATGGCCGACACCATCGGCGGCATGACGGCGGCCTTCGCCATCGCCGCGGCACTGGCCGACCGGCAGCGCACCGGCGGCACCTTCATCGACGTCTCCATGCTCGAGGCGGTGATGGCGACCATGGGCTGGGTGGTCTCCAACCACCTGATCGCCGGCCGCGCGCCGCAGCCCATGGGCAACGACAACTTCACGGCCAGCCCCTCGGGCACCTTCCGCACGGCGGACGGGCTGCTCAACATTGCCGCCAACAAGCAGGAGCAGTTCGAGGCCCTGTGCCGCGTGGTGGGGCGGCCCGACCTGCCGCAGGACCCGCGCTTCCGCGAGCGCCAGGGCCGCCTGCAGCACCGCGCCGAACTCAAGGCCCAGCTCGAAGCGGCGCTGGCTGCGCGCACCACCGAGGCCTGGTGGCCGCTGCTCAACCAGGCCGGCGTGCCGGCCGGGCCGGTCTACACCGTGGGCGAGGCGCTGGCGCATCCGCAGGTGGCCGGCCGCGGCATGATCGGCCGCTTCGACGACGTGCCGGGCGTGGGCCGCGACATCCGCGTGGTGCGCACCGGCTTCAAGATCGACGGCCAGGCGCCGCGCGTCGACACGCCGCCGCCCACGCTGGGCCAGCATTCCACGGAGATCCTGGCCAGCCTCGGCTACTCGGCTGAGGAGATCGCACAACTGCAAGACGAACAAGCCATATGACCGATCCCGCATCCCTGCCGGCTGGTGCTTCCGCCGGCGGCGCCAAGCCTGCCCCCGATGCCCGCCGCACCACCGAGGACTGGTGGCGCACCTCGATCATCGACATGTCGCCGGGCGTGATCCGCTACCGCGGCTACCCGATCCAGGACCTGATCCGCGAGCGGGTGAGCCTGGCCCAGATGATCTGGCTGATGACCCGCGGCGACCTGCCCACGCCCGGCCAGGCCGCGCTGCTGGAGGCCGCGCTGATGGCCGCCGTGGACCACGGCCCGCAGGCGCCCAGCATCGCCATCGCGCGCATGGCCGCCACCTGCGGTGTGGGCCTGAACAGCGCCATGGCCTCGGCCGTGAACGTGCTGGGCGACGTGCACGGCGGCGCGGGCGAGCAGGCGGTGGAGCTGTACGAGGACATCGCCGCCCGCATCGACGCCGGCGCCGACGAGGACCGCGCCGTGCAGGACGGCCTGGACGCCTTCATCGCCGCGCGCGGCAAGGTGGTGGCGGGCTTCGGCCACCGCTTCCATCCGGTGGACCCGCGCTCGGCGCCGCTGCTGGCGCTGGTGGACGAGGCCGCGGCGGCCGGCGAGGTTGATGGGCGTTTCGCCCGCATCGGCCGCGCGGTCGAGGCGCGCCTGTCGGCCGCGAAGGGCAAGCCCATTCCCATGAACATCGACGGCGCCACGGCCGTCATCTATGCCGAGCTGGGCTTTGCGGCGCCGCTGGCGCGCGGGCTGTTCTGCCTGTCGCGCTCGGTGGGCGTGCTGGCGCATGCGTGGGAGCAGACCGCGCAGGACGTGCGCATCAAGGGCCCCATCCCGCGGCAGTACCAGCCCACCTACGACGGGCCGCCGCCGCGCGAGGTGCCGGCGCAGCGCTGAGGCTGGCGCGTCGACGGGCCGGCATGTGCGGCAGTCGGTCCGTCGACGCGCCGTGGTCGCGCCAGCGCCGGGGTCGGCGGCGCGGGGCAGGGCGGTGACGGAGGCCGGCGGCTATGCTCGTCGGCTTTCCGTCGTCTTCCTTTCCCCCAGCCCGCATGTCCTCTGCCGCCTCCCCGTTCCCCTTCGACGCCGTGCTCTTCGACTGCGACGGCGTTCTGGTCGATTCCGAGCCGATCACCCACCGCGTGCTGGTGACGATGCTCCACGAGCTGGGCTGGGCCATCACCGAGGAAGAGGCGATGCAGGTCTTCATCGGCAAGGCCGTGAAGGACGAGGCCGAGCGCATCTTCCAGGAGACCGGCGTGCGCATCGATCGCGCCTGGCTCGACCGCTTCTGGGCCCGTCGCAACGAGGCGCTGGAGCGCGAGCTGGTCGCCATTCCCGGTGCGGTGGAGGCCGTGCGTGACCTGCACCAGCGGCTGGACGGCCGCATCGCCTGCGCCTCGGGCGCCGATCGGCGCAAGGTCGAGCTGCAGCTGGCCAAGGTGGGACTGCTGGAGCTGTTCGAAGGCCGCATCTTCAGCGGCCATGAGACGCCGCGCAGCAAGCCGCATCCCGACGTGTACCTGGCCGCCGCCGCCGCCCTGGGCGTGCCGGCCGGGCGCTGCGCCGTGGTGGAAGACACCGTCACCGGCGCCACGGCCGGCGTGGCCGCGGGCGCGACTGTCTTCGGCTACAGCCCGGGCGGGCCGGGCCACAGCGGCAGCCAGGCCTTGCTGTCGGTCGGCGCGGCGACCACGTTCGAGGACATGGCTCGGCTGCCCGCTCTGCTGGCCGCGTGGACCGGGCGCTGAGCCCGGCCTCTGCCCTGCGTCCGTCGCGCCGCCGCCCTCGCCGCCTTGCCCCCTGCCACCATGGGCGACCCCCGATCCCACCGCGTCATCCACCTGCAGCCCGAGGCGCCGGAGAAGCCGCCCTACGGCGCCCCGTGCAACGGCTGCGGCGTGTGCTGTGCGCATGCGCCCTGTCCGCTGGGCATCGTGGCCAGCCGTCGCACGCAGGGCGCCTGCGCCGCGCTGGTCTGGCAGGCCGAGGCGCAGGTCTACCGCTGCGGGCTGATCGTGCAACCCGAGCGCTGGCTGCCGCGCCCACTGCGGCGCGCCGCCCCGCTGCTGGCGCGCCTGGCCCGGCGCTACATCGCCGCGGGCCAGGGCTGCGACGCGCACCTGGAGACCGAGAAGGAATGAGCGCCCGCACGGCCACTCCGAAGGGCGCTCGCACCGCGGGCGAAGCCGAAGGCGTCCGAATGCTCGCCCGCCCGGCCGCTGGCATGCGCGTTGCACGCTTGCCCCCATGACCTCGCCATCCCGTGTCAGCGCCGTGCAGTCCGGCCATGGCAGCATCGCCGGCATGCCTGCCGCTCCTCGTCCTGGCCAGTCCACCTGGCCCGCCACGCTCGCCCTGGCGGCCGCCATGGTGCTGTACGTGGGCGGGCTGCAGCTGTGGGACCAGCTCACGCCGAGCGCGCGGGCCGTGGCCCAGGGACAGCCGCTCACCATCGGCCCGGCCCGCTTCGTGCCGGCGCCCGGCTGGCAGATGGACGTGGCCCGCTCGCGGCCCGGCCAGTCGCTGGTGCTGGTCAAGAGCGGCCACAGCTTTTCGGTGCAGACCGCTGCCTGGCATGGCGACGCCGACGGCCTGCTGCGGCGCGAACAGCGGCTGCTGGAGCGCGGCTACCGCCTGCGCGTGGAAGGCGAGCCCTCGGACTTCTTCACCGACTGGGGCCTGCAGGGCACCACCTTCGCCTACTACGGGGCGCGCACGAGCGGTCGGCTCTGGCTGGTGATGGACGAGGCGCGCGCCACCGTCGTCACCGTCGACTTCTACGGCCCCAACCAGGACACCGACGCCGGCGCGCAGGCGCTGACCGAGGCGCAGGACATGCTGGCCTCGATGGACCTGGGCGCCGCATGAGACCGCTGGTCGTGCCGGCCGCGCCTTCACCCCCATCCGCCCACGAGCCCAAGGCCCTGGCGCGCCTGCACGCCTTCGAGGCCGAGGAGCCCTTCTTCCAGCCGCGGCGGGCCGCCTTCTGGCTGATGGTGGCGCTGCTGCTGCTCGGGCTGTGGTCCATGGGCCAGCTCTACCTGTCGGGCCTGCGCGTGGTGCCCGTCGCCGCGCTGCTGGCCACGCTGGCCTGGGCGCTGTATGCGCGCCTGTTCATGGCCGCCTTCGGCGCCATGGACCTGCTGGCGCAGCACCGGCCCGCGGCCTATGGCCTCGCTTTCGCCTGGGGCGGCCTGGCCGCGCCCACGCTGGCGGCGCCGGCCAACCGCGCCATCCAGAGTCTGGCGGCCAAGCAGGTCTCGCCCGAATTCGCCGCCACCTGGGGACCGGCCCTGGCCGGCCCCATCACCGAGGAGTTCCTCAAGCTCGCGGGCGTGCTGCTGCTGGTGCAGATGGCGCGCCGGCAGTTCCGCACCGAGCTGTCGGTGCTCATCGTCGGCGCCATGGCCGGGCTGGGCTTCCAGGTGGTGGAGAACCTGGCGTACACCGTGCGCGCGGCCATCAACTTCCCGCTGGAGAACCAGGTCTACCCGGTACTGTGGAACCTGCTCAGCCGCGGGGTGCTGTCGGGCCCGTGGACCCATGCCGCCTTCAGCGCGGTGGCGGCCTATGGCGTGGCCTGGTACCTGCGGCACACCGAGCGCAGCCGGCCGGTGCGCGTGGGCGTGGCCGTGGCCTGCTTCGGGCTGGCCTGGGCCATGCACTTCGTCTGGAATTCGCCCTGGCTCGAAAGCTGGTTTCCCAACAGCAACCTGGGCGTCAGCTTGCTGATGGTGACCAAGGGCCTGCCCCTGCTGCTGGCCGCGGTCCTGATCTGGCGCGCCGCCACGCGCGAGACCGGCGCCTACCTGCATGCCCAGGCCGAGGCGCTGGTGCCCGAGCGCGACCTGCTGGCCGACGACGAGCGCGAGCGGCTGGGCAACCCGCTGGAGCGCCTGCGCGCCCGGCGTGCCATCGGCCGCGAATACGGCCGCCGCGCGCGGCGGCTCAAGCGCCGGCTGCAGCGCGAGCAACTGCGGCTGGTGCTCAAGGCCTCCATCTATGGGCGGGGGCGCAGGACGCTGAAGAACGAGCGGCGAATCCGGCGCCTGCGCGAGACGCTCGGCGTGCTGATGGAGCCGCGGGTGGGGCGCCTGCCGTGATCCGGGCGGCGCCCGGGCCTGTGCCGTTGATGAGCGGGCGCCCGGCCTGACCTCAAGGCATCGCCCGGGTCTTCCGGCTCAAGACCACCGCCAGCGCCAGTCCCGCAGCGATCACCAGCAGCGCCACCGGAAAGGCCGCCTTCACCGCCGCCGGCCCGGCGCCGTGCGAGGACAGCGCAAAGAACAGGCCGCCGATGACGGCGGTCGACACCGCCGCGCTGATCTGCAGCGTGGCATTGACCATGCCGGCCGCCAGCCCGGCCCAGCGTGCATCCACCTGGTCCACGTTCAGCCGCACCAGCGCAGGCAGCGCGATGCCCTGGCCGAGTCCGATAAGGAACAGCGGCCCCGGCAGCCATCCTGGCGCATCGACCCAGGCCAGGCCCGCGGCAGCCAGCACGCCCACCACCTCCAGGCCCATGCCGAATGCCGCGGTGTCAGCGCCCAGCCGTCGCGCCAGGGTCGCGCCGCTCAGTGGTCCGAGCAGGAAGCCGACGCCCAACGGCAGCACGGCCAGCCCCGCGGTCAACGGGTCGTGGCCCAGCCCTCTCTGTTCGTAGACGGCGAACACCAGAAAGAAGGGCGCCAGCGTGTAGAAGAAGAACGCGGCGGCCAGGCTGCGCCGCAGGCCCGGCGAGGCCAGCGCAGCGGGCGGCACCAGCGGCGTGCCGCTGCCCCGCTCCTGCCGCTGTTCCCAACGCCAGAACACAAGCAGGAGCGGCGGCGTGAGCGCGAGAACGCCGATACACCACGCGGGCCAGCCTCGCTCGCGCCCTTCGATGAGCGGTACCACCAGCGCCAGCAGGCCGGCGGCCAGCAGCAGCGCGCCCACGATGTCCAGGCGCGCCGCCTGCTCGGAGCGGCTGTCGCGCACCCAGGCGACGGCCGCCGGAATGGCCAGCGCGATGATCGGCAGGTTGATCAGGAAGACCGTGCGCCACCCCAGCCCGAACAGATCGGCCGACACCAGCAGGCCGCCCAGCAACTGGCCGGCCACCGAGGCCGCGCCGAAGGTGGCGCCGTACATGCCGAGGGCACGCGACTTCTCCCCGGCCGGGAAGATGGCATGGATGGACGCCAGCGACTGCGGCGCCATCACCGCCGCGCTGATGCCTTGCAGGAGCCGGCCCGCGACCAGCACGCCCGGCGAGGGCGCGCAGCCGCACAGCGCCGACGCCACGCCGAAGCCCAGCATCCCGGCGATGAACATGCGCTTGCGCCCATACAGGTCGCCCAGCCGCCCGCCAAGGATCAGGGTCACGGCATAGGCCGCCGCATACACCGACACGACCAGCTGGGCCAGCGAAGGCGTCGCCTGCAGGTCGGACTGGATGGCGGGCAGCGCCACGTTGACGATGAAGAAGTCCAGCGGCGGCAGCAGCGTGCCGGCCAGCAGCACGCACAGGGCCAGCCATCGGCGGGCATCGGCGCCGTCGCCTCGCCCGGATGTCGAAAGGTTCATGGCCGCCTTCATGAGGACCGAGCCTTTGTGACTGTCATGACCCGGCCCTCAGTCTTGCTGCGTGAAGTCGGTCGCGATGGACAGGTCGCGCCAGGCAGCGATGTCCGCGCGGAAGGCCTCCAGCTTGCGCGCGGCCGTCCGGTGCGCCGCCGGCCCCAGGGGCAGGTGCAGCGGGGGGTTGCCGGCGTCGACGGCCTGCAGCATGACGGCGACGGCCTTGGCCGGATCGCCGGCCTGCCTGCCATCGTTGCGTTCGCGGTAGTCGTGCCGGGCATGGGCCGTCTGCGCGTAGGCGTCGATCCGGCGGGCCGCCGTGGCCATCGAGCGCCCCAGGAACTCGGTGCGGAAGGGCCCGGGCTCCACGATGATCACCTTCACGCCCAGGGGCGCGAGTTCCTCGGCCAGCGCTTCGGAGAGCCCTTCCACCGCGAACTTGGTCGCGTTGTAGAAGCCCGAGCCGGCCGAGCCCGCGATGCCGGCGCCGGACGACAGGTTGACGATGCGCGCCCCCTGGCGCTGGCGCAGCGCGGGCAACGCGGCGCGGGTGGTCTCGATCAGGCCGAACACATTGATCTCGAAGACCGGCCGGTACTCGTGGGGCTCGCCTTCCTCGATGGCCCCGATGAAGCCGATGCCCGCGTTGTTGACCAGAACGTCCAGGCCACCGAAGGTGCGCTCGGCCAGCGCGACAGCCTGCGCGGCGTCGCCGGGGCGGGTGACGTCGAGCGCGACCACCTGCACGGTCTGCGGGTAGCGCTGGCGCAGGTCGTCCAGCGCAGCGACGGACCGCGCGGTGGCCACCAGCCGGTCGCCGCGCGCGGCCACTGCTTCGGCCAATGCGCGGCCCAGGCCCGCCGAACAGCCCGTGATCAACCAGGTCTTCTTCTGCATGCTTTTCCTTTCGATGCGGTGTGCCGGCCGAGGCGCCGGCATGGAAGGAATCTAGCGATCTGAATCTGTTCGACAACTGACAGTGCTGTACGCTGCCCGTTCATTTCTGAAAGGGGTCGTGCCGTGGAGTGGAGCGATGTCCGCATCTTCCTGGCCGTGGTGCGCGCGGGCACCCTGGGCGGTGCCGCACGCGCCTTGCAGCTGAGCCATCCGACCATCGGGCGCCGGCTCCGGGCGCTGGAGCAGGCCGTGGGCCACACGCTGTTCCAGCGCACCGCGGACGGCTTTGTGCCCACGGACGAGGGCGCCGGCATCGTGGCGCTGGCCGAGCAGATGGAGGAGGGCGCGCTCGCCATGCAGCGGCGCCTGGCAGGCGGGGAAGAGAAGCTGCAGGGCAGCCTGCGCATCTCGTCGGCCGACTGGTTCGGCGCCTTCGTCCTGCCGCCCATCATTGCGGACTACGCCCGGTCGTACCCGCGCGTCGATCTCGAAGTGCTGACCGGCACGCGCCTGTTCAACCTGGCGCAGCGGGAGGCCGACATCGCGTTCCGCATCGTCCCCTTCAATGCGCCCGACGTGGTGCAGCGAAAGCTGGTGCGCCTGCCCTACGGCGTCTATGTCGCCACGGCCTCACCCGACCCGGTGTTCGGCGACGGCGCGGGCTTTCGGCTCATCACGCACGACACCTCGACCGGCCAGTTCCCGGACATCGCGTGGCTGAAGAGCCGCTTTCCCAATGCCCGGCCGCTGCTGGCGTCCAACAACCGCAACGTGCAGGCCCGCATGAGCAGCCACGGCATCGGCATCGCCGTGCTGCCGCAGGTGGTGGGCAACCAGGTGGGCGGCCTGCGCCGGCTGAGCCTGCCGGAGGAGCCGCCCGCGCGGGAGATCTGGATGGGCTACCACCGCGACCTGCGGCGGCTGAACCGGTTGCGGGCGTTCATTGCGATCGTGAATGAGCACGTGGCGGGGCTGCAGGGCTGAGGCGCCGCGCACTTGCCGAGCGGCCGCCGGCGGCGGTACGTTGCGGCTTGTCCTTATCGAGGCGGGCAGATCAGGCCGGTGCCGTCTTCAGGCGTCGTCCTCGGCCGGGGCCTCGCCCTCCGGACCCTTGAGCACCTCGAGCACCGTGTCGCACATGGCGTACATCTGGTCCACGAAGGCCGGTCCCAGGGCCGCTTCGAGTTCCTGGTAGACGGCCTCCATGTCCTCGCTCACGTCCGCGAACATCTGCTGCGCCCGGCGCGAGAGCGACACATGCTGCCGGCGCTGGTCGTCCTTGTGTCGCTCGCGCTGCACCAGTCCCATGCTGTCCATGCGCGCGAGCACGCCGCTCAGGCTGGGGCTGGAGATATGGCAGATGGCACAGAGCTCCCGCGGCTCCAGCGTGCCGCGCACATGGAGCGCGCGAAGGATGCGGAACTGCTGCTCCGTCAGGCCCGTCTTCTTGAGCACATGGCGGAAGCGGCCCACGACGGCGGCGCGCACCTGCAGCAGCAGCAAGGGAAGGTTGCGCCGCGGCTGCGCACGGGCTGAAGGGGCGGGGGAGGGTCGACGCTGGCGGCTGCGCGCGGCGGGCTTGTTCGTCAAGATGCGGCTTCGGTCGGGCGGCCTCCCGATGGGGCGGCCTGCGGGTCGCCCGGATGGTACTGGAGCCCCCTTGTCCAGCACCCCTCAGAGCGGCGCGATGCGCGCGTGCAGCAAGGCGCTGCGCCCTTCGTCCAGCGCGCGGATGCAGCGGGCGATGGCCGCCTCGACATCGGCCGGATCGACCAGCCGCTCGCCATGCGCACCGGCGGCCTCGGCCACGCCGGCGAAGTCCATGCCGGTGGGCAGCACCGAGGCGTACTCGTCCGTCGCGAAGGCCCGGCCCTTGGGGTACATGCGCAGGGTGGCTTCCTTCACCGCGGACCAGCCGCCGTTGTCGAGCACGACGGTGAAGATCGGCAGGCCGCACTCCCGCGCCACGGCCAGCGTGGAGGTGGCATTGCTGAAGTAGAAGGTGCCGTCGCCCACGAAATGCACCACGCGGGCGTCGGGCCGCGCCAGCTTGACGCCCAGCGCCGTGCCGGCCGAAAAGCCCAGCCCCCCGCCCGGCAGGCCCAGCAGCGTGCCGGGCTCGTTGCGCGGCACCTGGTCGAACACCGTGAGCGTGTTGCGGATGCCTTCGTTGATCACGGTGTCGCGGCTGTCCAGCGCCCGGTGGATGGCGGCGCACAGGTAGGCCGGGTTGATGGCACCGCGTTCGCCGGGCGCCTGCGCCGCGGCGTCGATCCTGCGCTGGCGCTCGGCATGTTCGCGTTCGAGCTTCCTCATCCGCTCGGCCGCCCTTGCCTCGAAGGCCGGTGTGGCGAGCGACTTCACGGCGTCGATGAGCTGGGCCAGCAGCAGTTCGCTGTCGCCCTCGATGCGTGCGTGGGTCGCAAAGCCCCACATCGGCATGTCGCGCTTGATGGCGTCGAGGTCCATCTGCGCCCACCAGGCGTTCGGGTTGACGCGCGTGGTCTTGGGCACCCAGGGCACGTCGACGTCCAGCATCAGGCCGACGTCGGCCTTCTCGGCGAAGGGGCCGGGCAGGTAGCCGGCAAAGCAGGGGCTGTCGCGGCGGATGTTCAGGTGCACGCTGTTGAACTCGCACACGCGCATGCCGATGAGCCGCGCCAGCGCGTCGACCAGGGCGGGCGTGCGCGGATGGCGGCCCGCGTAGGCGGTGACGAGCAGCGGGTCTTCGCTGGCGACGAGCTTTTCCGCGATCTGCTGGATCGGCGCCGGATGCGCGCCGCCGGCCTTGACGGGCCTGTGGCTGGCCGCCGGAAAGGGATGCAGCTCCTGCGGCGGGCAGGGCGCGGCCAGCATCTCGCGCGGCAGCATCAGGTACACGGGGCCCGGTGGATCGCTCTGCATCACCGAGTGCGCGCGGGCGATGACTTCGGCCGCCATCGACGGCCAGGGCAACGTGTATTCCCACTTGACGTAGGGGCGCACCACGCTTCCCTGGTCGAAGGGCTCCTGCACGAAGTGCACATAGGTGTCGCGCCCGCCCTCCACCTGGTTGAAGGTGGTGGCCGGCGCACGGCCGGCCATCAGCAGCACCGGCACGCGCGCGCGAAACAGGTTGTGCATGGCCATGGCCGAGTTGGCCGTGCCGGCATCCACATGCACCAGCACCGCCTGGCCGCGGCCGGTGGCGATGGCGTAGCCGCCGGCCATGTGCAGGGCCGTGTTCTCGTGCGGGCAGAGCACCACCTGGGGCAACGCCCGCCCTTGCTCGCGCCACCTCGCCATCTCTTCGATGAGCGGCGCGTGGTCCGTCCCGAGGTTGCAGAACAGGTACTCGACGCCGTGGTCCAGCAGCGCCTGCAGCAGGTGGTGCGAGGCGGTGTGGGGGGTGGTGTTGTCGTCGTCGGGGGAGCGTTGGAATTCCATGGGGCGTGGTCAGTTGGTCTGCGCGGCCAGTCCGGCGGCCCGCACGGCCGGCGCGAAGGCACTCTGCTCGGCCTGGATGCGCTTGCGCACGGCATCGGGTGCGGCGTAGTCGGCCTCATGGCCCAGGCGCACGAAGGCCTCGCGCGTGGCGGGGTTGGCGAGCACCTTGTTCAGCTCGGCGGACAGCTTGTCGACCACGGCCCGCGGTGTCTTGGCCGGTGCGTAGAGCGCGAGCCACACCTCGAACTCGGTGCCGGGGAAGCCGGCTTCGGCCAGGGTCGGCACGTCCGGCAGGAAGGGCGAGCGCTTCTCGGACGCGACGGCCAGCGGGCGCAGCTTGCCGTCCTGGAGTTGCGCATTGAGCGGGGCCAGGTCGGCCATCACCATCACCGTCCGTCCCGTCACCAGATCGGCGATGGCGGGCGTGAAGCCGTTGTAGGGCACGTGGATCATCCTGGCACCGGCGCGCTGGATCAGCATCTCGGTGCCGATGTGCGCCATCGAGCCGATACCGTTGCTCGCATAGGCCAGCGCGCCGTCGCGCGCCTTCGGGTCGGCGAGCAGGTCCTTCGCGCTCCTGTAGGGCTGCGTGGCCGACACCGCGAGGAAGTAGGGCAGGCGCGACACCTGGCCCACCGGCACGAAGTCGTTGAGCGGCACGAAGGGCAGCTTGGCCTGCGTGAGCGGCAGCAGCGTCATGGTGGAGCCGCCCGTCAGCAGCAGCGTGTAGCCATCCGGCGCCGCGCGAGCCACCGCCTCGGCCGCGATCACGGTGTTGCCGCCGGGCTTGGACTCGACGACGAAGCTCTGGCCCATCGCCGTCCCCAGGGACTGGGCCACCAGGCGGGCGGCGGCATCCACGCCGCCGCCGGGGGCGTAGGGAATGAGGATGCGCACGGGCTTGGACGGATAGGCCTCCTGGGCCAGGCTGGCCCCCGCGACCACGGACAGCGCGACCGCGAGGACGCAACGAACTAGCTTCACCATGTCTGTCTCCTGAGTCGTGACTGCCTGGGGCGTCGCTCGGGGGGGCAGATCACTAATATGTGAGCGATTTGGGGATGCTAGGGGGGAAGGGGGGAGACAGGTTCAGCAGTTACCCGCAGAGCGTTCTTTGCTCGGGGCTGAATGGGCGGGGGATGCTCCACAACGAGCGGCGGATCCGCCGCTTGCGGCAGACGCTCCGGGTGGTGGTGGAGCCGAGGGTGGGCGGCCGCCATGAGGCGGGCCGAAACCATGTCGAGGCCGCAGGTGCTATTCGATGGTTGCGACAGCGTCGCAACCATCTGCCTGTCGGTCAGCCCTTCTGGCTAGCTCCCCGGCAAGGTCGACAGCAGCCGGGCCCCGCATTCGGTCAGGTCGCCCTCGAAGGCAACGACGCGCCCGCGGTGGCGCCGCTCGGTGTGCGCCGGCACGATCCGGAAGATGCCACCGCAGCTGGGGCAGCGCGCCACACATCCTTCGCCGGTCACCGGCTTGCCCAGCACCATCATGTCCAGCGCGGTCAGCACTTCCCCGCCGTGGTCGGTGGGGTCGCCCAGGCGGACCACGGGCCGGTTTCGCGAATCACGCATTGGCGCCCCCCGTCTTGACGATCACGACGCTCTCGGAATCTTCCGGTCCGCGCCTCATGCAACCGCCCCCTCCTCGACGCTCATCTGGCGCTGGGCATTGAGCCCCTGGTTGCTGCCCTGGTAGATCTGGCGCCAGCGGATGTAGCGCTGGCCCTCGGCGACGAGGTGAATCATGTTGCTGCCGGTGGCCTGAACCCAGTTGACACCGGGGCTGCGGAACTTGCCGATGAAGCCGGCGTAGGAGTCGTGCACCCATTCGTCGAAGAAGCGCCCCAGGTCGTAGGAGACGGTGCCCGTCTTGATCTCCTTGTAGATCTGCAAGGCCTTGGCGTGGAAGCCGCGGATCACCTCGCGGTTGCCCATGAAGTCGATGGGTCCGGGCGGGCGCTCCAGCAGGTCGACCTGCTGCTCGAAGATCTGCTGGCCGCGCAGGTAGTAGTCCAGGCCCTCGGCGTCGAACCGGCGGGCCTGCTTGACGCTGGCCAGCTCGGCAAAGCCGTTCTTGCGGCGGGTGACGGCATAGCGCCAGGCCAGGTAGCACTGGCCGTGGCGGCGCAGGGCCTCGCGGGTGTCCAGGCCGGTGGGGACGCCGCAGGTGGAGAAGTAGGTTTCTACGGCCTTGCGGATCTGGGGTTGGGAGTCGAGGCCGAACTGCGACGGCAGCATAAGGCGTGCAGCCGCAGAACTGTCGAGCGCGATCCAAGGCACGAAGACATGCCCATCGCAGGCTTGCACGGCCGCGTCGTACATGTGCTTGAGCGTCAGGTTTGACAGGCGCAGGTCGTCGGCCAGCTCCGGCTGCTCGAAGAACTGGCCCAACTGGTCGCGCTGGCGCTTGAAACGAATGCCCTTGCCCTGCTCGCCCGCGGCGTAGCCGCCCCCCACGTCGCTGTGCGCGCCGGGGCAGTGGTGCTCCTGGCAGTTGAGCGGAAGGCCGCCGGCCTGCGCCACGCTGTCCGAAGGGAAGTTGGTCCGCAGCTCATGCAGCGCGACGTGATGCAGGCAATTGCGCACCTCGGGGTGGATGCGCAGGTCCTCGGCGGTGGCCCATGCGTTGTGGCCGTCGGAGCCGATGGCATCGGTCAGGCCGACGGAGGCGACGGTGTCGAAGATGCCGAGCATGCGCACATAGGCGGGCACGCCGAAGAGCTGGCCCTGGAGCATGAGGTACTGGTGCAGCCAGGAGACGAAGACGCGGGCCTGGGCGGCGCCGCGGGAGAAGCCGAAGACGTCCAGGTAGATGGCCTTGGGCCGAGGCCGGGTGGCGCGCTGGGCGATCTGCTGGCGCAACTCGCCGCAGATGCGAGAGAGGAACTTGCGGCGCTCGCCGGCGATGGAGGCGCCCAGGAAGCTGCGGTCGCTGGCGCCGACGAGGCCGCAGGGCAGGCCGAGTTGCTCGAGGATCTTCTGCTCGGGCGTCAGGCGAGGGGGTGCGGTGCTGGCATCGCCGGCGTTGGTATCGGGGAGTCGGGTTTCCGAGCAGAGGGCGGCGAGGGCCTTTCCGTCGAACCTTGGGGCGTCGGCATTGATGACTCGATGAAGCGCGTTGCACACCTGCAGCAGCCCATAGACGATCCGCGCCTCACCTCCTGCGCCAAAGGGACCACCCATTGCGTCGGCCGCCTCCTGTGCGATCTCGGTGAACGGGGTGCCCACGCCGGATACGTAGTAACGGAAGCAACCGTCCTCTGGGGCGTTGCGATAGGCCAGGGAAAGTTTCCAGACGTTCGTGTCGAACTTGGAGGGGTGAAAGCTGTGGTTGTTGTCGGTGCCGTCGAAGAACAGGCCGATGTTGATGATCTGCTCGCAGAAGGCGGCCTGTGGGAACGCCAATGGCTTGGCGTACTGCATCGTGGCGGGTTCGAGGATGGTTTTGTAAGCGCTCATGTTGTTCTCCCTGTGGGTGCTGTCAGTTAGCTTTGATGGGCTGGGGTGAGGGCTTTTCTCCAGGTAGTGGGCTGTAAGAAGGGGCAGGCCCTCTTGGAAAGGCAGGTCCCGGATAGATCGAGCTGTTGGGATATGGGCGGCTAACCCACACCTGGACTTGATG
Organism: Pseudacidovorax sp.; assembly: GCF_017991995.1. Lineage (GTDB taxonomy): Bacteria > Pseudomonadota > Gammaproteobacteria > Burkholderiales > Burkholderiaceae_C > Xenophilus. The sequence continues at coordinate 57,072 of NZ_JAGOPN010000018.1, read as the reverse complement.
CCCTGGCAGGAAGTGCACGTACATGCCGGAGCTATCGCCAGGCTCAACGGCGAAGTGGATGGGGACGGTGGCTTCGTGTTCGAGGAGTTCGTCGACGTCGTCCCGGTAGGTCTGCCAGCGGACGGTGGCGAGGATGGGCTTGGTGATATGGAGAGGAAGCAGGACGCAGCAATCGCCTGCGCCGCCGCCGCCCCAGCCCAAGATGCCGGGGCCGCGAAATTGGTTGTTGATGGAGAACCGTGGTATGCCGATGCCGTCCCCGTAGTGCCCCACGGCGCCCACGGGCACGCCGATGGTCCGCTTGTCGGGAAAGAGGTCTTCGGAGGAGCCTGCACAGCCGGCGGCGAGCAGGGCCAGGGCAAGGGCTGCCAGTGCGCGGGTCAGGCAGCGTGCGAGGTTCATGCGGCCTCCTGGCAGGGTGTCGAGTGCGGCTGACCTGAGGCGGGTTGCGCAGGCACGCTGTGATGCCGGGCGGCGCGCAGGCGGAGCTTGTTGTCGGTGCCGTCGAAGAACAGGCCGATGTTGATGATCTGCTCGCAGAAGGCGGCCTGTGGGAACGCCAATGGCTTGGCGTACTGCATCGTGGCGGGTTCGAGGATGGTCTTGTAGGTGCTCATGTTGTTCTCCCTGTGGATGCTGATCAGTTGGCTTTGGTGGGCTGGGGTGAGGGCTTTTCTCCGGGTAGTGGGCGGTAGGGCGGGGCGGGGCCGCGAGGGAACGCTGGGCCGGGGTACTCAGAGCTGAGTGGGGTTGGCTCGGCATACCAGACCGCCACCGTGTGCCCCGGCAGAAAGTGGACATAGAGTCCGGAGCCGCCTTCGCCTGGGTCAACGGCGAAGTGGATGGGGACGGTGGCTTCGTGTTCGAGGAGTTCGTCGACGCTGCTGCGGTAGGTCTGCCAGCGGATGGTGACCATCACAGGTCCGGTGATCTTGCGTGGGAGAAGCACGCAGCAATTGCCCGCGCCGCCGCCGCCCCAGGTCGAGACGCCGCCATCCTTGAACCTGTCGTTGATGGTGTAGAGAGGGACGCCGATGCCCTTGCCGTAGTGCCCCACGGCGCCCACGGGCACGCCGATGGTCCGCTTGTCGGGAAAGAGGTCTTCGGAGGAGCCTGCACAGCCGGCGGCGAGCAGGGCCAGGGCAAGGGCGGCCAGTACGTGCGCAAGACGTCGTGCGAGCTTCATGCGGTCTCCTGGCTGGGCGTCGAGCGCGGCGAAGACGCGACACAGGCGCTCATCGCCTGCGCGCCACGACGTTCTGCCATGCCTGTTTCATCCACGCCGCGTTCCTGATGCTCCCCGCGCCGGCCGCGAATGCCAGACGCGCCAGTTCCAGGAGCAGCGCGCGGTCGGTGCTGCCGGATTCGCGCCAATGGCGCACACAGGCCTCGGCGATGGCGAAATCCTCGTGGTGCCGCGGGTCGGCGACTTGGCCGGCCGCGCGGCCCATGCGCAGCAGCAGCGCGTCCGGCTCTCCTGCGTCGATCAACTGGTCGATCTGCGTGGCTGTCAGTCGAAGGCCCTCGAAGGCGTCCGTGTGCTCAGCGTCCAGAGCCAGCGGGCGGCGCTTGCCCTGCCGGTCCCCAATGGACCAACTGGCTATTGGCGCTGTCACGGCACGCCACTGTTCGGGGGTCAGGATGCCGGGCAGGTAGGCCATCACCCGGCAGTCCGCAATGCGCAGGCCGTAGCTTTCGCCGCTGTCGTCGGTGAACCAGACGGCGCGGCGCAGGTGGCTGGCCAGCTCGGGCAGTGCCAAGTGGGACGTGAGCACCGCAACGTGAAGGCCATGCCCGAATCCGCCGAACACGGCACGCACCTGCTTGCCGACGCCCTCGTCGGCGCGGGCTTGGTCCAGCGAGATGAGCAAAGGGCCGGCCAGGTGTTGTTCCGGATGAGGCATCAGCGGCTCGAACAGCGCGCCTGGCTTGGCGAACGCGGCCAATGCCTTGAGCTGCTCGTGCACGAGTGCACCGTCCAGCAGGACGTATCTGTACATGGAGGTCGTCGTCGCGTTCATAGCGTGGAGATGGCGCTGCCGGCGCGCGCCGCGGCCATGAGGCAAGGGATGCATACCCGCTCTGGAAGCTGCGGCAGGAGGGTCTTGGCCGTCTTGGGGCCGAAGTTCTGCACGTCCGCTGCCCACACATGGTGGGCACCGGGGGTGTTGAAGAAGAAGCCGCCGGCCGTGACGTCCAGGCGCGTGCCGCCTACGTCCAGGGAGATGCCCTTGGCGGCCTTGATGCGCACCCAGTCGCTTTCGCTGATCAGTTCCAGGACGCGCTTGGCGATGATTTCGATGCGGTCATCCTGCGCCTGAAGCTCGACAGCACCCTCGCCGGCGATGACGCGCACGCCCTGCTCCTTGGCGAACAGGCGCACCGCCTGCTGTGCGCTCGCCAGCAGGCTGCCGCTGGCCGCCACGCTGGCATGGCCGCCTGCCGTGATGGCCGTATGGCCTTCGGCGGCCAGGTGCAGCGCGCCGTGCGTGGTCGCTTCGATGCCCGCAGGGCTGGAGAGCACCAGATGGGGACTGCTCAGCTCGGGAAACTGCGTGGCGGAGCCTGCACCCGCCAGTGCCTGATGCTGCTGGCCCAGGACCTGTGACACGGTGTGCTGGTCTTCGCCATTGGCCTGCACCCGATGATGGGTGGCAACGCCCGCCAAGGCCTCGTGCCGTCGCTGCGCCGTGGCGAGCCGGGACAGCGCCTCCGCCATGTCCTTGATGTGGCCCTCTGCCCGCTCCCGTCCTTCGGTGCTGATGAGCAGGCCTTGCTGGGCACGGATGGCGCCCGGGCCATCGGTGCGCAGTTCGAAGCCTTCGCCGCGAGGATCCTTGCGCCCTGCGTTGTCTTCGATGCGGGTGATCTTGCCCAGGCTCAGCTGGCTGTGCTGGTGGTCGCTCTTGAGCTGGGCCTGGATGGCACCGTGGGTGTCATCGAGCACCAGATGATTGGAGCGGCCGCTGGCGCTGTTGCCGCCTTCCGGTGCCAGTTCGCGCGAGCGCACGCCGGAAAGCGCTGCCTGATTCGGCAGATGCCAGGGTGGCAGGTTCAGCTGGTTATGCACCCGCCCGGTACAGATGGGCAGGTCCGGATCGCCGCCCAGGAAGTCCACGATCACTTCCTGGCCCACGCGCGGAATGTGGATGGCGCCGAGCTGATTGCCCGCCCAGGGCGAGCTCACTCGCAGCCAGCAACTGCTGTGCTGATTCCTGCGGCCGATGCGGTCCCATGGGAACTGGACCTTGATGCGTCCGAGCTCGTCGGTCCAGATGTTTTCGTTGGCGGGCCCCACCACCAGGGCCGTCGCCGGGCCACGCGTATAAGGCTTTGATCGGGTCAGGGTGGGGCGCAGCGGCTCCTGGATGGGATGGACCGTCAGGTCCACTCGCACGGCCCACTGCTGGCGGCGATGTGCTGCCGCTGGGTGGGGCTGGCTGTCCTGTGCGATCTCTTCGATGCACAGATCGGTATGCAGGATGAGGTACTCCGCGTTTGCGGCAGGCCGGGGATGTTTGGCGAGGATGAAGGTGTGTCCCGGCTGCATTCCCCGCAGATTGCCACTGGCGCGCGCACGTGCACCGTGTGTGCGCAGAGCCTGCATCCTCAGCAGCGACAGCAGTCGCCCTTCCTCGAATGGGTCGGCGTCTGGGGCGGTGCCTGCGCGGGGCTGGGCGAAATGTGTACCCGCCGTGCCCTCATGCCACTGGTAGATCTCACTGTCGGCGTGCCCGGTGGGCCGTGGTTCGCGGCGAGATGCGGTGAGATCGGCCTTGGGGCGCGTGTAGTCGTAGTCGCTGGTGACGTAGCGGCCACTGGTGAGCTGGTGCGAGGGGACGAAGCTGTGGATGTATTCGGCGTCGACCTTCCAGCCCGGTGCGTGGTACTCGACGGTGTGGTACGCCTCGCTGTCGTTGCGGCTGAATGCGGCATTGCCGTCGCTGAGCACCAGGCGGTGCTTGCCTTCGATGTGCTCGAAGTGGAAGTTGATGCCCCATTCCTGGCACAGCCGATCGAAGAAGGCGAAGTCGGTCTCGTTGTACTGGACCTGGAAGTCGCGCAGCGGATAGCGCTCGCAGAGCCGCTTGTGCACGGAATACGGGTAGTCCGCCAGCAGCTCATCCAGGATGTCGACCACGGTCTTGTTCTGGAATACCTTGCAGTCGGTGGTCAACGTGGCCAGATGAAGCCAGGGGCGCAGCGTGAGCCGGTACTGAAGGTGGCGTCCTTCCTCGCCCCAGAAGTCCGCGCCGGTGACCAGCGCGCTGATCTCCCGGTGACCCGCACCGATGGCGTGGCTCGGCGCACCGACCGAACCGGGAATGAATTCGCCGGCGCCGTCCAGGTCGATGAAGCATGTGATCTCCCGGCCGATGAACGCGTCCAGGTCGAAATCGGCCCCGAGGCTGGGGCTGAAGTTGAGGGCGTCGGGTGTCTTGAGAAGGAGTTCGTATTCGAACAGTGTGTTGACGCCTTCGTGGCCGGAAAGCCGCACGGGATGAAGGGCAGGCTCGCCGTTGTGCATGGGCATGGCGGGCCCTTGCACCGCGAGGGTGGTGTGTGGCATGGATCGTTCTCCCTGAATCTGCTTGAGCAATGGCGGCGCGCTGGGGGCGCTGCAACCAGGCGCAAAGAGCTTAGGTGCATCTCCTGGGCCCAACCTCCGGCTTGCGGCATTGCGGCGGAGCTTTGGTTAACTAGTTCTCACCGGCAGCCGCTTCGGCAGGGCGCGGTGCGCATCGGGCTCTGGTGTCTGGGTTGGCTTTGCCGCCAGGCCTGCCTAGAATCGCCCCCGCTCCGGGGTGCACGTATGGCGTGCTGAGACGGCGGACCTGACCGCCGGAACCGCGAACTTGATCTGGTTAGTACCAGCGTAAGAAGAGCTGCAGCGCCAAGGCGCGTGTGTCCGTCCATCCGTCCGTCTATGCATCGGCGGGGCCGGGCTCACCCGCATCCCCCTTGGCGCCGATGGCGGGGCATCCATCCACCCATGTGCTTTGGAGAGTCCGCCCCATGAACGCCCCCGACAAGTTCGCCCATCTGCTCGCGCTGACGCGTGAGCCCTTTCCCGCTTCCACCAAAGGCCGCATCGCCGGCAGCCGGCCCGATCTGCAGGTGCCGGTGCGCGACGTGCGCCTGACCAATGGCGAGACGGTGTCGCTCTACGACACCTCCGGCCCCTACACCGACCCCAACGCCGAGATCGACGTCCGCCGCGGCCTGGCCGGCCTGCGCGCCGCCTGGATCGACGAGCGCGGCGACACCGAAAGCTACGAAGGCCGCATCCGCCAGGCGCTGGATGACGGCGCCAAGCATGCGGAGCAGCAGGCCCCGCAGGAGCACGAGCGCATCACCCAGCTGCGCGCCGAGGCAGCAGCCCTGCAGCGTCAGCCGCGCCGCGCCAAAAGCGGCATGAACGTCACGCAGATGCACTACGCCCGCCGCGGCATCGTCACGCCCGAGATGGAGTACGTGGCCCTGCGCGAGAACGGCCGCCGCGAATGGATGGCCGAGTACCTGGCCGACGAGGAGCGCGCGCGCCGCGTGGCGGGCAATCCGCTGGGTGCGGCCATCCCCAAGATCATCACGCCCGAGTTCGTGCGCGACGAGGTGGCACGCGGGCGCGCCATCATCCCGGCCAACATCAACCACCCCGAGGTCGAGCCGATGGCCATCGGCCGCAACTTCAAGGTCAAGATCAACGCCAACATCGGCAACTCGGCCGTCACCTCCAGCATCGAGGAAGAGGTCGAGAAGCTGGTGTGGGCCATCCGCTGGGGCGCGGACAACGTGATGGACCTGAGCACCGGCAAGAACATCCACACCACGCGCGACTGGATCGTGCGCAACTCGCCGGTGCCCATCGGCACGGTGCCGATCTACCAGGCGCTCGAAAAGGTGGGCGGCGTGGCCGAAGACCTGACCTGGGCCATCTTCCGCGACACGCTGATCGAGCAGGCGGAGCAGGGGGTGGACTACTTCACCATCCACGCCGGGCTGCGGCTGCCCTTCATTCCGATGACGGCCAAGCGCATGACGGGCATCGTTTCGCGCGGCGGCTCGATCATGGCCAAGTGGTGCATCGCGCACCACCGCGAGAGCTTCCTCTACGAGCACTTCGAGGAGATCTGCGAAATCATGAAGGCCTACGACGTGAGCTTCTCGCTCGGCGACGGCCTGCGTCCCGGCTGCGGCGCCGACGCCAACGACGAGGCGCAGTTCGCCGAGCTGCGCACGCTGGGCGAGCTGACGCAGATCGCGTGGAAGCACGACGTGCAGACCATGATCGAAGGCCCGGGCCATGTGCCGCTGCACATGATCCAGGCCAACATGGACGAGCAGCTCAAGCACTGCCACGAGGCGCCGTTCTACACGCTGGGCCCGCTGACCATCGACATCGCTCCGGGCTACGACCACATCGCCAGTGCCATCGGCGCGGCCATGATCGGCTGGATGGGCACGGCCATGCTGTGCTACGTGACGCCCAAGGAGCACCTGGGCCTGCCCGACCGCGACGACGTCAAGCAGGGGATCATTGCGTACAAGATCGCGGCCCACGCCGCGGACGTGGCCAAGGGCCACCCCGGCGCGCGTGCGCGCGACGACGCGCTCTCCAAGGCGCGCTTCGAGTTCCGCTGGGAAGACCAGTTCAACCTGGGCCTGGACCCGGACACGGCCCGCGACTTCCACGACGAGACGCTGCCCAAGGATTCGAGCAAGGTGGCGCACTTCTGCTCGATGTGCGGGCCCAAGTTCTGCTCGATGAAGATCACGCAGGAAGTGCGCGAATACGCCGCGCAGGGCATGGACCAGAAGTCGCGCGAGTTCCGCGAGGGCGGCGGCGAGTTCTACGTGCCGATCCAGCCGGCCAAGGGCTGAGAAGGCGCACCTGGCCTGCGGGCGGCCCGTTCAGTGCGCCGGGTACGCCACGTCGCGCGCGGCCGCCAGCCGTGGCGCGGGCAGCGGCTCTTCCACGCCGGTGGTCGCATCCTGCGGCACCTCCTGGTAGACATTCGTCGCCGGGGCCACCACCGGGCTGCGGCCGGCCTTGAAGGACTGCTCGCGCACCAGCAGCCAGTAGGCCTTGTTCAGCGCCATGGCGCGCTGCGGGCTGGGCAGCGTCATCGACGAGACGTCGGTGGCGAGCCGCGCGAAGGCCTCGGGCTTCTCGCGGCCGTCGGGGCCGAAGTATTTGGTCAGCAGCTCCAGGTTCTCCCGGAACTCGTCGCCCGCATGGTTGGCGCGCAGGTAGCTCGCGTACTCGGGCTGTCCATCGGTGCGTAGCGGGTCGGGCACGGGCGGCTGGTGCACCATGTCGCTCCAGGCCAGCCAGCCATGCGCCGCGCCGGTGCGCAGCTTGCGCGCGAAGGCGAAGCTGCCGTCCTCGGTGGCCGAGATGCCGCTGTGGCAGCCCATGCAGTAGACGGTTTCCTCGAAGCTCTGCGGCCGTAGCTGGCCTCGGCGGTCCTCGATGAAGCCCTGGTAGACCCAGCCCTGCCGGTTGGACAGCCCCCGCTCCGCATTGCCCGGGAAGACCTCCGGGTTCTCGGGCTTGAGCGCCTGCTCCTTGCCTTCGATGGAGGCGGTGTGGCGCAGCTGCGAATAGGTGCGCCAGCCGTCCTTGCGGGCGTAGCGCAGCTCCTTCATGCGCGGCGATGCGGACACGGTGCCGTCGTTGCCCACCGCCAGGTAGCGCACGCTGTGCAGGAACTCCGTGCCTTCGGGGTACAGCCCCGCCGCCAGGTGCACCTGTCCGGCCGCCTGCTGCGCGCCGGCCTGGCCGGCATAGCGCATGCGCCGCTGCGGCTCGGCGGGCCAGATGTAGGCGATGTGGTCGGCCATGCCCAGGTGGCCGTCGCCGTCCAGGTCCGTGCCCAGGGCGCGCTCGTCCACCGGGTCGATGGGCACGTCCTGCCGTGTGATGAGCGACTCGACGATGGCCAGGTTGACGGTGTAGACCGCCAGGCTTTCGCGGCCCTGCGCGTCGCGGCGGAAGGCCGCAGGCAGGCGGATCGCCACGTCGTCGAAGGAGCCGTTGGTGGGCATGAAGGCGCCGGGGAAGGGGTGGTAGACGAAGCTGCGCCAGCCGGTGGGCGTGCCGTCGGGCGCATGGTCCCAGCCCTGGGCGTCGAAGTTCAGCCAGGCATCGGGGCGGTAGCCGTCCCAGCGGCCGTTGCCGTCGGCATCCCAGCGGGCGGGCAGCTGCGCCAGGCGCTCGGTCAGCCGCAGCGTGCCGTTGGCGCCGTGGTAGTTGTCCTCGGCGACATAGCGGGCCATGTCGGCGTCCGCGATGGCCGCGACCTCGGACCGCCGGTCCTTGAACAGGTTGGTCCAGGGGTTGCGCGGCACCCGGCCCGCCTGCAATTGCGGGAAGGCGTATTCCTGCTGCAGCTCGGGCTGCCCGTTGGGATTGGGCTCGGGCGCCTCCGCATGGCAGACGTAGCAGGGGTTGTGGCGCAACGCCGCCACCTTGGCGATCGTGTAGCACTGCGGCGGGATGTAGGCGAGCCGGTTCTCCAGCGTGCGGCCCTCCAGGCTCACGCCGCCATCGTCCGGGTCGGCGCAGCCCGCGAGCAGCAATGCCGCGCCGACCAGCAGGGGCGTCAGCGCCGCGCTTGCCCGCCCCTGGCGGCCCATCACTTCTTCAGCACCGGCAGCGGGCCGATGTAGCCGAGGTACGAGCGGCGCTCCGCGCTGGTGGGGCTGACCATGCTCTGGTCGCTCTCGCCATACGGGTGCTGCACCACGTTCAGGATGTAGCTGAAGTTGTTGATGTTGGGGTGGTAGTAGAGGCTGGTCACTTCCGAGCCGTAGGGCGTGGTCATGATGCGGGTGAGCTTCTTCGTCTCGATGTTGTAGGCCCAGGTCATGTCGTTCTGGTGGCCGTCGTCGGAGTCCTCGCCGATCAGCAGGGTCTTCTGGCCCGGCATGAAGGTGATGTTGTCCGGGTTGGCGATGCCGTCGAGCGAGCAGACGTTGCCGGCGCTCGGGCCGCTCGGGTAGGCGTCGACGGTGCGCGGGTTGAGTCGGTTGGGGTCGGCCTTGGTGGTCATGATGCCGGCCAGCACGCCGTGCATGGACTTGGCCACGTAGTCGCTGCCGATGGTGGTATCGCTGCCCATGTCGTAGGCGTAGACGGCGCCGCAGTGGTTGAAGATGGCCTTGATGTCGTTGTTGCCGCCGCGGTCGTACTGGGTGTTGGCCACGCCCAGCTTGCGGTTGTCTTCCATGCCGCGCTCCAGGAAGCTGTACGACACGTACATGCGCTTGCCGTCCGGGTCGAAGGTCATGCCTTCTTCCTTGCGGAACTCCATGGTGGCGCCCAGGTAGGCGGCGTAGCGGCGCGTCTCCAGGAAGGCGGCGGCCTTCTCCTTGCCCGACTTGAGCGCCAGGCACTCCAGGCCGTAGGTCGTGTTCACGGACTTGAAGCCGGTGGCGCATTGCGCATTCGAATCCGGCGTGGCCGTGTCGAAGATGTCCGAGAACTTGGTGCCGGCGTCGATCAGCGTCTTGATCTCGCTGTCGCTGGCGTGGCCCAGCTTGATCCACGACACGTTGGCGTCCACCAGGTCGGTGGTGCCGGCCGGGGTGGTCTGGTTGACCTTGATGGCGTAGAGCGTGCCGGCCGTCAGATCGCCCGCCTTGTCGGCGGTGTACATGTAGTAGCTGGTGTTGGTCTCGTCGTCCGACTGGTAGACGGTGCGGTTGTCGGGCATCACGTACGACAGCTCGTGCGACATGCGGCCCATGCTGTAGTGCTTGGTCACCGTGGCGTTGGCCGATTCGTCCACCGCCACTTCGACCGGGTAGCCCCAGAAGTACAGGTTGCTCTTGGAGGCATCGCCGCCGATGGTGGTGCCGCCGCCGAAGTAGGTCGCCATGTATCCGGCGCGGCCGGTGCGGGCGTCGGGCGCGTCCTCTTCGCTGCCCAGGTGGGTCTGCCAGGGCGTGACGCTGCCGGCACAGGGGCTGACGATGCCGTTGATGCCCGACAGGTCCAGCGCGCGGGTGCTCACGGCGGTGAGGGCGCCGCTTTGCTTGTCCTGCGACAGCTCGGTCAGGTACAGCGCGCCGGGAATGTCTTCCATGTGCGCGACGGAGAACAGCTTGCTGCCGACCTTGAGGATCGAGGTGAAGTCGTTGGCGTCGGAGATGGTGGTCGAGCCGTCCGAGGCCAGGATGGGCTTCATCTGGTTGTCCAGGATGAGGCCGTAGGTGTTGAGGCTGGCGTCGCTGCCGCGGCGGTCGCCCGAGCGCAGGATGGTGTTGAAGCCGGTGGGCACGGTCTGCCCGTTGATGGTGGCCGAGCTGGTGGCGCGCACCTGGCGCTTCTCGCTGTCGGTGAAGGCGGCCGTGATGCTGCCGAAGGCGGCGTCGAAGGCCTGGGCGATGGCGGTGAGCACCGACCCGCCAGTGTTGCTGCTCGAAGACGAGGTGGTCGTACTGCTGGTGCTGCCGCTCTGCGTTGGAGTGGCGACGGGCGTGAAGACGGACGACGAGCCGCCGCCGCAGGCGGCGAGTTGGATGGTCACACCAGCCAGCGCGACCGCGCCGAGGCGGGTGGAAAGTTTCTGGAGGGACATGGTTGGGGTTCTGGTTTTCATGTGGGGTGATTCCTGAGCTCCTCGCTCGCGGCGGAGTCTGGTTCCCGGCCATGAAAGCGGAGTGACCGGAAGCTGACTCGCATGGTCAGCTTGGCGGCAGCCATCGCACCGTTCCCTCTGGATGGCAGCCCGTAGGCCTGCGACTACAGCCGGGGCACAGCAACAGGTCCACCATCGCGGACATGAACCATCCACCTCTTCAACTCATCGTGGAGGAGCCGCAACCCGGCGCCTTCGTGTGGAAGCTCCAGCAGACGGATGCGCAGGGGCAGCCCCGGCGCACCGTGCGCGAGTGCGAGTCGCCCGCGGACAGCTACGAGGCCGCGCTGGCCAGCGGAACGCGGGCGCTGAAGACGGCTCTGCGCGAGGGCGAGCCGTCGCATGCCTGATAGGCATGTCTGAGCCTTCGGCGCGTCGTACGCGCCGCTGAAGGGGGCCTGCCAGTTCCGACACGCCGGGTCCAGCGAGGCGAGTCGGAGGATCGGGCCAGTGTCCAAGCCGCATGGCGCTGGCGAGGACGTCACCTTCGGGTGCGTGCATGTGCCGCGCGCCCCGGCGGTGTGCGCGCCGGCGTTGGATTGTCCCCATGCGGGAGACAAAGTAATTCCTTTTGCGGGATTTATCTGTGGGTGGCCCTGCGGCACACTTTCGGCTGCCCGCGCGCGACCGGTTCCATGCCGTCTCGTTGCCATCCGAGCGCGAGGCGTCACCCCGGGGCCCGTCCATGCACATCGCTTCCGTTTTCGTCTCTGCTCGCCGTGGCGCTGGCCCGCTGGCCGGTGCCGGGCTGGCCCTGGCGCTTGCTGCGCCGCTCGTGCAGGCACAGGAGCCGAATGCGCTGACGCCTTTCTCGGCCGCGGCCGGTGCGGTCCCGCCCGCACCCTGGCACTTCAGCACGCTGCCCAACAAGACGCCCACCCACTTCGACGTCGTCTCGGAAGACGGGCGCCGCGTGCTCAAGGTCGAGGCCAACGATTCCTATGGCCTGCTGTCGCACCGCGTGCAGTTACCGCTGAACGAGTCGACGGTGCTCAGCTGGCGCTGGCGCGTCGACCAGTTCGTCGATGGCGCCGACCTGCGCACCCGCACGGGTGACGATGGCGCGGCCAAGCTCTGCGTCTTCTTCGACTTTCCGACCGACCGGCTGCCGCTGCTGGAGCGCACGCGCCTGGGTGTGGCGCGCAGCGTCTCGGGCGAGGACGTGCCCAGCGAGGCCTTGTGCTACGTCTGGGACGGCAAGGAGGCCAAGGGCCAGATGCTGGTCAACGCCTTCACCAACCGTATGCACATGGTGGTGCTCGAATCCGGCCCCGCCGCGCAGCCCGGCACCTGGGTGAGCGAGCGCCGCAACCTGCTGGCCGACTACCGCCGCGCCTTCGGCACCGAGGCACAGGGCGCCACGCCCGGCGTGGCGGCGGTGGTCGTCTCGGCCGATGCCGACAACACGCACGGCCACGGCCTGGCCTACTTCTCCGACCTGAGCCTCGTGGGCCCCGCCGGCGTGCGCGCCGAAGCGCGGCCCACGGCCAGTGGCATGGCCGAATAGGGGGGCTGCCATGAACGACCTCATCTCGCTGCTCGCCACCCAGGGCCCCGCCGTGGTTCTGGTGGTGACGCTGGCCGCCCGGCTCGGCGCGCCGGTCCCGGCCGTGCCGTTTCTGGTGGTGGCGGGTGGCCTGGCGATGGGCGGCTCGGCGCTGAATGCCGTGGCCATCGTCCTCGCCTCGCTGCTGGGCAACATCCTGGGCGACGGCGCCTGGTTCCTGGCCGGACGGCGCTGGGGCTATGCCGTGATGCGGCTGCTGTGTCGCGTCTCGCTCTCGGCCGACACCTGCGTGTCGCGCAGCGAAGCGATCCTCGGCCGGTGGGGTGGGCTGTCGCTGATCGCGGCCAAGTACGTGCCCGGCGTCTCGGTGGTGGCGCCGCCCATGGCTGGCGCGCTGGGCATGTCGAATGCGCGCTTCCTGGCCTTCGAGACGGCCGGCGCCCTGGTCTGGACGCTGGGCTACCTGTTGCTGGGTGCCGTGTTCCACGCCGCCATCCGCGATGTGCTGGCCGTGCTGGCCAACATCGGGCTGGCCGCCACCGTGGTGGGCGGTGTGCTGCTGGTGGCCTTCGTGCTCTGGCGCTACCACCAGCGCCGGATGGCACGCCGCGCCGACGACATCGTGACGATCAGCGTCGACGCCCTGCGCACGGCGCTGGCGCAGGGGCGCGCGCCGACGGTGCTCGACGTGCGTGGCGATCAGGTGCGGGCGATCGACCCGCGGGCCATCCCGGGCGCGGTGGGCTTTGCGCTGGCCGAGCTTCCGCATGCGCTCGGCCCCTTGGCCGATGGCCGCGACCTGGTGGTGTTCTGCGACTGCCCGGCCGATGCATCGGCCATCGCGGCGGCACGGGTACTGATGGCGGCAGGGCTGCCGCGGGTGCGCGTGCTGGAAGGTGGCCTGTCGGCCTGGGCGGCCGCCGACGTGGGCGATGGCGGGGCGGTCGAGGCGGCGCCGCCCGTTCCCGCATCGCTGGGCGCGACCGGCGCCGCCTGAGGCCTGGGCAAGGCGGCGAGGTTTTCGTGGCAACCTCGCCGGCTCATGCAAGCCCTTCTCGACGCCATCCATTCCCTAGCGCCCGCCCCTGACGCGCGGCGGATCTTCCACGGCCGTGGTGGCCTTCACGCCGGCTGCGAGCACCTGGTGCTCGACGCCTATCCCCCGGTCTTCGTGCTCACCAGCTTCAAGCCGCTGGCCGATGAGGACCTGGCCCGCATCGGTGAGGCCCTGCAGGCGCGATGGGCCGAGGTGGCGCCCGGCGAGCCGCTGAACTGGGTCTACCAGTGCCGGCACGAGGGGCGCAGCGAAACGCGCCTGATGGCCGGCGCAGTGCCCGACCCGCATGTGGTGACCGAGGACGGCGCCCGCTACCGCGTGCATGTGCTGCGCGGCCAGAACCACGGCCTCTTCCTCGACATGGCCGGGGGCCGGCGCTGGGTGCGCGCGCACGTGGCCGCGCGGCCGGGCTCGGCGGTGCTCAACCTCTTCGCCTACACCTGCGCCTTCTCGGTTGTGGCGCTGCAGGCCGGCGCGGGCCACGTGGTCAACGTGGACATGAGCGCCGGCGCCATCGCCATCGGCCAGCAGAACCACCGGCTCAACGGCGTGGAAGGCGGCGCCAGCTTTCTGCCCCACGACCTCTTCAAGACCTGGGGCAAGGTCACGCGCGGCGGGCCCTACGAGCTGGTGGTGGTCGATCCGCCCAGCTACCAGAAGGGCAGCTTCGTGGCGACCAAGGACTATGCGCGGCTGATGCGCCGCCTGACCGATCTGCTGGCGCCGGGCGGCCATGCGCTGCTGTGCCTCAATGCGCCGGAGCTGGGCGTGGCCTTTCTGCAGGACCAGATGGCCGAGCTGGCGCCTTCGCTGCGGTTCGTGGAGCGCGTGGCCAACCCGGCCGCCTTCGCGGATGTGTCGGCCGACCGGGCGCTGAAGGTGCTGGTGTACGCGGCGCCTGCCGGCGAGTAGGCCGCGGGCGTCATTCAGCGATGGGTGGCCCGGTCATGCGCGAGGCGGTCAGGCCAGGCCAGTGACGACAGAGAAGGGACTGCCCATCAGCCCTCCGGTTTCTGCTGCGCCGCCGCGGCCCGAAAGGCGCCGGGGCTCTGCCCCGTCCATTCGCGGAAGGCGCGCGAAAAGCTCTTCTCGTTGCGAAAGCCCACCGCCAGCGCCACCTGCTTGACCGGCCGCGTCGTGCGCTGCAGCAGTTCGATGGCCTGCTGCTGGCGCACCTCGTCCTTCAGGCCCTGCAGGCTCTGCTCTTCGGCCAGCAACTGCCGGTGCAGCGTGCGGCTGGAGATGTGCAGCAGCGCCGCCAGGCCCTCCGCGGTCGCGGCCTGCGCGCCATGGGTGCGCAGCGTCTCGCGCACGCGCTGGCCCAGCAGCCGGTCGCGCCGGTACTGCAGCACCGTCAGCGGCAGGGCGCGGCGCAGCATGGTGCGCAGGGCCGCCTCGTCGCGCAGCAGCGGCAGCGCCAGGTAGCGCGCGTCGAAGCGAAAGCCCGCCTGCGTCGCGCCGAAGTGGATCCGACCGCTGAACATCAGCCCGTAGGCGTCGGCATGCGGCGGCGCCTCGAAAGGAAAGTGCGCCTCCTGCAGCCACAGCCGCGAGTCGATGGCCCAACTGGCAAAGCCATGCAGAAAGCGCAGGCTGGAGACCAGGCAGAACTCGCGGAAGCTGCCGAGGGGGCGCCGCTCCTCGATCCACACCGAGGCGACCTCGTCCTCCACCTCCAGCCGCAGCGCGATGTCGTCCACCAGCAGCCGGTGGTGACGGCACCAGCGCTTGATGGCCACGCCCAGGTCCGGCGCGGTGATCGAGGCGCGGCACAGCATGCCGTGGCTGCCCCAGGGCAGGCGGCGGCTGAACCAGCCCAGGGCTTCGTCGTCCAGCTCCTGCATCGCATGCTCGTTGAGCGCCTCGAACTGCGCCGCGGTGACGCGGGCCTCCGGCCGCCACAGTTCGCGCGGCGTGATCTGTGCCGCGCGCAGGGCCGCGCCGGGGTCCACGCCGTAGCGGGCATAGCCCTGCACGATGGCTCGTACGAAGGCCATCGGCGTGGCCGCGCGTTGGGGTTTGAGGAAGCGGGGTGAGGGCATCTAGTGGATAACCCGAGGCATCAGTCGATGGCGGGATTTGCAACCATTGTGTCGCCAAATGGGAATCCCCCGGGCGTAAGCTGGCCGGGCTTTCGCACACCTTCCACGGAGACGACGCATGTCCGCACAACGCCTGCCCGGCCTGGACTTCGGCCTGGGCGACACCCTCGACGCCCTGCGCGAGGCCATCGCCGATTTCTGCGCCCACGAGATCACGCCCCGCGCCGCGGACATCGACCGCGAGAACCTCTTCCCCCGCGACCTGTGGGCCAAGCTGGGCAGCCTCGGCCTGCACGGCATGACGGTGAAAGAGGAATTCGGCGGCACCGAGCTGGGCTACCTGGCCCACATCGTCGCCATGGAAGAGGTGTCGCGCGCATCGGCCTCGGTGGGCCTGTCGTACGGCGCGCATTCCAACCTGTGCGTCAACCAGATCCATCGCAACGGCAGCGAGGCGCAGAAGAAGAAGTACCTGCCCAAGCTGGTCAGCGGCGAGCACGTCGGCGCGCTGGCCATGAGCGAGCCCAACGCCGGCTCCGACGTGGTGAGCATGAAGCTGCGTGCCGACAAGAAGGACGGCTACTACGTCCTCAACGGCAGCAAGATGTGGATCACCAACGGCGGCGATGCCGACACGCTGGTCATCTATGCCAAGACCGAGCCCGAGATGGGGGCCCGCGGCATGACGGCCTTCCTGGTCGAGAAGGGCTTCAAGGGCTTTTCTGCCGGCACCAAGCTCGACAAGCTGGGCATGCGCGGCAGCAACACCTATCCGCTCTTCTTCGACAACTGCGAGGTGCCCGAGGAGAACATCCTGGGCGGCGAGGGCAACGGCGCCAAGGTGCTGATGAGCGGGCTGGACTACGAGCGCGCCGTGCTCTCCGGCGGCCCGCTGGGCATCATGGCCGCCTGCATGGACGCGGTGCTGCCCTTCGTGCACGAGCGCCAGCAGTTCGGCCAGGCCATCGGCGAGTTCCAGCTGATGCAGGGCAAGGTCGCCGACATGTACAGCACCTGGCAGGCCTGCCGGGCCTATGTGTACGCCGTGGGCCGCGCCTGCGACACGGCCGACCATGCGCGCACCTTCCGCAAGGACGCGGCCGGCGCCATCCTGTACGCGGCCGAGAAGGCCACCTGGATGGCCGGCGAGGCGATCCAGGCCCTGGGCGGCGTGGGCTACACCAAGGACTTCCCGGTCGAGCGCCTGTGGCGCGACGCCAAGCTCTACGAGATCGGCGCCGGCACCAGCGAGGTCCGCCGCATGCTGATCGGGCGCGAGCTGTTCGCCGAGACGGCCTAGCCTTTTCTCCCTCCCCCTCTGGGGGAGGGCAGGGGTGGGGGCCGCGGCATTCGACCGTGGCGCTGCGCTTGCAGCCGAGGCAGGCCCCCATCCCAACCTTCCCCCGGAGGGGAAGGAGAAAGACACAAGGAGACCCGCAATGAATGACAGCTACGCCCGCGGCGCCACCGAGCCCGCCCTGATCGAGCAGACCATCGGCGACTTCTTCGACGCCATGGTGGCGCGCCAGCCCGAGGCGCTGGCGCTGGTGAGTCGCCACGAGGGCGTGCGTCTTTCCTACGGCGAGTTGCGCCAGCAGGCCAACCGACTGGCCAGCGCCCTGCTGCGCGCCGGCCTGCAGCCGGGAGAGCGCATCGGCATCTGGTCGCACAACAACCTGGCCTGGGTGCTGATGCAGATCGCCACGGCCAAGGCCGGGCTGGTGCTGGTCAACATCAACCCGGCCTACCGCACGTCCGAGGTCGAGTACGCGCTGAACAAGGTGGGTTGCAAGGCGCTGGTGACCATGCCGCGTTTCAAGACCAGCGAGTACCTCGCCATGCTGCGCGAGCTGGGCGCGGCCCGGCTGCCCGACCTCAAGAACATCTGGTGGATCGACGCGCCCGGTGCCGCCGATGAGGCCGGCCCGGACATCGCCACCGACCGCTTCTCACAGTTGCTGGCCAGCGGCGATGCGGCCGACCCGCGTGTGGCCCAGGTGCAGGCCACGCTGCGCGCCACCGACCCCATCAACATCCAGTTCACCAGCGGCACCACCGGCTTTCCCAAGGGCGCCACGCTCACGCACCGCAACATCCTCAACAACGGCTACTTCATCGGCGAATGCATGAAGCTGGGCCCCGAGGACCGGCTGTGCATCCCCGTGCCCATGTACCACTGCTTCGGCATGGTGCTGGGCAACCTGGCCTGCCTGACGCACGGCAGCGCCATCGTCTACCCCAACGACGGCTTCGACCCGTTGCTCACGCTCGAAGCGGTGCAGGCCGAACGGTGCACGGGCCTGCACGGCGTGCCTACGATGTTCATCGCCGAGCTCGACCATCCGCGCTTTGCCGAGTTCGATCTCTCCAGCCTGCGCACCGGCATCATGGCCGGCACCGCCTGCCCCATCGAGGTGATGAAGCGCGTCGTGGACCGCATGCACCTCGGCGAAATCACCATCGCCTACGGCATGACCGAGACCAGCCCGGTGAGCTGCCAGAGCAGCACCGACACGCCCCTGGAGCGACGCGTCTCCACCGTCGGCACGGTGCAGCCGCACCTGGAGGTGAAGATCGTCGACCCCGAGTCCGGCGCCACGGTGCCGCGCGGCCAGCCGGGTGAGCTGTGCACCCGCGGCTATTCGGTGATGCACGGCTACTGGGACGACGAGGCCAAGACCCGCGAGGCCATCGACGCCGAGGGATGGATGCACACCGGCGACCTGGCCACCATGGACGACGAGGGCTACGTCAACATCGTCGGCCGCATCAAGGACATGGTGATCCGCGGCGGCGAGAACATCTACCCGCGCGAGATCGAGGAGTTCCTGTACCGCCATCCGCAGGTGCAGGACGTGCAGGTGGTGGGCCTGCCCGACCGCAAGTACGGCGAGGAGCTGTGCGCCTGGATCATTCCCAAGCCGGGCCAGCAGCCCACCGAGGCCGACATCCGCGCCTTCTGCCAGGGCCAGATCGCGCACTACAAGGTGCCCAAGTACATCCGCTTCGTCGATGCCTTCCCGATGACGGTGACGGGCAAGATCCAGAAGTACCGCATCCGCGACCAGATGGCCGAGGAACTGGGCCTTCAGGCCGAGAAGACGGCATGAGCATGCCGGTGGCTGCAGGCATGGCCGGTGCGTCGACCGCGCCCCGCGCGTCAGTCGCGCGAGGCCGGGCCGTGCGGCGCCAGCCCGGCGGCCTGACGTGCGGCGCGCAGGCGCTTGCGCAGCGCCACCTCGGCCATGTCCAGCTCGCCCACCAGTTCGCGCAGCGAGGCGTCGTTGATGCGATGCGACTGGCGCTCGGCATACAGCGCGTGCCGCTCGGCCTGCAGGCAGGCCAGGCGCAGTTCCAGTTCATGCACGAAGCCCTGCTTGCGCGCCCGCACCGCCTCGGCCTCCTCGGCACGCGTCTCCGGGGTGGAGGCGGTGGCGCTGGCGTCATCCAGCAGCTCCAGCCGGACCCGGTACTGCTGGGTGATGCGGCCGACCATCTCCTGGCGCTCGGCCGCCGTGTCGGCATCGACATCGTGCAGGTCCTTCTGGCTGCGCACGAGATTGGCGATGGCGGCATGGCAGGCGGCGATGCGGGCCTCGCGTTCCTCGCGCACCTCGGGCGCTTCGGCCGGCTGGGGCAGCTTGCGCAGCACCAGCGGCAGGCCGATGCTGCCCACCAGCAGCGTCACGAGGATGGTGCCCGTGGCCAGGAAGACGAGCAGGTCGCGCGAGGGAAAGGGCGTGGTCTCGTCCACCATCAGCGGGATGGACAGCGCGCCGGCCAGCGTCACCGCGCCGCGGATGCCCGCCAGCGTGATGGCCAGGGTCAGCCGCCCGGAGGGGGCCTCTGGCATGCGGCCGTCGCGGTGCGCCCGGCGCAGGCCCCCGCGGATGGCCAACTGCAGCCACACCCAGCGCAGCGCCAGCAACGCGGCCGAGATCGCCAGCACATAGCCCACCAGCGTCCAGGCGCCGTGGTGCTTGCTCTCATCCACCGTGCGCAGGATCGAGGGCAACTGCAGCCCCAGCAGCAGGAAGATGGCGCCGTTGAAGGCCGACTCGATCATGGTCCAGGTGCCTTCGGCCTGCATGCGCTCGGCGATGAACTCGCTGCGCTCCAGGTCGGCGAAGTTGGTGGCGATGCCGGCCGCCACCGCGGCCAGGATGCCCGAGACCCCGATGCGTTCGCCCACGATGTAGGCCGCAAAGGGCAGCAGCACCAGCAGCAGCACCATCTGCGTGGCCGCCACGTCGCCCAGCCGGCGGGTGACGGCGGCGCGGGCATGGGCGAAGCCCCAGCCCAGCAGCATGCCGGCGCCCACGCCGCCCAGGGCGATCCACAGGAACTCGCGCGTCACCTGCGCCCACGAGAACAGGCCGGTCAACGTGGCGGCCACGGCGAACTTGAGCGCCACCAGGCCCGAGGCGTCATTGAGCAGCGATTCGCCCTCCAGCACATGCATGGTCTTGGCCGGCATGCCGAGGCGCCGCGTGATGGCCGAGACGGCCACGGCGTCGGTAGGCGAGACCACCGCGGCCAGGGCGAAGGCCACGGGCAGCGGCATCTCCGGAATCATCCAGTGCACCAGCCAGCCCAGGCCGAACACGGTGAAGGCCACCAGGCCGAAGGCCAGCTTGAGGATGGGCCGGTGCAGCGCGAAGAACTCCCGCTTCGGAATGCGCCAGCCGTCCGCGAACAGCAGCGGCGGGATGAACAGCAGCAGGAACAGCTCCGGATCGAAGGCGATGTGCAGGCCCTGCTGCGGCCACGACAGGGCGGCGCCCAGGGCGATCTGGATCAGCGGCAGCGGAATGGCACGCAGGTAGCGGGCGGCAATGCCGGTGAGGGCGCCGAGCATCAGCACCAGCAGGACGGTTTCGACGGTATGCAATTCGAGCGATTCTTGGATGAGGCGGGGCGCAGGGCTAGGAGTGTCCGTCGCCGCCAAGGGTTCGCATCATCTTCGCGCGGCGAGCGGCCGCGCGTCAGGCTCCAAGGACATTCATGAGCAAACTGGTCTCCCAACTCAATCCCAGATCCGAGGCCTTCCAGGCCAACGCCGCCGCCATGCGCGCGCTGGTGGACGACCTGCGCGCCCAGTTCGCGCGGGTGGAGCAGGGCGGCGGCGAGGCCGCGCGCGCCAAGCACACGGCCCGCGGCAAGCTGCTGCCGCGCGACCGGGTGCAGCAACTGCTGGACCCGGGCTCGCCCTTCCTGGAGATCGCGCCGCTGGCCGCGCACGCCATGTACAACGGCGATGCGCCGGGCGCGGGCCTGATCGCCGGCATCGGCCGTGTGAGCGGCGTGGACTGCATGGTGGTGTGCAACGACGCCACGGTGAAGGGCGGCACCTACTATCCGATGACGGTCAAGAAGCACCTGCGTGCCCAGGAGATCGCGGCGCAGAACCGGCTGCCCTGCATCTACCTGGTCGACTCGGGCGGTGCCAACCTGCCCAACCAGGACGAGGTCTTCCCCGACCGCGATCACTTCGGCCGCATCTTCTACAACCAGGCCAACATGAGCGCGGACGGCATCGCGCAGATCGCGGTGGTCATGGGCTCGTGCACGGCGGGCGGCGCCTATGTGCCGGCCATGAGTGACGAATCGATCATCGTCAAGGAGCAGGGCACCATCTTCCTGGGAGGCCCGCCGCTGGTGAAGGCGGCCACCGGCGAGGTGGTGTCGGCCGAGGACCTGGGCGGTGGCGACGTCCACACCCGCCTGTCGGGCGTGGCGGACCATCTGGCGCAGAACGACCTGCATGCGCTGGCGCTGGCGCGGGAGGCGGTGAGGAACCTGAATGTTCCCCAGTCCGTTCGCACTGAGCCCGTCGAAGTGCCGGCCCCGGCTTCGACGGGCTCAGCCCGAACGGGTGGGGGAAGGCCGGCGTTCGAAGAGCCAGCGTTCCCGCCGGAAGACCTCTACGGCGTCATCCCCACCGACACCCGCAAACCCTTCGACGTGCGCGAGATCATTGCCCGCATCGTCGACGGCAGCGAGTTCCACGAATTCAAGGCGCGCTTCGGCACCACCCTCGTCTGCGGCTTCGCGGCCATCGAGGGCATGCCGGTGGGCATCGTGGCCAACAACGGCATCCTGTTCTCGGAGTCGGCACAGAAGGGCGCGCACTTCATCGAGCTGTGCGGCCAGCGCAGGATCCCGCTGGTCTTCCTGCAGAACATCACCGGCTTCATGGTGGGCCGCAAGTACGAGAACGAAGGCATCGCTCGCCACGGTGCCAAGATGGTGACGGCAGTGGCGACGGTCAACGTGCCCAAGTTCACCATCATCATCGGCGGCAGCTTCGGGGCCGGCAATTACGGCATGTGCGGCCGGGCGTACTCGCCGCGCTTCCTCTGGATGTGGCCCAACGCCCGCATCAGCGTGATGGGCGGCGAGCAGGCGGCCAGCGTGCTGGCCACCGTCAAGCGCGACGGCATCGAGGCCCGTGGCGGTCAGTGGAGCAAGGACGAGGAAGAAGCGTTCAAGGCGCCCATCCGCCAGCAGTACGAGGACCAGGGCCATCCCTACTACGCCACGGCGCGCCTGTGGGACGACGGGATCATCGACCCCGCCGACACCCGCCGCGTGCTGGCGCTCGGCCTGGCCGCCGCGCGGCATGCGCCCATTCCGGAGCCCAAGTTCGGTGTGTTCCGCATGTGATGAGTGATGTGTATGATTTTCCGTTTTCATACACATAGGGGGTGCCATGCGGACCAACATCGTGATCGACGACGCGCTCATGGAGGCCGCCATGCGCGCAGGTGGCTTCAAGACCAAGAAGGAAGCGGTCGAAGAGGGCCTTCGGTTGCTGGCCCGGCGCGAGGCCTACCAGAAGCTGCTGGCATTGCGAGGCAAGCTGCAATGGATGGGCGACGAGAGCATCGACTGGACGCGCCTGCCGGCCGAGCCGCAGGCCGTCCAGGAGCCGGCGCCTGCGCCGTACGTGTCGAAGAGGCGCTCGCGGCCATGATGACGGTCGATTCCAGTGTCTGGATCGACTTCTTCCGCAATCGGGAGACGTCTCAGACCTCGGCCCTGCGGCAGTTGATGGAGGGCAACGAAGACCAATTGGTCTTGCTGGATCTGGTTCTCATGGAGGTGCTGCGCGGCTTTGCGCACGACCGGGAGTGGCGCCTTGCACGCGAAGCCTTGGCGGCCTTGCCTGTCGCCACGGCCGGCGGCGAAGCCGTCGCCCTGCGCGCCGCCGACATCTACCGCCAGCAGCGTCGGCGCGGCGTCACCGTCCGCAGCCCCATCGACCTGATGGTCGCCGCCTGGTGCGTGGAGCATGGCTGTGCGCTCCTGCACGGCGACCGCGATTTCGACGGCATCGACGGCCTGAACGGCTGGAAGGACTGAGGTCATGCATCCACGTCACCGCCATCCGTCTCGCACCCGCCGCCCGCCGGTTGGGCGCGGCCCTGTATGGCGGGCGTTGTTGCGGACGATTGCCAGTGCTCTCCGGCGCGCATGGCTGGCCCTGCCGCTGGCGGCTTTCCTCATTCCTGCGCATGCGACGTTGCGCGAGACCCAGCTCGATGTGCCCGTCTCGGTGCAGGACATGCAGGGCCGGCGCGTCGCCCAGACCATCCGCGTCACCGTATTCGACGATGACGCCAACCCGCACCCGGCGCCGGTGCTGGTGCTCAACCACGGCCGGGCGGTCGACGCGGCCGGCCGCGCGGCGCTGGGCCGCGCGCGCTATCACGAGGCTTCCCGCTTCTTCGTGCGGCATGGCTTCATCGTGGCCGTACCCACGCGCGTGGGCTACGGTGTGAGCGGCGGGCCGGACGTGGAGGACAGCGGCGCCTGCCAGCGGCGCGACTATCCCGCCGGCTACGGCGCCGCGGCCGACCAGGCGCTCGCGGCCTTGGCTGCCGTGCGCGCGATGCCTGGCGCGGACCCGGGGCGCGCCGTCATCGTCGGCCAGTCCTACGGCGGTGCGACCGCCATCGCCGCCGCCGCCCGCGCCACACCGGGCGTGGTGGGCGCGATCAACTTCGCCGGCGGCGGCGGTGGCAACCCGCGCACCCATGCCGGCCAGCCCTGCTCGCCGCAGCAGATGGGCGAGCTCTTCGCCAGCTACGGCCGCAGCGTGCGAATGCCCACGCTGTGGCTGTATGCCGAGAACGACCAGTACTTCGGCGCCGACTGGCCGCGCCAGTGGTTCTCGGCCTTCCGCGCCGCGGGCGGCAATGGCGAGCTCGTGCAGTTCCCGCCGCAGGGCGAGGACGGTCACAGCACCTTCACCCGCGCACCGCAGGCCTGGCAGCCGGTGGTGTCCGGCTTTCTGCAGCGGTTGGGTTTTCCGGCACTGCGCGACTGAACCCTTCGACCAACCGAGACACGCCATGACCGACTTCACCACGCTCGCACTGCACATCGACGGCCCGGTGGCCCGCATCTGGCTCAACCGGCCCGAGATGCGCAACGCCATCGACGACGTGTTCATCCGCGAGCTGGCCGAGGCCTTCACGCAGGCCCAGGCCGCCGAGGGCGTGCGGGCCGTGGTGCTGGGCGGGCGCGGCCCGGCCTTCTGCGCCGGCGCCAACCTCAACTGGATGAAGCGCGCCGCCAGCTTCACGCCCGAGCAGAACCTGCAGGACGCCGCCGGCCTGCCGCGCATGCTGCGCACCCTGGCCGACAGCCGCCTGCCGGTGATCGCGCGCATCCAGGGCGACGTGTACGCGGGCGGCATGGGCCTGGTGTCGGTGTGCGACGTGGCCATCAGCGCCGACAGCGCCAATTACTGCCTCAGCGAGGTCAAGATCGGCCTCATCCCCGCCACCATCAGCCCCTATGTGATCCGGGCGATGGGCGCGCGCGCGGCGCAGCGCTACTTCCTCACGGCCGAGCGCTTCACCGCGGCCGAGGCCCATCGCGTCGGCTTCGTGCACGAGGTGGTGCCGGCCGACGCGTTGGACGCCAAGGTGGACGAGGTGCTCAAGAACATCCTGGCCGCCGCACCCGGCGCGGTGGCCGAATCCAAGCGCCTGCTGCGCGACGTGACCGGCCGGCCCATCGACGACGAACTCGCCGCCGAGACGGTGCGCCGCATCGCCGCCCTGCGCGCCAGCGAAGAGGGCCAGGAGGGCTTGCGCGCCTTCCTGGAAAAGCGCAAGCCAGCCTGGACGCAGGTGCGCTGATCGGCCCCCGATGGACGGCCTGGACTTTCCCCAACTGCTCGCGCTGGCCGCCGCCCTCGGCTGGGCCAGCGGCGTGCGCCTGTACCTCGCGGTGCTGCTGGTGGGCCTGGCCGGCTGGCTGGGCTGGGTGCCGCTGCCCGCCGGGCTGCAGGCGCTGTCGCACCCGGTGGTGCTGATCGTCAGTGGCTTTCTGGTCTTCGTCGAATTCTTCGCCGACAAGATTCCGGGCCTGGATTCGCTCTGGGACATGGTTCACACCGTGATCCGGATCCCGGCCGGCGCCGCGCTCGCGGCCTCGGTGTTCGGCGCCGATCATGCGGCCATGGCCGTGGTGGCGGCGCTGGTGGGCGGCGGCTTCGCGGCCACGGCCCATGCGGCCAAGGCCACCACGCGCGCGGCCATCAACACCTCGCCCGAGCCCTTCACCAACGTGGGCGCCTCGCTGGCCGAGGACTCGCTGGTGCCCGCGGGCCTGTGGCTGGCGCTGGCACATCCGCTGGTCTTCCTGGTGGCGCTGGCGCTGGTGCTCGTCCTCAGCGTGTGGCTGATCCGCAAGAGCTGGCGCTTCCTGCGTGCGCTCGTCGGCCGCCTCACGCGCATCTTCAGCGGCCGGCCCGACCCGGGTGTCGCGCCTGCCTTTTCCCGCGCTGGCCGCGGCAACAAATCGTCCGGAGACCTGCCCCATGTTCAAGAAGATCCTCATCGCTAACCGTGGCGAGATCGCCTGCCGGGTGGCGGCGACTGCACGCCGCCTTGGCGTGCGCACCGTGGCCGTGTATTCCGATGCCGACGCGCAGGCCAACCATGTGCGTGCCTGCGACGAGGCCGTGGCCCTGGGCGGCAACGCACCCAAGGAAAGCTACCTGCGCTGGGAGCGCATCCTCGAAGCCGCCCGCGCCACCGGCGCCGAGGCCATCCACCCCGGCTACGGCTTCCTGTCCGAGAACGAGGACTTCGCCCGCGCCTGCGCCGAGGCGGGCCTGGTCTTCATCGGCCCGCCGCCCTCGGCCATCCAGGCCATGGGCCTGAAGGCCGAGTCCAAGCGGCTGATGGAGAAGGCGGGCGTGCCGTTGGTGCCCGGCTACCACGGCGCCGACCAGGACCCGGCCCTGCTGCAGCGCGAGGCCGACCGCATCGGCTACCCGGTGCTCATCAAGGCCAGCGCGGGTGGCGGTGGCAAGGGCATGCGCATCGTCGAGAAGAGCGAGGACTTCGGCGCCGCCCTGGCCAGCTGCCAGCGCGAGGCCATCAACAGCTTCGGCGACGACGCCGTGCTGATCGAGAAGTACGTGCAACGCCCGCGGCACATCGAGATCCAGGTCTTCGGCGACACGCAGGGCCACTACGTGCACCTGTTCGAGCGCGACTGCTCGGTGCAGCGCCGCCACCAGAAGGTGCTGGAAGAGGCGCCCGCGCCCGGCATGCCGCCCGCGCTGCGCCAGCGCATGGGCCAGGCCGCCGTCGATGCGGCCCGCGCCGTGGACTACGTGGGCGCCGGCACCGTCGAGTTCATCGTCGAGCAGACCGGCGGCTACGACGCGCCCGAGGCCATGACCTTCTACTTCATGGAGATGAACACGCGGCTGCAGGTGGAGCATCCGGTGACCGAGGCCATCACCGGCCTCGACCTCGTGGAATGGCAACTGCGCGTGGCCAGCGGCGAGCCACTGCCCCTGGCGCAGGACGATCTGCGCATCCACGGCCACGCCATCGAGGCGCGCATCTGCGCCGAGAACCCCAACAAGGGCTTTCTGCCCGCCACCGGCCCGCTGACCGTGTACCGCAAGCCGGCCGCCGCGGCCTTCGCGCGGGCCGATGTGCGCATCGACGACGGCGTGCGCGAGGGCGGCGAGATATCGCCGTATTACGACTCCATGATCGCCAAGCTGATCGTGCATGGCGACACGCGCGAGCAGGCGCTGGCACGCCTCGACGCGGCGCTGGCCGAGGTTCACATCGTGGGCGTGGCGACCAATGTGCAGTTCCTGCGCGGCGTGCTGGCCACCGAGTCCTTTTCGAAGGCGCGGCTGGACACGGCGCTGATCGAGCGCGAGCGGGCGCAGCTCTTCGACCGCGATCCCCTGGGCCTGCCGCTGCTGGCGGCGGGCGTCGTGGCCCGCCAGTTGGCGGACGAGGCTGCGCAGGCTGCAGGCGGCCCCTTCGGCCGTGCCGACGGCTGGCGCGGCCTGGGCCTCGCCACACGCACCTTCGCCTTCGACTTCAATGGCCAGGGCGCCACGGCGCTGCTGCGCTACGGCCCCGGTGCCACGCGGCACTTGAGCGTGGGCGAGGGCGAGTCGCAGGTCGCGGGCGACCTGGCCTGGACGCTGCTGCCCGACGGCCGCCTGTCGCTGGACTTCGCCGGCCGCCGCGAGGTGTTGGCCGTGCATCGTCACCAGGACCAGTGGCATGTGTTCGGCCAGGCCGGCGCCGGCCGCATCGATGCCGTCGACCGTCTCGCCCATGCCGGCGACATCCAGGCCGAAGGCGGACGCCTGACGGCGCCGATGCCCGGCAAGGTGGTGTCCTTCGCCGTCAAGGCGGGCGACACGGTGAGCAAGGGCCAGCCGCTGGCGGTGATGGAGGCCATGAAGATGGAGCACACCATCGCCGCGCCGGCCGACGGCACCGTGGCCGAACTGCTGTTCGCGCCCGGCGACCAGGTCACCGAAGGGGCAGAGCTCCTGCGTCTGGCCGCGTAGCATCGCGGGCTGTCTTCCACAGCCTTCTTGCACGCCCTCATGCGCATCGCCCTCTGCCTGACCGACACCAAATCCGCCCCATGGATCGAGGGCCTGCACGCCGCCTTGCCCGATGCCGAGATCGTCGACTGGACGCCCGGCAGCCCGCAGGCCGACTACGCGGTGGTGTGGGCACCGCCGCAGCAGATGGTGGACGAGCAGCCGGGCCTGAAGGCCATGTTCAACATCGGCGCGGGTGTGGACGCGATCACGAAGCTCAGCCTGCCACCCCACCTGAAGATCGTGCGGCTGGACGATGCCGGCATGTCGGTGCAGATGGCCGAGTACGTGTGCCATGCGCTGATCCGTCACTTCCGCGAGTTCGACGTCTACGAGGCCGAGGCGCGGCAGGGCCGCTGGGTCTACCGCAAGCCGCTGGCTCGCGCCGACTTTCCCGTCGGCATCATGGGCCTGGGTGTGCTGGGCGAACGCGTGGCGCGCGCGGTGCAGCAGTTCGAGTTTCCGGTGCTGGGCTGGAGCCGCACGCCCAAGTCCATCGAGGGCGTGCGCACCTTCGCGGGCGAGGCGCGCCTGGGCGACTTTCTGGTCAATACGCGGGTGCTGGTCAACCTGCTGCCGCTGACCGATGCCACCCGCGGCATCCTCAACCGCACCACGCTGTCGGCGCTCAAGCCCGGCGGCTACCTGATCCACATCGCGCGCGGCGGCCATCTGGTGGAAGAGGACCTGATCCCGCTGCTCGACAGCGGCAAGCTGGCTGGTGCCACGCTGGACGTGTTCCAGCAGGAGCCGCTGCCCGCCGACCATGCCTTCTGGCGGCATCCGAAGATCACCGTCACGCCGCACGGTTCGGCGCGCACGCTGCGCAGCGAGTCCATCGCACAGATCGCCGGCAAGATCCGCGCGCTGCAGGCCGGCCAGCCCATCGCGGGCGTGGTCGATCCGCAGCGCGGCTACTGAGCACTGGCGCGCGCGGGCCGCAGCCGGCCTGCGGCGGCGCGTGCTCAGCGCACCGTCAGGCTCACCGGCTTGGCGACGATCACATAGCTGTAGGTGCCGTCGCCCATCTTGTGGCGGTAGCCGGGCAGCACGACGGCGGTGCCGGCCGCGGTGAAGCGCAGGTCGCCTTCCGCGCTCTGCACGAAGGGCGCCGTGCCGTCGATCACGGCCATCACGTTGCTCTGCGCGGCGATGCTGCCGCCTACCTGCGTGGTCAGCGTCACGGGCAGGGCCACCGGCGTGTTCAGCCCCACGGTGGCCGTGGCGGCCGTGCCGATCTCCACCGGGAAGTCCTTCGCCCAGAAGGCGTAGTCGGTGGTGATGCCGTGCGTGCCATAGCTGTAGAAGCGATGGAACGCCGCCTGGTCGTTGATGGTCCAGGGCCAGAAGGTGATGCCGCGGTGCTTGCCGGCTTCCATCGTCGCCTGGCTCAGCCCGCCGTAGGCCGGGTTGTAGGTGGACGAATAGGGCTGCACGGCCGCCAGGATGTTGCGCACCGCCACCTGCGGATCGCTGGCGTCGGCATTGCTGTTGAGGAAGCCCGTCGAGAGTTCGGGCAGCGTCTGGCCCGCACGGTTGAGCTGGTCGCCCAGGAAGGAGATGGCCACCGCCTGATCGCGCGTGCCGGCCGCGTCCAGCTCGTTCTTGAGTTGTGCCACCAGGCCGGTGTTGCTGCTCTTGAGCTCGATGAAGTGCGTGATCGGCTGGCCCTTGAAGGCGCTGAAATATTCCTGCAGCGTCGGCACCTCGCGGTTGCCCACCTTCGTGCGCAGCTGCTTGACCTGTGCCAGCGTCATCGACTCGATGCGGCCGGTGCCGTTGGTGGTCCGGTCCACCGTGTCGTCATGCATGATGACCAGGTGCTTGTCGCTGGTGAGGTAGATGTCGTTCTCCACCACGTCGGCACCGGCCGCCACGGCGGCCTGCGCGCTGGCCAGCGTGTTCTCGTCGCCCGTGCCCTGCGGCATGCCGCGATGGCCGATCACCAGGGGCTTGCGCAGCAGCGTGTTGGCGGGCAGCTTGCGCATCACGCGGGCAAAGACGGCGCCGTCGCTGGCGAGCACGCCGTTCACGCCGGTGGTCAGCACCTGGGCGGCCTCGGTGGGTGTGCCGGCGCTGCTGGCGGCCCAGGCCGTGATCAGCAGGCGCTGCAGTTGGGCCACGGTGGCGCGCTGCGTCATCGCGGGCGGCAGCACGGCGATCTTGGCGCGGGCCTTGTTGGTGGCGCTCACCACCTGCATCACGCTCTGGGTGCTGGCGTCGAGCAGGCCGGAACCCGAGAAGTCCACCGCCGCGCGCACCATCGGCATCAGCGTGCGTGCGCGGGCGAGCAGGCTCACCTGGTCGGACAGCAGGGTCACGTCGCTCAGGTCGTTCTCCTGCGCGTAGCGGGCCAGCGCGTCCACCGTGGCGTCGTCGGCCACGCGCAGCACCGGGGCCGTGGCACGGTTGCGGTCGGCCAGGTACTGGGCCAGGCTGCCCAGGCTTTCGCCGCTGGCGCTGCGCAGGCTCAGCGTGCCGTCGATGCGGAACAGCGCATGGCTGGCGCCGGTGGCGGCCAGGTTGGTGCTGGCGGCCATCGGCTGCACGAGGGTCGGCGCCATGGCCGCTGCCGTGCCCGTGTCCTGCAGCGCGGCAGGCGTGGCGATCTCGGGCAGCGGCTTGAGCTGCTCGCTCACCTTGATGCTGTCCACCCGCATCAGCAGGCCGGCCGTCTGCAGTCCGATGCCGCCCTTGGCGGGCGCGACGGCGTCCAGCGTGACGTCGTGCATCAGCACGTTGTCCAGGTACTGACGGGCGCGGTTGCCGTGAACGATCACGGTGGCGGTGTAGGTCTTTGCGCTGTCGATGGCCGAGCCGAAGGCCTTGGTGGACTGCACCGTCCACGCGCCCGCCTTGCGCAGCGCGAACTCGGTGCCGTTGCTGGCGGTGGCGTTCTGGCGGATCGCGAACTGGTGGTAGGGCTCGTAGGCCGGCGTGGCCGTGGCGGCCGAGCTTCGGTACATCACGCTGCCCCAGCGCGCATTGTTGTTGGCGGCCTCGAAGGTGAAGACCACGTCGATGCGGTAGTCGGACATCTCGGCCAGTGCCGCGGGCAGGGCCACGCCCGTCATGGCGAAGCTGTCGGCCCGGCCGTCGATGTAGAGGCTGCCGTCGCGCACGCTCACCGTGCCCTTGTTGGCCGCCGGCCGTGCCCAGCTGGCGGGCAGGTCGCTCAGCCCGGTGAAGCTTTCCTCCAGCAGCACCTTGGCGGTGGGTTCGGGTTCCGGGGCGGGACTGGGCGCAGGGGCCGTGCCGGGCGCGGGCGCTGGGGATGTGCCCGGTACCGGGCTGGGCGCTGGCGCAGGAGCGGGCGACGGGGCGGGTGCGGTGCCCGTGCCGAGGCCCGTTCCGGGCACGAAGGTGGCGCCGCCACCTCCACCCCCGCCGCAGGCGGCCAAGGCCAGGCTCATGGCGATCGCGGCTGCGATGCGTGTCTGTTGCATGAAGAAACTCCGACTCTGTTTTTTAATGGAGGCCGCAATCTAGGCAGCCCCCGTGACGTCGGTATGTCGTGCGCGATCCGCGCGTCGCGCGCGGGACCTGGATGCGTGCACTTGCACGCGCTCCCTCTGCCTCTCGCTTTTCTTTTTTCGGAGACCCCATGAACCTTCCTTCCCGCGTCCGCATCG
Organism: Pseudacidovorax sp.; assembly: GCF_017991995.1. Classification (GTDB taxonomy): domain Bacteria; phylum Pseudomonadota; class Gammaproteobacteria; order Burkholderiales; family Burkholderiaceae_C; genus Xenophilus. The sequence goes on along the minus strand of NZ_JAGOPN010000018.1, from coordinate 26,295 downwards.
TCGACGTCGGCCCGCGCGACGGGCTTCAGAACGAAAAGCAGCCCGTGCCTGCCGAGGTCAAGGTCGAGCTGGTGCACCGTCTGCAGGCCGCCGGCCTGGCAGAGATCGAGGTCACCAGCTTCGTCAGTCCCAAGTGGGTGCCGCAGATGGCCGACAACGCGCAGGTGATGCACGGCATCCGTCGCCAGCCGGGCGTGCGCTATTCGGTGCTCACGCCCAACATGAAGGGACTGGAAGCCGCCCTCGCCGCGCCCCGCGAGGAATGGCCCGACGAGATCGTCGTCTTCGGCGCCGCCAGCGAGGCCTTCAGCCAGAAGAACATCAACTGCTCCATCGCCGAGAGCATCGAACGCTTCGCGCCGGTGGTGGCGGCCGCCAAGGCCCAGGGCATCGCGGTGCGCGGCGCCATGAGCTGCACCGTGGGCTGCCCCTACGAAGGCGACATCGCCCCCGGGAAGGTGGGCTACCTGGCAGGGCTGATGAAGGGCATCGGCGTCGCGCGCGTGGACGTGGCCGACACCATTGGCGTGGGCACGCCGCGCAAGGTGCAGGCGGCGCTGGAGGCCACGCTGGCGCACTTTGCCGTCGATGCCGTGTCGGGCCACTTCCACGACACCTACGGCCAGGCTCTCTCCAACACGCTGGCGGCGCTGGAGCTGGGCGTGTGGAACCACCAGTCCTCCATCGCCGGCCTGGGCGGCTGCCCCTATGCCAAGGGCGCGACGGGCAATGTGGCGACGGAGGACGTGGTCTACATGCTCCACGGCATGGGCATCGACACCGGCATCGACCTCGATGCGCTGATCGACGCCGGCGTGTTCATCAGCCAGGCCCTGGGCCGCGAGCCGAATTCGCGCGTCTCCAAGGCTGTGCGCACCAAGCGGGCAGGCTGATGGCGCTCGGCGACGACCTGCCCGCGCTGCCGGCCATCCGTCTCGGGCGTTACCGGCACTACAAGGGCCTGGAGTACGAGGTGCTTGGCGTCGTGCGCCACAGCGAGACACTGGCGCCGATGGTGCTCTACAAGCCGCTCTACGACGACCGCGGCCTGTGGGTGCGGCCCTTCGGCATGTTCGAGGAAAGCATCGTGCATGAGGGGCACGCGCAGCCGCGCTTCGCCTTCATCGGCTGAGGCCTTGCGCCCGCGCCGACAATCGCTGCCATCTATGTGCGGTTCCGAACTCCATTCCCTTCCCGACGGCGTGCAGCGCGTGGCGCGCCACCTTCTCGATGCCGGTCATCCGCATGCGCCGCGCATGCTCGATGACGCCTGCCGCACGGCGCAGGAGGCGGCCGATGTGCTCGGCGTGGCCGTGGGCCAGATCGCCAAGAGCATCATCTTCCGCCGCAAGGCCGACGACGTGGCGGTGCTGGTCGTCACCTCGGGCGACCGGCGCGTGGACGAGAAGAAGGTCGACGCCCTGGTGGGCAAGACCGGCCGAGCCGACGCCGACTTCGTCAAGTCGCGCACGGGCTTCTCCATCGGCGGCGTCTCGCCGGTCGGCCATGTGACGAAGCCGGTGGTGCTGATCGATGCGGAGCTGTTCCGCTTCGAGACCGTGTGGGCGGCAGCCGGCCATCCGCATGCGGTGTTTCCGCTGCGTCCGCAGGACCTGCCGGCCCTCACCGGCGGCGCGCCGGTGGCGGACGTGGTGCAGGCGGTGGCGGCATGAGCGGGCCGGGCCGCTCCCAAGCGCGAGTCCCGGAGCGCCTTGCGCGGAGGGTAGTCCAGTGAGTGCGCCCGACGTCGACACGGCACGCAGCCCGCTGGCCGCCCGCGCCGCGCTGATGCGCGAGGCCGTGCGGCAGGGCCTGGAGCCGGTGCCCTCGCCCTGCGTCAATGTCTGCCGCATGTCCGCGGCCACCGGTCTGTGCGAAGGATGCTTCCGCACCATCGAGGAGATCCGGCACTGGAGCCGCACGCCCGATGCGGGCCGCCTGGCCGTGTGGGACCAGGTGCTTGCCCGCAGCGCCATCGCACCCGCGCCGCAGCCCGGCTGAGCGCGCTGGGCACCAGGACGAACAACAAGGAGACCTCTGCCATGAAGCACATCGACTTCTACCTGGACTTCATCTCGCCCTATGCCTACCTGGCCTTCGAGCACCTGCCCGATGCCCTGGCTGGCCTGAGCTACAGCGTGGCCTACAAGCCGGTGCTGCTGGGCGCCATCGTGCGCCACCACGGGCACAAGGCACCGGCCGAGGTCCTGAGCAAGCGGCAGTGGACCTACCGGCACATCCTGTGGCTGGGCCATTCGCTGGGCGTACCCATCGACATGCCGGCCACCCATCCCTACAACCCGCTGCCGCACCTGCGCCTGGCGGTGGCCGCCTCGCGCGGCGGCGAGATCAGCCGGCACCAGGCCGAGCAGCTGTTCCGCGAGGTGTGGCGCGGCGGGCAGGACGCCAGCGATCCGGCGCGCTTCGATGCGCTCAAGGCCCGCCTTCAGCCTGCGCGCGACGTGGCCGATGCCGCGGTGAAGGCCGAGCTCAAGGCCAACACTGACGCCGCCATTGCACAGGGCGCCTTCGGCGTGCCGGCGTTCGTCGTCGATGGCCGGCTGTTCTGGGGCTTCGACAGCCTGCCCATGCTGCGCGCCTACCTGCAGGGCGACGCGTGGTTCGCCGGTCCGCAGTGGGCTGGTGCGGACCAGCGGCCCTCCGCGCTGGTGGGCGGCTGAGTGGCGTTTCCGGGGTAGCCGCCACGCTCGGAACCTCAAAAAGCCCCCGGCGGAAAGCCAGGGGCCATTGGACTACTTGCCACTGCAGGTGCCGGGTGTCGCCATTCCTAGTTTTGCGACGGCTTCCTTGCCTTTGGCTTCCGGAATCAGTTCGAGATCGGCGCCGCCGACGAAGACGCCCATCTTGATGTACTGGCGGACAAAATAATTCTTTCCCGCCTCCGAATAGAGTTTCAGCGTATTGGGCGAAAACTCGGACTCGGTGGAAATGACGTGTTCCTTGTTGCCCTGGACCTCGGTGAAAAAGAAGACGTCGGGTGCCGTCGTCCCCACGCAATTGCCGTCGACGCGCACCTCTTTCTTGAGCGCCCTGCCTATCCCGCTGTCCCGGTAGATGTACAGGCCGGCCTGCCCCTGTGAGGGAGCGACGAACTGCTTCGCGCGGTCGGCGGATTCCTGGCTTTCCATCTTGACGGATGCACAGCCTGTAAAAAGCAATGAAGCAAGAACGAGAAAGGAAATTTTTTTCATGATTTTTGAATGTAGGAATTTGTTAAACGCTGGCCTCCTCTTGAACCGTGCCAGCGAAACATATGGTAAGGGCGGGTTTTGGTGTCGCCGGCTCGCCCAAAAGGCTCAGTGTTTTCCCTTGTCGTCACGTGCCACCGACTTTTTTTCTTCATCCGAAATGGCTGAACCGGGTTTCCCCTGAAGTTGTCAGAAACGGTTCAGTTTCGCGAAAGGAACCGGTCAGTCGCTCCTCAAAGAATCCGCCCACGGTCCCGATCCGGCGGCCGATTCAACAATCAGGAGACAGACACATGGCAGCCACACTGGATTCCCGCGGGGTGCACGCGGCACCCCGGCCGATGTCGCAGGAGGAGAAGAAGGTCATCTTCGCCTCGTCCCTCGGCACCGTGTTCGAGTGGTACGACTTCTACCTGTACGGCTCGCTCGCCGCGATCATCGCCAAGCAGTTCTTCAGCGGCCTGGATGCGGGCGCGGCCTTCATCTTCGCGCTGCTGGCCTTCGCGGCCGGCTTCCTGGTGCGGCCCTTCGGCGCCATCGTGTTCGGCCGCCTGGGCGACATGATCGGCCGCAAATACACCTTCCTCGTCACCATCCTGATCATGGGCCTGTCGACCTTCATCGTCGGCCTGCTGCCCAGCTACGCCACCATCGGCGTCGCGGCGCCGGTGATCCTGATCGCGCTGCGCATGCTGCAGGGCCTGGCCCTGGGCGGCGAGTACGGCGGCGCGGCCACGTATGTGGCCGAGCATGCGCCGCACGGCAAGCGCGGTGCCTACACGGCCTGGATTCAGACCACGGCCACGCTGGGCCTGTTCCTGTCGCTGCTCATCATCCTGGGCGTGCGCACGGCGGTCGGCGAAGAAGCCTTCCAGACCTGGGCCTGGCGCATTCCCTTCCTGGTGTCCATCCTGCTGCTGGGCATCTCGGTGTGGATCCGCCTGTCGCTGAACGAGTCGCCCGCCTTCCAGAAGATGAAGGCCGAGGGCAAGACCTCGAAGGCGCCGCTGGCCGAGTCCTTCGGCCAGTGGAAGAACCTGAAGATCGTGATCCTGGCGCTGGTCGGCCTGACGGCCGGCCAGGCGGTGGTCTGGTACACGGGCCAGTTCTATGCGCTGTTCTTCCTGACGGCGCAGCTGAAGGTGGATGCCACCACGGCCAACCTGATGATCGCGGCGGCCCTGCTGATCGGCACGCCCTTCTTCATCGTGTTCGGCTCGCTGTCCGACCGCATCGGCCGCAAGCCCATCATCATGGCCGGCTGCCTGCTGGCGGTGGTGACGTACTTTCCGGTCTTCAAGATGCTGACCGAAGCCGCCAACCCCGACCTGGCCCGCGCCCAGGCGAGCTCGGCCGTCACCGTCACGGCCGATCCGGCGACCTGCTCCTTCCAGGGCAACCCCGTGGCGCGCGAGATCGACTTCAGGAGCTCCTGCGACATCGCCAAGCGCTACCTGGTGCAGAACTCGGTGAGCTACGAGAACGTGGCTGCGCCCGCCGGCTCGCCCGCGGTGGTGAAGATCGGCGACAAGACCATCACGGCACCGGCCGGCAACGTGGTCAATTCCAAGTTCGATGAAGACTCGGCCAAGTCCATCGCCGCCTTCAAGAAGGAAGTGGGCGACGACCTGAAGTCGGCCGGCTACCCTGCCAAGGCCGACCCGGCCAAGATGAACAAGATCATGATGGTGGTGCTGCTGACCTACCTGGTGATCCTGGTGACCATGGTCTACGGCCCCATCGCCGCCATGCTGGTGGAGCTGTTCCCGACGCGCATCCGCTACACGTCCATGAGCCTGCCGTACCACATCGGCAACGGCTGGTTCGGCGGCCTGCTGCCCACCACGGCCTTCGCCATCGTGGCCTCGACGGGCAACATGTACAACGGCCTGTGGTACCCGATCGTCATCGCCGGCATGACGCTGGTGATCGGCACGCTGTTCATTCGTGAGACGAAGGACGTGGATATCTACGCTGGGGATTAAGGGCCACACCCCCCATGCCGCTTACGCGGCTCCCCCCTCTCTTGCGCCTTCGGCTTGGAGGGGGGCGCACCCCCCGGCCCGGCAAAGCCGGTTCCGCGGGTGCACTGGCGTGGCCTGCTTCGCGGCTTCCGTTTCTCGTTCACCCTTTCTAGGAGACCCTTTTCATGTGGAAGATCGCCATCGGCTTCGTCGTGTTTGCCGCCCTCTCGCTGTTCGTCATCCTGCAGGCCGGCGACAAGGTCGACATGAGTGGCGAGAAGCACGGCGGGGATGTGCAGCACGAGCCTGCAAAGTAAGCGCAGAAGCGACGCAGCTTGGCCCTTTGGCAGGCACCCACGACTAGGCCCGGCGTTGCCGGGCCTTTTTCATGGCTAGGGGGCGCGCTGCATGCTGTGCCGGATGACCTCCGGCCCACCCATCTCGGCAGGGGCCGCAGCGGATGGAAGCGGATATTTCCGAGAGGCCCATGGCCGGCACAACTGGCATCGTAGGGGCTCCCCAGGCAGCCAGCCGACCTCGGCGAGGTGGTGGTCGGTGTGCCGCTTTTGTTGGAAGTCGAACACTGTAAACGCACAGTCAAATGGGGGAATCTGACGGTGCGTCAGCGGCCTACAGTGAGGCAAGCGTGTCGATCTAGGGCGCAATGTTTCTGCCTAGGCGGCGCTAGCTGTCTCCTGAGAACATGTTAGGCATTCATCGTCCGAGTCTTCGTCAATATCATTTAATAGGAGCAACCAATGTACCCGCAAAAATTCAAAGCCTCTGTTCAGTATGATGACTGGAAAGGAACTTCCGCCGCAGACTCAGCGGATAAAGGTGACGCAAAGGATTGGCTTAAAAGCAAAGGCCTCATCAAAGACGATGAGTTCTTGCTAGGTATTACGTTGTCCGCAGGCGAGAGTCACGGGACGCACAGAGACCCAGTACATGTCGAGTTTTTGCTTGCGACACCGAGCGATCACGATAACGTTCAAGAGAAGATAAATTCGGCCAACGGGCCGGTCGATGTGCGATGCGTCAAATTAGAAATGGCATTGCTAGAATTTTTTGGTCTTTTTAAGCGCTTTAGCATTTATCTATCCGCTCACGGCATGCTTGACGGCTATGGGTATCAATGTATTGACTACTAAGTACGTCAAAATAGGTGCAATCTGCCAATAATTCCCTCCGCGTGCGGCTCCGGTTACCCCTCACGTCAAACGTGAGCCGTCACACAAACCTCAGGAGCGACATGATTAGCAAGTCAAATGCTCAGCCTATTAAGACCGAAGGTCAACCGGATCGCCTAGTTCAAATCCTTAAGGTGGTTGTCTGGCCGGCAGCGTTGCTCTTGATTCTCTTGGTCTTCAAGGGAACAAGTGTCCCCAAAGACATTGAACTGAACGAGAAGGGCATAAAGATCAGCTTCTATCTGCTGCAGGCCGTGGAAAGTGGCGGCCCCGATGGGAAACCGCCAGAGGCACCGCCGAATACAAAGGCCATTCAGGACGTCGCTCGGAAGGCCAGTGCGATCTCGTTGGACAAAGCAAAGGTTCTCTGGGTGGATGACAACCCGCAGAATCAGGAGTACGAGCGCAATGCCTTGTCGGCGCTTGGAGTCACATTTGTCCAAGCTCGCAGTACATCCGAAGCCCTTCCCTTGCTTCAAAGCCAGCAGTTTGCCCTTGTAATCACTGACTTCAAACGGGTAGATGACGAGCGCGCTGGGTACACACTTCTAAAGCGGGTTCAGAGTCTAAAGAACCCGCCACCACTCATCATATACAGCGGTTCTGCGTCTCCCGAGTTTGCGGCAGAGGCAAAGAGGCTTGGCGCATTCGCCGAGACGAACCAACCGCAGCAATTGTTCAGCCTTGCCGTCGAGGCAATCGTGAGGCCACGATGAAGGTGCCCGCTAACTCCTTAGTCGAGGGGACGTTTTGCGCCGACGCGCAAGTCGCCTCTTACTGCGAACGTTATGCGTCTCAATTCTCCTAATCATACAAGATGTCAATATGCCAATTTCAACCGAGCAGCGACTCAACTTGTACCGGTTAGCAAGAGACCATTGGCTAGAGGCTCATGGAACGCTCTCCGCCTATGAGCGTGACTATCGTAGGAACAGGTTAATTAACGAGTGGATGAGACGCGGCACTCTCGCTTCGGCAGTCGCCACCGCACTTACAACAGCAACTCCTTGGCCTCCCCTTACGGTTATTGCCGGCATTCTTACTGCGACGCTATCCGCAATCGAACAAGCCTATGCGCCTGGAAAATCATCGCAGGCATTCTGGGAATGCCGAACTCAACTTGAAGGCATAAAAAAGGACATCGTGACCTGCGTGATAGCGATGGAAAACGCAACAGATTTGACATCCGGGATGGAGCCTTTTGGCCAAATTTCCAAGCGCCTAACCGAGGGGACGAAAGTGCCGTTCGAGGTCCTCGCTTCAGATCGAGACTCGGCCGAACGCGCATTTAATGGCTCTGTCTTGGCAGGAATAATTGGTCGCTACGAACTTGAGCCCGAAGGCGACGGAGACGCCCCTACGATTCTTGGGTTTGATGCCCCCGACATCGTGGCCGTATCTCGAAAGCCTAGCCACTCCCCCTGAGGAAAATCATGACGCTTACCGTAACTCGACAGGTCATCAAAAACCCAGCGGGAAAGATTAAGTTCTGGAAGCCCAGCGGGAACGGGCGTGAGCATTTTCACGTAGGCATTTGGATTGAAGGCACTAAGAGTGAATTGGACTCTATTGAGCACGTAGAGTACACCCTGCACCCATCTTTCAAACGACCGATACGATCCTCGTCGAATCGTGCCAACAAGTTCTCGATCACCATTTGGACCTGGGGGATGTTCATGATCGATGTCGCAATTCACCTGCGGGACGGATCGATTCACCGTATTCAGTACTATCTAACCTACGACCTGCCAGAAGATGATGGAGGCAATTATGTGGCAGTCGACGAATAACCTTAAGTTCGAGCGGATCTGCGCTATAAGCCGCGCAGTCCGCTCAACCCTACGTTAGTCCTTAATGGACGCGCTCCCCATCTTTCTGCGCCAAGTCCGCAGCCGCTCCAAAAAGCATCAACGTGCTATGGCAGTTCTTGAGCGAGAGAGGCTCTCGGGCCAAATGGTCGCCGTTCTCCGCCAAGAACTGGATTCGATGGTCGGGATCATTTATCTGCTGACGCAGAGTGCTGAACGCCGAGGTTTACTTGTTGAGGCATCAGTTCGTGGCGACAAGTGGTCACAACCAAATCTAAGCGCTTCCGTGACCGACAGAGAAATGGTCGGTCTGGCGCAGAATCTTCAAGGGTGGGCACGCTCGGTTTACAAATTTGGTTGCGCGTTCATTCATCTGTCTGTCCTCCACGATTACAACGGCCGCGACCCGTTGGAGCAACTTCCCGCTCAAGAGCGCGAAGATATGCTGGATCACTGTCGTAACTACCATGGAGGCCCGAGCGGAGACAATGCAAATTTCTCAGACCTTGTCAGTTATCTTCCACCCGTCCTCGAAAAGATCACGGTAAATCTTGAGTGCTATCTCGAAGATCTTGAGAAAGAGAATTTGCATAATGCAGCCCAAGTCTAAATTTTCAGTCGAGCGGCCCTGCGCGTAAAGCCGCACAGGCCGCTCACTTCCACGTTAGACATCACATGGGAGGATTGTCCGCACGCAAACTCAAACCCGATCCATTGATTTTTCTTCATCATTGAAACCAAGGAACACACCATGTTAAAACTCTTAATAGCAAACAGACTGCGCCTATTGTTTACCTCCTTTTGTACTCTTGTTTGCTGGCTGCGCAACGCAACTAGCACCGGCATACGACAAAGCTGTTGCTGATGGGCTAACTTCCGGCAATACGGAAGTGATGACTTTGCTAGCGGCAGTAACGCCTGCCACAACGAATGCGACATTTCAGCAGCGAGAGGAAAAATATAACACAGTTATTGGAAAATTTGAGGCTTTGTCTGTTCAGGCTGGCGCCCGCCCGATGCCGAAAAACAAGGCTTCGGATCTGGTCAATAAAGTATTGCAAAGCCGTGGTACATCTGTGCTTGCAGATGACGACCAAGTGCCTCCAAGTGTGCATGCAATTAAAAAAATCGCGGAGACGGTCACAAAAATGCGTGATACGGACAAAAAACAAGGAGTCACAGCAACTGAGGCCAAGATTTTTAAGGGGCAAATTTTGATCTACCTTGATCAAGCATTGACATACGAGAATTTTCTTCAACGTTAATATTTAAGGAGAAAGCAAATGGCACTTGATGTAGGACAACTCGCTAACGACATGCACACGGCCGCAAGTAAAGTACTCAATACTGATGTTTCCTCACTTCGCGGGTTCTCTGATCGCCAACTCAAAGCTATTGCCCAGCAAGCAGAGTTGGTTGCAACCGGCATTGCGACAGGGCAAATCACTTCAGAAACACATGAGTTCTTCTTGGACGGACTCGAAGACATGGCACTGAGTTTTGCTAAGACTCTTCGCGGACTGGTAATGGTAACGATTGAGAAAGTCTGGAACGCAATAGTTGACGTCCTGTGGACCGCCATATCAAAGGCTACAGGGCTAACACTCGTCGCGCCAGTAATTCACAACTGAGCCCGAGTACATTGACCCAGTGAAAACCTGCTTGAAAGGAAGACGCGGTGAGTACGTTGATGGAAGAAGGAGATGAAGCGCTGGACGGCCAAGCGCAAGACGGCGTCGGTGCTGTATATCATCCAGGGCAAGAAGAGCGTGTAGGAGGCAAGCCGTGCCTACCACCTGCAGCCCTCGGAGATCGAGGGCTGGGTAGAGGATGGCCGCAAGGGCATGGAAAATGCTATGAAGGCGAACCCGCGGGACGTGCGTGAGCAGTATGGGCGCCAGCTCAAGGACCTGCAGGAGGCCTATGGCGAGGCGATGCTCGAGTTGCGTGCCCGAAAAAATTGCAGTCCCTGCTGGGCGAGGACGAGAAGTGATCGAGACGATCCGCCAGGGGCTGCAGGCCGAAGGCATCGCCGTCTTGATCAGCAAGCTGTGCCGGTGGCTCGGCGTGCCGCGCCGCAGCGTGTATTACAAGCCGGTGAAGGCCGAACCGAAGCTGCAGGAACATTTGGTCGCGCCGGCCACAAGGCCATGATCGAGGAGAACCCCTCGTTCGGCTACCGCACGGTGGCGCACCTGCTCGGATTCACCAAGAACACCGCGCAGCGCATCTTCCAGCTCAGGGGCTGGCAGGTGCGCAAGCGACTGGTAGGCTTTCGTCCAAGGATCCAATCATTGCCTTCGGTGGCAAATGCGCCGAACGAACGCTGTTCGACCGACATGTGCCGGGTGTGGGCGGGCCGGGATGGCTGGACGACGATGGCGCTGGTGCCCGACTGCCACAGCCGAGCTGCTGGGCTCGCACCTGTCGCGCAGTGGTAGACAAGCGCCCGTACTCTCATCATCTCGATGCCGTCGATGCGATAGCTGAGCCGTATGGTGAGGAAGTTATTGAAGTGCGGCAGGCCGCACTTTGCCCCTTACCTCGAACGTTAGCCGTCTTATGCTCTCCCTCCCTTCTGACCTCACTATTGACCTCACCTCGCTACTGGCTGGTGTTTCTCTTACAGCCATCGGAGGTTGGATTGCATCCTTCGTCGCGCTGCGAAAAGATGAACGCGCCGTTCAGCTTGAACAAGTCACAAAGGAACGAACGAAGTGGCGAGACAACATGCGGAAATTGTGCGAAGATATTGCCACCACTTATGTTGAAAACAAGGCTAGTCCAATTCCTGCAAAGGTGGCTTCGTTAAGGGCGCGCCTCGAAACGTCGATCAACCCCAAGGATAAAGGCCACGATGGAGCAATCCTGGCCCACTATGACAGTCTATTTTCCGGCGAGTCCGATGATCTGAAAGTGTTCGCTCACCGCATTGCGCTCCTTCTCAAGCACGACTGGGAGAGAGTTAAATGGGAATGCACTCCGCTCTACATAAAGCCATTCAAGCGCTTCTCCAAGAAGCAGCGTGCGTGGCGCCGAGAGAACTATCGTGAAATCGACGGCTAACCTCTCGGTCGCCACGGAACTCGCGCAAAAAAAAGCGCGCGAAGCCGATTATCTCAAACGTTGAGAGTCACTTGGAGATGTCCGCTGTGTTTGATAACAAGGCGCAAGAACAGCTCGGCTACTACGTATATGCACTCTTTGATCCGAGAAATCCGCAGTGGCCGTTCTACATCGGGAAGGGCTGCGGAAACCGAGTCTTCTCGCATGCTCTGGGCAATGAAGTAGTTCAATTTGAAGATGAACCTTTGAGCGCAAAGCTACAACTCATAGCCGAGATCAAAAACGACGGCCTCTTTGTAGGAAGTAGAATAATTCGCTTCGGCCTCTCCGAAGATGAGGCCTTCAAGATTGAGGCTTCACTTATCGATCTCGTAAACCTCATCCAGCCTGATATCCTAAAAAATGAAGTATCCGGTCACGGCGTTGCTGAGGGCATATACGACGCCGCTGATTTGGCCCTTTCGCTTTGCGCCAAGGAATTACAACCAGATCGCCCCATGCTCGTAATCAAAATCGAACGGCAATGGGCCGGTCTTGTTTCGAAGCATGGTTCAGGCACAAAGGTTCCTAGGGAAGAAATTTACGAAGCTACTAAAGGGGAGTGGAAACTCAATATTTCTCGTGCTCAACGTGCAGAATGCGTTCTTGCTGTCGCTCGCGGGCTTGTACGAGCGGTTTTTGTTCCAAGCGGATGGACAGACAGTGGGCACGAGAGCCGAAAAAAGATGACAGGTGAAAATCAGCACAGCCAAGTCTCAGGCTATGTAGGCCAGTCTGTAGCCCACCTGTTTGTCCGTGGTAGTCAAAACCCGCTTCGGTATCTACAGTGCTGACGCCCGGCAATTTTGTCGAGAGGGACCGCCCACAAGCTGCGTGTGTGGATTCCCTGCGCGGCTTCGCCGCTGCGGCGGGCCCTCGCGTCAAATGTTAGGCCTCACATGGCGGAGTTGATATTGTTCGATGTTCCGAATTTGCTCTCGGCCGGCATGTTCCTCGCCGCCCTGTTAGCTGCGGTTTACGCCGAACGGTCTGCGAACGAAGCTCGGCGGCAGGCAAAAGCCGCCGAGAGTGCTGTCAGAGAAGCTCAGGCGCAATCCGTTCTTGCCAAGGCTGCTCTGGCAGAAGCCAAGTCGCAGAACAAAATTGCCGTGCACACTCACCAACTTGAGGCATACAAGGCGCTATTGCAGTTCAAATCCCGCGTTGTTGGCGGCGGTATTCACTTCAAGGATGATGCTGTCTGGGCACTGTGGAAGCACGCGCAATTGGCCGAGTTCTACTTCCCTGCCGGTATCGCCAACTCAATGACCGCCGTGGTAGATCGGGCACTGGAAATTCAAGCGTCAAGATCACTTTGGAGCGAGGGTGCGGAAGTTGTTCCTGGCCAGCGTCAGGGACTTGTGACCAAGTCGTACGATCAGTTTAAAGGCCTTGTTGCGCTCATGGACCACCTCGTGATCGACATGCGCGGCGAGCTTCGGATTTTTCGCGATGAGGGGCTGAGTAAACTTTAAAGTGCAACGCTACAACGAAAATCCAGTGCCCAGCTGGGCGGTCAGGCGGACAACCAACACTGGCAATGGCTTCGCCATTTTCATGGCCAATGTTGGTGCCCTCCACGCTGTCGGGCTCCTGTGCTGCTTACCTTTGGCGTTGCCCCGCAACAGCGCGATGAGGCCACGCTGACGTACCGCCCGCGCGGCAGCGGCTCAGTACGCCGGAGTGCGCAGCCGCCCCGTGCCCAGAAACTCTTCCACATTCGCCAGCACCAGGTCGCCCATCGCGCGGCGGGTCTGGGCGGTGGCGCTGCCGATGTGCGGCAGCAGCACGACGTTGTCCATCTCCATCAGCGCGGCCGGCACCTGCGGCTCCTGGTCGAACACATCAAGGCCGGCCCCGCCGAGGCGCCCTTGCTGCAGGGCCAGGACCAACGCGGCTTCGTCGATGACCGACCCGCGCGCGATGTTGACCACGATGCCCTGCGGGCCCAGCGCATCGAGCACCCGCGCATCGACGAGATGACGCGTGGCCTCGCCGCCGGCGCAGGCCACGATCAGGAAGTCGGCCCAGCGGGCCAGTTCCACCAGCGAGGGCTCGTGCGTCCAGGCCACGCCCTCGCGCGGCGTGCGCGTGTGGTAGCGGATGTCCATGTCGAAGCCGGCGAAGCGGCGGGCGATGGTCTGGCCGATGCGGCCCAGGCCCAGGATGCCGAGCCGCCGGCCGCTGACGCGCGTGCCCAGGGCACCGGGCCCGATGCGCGGCCAGTCGCCGCGGCGCACCAGGCGCTCGGCCCGGCCCATGCCGCGGGCGGCGTCGATCAGCAGGCCCACGGCCAGGTCGGCCACGCAGTCGTTCAGCACATCGGGTGTGTAGCTCACGGCCACGGCGCGGGCCTTGGCGGCTTCCAGGTCGAGCGCGTCCAGGCCCACGCCCAGGCTGCAGATGGCGCGCAGCTTGGGCAGGGCCTCGATCAGCGCGGCATCGGCGCCGTCGGTGGCGGTGGTGACGACCATCTCGATGCGGTCGGCATGCGCGCGGGCGGTGGCCAGCATCTGGTCGCGCGTCGGTGCCGTCACGCTGGCATGGCGGTCCTGGAGCACGGCCTTGAGCGGTGGGGGCAACTGGGCCGACAGCAACAGCAGGGGCGCGTCCGGCGATGGGGCGTCGTTGCGCTGCGCTTCGGTGCGAGCGACGTCCGCCGTGGAGGGGCTGCCGCTCATGCCTTGGCTCCGGTCGCCGCGGTCAGCGCCGCGAAGTCCACTTCGCGCAGGATGGCCGTGCTCTGCTGCTGCACATGGTCGTCGGCCAGGCTGCGGCGCTTGTAGGCCAGCCAGCGCGGATCGGCCTCCAGCGCGGCGCGGCGCGCATCGCGGTCGGCAAAGTCGCGGTAGCGCCAGGCGTGGATCACTTGGTTCTGGTCGCCGATGTCGCTGACGGCATAGAGCGCGGGCTCGCCCAGGTGCTCGACCTGGACGTCGCGGCCTTCGGCGGCATAGCGGGCGACGAAGTCGCGCGTGGTGGCGATGCGCAGGGTGTAGGTACGCAGTTCGATGATCATGGGGCGAAGAAGAAGCAGAGGGTCAGGCGGCGCCGGGCAGGCAGCGTTCGATGAGTTCGTCCAGCGAGGCATCGGCGCGGAAGCCGAGCGAGCGGGCGAGGGCGGTGTCCACGGTCGGCCAGCGGGCGAACTGCGGAATGATGGCCGGGTCGGGCGCGTAGCTGAGGCGCTGCGACACTTCCACGCCAAAGCGCCGCATCAGCGCGGCCACCACCTCGGCCACCGACACGTGCAGCGAAGGCAGCGTCCAGGCACGGGTGGCCGGCAGGCGCTCGGCATCGAGGGTGGCGGCATGGATCAGCGCGTCCACGCAGGCGGGCAGCGAGAGCAGCCACAGCGTGCCTTCGGCATCGACGGGCGATTCGTAGCTGCGGCCGGCGGCCAGCTCACGGATCAGGTCGCTGGCAAAGGCCGACAGCGCGCCGTTGGGCAGGCCGGGCCGCGCCACCACGCTGGGCAGCCGCGGCGAGCGGCCATCGATCCAGCCGCGGCGGCTGTAGTCGGCCAGCAGGATCTCGAGCATGCGCTTGTGCGCGCCATAGGACATCGTGGGCACGATGGGCGTGGCGTCGTCGATGTGCGGTGGCAGCGGCAGGCCGAAGACGCCGATGGAGCTGGTCTGCACCAGGCGCGCGGCCTTGCCGGTGGCGTCGTGCTGGCGGCGCAGGTCTTCGAACAGCTCCAGCGTGCCGCGCAGGTTGACGGTGAGGCCCAGCTCGAATTCGCGCTCGGCCTGGCCGCTGGTGATGGCGGCGAGGTGGAAGACCACGTCGGGCGGCTCGGCCAGGGCCTGGGCGCGCACGGCCGCATCGGCGACGGAGCCGCGCAGTTGTGTGAGCTTGGGATGCGTCGGCAGGTCGAGTGCGAGATCGACGGCGACGAGCTGCGTGAGCGGCAGCGCATCGACGCCGGCCAGCAGCCGCCGCACGAGCGCCTGGCCGACGAAGCCGCCGGCACCGGTGACGAGGATACGGGTCATGAGAGCAATCCTTGTTGGCGCAGCGGCGCGGCCCAGGCCAGACCCTCGGCGGCCGTGCTGCGGGGTTTGTATTCGCAGCCCAGCCAGCTGTCGTAGCCGGCGGCGGGCAGGGCGGCGACGGTGGCGAGCAGGTCGTCGCGCGACAGGTCGGGCTCGTGGCGGTCGGGCGCGCCGGCCAACTGCACATGGCCGATGAAGCCGCGGCAACGCTCCAGCTCCTGCGCCAGGTCCAGCCCTTCCTTCACGCAGTGGTAGAGGTCGAACTGCAGCCGAAGCCGCGGCGAGTCGAAGGCGCGGATCACCTCCAGCGCCTGCTCGGGCAGCCAGTAGAAGTAGCCGGGCATGTCGGCGCGGTTGAGCGGTTCCAGCATCAGCATCAGGTCGTCCGACTCCGCATGCCGCAGGGCCCAGGCCAGGTTCTGGTCCAGCGCCTGGCGGCAGGCCTTGGGATCGTGCGCGCGGCAGTCGCCGGCCATGACGTGGATGCGGCGCGAGCCGGTGGCCTCGGCCACGGCGCGGGCGCGGTCGAAGCAATCACGGAACTCCGCCTGCCCGCCGGGGATGGCGGCCCAGCCCAGCCGGCCCGGGCTGTCCGGCCGGATCGGCGTGTTGTGCAGCACGGCGGTGAGGCCCTGCGCCTTCAGCGCGTCGGCATACCAGGCCGGCGGTTGCTCGTAAGGCTGCAGCATCTCCGCGCCGGCAAAGCCATCGGCTGCGGCGGCGGCGAAGCGCTGGTCGAGCGGAAGGTGGCCGTAGAGCCACTCCAGATTGGCGTTCAATTGCATGAGGCGTGGGTCAGGCAGGAAGCGTGAGAGTTCGAATGGCCCCGGAGCAGGCCCCTGCGGCGCGCTCGCGGAACCGTCTTTGCCGGGGATGCTTCATTGCTTCCCGGCTTGCGCGAGGAAAGCGTCGAGGCGCTGCGGCGTCATCAGTGCGACCACCGCTGACAGCTCGGCCTCGCCCAGCCCCATGGCATCGGCCATGCGCAGCACCTGCTGCACAGCGCCGGTCACCGGCATCGGCGCGCCGCTGTCGCGTGCGACGGCCGCCACGGTGTCGATGTCCTTCAGCATGGTGGCGAGCGCGCCGATGATCTGCGGCTGGGCCTGCGCCATGCGTGGCGCGAAGACCTGCAGCGGCTTGGAGTCTGCCCAGCCGCCCGCCAGCGCCGGTGCCAGGCGCTCGATGGCGATGCCGTTGCGCTCGGCAAAGCCGATGGCCTCGGCCAGCGCGACGACGGCGGTGGCGACCAGCGTCTGGTTGCACAGCTTGGTGGCCTGGCCGGCCCCGCTGGCGCCCATGTGCGTGATGTTGCCGGCATAGGCGCGCAGGGCACCGAAGGCTTCGTCCAGATGCGTGGCCTCGCCGCCGACCATGATGGCCAGCGTGCCGGCCTCCACGCCGCCGATGCCGCCGGAGACCGGCGCGTCCAGCCAGTGCGCGCCGCTGGCGGCCTGCAGCCGGGCGGCGAAGTCGCGGGTGCGCTGCGGATGGATGCTGGAATGGTCCGCCAGCCAGCGCAGGCCGCGCACGTGTGCCAGACCGTCGGTGCCGAAGACCACGGCCTCGACCGCGTCGGCGTCGAACAGGCACATCAGCGCGCCATCGGCACCTTCAGCGGCCTCGGCCGGCGTGGCGGCCACCTGCGCGCCCAGGGCGGCCAGTGGCGCGGCCTTGGCGGGCGAGCGGTTCCACACGCGCACGGTGTGGCCGGCGGCCAGCAGGCGGCGGACCATGGGCGCGCCCATCAGGCCCAGGCCGCAGAAGGCCAGGGTCAGCGGGCGTGGGGTTGCGGCGGCGCTCATCGCTCGGCCTTTCGGGGCGCGCGGTTCATCGTCAGGTGGCCGGTGCTCATCGCTGTGCGTCCTTGTCGCCGAGGCCTTCGTCGAGCGACGGCACCTGGTCCTCTTCCGGATAGGGCCAATCGACGCACCCGGAATGTGTGACGGCGCCCAGGTGGGTGGGGCCGACCAGCTTGGCGTACTTCTCCAGCGCACCGGCCAGGCGTTCGCGCTGGAAGGGCTTGGCGGCGGCGCGACGGCGCTCGAGTTCTGCTTCCTCGACGTCCAGCACGATGCTGCCGGCCGCCGCGTCGATGCGGATGCGGTCGCCGTCCTGCACCAGGGCGATGGGCCCGCCGGCCGCCGACTCGGGGCTGGCGTAGCCGATGCACATGCCGCGGGTGGCGCCGGAGAAGCGGCCATCGGTCAGCAGCGCGACCTGCTCGCCACGACCCTGGCCGTAGATGGCGGCCGTGACGGCCAGCATCTCTCGCATGCCGGGGCCGCCGCGCGGACCTTCATTGCGGATCACCAGCACGTCGCCCGGTTCGTAGGCCTGGGCGGCGACGGTCTTCATGCAGTCCTCTTCGGTCTCGAAGACGCGGGCGCGACCGTCGAACTGCAGCGACTTGAGGCCGGCGATCTTGATGAGGGCGCCGTCGGGGCACAGGTTGCCCTTGAGCACGACCAGCCCGCCCGAGGCATGGATGGGCTTGGCCGATTCGCGCACGATGCGCCCATCCGGTCCCGGGAAGGCGGCCAGCTCTTCAGCCAGCGTGCGGCCGGTGACGGTCATGGTGTGGCCATGCAGATGGCCGCTCTGGAGCAGCGCATTGAGCACCACCGGCACGCCGCCGATGACGTTCAGGTCCTTGGCCAGGTAGCGGCCGCCGGGCGACAGGTCGGCCACCAGCGGCGTGCGCTGGAACACGCGCGCCACGTCGTCGAAGGTGAAGGCGATGCCGGCCTCGTGTGCGATGGCCGGGATGTGCAGCGCCGCATTGGTGCTGCCGCCGGTGGCCGCCACGGCGGCGCAGGCGTTCTCCAGGCTTTCGCGGGTGATGAGCTCGCGCGGCAGCGGGCCGCCGTTCTCGATGATCTGCATCACGCGCAGGCCGGCGCGGCGCGCCAGCGCCAGTCGCTCGCTGTAGACGGCCGGGATGGTGGCCGTGCCCAGCAGCGACAGGCCCAGCGCCTCGCCCACCATGGCCATGGTGTTGGCGGTGAACTGGCCGGGGCAGGCGCCTACGGTCATGGCGCAGGTGCGCTCGATCTGGTCCAGCTGCTTGAGCGTGATGGCGCCGGTCTGGTGGCGGCCGGTGCCCTCGATGGCGGTGAGCACCGTGCGCTCCTCGCCCTCGGGCGAATAGCCCGGCAGCATCGAGCCGCCATAGACGAAGACCGAAGGCACGTTCAGCCGCACCATGGCCATCATCATCCCGGGCAGCGTCTTGTCGCAGCCGCCGAAGGTGACCAGGCCGTCGTAGGCATGGCCGCGCACGGCCAGCTCCACGCTGTCGGCGATCAGCTCGCGCGACAGCAGGCTCATGCGCATGCCGTCGTGGCCCATCGAGGTGCCGTCGGAGACCGAGATGGTGGTGAAGCTCACCGGGTGCCCGCCGCCCTCGGCCACGCCCAGGCGGGCGTAGTCGGCCTGAGGCCCGAGCGACTTGGAGCAGGGCGTGTTGTCGCCGGCCGTGCTGACGATGCCGACCATCGACTTGGCGAGCGTCTCGTCGTCCATGCCGGTGGCGCGCAGGAAGCCGCGGTGGGCGGCGCGGCCCGGGCCTTCGGTGACGGCGCGGGAACGGTGCTTGTGCAGGGAGCGGGGTTGGTCGGTCATGGTGTGGGGCGGATCTTCAAGGGCGTGGAAGGGGGGTGATCGGGCAGTTCGGGGTCGAGGCGGTCGAAAACCCAGGCGATGTCCTGCTCCATGCAGCGGCGCGCCGCGGCGGCGTCGCCCGCGCGCAGGGCGGCCACGGTCTGCTCGTGCAGATGGTCGGAGGGCTGCTCGTCGGTGTGCAGGTACGCGCGCGTGGCGCGCAGGTAGGCGCCCGATTGCAGCCACAGGCTTTCGATCATCGCGATGAGCACCGGCGATTGCGCCGCCTGGTAGATGGTGAAGTGGAAGACCAGGTTCATCTCCAGGCTGGCGGGCAGGCTCTCGGGGGCGTGCCGTGCTCGGGTGATGCGCCGGGCCATGTCGTCCAGCTCGTCCAGCTGGGCGGGCAGCAGCCGCGGCGTGGCCCATTCGGTGGCCTGGCCTTCCACCAGCATCCGCACGCGGCGGATGTCGGCCAGCTTGTCGCGCGTGATCAGGGGCACGCGCGTGGTGCCGTTGGGCAATGGCTCCAGCCCCTGCTGCGCGACCAGCCGTCGCAGCGCCTCCCGCACGGGCATGGTGCTGGTGCCCAGCGCATCGGCCAGGTACTGGATGCCCAGCGGCTGGCCGGCGCGGAATTCGCCATTCATGAGCTTGTTGCGCAGTGCCTGGTACACCGACTCGTTCACGGACGAGCGCGTGATCGGCTTGAGCAGGCCCAGGGTGTCGGTGGCCGACGCGTCGGACGGGGTGGCGAGAGCCATGCGGGTCGGAGTTTTGATGTTTGATCAAATCTTAGTCGCCATGCTGACGTTTGTCATCGGCGTTATCCCGCGCGGCGGTGGGCGGGGGCAGGGCAAGGTGCCAGCCGCGACCGGTGCAGCACGTCTGCACCGATCCCGCTCCGCACGGTGCGGAACTGCCTCCGGTGATCATCGTGGGGCTGGATTCCGGCCAAAGCCTTGCGCCGGTGCGGGTGGGTTCGCGTTCCTAGAATCTCTGCCCCCATCCCCAAGGCACGCATGACACAGGGTTCCATCCGCATCCGCGGCGCTCGCCAGCACAACCTCCGCAACATCGATCTGGACATCCGCACGGGTGAGATGACGGTGGTCACCGGGCCCAGCGGCTCGGGCAAGTCCAGCCTGGTGTTCGACACCCTGTATGCCGAGGGCCAGCGCCGCTATGTGGAGACCTTCTCGGCCTACGCCCGCCAGTTCCTGGACCGCATGGACAAGCCGGCGGTCGACAAGGTGGAGGGCGTGCCGCCCGCCATTGCCATCGACCAGACCAACCCGGTGCGCAGCTCGCGCTCCACGGTCGGCACGATGACGGAGCTGAACGACCATCTGAAGATGCTGTTCGCGCGGGCGAGCCGGCTGTTCGACCGCGAGACCGCGCTGCCGGTGCGCCACGACACGCCCGATTCCATCTATGCCGAGCTGCAGGCGCGTGCCGCGGCGGCTGGCGATCCGCGCGTGGTGGTCACCTTCCCGGTCGAACTGCCGGGCGGCACCAGCGAGGCGGAGGTGGAGCAGTGGCTGTCGGCCAGCGGTTTCACCCGTGTGCATGCGCAGCGCGAGGTGGGTACGCCCACCGGCCCGCGCAAGGTGCTGGACGTGGTGGCCGACCGCTTTCGCATCGCGAACACCGAGCGCGCTCGGGTGATCGAGGCGCTGGAGGTGGCGCTCAAGCGCGGCACCGGCCGGGTGATGGTGCATGCGCTGCCGGCGGAAGAGGGCGGCGAGGCCGAGACCTGGAAGTTCTCCACCGGCCTGCACTGCCCCGAGAGCGACATCCGCTATGCAGACCCGATCCCGTCGATGTTCAGCTTCAACTCCGCGGTGGGCGCCTGCGACACCTGCCGCGGCTTCGGCCGGGTTATCGGGGTGGACTTCAACCTGGTGATTCCCAACGACAAGCTCACGCTGCGCGCCGGCGCCATCAAGCCGATCCAGACGCCGGCCTGGCAGGAGGCGCAGGAGGATCTGATGCGCCATGCCGAATCGGCCGGCATTCCGCGCGACACGCCCTGGAACAAGCTCACGCCCGAGCAGAAGCACTGGGTGATCGAAGGCACGCCCAACTTCAAGGAAGGCAACTGGAACAAGCAGTGGTACGGCATCCGGCGCTTCTTCGGCTACCTGGAGAGCAAGGCCTACAAGATGCACATCCGCGTCTTGCTGTCCAAGTACCGCAGCTATACGCCCTGCCCGGCCTGCGGCGGCGCGCGGCTCAAGCTGGAGAGCCTGCTCTGGCGCGTGGGCGGCAAGGAGGATGCCGATGCCGTCCTCGCGCCGGCCAAGCGCTTCATGCCGGTCGGTGTGAAGTGGTCACGCGAACAGCTGGAGGCGCTGCCGGGCCTCTGCCTGCATGACCTGATGCTCATGCCCATCGAGCGCCTGCGGCAGTTCTTCGACCGGCTTTCTTCCCCCTCCCCCTCTGGGGGAGGGCAGGGGTGTGGGCCTGCGGCGCTCGATGCAGAGGGCAGCCCCCATCCCAGCCTTCCCCCAGAGGGGGAAGGAGAAAGACAGGCGCTCAAGCTTCTGTTCGAAGAAATCACCACCCGCCTGCGCTACCTGCACGACGTGGGCATCGGCTATCTCACGCTCGACCGGCAGAGCCGCACGCTCTCCGGCGGCGAGGTGCAGCGCATCAACCTGACCACGGCGCTGGGCACCTCGCTGGTCAACACCCTGTTCGTGCTGGACGAGCCCAGCATCGGCCTGCACCCGCGCGACATGGACCGCATCACCCAGGCCATGCAGCGCCTGCGCGATGCCGGCAACACGCTGGTGGTCGTCGAGCATGACCCCGCCGTGATGATCGCGGCCGACCGTGTGATCGACATGGGCCCGGGTCCCGGTGCGCGCGGCGGGCAGATCGTGTTCGACGGCACCGTCGACGAGCTGCGGGGGGCCGACACGCTGACCGGCGAATACCTGGGTGGGCGCAAGCACATCGGCATGGGCTTCAAGCGACTCGTCTCCGAGAACACGCCGCGGCTCATCCTGGAGGGCGCGCGCGAGCACAACCTGCAGGACGTGACGGTGGACATCCCGCTGCAGCGCCTGGTGGCCATCACCGGCGTCAGCGGCTCGGGCAAGTCCACACTGATCCAGGACGTGCTGGCGCCGGCGCTGATGCGCCACTTCGGCAAGCCCACGGAGACGGCCGGCGCACACGACCGCCTGCTGGGCGCGGATCACCTGTCGGACGTAGTGTTCGTCGACCAGTCGCCCATCGGCAAGACGGCGCGCTCCAACCCGGCGAGCTACGTGGGCGCGTGGGATGCCGTGCGCGAAATCTTTGCCACCGCGCCGCTGGCCCGGCAGCGCGGCTACACGGCGGCCAAATTCAGCTTCAACTCTGGCGACGGCCGCTGCCCGACCTGCGGCGGCTCGGGCTTCGAGCACGTGGAGATGCAGTTCCTGTCGGACGTGTACCTGCGCTGCCCCGACTGCGACGGCAAGCGCTACCGGCCCGAGATTCTGGAAGTCACCATCGAGCGCCCGAGGACCGTTCGGGCTGAGCACGCCCCCACCGTTCGGGCTGAGCCTGTCGTCGAAGCCGGGTCAACCCGCTCGACCTCGCAGCCAACCCAGGACGCACCAAGCGCCGGCCGCATGGGCATGGGCGTCTACAACGTCGCCGACGTCCTCGACCTCACCGTGGCCGAGGCCCTGGCCGTGTTCGCCAACGACAGGGAAGTGCAGCGCGTGCTGCAGCCCATCGTCGACGTGGGCCTGGACTATGTGAAGCTGGGCCAGCCCGTGCCCACGCTGTCCGGCGGCGAGGCGCAGCGCCTCAAGCTGGCTGGCTTCCTGGCCGAGGCGGCCGGTGGCGGCAGCAAGTCGCGCCAGCCGCTGGCCAAGAAGGGCACGCTCTTCCTCTTCGACGAGCCGACCACCGGCCTGCACTTCGACGACATCGCCCGCCTGATGCGCGCCCTGCGCAAGCTGCTCGACGCCGGCCATTCGCTGGTGGTGATCGAGCACAACCTGGACGTGATCCGCGCCAGCGACTGGGTGATCGACCTCGGCCCCGAAGGCGGCGACGGCGGTGGACGCATCGTGGCCCAGGGCACGCCCGAGCAGGTGCGCGAGATGCCGGGCACGCACACCGGCATGGCCCTCGCCGCCTACGAGACGGCGCTCGGGCCCGCGGCGCGCGTCGTGCGGGAATCGGCCGCGCGGTACCGCCCGGTGCCCGCGCTGGGCCGCGACGCCATCGAGATCGTCAATGCGCGCGAGCACAACCTCAAGAACCTGAGCGTGGAGATTCCGCGCGGCAAGTTCAGCGTGGTGACGGGCGTGAGCGGCTCGGGCAAGTCGACGCTGGCCTTCGACATCCTGTTCAACGAAGGGCAGCGGCGCTACCTGGAATCGCTCAATGCCTATGCCCGCAGCATCGTGCAGCCGGCTGGCCGGCCGGAGGTGGACGCCGTCTACGGCATTCCGCCCACGGTCGCCATCGAGCAGCGGCTGTCGCGCGGCGGTCGCAAGAGCACGGTGGGCACGACGACCGAGGTCTGGCACTTCCTGCGGCTGCTGTACGTCAAGCTGGGCGTGCAGCACTGCATCCGCGATGGCGCGGCCGTGCAGCCGCAGACGCCGGACAGCATCGTGGCCCAGGTCATGCGGCAGTTCCGCGGCCAGCACGTCGGCCTGCTGGCGCCCCTGGTGACGAACCGCAAGGGCGTCTACACCGAGCTGGCGGACTGGGCGCGCCCCCGCGGCTACACGCACCTGCGGGTGGATGGCCAGTTCCTGCCGACCACCGGCTTTCCGCGCCTGGACCGCTTCAAGGAACACAGCATCGAGCTGCCGGTGGCCAGCGCGGATGTGCTGCCTTCGGCCGAGTCGCTGCTGCGCCAGGCAGTGACCTCGGCGCTGGAGCACGGCAAGGGCGTGGTGCACGTACTGTCCGACATTGGCGCGCTGCGGGCTGCGATGGAGGCGGGGCAGTCCACCGCCGGCATCGGCCATGCGCATGTTTTCTCCACGCTGCGCGCCTGCCCTGTGTGCGCCACGTCGTATGCGGAGCTCGACCCGCGCCTGTTCAGCTACAACAGCAAGCACGGCTGGTGCCCCGACTGCGTCGGCACCGGCGTCAAGCTCACGCGCGAACAGCGCAAGGTCTTCGACGACTCGGTGCTGGCCGACGATCAACGTGGCCGCGAGCAGACCTTCGCCGAGCCCGAGGCGGAGGATGTGGGCGACACCGTCTGCCCCACCTGCGAAGGCACGCGGCTCAATGCCACGGCACGGGCGGTCAAGTTCGCGGGCGTGGGCATCGCCGAGATCGCGCGGCTGTCGGTGACGGACGTGCGGCGCTGGGTCGAGTCGCTGGCGCTGGAAGGCCGGCAGGCTGACATCGCGCGCGACCTGATCCCCGAGATCGGCAGCCGGCTCGAATTCCTGGAGGAAGTCGGCCTGGGCTACCTGACCCTGGACCGCGGTGCGCCCACGCTCAGCGGTGGCGAGGCGCAGCGGATCCGCCTGGCGGCGCAGCTGGGCAGCAACCTTCAGGGCGTGTGCTACGTGCTGGACGAGCCGACCATCGGTCTGCATGCACGCGACAACCAGATCCTGCTCGACGCCCTGCACAAGCTGGGCGACAAGGGCAACACGCTGGTGGTGGTCGAGCATGACGAGGACACCATCCGCCGCGCCGACCATGTGATCGACATCGGCCCCAGCGCGGGCAAGCGCGGCGGGCGTCTGGTCGCGCAGGGCACTGTGGACGAAGTCCAGCAGTCCGAGGAGTCGTTGACCGGCCGGTATCTGCGCGATGCGATCCGGCACCCGCTGCATGCACGGCGGCTGGTTTCAGAGACCGCCGAGGAAGGCGAGGGCGCCGTGTCCTGGCTCGCCGTGGCCGGCGCAAACCTGCACAACCTGCAGTCGGTCGACGTGAGCATTCCGCTCAACCGTCTGGTGGTGGTCACCGGCGTCAGCGGTTCGGGCAAGTCCACGCTGGCGCGCGACGTGCTGCTGGCCAACGTGCAGGCCATCGTGCAGCAGCGCATGACCAAGGCCGGTCGTGATGCCGACGCGGCGGGCAAGCGCCCCCGGTGGGTCGGCTGTACTGGCGTGGCCGGCTACGAGGAGATCGACCGCGTGCTCGAGGTCGACCAAACCCCCATCGGCAAGACGCCGCGCAGCTGCCCCGCCACCTACATCGGTTTCTGGGACACCATCCGCAAGCTCTTCGCGGACACGCTGGAAGCCAAGGCCCGCGGCTACGGCCCGGGCCGCTTCAGCTTCAACACTGGCGAAGGCCGCTGCCCCGGCTGCGAGGGCGCGGGCGTGCGCACCATCGAGATGAGCTTCCTGCCCGACGTGAAGGTGCCCTGCGAGGTCTGCCACGGTGCGCGTTTCAACCCGGAGACGCTGGCCGTCACCTGGCGCGGCAAGAGCATCGGCGACGTGCTGCAGATGGAGGTGGACGAGGCCGTCGCGTTCTTCGCCAGCATGCCGAACATCAGCCATCCGCTGCAGTTGCTCAAGGATGTGGGGCTGGGTTACCTCACGCTGGGGCAGCCTTCACCGACGCTGTCGGGCGGCGAGGCGCAGCGGATCAAGCTGGTGACCGAGCTGAGCAAGGTGCGCGACGACGTCACGCGCCGCGGCAACAAGGCGCCCCACACCTTGTATGTGCTGGACGAGCCCACGGTCGGCCTGCACATGGCGGACGTCGAGAAGCTGATCCACGTGTTGCATCGGCTGGTCAATGCCAATCACAGCGTCGTCGTCATCGAGCATGACCTCGACCTCATCGCCGAAGCCGACTGGATCGTCGATCTGGGGCCGGAAGGTGGATCCGGCGGCGGACGGGTGGTGGCGTCGGCGCCGCCCGAGGATGTGGTCGCGCAAGGCACACACACGGGCGTCGCGCTGCGTTCAGTTCTGGAGCGCGGGGCTGTTCGGGTGTGACGCGGCTGGAAGTGCGGCAGCAAGGGCTGGCTTGTGCGGGTGACTGGCCAGTCGCTTCATCTCGGCTGCGGGGCCGCGCGGAAGACGCGTGAGAAGGTACGTCTGGTGCTGGCCCCTGCTTTTGTGCATCTACTTCTATAAGGGGTGTGTCTCGACTGGCCGATGGCGGATGTGCTCCTGGGCCGTCGAACAGCCGTGGGACATGACATTCCAGAGAAACTCCCTGCCTCGTCGGCCGTCAGTCCCGGTTGCGTGCCCCTTGTTTGTCCGCCCCCGCTGGGCTTGGTCGCCCCGGATGCGGGCATGCTCCCCGCCGTTTGAAAATTTTTGTAGGACGCCTCTTGCGTCCCTATCGAAAACCCTCGTATACTGGCGGGCTCGCTGACTGATACGTAGCCTTTGGTTGCTGAGTTTGGCTGGTGAGGGGTTTGAGAGAGTGGCGGCGGCTTCTGAGTAAAAAAAGAAGTTGCGCTTTTAGAA
>NZ_JAGOPN010000017.1 GCF_017991995.1 Pseudacidovorax sp. | reverse complement strand
AGTGCCGAGCGCACCGCTTGGTTGCCCGCTTTCCTGCGCTACTACAACTGCGAGCGCCCGCACTGCGCTCTGGGGCACAAGCCCCCAGCCTCCCGCCTTTGTGGGAACAACCTATTGCAACTCGACAGCTAGAGCTTCTTCTGAAGGAAGATCGCCTTGCCGTACGCCGGGTCGAGCTCGTAGCCATCGAAACCCGCGCGCCGGTAGGCGTTGAGCGCGGGCGCATTGCCCGAAAGCACTTCCAGCGTCAGCTTGCAGGCGCCGCGCCGGCGGGCCTCTTCCTCCACGGCAGCCAGCATTTGCTGCGCCACGCCCTGCCCGCGCGCATGCGCCAGCACCACCACGTCGTGGACATTCACCAGCGGCCGGCAGGCAAAGGTGGAAAAACCTTCGAAGCAGTTGATGAGCCCGACGGGCTCGTTCTGCGCGTCATAGGCCAGCACGCTGAAGGCCTGCGGGCGGGCTGCAAGGGCGGCCGGCAACTGGCGTTTGGCTTCGGCGTCCAGCGGTTGCCCACCACCGGCCGGATCGCAAGCATAGGCATCGAGCAGCCGCACCAGCGCGTCGGCCTGCTGCGGATCGAGGTAGTCGACGAGGTGGGTGCGCATCAGACAGGTTCCAAGGGACGATAGGGTTGTGCAGGCAGGACGACGGTGATCGCGTCACCGGCGGCCACCGAACCACCCGCGGTCACGATGGCCATCACGCCTGCCTTGCGCACGGTATGGCCCTCGGCATCGCGGTCCAGCACTGCGGCCATCAACCCGGGCTGGAAGCGGTCGATCTGCTTGCATGGATTGCGCAGGCCCGTGAGCATCAGTTCGGCGCTTGCGCCGATCCGCAGCCGCGTGCCGGTCGGCAGGCTCAGAAGGTCCAGGCCACGCGTCGTGATGTTCTCACCCATTTCGCCGGGAAAGACCGGGAAGCCCCTCGGCAGCAACTCGTCGAACAGTTCGGCAGGCAGCAGGTGCACCTGGCGCAAGTTGGGCTGCTGCGGATTGCGGGCCACGCGCGAGCGGTGCTTCACGGTCTTGCCCACATGGGCATCCCCTTCGACCCCCTGCCCTTCGACCAGCACGATGTGGTCCTCCTCGAACTTGGAGAAGCCATGCACGGTGCTGGCGTGGACGGCCGCGACGCGCGCCTGCATGTCCGCCGGCTCAGGCGACGGCGACCGTGGCCGCAATGCGCGAGGCCAGCGCGTGGGCGCGTGCCTCCTCGGACGCTTCCACCATCACCCGCAGCAACGGCTCCGTGCCGCTGGCACGGATCAGCACGCGGCCCTGGTCGCCCAACTCGGTCTCCACGCGGGCGCTTTCCTCGGCCAGGGCTTGATTGGCCTTCCAGTCCTGTCCAGGGGCGAGCCGCACGTTGACCAGACACTGCGGGAAGAGCTGCACCTCGGCCAGCAGCTCGGCCATGCTGCGCCCCCGACGCACGATGGCCTGGAGCACCTGCAGTGCGCTGACCAGGCCATCGCCGGTGGTGTGCCGGTCCAGCGCCAGCAGGTGGCCCGAGCCTTCGCCGCCCAGCAGCCAGCCGCGGCGCTCCAGCTCTTCCAGCACATAGCGGTCACCCACCTTGGCGCGGACGAAGTCGATTCCGGCCTTACGCAAGGCCACCTCCACCGCCTTGTTGGTCATCAGCGTGCCGACCACGCCTTCCACTGGCGTGCCGCGTGCCACGCGGTCCATGGCCATCAGGTACAGCAGCTCGTCGCCGTTGAACAGCCGCCCCGACGCATCGACCATCTGCAGGCGATCGGCGTCGCCGTCGAGCGCGATGCCGTAATCCGCACCCTGCGCCTTGACCTCGGCCACCAAGGCGCCGGGATGGGTGGCACCCACGCCCTTGTTGATGTTGAGTCCGTCGGGCCGCACGCCGATGCTGGCCACATCCGCACCCAACTCGTGGAAGATGTTGGGCGCCACCTGGTAGGCCGCGCCGTGCGCTGCGTCCACCACCAGGCGCATGCCGCGCAGACTGAGGTCGGTCGGGAAGGTGCTCTTGCAGAACTCGATGTAGCGGCCCGCGGCATCGCTCAGCCGGCGCGCCCGGCCCAGCCCGGCGGAGTCGACCCACACGGGCGGCTCGGCCAGCGCAGCCTCAACCTCGGCCTCCCACTCGTCGCTGAGCTTGGTCCCTTGCGCGCTGAAGAACTTGATGCCGTTGTCGGGATAGGCGTTGTGGCTCGCGCTGATCACGACGCCAAGACTGGCTCGCTGGGCACGAGTCAGGTATGCCACGCCCGGCGTCGGCAAGGGCCCCAGCAGCAGCACGTCGACGCCCGCGGAGTTGAAGCCGGACTCCATCGCCGACTCCAGCATGTAGCCAGAGATGCGCGTGTCCTTGCCGATGAGCACGGTGGGCCGCGCCTCCTTGCGCTTGAGCACCCGCCCCACCGCATGCGCGAGGCGCAGCACGAAGTCGGGAGTGATCGGGGCCTGCCCCACGGTGCCACGGATACCGTCCGTGCCGAAATACTGTCTGGTCATGTGTCGGGTTCTTGTTGTTGTGGTCGAGGGGCCGGAGTCTGGGCCCGCATGGCTGACCACACGGCCAACCCCTGCACCGTCTCGCGCACGTCGTGCACACGCAGCACGCGAGCGCCGCGGTCGGCCGCGAGCACGGCAGCCACCACGCTGGGCAGGGCGCGTTGCGACGCCTCCGCCAGGCCGGTGACGGCACCCAGCGCAGATTTTCGCGACCATCC
Organism: Pseudacidovorax sp.; assembly: GCF_017991995.1. Classification (GTDB taxonomy): domain Bacteria; phylum Pseudomonadota; class Gammaproteobacteria; order Burkholderiales; family Burkholderiaceae_C; genus Xenophilus. Next base: position 154,718 of record NZ_JAGOPN010000017.1, on the reverse strand, counting down.
CGCAAGAATCGGGAAACCAAGTTGCGCGAAGGCCTGCTGGCGGGCCAGAAGTGCGAAATTCTGCTCAACGGTCTTGCCGAAGCCCACGCCAGGGTCGATCACGATGCGCTCGGCGGCCACGCCCAAGGCTTGAAGCTGACGCACCTGTTCCGCCAGAAAGTCCATCGACTGAGCCACGGCGTCGCCCTCCATGGGCGCCACCTGCATGGTCTGCGGATCGCGGTGCATGTGCATCAGGCAGACGCCGCAGCGAGGATGGCCCGCCACGACCTCGCGGGCGCCTGGCTGCCGCAGGCTCCAGATGTCGTTGACGATGTCCGCGCCCAGGTCGAGCACGGCCTGCATCACCTGCGGCTTGTAGGTGTCGATGGACAGCGGCACACCCAGCCGGACCGCTTCGCGGATCACCGGCACGACCCGTCGAAGCTCTTCCTCCAGCGGCACGGCGGGACTTCCGGGTCGGGTGGATTCACCACCGATGTCGAGAATGTCGGCCCCTTCGGAAAGGAGTTGTTCGCAGTGCGCCAGCGCAGAAGACACATCGGCATGCGAGCCGCCGTCCGAGAAGGAATCGGGCGTCACGTTGACGATGCCCATCACCAGCGGCCGGGCCAGATCCAGTTGGAACCGGCCAGCCTGCCAACCAAAGAAAACGGGGCCCGAAGGCCCCGTCTGCATGCCGTGCGCGGTCGGCATCATGCTGCGGTGGGCGCCGGGTCGGGCTTGACGGCCGGAGCGCCACCGCTGCCGCCGCCACCGGAGGACGGCGTGCGCGGCGTGAAGTCCTTGGGCGGACGCGGCTCGCGGCCAGCCATGATGTCGTCCAGTTGCTCGGCGTCGATGGTCTCCCATTCGAGCAGGGCCTTGGCCATGGCGTGCATCTTGTCGCTGTTCTCCTCGATCAGACGGCGCGCCAGGGCGTACTGCTCGTCAATGATGCGGCGCACTTCCGAATCCACCTTCTGCATGGTGGCTTCGCTCATGTTGGTGGTCTTGGTCACCGAACGGCCCAGGAACACCTCGCCCTCGTTCTCGGCATAGACCATCGGGCCCAGAGCCTCGCTCATGCCGTACTTCATGACCATGTCGCGGGCCAGATTGGTGGCACGCTCGAAGTCGTTCGAAGCGCCGGTCGTCATCTGGTTCATGAATACCTCTTCAGCGATCCGGCCACCGAACAGCATGCTGATCTGGTTCAGCATGTACTCGCGGTCGTAGCTGTAGCGGTCGTTCTCGGGCAGGCTCATCGTCACGCCGAGCGCACGACCGCGGGGGATGATCGTGACCTTATGGACCGGATCGCACTTGGGCAGCATCTTGCCGATCAACGCATGACCGGACTCGTGATAGGCCGTGTTGCGGCGCTCTTCCTCGGGCATGACCATGCTCTTGCGCTCGGGGCCCATGAAGATCTTGTCCTTGGCCTTCTCGAAGTCCTGCATCTCCACGACGCGGGCGTTGCGGCGGGCCGCCATGAGCGCGGCTTCGTTGCACAGGTTGGCCAGGTCGGCACCGGACATGCCAGGCGTGCCGCGGGCGATGATGCTCGGGTTGACGTCCTGGCCTACCGGGATCTTGCGCATGTGCACGCTCAGGATCTGCTCGCGACCCCGGATGTCCGGCAGCGTCACATAGACCTGGCGGTCGAAGCGGCCGGGGCGAAGCAGCGCAGCGTCCAGGATGTCCGGGCGGTTCGTCGCAGCGACGACGATCACGCCGAGGTTGGTCTCGAAGCCGTCCATCTCGACCAGCATCTGGTTGAGAGTCTGCTCGCGCTCGTCGTTGCCGCCGCCCAGGCCCGCGCCACGCTGGCGGCCGACGGCGTCGATTTCATCGATGAAGATGATGCAGGGCGCGTTCTTCTTGGCGTTCTCGAACATGTCGCGCACACGGGCCGCGCCCACGCCAACGAACATTTCCACGAAGTCCGAGCCCGAGATGCTGAAGAACGGCACCTTGGCTTCGCCGGCGATGGACTTGGCCAGCAGCGTCTTGCCGGTGCCCGGAGGGCCGACCAGCAGAAGGCCTCGGGGAATGCGGCCACCCAGTTTCTGGAACTTCTGCGGGTCCTTCAGGAAGTCGACGACCTCCTTCACCTCTTCCTTGGCCTCGTCGCAGCCCGCAACGTCCGCAAAAGTGACGGTGTTGTTGTTCTCGTCCAGCATGCGCGCCTTGCTCTTGCCGAAGCTGAAGGCGCCGCCCTTGCCGCCGCCCTGCATCTGGCGCATGAAGTACACCCACACGCCGATGAGCAGCAGCATGGGGCCCCAGCTCACCAGCAGCGTCATGAGCAACGAGCCCTCTTCGCGCGGCTTGACGTCGAACTTGACGTTGTGGTCGATGAGATCGCCGACGAGGCCTCGATCCAGCACGGTGGCGTTGGTGCGGATCTTCCGGTCGTCGTTGGTGATGGCGGTGATTTCACCACCGGCCAAGCCTTCGGGGATGACCGCGCTCTTGATCTGATTGTTGCGGACCTGCTCCAGGAACTCGGAGTAGTTCACCGTGCCGGATCCCATGGCGCCCCGGGTGTCAAATTGCTTGAACACCGTAAAAAGCACCATGGCGATGACCAGCCAGACGGCGATCTTGGAAAACCACTGATTGTTGTTCAAACGAAGCTCCAGTCGTAATGCGCGGTGGGACACGCGCCATCGTGAACCCTTGCACGATGCTAATTGACGGTTATTTTAGGCTTTTCAAGCTGCGAAAAAGACCTACACGCCTATGACGCCCATAGGGCCAGCACGGTTACAAAATTCGAATCGCACTGAAGCTGCGGCGCATCAAGACTTCAGTCCGATCCCCACGAGGAAGGTTTCCGACGAGCGGTCCCGCGACGACTTGGGCTTGTGGGGCTTCACCACCTTGAACGTTGCCTTGAACAGGCGCACCAGCGGGTCGTAGGCGGCACCATGAAAAACCTTCGTCACCAGGGCCCCTTCAGGACGCAGGTGATGGAGCGCGAAATCCAAGGCCAGTTCCACCAGGTTCTCGACGCGCGCCGCGTCCGCCGACTCGATGCCGGACAGATTCGGGGCCATGTCCGACACCACCAGATCCACCGGCCGCCCGGCGACGGCAGCCTCCAGCTGCGCCAGCACCTCCGGCTCACGAAAGTCCCCCTGCAGGAAGACGACGCCTTCGATCGGTTCCATCGGCAGGATGTCCAAAGCGATCAGCGTCCCGTCCAGCGCACCTTGCGCCGCGCCCACGGGTGCCATGCGCCGGCGCAGGTACTGGCTCCAGGCACCCGGTGTGGACCCCAGATCCACCACCACCTGCCCCGGCCGCACCAGGCCGAAGGCTTCGTCGATCTCCTTGAGCTTGTAGGCCGCGCGGGCGCGATAACCCTCCTTCGCGGCCAGTTTGACGTAAGGATCGTTGACGTGATCGTTGAGCCAGGCCTTGTTGACCTTCTTGCTCTGGGTGCGGACTTTCATGCGGGCTCGATAATACGGGGATGCCCGCCATTCAACTGACTCCCGCACAGCGCAAGGCGCATCGTGCGGACGCCCACCACCTCGACCCGATCGTCATGATCGGCAGCGACGGGCTCACCGACGCCGTCAAGAAGGAAGCCGACGCGGCCCTCAAGGCACACGGTCTCATCAAGATCCGCGTCTTCTCCGACGACCGCCTCGCCCGTGAAGCCATGCTGGGCGAGCTGGCCGATGCCCTGGACGCCGCGCCCATCCAGCACATCGGCAAGTTGCTCGTGCTTTGGCGTCCCAAGCCGGCCAAGACCCGCGGCGAAGAGGACGAGGACCGCATGCCCGGCCCGCGCGACGTCAAGATCCTCAAGTACAGCAAGCGTGGCGGCCAGCGGCCGGAGGTCAAGATGCTGCGCGTGCTGGGCAACCAGCGCCTCACGCCCGGCGGACTGGTCAAGCGCGCCAAGCCCAAGCAGAAATCCATCAAGAAGCGGCAGGACTGACGCGTGAGCGCGATTTCAGCCGCCAGCGCTGCCGATGGCGCGCCGGCGGAGAGCCAACGGCACATCCTGTGCATGAAGTGGGGCACCAAGTACGGGCCCCACTACGTCAACCGTCTTTATGCAATGGCCCGCCGGCACATGACCGGCGACTTCAGCTTCGTCTGCCTCACGGACGACGACCGGGGCATCCGCCCCGAGGTGCGCTGCCTGCCCATCCCGCAACTGGCAATGGAGCTCAAGCCCGGCCAGCCCGACCGTGCCTGGCGCAAGCTCACCACCTTCGAAGCGGACCTGCACGGCCTGCGCGGCACGGCGCTGTTCGTCGACCTCGACGTGGTGATCGTCGGCGGCCTGGATGCCTTCTTCGAGCAACCCGGTGAATTCCTCATCATCCACGACTACCCGCGCTTCTGGCGATTCGGCGAACGGGTGACGGGCAATTCCTCGGTCTATCGCTTCGAGCTGGGTGCCCATGCGGACGTGCTGGCGTACTTCCGCGCCCACATGGACGAGGTGCCGCGGCAATACCGCAACGAACAGGCCTACCTGTCTGCCTTCATGCATCGCCAGGGCAAGCTGAGCTACTGGCCAGCCGAGTGGTGCCCGAGTTTCAAGTACCACAGCATCCCGCCCTGGCCCACCAACCTTTGGAAGGCGCCCGTGGTGCCGCCCGGTGCCCGCATCGTCATCTTCCATGGGGAATGCAATCCGCCGGACGCGCTCGCTGGCCGACGTAACCGGCGCTTCCGGCATATCGAGCCCGCCGCCTGGGTCGACGAGCACTGGCGCGAATAGCCGCGCCTGCGCGGGTCTCGTTCAGCCCGCCGCGTCTGCGCCCACGAGCGACCGCCCCGTGAGGCGCGTGAGGATGCCCAGCGGGCTCGCCGCATGGTCGTACTCGCCGCCGGCGCGCAGGAACAGGGTCTGCTCCATCATGTACTGGCCCGACATCGCGGCATGCGAAGTCTGGTCCGAAAAGCAGACCCAGGTCGAGCCTGCCGGGAAGTGGACGGTCTGCTGCGGCGAGTTGCGCTGGTAGTCCAGGTCACGCTTCATGCCGTCATGCAACTGGAGCATGAGGTGGTCGTACTCGCTGCGCAGCGACTTGGTCACATGCAGCGCCGCCAGCGCCTTGGCCTGCCAGAGCGCATAGGGCTTGGCGCGCGGCAGGAATGTGCGGGCGACGGTCTCGAACGGCTCGCCCACGCGCCAGACGCGCTCGCCACCCGAGGGATGGATGTTGGTGAACACGCGCAGGATGCGCTCGCCCCGGTTGGGCCGCGAGGGGAAGGCATCCACGTGCAGCCGGCGGTCGTCGGCGCGCCATGACTGCTCGCGGCTCTCCACCTCCGAAGGACGCAGGCTCGTGGGAGCCAGCCGCAACTTGTGCTGGTAGCCAGGCAGCAGCCGCGCGATCAACTCCTGCGACTGGACCCGGAATCGGCCCATCCAGGCGGTGACGGCGGCCTGGACGGCGTCCTCGCCCGCCAAGCCTTTGAGTCGGCCGTCGGCATCGAGGCTGATGTTGCGGGACTTCGGATCGCGCATCTCGGGGCGAAGCAGCGCCTGCTCCTCAGCTTTCAGGCCGAAGCCGAGGTGCGGGAAGTACAGCACCTTGCCGGACTCGAGCGCGGCGGTCCATTCCGGGTTTTCTTGCAACTGCCCCACGGACGAGGCAGTGATCTCGATGATCTGGGAATCCATGGTCATTCTTGATGTTGTTATGACCGGCCATGGTGCCACCAAGTGGCGGGACGCGCCTTCGCTAGGCTCTACGCCACAGGGTTGCACCCGCACACAGCCATTGCGCTGCGTACATGGCCGTTCCCACGCCGTGCCACAGGCGAAGGTTCTCGCGCGCGACGATCCGCGGCGCGACGGCGTACTCCACCAGCAGGGCCAGCAGCAAGCCGCCGAGCATCAGCATCACCACGCCTGGGGGCGTCTCCGGCTCGCCCTCGTCCCGGCGGCCCATCGCCACCAGCATGAGGAGCACGCAGCCCACGGTGATCCAGGTCTGGGCGGAGAACAGCTTGGCCGCGGTCGCCCCGGCGAGCGCGGGCGTGGGCAGGTGCATGAACAGCAGCGGCACAACGACGAAGCCGATTGCCGTGAGACTGCCCCACCAGAGGCCCGCGGCCATCAAGGCCACCCGCGGTTTCCAGGCCATGTGCTCAGGCGTAGCTGACGCCGACGATCTCGTAGCGCTTGACGCCGCCCGGCGCCTGCACCTCGGCCACGTCGCCCTCCTCCTTGCCGATCAGGGCACGGGCGATGGGGCTGGAAATGTTGATCAGACCCTGCTTCAGGTCGGCCTCGTCCTCGCCGACGATCTGGTACTTGACGGTGTCGCCGGTGGACTCTTCCTCGAGCTCGACCGTCGCGCCGAAGACGACCTTGCCACCGCCGTCGATTTCGGAAGGATCGATGACCTGCGCAGCAGACAGCTTGCCTTCGATCTCCTGGATGCGGCCTTCGATGAAGCCCTGGCGATCCTTGGCAGCGTCGTAGTCGGCGTTCTCGCTCAGGTCGCCCTGGGCGCGCGCCTCGGCGATGGCGTTGATCACGGAGGGACGCTCCACCGTCTTCAGGCGATGGAGTTCTTCGCGCAGCTTTTCTGCGCCACGCTTGGTGATGGGAATGGTGGCCATGTCCGTCGTCGTTCTGGTCTGTCAAAGAAGCCCGGGCGGCCCATCCCAAGGAGGGGCTGCCCCACCGATGCGCGACGCGCACAGCGGCATGGGCCGGCGGCAAAAAAGAACGACACCGCCGGGCCGGAGCCGGGCGGTGTCGGTCATTCGATTATGCCGGCTGTTGCGGCCGGGTCAAAACCCGCACGGACGAGGCAGGCGATCCGGTGACATCAGTCGCGGCCCGCCTCCTCGATCTTCGCGGCGAGCAGGGACGGATTGGAAAAGCACAGCTCATGGCTGCCCGCGCACTCCACCAGCCGGAACAGCCCCAGCCGCTCGGACAGACGCGGATGCCACGGCAGGCTGTGCGGCAGCGCGGTGTCCTGCTGGGCATTGAGGTAGCTCTTGCCCACCTCCAGTGCAGCCAGCGGCTGCGGCAGGACGGCCGGTTCGGTGAACGTGCGGTAGGGGTGCGGATTGAGCAGCGCATAGGTGCTGCGCGCCAGAGCCTCGTCAGCGTCGTTGATGAAGGATTCGCGCCAGATCGGAAAAGGCAGCATCACCGCCTGACCATTGGCCGCCGCCACGCCGTCGAAGAGTTCTCGGTAGTGTGGCGGCACCATGTCGTTGAGGCATTGCCCATCCAGCGGCACGAAGGCGTTCCAGTAGACGAGGCGACGGATGCGCCCCGGAAGCCGGTGCGGCATGTGGCTGATGACCATGCCGCCGTAGCTGTGTCCTACGAGCCGGACGTCCTTCAGATCCTGCTGCTCGATGAAGGCCGCCAGGGAGTCGACGGCATCGGCCAGGCCGATGACGGATCGGTCGTCGCCCGGACGATTGCCGGCCAACGTGGGACAGTGGACGACGTGGCCGCGCTCACGAAGGAATTGCGCGGTCGCTTCCATCTCGGCGCCGGTGTGCCAAGCGCCATGCACGAGAACGTAGGTGTCTGCCATGGGGTTGCTCCATTCGATGATCAAGGCAGCCGGCCGCAGGAAAAAAACGGTGGCCGGCGCAGGGCTGACCTTAGAGGGCCGGTGGGGCCCGCGATGGCCTGCAAGAGCCACATGCATGGACGCCCCGTGCCATGACGACCGCTGTGCAGCACGACCGCCGCAACCCGGCTCAGCTGGCGCGACCCGATCCAGCCGCGCGACCGCGCGCGACGAAACGCCCGCAACTCAGCGCCTGCGACGCCAGGCCGCCGGCGTCGCCCCGACACTCCGCTGGAACTCACGCACGAAGTGCGACGCATCGGCGAAGCCGCAGCGCCGGCCGATTTCGCCAATGCCCAGATGGGCAAGCCGGGGCTGCGTCAACAGCGCCTGCGCCCGCTCGATGCGCAGGGACCGGAGCGTGCCCGCGAAGGTGCCGCCCGCCGCGGCAAAGGCGCGATGCAGCGTCCGCAGCGAAACGCCTGCCCCGTGGGCCAGCACCTCGGCCCGCAGGCCCGGCTGGTCGAGTTGCGCGCGCATCAGGGTCAGCAGCCGGCCGTGCAGGCTGACGCAGGCGCCCTCCTCTGCCCGCGGCGGCTCGAAGGCCGCGCCCATCAGTGCGCCCAGGTGCTGCGCGAACATGGGCGCGGGCATGGCGGCCGCGGTGTCCGGATCGCGCGCGAGCTGCACCAGCAGCGCCCCCAGGCTGCGGCCCCAGCCCTGGTCGTGCCATGCCACGCGGGGGCCATGCGCCTCCGGCCCGCTCAACCATTGCGCAACCCAGGCCCGTGGAAGCTGCACCGACACGCAATGCACGCCCTGCGGAAAGTGCAGCTCGTACGGCACCGCGGCATCGACCAGGGCCGCATCGCCAGGACGCAGATGCGCCACCTGGCCACCCTGGCGCACATGCCAGGGCCGGTCGGCCTGACCGATCAGGTAGAAATGGGAACGCCGGCTGCGGGCAATGCCGGCCGGCGTTCTGTAGACATCCTGCGTGGACGCGATGACTTGGTTGACCGAGATTTCCTCGACGTCACGGCTTGCGAGCTGCCCGCCGAAGGCCTCGGCCTCGCGCGAGCTGCAGTCCATCTCGAGGAAGGCCTCGCAGATCGCGCCGACCCAGTAGTCCAGCCGCTCGTTGCATTCGACGGCCTCCGTGCTCCAGAGGCGTCGGTGCTCGGCGATGGCAGGCGGTGCGGGCGGCATGCGCGCACTCTAGCGATCCGCACGTGCCATGCAAGCGGGCGAGCCCCAGGGATCGCTTGCCGCGGCGGTCAGGCGCCGGCCAGCTCCGCGTGCATCTCCTGCACCGAGATCACGCCCAGGTCCTGCAGGTGCTGCATGCCCTCGACAGCCGCTTCGGCGCCGAAGATCGTCGTGATGGTCGTCACACGGGCCAGCAGCGCCGAGGTGCGGATCAGGCGGGAATCGGTGATGGCGTTGCGGCGCTCTTCCACCGTGTTGATGACCAGGGCGATCTCGTTGTTCTTGATCATGTCCACGATGTGCGGACGGCCTTCGGTCACCTTGTTGACCACCGCGCAGTTGAGGCCCGCCGCCTGGATGGCCGCGGCCGTGCCCTTGGTGGCGATCAGCTCGAAGCCCAGCTTGGCCAGGCCGCGGGCGCATTCGACCGCACGGGCCTTGTCGTTGTTCTTCACCGAGATGAAGACCTTGCCCGACTTCGGCAGGATGGTGCCGGCGCCCAGCTGGCTCTTGACGAAGGCCTCGCCGAAGGTCTTGCCCACGCCCATCACCTCGCCGGTGGACTTCATCTCCGGCCCGAGGATCGGATCGACGCCCGGGAACTTGACGAAGGGGAACACCGCTTCCTTGACGCTGAAGTACGGCGGCGTGACTTCCTTGGTGACGCCCTGGCTGGCCAGCGACTGGCCGGCCATGCAGCGCGCCGCCACCTTGGCCAGCTGGATGCCCGTGGCCTTGCTCACATAGGGCACCGTGCGCGAGGCGCGCGGGTTCACTTCCAGCACGTAGATCACGTCCTGGCCATCTTTTTCCTGGATGGCGAACTGCACGTTCATCAGGCCGACCACGTTCAGCGCCTTGGCCATGGCGGCGCTCTGGCGCTTGAGCTCGGCGATGGTCTCGGCCTTGAGGCTGTACGGCGGCAGGGAGCAAGCGGAGTCACCCGAGTGCACGCCGGCCTGCTCGATGTGCTCCATCACGCCGCCGATGAGCGTTGCGCCCTCGGCATCGCGGATGCAGTCCACGTCGCATTCGACGGCGTCGTTCAGGAAGCGGTCCAGCAGCACCGGCGAGTCGTTGCTCACCTTGACGGCCTCGCGCATGTAGCGCTCCAGATCGCGTTGCTCGTGCACGATCTCCATCGCACGGCCGCCGAGCACGTAGCTGGGACGCACGACCAGCGGATAGCCCAGCGACGAGGCCTTTTCCAGCGCCTCGGCCTCGGTACGGGCGGTGGCGTTGGGCGGCTGCTTGAGATTCAGTTCGCGCAGCAGCGCCGAGAAGCGCTCGCGGTCTTCCGCAGCGTCGATCATGTCCGGCGTGGTGCCGATGATCGGCACGCCGTTGGCCTCCAGGTCGAGCGCGAGCTTCAGCGGCGTCTGGCCGCCGTACTGCACGATCACGCCGGTGGGCTTTTCCTTGTCGACGATCTCCAGCACGTCTTCCAGCGTCAGCGGCTCGAAGTACAGGCGGTCGGAGGTGTCGTAGTCGGTCGAGACGGTCTCGGGGTTGCAGTTGACCATGATGGTCTCATACCCGTCCTCGCGCATCGCCAGCGCCGCATGCACGCAGCAGTAGTCGAACTCGATGCCCTGGCCGATGCGGTTGGGACCGCCGCCGAGCACCATGATCTTTTTCTTGTCCGTCGGCTCGGCCTCGCACTCCTCGTCATAAGTCGAGTACATGTAGGCCGTGTCGGTGGCGAACTCGGCCGCGCAGGTGTCCACGCGCTTGTAGACCGGGCGGATGCCCAGGGCGCGGCGCTTGTCGCGGATGGCCTTGTCGGTGGTCTTGAGCTGGCGCGCCAGACGGCGGTCAGAGAAGCCCTTCTGCTTGAGCACGCGCAGCGTGTCGGCGTCGATGTCGTCCAGGCTCTTGGTCTCCAGCTCGAGCTCGATCTTCACGATCTCCTCGATCTGCACCAGGAACCAGCGGTCGATCTTGGTGAGGTCGAACACCTCGTCCACGCTCAGGCCCTGGGCGAAGGCATCGCCCACGTACCAGATGCGCTCGGGGCCGGGCTCGCCCAGTTCCTTCTCGAGCACTTCGCGGTCCTGGGTCTTCTCGTTCATGCCGTCCACGCCCACTTCCAGGCCGCGCAGCGCCTTCTGGAAGGACTCCTGGAAGGTGCGGCCCATGGCCATCACCTCGCCCACGGACTTCATCTGCGTGGTCAGGCGCGAATCGGCCTGCGGGAACTTCTCGAAGGCGAAGCGCGGGATCTTGGTGACCACGTAGTCGATGCTGGGCTCGAAGGAGGCCGGCGTGGCGCCGCCCGTGATCTCGTTGCGCAGTTCATCGAGCGTGTAGCCCACGGCCAGCTTGGCCGCGACCTTGGCGATCGGAAAGCCCGTGGCCTTGGAGGCCAGGGCCGACGAGCGCGACACGCGCGGGTTCATCTCGATGACGATCATCCGGCCGTCCTTCGGATTGACCGAGAACTGCACGTTGGAGCCGCCGGTGTCGACGCCGATCTCGCGCAGCACCGCCAGGCTGGCGTTGCGCATGATCTGGTATTCCTTGTCGGTCAGCGTCTGCGCCGGCGCGACGGTGATGGAGTCGCCGGTGTGCACGCCCATCGGATCCAGGTTCTCGATGGAGCACACGATGATGCAGTTGTCCGCCTTGTCGCGGACCACTTCCATCTCGTACTCCTTCCAGCCGAGCAGCGACTCTTCGATCAACAGCTCGTTGGTGGGCGAGGCTTCCAGGCCGCGCTTGCAGATGGTCTCGAACTCTTCCGGGTTGTAGGCGATGCCGCCGCCGGTGCCGCCCAGTGTGAAGCTGGGCCGGATCACGGTCGGGAACCCGACGCTCTTCTGAACCGCCCAGGCTTCTTCCATGCTGTGGGCGATGCCCGAGCGCGCCGAGCCCAGGCCGATCTTGGTCATCGCGTCCTTGAACTTCAGGCGGTCTTCGGCCTTGTCGATGGCCTCGGGCGTGGCGCCGATCAGCTCGACCTTGTACTTGTCGAGCACGCCGTTGCGCCACAGGTCCAGCGCGCAGTTCAGCGCCGTCTGGCCGCCCATGGTGGGCAGGATCGCGTCGGGGCGCTCCTTGGCGATGATCTTCTCGACCGTGGGCCAGGTGATGGGCTCGATGTACGTGACGTCAGCCGTGGCCGGGTCGGTCATGATCGTCGCGGGGTTGCTGTTGATCAGGATGACCTTGTAGCCCTCCTCGCGCAGCGCCTTGCAGGCCTGTACGCCGGAGTAGTCGAACTCGCAGGCCTGGCCGATGACGATGGGGCCGGCGCCGATGATGAGGATGCTCTTGATGTCTGTGCGCTTAGGCATTCACCGCCTCCGCCTTGTGTTTTTCGATGAGGGCCGTGAAGCGGTCGAAGAGGTAGCCGATGTCGTGCGGGCCGGGCGATGCCTCAGGGTGCCCCTGGAAGCAGAAGGCCGGCTTGTCGGTGCGGGCCAGTCCCTGCAGCGTGTTGTCGAACAGGCTGATGTGCGTCGCACGCAGGTTGGCGGGCAGCGTCTTCTCGTCCACCGCGAAACCGTGGTTCTGGCTGGTGATGGAGACGCGGCCGGAGTCCAGGTCCTTCACCGGATGGTTGCCGCCATGGTGGCCGAACTTCATCTTGAAGGTCTTGGCCCCCGAGGCCAGCGCCATGATCTGGTGGCCCAGGCAGATGCCGAAGGTGGGGATGCCGGTCTCGATCAGCTCGCGCGTCGCCGTGATGGCGTAGTCGCAGGGCTCCGGATCGCCGGGGCCGTTGGCCAGGAAGACGCCATCGGGCTTGAGCTTGAGCACGTCGGCCGCAGGCGTCTGCGCCGGCACCACCGTGATGCGGGCGCCGCGCTGCGCCAGCATGCGCAGGATGTTCTTCTTGACGCCGAAGTCGAAGGCCACGACATGGAAGCGCGGCGTGATCTGCACGCCGTAGCCGGCGCCCAGCTTCCACTCGGTCTGCGTCCACTCGTAGGTCTGGCGGGTGGAGACCACCTTGGCCAGGTCCAGGCCGGCCATCGAAGGCGCCGCCTTGGCGGCGGCGATGGCGGCGTCGATGCGTTCCTGCGTGGGCGTCTCGCCGGCGACCAGGCCGACGATGGTGCCGTTCTGCGCACCGTGGGTGCGCAGGTGGCGGGTCAAGCGGCGGGTGTCGATGCCGGCAATGGCGACGGTGCCGTTGGCGGCGAGGTATTCGCTCAGGCTGCGCGTCTTGCGGAAGTTGGACGCCAGCAGCGGCAGGTCCTTGATGATGAGCCCGGCGGCCTGGATCTTGTCGGCTTCGATGTCTTCCTCGTTGACGCCGTAGTTGCCGATGTGCGGATACGTCAGGGTGACGATCTGCTGGCAGTAACTGGGGTCGGTGAGGATTTCCTGGTAGCCGGTGATGGCGGTGTTGAACACCACCTCGCCGACTGTGGTGCCCGGGGCACCGATCGACTTGCCGAGAAAGACCGTGCCGTCAGCGAGCGCCAGGATGGCGGGCGAAAAAGACCCTTGGAGGGACAAAAGCACTGGGTTCTCCGGATAAGACGGTCGCCCAAGGTTCGTGGCCGCGCTGGCTGCGAACGGTGCTAGGGAATTTTCTGGCGAAGAAAAGAATCGGGCGACGCGGTTTGCGAAAAGCCGCCTATTGTAGCCTCGCCGCCTCACCTTCCAGCCGGCTGGTGTATGCCGAGACATCGAAGTCCGCCATCTCGCAGCGGTTGCGCCCGGCCCGCTTCGCCCGGTAGAGGGCCTGGTCGGCGCGGCGCAGCAGTTCATGGGTGTGCAGCCTCGCGTTCTGGCGCGTGAGCGCCACGCCGAAGCTCGCAGTCACGGCCATGGTGCCGTGGTCCGGAATCGAGAACGGCCGCCCCAGGGCGCTGCGCAGGTGTTCCGCCAACGCCATCGCCTCGGCCGGGCGGGCCACGGCCTGGAACACCACGAACTCCTCGCCCCCGATACGTGCGGTCTGGTCGGGCCGGTGCAGGGTCGACCGCAGCCGGTCCGCCAGTTGTCGCAGCAACTGGTCGCCAACCTCATGCCCATGCTGGTCATTGATCTGCTTGAAGTGGTCGATGTCGAACATGATCAGCGCCAGCATCTGGCCGCCGCTTTCCGCGCTGGCCTGCAGAAGCCGCTGCTCGAAGGTGCGACGGTTGGGCAGGCCGGTCAGATGATCCGTCCCTGCAAGGACATGCAGGCGGGCGATCAGTGCATCGCGCTCCCGCCGCACATGGATCGAGCGCTGAAGCAGTTCCTCCAGGTGGCGCAGAGCAGCAAAGATGGTCCGCAGCTCACGCGCATACCCGCCGCGCCGCTGCGCCGGCGCCAGCGGCGTGAACGTGGTGTCTTCCTGGGTCAGGCCGATCAGCCGGTGCACGGTGTCGAGCAGGGGTGAGAGCAGCCGACGATTGAGCATCACGAGACCCACGGCCAGCAGCATCGTCAGCGACAGCGTGGCGACCACCACGCCCACCAGCACCCACCAGGCGCGATCGTGCAGACCGGAGAGATGGTTCTGCGCCAGCCGGGTCTCCAGGTCCCGCAGCGCCACGATCGGCGCCATGGTGGGGACATAGGCCTCCGCGAACTCGGCAGGCGTCGGACCGCGATGCTGGGCCATGCGCTCGAGCGTCGCGTCGAAATAGGGCATGCCCTGGCCGAAGTAGATGTCGGCCACGCGACCAAAGGCCCGGGCTTCTTCACCCTGGCCCTGCGCGGCAGGTATCGATGCCTGCAGCAGTTCGCTGAGCTGGCGGATCCGTCCCAGCAGCTCGGCGACCCCCTGCCGCTCGGGGACGGACAGCTCGCGCTGGGTGGCCAGGGCCACGGTCAACCGGGAGCCCAGGCGCCCTGCGTTCTCCCTCAGGCGGGCGGCCAGCCGGGCCCGGGTCACCGGGGCGGCAATCTCCGGCGCGAGCCGCTGGAGGTTCTGGCCGAGTTGGTCGATCAGTCGGAACTCGAGATCGACGACGCCGATCATGCGCTCGATGGTCAGGGCCATCTGCCCCGGGTCACGCTGCGCGAGCGTCTGCGTCAGCAAGGCCTGCACCTGCGTGCGGGCCTGCTGCAACTCGCTCTCGATGGCCGCGAATTCGTAGGGGCCCAGCTGGCAGGAACTGCAGGCCGACGCGGCACGTCGGAGGGCTTCGAGGGAAATGTCTGTCTTGCGGCGCGCCGCATCCAGCGTCGGCGCGAACTGGCCGGGGCGTCCGAGGGCTGCATTCATCGGCCCGCGCTCGGCGGACACCTGTTCGACCGCGCTCAGGGCGAGGCGATACACCTGCAGCTGGTCTTCGATCTCGTGCACCGCACGCACGCGCTGGACCGACCAGGTGAACACGAGTGCAGCAAACACCGCCGCCATCAGCAGCACGGCCGCTACCACCGCATTGACCAGTTGATTCAGCACCTGGGGCGCCGCACCGTTGCCACCGTGATGTTGCATGAACGAGCGCAAACACGATCCTGGCTGACGTCCCCGCCAACTCGGTCAATGTTTTTGACACGAAAGTTCACAATTCTGCCCCAACGGGCGCCACTTGCCCAGCAAGTTACGCACAAGTGTGAAAAATCGCACTCCCGGGAGCGCGTTGCACGCCCCAGGCGGTTCCCTCGTCAGGGCTGCGCGGACAGCTTCAAGGCGGCACTGGCATGAAGGCAGACGGCGGCTGCGGCTGCGACGTTGAGCGACTCCTCGCCGCCCGGCTGCGCAATGCGGATGTGCAGATCAGCCCGCGCATCGAGCCCTGCGCCCAACCCCTGCCCTTCGTGCCCCATCATCCAAGCGCAGGGCCAGGGCAACGGGGCCTGGTGCAGCCAGAGTCCTCGATGGGAGCTCGTGGCCAGCAGCGGCAGGCCAAGATCGCCCACGGCCTCGGGCTCCAGGCCTTCAACGAGCCGCAAGGCGAAGTGCGCCCCCATGCCCGCGCGCATCACCTTCGGCGACCATAGCGCCACCGTTCCCTTGAGTGCCAGGATCTGCCCGAACCCAAAGGCAGATGCACTGCGCAGGATGGAGCCGACGTTGCCGGGATCCTGAAGGCGGTCGAGCACGACCGACGCCAGTCCCGCCTGGACGGAATGCTGCTCAGGCAGATCCATCAGGAAGCCGACCGGCGCGGGTGACTCCAGTCCACTGGCCTCCGCCAGCAGCGCGTCCGGCAGCAGGAAGATCTTGGGCGCCGCCTCGGCGAGCTGCTTCGGCGCGTGGGCCCAGAAGGATTCCGCAAAGACCGCAGCCGCCGGCCGAAGGCCCCGATTCAGCGCCGCGCTGCAAAGGTGGTCCCCCTCCAGCCAGAGCCGTCCCAGGCGGCGGTAGACGGCGCCATCGCGGGCCAGGCGACGCAAATCCTTCAGAAGCGGGTTGTCGCGCGAGCTGATGCGCACGGGCTCGGCCGCACGGTGCGCCATGGCCGGCGAGCGGGAACCGTCCGGGCCCGTCGAACCCGCACTCATGGCAGCAGCCGCTCCGGTGACGCGGCCATCTGCACCCGCACTGCGCTCTCCACCTGCACCACCACGGGCGGCACGCCGGCCACCTGCAGCGCCTGCGCTACAGGCGAGAACGAACGCCGGTGATGGACGCAGGCACCGTGCTGGCGCAACGCCGCCAGGTGCTCGGGGGTGCCATAGCCCTTGTGGGCGGCAAAGCCATACTGCGGAAACTCATCGTGCAGCGCCAGGCACAGCCGGTCCCGATGGACCTTGGCGAGGATCGAGGCGGCGGAAATGGCCTTCACCCGTGCGTCGCCCTTGACGATGGCTTCGGCCAGCACATCCAGGGGCGGCAGGCGGTTGCCGTCGACCATCACCTTGGAGGGTCGAAGGCGCAGGCCCTGCACGGCGCGGCGCATGGCCAGCATCGTCGCCTGCAGGATGTTGTGGGTGTCGATCTCTTCCACCGTGGCGGTGGCGATCGAGCAGCACAGTGCCTTGGCCAGGATCTCGTCGTGCAGTTTCTCGCGCCGCAGCGGCGTGAGCACCTTGGAATCGGCCAGGCCCTTGATGGGGTGCAGGTCGTCCAGGATCACCGCCGCCGCCACCACCGGTCCGGCCAGGGGGCCGCGCCCGGCCTCGTCCACGCCGGCCAGCAGGCCCGGGGCATCCCACGCGAGGGGCACCTGTTCAGGCTTGGAGGACTTTCTCGATCGCATCGGCACAGAGTGTGGGGGTGTCACGCAGCAACTCACCATGGAGTTGCGTAAACCGCTGGCGCAGTGCGGCAACGCGTTCCGGCGCGTCAAGCCACGCCAGCGTGGCATCCGCGAGTGCCTGCGGCGTGGCAGCTTCCTGCAGCAATTCCGGCACCACGAAATCGCTGCACAGGATGTTCGGCAGTCCCACCCAGGGCTGCAGCTGCTGCCGGTGCATGAGGTGCCAGGAGACGCGGTTCATGTTGTAGGCGATCACCATGGGCCGCTTTAAGAGCGCCGCCTCCAGCGTGGCCGTACCGCTGGCGATCAGCGTTACGTCGCAGCTGGCCAGCACCTGGTGCGAGCGGCCGTCGACGAGCCTGATCGCACCGGCCATCTCGCTGGCTGCCAGCAAGGTCTCGGCCTCCCCGCGCAGACTGGGGATGATGGGCGCCACGAACTGGAGCTCCGGCCGGCTGCGCCGCATGCGCGCAGCGGCGGCGAAGAAACGTGTCGCCAGATATCGCAGTTCCGAACGCCGGCTGCCGGGCAGGAGGGCGACCACGGGCCGGTCTTCGTCCAGATCCAGGGCGCGGCGGGCCGCACGCTGATCCACCTCCATCGGGATCACATTCGCCAGCGGATGGCCCACGTAGCTGGCCGAGACGCCCTGCTCCGCCAGCAGCGCAGGCTCGAAGGGGAAGATGCACAGCACATGGTCAGCGGCGGCGCGGATCTTCTCGATGCGGTCTGCCCGCCATGCCCAGATGGAGGGGCAGACGAAGTGAACGGTGCGGATGCCGCGCCCGCGCAGGGCGGCCTCGAGATCGAGGTTGAAATCGGGGGCGTCGACACCGATGAACAGCTGTGGCCATTCGCGCAGCAAGCGGGCCCGCAAGTGCCTGCGGATGCCGGCGATCTCGGCATAGTGGCGCAGCACCTCGATGTAGCCGCGCACGGCGAGCTTTTCCTGGGGCCACCAGCTCTGGAATCCGCGGGCAAGCATCTGCGGCCCACCGATGCCCACCAGCGAGGCGTCGGGCCAACGGGGCTTGAGACCGTCGATGAGCAGGCTGGCCAGGAGATCGCCGGACGCCTCGCCCGCGACCATCGCGAACTGGCGCGAAGACACGGAAGTCCCCGCCATGTCAGCGTGCAATGCCGCGCGTGCTGTCCGCGAGAAAGGCGCTCATCAGCTGAACGTCGACTGCCGCATCGGGCATGTCGACGGCGAGTGCGTCGATGGCGGCGCGGGCGTCGTCGAGCGTGCGGCCCTGGCGATACAACAGGCGATGCATCTGCTTGATGGCCGCAAGACGCGCTGCCGAAAAATCCCGGCGCTTCAGGCCCACGATGTTGAAGCCGCGAACGGCCATGGGATTGCCATCGACCAGCATGAAGGGCGGGACGTCCTGGGAAACGGCGGTCGCGAAACCGACCATCGCATGCGCCCCCACCTTCACGAACTGGTGGATGCCCACCAGGCCGCCCACCGTCACCCAGTCGCCCAGTTCCACATGACCTGCCAGGGTGGTGTTGTTGGACAGTGTGGTGTGGTCGCCGACCCGACAGTCGTGCGCGATGTGGCTGTAGGCCATGATCCAGTTGTCGTGGCCCACGCGCGTGATACCACCGGCGCCTGGCACGCCCAGGTTGAAGGTGCAGAACTCCCGGATCGTGTTGCGGTCGCCAATCTCGAGCGCCGTATCCTCGCCGGCGTATTTCTTGTCCTGGGGGATCGCCCCGAGCGACGCGAATTGGAAGATCCGGTTGTCACGTCCGATGGTCGTGCGCCCTTCGATCACACAGTGCGGGCCGACGGAAGTGCCCGCCCCGATGCGGACCTTCGGCCCGATCACGGCGTAAGGGCCGACGTTGACCGACGCATCCAGCTCGGCGCCCGGGTCGACGATGGCGGTCGGATGGATCTGGGGCATGCCTCAGGCCTCGATGCGACGCATGGCACACATCAGCTCGGCCTCGCACGCGAGTTCTTCGCCCACCTTGGCACGGCCCCGGAACTTGGAGATGCCCGCCTTCATGCGGTCGATCTCGACCTCGAGCGTCAGCTGGTCGCCCGGCTCCACCGGACGCTTGAAGCGTGCGCCGTCGATGGCGGCAAAGTAATAGACGGTGTTGTCGTCCGGCACGATGTCCAGCGAGCGGAAGGACAGCAGTGCCGCGGCCTGCGCCATGGCCTCCAGCATCAGCACGCCGGGCATGACCGGGCGATGCGGAAAGTGGCCGTTGAAGAACGGCTCGTTCATCGTCACGTTCTTCAGCGCCGTGATGCGCTTGCCCTTCTCCATGTCCAGCACCCGGTCGACCAGCAGGAAGGGGTAGCGATGGGGCAGGAGCTTGAGGATCTGGTGGATGTCGAGCGTGTTCGTCATGGTGTCAGGCCAGAGGCGGCTTGCTTCTCGAGCGCGCGCAGGCGCTCGCGCAACTGGTGCAGATGACGCAGCGTGGCGGCATTGCGCTCCCAGGCCGCGTTGTCATCGATGGGAAACACACCAGTGTACTGCCCCGGCTTGAGGATCGAACGGGTGACCACGGTGGCGGCGGAGACATGAACGCCATCCGCCAGCTTGAGGTGACCGAGCACCACCGCGCCGCCGCCGATGGTGCACTGCGCGCCGATCTCGGCGCTCCCTGCCACGCCCACGCAACCGGCCATGGCCGTGTTGCGACCGACGCGCACGTTGTGGCCGATCTGGATGAGGTTGTCCAGCTTGACGCCGTCCTCGAGCACCGTGTCCTCCAGCGCGCCCCGGTCGATGCAGGTGTTGGCACCGATCTCCACGTCGTTGCCGATACGTACCGCCCCCAGCTGCTCGATCTTGACCCAGGCACCTTCATGAGGCGCCAGTCCGAAGCCATCGGCGCCGATGACGACCCCAGGGTGGAGCAGGCAGCGATCACCGATGACGCAGTCCTCGCTGACGGTGACGCGCGACTTGAGGACGGTGCCAGCCCCGATGCGGGCACCGCGTTCGACCACGCACAGCGGACCGATGACCGCCGTCGCATCGACATGCGCACCCGCATCGACCACTGCCGAGGGATGGATGCCCGGTGGCTGCGCGGGCGAGTGCCGTGCCTTCCACAGCTGTGTCAGCCGGGCAAAGTAGAGATAGGGATCCGCGACGACCAGGCAGGCTCCGCGCGCCATCGCCTCGTCCCGCATGGACGGGGCCACGATGACGCAGCCCGCCCGGGAGGCCAACAGTTCCTTGCGATAACGAGGGTGGCTCAGGAAGCTGATGGCGGCCGGGCCGGCCGCGCTTAGCGGCTCCAGCCGCTCCACCACCATCGCTGCATCGCCGAGCAACTCGCCGCCGAGCACAGCGACGATCTCGCCCAGAAGCAGGCTCACGGCGCCGGCGTCACTTGCTGCCGCTGCCGTTCGGAGCGGCCGCGGCGTTCAGGGCCTTGATCACCTTGTCGGTGATGTCGTGCTTGGGATTGACGTAGACCGCATCCTGAAGGATCACGTCGTACTTCTCGGCCTCGGCGACCTGCTTGATCGCACGTTGCGCGCTTTCGTACACCTTCTGCAGTTCTTCGCTGCGACGCAGGTTGAGGTCCTCCTGGAACTCACGGCGCTTGCGCTGGAAATCGCGGTCCTGATCGACCAGTTGGCGCTGGCGCTGGGTCCGCTGCGTCTCGGACAAGGTCGGCGCATCGCGCTCCAGCTTGTCCGAAGCCGCCTTGAGTGCCGCTTCCTGGTCCTTGAGATCCTTCTCGCGCTTGAGGAACTCCTGTTCCAGGCGAGTCTGGGCGGCCTTGGCCGCAGGCGCCTCGCGCATCACGCGATCAGGATTGACCACGCCAAAACGGAACGCTTCCTGGGCGTGCGCCACGCCCGTCATCATCAAGCCTGCCAGCAGTGCGGCAGCAGACCACGAGTACATCTTCTTCATTGACTGACTCAGAATGCCGTACCGATCTGGAACTGGACGCGCTGCGTGCGGTCCGCCGGCACCAGCGGCACGAGAGGATTGTTGGGGTCCGGCACTTCCTTCTGTTGCCGGATCGGCACTGCATAGGCGATGCGCAAGGGGCCGAGCGGCGAGATCCAGCTGATCCCCAGGCCGAAGGAGGCACGGATGCGCTGCTGCGCCTTCCACTGCTCATCGGTCTGGCCGTCGCGGCGGTCGGCAAACACGTTACCGGCGTCGAGGAAGGTATAGAGACGCAGCGTGCGGTCATTGCCCGCGCCCGGGAACGGCGTGCTCAGTTCGATGTTGAACACGGCCTTCTTCGTGCCACCCAGTGCCGCGGTCGTGACCGTGTCGCGCGGACCGAGCGAGTTCTGCTCGAAGCCACGGATGGAGCCAAGGCCACCGGCATAGAAGTTCTTGAAGATCGGGAAGTCCTTGCCGCCGAATGCCTTGGCGTATCCCAGTTCGGCGTTGAGGGCCAACGTGTACTGCTTGGACAGCGGGATGTACTGCTGGAACTGGTAACTCGTCTTGCCGTAGCTGAAATCGCCGCCCACGCCGAACTCGAGGTTGGCGCGCTGCACGCGACCCTTGGTCGGAACCAGAGCGCTGTCTCGATCGTCACGGGCCCAGCCGACCGTCAGCGGCACGCCCCAGACCGAGTCGCGGTTGCAGTCCAGCGACGTGGCGTAGCCGCCCGCGCCATACTGGAAGCCGCACTGGAAGTAGTTCAGGTACGCCTGCGGGATCGACTTGCCGTACAGGTCGCGGTAGTAGGTCGCCAGCGCCGGGTTGACGAGCGCGAGCAGCGAATAGTCGGGCACATCGCCCGGCTTGAACTTGTAGCGCTCGATGCCCGCACCGAAGAAGACTGTGTCCACTTCGCTGAACGGCACGCCGAAACGGATCGAGCCGCCCTCAGCCACGAGCGAGTAGTCGCCGTCGGTGCTGTAGTAGGGCCGCGTGGTCTGATGGAAAACGCTGATCGTCCGGGAGATGCCGTCCTGCGTGAAGTACGGGTCCGTGGTGGTCAGCGAGATGGTGCGGTAGTACTTGCTGGTGTTGACGTTCAGACCGAGGTAGTTGCCCGATCCGAAGACGTTCTCCTGCGTGATACCGAAGTTCAGCGAGATCTTGTCCGAACTCGAGAAACCTGCGCCCAGTTGCAGCGAACCCGTCGGCTTCTCGACCACGTTGTAGGTCAGGTCGACCTGGTCTGGCGAACCCGGCACTTCCTGCGTATCGACGTTGACTTCGGTGAAATAGCCCAGACGGTCCACCCGCTCGCGCGACAGCTTGATGCGATCGCCGTCGTACCACGAAGCCTCGAATTGGCGGAACTCGCGGCGGATCACTTCGTCGCGCGTCTTGTTGTTGCCGGACACGTTGATCCGGCGCACATAGACGCGGCGCGACGGATCGGCCTGAAGCACCAGCGCGACGCGGTTGTTCTCGCGGTCGATCTCGGGCTTGGCCTGCACACGGGCGAAGGCATAGCCGAAGCTGGCGAAGTAGTCGTTGAAGGCTTTGGTGGTCTCCGTCACCTGCTCACCGTTGTACGCCTCGCCGGGCTTGATGGTGATCAGCGATTTGAACTCGTCGTCACGCCCGAGGTAGTTGCCATCGAGGCGGACACCCGATACGACGTACTTCGGACCTTCGTGGATGTTGACGGTGATCGACAGATCCTGCCGGTTGGGCGAGATCGCCACCTGCGTGGAGTCGACGCGGAACTCCATGTAGCCACGCGTAATGTAGTACTGCTTGAGCGTCTCGAGGTCGGCGTTGAGCTTGGTGCGCGAGTACTGGTTCGACTTGGTGTACCACGACAACCAGCCGCCGGTGTCCTGGTCGAACAGCCCGAGCAGCGTGGACTCGCTGAAGGCATTGGCACCCACGATCCGGATGTCGCGGATGCGGGCGGGCGCCCCTTCGGTGACCGTGAACGTGAGGTTGACCCGGTTGCGTTCGATCGGCGTCACCGTGGTCACCACCTCGGCGTTGTAGAGGCTGCGGGAGATGTACTGGCGCTTGAGCTCCTGCTCTGCACGATCCGCCAGCGCCTTGTCGAAAGGACGGCCGTCGGTCAGGCCGACCTCGCGCAGCGCCTTCTTCAGCGCTTCCTTGTCGAACTCCTTGGCGCCCACGAAGTCGACATCGGCAATGGTGGGACGTTCCTCGACGATCACCACCACCACATTGCCATTCACGTCGATGCGTACGTCCTTGAACAGGCCCAGGTCGAACAGCGCACGGATGGCCGCGGAGCCGCGATCATCGGTGTAGGTCTCGCCGACGCGCAGGGGAATGGAAGCGAACACCGTGCCGGGCTCGACACGCTGCAGGCCCTCGATGCGGATGTCCCGGACGGTGAACGGCTCAATGGCCCAGGCGGCCGTCGCGGCCAACGCACTGGTGAGCACCGCTGCCACGCTGCGCAGGCGAAAGCGACTGATCTGTTGGTTCATGTGTGAAGAAGAAGGCCGGCGCCGCCAGGGGCCGGCTGAAGGTTAACCAAAGAGACGATTCACGTCGTTGAAGAGTGCAATCGACATCATCACCAGCAGCAGCGCGACACCCCCGCGCTGAAGACGTTCCATCCAGGCGTCGGACACGCCCCTGCCAGTCAGGCCCTCCCAAAGATAATACATCAGGTGCCCCCCATCGAGGACCGGCAGCGGCAGCAGGTTCAGTACGCCCAGACTCACACTAATGAGGGCCAGGAAGACGAGGTATTGGGTCAGCCCCAGGCTGGCGGACTTGCCCGCGTAATCGGCGATGGTGAGGGGCCCGCTGATGTTCTTGATCGACGCTTCCCCGATCACCATCTTGCCCATCATCTTGAGCGTCAGCGTCGACACCTCCCAGGTGCGCTGCACGCCCTTGACGAGGCCATCCAGCGGACCCTGCCGCACCGTCACCATCTCAGGCGCGGCCCCGACATAGGCGCCGATTCGTCCGATGGCGGTGCCCGACTCGTCGCGGACGTCGGGCCGCACCTCCAGCGTCAGCATCCGCCCATCCCGCTCGATATGCCAGGGTTGCGCGCGGCCTTCTCGCCCGTCCACCGAGCGGCGGATGAGTTCGCGCAGGTGCTGGCCGTCGATCACCGTCGTGCTGCCGACCGACAGGACCTGGTCGCCCGCCTTCAGGCCGGACCGGCTCGCAGCCCCGTCGGCCATGACCTCGCCGATGACCGGGCGGGTGAACGGCGCGGCCAGGCCGATCCTGGCGAACATCTGCGGATCGGCATCTCGCGCACCCATGCTGCTCAACGGCAGCACCACCTCGCGCGTTCCTCGGCCTGCGGCGCCTTCGATCTCGAGCCGGAGGTCGCGGCCGTCCAGGGCGGCTCGCGTCGCCTGCCATCGAAGATCCTCGAAAGAGGAGACGGGACTGAGCGAGTCGGCGCCATCATCCCCCACCCCCAACACGCGTTCGCCGCCCTGAAGCCCAGCCTCGGCAGCCAAGGAAGATTCGGCGGGCTTGCCGATCACGGCTGCAGGCTCCTGGACGCCGATCCATCCCACCACCGCGTAGAGAAGAACGGCCAGCAGCAGGTTGGCCACAGGGCCGGCAGCCACGATGGCGGCCCGGGACTTCAAGGGTTGCGTATTGAAAGCGCGATGGCGCTCTTCGGGCGCCACCGGTGCCTCGCGCTCGTCGAGCATGCGCACGTAACCGCCCAGCGGCAACGCGCCCACGACGAACTCCGTGTCCTGGCCGGGACGCTGCCGGCGAGGCTTCCACCGCAACAAGGCGGGACCGAAACCGATGGAGAAACGGATGACCCGCACATTGCAGGCCACGGCCACGCGGTAATGGCCGTATTCATGGACGGCGATCAGCAGCCCCAGCGCGACGACGAAGGCAACGAGGGTGAGCATGGCAGGCAGGGGGTTGCAGTCAGGATGCCATCCGGCCGACGGCAAGCTCGGCGGCACGCCGGGCCTGCGCATCCAGATCCAGCAGATCGGCCAGGGACTGCGCCTTCGAGGGCCGCACACGGTCCAAAGTTTCGACGTTGACGGCGTGGATCCTGTCGAAGCGCAGCCGCCCGTCCAGGAAGGCCGCCACCGCCACCTCGTTCGCCGCGTTGAGCACCGCCGGCGTGCCCGGCGCGGCCTCGAGTACCTGCCAGGCAAGCTTAAGCCCGGGGAAGCGCCGCTCGTCGGCCTCCTCGAAGGTCAGCGAAGCCAGCTGACGGAAGTCGAGCCGCTGCGAACCGCTCTCCACCCGTTCGGGCCAGGCCAGACCGCAGGCGATCGGCACGCGCATGTCGGGCGTCCCCAGTTGCGCGAGCACGGAGCCGTCGATGAACTCCACCATGGAGTGGATGACGCTCTGCGGATGGAGCGTCACCTCGATGCGCGACGGGGGCAGCCCGAACAGATGCCGGGCCTCGATCACCTCCAGCGCCTTGTTCATCATGGTGGCGGAATCCACCGAGATCTTGCGACCCATCACCCAGTTGGGATGCGCGCAGGCCTGGTCCGGCGTCACGTCTGAGAGAGTTGACGGGTCGCGCCCACGGAAGGGGCCGCCCGACGCGGTGAGGATCAGCCGCTCGACCCGCTGAGGCCAACTGGCCGGGTCTTCGGGCAGGCACTGGAAGATGGCCGAATGTTCGCTGTCGATCGGCAGCAGGGTCGCACCACCGCGGCGGACCGTCTCCATGAACAGCGCGCCACCCACCACCAGCGCCTCCTTGTTGGCCAGCAGCAACCGCTTGCCGGCCGCCGCGGCGGCAAGGCACGACGCCAGGCCGGCCGCGCCCACGATGGCTGCCATCACGGCATCGACGTCGGGATGCGCCGCCACCTCGTCCAGCGCCTGCGGGCCGCTCAGGACGCGGGTGGACAACTGGGCGGCCTCCAGGCGCGAGGCCAGATCGCGCGCCGCCAGCTCGTCAGCCATGACGGCGAAGCGGGGCCGGAAGCGCAGGCACTGTGCGGCCAGTTCGTCGACGCGGGTGGCGGCCGTCAGGGCGAAGACCTCGTAACGGTCCGGATGGCGGGCGATCACGTCCAGGGTGCTGGTGCCCACGGAGCCCGTCGCCCCGAGGATGGTCACGCGTTGTCTCACCGGAATCCCTTGAAGAAGATCAGGCCAGTGACGACAGCATCATCGCCAGTGGCAGTGTCGGGAGCAGCGCGTCGATGCGGTCGAGCACGCCACCGTGGCCCGGCAACAGTCCGCTGCTGTCCTTGGCGCCGGCGCTGCGCTTGATGAGCGACTCGACCAGGTCGCCCACCACGCTCATCGCGGCAAGGAACACAACGCCCAACAGCAGCAGCCACCAGCCGCGTGCAGCCAGGTGCGTGTACAGGCTGGGGACCACGGCAGCGGCCACCCGGTCCGCCCAGACCCAGCAAACTGCCAGCACGATCACGCCGACCACGCCGCCCCACACCCCTTCCCAGCTCTTGCCAGGGCTGATGGCTGGCGCCAGCTTGCGATGGGTGAAGCGAAGGCCGAAGGCGCGGCCCGCGAAGTACGCGAACACGTCGGCCACCCAGACCAGCACGAGAATCGACAGCAGGAAATTGATGCCGATGGTGCGCGCCTGCACCGCCGCGAGCCAGGCCGCCCACAGCGCCAGCAGCCCGCCAACGACACGGACGGCCTTTGGAACATGCGGCCAGCCCGGCACCGCCAGCTTCAGCAGTGCGGCGCCACCCAGCACCCACGCTGCACCGGCCACCGTCCACAGCAGAGGCAACGGCTTCGACAGCAGCCCCAGCCACCACGACAACGCGCACAGCAGCACCATCTCGCCACCCAGCAGCAAGGCGATGCCCTGGTGGTAACCGTTGAGACGGCCCCATTCCCAACCTGCTGCGGCCACCAGCACCAACATGACGCAGGCGAAAGGCTCGGGCGATGGGTAGAACAGCGCCGGCAGCAGAACGGCCAGCAGGACGAGGGCGGTGATGATGCGCTGCTTCAGCATGGAGACCGTCGCTCAGGCCACCTGGCTTTGCAGCGGCTGCGGTTGGTGACCCGCCACCAGCTGCTCGGAGGTTTTGCCGAAGCGACGCTCGCGGCCACGGAAGGCCTCGATCGCGAGATCGAGCGCGGCCTCGTCGAACTCCGGCCACAGGCAGTCTGTGAAGTACAGCTCGGAGTAGGCGCTCTGCCAGAGCAGAAAGTTGGAGAAGCGCTGTTCGCCACCGGTGCGGATCACAAGGTCCGGATCAGGGCTGTGCGCCAGCGCCATGGCCCGGCCGAGGCTTTCCTCGGTGATGGGATGACCATGCCGGGCCAACTGGGCCGCCGCCTGGGCGATGTCCCAACGGCCGCCATAGTTGAAGCAGATGTTCAGCACCAGACGCGTGTTCTGCGCAGTGTCCGCCTCGGCCTTGGACAGGCCCGACACGAGCCGGGCCGACAAGGCGGTGCGATCACCCACGAAATGCAGTTGCACCCCGTCCGCCGCCAACCGTGGCACCTCGCGCTGCAACACCAGCAGCAGCAGGTCCATCAGGCCGGAGACTTCGTCCTTGGGCCGGTTCCAGTTCTCCGAAGAGAACGCAAAGACAGTCAGCACCTCGATGCCGCGGTCGGAGCAGGCACGGACGCAGCGACGCAGCGATTCGACGCCTTGACGGTGGCCGGCCACCCGAGGAAGGAACCGGCGCGTCGCCCAGCGGCCGTTGCCGTCCATCACGATGGCGACATGGCGCGGCACACGTTGGGCAGTCATGGACGGGTCGGCTCCTGGCTCCGGCGTTCCGGAAAAGACACGGGGAATGGGCGACGCGACAGGGCGGGCCTCAGACGGCCAGGATGTCGGCTTCCTTGGCCGCCACCAGCTTGTCGATCTCCGCGATGTAGCGGTCGGTCATCTTCTGGATCTCGGCCTCGGCGCGCTTCTGGTCGTCTTCCGACGCCGCCTTGTCCTTGACCAGCTTCTTGACCGACTCATTGGCGTCGCGGCGAAGGTTGCGCGTGGCCACCTTGGCGTTCTCGCCCTCGTGGCGCGCCAACTTGGTCATCTCCTTGCGGCGCTCCTCGCTCATCGGCGGCATCGGCACGCGGATCAGCTCACCCATGCTGGCGGGATTGAGGCCCAGATCGCTTTCGCGGATGGCCTTCTCGATCTTGGCGCCCATGTTCTTTTCCCAGGGCTGGACGCTGATGGTGCGTGCGTCAAGTAGGGCCACATTGGCCACCTGCGACAGCGGCACCTGCGAGCCGTAGTACTCGACATGGATGCTGTCCAGCAAGGCCGGATTGGCGCGGCCCGTGCGGATCTTGGCGAGATGGCCCTGCAGCGCGGTCAGCGTCTGCTTCATCTTGGCTTCGGTCCCGCTGCGGATATCGGCAATGGTCATGATTTGTTCTCGTTGTCAGACATGCACCAAGGTGCCTTCGTCCTCACCCAGCACCACGCGCTTGAGGGCACCGGCCTTGAAGATGGAGAACACCTTGATGGGCAGTTTCTGATCGCGGCACAGCGCGAAGGCGGTCGCGTCCATGATGCCGAGGTTCTGGGAAATGGCCTCGTCGAAGGACAGCGATGAATAGCGCTGGGCCGACGGATCCTTCTTGGGATCGGCGCTGTACACGCCGTCGACCTTGGTGGCCTTGAGCACCAGCTCGGCGCCCACTTCAGCGCCGCGCAATGCAGCGGCGGTGTCCGTGGTGAAGAAGGGGTTGCCGGTGCCGGCGGCGAACACGACCACCTTGCCCTCTTCGAGGTACTGCAGCGCCTTGGGCCGCACGTACGGCTCCACCACCTGGTCGATGGCGATGGCCGACATGACGCGCGCGGTCAGGCCCTGCTTGTTCATGGCGTCGGCCAGGGCCAGCGAGTTCATGACCGTGGCCAGCATGCCCATGTAGTCGGCCGTCGCACGGTCCATGCCCACGGCACCGCCCGCGACGCCGCGGAAGATGTTGCCGCCGCCGATGACCACCGCCACCTCGACGCCCAGACGCACCACTTCAGCCACTTCCTCGACCATGCGCACGATGGTCGCCCGATTGATGCCGAAGGCGTCGTCGCCCATCAGCGCCTCACCCGACAGCTTGAGAAGAATACGCTTATGGGCGGGAGAGGCGTCTTGCATAGGCAATGGGAACAGAATGTTGAAGCGGGAGGGAGTGTACGTGGTGAGGCGCAAGAAAAAAGCGGTGGCACGCCCCGTTACAGGGCCCGCCACCGCTTGCGCGGGCAATCAGGCGCCGGCCTTGGCGGCAGCCACCTGTGCGGCGACTTCGGCCGCAAAGTCGTCGACCTTCTTCTCGATGCCTTCGCCGACGACGTACAGGGTGAAGCCCTTCACGGTCGTGGCCTTCTCCTTGAGCATCTGCTCGACAGTCTGCTTGTCGTTCTTGACGAAGGCCTGGTTGAACAGCGAGACCTCCTTGAGGTACTTCTGCACGCCGCCTTCGATGCGCTTGGCCACGATGTCGTCGGGCTGGGGCTTCTTGCCGGCAGCTTCAGCGGCCTTGCGGTCTTCCTCAGCCTTGCCGGCGGCCACGGCGCGTTCCTTCTCGATCAGCTCGGCGGGCACGTCGTTGGCCGACAGGGCGACCGGCTTCATGGCGGCCACGTGCATGGCCACATCCTTGGCGGCCGTGTCGTCACCTTCGTACTCGACAACCACGCCGATGCGGGTGCCGTGCAGGTAGGAAGCCAGCTTGGCGCCGTTGTCGAAGCGCTTGAAGCGGCGGATCGACATGTTCTCGCCGATCTTGCCGATCAGGCCCTTGCGCACGTCTTCCAGCGTGGGGCCGAAGCCGTCCTGGCTGTATTCCAGGGCGCCCAGGGCGGCCACGTCGGCCGGGTTGTGCTTGGCGACCAGTTGCGCCGCGGCCTGGGCCATGGCGATGAAGCTGTCGTTCTTGCTCACGAAGTCGGTTTCGCTGTTGACTTCGATCAGTGCGCCGACGGTACCTTCGATGCTGACGGCGACCACACCTTCCGCGGTGATGCGGGCGGCGGCCTTGCCGGCCTTGCTGCCCAGCTTGACGCGCAGCAGTTCTTCGGCCTTTTCCATGTTGCCTTCGGCCTCGGTCAGGGCCTTTTTGCACTCCATCATGGGGGCATCGGTCTTGGCGCGCAGCTCGGCGACCATGCTTGCAGTAATTGCTGCCATGTCTTAACTCCGTAGATCGTTTTCAGTAGCCAGAGGAACGAAAAAGGGGCCACGAAGCCCCTTCTCCGGACCGCCTTGGAAATCAGGCCGAGGCGGAAGCGTTGTCTTCGACTTCGACGTATTCGTCGCCTTCGCCTTCGGCGACGGCCTTGACCACGTCATTGACGGCATTGTTGCGGCCTTCGATGACAGCGTCGGCCATGCCACGTGCGTAGAGGGCGACGGCCTTGGAGGAGTCGTCGTTGCCGGGGATCACGTAGTCGATGCCTTCGGGCGAGTGGTTGGAGTCGACCACGCCGATCAGCGGGATGCCCAGCTTGCGGGCTTCGGACACGGCGATCTTGTGGAAGCCCACGTCGATCACGAAGATGGCGTCGGGCAGGGCGTTCATGTCCTGGATGCCGCCGATGTCCTTCTCGAGCTTCTCGATCTCGCGGGTGAAAGTCAGCTGTTCCTTCTTGGACATGCCTTCGAGGCCGGCTTCCTGCTGGGCCTTCATGTCCTTGAGGCGCTTGATGGAGGTCTTGACCGTCTTGAAGTTGGTCAGCATGCCGCCGAGCCAACGCGTCTCGACGAAAGGCATGCCGGCGCGGCGGGCTTCGTCGGAGACGATTTCACGGGCTTGGCGCTTGGTGCCGACAAACAGGATGGTGCCGCGATTGGCAGCCAGCTGCTTGGCGTACTTCTGCGCGTCCTGGAACATCGGCAACGACTTTTCCAGGTTGATGATGTGGATCTTGTTCCGGTGGCCGAAGATGAACGGCGCCATCTTGGGGTTCCAGAAACGGGTCTGGTGGCCGAAGTGGACGCCGGCTTCCAGCATCTCACGCATGGTGGTGGACATTGCAGTTCTCCAAAGGTTGGGTCTTGAATCCAGCCCGCATATCGCATCCGGCAGCAGGGCCGGGTGGCGAACACCTTGAATGGGCTGGTTCGCGGATGAATTCCGCCGGCGGACCAGACAGCCGTACCGCTGCGTTGGGCCCTGCCCGGCATGCAGAAAGACAGCCGGGACCGACGAAACCGTGGGAGTGTATCACGTGCCCTCCCCTCCTCGACGGCAGCGCCCCGCCACGTGGCCGCCCGGCCAGGCCTTGCCGATCGAGGCATGACGGCAGCTGACTCGCTTCTCCGCAGATCCGGTCAGGCCCGCGTCCGCCAACAGCCGGCAACAAACGTTGCCTGAACTATGCTCCGCGCATCGGCTGACCGCGCGCGGCGTGCCCTGCCCTCCTCTGCTCTCCAATGAAAATCGCCATCGTGGGCGCCGGGATCATCGGCGTCACCACTGCCTGGGAACTGGCCTGCGACGGCCACGACGTCGCCGTCTTCGAACGCCGCCAGGCGGCCGCCGAGGAATCGAGCTTCGCCAACGCCGGAGTCGTCGCCCCCGGCTACGTCACACCGTGGGCCGCGCCGGGCATGCGCATGAAGGTGCTGCGCTCGCTGCTGTCGGCCCATGGCGCCATCAAGCTGCGCTGGCCGCTGCACCGCCGCGACCTCGCTTTCATGCGCGCCTGGCAGAAGGCCTGCCGGCTCGAGACCTACCTGGCCAACCGCGGCCGCATGCAGCGCCTGGCCTTCTACAGCCGGCAGCGCCTGCACGGAATCGTGGAAAGCCGCGAGCTGGCCTATGAGCGCAGCGATGGCTACCTCGTCCTGCTGCGCGGCGCGCGCGAACAGAAGCTAATCCAGCCCGGCCTGGACGTCCTGCGCGAAGCCGGCGCCGCCTTCGAAGTGGTCGACGCCGATGCCGCCCGCCGGATCGAGCCCGGCCTGACCGAAGGCACGGCCCTGGCCGGTGCCATCCACCTGCCCCAGGACGAGGTCGGCAACTGCCGGCAGTTCGCGCTGCTACTCAAGCGCGAAGCCGAGGCCCTGGGCGCCGAGTTCCATTTCGGCTGCGACATCGCGCCGCTGTCGGCTGCGCATCCGCGTTCGCTCAGCCTGGCCTCCGGCTCCGAGTCGGTGGCATTCGATGCCATTGTCGTCTGCGCCGGCCTGGGCGCCGCCCCGCTTCTGGCGCCCCTCGGACTGCAGATCCCGCTTGCACCGGTGTACGGGCACTCGATCAGCGCACCGATACGCGAGCCCTTGAATGCACCGCGCAGCGCCGTGATGGACGAGCGCTTCAAGGTGGCCATCTCGCGGCAAGGCCAGCGGGTGCGCGTGGCGGGTGGCGCCGAACTCGGCGGCGAGCCCGGCCGCATCCATCCAGCGGCGCTGCCGACGCTTTTCAAAGTGCTGCAGGACTGGTTTCCGGGGGGCGTCAATCTGAGCGCAGGCATGCAGCAGTGGAAGGGCGCGCGCCCCATGCTGCCCGACGGACCGCCGATCATCGGCCCGAGCGGCGTTCCCGGCGTATGGCTGAACCTGGGCCATGGCTCCAGCGGCTGGGCGCTGTCATGCGGCAGCGCACGCGTGCTGGCCGATCTGGTGGCTCACCGCGAGCCCGAGGTGGACATCGACGGCCTGGGCATGGAGCGCCTGCTGCGGCGCTGACCCGCGCGGGTTCAGGCATGCTCGCGCCATGCACCGCCTGGACCTCACCCTGCCCCATCCGCTGCACGGCGTCGCCGCATCGCGGCACATCGAACGAGCCGCTGCCGCCCACCTTCCTGCGCACACGCTCATGCGGCGTGCCGGCGCGGCGACGGCACGCCTGGCCATGGCCCTGGCCCCGCACGCGCGCTGCATCTGGATCGCCTGCGGCCCCGGCGACAACGGCGGCGACGGCTTCGCGGCGGCGCTCGAACTGGTGCGGCGCGGTCGGCCGGTGACCGTCACCTTCGACGGGGATGCGCAGCGACTGCCCTCCGACGCGCGCGACGCCTTCGACCGTCTGTGCGCGGCCGGCATCCCCCTCGTCCCTGAGGCACCCGTGCACTTCGACCTGGCCATCGACGCGCTGCTCGGCCTCGGCGCCTCGCGAGCGCCGGGCGGCCGAATGCGCGATCACCTTCGCATCATGCAGACCAGCGGCGCGCCTGTGCTGGCGGTCGACCTGCCCAGCGGCCTGGACGCGGACACGGGACGGTCTGCGGCCGATCCGGGCATTGCAGGCCCGGGCCAACGCCACTGCCTGAGTCTGCTCACGCTCAAGCCCGGCCTGTTCACGGCGCAGGGCCGCGATGCGGCGGGCGTGGTGTGGTTCGACGACCTGGGGGCTGACCGAACCAGTGTCCCGCCGGATGCCCGACTGCCTGGGCGCCCGGCACGTGCCTCGCGCCCGCACGACAGCCACAAGGGCAGCTTCGGCGACGTCGCGGTCATCGGTGGCGCCCCGGGCATGACCGGCGCTGCGTGGCTCGCGGCCACCGCTGCGCTGCATGCGGGCGCAGGCCGTGTGTTCGTGGGGCTGCTGGACGACGAAGCGCCCTCGCCCGCGGCCGACGATGCGCTCATGCGCCGCAACCCTCGGTCACTGGCGCTTGACCGGATGACGGTGGTCTGCGGGTGCGGGGGCGGCGTGGCCGCGGACGCGCTCCTGCCCGAGGTGCTCGCCCACGCAAAGTCGCTGGTGCTCGATGCCGATGGCCTCAACGCCCTCGGGCGCCACCCGGATTGGCGCGAACTGCTGCAGAAACGAGCGCAGGCCCATCGGGCCACCGTGCTCACGCCGCATCCGCTCGAAGCCGCAAGGCTGCTGAAGACCGACACCCAGGCCGTGCAGGCGGATCGTCTGACCGCGGCAAGCCAGCTTGCGCACGCCTTGGGCTGCACCGTCGTGCTCAAGGGCTCCGGCTCGGTGATCGCGAGCCCCGATGACTGCCCCCGCATCAACCCCACGGGCAACGCACGGCTGGCCACCGGCGGCACTGGCGACGTGCTGGCGGGCATGGTGGGCGCGGCCCTGGCATCCGGCCTCGATCCGCAAAGCGCCGCGACCCAGGCCGTGTGGTGGCATGGAGCGGCCGCGGACAGCTGGCTCGCCGACCGTCCGTTCAGCGCGTCGCAACTGGCGCGCCATGCCGGCCTCGGACTGGCGCTGCCCGCCTGACGCGCATGCTCGTCAGCCGCGACCGACGAACGGCATCTTGGTGGCCATCACCGTATGGAAGAGCACATTGGCCTCGAGCGGCAGATTGGCCATGTAGAGCACCGACTGGCCCACGACGTTGACGTCCATCGTCGGCTCGATCGCGATCTCTCCATTGGCCTGCGGCACGCCGCGCTGGAACTTGGCAGCCATCTCGGTGAGTGCATTGCCCACATCGACCTGGCCCACCGCGATGTCGTACTTGCGGCCATCCAGCGCAGCTGTCTTGGTCAGGCCGGCCACTGCATGCTTGGTGGCCGTGTAGGCCATGGAGTTGGGCCGCGGCGTGTGGGCCGATATGGACCCGTTGTTGATGATGCGCCCGCCCCGCGGCGACTGGTCGCGCATGGCGCGGAAGGCGCGTTGCAGGCAATAGAACATGCCGTTGAGGTTGATGTCGACGACGCCCTTCCATTGCTCGGGCGTCCAGTCCTCGAAAGGACCGGGCGGGTTGCTCACGCCGGCATTGTTGAAGAGCAGGTCGACCCGGCCGTAACGCTGCAAGGTGGCGGCAAACAGCGCATCCACCGATTCGGGCTGGGTCACATCGGTCGGTACGGCGAAGACGCGCTCGCCCGCGCCAGACTCATCGGCCACGGCCTCCAGCGGCTCGGGACGGCGGCCTGCGAGCACGACGCTCCAGCCGTCGGCCAGCAGGGCCAGGGAGGCGGCGCGACCGATGCCGGAGCCGGCGCCAGTGACGATCGCGATGCGCGGCGCGCGGGCCGCAGGATTGGAACTCTTGTCGGTCATGGAAAGGAACCCGGCCACCGGCCGCATCGCCGGGACGATGCAGGAAGCCGATGGCCTTTCGGGTGGAGTCTCAGGGTGAAGGAAAAAGCTCAGGGACGCGGCGGACGGCGCTTCTTCTTGATCTTGCCAGCCGCCTTCTTGACGGCCGATTTCAGCGCCTGGATTGGCGACGCCGGCAGGTTGCCCTCGTGGCGCGACGAATTGGACGCCGCACGCTGGCGCGACTGCCGCTTTTCCGACGCCTTGACCGGCACGCCCTGCGCTGACACGCCCTTGTCGCGCATGGCGCGGGCCGTCAGGTCCTCGCCCTCGCGCACCAGGCGGAAGTCGATCTTGCGGCCGTCCAGGTCGACGCGGCTCACCTGCACCCGCACGCGGGTGCCGATGGAGTAGCGGATGCCGGTGCGCTCGCCGCGCAGTTCCTGCCGCGCCTCGTCGAACTTGAAGTACTCGCCGCCCAGCTCTGTGATGTGCACCAGGCCTTCGACATACATCGCGTCCAGCGTGACGAAGATGCCGAAGGTCGTGGCCGCGGTGACCACGCCGCCGAACTCCTCGCCCAGGTGCTCGCGCATGTACTTGCACTTGAGCCAGGCTTCGACGTCGCGGCTCGCCTCGTCGGC
Source organism: Pseudacidovorax sp. (assembly GCF_017991995.1). GTDB lineage: Bacteria > Pseudomonadota > Gammaproteobacteria > Burkholderiales > Burkholderiaceae_C > Xenophilus. The sequence continues at coordinate 119,457 of NZ_JAGOPN010000017.1, read as the reverse complement.
ACGGCGCTCGTTGGCGCTGCAGTGCAGGCCGGCGGCCTGCCAGGCCTGCGTTTCCTTCGTCTGCGCCGCCGGCAGCTTGGCCGGCGCCTGCGTCGGCGCCTTCACGCGCGAGGCGAGCCGTTTGGCCAGCTTGGCATGGGCCTCGCCCGGCGTGGGCAGCACCGGCAACTGGTAGCGCGCGCCATCGAGGATCGCCTTGATCACGCGGTGCACCAGGAGGTCCGGATAGCGCCGGATCGGGCTGGTGAAGTGAGTGTAGGCGCCGTAGGCCAGACCGAAGTGGCCGCTGTTGATCGGCGTGTAGATCGCCTGCTGCATCGAGCGCAGCAGCATGGTGTGGATCTGCTGCGAATCCGGCCGCCCCTTGGTCGCCTCGGCGATGGCCTGGAACTCGGAGGGATGCGGCTCGTCGGTGATCGACATGCCCACGCCCATGGCCCGCAGGTAGTTGCGCAGGATCTCCTTCTTCTCGGGTGTCGGGCCTTCGTGCACACGGAACAGGCCGGGGTGCTTGCTCTGTGCGATGAAGTCGGCACTGCAGACGTTGGCGGCCAGCATGGCCTCTTCGATCAGCCGGTGGGCCTCGTTGCGCGTGCGCGGCACGATCTTCTCGATGCGTCCCGATTCGTCGCAGACGATCTGCGTCTCGGTGGTCTCGAAGTCCACGGCGCCGCGCTTGCTGCGCTGCGCCAGCAGGGCGCGGTACACGTCCGCCAGGTTCAGCAGGTCCTGCACGCGCTCCTTGCGGCGCGCCGCTTCGGGGCCGCGCGTATTGGCCAGGATCGCCGCCACCTCGGTGTAGGTGAATCGGGCGTGGCTGTGCATCACGGCCGGGTAGAACTGGTAGGCCTCGATCTCGCCTTCGGCCGTGATCACCATGTCGCACACCATGCACAGGCGGTCGACGTCCGGGTTGAGCGAGCACAGGCCGTTCGACAGCTTCTCCGGCAGCATCGGGATCACCCGCCGCGGGAAGTACACGCTGGTGGCGCGGTCGTAGGCGTCGATGTCGATGGGGGAGCCGGTCTTCACATAGGCGCTGACATCGGCAATGGCGACCAGCAGGCGCCAGCCGGTCTTCGCGGTCTTGCCACGGCCCATCTTCATGGGCTCGCAGTACACCGCGTCGTCGAAGTCGCGCGCGTCCTCGCCGTCGATGGTGCACAGGGGAATATCACGCAGGTCGATACGGTGGCGCCGGTCGGTGGGCCGCACCTTGTCGGGCAGCGCCTTGGCCTCGGCCAGGCACGCCTCGGAGAACACATGGGGCACGCCATACTTGCGCACCGCGATCTCGATCTCCATGCCGGGGTCGTCGATCTCGCCCAGCACCTCGGCCACGCGACCCACAGGCTGACCGAACAGGGCAGGCGGCTCGGTGAGCTGCACCACGACCACCTGGCCCGTCTTGGCGGTGCCGGTGGCGCCCTTGGGGATCAGCACATCCTGGCCGTAGCGCTTGTCCTCAGGCGCTACCAGCCAGACGCCTCCTTCGTTCAGCAGCCGCCCGATGATCGGCTGCGCAGGGCGTTCCACGATCTCGACCACCCGCCCTTCCGGGCGGCCCCGCCGGTCGGTGCGCACGATGCGCGCCTTGACCCGGTCCTTGTGGAGCACCGCCCGCATCTCGTTCGGTGGCAGATACACATCGGCTTCCCCGTCGTCGCGCTGAACGAAACCATGGCCATCACGGTGACCTTGCACCGTTCCTTCGAACTCTTCCAACAAGGGGTTGGCAACTGCGGGATTTTTGATATGATCTCCTTCTTTCCTGAAACGCACACAAATTTTTGACGTTAACCCCTCTAGGGTACGACAGAAATTGGCCCAGGTGGCGGAATTGGTAGACGCACTAGTTTCAGGTACTAGCGAGTAACATCGTGGAGGTTCGAGTCCTCTCCTGGGCACCAACACAAAGCCGCCGGCAACCCCGGCGGCTTTCTTATTTATGAGAGCCATTGCTGCTCCGCAGACGTCCAGCCTCCCCGCGCGACACCAGTCGGAATGGATCAGCAAAGATTTTTTGGCAGTCAGTTGCACAACACATCTGATCGCTGATATGATCACAGGCTTTCCTGAAACGGATATGTTCTTCGCGAAAGCGATGAATATTGAGCCCAGGTGGCGGAATTGGTAGACGCACTAGTTTCAGGTACTAGCGAGTAACATCGTGGAGGTTCGAGTCCTCTCCTGGGCACCAAGACACAGCAAAAAGGCCACCTCCGGGTGGCCTTTTTGTTTTGGCGCGCCGGGTAGAGGACAAGGAGGCTGCGCCTCCCGGTCCTGCTGCGGCCTCAGATGGGAAGCGCCACCAGGTCGTGCCCTTCGGCCGCCACGATGCGCGCCTTGGTGAACTCGCCCACCTTCATCGTCTTGCTGATCTTCTCCGGCGGCAGCAGCCGCACCACGCCGTCGATCTCGGGCGCATCGGCATAGCTGCGGCCTACCCCGCCCTTGCGGCCCAGGCCGGGCGCCGAGTCGACCAGCACTTGCATGGTGGCGCCGACGCGGCGCTGCAGGCGTTGGGCCGACACGGCCTCGGCCACTTCCATGAAGCGCGCGCGGCGCGCCTCGCGCTCGGCTTCGGGCAGCATGCCGGGCAGCTCATTGGCCGTGGCGCCTTCCACGGGGCTGTAGGCGAAGCAGCCAGCACGGTCGATGCCCGCGGCGCGCACGAAGTCCAGCAGGTGCTCGAACTCCTCTTCCGTCTCGCCAGGAAAGCCGGCGATGAAGGTGCTGCGGATGACTAACTCCGGGCACATCTCGCGCCAGCGCGCAATGCGCTCCAGGTTTTTCTCGCCGCTGGCCGGACGCTTCATGCGCCGTAGCACGTCGGGATGGCTGTGCTGCAGCGGCACATCCAGGTAAGGCAGCACACGGCCTTGGGCCATCAGCGGCACGACCTCGTCGACGCTCGGATAGGGGTACACGTAGTGCAGCCGCACCCAGGCGCCGTACGGCTCGGCGATGTCACCCAGCGCAGCGACCAGGTCGAGCATGCGCGTGCGCACCGGCTTGCCATCCCAGAAACCAGTGCGGTACTTGATGTCCACGCCGTACGCCGAAGTGTCCTGGCTGATCACCAGCAGTTCCTTCACGCCGCCCTCGAACAGGGCCTTGGCTTCCTTCAACACGTCGCCGATGGGCCTTGAGACGAGGTCGCCGCGCATCGAGGGGATGATGCAGAAGGTGCAACGGTGGTTGCAGCCCTCGCTGATCTTCAGGTAAGCGTAGTGGCGCGGCGTGAGCTTGATGCCCGCCGGCGGCACCAGATCGATGAATGGATCGTGCGGCTTGGGCAGGTTGGCGTGGACGGCGTCCATCACCTCCTGCGTGGCATGCGGGCCCGTGACGGCCAGCACCGAGGGATGCAGTTCGCGCACCATGTTGCCGCCGCTGCCGCCCGTCTTGGCGCCCAGGCACCCGGTGACGATCACGCGGCCGTTCTCAGCCAGCGCCTCGCCGATGGTGTCCAGGCTTTCCTTGACCGCGTCGTCAATGAAGCCGCAGGTATTGACGATCACCAGGTCAGCGCCCTGGAAGGTCTTGGAGGTCTGGTAGCCCTCGGCGCTGAGCTGGGTGAGGATCAGCTCGGAATCGGTCAGGGCCTTCGGGCAACCGAGGGAGACCATACCGATACTGGGTGCGCGCTTCGGCTCGTCGGTGATCGTTGGGGTGTTCATTGGCAGGACTGATATGTAGCTACGCGCGTGTTGTCGGACCCGCGCCCAACCAGAGGAATGGGCACGCAGCGGCATGCGGCCTACGCGACCCGCTGGGCCGCGGAGCACGGGCTGCGGCGAACGAATCGCTGACGTTGCAGGATGAAGGGCTGTTGGCCTGCCACCACTGGCACGTCAGGCCGGGCACGCAGGGGTGTTGCGGGGCCACCGTCGAGTCTGGGAGGTGCAGGCTGCGTCCCTGGCTTTGGCCGAAGGCCACACCGACTCTTGCGGATCGAGCCCTTCCAGGCCACGGCCCATAGGGCCCGAATTGTAGATGCCGGAACCACTTGGCACCGCCTTGGCAAGGAGCCCCACCCGCAGCACCCCGCCCCTCCACAGCCTGGCACCGACGCCTTGGGGGTCTTGGCCCGCGCCGCCCTACCATGTCATGCATATTGAAGCGAGCGCGCAGCGAATGCAGCCAATCCCACCCCGGCTAGTGGTCCGACATCTTCAATCGCCCCGCTCCGGCCCGCACGCGCTCCAGCTCGACCGCGGCGAATGTGTCGCGATAAGAGGGCGCTCCGGCTCCGGCAAATCAGTCCTGCTGCGTCTGATCGCCGACCTCGATCCCCCCAGCGGAGGCACGGTCGAGCTGGACGGCCAGCCGCGCGAGCAGTTCAGCGGCCCGCAGTGGCGCCGTCGGGTCATCTACCAGTCGGCGGAGCCTGCCTGGTGGGCGCCCACGGTGGGTGACCATTTCGACGCTGCTCAGCGCTTGCGCATTGTGCAGATGGTTGAGGCACTGGGTCTGCCGCAGACGTCGCTCGACGCCGAGGTTCTCCGCTTGTCCACCGGCGAAAGGCAGCGATTGGCTCTCCTGCGATCACTGGCCCGTGAACCTGCCGTGCTGCTGCTGGACGAGCCCACGGCCGCACTGGACGCCGAGTCGACACAGGCCTATGAGGACCTGCTGCGCCGGCAATGCGGGCAGGGGCTGGCGATCCTCTGGGTGACACACTCGGACGAACAGGCACGCCGGGTGGCAGCGCGCTCGCTTGTGGTCGATGGCGACTGGACACCTTCTTCGACGGCATTGCCCTGCACCGGCCGGGCGTCGAGGCCCAGCTGGCGCTCGGCCTGCCCATGAAGACGGCACTGCAAGCGTTGGTCCGCACGTCCATCCGACGCGGGATCATTCCGATCATCAACCAGATGTCTGCCGCCGGCATCATCACCCTGCCTGGCATCATGACCGGGCAGCTGCTTGCTGGGATGGATCCCATCGACGCGGCGAAGTACCAGATCGTTCTTCTGCTGCTGCTCACGGGAGCGGGTGGACTGGCCTGCGTGGGCGCTGTCCTCATGGCAGCCCGAATGATCTCGGACGACCGGCAACGGCTGCGCATCGACCGACTCAGTCCAGCCAAGCCCACACGATCAGTGCCGGCCGGAAAAGGCTGAGTTCTCCGTGTCGGCCGGTCCGCCTTGCCAGGCGCGCCTGCGCCGTGGCGCTCCTGATCAGCCGCGAAAGCGCACCCGCACCCGCAGCCCACCCAGCGCGGCCGAGCGGTCCAGCGCCAGTTCCGCGCCATGCAGCTGCGCCACCGAGCGCACGATGGCCAGGCCGAGGCCGCTGCCTGAAGCGCCCGCGTCAGGCGCCCGGTAGAAGCGGTCCCACACCCGCTCGCGGTCCGACTCGGCCAGGCCGGGCCCCGAGTCCTCGACCACCAGCACCACGCCGCCGCCCTCTTGCTGCACCGTCAGATCGACGCGCCCGCCTTCAGGCGTGTACTTGACGGCGTTGTCCACCAGGTTGCGCAGCAGGATGCGCAGCGCATCCACATGGCCTGCCACGCTGACGGCGTCGGCGCGCGCCAACCCAAGGTCGATGCGTCGGGATTCGGCGCCGGGCACGGCATCCGCAATGGCCTCGCGGGCCAGTGCCGCCAGGTCTACCGGCACGGTCTCGCCGCCCGCCGCGGCGTGCGCCTCGTTGCGCGCCAGGGTCAGCAACTGCTCGACCAGCCGCGTCGCCCGGTCGATGCCGGCGGCCAGGCGCTGCACGGCCTGCTCATGCGCCGCCGGATCGCTGGCGCGGCGCAGCAGCTGCACCTGCAGCTTGAGGGCCGCGAGTGGCGAGCGCAGCTCGTGCGCCGCATCGGCCACGAAATGCTTCTGCGCGTCGAAGGCCCGGCGCACCCGCTCGAAGAGCAGATTGAGTTCGGCCACCAGCGGCCGCACTTCCTCGGGCAGACCTTCCTCGCCCACGGGCGAGAGATCGTCGGGCTGCCGCGAGGCCACCTGGCTGCGTACCCGCGAGACCGGCGCCAGCGAGCCACTCACCACCCACCACACGACCAGCATCAGCAGCGGCGCCATCAGCGCCACGGGGGCGACGGTGCGCAGCGCCAGGCTGCCGGCCATCTGCCGCCGCGCCGCCATGTCCTGCGCCACCTGGATGACCAGGCCGCGCGTCTGCATCGACAGCACGCGGTAGGTGGTGCCCCGCGCATTCACCTCGGCGAAGCCCAGCACAGCCAGCTGCGGCAGCAGCGCCTCGTCGGCGGATTCGAAGATGCGCTGGCCGTCCTGCGTCCACACCTGCACGACGAAGTCGAAGTTCTGCTCCGAGGGACCGAGACCACTCACGGCCGCGCTGGGTGGCAGGCCGGAGCGCAGCGACAGCGCCATCTGCTGCATGTGGTAGTCGAAGATGGCATCGGCCTCGCGCAGCACGGTGCGATAGGTCACGGCGGCCTGGATGCCACCGGCCAGCACGATGGCCGCCAGCAGGAAGGCCAGCAACCGGGCCCGCAGCGAGCGCATCAGCCGCGGGCGATTCATTCCTTCGGGACCATGTAGCCCACGCCCCGCACGTTGCGGATCAGGTCCGCGCCCAGCTTCTTGCGCAGGCCATGGATGTAGACCTCGACCGCATTGCTGCTGATCTCGTCCTTCCAGCTATAGAGCTTTTCCTCCAGTTGAGGGCGCGAAAGGATCAGCCCTGGCCGGGCGATCAGCGCCTCCAGCACCGCCCATTCGCGGGCCGACAGCACCATCGGCTTGCCGTCGACCATCGCCTCGTGCGTGGCAGGGTTCAGGCTCACGCCCTTGTGCTCGTACACCGGCTCGGCCCGACCCGCGGCGCGGCGCAGCAACGCACGGATGCGTGCCAGCAGCTCGTCCAGGTCGTAGGGCTTGAGCACGTAGTCGTCGGCGCCGGCGTCCAGGCCCTCGACGCGCTGCTGCACGGCGTCGCGCGCGGTGGTGATGAGCACCGGCATGCGCTGCTTGCGGGCCCGCAGGCCGCGCAGCACCTCCAGCCCGTCACGGCGCGGCACGCCCAGGTCCAGCAGCACCAGGTCGTAGTCCTGCGTGCGCAGGGCCGACTCGGCGGCCTCGCCGTCCTTGACCCAGTCGACGGCGTAATGCTCGGCGCGCAGCAGGTCGAGCACGGCCTCGCCGATCATGAGGTCGTCCTCCAGCAGGAGCAGTCGCATGGCGCAGGCTCAGCGGCGCTCGATGAGCTGGCCGCGCAGCTCGCCGTCGGGATAGCGGGCCGTGTGCAGGTTCACGTACCAGCGGCCGGCCAGCAGCTCGGCCTGCTGCGAGGGCGTGAGGTTGGCCCGGCCCTCGGGGGCGCGGTTGGGCGACGCGTCGATGGTGATGACCGGCGGCGCATTCATGCCGATCAGCGCCGGCCCGTGGAAATGTGCGGCAGTGACCGGGCCGCTGAGGTTGCTGTAGGCCAGACGCCAGCGCAGCAGTCCGGTGCTCTTGTCGAGCACGGCATCGAGCGTACCGGTGCCCATGCTGGCCACGGGCGGCACCTGGTTGCGGCCGTCCATGCGCGTGCTGAAGGCGGCCAGTTGCGGTTCGCGCGGCGGCTGGGGCCGGGGCGCCGGTGTCGGCACGTCCAGCGGCACAGAGGTACAGCCGGCCAGCACGGCGGCCATCAGGCCCAGGCCCAGGAGTCGACGGGAAAGGGGATGCGAGGTAACAGGCATGCGCGCGACCTTATCACTGCGATGCGGCGGGGCCAACGGGGGACGGCGGCATGTCGGCGGCCTCAGGCGGAAGGCGCCGTGTCCACCCCGGTGCCGGGCCGGCGAACACGCGCATGGTCGGGCCTGGCCAGGTCGTAGGTGGTGACGCCGCCGCCCTGCACCTGCCGCTGCAGCCATTCCGGATGCGCGAGCGAGTGGCGCATGTCGCGAAGGCCATCGGCCCAGTGCGCATCTATCGCCAGGCGGGAGAACTCGTAGTCCTTGGCGTCCTGCTCCCATTCGGCGGGCCGATGGATGAGGTGGACGATGTCGATGGGCGCGCTGCGCAGGTGCTGGCACAACGCGCGCAGTCCCGGCTCTTCCAGCATCTGGGGCGGCAGGCGCTCCAGCAGTCCGGCCAGCGCCTGCTGCAGGTTGACGTTGGCACCCAGCACATCGGTGTTGAGCCGGGTGCGGCTGGAGTACTGGATGTCCTTCTGCCGGGCTGTCACCTCGGCCAGCGTGGTGGGCATCGGGCCGACGGCGCTGAACAGATCCACCTGCAGCACGAGCAGGCGGCGGTTGCGCTCGTGCTCGTCCAGCACGTACTGCAGCGGCGTGTTGGAGACGATGCCGCCGTCCCAGTAGTCCTCGCCGTCGATGTGCACCGGCGGAAAGCCCGGCGGCAACGCGCCGCTGGCCATGATGTGTTCCGGCCCGATGCGCACGCGGTGGTTGTCGAAGTACACCGAGTTGCCGTTGCGCACGTTGACGGCACCGACCGACACGCGGATGCCGTCGTCGTTGAGGCGGTCGAAGTCCACCAGCCGCTCCAGCGTGGACTTGAGCGCGGACGTGTCGTAGTAGCTCAGCACGGGTGCCGCGCCGCCCAGCAGCAGCGTCGGATCGACGCGCGGCGAGAAGAAGCCCAGGATGCCCATCGCCACGGCCGCATTGGCGCTGAACTGGGCGAGCAGCCGACGTTCGCCCGCCCAGATGGGCAGTTGCTGGCCCGGCGCCGACGAGACCAGCTGCCAGAACTCGCGCAGCCGCTCGACACGCCGCTCGGGCGGGTTGCCCGCGATCAGCGCCGCATTGATGGCGCCGATGGAGACGCCCGCCACCCAGTCGAGTGCGTGGTGCTCGCTGGACAGGCCTTCATACACGCCGGCCTGGTAGGCGCCGAGTGCGCCGCCGCCCTGAAGCACCAGAGCGCGGACCGTCCGGCCGTCACTGGCCGCCTCGGCTGGCGTGCTGGCCGATGGCTCGGCCGATGTGGATGGAACGGAAGACGGGGTCGGAAGTCGTCGGGAAGCCATGGCCGCATTGGACACCAGCCGCTTGACTGCCAGCCGACCTGGGCCCATCGGTCCAGGCGGGTGGAAGGCGCATGCCACCCGCTGGCCGCGATGCGCCTTCGGTCCTGGCCTCCGGCTCAGTCCAGGCTGGCGCCGGACTCCTTCACCAGCGCCTCCCAGGCCGGCGCGTCGCGCCTGTAGGCAGCGGCAAAAGCCTCCGGCGTAGAGGCCGCCACCGAGAAGCCCATGGCCACGATGCGGGCCTTGACCTCGGGCTGCTCGCACAGCTGCTGCACCTCGCGCGACATGCGTTGCACGATCTCCGGCGGCGTGCGCGCCGGGGCCGCCATGCCGACGAAGCCGACGATGCGGTAGGCGTCCTCGCGCATGCCCTGCTCGGCCAGCGTGGGCAACTGCGGCAGGATCTCCATGCGCTGCTCGCCCGTCACGCCGATCAGCCGCAGCCGGCCGGTGTCGGCATGCGGCTTGGCGCCCAGCGCGCTGGCGAAGGCCATCTGGATCTGGCCGCCGATCAGGTCCTGCAGCATCAGGGCCTCGCCCTTGTAGGCCACGTGGGCCATGTCGGCATTCTGGCTGCGGCTCATGAAGGCGCCGCCCAGGTGCGCATAGGAGCCGATGCCCCAGGACCCGTACGACACCTTGCTGCGGTTGGCGCGCACATAGGCCAGCAGCTCCTGCGCGTTCCTGGCCGGCACGCTGGGATGCACGGCCAGCACCACCGGCGCCACCGCGACCTGGGACACCAGCGCCAGGTCCTTCTGGGGGTTATAGGGCAGCTTGCTGTAGAGGAACTGGTTGATCAGCAGCGACGTGCTCAGCGCCACGGTGAAGGTGCTGCCATCCGGCGCGGCCTTGGCCACCATGTCGGTGCCCAGGATGCCGCCGGCGCCGCCACGGTTGTCGACCACGATGGGCTGGCCCAGCTTCGGCGCGAGCTTCTCCGACAGCAGGCGCGCCACGATGTCGGTGGCGCCGCCGGCGTTGAAGGGCACGACGAAGCGGATCGGCTTGTCGGGCCAGCTGGACTGGGCCTGCGCCAGGGGCAGCAGGCCGGCCGCACCCACTGCGGCGGTGGCGCGCAGCAGGTGGCGGCGGGTCAGGCCGAAGGGTTGGATCGAGGTCATGGTCTTGTCTCCTTTTCTTGCTTCCACTTGAAATCGTCGGGCGGTGTTCAGCCGTCCCGCAAGTGCACCTTCACGGGCAGGGGCGCCAGCGCGGCCTTCAGCGCTTCGCGCGCAGCGTCGGTCCAGTCGGCGCCCAGGTACACGGCCACATCGGCCGCGCCCTGGGGTTCGATGCGCACGCGGCCCGCGTCTGCGCCCTGCCCCGCCACGATCTGCCGCACCACCGCCACCGCAGCCATCTGCCGCAGCTCGGGCTTGTAGATCTTGCCCACGTTGGTGGTGGGCAAAGTCGGCAGCACCGCCACCCACTTCGGCCGTGCCGGCGGCTCGTCGACGCGGGCGCTGGCGAAGGCCAGCAGCTCGGCCTCCGTGGCCTCGGCGCCCGACCGCAGGGTGGCGAAGAGCACCGGCAGCTCGCCCGCATAGGCATCGGGCGCACCCACGGCGGCGCAGGTCTGCACGGCGGGATGCGCGCCCAGGGCGTCTTCCAGCATGCCGGGGTCGATGTTGTGGCCGCCGCGGATGATCAGGTCCTTGGCGCGACCGGCCAGGTGCAGCAGGCCCTGTTCATCCAGCCGCCCGAGGTCGCCCGTGGCCAGCCAGCCATCGGGCGTGAAGGCCTTGGCCGTGTCCCGCGGGTCCAGGTAGCCCGGAAAGACGTTGGGCGACTTGAACAGCACCATGCCGGTCTCGCCCGGCGCCACCTCTCGCGCGCTGGCGCCGCCCTGCGCATCGAGCGCGACGATGCGCACCTGCGCGTGCGGCGGCACAAAGCCCACGCAACCGGCCGGCGCATGCACGCCCCTCGGCGTGACGCTGCTGATGCCGGCCATCTCGGTCATGCCGAAGCTCTCGTGCACATGCAGGCCGAACAGCCGCTCGAAGCGCGCGCCCAGTTCCGCCGGCAGCGGCGCCGCGCCGGTGCGGCAATAAGTGATGGAGGAGATGTCGGCGCCGTCCAGCGGCACGTTGGCCAGCGCCGCCAGCATGGTGGGCACGGCGGCCAGCACGGTGGGTCGGTAGCGCTCGACGAGCTTCCAGTAGTTGCGCACCACCTCGCGGTTGCGCATCAGCAGCGTGGTCGGGATCACGATCTCGGCGCCGGCCGAGAGCGAGGCCAGCGCGCCAGGCAGCACGCCCGCCACATGGAACAGCGGAAAGCCCGCGATGCCCACGTCCGCGCTGTTCGTGCCTTGTGTGACCACGCTGGCCCAGGCGGTGAAGACCTGGTTGCCGTGCGTGTGCTGGGCGAGCTTGGGCGCACCCGTCGTGCCGCCGGTGTGGAAGCAGGCCGCCACGTCCTCGGCGGCGATCACGCGACCGCTTACCAGACGGTCGGCCGGCTGGGCCGCCAGCGCCTCATGGAAATGCAGCGCGCCGGGCGGCAGTGCAGGCGCATCCGCCGGCGCCTCGTCCTGCGGCGCCACGCGCAGCACATGCCGCAGGGTGGGCACGCGCGCCTGCAGCCGAATGGCCTTGTCCCAGTAGTCCGCATCCTCGGGCGCGCCGTAGGCGATCAGCGCCTTCGCGCCAGTGGCCTGCAGCAGCGCCACCACCTTGTCCTCGGTCAGCAGCGGATTGAGCGGCTGCACGATGCAGGCCGCCTGACCGCCCCAGTGGGCCAGGTGGTATTCCAGACAGCCGGGCAAAAGCGCCGCCACGGTGTCCGTGGGGCCCAGGCCGAGCGCATGCAGCGCATTGGCCGTCTGGTGCATGCGGGCCAGCAGCTCGGCATAGGTCCAGCGCACCGGCGGCGTGTCGGGGTTGCCGTCGCGCAGGAAGGTGAGCGCAGTCTTGTCGCCGAAGGCCAGTGCCGCGTTGCGGATCAGCTCGTAGGTACTGCGCGCAGGCAGTGACTCGGCCAGCGGCGTGGCCGCCAGGCGCTCGATGTCGGCCCGGCTGCGCACCAGGAACGGCGCGGCGAGCGGCAGATGCTGCGGCGGCCAGGCCTGGGAGGAAGACGCGGCGGCAGCCATCAGTTCACCGCCACCTGCTTGTCGCGGATCACCTTGCCCCACTTGTCGAAGTCGGTGCGCATGCGGTTGGCCATCTGCGCAGGGGCCTGGTACTCGGCGATGGCGCCAGCCTGAATGAGGCGCTTCTCAATGTCGGGCTCCGCCAGGATCGCCTTGACCTCGCGGCTCACGCGGTCGATGACAGGCTGCGGCGTGCCGGCCGGCGCCAGCAGCCCGCCCCAGGACACGGCGTCGAAGCCCTTGAAGCCCTGCTCGGCCACCGTCTTGACGTCCGGCAGTTGCGCGATGCGCTGCGACGAGCCGACGGCGATGGCGCGGAGCTTGCCCGCCTGGATGTGCGGCAGGGCCGCGACCAGGTCGGCATACATCACGGGCACCTGGCCACCCAGCAGGTCGGTCACGGCCGGCGTGCCGCCCTTGTAGGCGATGTGCTGCATGTCGAAGCCGCCCAGGTCCTTGAGCATCTCGGTCGTCAGGTGGCCGAAGCTGCCGGGGCCCGAGCTGGTGTAGTTGAGCTTGCCGCCTTCGGCCTTGGCCTTGGCGATCAGCTCGGGCAGCGTCTTCACGTCGGGCAGCACGGTGGGGTTGACCACCATCACGATGGGCAGGTCGTACACCGTGGCGACGGGCGCGAAGTCCTTGGCCATGTCGTAGCCGGCGCTCTTGTACAGATGCGGCGCCAGCAGCGTCGGCGTGGCCAGCATCATGAGCGTGTACCCGTCCGGCGTGCTCTTGGCGACGAACTGCGCGGCGATGGTGCCGGAGGCGCCTGCGCGGTTCTCCACCACCACCGGCTGCTTCAGGCGCTCGGCCAGCTTCTGGCCGACCAGACGCGAAGCCGTGTCGGTGGGGCCGCCCGGCGGGAAGGGCACGATCAGCTTGATGGGCTTGTCGGGCCAGGCCTGGGCAACGGCCGGAAGTGCGGCCAGGCCGAGGGCGCCGGCCGCGGCGGCGAGAAGAAGGCGGCGGGCGATGGGTGCGCGGTGGGTCATGGGAATGTCTCCGGGTCCTCGTGGGACCGTGTCGTCAAGGCAGCAAAGGCCGGCGGCCAGCCGGGTGGGATGCCGCCGCGGGAAAGAAGTCAAAGGGCGCCGGACTGCCGCAGCGCCGCGATGCGGTCCGCGTCCAGGCCGAGCAGCTCGCCCAGCACGTCGTCGGTATGCTGGGCCAGGCCTGGCGGCACACGGCGCACGGGCACGCGGGCGCCGTCGAGGCGGTAGGGCGGTGCCAGCACGGGCACGTCCTGCGCGTCGCCCTCGGAATAGCGGGTCAGTAGCCCCGCATCCGCGGTGCGCTGGGACTGCAACGCTTCCAGCAGGCCCAGCACCTCGCCACAGGGAATGCCCGCAGCGCGCATGCGTTCGAGCAGCAGCGCACGCGGGCGCTTGGCCAGCTCGGCGCGCAACTCGGGCAGCAGCGTGTGGCGGTTGCGCGAGCGCGCCAGGTTGGTGGCATAGCGCTCGTCGGTGGCCATCTCGGGCCGCTCGATCACGTCGGTGCAGAAGCGCTGGAACTGCGTGTTGTTGCCCACGGTGATCACCACCGGCCCGTCGGCCGCATCGAACACGCCATAGGGCACGATGGACGGATGCGCATTCCCGTACTTGGGCGGATCGCCGCCCTGCAGCAGCGCTTCCATGCCGTAGTAGGCGGTGATCATCAGGCCGCAGTCGTACAGCGCCATCTCCACATGCCGGCCCTGGCCGGTGCGCTGGCGGTCGAACAGCGCAGCGAGGATGGCCTGCGCCGAATACATGCCGGTGAACATGTCCACCGCCGCCACGCCGAACTTGAGCGGGCCCTGCCCTTCCTCGCCGTTCAGTGCCATCAGGCCGGCCTCGCCCTGGACGACCAGGTCGTAGCCGGGGCGCGCCTTCTCGGCACCGCCGCGCTCATAGCCGGTGATGGAGCAGTACACCAGGCCGGGGTTGATCGCGCGCAGTACGTCGTAGCCCAGCCCCATCTTCTCGATGCCGCCGAACTTGAAGTTCTGGATCAGCACGTCGCACTTGGCGGCCAGCTCGCGCGCGAGCTGCTGGCCCTCGGCCGTGCCCAGATCGATGCCGATGGAGCGCTTGTTGCGGTTGGCGCTGTTGAAGTAGCTGGTGTTGCGCGCGCCCACGCGCAGGCCCCAGTCGCGCGTGTCGTCGCCGCGGCCGGGATGCTCGACCTTGATGACCTCCGCCCCCAGGTCGCCCAGGGCCTGGGCGCACATGGGGCCCGCCAGCACACGTGAGAGATCCAGCACGCGCACGCCTTCCAGGGGCAGGCGCATCGTCATGCCGGCACCTCCTGGCCCAGCGCCATGTAGCGCGCCAGGTGGTGGTCCTCGTCGCCGAACTGGTGGTCGATCATGACCAGGCGCTTGGCGTAGTGCGACAGCGGCAGCTCCCAGGTCATGCCGATGCCGCCATGCAGCTGGATGCTCTCTTCCGCCACCTTCGTGCCGATGCGGCCGATGCTGTACTTGGCGGCCGACAGCGCCTTCTCGCGCGCCAGGCGGTCGTCGTCGTCGATGGCTGCAGCGGCATTGATGACGGCCGAGCGGGCCTGCTCCACTTCCAGCAGCAGGTCGGCCATGCGGTGCTGCAGGGCCTGGAAGCTGCCGATGGGCACGCCGAACTGTTTGCGGGTGCGCAGGTATTCGAGCGTGTCGCGCTTGGCGACTTCCATGGCGCCAAGGGCCTCGGCGCACAGGGCCAGCACGCCCCAGCCGGTGGCGCGCTCCAGAATGGCCGCGCCCTCGCCTTCTGCACCCAGCAGTGCATCGGCGGGCAACTGCACGCCGTCGAGCGTCAGCTCGGCCACGCGGCCGCCGTCGATGCGCGGGCAGTCGCGGCGCATCAGGCCGGGCGCATCGCCGGGCACCAGGAAGAGCGAGAGGCCTTGCGCATCGTCGATGGCACCGCCGGTGCGGGCCGAGACCAGCAGCAGGTCGGCCTGCGCGCCGAGCGCCACCACGGCCTTGGCGCCATCGAGGCGCCAGCCCTCGCCCTGCCGCACGGCGCGCGTCGCCACGCGGTGGGCGTCGTAGTGCGAGCCGGGCTCGTCATGCGCCAGCGCGGCGAGGGTGCTGCCATCGACCAGGTCGGCGACGCGGGCCTGCTGCGCCTCGCTGCCCGCGGCGGCCAGCGCCTGGCCCACCACCAACGCGCCGAGGAAGGGCTCGACCACCAGGCCCTTGCCCAGGCTCTCGAACACCACGGCCACATCGAAGCCGGTGCCGCCGAAGCCGCCCACGGCCTCGGGCAGCAACGCGCCGACGGCGCCGATCTCGGCCAGCTGCGCCCAGTGCGCGCGGCTGAAGCCCTCGTCGCTCTTTGCGATGCGGTCGCGCGCCTCGAAGCCGTACTGGTCGGCGATGAAGCGGTCCAGGGAATCCGCCAGCATGCGGCGGTCTTCGGTGTGCTCGAAGTTCATAGGCCGAGGATCATCTTGGAGATGATGTTCTTCTGGATCTCGTTGGAGCCGCCGAAGATCGACAGCTTGCGGTTGTTGAAGTACTGCGCGGCCAGCGGCGCAGCCTCCTCGGGGCCGACGGCGGGCTCGTCCCAGCCTGCGTGCAGCGCGGCCTCGATGAAGGGCTGCGCATAAGGGCCCATGGCGCGGCGCGCCAGCGAGGAGATTTCCTGCCGGATCTCGGTGCCGCGGATCTTGAGCATGGAGCTTTCCGCCCCCGGCACACCGCCACCGGCCACGGCGGCGATCACGCGCAGGTTGGTGGTCTTCATGTTCTCCAGATCGATCTCGACCTTGGCGAGGCGCGCGGCGAAGAGCGGGTCCTGCGCCAACGGCCGGCCGTTGCGCTGCACCTTGGCGGCGATGCGCTTGAGCTTCTCGAGCGCGGCCACCGAGAAGCCCACGCCCGCGATGTTGGTGCGCTCGTAGGTCAGCAGGTACTTGGCATAGGTCCAGCCCTTGTCCTGCTCGCCCACCAGGTTGGCAGCCGGCACGCGCACGTCGGAGAAGAAGACTTCGTTGACCTCGTGTTCGCCGTCCAGCGTGATGATGGGCCGCACCTCCACGCCGGGCGAATCCATGTCCACCAGCAGGAAGCTGATGCCCGACTGGGCCTTGGCCTCGCGGTTGGTGCGCACCAGGCAGAAGATCATGTTGGCGTGGTGGCCCAGCGTGGTCCAGGTCTTCTGACCATTGACCACGTAATGGTCGCCGTCCAGCACGGCCGTGGTCTTGACCGAGGCCAGGTCCGAGCCCGAGCCGGGTTCGGAATAGCCCTGGCACCACCAGTCTTCGCCGCTCAGGATGCGCGGCAGCCAGTACTGCTTCTGCGCCTCGCTGCCGTACTTGATGAGCACCGGCCCGAGCATGTTGACGCCGAAGGGCACGATGCGCGGCGCGCCGGCCAGGGCGCATTCGTTCTCGAAGATGAACTTCTGCACCGCGCCCCAGCCCGGGCCGCCGTACTGCTTGGGCCAGTGGTTGGCCAGCCAGCCGCGCTCGTTGAGGATGCCGTGCCACTCGGCCATGTCCTCGCGCGTCAGGCGCAGCCCGCGCCTGACCTTGTCGGCGATGCGCGCGGGCAGCTTCTCACGCAGGAACTGCAGCACCTCGCTGCGGAAGGCCTCTTCCTCGGCCGTGAATTTCAGGTCCATCGGTGGTCCTTTGGGATGAGCACGGCCCTGCGCCTGCCGGCGCATGAACGCATGCTCGAAAAAAGAAATGAAAGACCGGCTCAGCGCGCCTGGTTCAGGCTCGAGAAGTCGCGGCCCTCGGCCACCAGTTTCTCCAGCAGCGGCGCCGGCTTCCAGAAGAGCGGGTCTTCCTTGGCGAAGCTGCGGATGTCGTCCAGCACTTTCGGCAGGCCGACCATGTCGGCGTACTTCATCGGGCCGCCGCGGAAGCGCGGAAAGCCGTAGCCATAGAGGAAGGTCACGTCCACGTCCAGCGGCCGCAGGGCGATGCCCTCCTCGACCACCTTGGCGCCCTCATTGACCATGGCGGCCATGTAGCGGCGCATGATTTCCTCGGGCGTGAATTTGCGCGGCGTGATGCCCTTCTTCTGCCGTTCGGCGTCCACGATGGCCAGCACTTCGGCGTCCGGCTGGCCGGTGCGGGCGCCTTCGGGGTACAGGTAGAAGCCGCGGCCGGTCTTCTGGCCGAACCAGCCGCGTTCGCACACGCGGTCGGCCACTTCCACATAGCGGGCCTTGGGGTCGCGCGTGGCGGCGCGGCGCTTGCGCGTGGCCCAGCCGATGTCGCCGCCGGCCAGGTCGGTCACCTGGAAGGGGCCCATCGGATAGCCGAAGCCGCGCACCGCCTCGTCGATCTCATAGGGGCTGGCGCCGTCTTCCATGATGTAGTCGGCGGCCTGCTTGTAGACGGCCAGGATGCGGTTGCCGATGAAGCCGTCGCACACGCCCGCGCGCACCGGCACCTTCTTCATCTTCCTGGCCAGCGCGAAGGCGGTGGAGACCACGTCGGCGCTCACCTTGGCCGGCACCACGATCTCCAGCAGCTTCATGATGTTGGCCGGGCTGAAGAAGTGCAGGCCGATGACGTCCTGCGGCCGCGAGACGCTGGCAGCAATGGCATCGATGTCCAGGTACGAGGTGTTGGTGGCCAGCACGGCGCCGGGCTTGCAGACGCGGTCCAGCTCCTTGAAGACGGCCTTCTTGACCTCGATGTCCTCGAACACGGCCTCGATGACCAGGTCCACGTCGGCGAAGGCCGCGTAGTCGGTGCTGCCGCTGAAGCGGGCCATGACGGCCGTCTTGGCCTCGGGCGTCATGCGGCCCTTCTTGATCAGGCCGTCGTAGACCTTTTCGACGTTGGCCTGGCCGCGCGCAATGGACGCATCGTCGCGCTCGACCATCACCACCGGCAGGCCGGCGTCCAGCGCCGACACGGCGATGCCCGCGCCCATGGTGCCGCCGCCGACGATGCCCACCTTGTCCAGCTTGCGCGGCTGCGCGGCCTGGGCCTCGGGCACCTTGACCACTTCGCGTTCGGCGAAGAAGGCATGGATCAGGCCGGCGCGCTGTGGGCTGTCGATGCAGGCCATGAAGGCCTGGCGCTCCAGCGTCATGGCCTCGTCGAAGGGCTTGTCGAGTGCGGTCTGAACGGCCTCGACGATCTTGTGTGGCGAGAACAGGTTCTTCGACTTCTTGGCGGTGTCGGCGCGGGCCGCGTCGATGGCGGCCTGCGCAGCGGCCCGATCGGCCAGTCCCTGGGCGTCGCGGGTGCGGCGAACCGAGGCGTCGGCGGCCAGCAGCGCCTGGACATAGGCCAGACCCGCCGCCACGGCATCTTCACCTTCGGCAATGCGATCCACCAGGCCCAGCGACAGGGCCTCCTTGGCCTTGACGTGACGGCCGCTGAGCATCAGCTCCAACGCAGCCGCGGCACCGATGAGACGGGGCGCCCGCACCGTGCCGCCAGCACCGGGCATCAGGCCCAGTTGCACCTCGGGCAGGCCCAGCTTGGCATCGGGCAGGGCCACCCGGTAGTGAGCGGCGATGGCGATCTCCAGCCCCCCGCCCAGGGCTGCACCGCGCAGCGCGGCGACCACCGGCTTGCTGCAGGCCTCGATGCGGTTGCAGACCTCCGGCAGCGAGGGCGGCTGCGGCGTCTGGCCGAACTCGCGGATGTCGGCACCCGCGATGAAGTTGGCGCCCTGCCCCACGATCAGCACCGCCTTGACGCGCGGTTCGGCGTCCGCGGCCTCGATGGCGGCCAGCAGACCGCGCCGCACCGCGGCCGACAGCGCGTTGACGGGCGGGTTGTCGACGGTGATCTGCAGGATCTCGCCCTGGATCTGGTGGCGGACGGCGTCGGCGGGGGTGGCGGGGGTCGATGTCATGAGGCGGCTGTCTCCGGGAAAGGCACAAGCCGGCATTGCGCCGGCACCTGCGCATTCTTGTCCCGCTCGTCGTGGATGACAATCCGCCGCTTGCTTGACAGACTGTCAAATGGGATTTGACGATGGACCTGAACATGCTCTCCCTGCTGGTGGAGATCATCGAAGCCGGCAACCTGAGCGAGGCAGCACGGCGCCTGCGCATGAGCCGCGCCAACGTGAGCTACAGGCTGGCCCAGTTCGAACGGACCCTGGGCCAGCAGCTGTTGCGCCGCACCACCCGCCGCATCGAGCCCACCGAGATCGGCCAGCGGCTCTACGAGCACGGCCGCGCCATCCGCGACGAATTGCTTGCAGCGCGCGAATCGGTGCAGATGCTGGGCCAGAGCCTGCAGGGCCGCATCCGGCTGTCCGTGCCCAGCGGCTACGGCCAGCAGGTGATGGCCGCCTGGCTGATCGACTTCAAGCGGCAGTACCCCGGCATCGTGCTGGACGTGGTGTTCGAGAACCGGGTGGAAGACCTGCTGCAGGGCGAGGTGGACATCGCCGTGCGCGTGATGTCCGAGCCACCGCAGAACCTGGTGGCGCGCGACCTGGGCCGCGTGCGCTACGTGGCCTGCGCCTCGCCGGCCTATGCGCACGCGCACGGACTGCCACAGTCGCTGGAGGCGCTGCGGCAGTCGCCGCTGATCACCGCCATGGTGATCGGCCGGCAGCTGCGCGTGGCGGCCTACCTGGGCGCCGAGCGGCACGAGGTGCTGCTCGAGCCGACGCTGATCTCGGAGAACTTCGAATTCCTGCGCCAGGCCATCGAGGCCGGCCTGGGCGTGGGCATCGTGCCCGACTACGTGGTGCGCCATGCCGTCGACCGCGGCGAGGTGCTGACCACGCTGGACGAATGGCGCCTGTCGATCTTCGGCAACCACATGTACATGCTGTACATGCCCAACCGCCACCACACCCGGGCGACCACGTTGTTCATCGATTTCCTGCTCGAACGCGTGAAGGAGACGGGCCGGCGCTGATGAGGCGGCCCGTCCGGGCCAGGAATCAGAGACCTTCGGGCCGCATGGGAATGTCGCCCATGGCTTCGTCGTTGCGCACGTCGCCGGCCACCTTGAGCGTGTCGATGGAGAGACCATCGCCCCGGCCGGCGAAGCCCTGGGCGATGCCTTCGAGCGCCGAGGCCAGCGGCTGATTGCCGTCTTCGCGCGCATTCATGCTGATGTTGAGCACGCGCGCTGCCATCTGGCGGTAGCTGACGACGCCGTTGCGCTCCAGCAGCGCCACCAGGTCGAGGTACAGCGCCAGGTTGAGGTCGAACGCCAGCTTGGCGGACGGCTCGAAGCCGGCACCACCCGGCAGGTTGTCGTTGTCGTTGTTGTCGTTCATGGCTTCTTGCTCTTTCTTCATCAGGATGCGGCCGCCGCCTGGCGCTGGCGCATGGCCTCGTACAGGCAGACGCCACTGGCCACGGACACGTTCAGGCTCTCGACCGCGCCAGCCATCGGAATGCTGACCAGCTCATCGCAGGTCTTGCGGGTGAGCTGGCGCATGCCGGCGCCCTCGGCGCCCAGCACCAGGGCCGTGGGGCGGCGCATGTCGCACTGGTAGAGGGTGCCGGGCGCGTCGTCGCTGGTGCCCACGACCCAGATGTCGCGTTCCTTCAGCTCGTTGAGCGTGCGCGCCAGGTTGGTCACCATGAAATAGGGCACCGTCTCGGCCGCGCCGCTGGCCACCTTGGCCACCGTGGCATTGATGCCGGCGGCATGGTCCTTGGGCGCGATCACGGCCTGGGCACCGGCACCGTCGGCCACGCGAAGGCATGCGCCCAGGTTGTGCGGATCGGTCACGCCGTCGAGCACCAGCAGCAGCGGCACGGTGCCCGCGGCGTCGAGCTGGTCGAGCAGCTCGTCGAGGGAATGGGTCTGGGCGACAGGCTCGACGCGGGCGGCGACACCCTGGTGCCCATGGCCGCCGGTCAGGCGGGCCAGCCGCACGCCGTCGGCTTCGATGAGGCGCACGCCGCTTTCCTGGGCGCGGGCGATGAACTGCTTCATGCGGGCATCGCGCCGCGTGGGATCGAACAGCACCTCGAGGACGGAACCCGGCGAGGTCTTCAGCCGCACGCCCACGGCGTGGAAGCCGAAGATCACTTTGGGGGAGGAAGACATATCGCGCGGGATTATCGGCGGCCACCGGCGAGCCGCCCTCCTCCGCATGCCCGGGCCTTGTCGGCCGGCGCCGCATGGGCCTGACGGCCAAGGGCGCCCCCACCCGCGCCCCGCGCCCCGCGGCGCCCATGCGGCGTGCCGGCGCCCCGCGGGGACCGCCTACCGCGCGCCGCTCAGGCGGCGGTGGCCCTGCTGCCCTTTATCGCGTCCATCACCTGCGGCGCCTGCGCGGGGCTTGCAAGGCCGTCGCCGGCCCAGGCGACGAACTGG
Source organism: Pseudacidovorax sp. (assembly GCF_017991995.1). Taxonomy (GTDB): domain Bacteria; phylum Pseudomonadota; class Gammaproteobacteria; order Burkholderiales; family Burkholderiaceae_C; genus Xenophilus. The sequence continues at coordinate 98,123 of NZ_JAGOPN010000017.1, read as the reverse complement.
TCCGGCCGGACCAGCACGAGCGCGGCACCGTAGCGCTGGCGCTCGCCGTCCGCCGTGTCGCGGACCACGGTCAGGGGCAGCTTCACCGCTGCCGCAGCTTCGACCAGGGCTGCGACGTCCGCATCGCTTGCGCCGAAGGCCAGCAGCGTGTAGCCCTCGCCCAGCGCCTCGAAAACGTTGCGGCCGTCGCGCAGGCCGGCCGGCGCCAGGTGATGGCCCGCGCGGGCCCGGAAGCTGTGGCTGCCCACCGCGCTGCATGGTCCGGCCTGGGCGCCGGGAGCGTGCAGCACGACCGGAGATCCTTCGTAATGGGGTTCGAAGGACTGCACCTCGCCCACCGCGCCGCTGCTGCGCGCGTTCCACGCCTGCTCGAAGGCCGCGGGGTCGCGGGCCGGGTCGTGGGCACGCAGGAAGTCGCGGTCGATCTCGATGGAGCGCGCGATGAAGTCGCGCGAGGTGGAGGCGAACACCGGCCGGCGCTCGGCGTCGTAGGAATCGAGCAGCGCCTCGCCGCCCCAGCCCTGCAGCGTGGCAGCGAGCTTCCAGCCCAGGTTGCGCGCATCCTCGAAGCCGGTGTTGACGCCATAGCCGCCATAGGGCGGATGGCTGTGGGCCGCGTCGCCCGCGATGAACACCGGGCCGGCGCGGTAACTGTCGGCGATGGCGAAGCGCAGGTCCCAGAAGCCGATGTGCTGGAAGTCCACCTCGAACTCGGCGCCGACCGCCTCGTGCAGATAGCGCTTGAAGTCGAAGTTGTCGCGCGTGGTGCCGGGCGGCACCGGCGCATGGAAGAACCAGGTGCTGCCCAGGTCGACACGGCCGAAGAACTTCCAGTAGCCGTCCAGCTCGGGCTGCAGCACGTTGTAATAGGACTTCCCGGGGTAACGAGACAGCAGCTGGTGCAGGCCTTCGGAGCGGAAGACCAGCAGCACCATCATGCGGTCGTGGTCCGACAGCGTCTGCGTGATGCCGGCCTGGGCGCGCACCCTGGAGCGGCTGCCATCGCAGCCCACCAGGTAGCGGCCTTCGATGATGCGGTGGCCCTCGCCCCCGGTCTCCGCCACCTCGGCGTAGACGGTGTCGTTGTCCACACGCACGTCCTCGGCCGTCCAGCCGTAGAGCACGCGCACGGTGGGCAACTGGGCGGCGCGGGCACGCAACACCGCCTCGGTGGCGTACTGCGGCAGACGTTCGTTGGCGGTGAAGTAGTAGGGCCGCACCAGTTCGCGCTGCAGCCAGTCGTAGTGGTAGGGGCTCAGCAGCGTGCCATGCGCCGTCAGACCGCCGATGCCGTATTCCGGTGGAATGGTGCGGGCCGCACGCAGGGCGGCTTCGGCACCCCAGAAATGGAAATGCTCCATCGTGCGCTGCGTCAGGTTCTGGCCCTTGGGGATGGGCTGCGGCTCGCGGTGGCGCTCGACCAGCGTGCAGTGGATGCCACGCTGGCCCAGCTCGATGGCCAGTCCGATGCCCACCGGGCCGCCGCCGACGATGACGACCTGTGTCTTCTCGTGCGGAATGCCGGTGCTTGCGTTGTCTGCGGTCATGGTGTGCGGTCTCGATGTCGTGTAGGCGATGGCGGTATTGGGCCGCAGGCCCAGGCATCAGACAAGTTTAGGTATGACATGCACTCATAAAATCAGCATATGAACCTGACCATGCGGCAGATCCGCGCCTTCCTGAGCGTCGCCCAGGCCGGCAGCTTCACCCGGGCGGCCGAGCGGGTGCACATGACCCAGGCCGGTCTCAGCATCCTGGTGCGCGAGGTCGAGAAGCAGCTGGGCGCGCGCCTCTTCGACCGCACCACGCGCGCCGTGCAGCTCACCGAGGCGGGTCGGCGCTTCGCCGCGGTGGCCGAGAACGTGCTGCAGCAGCTGGACGACGCCGGCACCGAGGTCGGCGCGCTGGGCCAGCGCACGCGCCAGCAGTTGCGCATCGCAGCGACGCCGCTGGTGTCTTCGCACCTTCTGCCGCAGATGCTCGCGCGCTTCAGCCAGGCGCAGCCCGAGGTGCGCGTCCAGCTCCTGGACAGCGACCTGCAGGGCGTGCAGGCGCTGGTGGAGTCGGGCGCGGCCGACATCGGGCTGGGCTTCTTCTTCAAGGTGACCTCGGGCCTGGTGCGGCGGCAGATTGCCGAATTCGCATTGATGAAGGTCTCGCCTGCGGCCGAGGCGCCCACGGCCGTCGGCCGGACGGGCTGGACCTCGCTGCGCGGCACGCGCCTGATCACCCTGCCGGCCGAGAACCCGATCCAGCGCAGCATCGACACCCATCTGCATCGCCTGGGCGTGACGCCCGAGGAGACACAACCGGTCAGCTTCATCGCCACCATGATCTCCATGGTGGAAGCCGGCTTCGGCAGCGCCGTGATCCCCACCTTCGCCGTGGCCGCCTGCCGGCGCCACCGTGTGGCCATCGACGTGCTGGGCAGCCCGCAGGTCAAGCTGGGCTTCTACCGGGTCTCGCGGCGCGGTGCGGCGCAGACGGCGGCGATGCAGGCCTTCGACGAAGTGCTGGTCGAACTACTGCCGACGATGTCGCGTTGAGCCTCGGCAGGACGGGGGCCATTCATTGCCATGGCTAATCAATGCATGTGATTCCTGAATTTCACTTCATGGCCGCCCGCTGGCCCAATAGCACGCATCCCGACGCGCCGCCTTGCGCTGGCGCAAACTGAGATTCGACCGCCGCATGAAGCGGCAGGAGTGGAGACATGAAGATGAAGTGGATGCGCTGGCTGCCCCTGGTGGCCGCCGCAATGACGAGTGCGGCCCCCGCCTGGGCCTGGCCCGACCGCCCCATCACGCTGGTCGTGCCCTACACGCCCGGCACGGGCATCGACATCGTGGCCCGCCAGCTGTCGGCCCGCCTGCCGAAGACCCTGGGCCAGCCGGTGGTGGTGGACAACGTGCCCGGCGCCAGCGGCAACATCGGCAGCGAGCGCGTGGCGCGCGCCGCGCCCGACGGCTACACGCTGCTGGTGCAGGTCAACACGCTGGTGATGAACAAGAGCCTGTACAAGTCGCTGCCCTATGACCCCGTCAACGACTTCGCGCCCGTGGCCCTCACGTCGTGGGGCACGCTGCTGCTGGTGACCAACCCGCAGGTGCAGAAGGCGCACACGGCCGCCGAACTGGTGGCCCAGGCCAAGGCCAAGCCCGGCCAGCTCACCTACGGCACGCCCGGCGTGGGCACGCCGCACCATCTGTCGATGGCGCTGCTGACGCAGACCTCGGGCGTCGACATGCTGCATGTGCCCTACAAGGGCACAGCCGGCGCCGTGACCGACCTGCTGGGCGGCCGGCTCGACGCCATGTTCCTGCCGGTGCATGTGGCCCTGCCGCACATCAAGGCCGGCAAGCTGCAGGCACTGGCGGTGGGCAGCGACAAGCGCGTGCCGCAACTGCCGCAGACGCCCACGCTGACCGAGGCCGGTCTCAAGATGGGCAGTGTGGACATGTGGTACGGCGTATTGGCGCCCAAGGGCACGCCGCAGCCGGTGATCGATCGCCTCGACCGGGAGATCGCCGACGTGCTCAAGCAGCCCGAGGTGGCGACCATCTTCGAGGCGCAGGGCATGGTGCCCGCCCAATCGACGCCCGCCGACTTCGGCAAGCTGATTGCCAAGGACGCGACGCGCTGGGCCGAGGTGGTCCGTACCGGCAACATCACCGCCGACTAAGCGTCGGTGCGGCGGGTGGCGCCGTGATGCAGCCTCCGTCTTGCGCAGCCCCTGGCACGAAGGCTGGCCGACGGGCACCGCCCGCCAGCCGGCAGGCTGCAGATCAGGCGCCCTTGAGCGCCGCAGCGTGGTGCGCCACGTGGTCGCCGATGAAGCTGGCGATGAAATAGTAGCTGTGGTCGTAGCTCGGCTGCATGCGCAGCGTGAGCGGATGGCCGGCAGCCTCGCAGGCCTTCTGCAGCAGCTCGGGCCGCAGCTGGCCGGCCAGGAATTCATCGCCCTCGCCCTGGTCCACCAGCAGCGGCAGGCGCTCGGTGGCGGTGCCGATCAGCTCGACCGCGTCATGGGCTGCCCACGCACTGCGGTCCTCGCCCAGGTAGGCCGCGAAGGCCTTCTGGCCCCAGGGCACCTGCGTCGGCGCCACGATGGGCGAGAAGGCCGACACGCTCGCGTAGCGACCCGGATGGCGCAGGGCCAGCGTCAGCGCGCCATGGCCGCCCATCGAATGGCCGGAGATACCGCGCCGCGCGGTGGTGGCGAAGTGCTGCTCCACCAACGCAGGCAGCTCCTGCACCACGTAGTCCTCCATGCGGAAATGCGGCGCCCAGGGCGCCTGTGTGGCATTGAGGTAGAAGCCCGCGCCCTGCCCCAGGTCGTAGGCCGGGTCATTGGCGATGGCCTCGCCGCGCGGGCTGGTGTCGGGCGCCACCAGGATCAACCCGTGCTGCGCTGCATGCTGCTGCGCGCCGGCCTTGGTGATGAAGTTCTGCTCGCTGCAAGTCAGGCCCGACAGCCAGTACAGCACCGGGCAGGCCTCGCCGGCCAGCGCGGCCGGTGGCAAGTAGACGCCCAACTTCATCTCGCAGCCCAGCACTGCGGAGGCGTGCTTCCACACCTCCTGGCGGCCGCCGAAGCTGGCATGTTGTTCGACGCGTTCCATCATGGTCACGCGCTCAGGCGTAGTGCACGACGGAGCGGATCGACTTGCCCTCGTGCATCAGGTCGAAGGCTTCGTTGATGTCCGTCAGCGGCATGGTGTGCGTCACGAAGGGCTCGAGCTGGATGCGGCCGGCCATCGCGTCCTCGACCATGCCCGGCAGCTGCGAGCGGCCCTTGACGCCGCCGAAGGCCGTGCCCAGCCACTTGCGGCCGGTGACCAGCTGGAAGGGCCGCGTCGAGATCTCCTGCCCCGCCCCCGCCACGCCGATGATCACCGACTGGCCCCATCCTCGATGGGCGCACTCCAGAGCGGCACGCATCACATTGACGTTGCCAATGCACTCGAAGCTGTGGTCCACGCCCCAGGTCGTCATCTCGACGATCACCTGCTGGATCGGCTTGTCGAAGTCCTTGGGGTTGATGCAGTCGGTGGCGCCGAAGGTCCTGGCCAGCTCGAACTTGGACGGGTTGGTGTCGATGGCGATGATGCGGCCGGCCTTGGCCAGCTTGGCCCCCTGGATCACCGCCAGGCCGATGCCGCCCAGGCCGAAGACCGCGACGGAATCGCCCTCCTGCACCTTGGCCGTGTTCTTGACGGCACCCAGGCCCGTGGTCACGCCGCAGCCCAGCAGGCAGACCTGCTCGGGATTGGCATCGGGGCTGATCTTGGCCAGCGACACCTCGGCCACCACGGTGTACTCGCTGAAGGTCGAGCAGCCCATGTAGTGGTAGACCGGCTGGCCGTTGTAGCTGAAGCGGGTGGTGCCGTCGGGCATCACGCCCTTGCCCTGGGTGGCGCGCACGGCCACGCACAGGTTGGTCTTGCCGCTCTTGCAGAACAGGCATTCGCCGCATTCGGCGGTGTAGAGCGGAATGACATGGTCGCCCGGCTTGACGCTGGTGACGCCCTCGCCCACCTCGAGCACGATGCCGGCGCCTTCATGGCCCAGCACGGCGGGGAACAGGCCTTCCGGATCGTCGCCGCTCAGGGTGAAGGCGTCGGTGTGGCAGACGCCCGTGTGGGTGATCTTGACCAGCACTTCGCCCTTCTTCGGCGGGGCCACGTCGAGCTCAACGATCTGCAGGGGTTCTCCGGCCTTGAAGGCAACGGCGGCGCGGGATTTCATGGTCGGTTCTCCTGATGATGGATGGGTAGGGAAACGAAGAAGGTCTCAGCGCAGGTAGCTGCGCACGATGCGCATCACCTGCTCGATCTCTGCCTGGGTATCGGCCGGCTTTTCGCCGGCGGTGCCGAAGGTTTCGCGAAGGTGGCTGTCGAGCACCTCGGCCATCAGGCCGGTGGCGGCGCCACGCAGCGCCGACAGCTGCTGCAGCAATGCGCCGCAGTCGGTGCCGGCCTCCACCGCACGCTCCAGCGCCTCCGTCTGGCCACGGATGCGGCGCAAGCGGGTGATGACGCGCTTCTTCTCTTCGGCGGAATGGGGCAAAGGCGCTCCTCGGATACTCCCGGGGAGTATAAGAGTAGCGTCGTGCCGCGTCGAGTGGCGACGCGCTCGACAGTCGTCGTCCGGGTCAGGCGGCCAATGGCGCCGACGTCGATTCGTCCTGCGCGACCCGGCCGGCGGCAATGGTGATACGCCGCTCGCAGCGTTGCGCAATGGCGCGGTCGTGCGTCACCAGCAGCAGCGTCGTGCCCAACTCGCGGTTGAGATCAAACATGAGTTGCATCACCTGCTCGCCGGTGGCGAAGTCCAGGCTGCCAGTGGGCTCGTCGGCCAGCAGCAGCCGCGGCTGCACCACGAAGGCGCGGGCCAACGCCACCCGCTGCTGCTCGCCCCCGGACAGCAGCTTGGGATAGTGGCCCAGGCGCTGCCCCAGTCCGACGCGGCCCAGCATCTCGGTGGCGGCGGCGCGGGCATCGCTGCGGCCGGCGAGTTCGAGCGGCAGCATCACGTTCTCCAGCGCCGTCAGGTTGCCCAGCAACTGGAAGCTCTGGAACACGAAGCCGACCTGGCGTGCGCGCAGTGCGGCGCGGTCGTCCTCGTCCACCGCGAAGAGGTCCTCGCCCGCCAGCCTGACCGTGCCGCGGGTGGGAACGTCCAGCCCCGCGATGATGGACAGCAAGGTGCTCTTGCCGGAGCCCGACGCACCGACGATGGCGGCGGTCTCCCGCGCGCCGAGGGTGAAATGGATGTCTTGCAGAATGTCCAGCGTGCCTGTGGAATCGGCGACGGACTTGTAGACGTGTTCGACGGCGACGATGGCTTCCACGGTGTTGGACATGAATTGGAAAGGACTCGCGTGCTGATTCGACGTCACTTTATCCTGCGCACCGCGCTGGCCCTGTCGGCGGCGGGCCCGTGGGGTCTTTCGGCCCTGGCGCAGCCGGCGCCGGCCAAGACACCCGTGATCCTGGTGGTCGGCGACTCGCTGTCGGCCGAGTACGGCCTCAAGCGCGGCGAAGGCTGGGTGGCGCTGATGGAGAAGCGGCTCGCCGAGCAGAAGATCGCCGCCAAGGTCATCAACGCCAGCATCAGCGGCGACACGACCTCCGGCGGCCGGGCGAGATTGCCCGCCCTGCTGGCCCAGCACAAGCCCACGCACGTCATCCTGGAACTGGGCGCCAACGACGCCCTGCGGGGCCTGCCGCTGGCATCGACCGAGGACAACCTGATGCAGATGGCAAAGGCCAGCCAGGCGGCCGGTGCCAAGGTGCTGGTGGTGGGGATACAGGTGCCGCCCAACTACGGGACGGACTACACGCGGCGCTTCGGGGAGATCTTCGGCCGCGTGGGAAAGGCGACCCAGTCCGACGTGGTGCCCTTCTTGCTGAAGAACGTGGCGGACGGGCCGGATGCGGCTTCGATGTTCCAGGCGGACCGAATTCATCCGCTGGCCATCGCGCATCCGCGCATTCTCGAGAACGTCTGGCCCGCCGTGCGCAGGATGCTGCGCTGAAGGGGCGAGCCTGGCCGGCGGAGGGGCTCAGCCGTCCTTGGTGGGCGTGTCGGGCACGGTGGGCGCGTCGTGCTCGAGCGAGGCGACATCCGTTTCGGGATCGCCAGGCGCGAGGCCCGGGCTGCTCGGGGGGATCTTGCGCTCCGCCTTGGCCCGCAGCTTCTCTTCCTTCTTCTGCCTCTTGGCCAGTTCCCGCTGCCTTTTCTCGTAACCGTAATTGGGTGTGGCCACGCGCACGCCTCCTTGTCGATGCCGCCGCCCCGGGGCTCGGGGCAGCCTCCGCCCCAATGTAAGCGATATCGCAGGACGTGCCTACGGCGCGCCAGGCGCTAGCGAGTCCGGCGCGAAGCCGAAGCCGCGCTCAGAGCCGGGCGAGCGCCTGCGCCAGGTCAGCCTGCAGGTCCTCCACCCGCTCCAGCCCCACCGAGAAGCGCACCAGCGTGCCCTTGTGGGGCCAGCGGCTCACGGAAGGGTCGCGCATCAGGCCGATGTCGTAGGGCACGACGAGGCTGATGGGTCCGCCCCACGAGTAGCCCAGCTTGAACAGCTTCAGACTGTCGCAGAAGCGGTCGATGGCCTCGACGGCAAAGCGGCCATCGAAAACCACCGAGAAGAGCCCGGCCGCCAGGTCGCTGGCGCCGCACAACGTCTGCCAGTGCGCATGACCGGGCGAGCCGGGCAGCGCCGGGTGCAACACCTGCGCAATTTCCTCCCGCTCGCCCAGCCAAGTGGCCAGGGTGCGCGCCGCGCGGTCGTGCGCGGCATAGCGCAGATGCACGCTGGGCAGCGCCCGCAGCAGCGTCTCGGCGTCGTTGGCACCGACACCGATGCCCAGGCGCATGTGCGTGAGCTTGAGCTTGAGGTGCAGGGCCTCATCGCGGGTGACCACGCTGCCCATCAGCACATCGCCACCGCCGCTCGGGTACTTGGTGAGCGCATGGACGGAGATGTCCACGCCCTGCCCGTCGCCCACGAGGTCGAAGGGATTGAAGGCCAGCCCTGCGCCCCAGGTGTTGTCGAGTGCGCTGACCACGCTCCGCGCGCGGCAGGCCGCGACCAGCGCGGGCAGGTCGGGAAACTCCATCGTGACCGAGCCCGGCGCCTCGATCCAGACAAGTCGGGTGCGCTCGGAAATCTTGGCGGCGAGGTCCGCGGGGTCCATCGCGTCGTACAACCGGTGGGTGATGCCATAGTTGGCGAGCTCACCGGTGGCCAGGGCCTTGTTGGGGCCGTAGGCGTTGTCGGGGATCAGCACCTCGTCGCCACGGCTGAGCAGCGAGAGCGCCACCAGCGAGATGGCGGCCAACCCGCTCGGCGCCAGCAGGCACTGGCTGCCGCCTTCGAGGGCTGCCAGCCGTTCCTCGAGCAGGAAGGTGGTGGGGGTGCCGTGAAGGCCGTAGGTGTAGCCGGCCTTGCTCTTCCAGTCGCGCGCACGCATCGCGGCGACGTTGGGGAAGAAGACCGTCGAGGCCTTGAAGATGCCCGGCTGTGGGGCTTCGAAACTCGACGGGGGAAGGTAGGGGTGGTGGATCAGGTCGGTGGCAGATGCGCTCATGCCACCGATGCTAGCCCCTCTTCAGACGGACCACTTCTTAAGCAGCTTCTCCGGTCGCATCGTGTCGTAGCCCTCGAAGGGCTGGTGGATCCAGGGATTGGTCTCCAGGTACTCCACCGAGTAGTCGGGCGTGAACACCGACAGCTGCTTGGTCCAGAGCACCGCGCTGCGCAACTCGGTGATGGGGGCGTACTTGGTGCGCAGCAGTTCCACCACGGCCTGCAGCGTGTGTCCGGAATCGGCCAGATCGTCCACCAGCAACACGCGGCCGGCGATCTCGCCTTTGGGTGTGGTGATGTAGTGGGCGATGTCCAGGTGGCCCTGGATAGTGCCGCCCTCGGAGCGGTACGAGCTGGTGGACATGATGGCCAGCGGCTTGTCGAAGATGCGCGACAGCACATCGCCGGGCCGCATACCGCCGCGGGCCAGGCACAGGATGTTGTCGAACTCCCAGCCGGACTGGTGGATCTTGAGCGCGAGCTTCTCGATGAGGTTGTGGTACTCGTCGTAGCTGACGTACAGGTGCTTGCCGTCTTCGGTCAACATGGGTCGTGGGCTCCTGGCGTGTTCAATCGGCGAGGTAGGGATGGCGCATCATGATCGTGTGGTCACGATCCGGGCTGGTCGAGATCATGGCGATGGGCACGCCCGTCACCTGCTCGATGCGCTGCAGGTACAGCCGGGCATTGACCGGCAGCTTGTCGTACTGCGTCACACCCACGGTGCTGTCGGACCAGCCTTCCATCGTCTCGTACACCGGCACGCAGCGCTCGATCTCGTCGGCACCCAGCGGCAGGATGTCGATGTGCTCGCCGTCCAGCTCGTAGCCGGTGCACAGCTTGAGTTCCTCGATGCCGTCCAGCACGTCGAGCTTGGTGATGCACAGCCCCGACAGGCCGTTGACCTGGGCCGAGCGCTTGAGCAGCGCGGCGTCGAACCAGCCGCAGCGGCGCGAACGGCCGGTGGTCACGCCCTTCTCGGCACCCACGGTCGACAGGTGGTAGCCCACGGTGCCGGGCTTCTCCCAGTCCAGCTCGGTGGGGAACGGGCCGCCGCCCACGCGGGTGCAGTAGGCCTTGGTGATGCCGAGCACGTAGTGCAGCATGCCCGGGCCCACGCCCGAGCCGGCGGCCGCATTGCCGGCCACGCAGTTGCTGGAGGTGACGTACGGATAGGTGCCGTGGTCGACATCAAGCAGCGTGCCCTGCGCGCCTTCGAACAGCAGGTTGGCGCCGTTGCGGTGGGCCTCGTTCAGTTCACGTGACACGTCGGCGATCATGGGCTTGAGCACCTCGGCGTGCTTCATCGCCTCGCTGTAGACAGCATCGAAGTCGATGGGCTCGGCACCCAGCACCTGCGTCAGCACATGGTTGTGCAGGTCGAGCAGCACGCGCAGCTTCTGCGCGAAGCGCTCGGGGTGCTTCAAGTCCTGCACGCGCAGCGCGCGGCGGGCGATCTTGTCTTCGTAGGCCGGGCCGATGCCGCGGCCGGTGGTCCCGATCTTCTCGATGCCGCCCTTTTCGCGATAAGCCTCGCGCGCCACGTCCAGCGCGGCGTGGAAGGGCAGGATCAGCGGGCAGGCCTCGGACACGCGCAGGCGCGAACGCACCTCCACCCCCGCTTTCTCCAGCCCTTCGATCTCTTCGAACAGTTTGGCGCACGACAGCACCACGCCGTTGCCGATGTAGCAGGTCACGCCCGGGCGCATGATGCCGCTGGGAATGAGGTGCAGCGCCGTCTTGACGCCGTTGATGACCAGCGTGTGGCCCGCGTTGTGGCCGCCCTGGAAGCGCACCACACCCTGGGCGCTTTCCGTCAGCCAATCGACCAGCTTGCCCTTGCCCTCGTCGCCCCACTGGGTGCCGACGACGACCACGTTACGTCCGGTTGTCACGCTCATGAATGTTCTCGTTGATCAGATGGCTTGCACTTCCCACCGGCCGCCGACGCAGTTCAGCGTGCGGTCGCAGTGGAATTCGTCGATTTCGCTCTCATGGCCCGGCAGCACGCAGACCACCGTCTCGCCGCCGGCGCGCAGCGCCGCAATGGCACTGCGCAGGCCAGCGTCGGTGTCGCTCCAGGGTGCACGGATGGCCGCGCGCAGGGGCGGCCGCGGCACCACGGCCACCAGGCTGCGTACGTCCAGGCTGAAGCCCACGGCTGGCCGGTTGCGGCCGAAGACCGCACCCACCTCGTCATAACGGCCGCCCCGCGCCAGCGAGTCGTTGGCACCCTCAGCGTAGATCGCAAACCGGGCACCGCTGTAGTAGGCATAGCCCTGAAGGTCGGCCAGGTCGAAGCTCACGCGGGCGGTGCCCAGTTCGGCCAACTGGGCCGACAGCCAGCGCAGGCCCGCCACGGCCGACAGGGCGTCAGGGAAGGCAGCCAAGACGCGTTCGGCTTCGTCCAGCACCAAGCGGTCGCCGTACAGCTCGGGCAGGACGCGCAGCGCATCGCGCACAGGCGCCGGGAATCCGCGTGTGAGTTCAACCAGCGTGCTCGCATCCTTGGCGGCCAGGGCCGCATGCACGCGCTCCAGGATGTCGCGGGGCGCCTGGGCGCCGGCCAGCAGGGCACGCACGATGCGCACGTCCGCCAGATCCACGAGCGCATCGCGCACATCCGCGGCACGCAGCGCGGCGAGAGCGAGTTCGAGCGCTTCGAGGTCCGCCTCGCGGCCGGCATGGCCGTAGATCTCGGCACCGAACTGCAGCGGCTCGCGGGTGGCGTTGGGACCGTCGGGCCGCGCATGCAGCACGGGCCCGCAGTAGCACAAGCGTGCCACGCCTTCGCGATTGAGCAGGTGCGCATCGATACGGGCGACCTGCGGCGTGGTGTCGGCACGCAGGCCCATGCTGCGGCCGGAGAGTTGGTCGACGAGCTTGAAGGTCTGCAGGTCCAGCGCCTCGCCGGTGCCCGAGAGCAGCGATTCCAGATGCTCGATGAGCGGCGGCATCACCAGCTCGTAGCCGTAGCTGCGGGCGGTGTCGAGGAGTTGGCGTCGGAGTTCTTCGATGTGGCGCGCCTCGGAGGGCAGCACATCGGCAATGTGATCCGGGAGGACCCAGGCGGACATGGCGTGTAGGCCGTGGTTAAAACGGGATTCTAACGGCCCTCGACAACGCCCCGGAGACGGCCGCGGCGGGCCGTCGCCTCAAGGACGCACGTGGAAGGCCTTCGGCAAGACGAAGGGATTCAGCTCGCCAGCCAGAAGAGCAGCACGCCGACGGCCACGCTGCACAGGGCAAAGAAGCGCAGTTGGCCGTCGCGCAGCTGGAGCAGCTGGCTGAACGCACGACGCCAGCCACCCGGCGAGAGCAGCGGAAACAGCCCCTCGATCACCAGCACGAGCGCCAGCGCCTGCCAGAGGCTGTCGCCGCTCATCAGCGCTGGGGCGAGGTGGTACTGCCGCTGCTGCGCATCGCGCGGAAGAAGTCGGTGGCGGCAGGATCCACCACCAGCACGTCGCTCTTCTTGTTGAAGCTTTGCTTGTAGGCCTCGAGGCTGCGGTAGAACTGCGCGAACTGCGGATCGCGGCCGAAGGCATCGGCATAGGCGGACGCCGCCTGCGCATCGCCCTCGCCCTTGATCTTCTGGGCGTCGCGGTAGGCGTTGGCCACCGTGACCTCGCGCTGACGGTCGGCGTCGGCGCGGATCTTCTCGCCCTCGGCCTGGCCGGTCGAACGCAACTCGTTGGCCACACGCTTGCGCTCGGCCTCCATGCGACGGTAGACCGACTCGGTGATGGCCTCGACATAGTCGATGCGCGTCACACGGACATCCACGATGTCGATGCCCCAGGCGTTGCCGCCCTGCACCACACTCAGCACCTCGCGGCGGACGTCGTTCATCACGTCCTCGCGGCGCGCGGAGATCAGGTCGCGCACGGTGCGCTTGTTAATGTTCTCCTGGAAGGCATTGCGGACCACGCGGTTGAGCTGCACAGCACCGGCGCTCTCATCGAGGCCGACGTTGCGGATGTAGGCCGACGGATCCACGATGCGCCAGCGCACGTACCAGTCGATCACAACGCGCTGTTTCTCGGCCGTCAGCATGGGTTCGGTGTCCATGCTCGACAGCGTCAGCAGGCGCTTGTCGATGTACGAGACGTTCTGCACGGGCGGGGGCAACTTGAACTTGAGGCCCGGCTCGGTGATGACTTCCTTGATCTGGCCTAGCTGGTAGACCACGCCGAACTGGCGCTGGTCCACCACGAAAAGCATGGAGCTGGCGAGCACCAGCAGGATGAGCAGCGAGGCGCCGATGAATCCGATTCTGTTCATGTTCTTGTTCTCCCCGGTTTCAGCGGACGTCACGCTCGCGCGAGCGAGCGTCGCGGGCGCGCGAATCACCCGAAGGAGCGACCGGGATGGCCGAGGATTGCGGCACGGCGGTGCCCGCCACCGCCGGCGGTGCGCCGTCGGCCGGCGCGGGCGTATTCTGCGATCCGCTCTGCTGCATCAACTTGTCCAGCGGCAGGTACAGCAGGTTCGAGCCCTGACGGCTTTCGACCAGCACCTTGCTGGTGTTGGCATAGATCTGCTGCATGGTGTCGGTGTACATGCGGTCACGCGTGACCTGCGGCGCCTTCTGGTACTCGGCCAGCACCTGGCCGAAGCGCTGCGCATCACCCTGGGCCTGCGCCGCCACACGGGCCTTGTACGCCTCGGCCTCTTCCTTCAGGCGCGAAGCCGTACCCACGGCACGCGGCACCACGTCATTGGCATAGGCCTGGGCCTCGTTCTTCGCGCGCTCGCGCTCCTGGCCGGCCTTGAGCACATCATCGAAGGCGGACTGCACCTGCTCGGGCGGACGCACGCCGCCCTGCTGCAGGTTGATGCCGACGACTTCCACGCCCACCTTGTAGCGGTCGAGGATGGTCTGCATCAGCTGGCGCACCCGCGGAGAGATCTGGTCGCGCTCCTCGGCGAGTGCGGCGTCCATCTTCATCTTGCCCACGACCTCGCGCACGGCGGTCTCGGCCACCTGCACCACGGTCTCGGACGGGCTCTTGCTTTCGAACAGCCAGGCCCGTGCGTCGGACAAGCGGTACTGCACCGCAAACTTGATCTCGACGATGTTCTCGTCCTCGGTCAGCATGGCCGACTCGCGCAGGCCAGTCGAACGCACGATGGCGTCACGACCGACATCGGCCGAACGGATCTGCGTGACCACCACGATCTCGTGGCGCTGGATCGGATAGGGAAGGCGCCAGTTGAAGCCGGCACCCACGGTCTGCTTGTAGCGACCGAACTGGGTGATCACCGCCTGCTGGCCTTCGTTGACGATGAAAAAGCCGGTGCCCAGCCAGATCAGCAACGCGACGCCGATGACGGCACCGATGCCGAAGCCCGCATTCTTCATGTCAGGCTTGCCGCCGCCGAAATTGGGCGGACGCGGACCACCGCCATTGCCACCGCGACCGCCGAACAGGCCGCCGAGCTTGCGATTGAAGTCGCGCCAGAGTTCGTCGAGATCCGGCGGCCCCTGGTTGGGACCCGGATTCCTCGGACGGGGGTTGGAAGGCGGCACGGGCGGCTCGCCCTCCGGCCGGCTCGTGGACGGGCGGTCGCCCTCGGAGGAGGACGACGCATCGTCGCCCCGACCCCAACGGCCATCGTTCAGGTTGAACATTCCCTGAACCCGTCTCCACACAGGCATTGACTTCATTCGGTGATTAGGTGTGATTGGCGCGGGCTATTGTGCCCAATCAGTGCTCGGCACTCTGCAATTCGGACTGCGACCATGGGGTGATCGCGGCCGCTTCGGCACGCTGGGCCAGCGCCCCACGCAGCGCGGGCAGGCCCTCGCCCGTGTGGGCACTCACGAAGAGGCGCGGGACGGCCTGGCCATCCAGCTCCATCTCATCGGCGAGCTTGAGCGGACGCCGCTCCTCGGGCAGGGCGTCCAGCTTGTTGAAGACCAGCAGTTGCGGCACGTCGGTCGCGCCGATGTCGGCCAGCACCTGCTGCACCTCCGCGATCTGCTCGGGATGGTGAGGATTGGCGGCATCCACCACGTGCAGAAGCAGGTCGGCATCCACCGCCTCCTGCAGCGTGGCCTTGAAGGCATCCACCAGGCCGTGGGGCAGTTCGCGAATGAAACCGACCGTGTCCGAGATCGACACGCGCCGACCCACATCGCCGAGGTAGAGATGGCGGGTGGTGGTGTCCAGCGTGGCAAAGAGCTGGTCGGCCGCATAGGCACGCGCCTTGACCAGCGCGTTGAACAGCGAGGACTTGCCGGCGTTGGTGTAGCCGACCAGCGAGATGTTGAAGGTGTCGCGCCGCTCGCGCTGCCGCCGCTGCGTACCACGCTGCTTCTGCACCTTGGCCAGACGCTCGCGGGTGCGCTTGATCGACGAATCGATCATCCGGCGGTCGAGTTCGATCTGCTTCTCACCTGGGCCGCCCCGCACACCGGCACCGCCCGTCTGGCGCTCCAGGTGGGACCAGCGCCGCACGAGGCGCGTGCTGAGGTATTGCAGCCGGGCCAGCTCAACCTGAAGCTTGCCCTCGTGGCTGCGCGCCCGCTGGGCAAAGATCTCGAGAATGAGGAAGGTGCGGTCGTACACGGCCACGCCCAACTCGCGTTCGAGGTTGCGCTGCTGGGCGGGCGACAGAGCCTGATCGAAGATCACCTCGCTGGCGCGGTGCATCAGCGCCAGTTCGCGGATCTCCTCCGCCTTGCCGCTGCCGACGAACAGCGCCGCGTCGGGTGCCTTGCGTTTGCAGCTCAGGCGGGCGACCGGGTCGAGCCCGGCAGTCTGGGCGAGAAGGCCGAGTTCTTCGAGCTCGCCATCGAAATGGGGAAGGCCAAAGTCGACGCCGACCAGAACGGCCGCGCCTTCTTGGCGGGGGATGGATTCAGACAAATGCGGGGGAGCCTGATGCATGTTGGACGGGTTGACGGTTCGCCAACCCGTCCCATGCCACTCAGGCGCTGGCGTCGCTCTCGGTGACCGAGAAATTGACGGCCCGGCCGGGCACGATGGTCGAGATGGCGTGCTTGTAGACCATTTGCGTCACCGTGTTGCGAAGCAGCACGACGTACTGGTCGAAAGACTCGATCTGGCCCTGCAGCTTGATGCCGTTGACCAGATAGATCGAGACAGGAACATGCTCGCGGCGCAGCGTGTTCAGGAACGGGTCTTGTAGAAGTTGCCCTTTGTTGCTCACGATATTCTCCGTGTTCAGAAGAAGAGTTGTTGGACCGGGCACCTTAACACAGGGTTTCCGCACTGCAACATTCGCGTGCGAAAGCCGTCGTAAAAAGAGCGGCTACTGCCCGGAGGGGACGCCATGATGACGGATCACGATCCGTCCTTGTCGGCATAGGGGTTATGCGAAGTCTTGAACTCGATGCGCAGCGGCGTGCCGATCAGGTCGAACTCCTTGCGGAAGCGCGTCTCCAGGAATCGGCGATAGCTGTCGCTCACATGTTCCAGCGAATTCCCGTGGATGACGATCACCGGTGGATTCATGCCGCCCTGGTGCGCATAGCGCAACTTGGGCCGGTACATGCCGCTCTTCTTGGGCGCCTGGAACTGCACCGACTCCAGCAGCACGCGCGTGAGCACGGGCGTCGCCATCTTGCGCGTGGCCGAACGGTGGGCCTGGATGATCGACTGCCACACCGGCCCCACGCCCAGCCGCTTCTTCGCCGAGATGAAGTGCAGCGCGGCGAACTTGAGAAAGGGCAGCCGGTTCTCGATCTGCCGCTGCAGTTGCTCGCGCTGGTAGCTGTCGACGGCATCCCATTTGTTGACGGCGATGACCACCGCCCGGCCCGCCTCCAGGATGAAGCCGGCGATGTGCGCGTCCTGATCGGTGACGCCCTGTGTGGCATCGATCAGCAGCAGCACGACGTTGGCCGACTCGATGGCCTGCAGCGTCTTGACCACCGAGAACTTCTCGATGGCCTCGAACACGCGCCCCTTGCGGCGCAGACCGGCGGTATCGATCAGCTCGAAGCGCTGCCCATTACGCTCCAGCGGGACCGAGATGGCGTCGCGCGTGGTGCCAGGCATGTCGAAGGCCACCAGTCGCTCTTCGCCGAGCCAGGTGTTGATCAGCGTCGACTTGCCCACGTTGGGGCGACCGGCCACCGCCAGACGGATAGGGCGCACGCCCTCCTCGTCCTGCGCATCGGCGTCGTCCTCCTCGACGGGCGGCAGCATGTCGAGGGCCAGATCGACCAGCGTGCGCACGCCCTGGCCGTGTGCCGACGAGACGGCATGCACGTCTCCGAGCCCCAGCTCGTAGAACTCGGCCAGGCGTCCGCTGTCCTTCATGCCCTCGGCCTTGTTGGCAGCGAGGACGCAGGGCTTGCCGAGCCGGCGCAGTTCGCCGGCGATGTCGTGATCCTGGGCCGACAGGCCCTCGCGCGCATCCACGACGAAGACGATCACATCGGCCTCGGCCACGGCCTGCCGCGTCTGCTTGGCCATCTCCTGGTAGATGCCGCTGCCGGCATCGGGCTCGAAGCCGCCGGTGTCGATGACGATGAACTCGCGCGGCCCCGCCCGGCCGCTGCCGTAGTGCCGGTCACGGGTCAGGCCGGCAAAGTCGGCCACGATGGCGTCGCGCGTGCCCGTCAGGCGGTTGAACAGGGTCGACTTGCCGACGTTGGGGCGCCCTACGAGCGCGAGAACCGGCTTCATGCAAACCTTCGTTCAGAGAGCGGATCATTGAAAAAACGGCCGGCAGGCGCCGGCCATGCGGGAATCAGTCGGGCCGGTAGCCGAACACGCCGCCGTTGCGGGTGACGATCACGACCGTGTCGGCAGCGACCGTCGGCGCGGCAGCCACGGCAGAACCGTCGGGCACCAGGCGGTTGAGCACGGCGCCATCCTGGCGCGAGAGGAAGTGCACGGTGCCCGTGTCCTCGCCGATGACCAGGGTGCGGCCCACGGCCAGCGGTGCCGTCAGATTGCGCAGGCGCAGGCGCTCCATGCTCCAGGCGCGCTGGCCGTCGGCACGACGCCAGGCCTGGACGGTGCCGTTGCTTTCCACGCCGTACACCAGGGTGTCGTCGCCGGAGACGCCTTCAGAGCCGACGGCCGGCTGGGTCCACGTCAGCGCGCCACGCTGGGCATCCACACAGCCGACGGCCGCGTAGTAGGCCCGCGCACAGATGCTGTCGCCCACACGGCTGACGGTGCCGGTCAGGTCGACCAGCCGTTCCACATCGTTCGTCCCACGCGGGGACGCGACGGGCACCTCCCAACGCGAGTTGCCATTGGCCGGGTTCATGCCCACCAGACGTGCCCCGATGCCGGTGACCAGCGTGTCACCGAAAGGCAGCAGCACGCCCGGCTTGCGCAGCACCAGGGAATCGGCGCCAGCCCGGCTCTGCTGCCAGAGCCGACGGCCGCTCTGGCCATCGAAGGCTGCCGTGGTGCGATCGGCCGTCTGCACGAAGACCCGGCGGCCAGCCACCAGCGGCGGCGTGAAGGTCTCGGCGGGAAGGCGCTCCTTCCAGATGACCTTGCCGGCCTCGATCGCGACGAGTTCGTTGTTGCGGGTCACGACCGCGGCGAGCTGGCCGTCGCTGCCCACGCCTGCCGACAGCGGCGCGCCCACCTGGGTGCGCCACAGCTCGCGGCCCTGACGGGCGTCGATGGCCACCACGGTGCCGTCCGAAGCTGCCACGGTCACGCGGTCGCCGCTGACCGCCGCGCGCAGCGGAAAGCTCACCGACGGCATCTTGACGCTCCAGGCCTGGCTCACGCCGAGCGTGGCCGGATTCGCCGGCAGCTCCTCCGGCTTCAGCTTGGGCGCGCCTGAGCAGGCGGCCAGCGCTGCCACGAGGAGGCCGGCACAGGTGGCCCGCAGGGCGGAGACAGTGGACGTGGAAAGCTTCGACAGGGTCATGAATCGGATCCGTTTTCAGGAAGTGGCCTTGGCCGAGAGCGAAGCCGGGTCGACGCCCACGGCGTTGAGCTTGACCTCCACCAGCCTGCGATAAGCCGCGTCCTGGGCCAGGGCGGCCCATGCCTTCTTGTATTCGGCCTGCGCCTCGTTGCGCTTGCCCTGCGCCAGCAGCACATCGCCACGGCGGTCGGCCACCAGGCCCTTGAATTCCTCAGGGAAGCTGCCGTCGAGCTGCTTGAGGGCCTCGTCGTAGGCCTTGGTCTCCATCAGCGCCGCAGCCAGGCGCAGCCGCGCGACAGCGCGATAGCCGGGATCGCTGCCCTTGTCCGCCACCCAGGTCAGCGCCGCGCGGCTGGCATCGGCCTGGCCCTTGTCGGCCAGCGTCTTGCTGGCCAGCAGGCCCGCCTGCTGGGCATAGACCGTGCCGCCGAAGCGGCTGGTCATGTCGTCGAAAGCCCGCTGGACCTTGGCCGGATCGCCGGCCTGCGCCGCACGATCGAGCTCGTCGTAAAGCGCGGCGGCTTGCGTGGACTGGCGCTGCTGCCAGTACTGCCAGCCGTTCCAGCCCAGCACTGCCACCGCGGCCAGGATCACGACACCGGTGATCAGATTGCCGTAGAGATTCCAGAAGTGCTTGAGGCGGTCGAGCTGTTCCTGCTCTTCGAGATCGAGATGGGTCGCCATACGGAGGGTCAGTCTTGGGAAGCGGCGGATTGTAGGCTGGGGGCCCAGGCGGCCACGTCGTCGAGCGGACGCGCGATCTGGGCGCCCGTGCCGTCGCGCAAGGATTTCACGGTGACCTCGCCACGGGCCAGTTCATCGGCGCCGAAGATGAGCGCAAACCGCGCGCCGCTGGCGTCGGCCCGCTTGAACTGCGACTTGAAACTGCCCTGGCCATCGGGCCCGGCCGCGTGCATCTGCACCTGCACGCCCTGCGCCCGCAACTGGGTCAAGGTGCGCAACACGACCGGCATGGCCGCGGCGTCGGGCACCACGGCGAACACGTCTGCAGCCGGCGTCGGGAATTCGGCGCCCTGCTCTTCCAGCAGCGCCAGCACGCGCTCCACGCCCATCGCCCAGCCCACGGCCGGCGCGGGCTTCCCGCCAATCTGAGCGATGAGATCGTCATAGCGGCCGCCGGCGCACACCGTGCCCTGGGCACCCAGACGATCGGTGACGAACTCGAACACCGACAGGTTGTAGTAGTCCAGGCCGCGGACCAGCCGCGGGTTGATGGTGTAAGCAATGCCGTTGGCATCGAGGATGGCGCGCAGGCCATCGAAGTGCGCCAGCGAGTCCTCGCCCAGGAAGTCGAGCAGCTTCGGCGCCGCCTCGACCACGTCCTTCATCGCCGGGTTCTTGGTATCGAGGATGCGCAGCGGATTGCTGTGCAGGCGGCGCTTGCCGTCCTCGTCCAGCTTGTCGGCATGCTGCTCGAAGTGGGCAATGAGCTGGGCGCGGTGTGCGGCGCGCTCGGCCGGCTGGCCCAGGCTGTTGATCTCCAGCCGCACGTCGGTCAGGCCCAGCGCCTTCCATAGCGAAGCGGCCAGCAAGATGAGTTCCGCATCGACATCGGGGCCGGCAAAGCCCAGTGCCTCGGCGCCGATCTGGTGGAACTGCCGGTAGCGTCCGCGCTGCGGCCGCTCGTGGCGGAACATGGGGCCGGTGTACCAGAGCCGCTTGGGCCCGTCATAGAGAAATGAATGCTCCGTCACCGCTCGCACCACGCTGGCGGTGTTCTCCGGGCGCAGCGTCAGATGCTCGCCATTGAGGCGGTCCTCGAAGGAGTACATCTCCTTCTCGACGATGTCGGTCACCTCGCCGATGCCGCGCACGAACAGCGCGGTGTGCTCCAGGATCGGGGTGCGGATGTTGCGGTAGGCATGGCGCGCCATCTGTTCGCGCACGATGCCTTCGAGCCATTCCCAGCGCGCCGATTCCGGCGGCAGGATGTCGTTCATGCCTTTGACGGCACTGATCTTTTCAGCCATGGGTGACGGGGGGTCGATCAGGCGCCTGCGGTGGCCGTGGCCTGGCCGAAGCGCTTCTCGATGTAGTTTTCGACGATCTGGTGGAATTCGGCGGCGATGTTCTCGCCGCGCAGGGTCAGCGCCTTCTCGCCGTCGATGAAGACGGGCGCGGCCGGCGCCTCCCCGGTGCCGGGCAGGCTGATGCCGATGTCCGCATGTTTGCTCTCGCCCGGGCCGTTGACGATGCAGCCCATGACGGCCACCTTCAGCGCCTCCACGCCCGGGTACCGATTGCGCCAGACGGGCATCTGCATGCGCAGGTAGTCGTCGATCTGCTTGGCCAGCTCCTGGAAGGTGGTGCTGGTGGTGCGGCCGCAGCCGGGGCACGCCGTGACGCTGGGCACGAACACACGCAGGCCCAGAGCCTGCAGGATCTCGGCAGCGATCACGACCTCCTGCGTGCGGGCCTCGCCGGGCTGGGGCGTCAGGCTCACACGGATGGTGTCGCCGATGCCTTCCTGCAGCAGGATCGACAGCGCGGTGGCCGAGGCGACCGTGCCCTTGGTCGCCATGCCGGCCTCGGTCAGGCCCAGGTGCAGCGCGTAGTCGCAGCGGCGGGCCAGTTCGCGGTAGACGGAGATCAGGTCCTGCACACCGCTCACCTTGCAGCTGAGGATGATCTGGTCGCCGTTCATGCCCATCGATTCGGCCAGGCGGGCGGAGTCGATGGCCGAGCTCACCAGCGCCTCGTACATCACGGCCTTGGCGTCCCAGGGCTGGGCGCGGCGGCTGTTGGCGTCCATCAGGCCGGCCAGCAGTTCCTGGTCCAGGCTGCCCCAGTTCACGCCGATGCGCACCACCTTGTTCCAGCGCATGGCGGCTTCGATCATCTGGCCGAACTGGCGGTCCTTCTTGTCGCCCTTGCCGACGTTGCCGGGGTTGATGCGGTACTTGGACAGCGCCTCGGCACAGGCCGGAAAGTCGGTCAGCAGCCGGTGGCCGTTGTAGTGGAAGTCGCCCACCAGCGGCACGTCCACCCCCATACGGTCGAGTTGCTCGCGGATGTAGGGCACCTGGGCCGCCGCCTCGGGCGTGTTGACGGTGATGCGGACCATCTCGGAGCCGGCCTGCGCCAGCTCCTTGACCTGGATGGCGGTGCCGATGGCGTCCACCGTGTCGGTGTTGGTCATGGACTGCACGCGCACCGGCGCGTCGCCGCCCACCGTGACCACGCGCGGGCCCCAGACCACGCGGGCCTGGCGCGAGCGGCGCCCTGCCGGTGAGGCCGCCGCAATGGGCAAGGCGGCGGGGTCGAGGATGCGGTCGAAGCTCATCGTGCGGACTCCTGCGCGAAGACAGCCCGGAGGCTGCCGCGCGAACGGCGCAGGCGCCGGTTCACGGCGCCTCCGCCTTGACTTCGAAGCGGGCGACGCCGCCGCCCCGGGCGATGGGCGTCAGGTCGAAAGGCTTGCCGTGCACCAATACGTCCACCGCGGACGCGCGGCCGATGATCACCGCCAGCGGCAGCTTGCCGGAGAGCGCCAGCGTCTCGCCATTGGCCAGCGTGCGCTGCTGCAGCAACCGGCCGCCCGCCTCGGACACCGACACCCAGGCCTCGCCCTTGGCCGTGATCTGGATCGCCTCCGACGACGCAGGCGCGGCCGCTGGAGCGGCGGCCGGCGCTTCGGCGACCGCAGGCTGCGACGCCGCGGTCGCTGGCACAGGCGCCGCCGGCGTGGCTTGACCGATGGCCGCAGCCTCAGGCGTCCCGCTGGTCGGTGCGTCGGCCGTGGTCGTGGATTCGCCCTGCGCGGATGGCGAGCGCCCGCCCTGCGGAGCCAGGGCTGCCGTCACCTTGTCGATGGCGCTCTGCGGCACCCAGAACAGCAAGGCCGCCGCACCCAGCAGCAGCGCCACCACAGCGATCAATGGGCGCGACAGGCCCTGCGTCGTCCGCCCGAGTCCCGCGTTGCGATGCGAAGTGGATTTGATGGCGCCGCCGACCGCACGGTCGGATTCGGCCAGGGAGGCCCGGGGCGCACCCGGCAGCCGCGCCAGCACCGGTGCAGGATCGACGCGCAAGGCGCGGCAGACACTGGCCGCCAGCGCGCGCGCGAACACGGGATCGGGCAGGAGCGCCAGATCGTCGGCCTCCAGCGCGGCGAGCTTCTGGACGGGCACCTTCAGCGCCGCGGCGACAACCTCGAGATGGAGGCCGTGCATCTCGCGCGCCTCCCGCAGCAATTGCCCTGCAGTCGGCTGGGCAGGGTTGGATGCCGGGGCGCCGCCCTGGACGGCCGCGTCGCTCGCCTGATCAGTCATTGAAATTTCCACGCTCATAGGCCAGCGTCTCGCGCGCGTCCGGGAAGCGGCGACGCAGCTGAATTCCCAGTTGGGAGACCGCCTCCGCATTGCCGAGCCGGCGCTCGATGCGCATGCCGAGCCAGAGCGACTCTGCATTCGCGGACGGGCCGTTGTTCACGCGCCGGATGTAGAACTGGGCGCGCACGTCGTCGCGGCGCTGGTAGAGCAACAGCGCCAGGTTGTAGCCGACCACCGGATTGGCACTGTCGAGCTCGTAGGCCTGCATCAGCGAGCGCTGCGCCCCTGCGCTGTCGCCGGCCTGCATCTGGCACACGCCCTGGGTCATCCAGGTGCGTGCCGCGTCGCGGTAGCCCGGCACGGCCAGGGCAGCGCCAAAACGCTGGACGGCATCGGCATAGCGCTTCTGCTGGCACATCAGCCAGCCGTAGTTGTGCAGCGCGTCGCCGTCCCGCGGATTGAGCGCCACCGCCCGGCGGAAGCTGTCCTCGGCCTGCGCCGGATCGTCCAGGCGCATGTAGACCAGACCGCGCAGGTTGTACGCCGCCCCCAGCGACGGATCGGCCGCCAGGGCATTGCCGATCTCCTCGAGCGCGACCTGGTTCTGGCCCTGCTCGAAGTAGCCCAGCGCCAGTTGCAGGCGCAGTTGCGCCCTGCGCTTGGCCTGCACGGCCGGATCGACCGGCTCCACCTGCAGCGGCGCGTTGCCCGCCGGCGGCGGCGGCGTCACCACCGCCGGCGCCGTGCTCTTGCACGCCGAAACCAGTGCCGCCATGCAGAGCACCGGAACGAGCGCCAGAAGACGCCCCTGGGCGGAATGGAAGCGCGGCCAGCGCAGGCTCATCGTGCGGCTTCTCCAACAGGCTGGCGATCCGGCGGCGGAGACTCGGCCTTGCGCATCATCACGACGCGCCGCTCGGCCATACGCTCGGCGGCCCGCGTGCGATCCTTGACGTCACCGGCCAACTGGCCGCAGGCGGCGTCGATGTCGTCACCCCGCGTCTTGCGCACCGTGGTGACGATGCCCGCGTCGGCCAGCAGGCGCGCAAAGGCCTGCACGCGCGGCGCGGGCGAGCGCAGCAGGCCGGAAGCGGGGAAGGGATTGAAGGGGATCAGGTTGAACTTGCAGGAGACGCCACTCGTGCGCACCAGCTCAATCAGCTGACGGGCATGCTCGGGCTGGTCGTTGACGCCATCCAGCATGCAGTATTCGAAGGTGATGAAGTCGCGCGGGGCGGGCTCTAGGTAGCGCTTGCAGGCGCTCATGAGCTCGGCCAGCGGGTACTTGCGGTTCAGCGGCACCAGGTCGTCGCGCAAGGCATCGTTGGGTGCATGCAGCGACACCGCCAGGGCCACGGGGCAGTCGGCGCCCAGGCGATCCATCATGGGCACCACACCAGACGTGGACACCGTCACGCGCCGACGCGAGAGGCCGTAGGCGTTGTCGTCCAGCATGGTCCGAAGCGCCGGCACCAGCGCGCCGTAGTTCTGCAGCGGCTCGCCCATGCCCATCATCACCACGTTGGAGATGACGCGCTCGTCGCGCCCCAGATGGCGGCGCAGGAAATGTTCGGCAAACCAGAGCTGCGCGACGATCTCGCCGGTGCTCAGGTTGCGGCTGAAACCCTGGTGCCCTGTGGAGCAGAAGCGGCAGCCCACGGCGCAACCCGCCTGCGAGGACACGCACAGCGTGCCGCGGTCGTCTTCAGGAATGAACACGGCCTCGACGGCATCGCCGTTGCCGACATCGAACAGCCATTTGATGGTGCCGTCGGCCGACTCCTGCTGCGTCAGCACCGGTAGGCCGGTGACGGTGGCGCAGCCGGCCAGCTTGCCGCGCAGCGACTTCGCCAGATCGCTCATCTGCTCGAAATCGCTGGCGCCACGCTGGTGGATCCAGCGGAACAGTTGCGTGGCGCGAAAACGCTTTTCGCCCAGGCCCTCGCAGAACGCGGCCAGCCCTTCCAGATCGAGATCGAGCAGGTTGGTGGCAGTCATGGCGCGGGCTCGGGCTGGTTCAGCCTCAGCGGCTGTAGACGTTCATCGAGGGGAAGAAGAAGGCGACTTCGTTGGCCGCCGTCTCGGGGGCGTCGGAGCCGTGCACGGCGTTGGCGTCAATGCTCTCGGCGAAGTCGGCGCGGATGGTGCCGGCAGCGGCCTTCTTGGGGTCGGTGGCGCCCATCAGGTCGCGGTTCTTGGCGATGGCGTCTTCGCCTTCGAGGACCTGCACGAACACGGGGCCGGAGATCATGAAGTCGACCAAGTCCTTGAAGAAAGGACGCTCCTTGTGCACGCCGTAGAACTGCTCGGCTTCGGCGCGCGAGAGGTGCACCAGCTTGGCGGCAGCGATCTTCAGGCCGGCGGCCTCGAAACGGGAGACGATCTTGCCGATCACGTTCTTGGCGACAGCGTCAGGCTTGATGATGGACAGGGTGCGTTCGATGGCCATGGGCTTTTTTCTCTGAGGTTGAATGGAGGAAACACGTTTGCCAGAGGTTCCCGCGCAGTGCGGACGGGAGACCACACTCCCGGCCACGATGGGCGCCTCTCGGCAAAGCTCTCGATTTTATCCGCGCGTCAGGGTTGCCACGCAGTGTTCGAAGGTATTACTTCAACAAAGCCGGGCGACAGCCTTGTGAAAAGAGGCCGGCGCGGCACCTGGAAGGCGCCTGCGCCGGCCCGCGATGCGTCAGCGGCCCCGCTTGCGGCCAAAGCCGCCGCCGCCACCGCCCGGCCCGCCATTGCCGCGCCGCGCATCCTTGCGCTGGCGGGTGAAGCTGTCGGCGCCGATGTAGCCGAGCGAGGTCTTCATCGGATCGGGCTGGCTGCCACCGGTATTCTTGCCACCGCCGTCCTTGCGGCCGCCGCCCTGCCCGCCCTTGTTGCCCTTGCCGGGCCCGTTGCCTTCCTTGCCGAAAGACGATGGAGCCGGGCCGCGCGGGCCACCGTTGCGGCTGACGCCATTGCGCTTACCGCCGCCATTGCGTCCCGGTCCTCCGCCTCGCCGATCGTCGGCCTGAGGCCGCGGCATCTCGGCGCCGGCGGCACGCGTGAGCGCACGGATGTCCTGCTCGTCAAGCTCCATCCAGGCGCCGCGCTTGAGGCCGCGCGGCAGCACCATCGCACCGTAGCGGATGCGGATCAGCCGGCTCACGGCATGGCCGACAGCCTCGAACAGCCGGCGCACTTCGCGGTTGCGGCCCTCGGAGATCGTGACGCGGTACCAGCAGTTGGAGCCTTCGCCCCCGCCGTCCTCGATGGTGCCGAACTGGGCGACACCATCGTCCAGGCGAACACCGTCGAGCAGCTTCTGCTTCTCTTCGTTCGACAGCGCGCCCAGCACGCGGACCGCATATTCGCGCTCCAGGCCGAAACGCGGATGCATCAGGCGGTTGGCCAGCTCGCCCGAACTGGTGAACAGCAGCAGGCCTTCGGTGTTCAGGTCCAGCCGTCCCACGGACTGCCACTTGCCCTGGTGCAGCCGCGGCAGCTTGCGGAACACCGTCGGCCGGTTCTGCGGATCGTCGTGCGTGACGACCTCGCCCACCGGCTTGTGGTAGGCGATGACACGGGCGGGCGGCGGCGCAATGCGGTAGCGGATCGGCTTGCCGTTGACCTTGACCTGGTCGCCGTACTGGATGCGCTGGCCGATGTGGGCCGGCTCGTTGTTGACCGAGATGCGGCCCTCCAGGATCAGCCGCTCCATCTCCAGCCGCGAGCCGAGGCCGGCCTGGGCCAGCACCTTGTGCAGCTTGGGAGCGTCCGCCTGGGGCAGCAGCACCCGCTTGGCGACGGCGCCGGCAGCCTCTTCTTCCTGCGCGTCGAAGTCGCCGGAGATCACATCCGCGAACTGGATCGGCTGGGCCGCCGGCGCACGCTCGCGGGCACCCTCGGAGGAATCGTCCACCTCGTCCGCCTCGTCGTCATCGACGGGGTCGTCCCCAGCGCCCTCGCCTTCGCGCTCGGCCGCATCTGCGCGCCCGGCCACGGTGGCCGGCACCGGCTCTGCCGCTTCCGCCGTGCCCGGCTCCTGCTCTGCGGTCATTGGGGCCGTGGTCTGGGTCTCGGAGGGTTCGGCGGCAAGCTCGCGCTTCCCACGCGGACGGCGCGTGCGAGCGGGCGTGCTGACGCCCTCCTCGCCGCCGGCCGGCTGCGGCACCGCCACCGACTCGGCATCGGCAGCAACGGGAGCGCCGGCGGGCAGGCCCTGTTCGGGATCGGATTCAGTCATGAGGGGCTTCCGGGAAAGTGTTCGTGTCGGGGGATGCCGCAGCGGGCGGCGGGGGAGCGGGCGCTGTCGGCTCGGCGTCGGGCGTGATGGCCGACCCCGTGGCGGCGGCCTCGGCGGAAGGCGCCTGCGGCTCGGGCACCGGCACCGTCTCCATCGGCAAGGCGGGCTGCCCGGCTTCCGGCGGCAAGCCGCGGCCCGCCAGGGCCTGGGCCATGTCGCCGGGCTGGTGCGGCGCCTCGATGGCCGGCAGTTGGTCAAGCGAGGCCAGGCCCAGGTCGTCCAGGAACTGCCGCGTGGTGGCGTAGAGGGCCGGACGGCCCACGGTCTCGCGGTGACCGATCACCTCGACCCAGCCGCGGTCCTCAAGCTGCTTGAGGATCAGCGAGTTGATCGTGACGCCGCGGATGTCCTCCATGTCGCCGCGGGTGACCGGCTGGCGATAGGCAATGATGGCCAGCGTCTCGAGCGCAGCGCGGGTGTAGCGCGGCGGCTTCTCGGGATGGAGGCGGTCGAGGAAGTCGCGCATCTCGGGCCGGCTCTGGAAGCGCCAGCCGCTGGCAACGCCCACCAGCTCCATGCCCCGCTGCGCCCACTCGTCCTGCATCTGGGCGAGCAGCGACTTGAGCGTGTCGGTGCCCACCTCTTCATCGAAGAGCACACGCATGTCGCGCAGCGTCAGCGGCTGCGACGAACACATCAGGGCGGTTTCGAGAATGCGCTTGGCATCCGCCGTATTCATGGTGGCGAGGTTCCAGGCAAGGAGCGCGCGGAGCGCGCCGGGACAGAAGAGCCGAGAGAGAAGAAGGCGCCGACGTCTGCGGCTGTGCGCCAGGACGGGCCGCCGTCCTGAAGGCGCGAACGGCCAGTCGAGAAGATGGCCGCCGGAGGTCGCGCCGCGAGGCGCTCAGCCGCGATTGTAGTCGAGCCCCCAGGCCCGGGCGGCGTCGGCAATGTCGGACGGCAGGGCCGAGCGCAGGTCCAGCGCCTGGCCGGTCACCGGGTGCGCGAAGGCCAGCCGGAAGGCATGCAGCGCCTGCCGGTGCAGGCCGGCCGCCGGTGCGCCGCCGTAGGTCTCGTCGCCCACCAGCGGATGGCCGATGGAGGCCATGTGCACGCGGATCTGGTGCGTGCGGCCGGTGTCCAGCGTGCAGCGCACCAGGCAACCGCGGTCGTGGCCGTCGAGGAACTCGAAGCGAGTGCGGGCCGGCTTGCCGGGATGCTGCCCCAGGTCGACCACGGCCATGCGCAGGCGGTTGCGCGGGTCGCGGCCGATGGCACCTTCCACCGAACGGCTGGCGGGACCGGACCACGCGCGATGGCCCATGGCCAGGTACTGCCGGGAAACCTCCCGCGCCGCGATCATGCGTACGAGCGCGTCCATGGTCTGGCGTGTGCGGGCCACCACCATCAGGCCGCTGGTGTCGCGGTCCAGCCGGTGCACGATGCCGGCCCGCGGCAGGGTGGCCGCCCTGGCGTCGCGCGCCAGCAGGCCATTGAGCAGGGTGCCGCTCCAGTGCCCGGGCGCCGGGTGGACCACCAGGCCCGCGGGCTTGTCGATGACGACGAGGTGCTCATCCTCGTGCACCACCTGCAGCGGCATGGCCTCGGGCCGGAAGGCCTGGCTTTGCGGCGTGGGGCGCAATTCGATCTCGCCAGCCTGGCCGGCCTGGACCGCCGTCGCCGACTTGCGGATCGCGCGGCCCTGCAGTTGGACCGCGCCCTCCTCCACCAGTTGCTGCAGGTAGCTGCGGGAGAACTCGGGGATCAGTTGCGCCAGGGCCCGGTCCAGGCGCTGGCCATGCAGGGCCTTGGGAATGGAAAAGGCCCGTCGCTCGCTCTCGTCGAGGTGGTCCGAGGGTTCGTCGGCCTCGGCATCGGGCCCGGGCTGGGCCAAGGGGGGGGTCGATATAATCCCGGGGGTTTGACTCACGAAAGCTTGCCTGTGACGTTTCGCACCCGATTATCGGCGGTCCCCTCGTGGCTCGCCCTCTGCGCCGCCGGGTTCCTGCTGGCGGGCTGCTCCTCCACCAAGACCGATCCGACGGCCAACTGGAGCCCGAACAAGATCTACTCCGAGGCGAAGGACGAAGCCGATGGCGGCGCCTACGACAAGGCAGTGCCGCTGTTCGAGAAGCTGGAAGGCCGGGCCGCAGGCACGCCGCTGGCCCAGCAGGCCCAGATCGACAAGGCCTATGCCCAGTACCGCGCCGGCGACAAGGCCCAGGCCCTCGCCACGCTGGACCGGTTCATGAAGCTGCATCCGGCCAGCCCCGCCATCGACTACGCCCTCTACCTCAAGGGCACGATCAATTTCAACGACGACCTGGGCATGTTCGCCTGGCTGACGCGGCAGGACTTGTCCGAGCGCGACCAGAAGGCCGCCAAGGAGTCGTTCGAGTCCTTCCGCGAGCTCGTCACGCGCTTCCCCGACTCGCGCTATGCCAACGATGCGCGCCAGCGCATGAACTACATCGTGAACTCGCTCGCGCAGTACGAGGTTCACGTGGCCCGCTACTACTACAAGCGCGGCGCCTACCTGGCCGCCATCAACCGGGCTCAGATTGCGCTGGCGGACTACCGCGAGGTGCCAGCGCTGGAAGAGGCGCTCTACATCATGGTGCTGTCGTACGACGCCCTGGGCATGAACGACCTGCGCGATGACACCAAGCGTGTGCTCACCACCAACTACCCGCAGAGCCGCTATCTGGCGCAGGGCTTCAAGACCAAGGACGATCCGTGGTGGAAGCTGTGGTGAGCGGCACCTGAGCCTGCATCGCCCTGCGTCGAAGGCCGCCATGTGCGGCCTTCTTCTTTGGGGCGCCAGTTCCGCGCTGCGGGGCAGGTCAGGATGCCCAGGCCCTCATGGCTCGGAAGCCGCGGCGCTGCATCCTCAGGGCTTCTTCGCGCCGGCCGAAGCCGGCACCGCCGTCGCCACCTGCGTCCGCAGTTCGCGCAGCTTGGCCTTCAGCCGACGCTCGTTGACCAGCCCCACCCGCACCATGAGCTTCTGGCCCGCCGACAGCGACTGCAGGCGCTCGTCGGCGTATTCGTAGCGCACCCAGGGCCGATCGCCGGGCGTGTCGCCCTTGACCTCCACCACGCGGATCTGCAAGGGCCCGGCGGGTTCGGGCGCGGCCAGCAGATGGTCGATCACCGCGACCAACCTGTCGTTGAAGTAGCGGCCGGGATAGCCCAGTTCCTCGTACGCCTGCTGGAAGAGCGGATAGAGCCGCGCATACACGCCCGCGACTCGCGCCGCGTCCAGGCTTTCGGCCAGCAGCACGAAGGGCGTGTAGCGCGCGGCGTTGTCGGGGGCGACGGTGCGCAGCTCGCCCTGTCCCTGGAGCTGGAAGCGGCCGTCGGTGGGCCGCACGGGCCAGCGCTGCACCGGGGCATGTTCGCGCGGGAGGTTGTCGATGGTGGCGACGCCACGGCGGACGAAGTCGTCCATCTGCAGGAACTGGCCCACGGCCTTGCTGCCCAGCAATTCGACCAGCGCCGACCGCATGCGGGCATCGGACTCGCCCAGCGCCGGCAGGTTCTTGTCGGGCTCGGCGATGGCCACCACCTGGTTCTGCGGCGTCGTGGGCGCAGGCGGCGTGGCGGCCAGCGGTGGCGGCGCATCGGGCGGCGTGGGCGGGCTGGCCACGGGCGCCGTGGGCGGCGGTGGCATCTGCCGTTGCTGCCACCACTGCCAGCCGAACCAGCCGGCGGCGGCCAGCGCGATGACGAGGGCGATGATCAGGCCGACAGGACGATCGGCACGGGGACGGAAATCGGGCTCGGACATGCGGGTCTCTCCTGGACTTCGGCGACAGGCCCATTGTGGGCGGCGCCCTGCCCGGGCCGGAGACGGCGCGGTAAGCCGTTGTGACAGGGCAGGTCGCTGATGGCGCGCTGGCGGTGCGAATCGCGCCGGGGCACGAGGTTCCCCGCGATCAGCGGACGCCCAGGCCTTCGGCGAGGGTGCGCGTGAGCTCGCCGGCCGGCACCGGACGGCAGCCCGCGGCGTTCTGCCCGGACCACAGGGGCGTGAAGTCGCCACGGCCTGCCGCCTCGGCCTTTGCGCGCAGGGGTGCGATGGCCGCCGTGGCTAGCGGGAAGGCAGGCGCATCCGGACTCATCGGCCCAAGTTCGCGCATGACCCGGTTGACGATGCCGCGGGCCGGCCGGCCGGTGAACAGCCGCGTGAGCGCCGTGTGCCGCGCCGCCTCGGACTGCAGCGCCGCCCGGTGCAAGGCACTGGTCGTGGCCTCCGGGCACAGCAGATAGGCCGTGCCCACCTGCACGCCCGCGGCACCCAGCGCCATGGCCGCCGACACGCCGGCTGCATCGGCGATGCCGCCGGCGGCGATCACCGGCACCTCCAGCGCGGTCACCAGCTGCGGCAGCAGCGCGAACAGGCCGCTCTGCCGGCTCAGGTCGTCCGACAGGAAGTGGCCGCGGTGGCCGCCGGCCTCCAGCCCCTGCGCGATCACGGCATCGGCGCCCTGGGCCTGCAGCCGCAGGCCTTCCTCCACGGTCGTGGCGCTGGCCAGCACACGGGCGCCCCAGCCCTTGACGCGGGCCAGCAACTCTGGCGACGGCAGGCCGAAATGGAAGCTCATCACCGGCGGACGCAGCGGCTCCACCAGGTCGCACAGCGCGGCGCTGAAGGGCTGGCGGCCGGCACCCGCACCGATGCCGGCCGGGTCGATGCCGTACTCCGCGTAGTACGGGGCCAGCCGCTCGCGCCAGCACGCCTCGTGGGCGGCGTCCGGCTCGGGCGGCACGTGGCAGAAGAAGTTGAGGTTGAAGGGCCGGTCGGTCGCGGCGCGGATGGCGGCCACCTCGCCCGCGATCGCGTCGGGCGCCAGCATGGCACAGGGCAGCGAGCCCAGCCCGCCGGCCTGCGACACCGCGATGGCCAGGGCACTGCCCTGCACGCCCGCCATGGGGGCCTGGATGATGGGAAGCGCGGTGCCCAGCAGGGCGGCGAGGTCGAGGCGCATGCGTCGGTGTCCTGGGGATGCGGAACCGCCGATTGTGCGCAAGGTGCCTCAGACCAGCTTCAAGTCGCGCGCCGCCACGCCCGGAAAGACCCGCGCCACCTGCTGGGGCGACAGCCCGTACATGCGCTGGAACAGCCCGCCGAGCACCGCGCGGTATTCGTTGAGCACCGGCCAGTCGCGGTTCTGGAACAGCGTCTGCGCCGTCAGCGCCTGCTGCGTGCCGACGATGTGCCCACCCGCCGAAGCCGCCAGTCCGCCACCGAGCACCCAGTAGACCGTGCCGTGGCCATGGTCCGTGCCCTTGTTGCCGTTCTCGCGGAAGGTGCGGCCGAATTCGCTGATGACCACCACCACGGTCTCGCGCCAGGCGTCCTCGCCGAGTTCCTCGGCAAAGCCATTCACGCCCCGGCCCAGTTCCTCCAGCCGGTTGGCCAGGTAGCCCGTGCTGCCGCCCTGGTTGACGTGCGTGTCCCAGCCGCCCACATCCACGAAGCCCAGGTCGAAGCGCTCGCGCATCAGACGCGCCATGCGGCGCGCGACCAGCTCGAAACCCTTGGCGCTGATGGCATTGCGGCTGGCCTGGTCCATCTCGGCCTGGATGCTGCGGCGCAACTCGGCCTGCAGCGCGAAGCCCTCGGAGACCGCACTCTGCAGCGGGCTTTTCGCATACATGCCGGCGATGTCCTCGACCTGCCGCGCACCCAGGCCCTGCCCGCCCGGGTTGCCCATGCCGATGTTGCCCACGCGCACCGTGCCGCGCAGCGAAAGCGGCAACTGGTCGGTGAAGGCGATGGGCGTGACCTCCTGGAGCGGTCCGCCGCCCAGCACCTGCGCCAGCCGGTTGAGAAAGCCGGAGCCGTAGTCGCGCCGCCCCGTCAGGGCCTGGCCCAGCTCGATGCCGTCCTGCGTCTCGAAATGGCTGCGCGTCAGGTCGTCGGTGCCGGCAAAGGGGATGAAGGCGGCCTGGCCACGCTGGAACAACGGCATCAGGCTGCCCGCCAGGGCCGGGTGCAGGCCCCAGTCCGCATCGAGCGCCAGGGCGCCGCCCGCCTGCCCCGGCCGGGGCACGGCGATGGACGGCCGGCTCTGGTAGTAGAAGTCGCTGCCCGTGGGCACGAGGAAGTTGCAGCAGTCGTAGGCCCCGCGCAGGAACACCACCAGCAGGCGAGTGCCTTCAGCAGCGGGTGCGGCGAGCAGACGGCCGACGGGTGCTGCCAGGGAGAGCGCGGCCCCCGCCTGCAGCAGGCGTCGGCGGGACGGCGATGAGGGTGCGGAGATGGGCATTGAAGGACTCCTTCTTCAGGCTGGGACAGGCCGCGGTACTCTCGCCCCGCAGGGCGTCCGGGCGGCGGCCAGACGCGGCCCGGCTTGCGGTGCCGGGCAGTTCATCGGTACATCCGTTCCGGCGACGCGAGCAGGTAGGTGTTCCAGTCCTGCGCGGACGCCGCCTTCGCCAGCGCCTGCCGGGTGGTGGCACCCAGCGTGGGTTCGATGCGGCGCACGGCCTCGGCCTGCGCCATGGCGGGATAGGGCGGCTTCTCCAGCGGCGCGCGCGGCTCGGCGCGGAACAGCACCGCGCCATTGCTGCCCAGCGAACGGGCAACGTCGAAGCGCGCATTCATCTGGCCGGCGCTGGCCCAATCCTGCTGCCGGAGGGGATAGCCATCGGGCGTGTCGTGCGCGTGGGGCGCCTCGCCCAGGCGATTGACCCAGCCCATGAGCGGCCCGATGTCGCTGGCCACCCGATCACCGTAGGCCAGCCGCACGCTGCCGATGGCGTACTGCAGCGGATCGCGGAACTTGCGGCCCAGCGAAGCCGTGAATTCGGGTGAGCCCAGCATGGT
This sequence comes from Pseudacidovorax sp., assembly GCF_017991995.1. Lineage (GTDB taxonomy): Bacteria > Pseudomonadota > Gammaproteobacteria > Burkholderiales > Burkholderiaceae_C > Xenophilus. Next base: position 63,795 of record NZ_JAGOPN010000017.1, on the reverse strand, counting down.
GCGCATGACGGCGGCGATGTCGCCATCGGTGCGCTCGAAGGTCCGGGTCATGCGCTCGACCAGGGCGGGCGGCGGATCGTCCGCGACGAAGTAGGTGGCCAGCTTGCGGGAGATGTGCCGGGCGGTGGCAGGCGCGCGGGCCAGCCGGTCCAGCGCCTCGTCGACCTCCGCCAGGCCGCTGGCGTGAAGTGGCGCGCCCAGCAGCGTCTTGGGGTTGCGGTCATGGCGGGCGGGGTTGAACTCGAAGACGCCGCGGCGCACCCACTGCCCGGCCAGCGCCGGCGGCAGGCGCGGCGGCGGCGCGTCCAGCGGCTGCAGGTTGGTGCCCAGCCCAGTGAGCACGCGCGCCATCTCCTGTACATCGCCCTGGGTGTAGCCGCCATCCACGCCCAGCGTGTGCAGCTCCATCATCTCGCGCGCCAGGTTCTCGTTGATGCGGCCGGCGGCGTTCTGCGGGTTGTCCAGGTACACCAGCATGGCCGGGTGCAGCTCGACCGCACCGAGCAGGTCGCGGAAGCGACCCAGCGCATGCGGCCGGATGGCGCTGTCCTCGTAGTCGGCGAGCAGCGCCCGCGTCTTCTGCACGCTGACATAGAAGTGGTTGGCCCAGAACCAGCTCATCACCTCGCGCAGCTGGTCGGGGCTGTAGAGGGCGCGCAGCAGGAAGCGCTGCTGCGTCTCGCGTCCCGCCTGGCCCAGGGCCTGCTGCCACGCCTGGCGCGCCGCGAGGCGCTCGCCCTCCTCCGGCAGCGCGTCGGCGGCGCGGCGCTGGGCGTCCAGCCTCAGCGCCAGGGCACCGCCCGGCTCGGCGCTGATGCTCATGGCGTCGATCTTCTGCTGGGCCGCGGGCGGCAGCGGCGCACCTGCGACATCCGGACGCAGCTGGTCATCGATCCAGCGGGCCAGGCCCAGGCGGTCGACCCGGGCCACGGTGTCGCTGCTGACGCCCCAGCTCAGGCGATCGATCCAGGCCAGTTGGGCGACAGGCGCAGACGGCACCGGCAGGGAGCGGCCGGGCGACGCGCAGCCCCACAGCAGCACGGCCGCACACAGCGCCGCGCCACAGGCACGAAGACGGGAAAAGCGCTGCATGGGATCTCCTGACGAGGTGGCCTGCACGATGCCGGATCAACCCGCGCGATGCCGCTGGCGTTGACGCGCCGCCACCGCAACAAATGTAAAGATCTGGGAACAGGCGAACCTGACCGGCCGGCACTCCTCACACACAGGCAGGCCCGGCACGGCGAGCGGTGGCGCGCGCCCCATGTCCTACACCGGCCGGGGGCCCCGGCGCACCGCGGCCCGACCCGGGCCTTGCGATGCTCGCCGCCTTTCAACCGGATCCACCATGCGCCGCCTCTGGGAAATCGACGCGCTGCGCGGGCTGATGCTCGTGCTGATGACCGTCACGCACCTGCCGTCGCGGCTCACCGACCCGTTGGGCCAGCCCTTCGGCTTCGTCTCGGCGGCCGAGGGTTTCGTGCTGCTGTCGGCCTTCGTGTGCGGCCTGGTGTACGGTGGCATCGGCCACCAGAAGGGCGTGGCGGCCATGCGGCAGGCCTTCTGGCGGCGCGCGGTGACGGTCTATCTGTGCCAGGCGGCGCTGCTGCTGTTCCTCTTTTTCGTGATCGCAGGGCTGGGCCTGCGGGCCGATCAGCCGGCGGTGCACGAACGGGTGCGCTACTTCATCGCCTATCCGCACCAGGCCTTCGTCTGGGCACTGGCGTTGGTGCACGAGCCGGCCCTTCTCGACATCCTGCCCATGTACATCCTGTTCATGCTGGCCAGCCCCTGGGTCATGGCCTACGGCATGCGCCATGGCTGGAAGCGGCCGCTGATGGTGAGCGCCGGCCTTTGGCTGCTGGCGCAATTCGGCTTCACCAACCTTCTGTACCGCGCGGCGCAGGCACTGCTCGGCATTCCAGTGCCCATCGACGAGACGGGCTCCTTCGATTCGCTGGCCTGGCAGTTCCTGTGGTTCGCCGGGCTATGGTTGGGCTGCAGCCGGCACGATGCGCTGCCCCCGAAGCTCGAATTCCCGGCGGGCGTCGTGCGCGCGGCCGTGGTCACGGTCATCGTGGTGATGCTGTGGCGCCATCTGGGCCCCACCGGCCAGGCGCCCTTCGGCAGCCACGATACGCTCAACGAGTGGTTCGACAAGTGGCGACTGGCGCCGCTGCGCCTGCTGAACCTGGTGGCCATCGGCATCGTGGTCCTGCGCTACGGACCCACCTGGCTGAAGCACCTGCCCCGCCCGCGCGTGCTGGAGACGCTGGGCAGTGCCTCCCTCTCCGTGTTCTGCGCCCACCTGGTCGCCGTGTTCGTGGTCCTGGTGGTCTGGGGTGGCGACTTCCACGTCCGGCCCTGGTGGGGCGATGCGCTGATGCTGGGCGTGGTCTTCGGCGCCCTCTATGGGGTGGCCATCGGCGTGGCCCGATGGGAGGCGCGGGTCAAGCCTCCATCACGGAAGAAGGCTGCGCGCCCGCAATCTGCCTGAGCGCCCGCTCGAACACCTCGGGCGGCTGGCCGCCGGAGATCAGGTGCTGCCGGTTGAGGATGATGGCCGGCACCGAATGGATGCCCGCCTGTGTGAACATGCGTTCGGTCGCACGCACCTCGTCGGTGAACTCGTCGCTGGCCAGGAGGGCCCGGGCACGCTCGGCGTCGAGGCCCGCCTCGGCCGCCAGCCGCACCAGCAGTTCATGATCGGCCGGGCTCAGGCCGTCGAGGAAGTAGGCCTTGAACAGCGCCTTCTTCAAGGCCAGCTGCTTGTCCGAGCCTTCCAGCTCGGCCCAGTGCAGCAGGCGATGGGCATCGAAGGTGTTCCACACCCGCTTGCGCATGTCGAGGTTGAAGGGAAAGCCCACCGCCTCGCCGCGCTGGCGCAGCACCTCGCCGTTGGCACGCACCTGGGTCTCGTCGATGCCGTACTTGCGCATCAGGTGCTCGATGGAATCCTCGCCCTCGGCCACCATGTCCGGATTGAGTTCGAAAGGCTGGAAATGCAGGTCGACCTGGACGTCCGGCGCCACGCGCGCCATGGCGGTCTGGAGCGAAGCCAGGCCGACGGCGCACCAGGGGCAGGACACATCGGAGACGAAATCAATGCGCAGGGTGTTCATGCGCGCCATTCTGCGTTCGGCCGGCCACACCTGCACCGTCCAGGCCTTTGGGTCATCCTGCCTGAGGACGCGGCCAGGCCAGGCGTTCAGCTGCGCCGGGTGCGCTGCAGGCGAGGCAGCCAGCCATAGGCGATGCCGACCAGCGCCGCCCCCGCCAGCAGCAGTGGCAGCACCATCGGCCAGGCTCCCGCCGAATAGCGCGCATCCACGAACAGCGCCGCCGTCTGCCCGGCGCAGAAGGCCACCAGCATCATCAGGAAGCCCGACCACGACACGGCCCGTCCCGCCAGGTGCGGCAGGTCGCCCACCGCGCCCGCCTGGCCGCAGGGCTGGTGGATGCCATGGCCCATCACATACACCGCATGTCCGGCCAGCAGCGGCAAGGGCGAATGCGGCAGCAGCAGGCAGCCGAGCGCCTGGATGCTCGCACCGGTCAGGCTGAGCACCGAGCCGATCTGCACCGTGCGCACCGGCCCCACCCGGGACAGCAGCCGCCGGCACAGCAGCGTGCTGCTGATGTAGACGACGGAACCGCCCGCCGGCACCCAGCCGTACATGACTGGCGACATGCCGAGGTAGCCGATGTAGACCATGGGCGACAGCAGCAGGAAGCAGAACAGCCCGCCATAGGTGCAGGCCGCCAGCGAGGCCCAGGCGCGGAAAGGCCGGTTGCGCCAGACCTCCCGCGCGCTGCCACGGGGCGCGGAGGCATCGGGTGCGTCCAGGGCGCCGGCCAGCATCGGCCGGTGCGTCTCGGCGAAGGAATGCCAGCACAGCCCCAGCAGCACCAGCGCGTAGATCGCCATGCCCACCAGCACCCAGCGCCAGCCCAGGGCCTCCACGCCCCAGGCGCCCAGCAGCGGTGACATCAGCGCCACCACGCCAAGGCCCGTCAGCCCGCGGGCCATCACCTGCGGCCCCTGGTGGGCGGGGTACAGGTCGCGCACCGCGGCCCGCGAGCACACCAGGATGGCGGCCATGGCAAAGCCCTGCACCGCCCGGCCGGCCGCCAGCAGCAGCACGCTGCCCGCCAGCGCGCAGCCCAGGGCCGCGACGGCATAGGCGCCCAGGCCCGCCAGCAGCACCGGCCGCCGGCCGAAGCGGTCGGCCAGCGGGCCGCACAGCAATTGCGCCACGCCGAAGGCCAGGATGAAGACCGTCAGGCTGCTGCTGGCCGAGCCCAGGTCGCGCGCGATCTCGGGCAGCGCGGGCAGGTAGCTGTCGGTGGCCACCGGCTGCGCGGCCAGCAGCAGCGGCAGCAGCATGGCGAAGGCGATGCCGCGGCGCGGGCGATCCGGGGCAGCGTCACTCATGCGCGGCCCTCCTCGACCTTCGCGCGCCACGCGCACAGGCTGCCGATGACCGCCAGGGCCGTCGCCGCCCAGAACATGACCACATAACCCATCTGCTGCGCCACCGCCCCGCCGGCCAGCATGCCCAGCACGCCACCCAGGCCGTAGCCGATCACGGTGAACAGCGCCTGCCCCCGCCCGCGCAGCCGCCCCGGAAAGTGCTCCGTCACCATCGCGATGCAGGTGGTGTGGTGCGCCGCGAAGCTCAGGGCATGCAGCATCTGCCCCAGCACCAGCGCCCAGACCCACTGGCCCAGCCCGGCGGTCAGGCCCAAGCGCAGCACGGCGGCCACGCCGCACAGCAGCAGCCACTGCGGCATGCGCAGCCGCCGCACCACTCGGCCCTGCAGCCCGAACCAGGCCACTTCGGCCGCCACCGACAGCGCCCAGAGCGCGCCGATGGCCGCCTTGTCGTAGCCGATCGAATCGAGGTAGAGCGAGAAGAAGCCGTAGATGGCGAAGTGCGCCGTGACATGAAAGAACAGCGAGGCGAAGAACCAGCGCACCACCGGCCGCTGCAGCACCGGCCCGACCGGCTCGTGCACTCCGCCGCGGGCAGCCACGGGCTCGCGGTGATCGGGCAGCCTGAGCGTGGCGAAGAGCACCAGCCCCAGCGTGACCAGCGCCCAGCCCGGGAAGTGCCCCATGCCGAAGCGGTCGAACCAGGCCCCGGCCAGGAACACGGTCACCAGAAAGCCCGCCGAACCGCACAGCCGGATGCGTCCATAGCGGCCCCAGTCCCCCGCCACCAGGTGCGCCAGCGCCGCCTCGGTGAGCGACATCATCGAGCTGGTGTGGGTGAACATGACCAGCAGCACCAGCGCGATCCACCAGTGCCCGCCACTCCACCAGAGCCCCAGCGATGCCGCCATGGCGACCGCCGCACTGATGCGCAGCAGCTTCACGCGCTCGCCCGTGCGGTCCGACAGCGTGCCCCAGGCATAGGGCGCGAACACCCGGGTGAAGGACTGCACCGAGGTCAGCAGGCTGATGGTGAAGATCGGCAGCCCCAGGCTCTGCAGCCACAGCGGCAGGTAGGGATTGAAGAAGCCGATGTGGGCGAAATAGCTGGCCGACAGCCCCGCGAAGGCGAGCAGCGGACGCCGGCTGGCGGCGGCAGAGGGCGTGGTGGCCGGGTCGGCCACTACAGGAAGGAGGCCTGCAGGCCCTCCGGTCGGTCGGCCTGGGCCTTGTCGCCTCGCACCACAGGAAAGGCCGCGCCCGGCTCGCCGCACTGGGCGCGCTGGCGCAAGGCGTGTTCCATCACCACCAGCGCCAGCATGGCCTCGGCGATGGGCGTGGCGCGGATGCCCACGCACGGATCGTGGCGGCCCTTGGTCACCACCTCGACCGGCCGGCCGTCCACGTCCACCGAAGTACGGGGCGTGGTGATCGAGCTGGTCGGCTTGATGGCGATGGCCACCTCCAGGTCCTGCCCCGTGCTGATGCCGCCCAGCACGCCGCCCGCGTTGTTGCTGTCGAAGCCGTCGGGCCGCATGGCGTCGCCGTGCATGCTGCCGCGCTGCGTCACGCTGGCGAAACCGGCGCCGATCTCCACGCCCTTGACGGCGTTGATGCCCATCATGGCGTAGGCGATGTCGGCATCGAGCTTGTCGAACAGCGGCTGGCCCAGGCCGGCAGGCATGCCGGTGGCCACCACGCGCAGGCGGGCGCCGCAGGAGTCCTGCGCCTTGCGCAGCGCGTCCATGTAGGCCTCCAGGGCCGAAACGTCGGCCACGGGCGCGAAGAAGGGGTTGTTGGGCACGTGGTCCCAGCTCTCGAAGCCGATCACCTGCTCGCCGATCTGCGTCATGCAGCCGCGGAACTCGGTGCCGTACTGCTCGCGCAGCCACTTCTTGGCCACCGCGCCGGCCGCCACCATCGGCGCCGTGAGGCGGGCCGACGAACGGCCGCCCCCGCGCGGATCGCGGATGCCGTACTTCTTGAAGTAGCTGAAGTCGGCATGGCCGGGGCGGAACTGGCGCGCAATCTCGCCGTAGTCCTTGCTGCGCTGGTCGGTGTTCTGGATCAGCAGCGCAATGGGTGTGCCGGTGGTCTTGCCTTCGTACACGCCGGAGAGGATCTGCACCGCATCGGGCTCGTTGCGCTGCGTGACGTGCCGGCTGGTGCCGGGCCGCCGGCGGTCCAGGTCGGGCTGGATGTCTGCCTCCGAAAGGGCCATGCCGGGGGGGCAGCCGTCGATGACGCAGCCGATCGCGGGGCCGTGGGATTCGCCGAAGTTGGTCACCGCGAACAGGGTGCCGAAGGTGTTGCCGCTCATAGGCGCCCGATTATCGGTGCGTGTCGATACCGGGGCGTCCTGCTGCGGGAACGCTTTATGCATGTTGCGGCGCAGCACCCACCCAGGAAGGAGCGCGCCCCATGTTGGATCGGACCACCACGGAGTTCTCGCACGTCAAGCCCGGCGACACCGACTACCAGTCGGGCGGGCTGCGGGACTTTTTCCTCTACCGGGACCTCGGCATCGCCGAGGCCACCCATGGCAAGGTGATCGCGCACCTGGTCAAGGCAAACATGGCGCCCGAAACGGGCACGGGCTGGCACCGTCACGAGGCGGACTTCCAGATCGTCATCATGGTCAAGGGCTGGGCCCGCTTCATGTACGAGGACAAGGAAACGCTGGTGGAGGCCGGCGACGTGGTGCACCAGCGCCCGGGCATCCGCCACTACCTGTTCGACTACTCGCCGGACATGGAGTACCTGGAGATCGTCTCGCCGGCCGACTTCAAGAGCGTGGACGTCGAGCCCGTCTGCGAGGTGCCGACCCCCACGCCCTGGAAGTAGCCATCTGCCGGCACGTCGTCGGTGACCACGGGCACGAGCCCCAGGGCCAGCCCATTCACGCGCCGCGCTGCCCCAGGCCCAGGTAGGTGTCGATGATGCGGCGGTCATGCAGCAGCGCGTCGGCCGGGCCTTGCAGCGCCACGCGGCCGGTCTCCAGCACATAGCCGCGGTCGGCCACCTGCAGGGCGGCGCGTGCGTTCTGCTCCACCAGCAGCACCGACACGCCCTGCGACCGCAACGCCCCCACCACCTGCAGCACCTCGCGCACGATCAGCGGCGCCAAGCCCAGGGAGGGCTCGTCCAGCATCAGCAGTCGGGGGCGCGCCATCAGGGCACGGCCGATGGCGAGCATCTGGCGCTCGCCGCCCGAGAGCGTGCTGGCCCACTGGGTCCGCCGCTCCTGAAGCCGCGGAAAGATGGCGAACACCTCGGCCATGCGGGCGCGCTGGTCCCGGCGGCCCGTGCGCCAGCGGTAGAAGCCGCCGAGCAGCAGGTTGTCCTCGACCGACATCTCGCCGAAGAGCTCGCGCCGCTCGGGCACCAGCGCCACGCCGCGCGCCACCATGGCCTCGACGCTGGGCCGCGGGATCAGCTCGCCGGCCAGCCGCAGCCGGCCGCGCGAAGGCAGCAGCCCCATGGCCGCCGCCAGCAGCGTGGTCTTGCCCGCGCCGTTGGGCCCGATGACGGTGACGATCTCGCCCTCGTCGATGTGCAGGGCCACGCCGTGCACGGCCTCGACGGAGCCGTAGGCGACGTGAAAGTCCTCCAGCGCGAGCACGGGCCGGGCGGCACCGGGCCGGGCCTCGGCGGCGGCCAGCCGGGCGCTCATGCGGCCGGCTCCAGCACCGCGGAGGCCGCGGGGGCCGAGGTCGGAGGCGCGGCCGGTTCCGCACCGCCCAGATAGGCATCCAGCACGCGCGGATTGCGCTGCACCGCGTCCGGCGTTCCCTCGGCGATGACGGTGCCGAACTCCAGCACCGTCACGCGGTCGGCCAGGTTCATCACGAACTCCATGTCATGTTCCACCACCAGGATGCCCAGGCCCTCGCCGCGCAGTTGCGCCAGCAGGCCGGCCAGTGCCTGTTTCTCCAGGTGGCGCAGGCCGGCGGCGGGCTCGTCCAGCAGCAGCGCCACCGGGTTGCCCGCCAGGGCGCGTGCGATCTCGACCACCCGCTGCTGGCCCAGCGCCAGCGAGGCCGCCGGCCGGTCGGCGAAGGCCCCCAGGCCGCAGCGCTCGATCTGCCGGCGGGCCTCGGCCAGCAGGGCCGCCTCTTCGGCCCGGTCCAGCCGCAGCATCGCAGCCCACCAGCCGCGCCGGCCGCGCAGGTGGGCGCCCAGCGCCACGTTCTCGAGCACGCTGCGCTCGCCCAGCAGGCGCACATGCTGGAAGGTGCGGCCCAGCCCGCGGGCCGCGAACTCGCGCGAGGGCCGGCCCTGCATGGGCGCGTCCAGCAGGCGCACCTCGCCCTCGCTCGGGTCGTCCACGCCCGACACCATGTTGAAGAAGGTGCTCTTGCCCGCGCCATTGGGGCCGATCAGCGCATGCACCTCCCCGGCCCGCAGCGTCAGGTCGACGGCGCTGTTGGCCACCAGGCCGCCGAAGCGCTTGGTGACGGCACGCGCCTCCAGCAGCAGCGCGCCCGCCGGCTGCATGGCCCGCGCCGGCAATGCGCGAGCCGGCGCCGCGGCGGGCCCTTCGCGTTCGGGCCGAAGCCAGCGTCCGCCCCACCGCGCCAGCGTGGGCCACAGGCCCTCGGCGAAGCGCTGCAGCACCAGCACCATCAGCAGGCCGAAGACGATCTGCTCGAAGTTGCCGCTGGCGCCGAGCAGACGGGGCAGCCAGTCCTGCAACTGCTCCTTGAGCAGCGTGATGAGCATGGCGCCCAGCACAGCGCCCCACAGATGACCCGCGCCGCCGACCACGGCCATGAACAGGTATTCGATGCCCACGTTCAGGCCGAAAGGCGTCGCATTGACGAAGCGCTGCATGTGCGCATAGAGCCAGCCCGAGAGCGCCGCGAGCAGCGCTGCCAGGACGAAGACGCGGGCACGCTGCCGCGCCGTGTCCACGCCCATCGATTCCGCCATCAGCCGGCCCGACTTGAGCGCACGGATGGCCCGCCCCTCCCGCGAATCCAGCAGGTTGTGCAGCGCCCACAGGGCCAGCAGCAGCACCAGCCAGATCACCGGCCCCAGCACACGCGGCGAAGCCAGCGAGATACCGAAGACACTGAGCGCCGGCAGACCGGTGATGCCCGTCTGCCCGCCCAGCGCCTGCAGGTTGCCGAACAGGTAGTACAGCCCCAGCCCCCAGGCGATGGTGCACAGCGGCAGGTAATGGCCCGAGAGCTTGACGGTGATGCCGCCCAGCGCCCAGGCCAGCACGAAGGTGAGCGCCAGCCCGAGCGCCAGCCCCACCCAGGGCCACAGCGGCGGCGGCAGCGCCGAGAGCGCCGCGGCGGCCGTGGGCGATGTGCAGACCCAGGCCGTGGCATAGGCGCCGATGGCCACGAAGGCCGCCTGCCCGAAGGAGGTCATGCCGCCCACGCCGGTGAGCATGACCAGCCCGGCCGCCACCAGGGCGTACAGCCCGATGTAGCTGAACACCGTGGCGGTGAACTCGGGCAGCAGCGGCCAGGCCGCGGCCAGCGCCGCCACGAACAGCAGCGTAAGGTGCCGGCGGGTCATTCCTCGTCCTCCACATGGCGGCTGCGCAGCGAACGCCACCACAGCACCGGAATGATCAGCGTGAACACCAGCACCTCCTTGAAGGCGCTGGCCCAGAAGGAGGAGAAGGCCTCCAGCTGGCCCACGATGAGCGCGCCCGCCAGCGCCACCGGATAACTCGCGAGCCCGCCCACGATGGCGGCCACGAAGCCCTTGAGGCCGATCAGGAAGCCGGTGTCGTAGTAGACGGTCGTCAGCGGTGCCACCAGCAGGCCGCCCACGGCGCCGATCAGCGCCGCCAGCGCAAAGCTCAGGTCGCCCGACAGATCCGCCGGAATGCCCATGAGCCGCGCGCCCACGCGGTTCATGGCCACGGCGCGCAGCGCCTTGCCCACGATGGAGCGTTCGAAGAACACGAACATCAGCACCACCAGCAGCACCGCCACCCCCACCACCACGAGCGACTGCCCGGCCACCGTCACGCCGCCCCAGTCGAAGCGGGTCTCCGAGAAGGCCGGCGTGCGCGAGCCCTCGGCGCCGAAGAACAGCAGGCCGAGGCCCACCAGCACGCCATGCAACGCCACGGACACGATCAGCAGGATCAGCACGCTCGCCCGCGCCAGCGGACGGTAGGCGAGTCGGTAGAGCAGCGGGCCGAGCGGCGCGACGACCAGCAGCGTCGCCAGCGACTGGCCCCACAGCGAGGCCGGTCGCCACAGCAGCACCACGGCGCAGGCCAGCAGCGGCAGCACCACCGTCCAGGCCAGCGTCGCCCGCCATTCCACGACCGCGCCGCACCGGGCACGCCAGAGCTCCAGCAGCAGCACCGCCACGGCCAGCACCAGCAGCAGCCACAGGGTGCCCGGCACCTTGCCGGTGCCGAGCGCCGCCATCGACAGCGCGCCGAAGGCCACCAGTTCGCCCTGCGGAATGAAGATGACGCGCGTGACCGAGAACACCAGCACCAGCGCGAGCGCCATCAGCGCGTAGATGGCGCCGTTGACGATGCCGTCCTGGCCCAGCAGCAGGGCGATCTGGAGGTCCATGCCGTTCAGGGCAGGTACTTCCAGGTGCCGTTCTGGATGGTCACCATCACCCGGGCGCGGTTGTCGAGGCCGAGGTGGTCGGTGGGTGTCATGCTGAAGACGCCATGGGCGCCCTGCACTTCCTTGATCTGCTCCAGCGCGTCGCGCAGCGCGGCACGGAACTCGGGGGTTCCCGGCTGCGCCTTCTTGAGCGCCTCGGGCACGGCGGCCTGCAGCATCAGGCCGGCATCCCACGCATGGCCGCCGAAGGCCGCGGTACTGCCCTTGCCGTGGGCCGCCTCGTAGGCGGACACATAGGCCATGGCCGACTTCTTGACCGGGTTGCTGTCGGGCAGTTGCTCGGCCACCAGCATGGGCCCCGCGGGAAGGATGGTGCCTTCCACGTCCTTGCCGCCCACGCGCAGGAAGTCGGCATTCGCCACGCCATGCGTCTGGTAGACCTTGCCCTTGTAGCCGCGCTCGGCCAGCGTCTTCTGCGGCAGCGCAGCCGGCGTGCCCGAGCCGGCGATCAGCACGGCCTCCGGATTGGCGGACATGAGCTTGAGCGCCTGGCCCGTCACCGAGGTGTCGGTGCGCGCATAGCGCTCGTTGGCCGCCAGCTTGATGCCCTTGGCCGCGGCGGCCTTGGAGAAGACCTCGTACCAGCCCTCGCCATAGGCGTCGGAGAAGCCGATGAAGCCGACCGACTTCACGCCCCGGGCCGCCATGTGGTCGACGATGGCCTGCGCCATCATGTCGTCGTTCTGCGGGGTCTTGAAGACCCACTTCTTCTTGTCGTCCATGGGCGAGATGATCCGGGCCGATGCCGCCAGGCTGATCATCGGCACGCGCGCCTCGGCGGCCACGTCGATCATGGCCAGCGAGTTGGGCGTGACGCTGGAGCCGACGATCACGTCGGCCTTGTTGTCGGCGATCAGCTTGCGGGTGTTGTTGACCGCGGTGGTGGTGTCGCTGGCATCGTCGAGCACCACGTAGTTGACCTTCTGCCCGCCGATGGTCTTGGGCATGAGGGCGATGGTGTTCTTCTGCGGAATGCCCAACGAGGCCGCGGGGCCCGTGGTCGACAGCGTGACGCCCACCGTCAGGTCGGCCCACGACAGGCTGGCCGCGCAGGCCAGCGCGGCGGCGGCGAGCGCCTGGATCTTGAACTTCATGGCTTGTCTCCTTCTGTACTTTCTCGGTCTGGCAGAAAACGCCGGGGCGCGTCGCCCCGCGGCGTGCGAAAGGTGCCGCCGGTCAGCCGGTCGGCGCCGGATCGGTGTCGGAATCGGAAGCGGCAATGGGAACGTCCACCGGCCGACGCGCAGCGTCGGGCAGGCGCACCGCCGGCAGCCCGCCCAGGAACAGGTCGGCCACCACGGGCGCCATGTCCTCGTAGTCCAGCGGCCCATCGGGCTTCATCCAGGTGAACATCCAGTTGATCATTCCGAACAGCAGCATGGTCAGCGGCATGCCCATCAGCGTGTCCTGCAGGTCGGGCCGCAGGGCCGCCACGGCCCGCGCGAAACCGCGCACCACGGCGCGCTCCTTGTCGAGCACGCGCTGGCGGTCTTCGGGCTCCAGGAAGCGCACGTCCTCGGTGAGCACGCGGTGGGCGCTCTGCGCGGTGGCGTACTCGCGCACCAGCCGCAGGATCAGCTCGCGCATGCGGGCCTCGGGCGGCATCTCGCCGGCCCACACCTCCGAGACGATGGCATCGAGCCGGCTCACATGGGCCTCGGCGATGCTCACGAGCAGCGTGTACTTGTCCTTGTAGTAGTGGTAGAGCGTGGGCTTGGACAGGCCGCAGGCCTCGGCCACCTGGTTCATCGAGGTGGCGGGATAGCCCCGCCGCGCGAACAGCAGCCCGGCCTGCGCCAGGATGGTCTCGCGTTGTTCGTCGTAGCCTGCTGCGCGTCCTCGTGCCATCCCTGCGTTCCCGTCAACGTTCGTCGAACGAGAGTACCACCCGGTCCGTGGTGGGATGGGCCTGGCAGGTGAGCACGAAGCCGGCCTGCACCTCCGCCTTGTCGAGGGCGAAATTGCGCCCCATGCGCACCGCGCCTTCGAGCACCTTGGCGCGGCAGGTGCCGCACACGCCCGAGGTGCACGAATACGGCACCTCCACACCGGCCGCCGCCGCGCAGTCGAGGATGCTGGGCTGGTCACGGCGGAACTCGATCTCGCGCGAGAGCCCATCGCGCACGATGACCACCCTTGCCTGCTCGGCATCGCCCGGCAGTGCCTCGTGCATCACGGCGCCGACGGCTCCGGGGGCGGTGGCCGGCTGGGCGATGCCGAAGCGCTCCACATGGATCGCCGACCCCGGCACGCCGGCCGCGCGCAATGCCGCCTCGGCCTCGTCGTTCATCTGGTAGGGCCCGCAGATGTAGGCATGGTCGATGGACCAGGCCGGCACCAGCGTGCGCAGGAAGTCGCCCACCTTCTCGCGGTCGAGCACGCCGCTGTTGATGGGCGCGTCGGTGTGCTCGTTCGAGAACACATGGTGCAGGACCAGCCGGCTCAGGTAGCGGTTCTTGAGGTCCTCCAGCTCCTCCTTGAACATGGTGGAACGCAACTGCCGGTTGCCGTAGATCAGCGTGAAGCGGCTGCCGGGCTCGCGCGCCAGCACGGTCTTCATGATCGACAGGATGGGCGTGATGCCGCTGCCGCCAGCGACGCCCAGGTGGTGCCGGCGCTCCTCGGGCGCCAGCGGAACGAAGAAGCGGCCCTGCGGCGCCATGACGGCAATCTCGTCGCCGGGCCGCAGCTGGGCGTTGATCCAGTTGGAGAACACGCCGCCGCGCACCTTGCGCACGCCCACGCGGAGCACGCCATCGTCCACGCCGGCACAGATCGAGTACGAACGCCGCAGGTCCTGCCCGTCGATCTGCTTGCGCAGGGTGAGGTACTGGCCCTGGGTGAAGCCGAAGGTCTGGCGCAGCTCGGGCGGCACATCGAAGCTGACGATCACCGCCTCGGCGGTATCGGGCTCCACGGTCCGCACGCGCAGGGAATGGAACAGGGGCGTCATAGCGGCTTGAAATGCTCGAAGGGTTCGCGACAGGCGATGCAGCGGTAGAGCGCCTTGCAGGCGGTGGCACCGAAGGCGGACAGCCGCTCGGTCTCGATGCTGCCGCAGCGCGGACAGGCGACCATGGGCGTGGCGCCACGGCGTCCCACCAGCCGCACCGGCACGCCCTGCCCCGCCGCCACCGGGCCGGGGGGCGCGATGCCGTACTCGCGCAGCTTGCGGCGGCCGTCCTCGCTGATCCAGTCGGTGGTCCAGGCCGGCGCGCGGCGCAACACGGTCTGCACCGGCCCCAGGCCGTCGGCCTCGATCGCATCGCGCACGCTCTGCGCGATCACCTCGGTGGCAGGACAGCCGGAATAGGTCGGCGTCAGCACCACGGTCAGGCCGTCGGCGTCGAGGCGAATTTCGCGCACCAGGCCCAGGTCGCACACCGACAGCGCCGGTACCTCCGGGTCGGGAACGTCGGCCAGCACAGCCCAGGCACGCGCCATGCGCGCGGACTGTTGCGGCACCGAAGCCGGCGTGGGCACGGCCGCCATCGCGCTCACCACACGCCTCCGGGATAGGCCCGCTGCAGTTGCTGCATCTCGGCCAGGATGTAGCCCATGTGCTCGCTGTGCACGCCGCGCTTGCCGGTGCTGACAAAGGCCGTGTGCGCGGGCACCGGCAACGAGGCCTCGGCCAGCACCTCGGCCATCGCGGCCTCCCAGTCGGGGCGCAGCGCGCTCCAGCGCGGGCCCAGGCCGCTGGCGGCGGCGGCCTCGTCCACCGCGTCGTCGGCGAAAAGTTCGGCGGCATAGGGCCACAGCCGCTCCAGCGCGGCCACCATGCGCCGGCGCGACTCCGCCGTGCCGTCGCCCAGGCGCACCACCCAGTCGGCGGCATGCTGCTGGTGGTAGCGCGCCTCCTTCACGGCCTTGCCGGCGATGGCCGCCAGCTCGGCGTCGGTGGAGTCCTGCAGCCGCGTCCACAGCAGGTGGAAGAAGGTCGCGGCCATGGTGTTGCGCAATACGGCGAGCGCGAAGTCGCCGGGCCGGCCCGGGCCATTGGGCAGCTCCACCAGCGTCACGTTGCGGTAGTCGCGCTCCTCGCGCAGGAAGGCGAGCTGGTCCTCGTCATGGCCGCGGCCCTCGACGGCGCCGGCATGGCTCAGCACCGCGCGGGCCTGGCCGATCAGGTCCAGCGCCATGTTGGCCAGCGCGATGTCCTCTTCCAGCACCGGCGCGTGACCGGTCCATTCGCCCAGCCGCTGGCCGAGGATGAGGGCGGTGTCGCCGATGCGCAGCAGGTACTGCAGCGGCGCGTCCTGGGCGATCTCGATGGAGGCTTGCATGTGGTGTCTCCCGTCGGTGCTCACATGTGGTCCACCGCGCCGGGCAGCGTGTAGAAGGTGGGATGGCGGTAGACCTTGTCCTCCATCGGGTCGAAGTACATGTCCTTGTCGCCGGGATCGCTGGCGACGATCTGGTCGGCCCGCACCACCCACACGCTGGTGCCCTCCTGCCGGCGCGTGTACACGTCGCGCGCCAGCTGGATGGCCATGCGCGCGTCGGCAGCATGCAGGCTGCCGCAGTGCTTGTGGTCCAGGCCGGCCTTGGTGCGCACGAAGACCTCCCACAGCGGCCACTCGGCGCGGGGCGGTTGCGCCCGGCTTGCGTTGCCCACGGGTCTGGCTTCGGCCTCGCCTGCGATGCGGTCGCCCTTCGCGTCGGGGGTGTGCTCGCTCATGCGGCCTCCTTGAATTGCTCTTCCTGCTTGCGGGCATGGGCCAGGGCGGCTTCGCGCACCCAGGCGCCCTCCTCCCAGGCCTTCACGCGGGCGGCCAGGCGCTCGCGGTTGCAGGGGCCGTCGCCGGCGATGACGCGCCAGAACTCGGCCCAGTCGATGGCACCGAAGTCGTGGTGCTGCCGCTCCTCGTTCCACTTCAGCGCGGGGTCGGGCAGGGTCACGCCCAGCACGCGGGCCTGCTCGACGGCGGCGTCGACGAACTTCTGCCGCAGCTCGTCGTTGGACACGCGCTTGATGCCCCAGCGCATGGACTGCGCCGTGTTGGGGCTCTGGTCGTCGGGCGGGCCGAACATCATCACCGAGGGCCACCACCAGCGATCGACGGCGTCCTGCACCATGGCCTTCTGCGCCTCGGTGCCCTGCTGCATCATGGTCAGCAGGCTTTCGAAGCCCTGGCGCTGATGGAAGCTCTCCTCCCGGCAGATGCGCACCATGGCGCGGGCATAGGGCGCATAGGAGCAGCGGCAGATGGGCACCTGGTTCATGATGGCCGCGCCGTCCACCAGCCAGCCGATGGCGCCCACGTCGGCCCAGGTGAGCGTGGGGTAGTTGAAGATCGAGCTGTACTTGGCCTTGCCGCTGTGCAGGGCCTCCAGCATCTGGTCGCGCGAGGTGCCCAGCGTCTCGGCCGCGGCATACAGGTACAGGCCGTGGCCGCCCTCGTCCTGCACCTTGGCCAGCAGGATGGCCTTGCGCTTGAGCGTCGGTGCGCGGGTGATCCAGTTGCCCTCGGGCAGCATGCCGACGATCTCGGAATGCGCATGCTGGCTGATCTGGCGCACCAGCGTCCGGCGGTAGTGCTCCGGCATCCAGTCCTTCGCCTCGATGAAGGCGCCGTCGTCGATGCGCGCATCGAAGCGGGCCTCCAACAGGGCCTCCTGGGCGGAGCGCACGGGCTTGCGGGCGTCGGCGTCCTTGCCGGCGGTGTCCATGGCCTGGGTGTACATGGGGCGGTCCTTCCTGTGGTTTGCGTGGGGGCGGACGAAGGCCGGTCAGCGGGCCTTGGCGCGTTCGTCGAAGACCCGGCGTGCCTTGCCGGTGAGCGTGCGCTCGATGCCATCGGGCGGCAGCACGTTGACGGTGGTGCTGATGCCGATCAGCGTCTTGATACGGTGCTGCACCCAGCCGGCCACCTCCGCCGCACTCGCGGCGGCCGCGGCCTCGGGCTGCAGCTCGCAGCGCACCTCCACCGTGTCCAGGTGGCCATCCCGGCGCACCACCAGCTGGTACTGGCCGGAGAGCTGCGGGTGCTGCAGCACGATCTCCTCCACCTGCGTGGGAAAGACATTGACGCCACGGATGATCAGCATGTCGTCGCTGCGGCCGACGATCTTGCCCATGCGCCGGAAGGCGCGGGCGGTGGGCGGCAGCAGCCGCGTGAGGTCGCGCGTGCGGTAGCGCACGATGGGCAGGGCCTCCTTGGTGAGCGTGGTGAAGACCAGCTCGCCCTCCTCGCCGTCGGGCAGCACCGCGCCGGTCTCGGGGTCGATGATCTCGGGATAGAAGTGGTCTTCCCAGATCACCGGGCCGTCCTTCGACTCGATGCATTCGCTGGCCACGCCCGGGCCCATGACCTCGGACAGGCCATAGATGTCCACCGCATCGATGCCGGCACGGCCCTCGATCTCGCGGCGCATGGCCTCGGTCCAGGGCTCGGCGCCGAAGATGCCGACCCTGAGCGAGCAGTCGCGCGCGTCCAGGCCCTGGCGCGCGAACTCCTCGACGATCACCTGCATGTAGCTGGGCGTGACCATGATGATCGACGGCTTCAGGTCGCGGATCATCTGCACCTGCTTCTCGGTCTGTCCGCCCGACATGGGAATGGCGGTGCAGCCCAGCCGCTCCACCCCGTAGTGCGCCCCCAGGCCGCCGGTGAACAGGCCGTAGCCGTAGGCCACGTGGATCAGGTCGCCGGCCCGGCCGCCCGCGGCGCGGATGGAGCGGGCCACCAGGTCGGCCCAGCGGTCGATGTCGCCGGCGGTGTAGCCCACCACCGTGGGCTTGCCCGTGGTGCCCGACGAGGCATGGATGCGCGCCAGCCGCTCGCGCGGCACGGCCAGCATGCCGAAGGGATAGTGGTCGCGCAGGTCGCTCTTGACGGTGAAGGGGAACTTCGCCAGGTCCGACAACTGCCGCAGGTCCGACGGATGCACGCCCCGCTCGTCGAAGGCGCGGCGGTAGTGCGGCACGTTCTCGTAGACGTTCTCCAGCGTGGCGCGCAGGCGCTGCAACTGCAGCGCGGCGATCTCGTCGCGGCTGGCGGTCTCGATGGGTTCCAGGTCGCCGGGGGCCGGCTGCTTGACGGGCATGGGTCGTCTCCTTGCGGGCAAATCGGTCAGCGCGGTACCGCGGGCCGGCCGCGGGCGGTGTAGGAGCGGCCGCGGAACACCGCCACGCGCTCGCCGCGCTGGTTGGTCACGACCACGTCGTACACGCCGGTGCGCCCGGTCTTCGAGACCTCGGTGCACCGCGCTTCCAGACGGTCGCCCAGACGGGCCGGCGCGACGAAGTCCACGCCGAAGCCCGAGGCCACGGTGAGTTCGTCGTAGGCATTGCAGGCGTAGGCGAAGGCGGTGTCGGCCAGCGTCGCGATCAGGCCGCCGTGGCAGATGTCGTGGCCGTTGAGCATGTCCTCGCGCACGCTCATGGCGGCCGTGGCTGCGCCGGGCGAAATGGCGACGATGGCGATGCCCAGCGCATGCAGGGCCCGATCGTTGGCGGCCATGCCGTCGCGCACGGCGTCGGCGATCTGCTCGGGCTGGGGTGTAGGGGATGCGGCCATGACGGCTTCAGCGGTCGGTGAACTGCGGGGCACGGCGGGCGCCGAAGGCGGCCACGCCTTCCTGGTAGTCGTGGGCACGCCCGAGCTCGCCCTGCAGGCGGGCCTCCTGGGTCAGGGCAGCCTCCAGATCCAGCGCCTGCGCCGCATCGAAGGCCGTGCGCGTGGCGACCAGGGCCTTCACCGGCATGGCGGCCAGCCGGCGGGCCAGTTGCTGCGCCTCCTCCGCCAGGGCGGCATCGTCGACCACGCGCCAGATCAGGCCGATACGCTCGGCTTCCCCGGCCGGCAGCTTGTCGCCCAGCAGGCCCAGGCCCAGCGCGCGCGCACGGCCCACCAGCCTCGGCAGCAGCCAGGTGCCACCCGTGTCGGGCACCAGGCCGATCTTGGCAAAGGCCTGGATGAAGCTGGCCGAGCGCGCCGCCAGGACAAGGTCCGCACACAGCGCGAGGTTGGCGCCGGCGCCCGCGGCCACGCCGTTGACGGCCGCCACCACCGGCACCGGCATGCTGCGCAGGCGCAGCACCAGCGGACGGTAAAAGCGGTCGATGACCTCGCCCAGGTCCTTGGGCGTGCCGCCAGGCTCGGGGGCCACGGCGGGATCGGCCAGATCCTGGCCGGCGCAGAAGCCGCGGCCGGCGCCGGTGAGCACCAGCGCGCGAACGCCGACATCCGCCGCAGCGCGCTCCAGCGCGTCCATGAGCGCGTGGTGCATCGCCTGCGTGAAGCTGTTGAGCGCGGCGGGACGGTTGAGCGTCAGGGTGCGCACGGCATCGGCCGTGCTCTCGATCACCAGGGCGTCGGACATGGGGCGTCTCCGGGATTGTTCGGGGGTCGTTTCGCCGAATTACTTTCGACCGACCGGTCGGCTTATCTTAAGATTGCCGCGCTGTTTGACGCAAGTCAGCACACCCCGAGAAAACCCGTGTCAGCGCCGTGCCGTTCGGTGCTGCGCCCGAAGGAGACCTTGCGCAATGCCCTGCTATGCCATCGAAGGCGTGGTGCCCGTCGTGGACCCGAGCGCCTATGTGCATCCCACCGCCGTGCTGATCGGCGACGTCCACGTCGGCCCGGGCTGCTATGTCGGGCCCGCGGCCTGCCTGCGTGGCGACTTCGGCCGTGTGGTGCTGGAGGCCGGCTCCAACGTGCAGGACACCTGCGTGATCCACGGCTTTCCCGAGCGCGACACGGTGGTGCGCGAGAACGGCCACATCGGCCACGGCGCCGTGCTGCACAGCTGCGTGGTCGGCCGCGATGCGCTGGTGGGCATGAATGCCGTGGTGATGGACGAGGCCGTGATCGGCGAGCGCACCATCGTGGCCGCCTGCGCATTCGTGCCCGCGGGCATGCAGATCCCCGATGCCAGCCTGGTGGCGGGCGTGCCCGCGCGGGTCAAGCGACCGCTGACCGAGCAGGAGATCGCGTGGAAGCGCGAAGGTACCCTCACCTACCAGGACCTCACCCGCCGCTGCCTGGCCACGATGGAAGAGGTCGCGCCGCTGGCCCGGGCCGAGGCCGACCGGCCCCGCCTGAAGGCCCCCGACGTGCAGCCGCTCATCGCCACCCGCCGCGGCTGAAGCGCAGCATCCATCCACCCGTTCGCAACCACTCCAGGAGACCCCCCATGATCCGTGTCAGCGTCCTCTACCCCTTCACCGAAGGCGCCCGCTTCGACCACGACTACTACCGCGACAAGCACATGCCCATGATCCAAGCCCGCATGGGTTCGGCCTGCCTGGGCTACCGCATCGACCGCGGCCTGTCGGGGCCGGCGCCCGGCTCCAAGCCGGCCTTCGAGGCCATGTGCCACATCGACTGCGAATCGATCGAAGCCTTCCAGGCCGCCTTCGGCCCGCATGCCAAGGAGATCAACGGCGACGTGAAGAACTACACCGACATCCGGCCGACGATGCAGATCAGCCAGGCGGGCTGAACGCCATCGCCCCACCGGATTCAAGGCATTCCTGGGATTTCGGCTTTTCCTGAAATGCCAGCACGCACAATCGGCGAATGCCCCACAGCCGCCCTGCCGACCCGCGCCCTGCCCTGCCCGAACTCCACCGCCAGTTCGTCGACCACTTCGGCGAGATGGGCAGCCGCTGGGGCATCAACCGCACGGTGGGCCAGATCTATGCCCTGCTCTTCCTGTCGCAGCGGCCCCTCAATGCCGAGGAGATCAGCGAGACGCTGTCCTTCTCGCGCTCCAACGTGAGCATGGGGCTCAAGGAACTCCAGGCCTGGCGGCTGGTGCAGCTGCGGCATCTGGCAGGCGACCGGCGCGAGTATTTCGAGACGCCGGGCGAGGTGTGGGACATCTTCCGCGTGCTGGCCGAGGAACGCCGCCGCCGCGAGATCGAGCCCACGCTCTCGATGCTGCGCAACGCGCTGCTGCAGGAGCCGGCCACCGAGGAGGAGCGCCATGCCCAGCAGCGCATGCGCGAGATGCACGACCTGATCGACCGGCTGGTGCGCTGGTTCGACGACGTGCAGCGCCTGTCGCCCGACACGGCCATGCGGCTCATGGGCATGGGCGCCGCGGTGACGCGGGTGCTGGACCTCACCGGGCGGCTGACCAGCGGCGGCCGAGGGCGCAAGGACGCCGACGGCGAATAGGCGAGACCACCGGTCGCAAGCAGAAAGGGCTGCATCGCTGCAGCCCTTTTGCTCGGTTGGCCAGATGCCGCCGCGTGTCGCCGCGGGCGGCCCTTGTGGTTGGACTCAGTCCTTGCCCTTGAGCGCGTCCTTGGCCTTGTCGGCCGAGTTCTTGGAGCGGTTCTTGTGGTACTCCGACTTGACGTTGTTGACCGCCTTGCCCACCGGCCCGCTCTTCTTGGCGTCGCTCTCGGCGCGCTTCTGGTCGATCTTGTGCTCGGCGGCGTCCGACGCCTCCGATGCGGCCTTGCCGAGCTGGGCATGGCTGGCGCCGGCAAAGGCGATCAGGGACAGGGCGGTGGCGATACCGAAAAAGGTTTGACGCATGGTGTTCTCCGAATCTGTGAGCGATGCGCCAAGCGTGCCTGCCGCGGGCCAGGCCGGGCTGTCGGCCATCGCGCCATCGTCGTGACCGAAGCGGCAGTGCGCGCTCGCAGGCCATCGGGCGATCACGGGGCGCGCCATCCGTCTATGCGAACGGACTCCATGCGCGAGCCAGCGCGTCCTGGCTGGCCGGGGGCAGCACACCCAGTCGCACCCAGCCCGGCATGCCGAAGCTGCCGCAATCGCGCAGCTTGATGCCCTGCGCACGCAGGTCCCGCAACGCCTCGTCGAGGGACGGCGCGCCTGGCCTGGCACAGAAGAAGTTGGCGACGCCGGGCGCCACCTGCCAGCCCATCGCTTCGCACTGCGCGATCTGGCGCTGCTTCCATTGCCGAAGGCGCGGCAGGCATTGCGTCGAAAGCCAGTCCTGGACGGCCGGCTCGGTCCAGGCCCGGAGCATGGCCTCGGCATGGGCGCCCAGAGGCCACGACGGTGCCAGGGCGTGCAGGTCCTGGACCAGCCGGTCGGGCGCCTCGGCCGGTGCGATGGCATAGGCGCCACGCACCCCCGTCAGCCCCAGGGCCTTGTTGGGCGTCCACAGCTGCCAGCACCGGTCGCGCTGCGCCGCGGTCAACGCCGAGGCGCCCTCCAGCCGCAGAGGGACGTAGGCGCAGTCCAGGACCAACGCCGTGCCCGGTGGCAGGGCATCGAGCCGGGCTGGCAGATCCGCCACGGCGTCGCCGCGCGGGGAGGACGGCTCGCAGGCCCAGGCCAGGACCGGCGGCCGATCGTCACCGAGCGCCAGCGACTCGCCGACAACCTGTACCGGCAGTCCATGGGCTTCGGCCGCCCGCCGGTAGTCGCCATAGGCGGCCGCTGGCACCTGCACCGGCCCTTCGCCCCGACGGCGCAGGGCCACGGCCGCCGTGATGCGCGCGATGAACTCGCTCGCGCTGGCGGCCACCAGCACCCGTTCGGGAGCGACGCCGTGCCACGCGGCCAGCCGGGCGCGCAGTGCCGTGGCCGCCGGGTCCGGATAGCGCGTGGGATCGGCCTGCCGCAGCGCCTGCATCACCGCCGCGCAGGGTCCGCAGGCGTTGGCGTTGGTGGAGAAGTCGTGCACCGGCACGCCCTGCGCGTCCGGCCCCCCGTGGACCATGGGCCTCATCGCGCCTGCCCCAGCCAGACGAGCGCCAGCGTGGCCAGCGCGCCTGCCATCGGCACGGCACGCCCTGCCAGGAGGAGTGCCCGCTGCGTGTCCCGCGCCTGCGGCGCGCGGCCGCCCGCGTGGAGCACGTAGACCCCGGGCTTGCGCAGATGCACGCCCAGCAGCAGCGCCATTGCGCCCATGGGCCAGCCCCCATTGGGCGACGGCGCGCGCGCCGCTTCCCGCCGCAGCCCGGCGAGCCAGCGCCCGGCGGCCAGCATCAGCAGCAGGGCCGTGAGCCGGGCCGGCAGCCAGGACAGGGCGTCGTCCGCCCGCGCCGCCCATGTGCCGGCCCAGGTCCAGTCCCGGCCGCCGCGCTCGCCGCGGTAGCCCCACATGGCGTCCGCCGTGTTGGCGAAGCGGTAGAGCGCGGCGCCCGGCAGGCCGGCGATGGCGAACCAGAACAGCGGCGCCATCACCGAATCGTTGAGGTTCTCGGCCAGCGACTCGATGGCGCTCTCGCGCACCTCGCCGGCATCCAGCCGCTGCACATCGCGGCTCACCAGGCGGGCGAGGCGTTCACGGCCTTCGGGGAGTGAACGCCCCAGCGCCGCCTCCACCGCCGCTACCTCGTCACGCAGCATGCGCCAGGCCAGCAGCGGCTTGAGGCACAGCGCGAGCGCCACCGTGGCCAGCACCGCGGGCAAGGCGCCGGCGGCCCATTGCAAGAGGCAGCCCAGCCCCGCCGCCACGAAGGCGCCGACGAGCCATACCAACGCACCGCGCACGAAGGGCCCGGCACGCCGCGCGTCGCCCGGCAGCGGCGCCACATGGCGTCCGGCCCAGTCCAGCCAGCGGCCCATGCCCACCACCGGATGCATGCGCGCCGGCGGCTCGCCCAGGCAGCGGTCGACAGCGAGCGCCAGCCAGAGCGCGGCGGCCAACACGACCGGGCCGTCCGTCACGGGGGACTAATCCTCGATGCCGCGCTGCGCCGGGATGCCCGCATCGAAGGCATGCTTGACCTTGCGCATTTCGGTCACGGTGTCGGCGATGTCGATCAGCTCCTGCGGGCAGCGCCGGCCGGTGAGCACCACGCTCACCGACGAGGGCCGCTGCGTCAGTACCTCGATCACCGGCTCCAGCGGCAGCCAGCCGTAGATGAGCGGATAGGTGATCTCGTCCAGCACCACCAGGAAGTGCTCGCCCGAGCTGATGGCCGCCGCCGCCCGGCTCCAGCCATCGCGCGCCAGCTGGGCGGAGCGCTCCAGGTCCTGGCTCTTCCAGCTGAAGCCGTCGCCCAGGCCTTCGATGGGCAGGCCCAGTTGCTCGAACACGCGGTGCTCGCCGAAGCGCGCGCTGGGCACCTTCATGAACTGGAAGATGCGCACCGGCTTGCCGCGGCCGTGGGCGCGGATGGCCAGGCCGAAGGCGGCAGTGCTCTTGCCCTTCCCATCGCCGGTGTTGACGATCAGCAGCCCGCGGCGCTCGCCTTCGGGCTTCTCGTAGGGCTTGGACTGGGGCGGGGTTTCGGTCTGCATGGGGTTCTCCACAAAGGGGTTCAGCGGTGCAGTGCCACCCACTGGTCGTCGACGCGGTGGATGCGGATGCGGTGGTCGAAGACGGCCTCGATGGCGGCATGGGTCGCGCTGTCGCCACAGGGGCCGTGGTGGATCAGCCGGCCACCGGCCATCACGGCCAGGTCGTCGGCGGCCAGGGCGGCATGCAACTCGTGCAGCACGGTGACCACGGTGCGGCCGGCATCGGCCAGGGTGCGGGCCAGCGCCAGGCAGTCGGCCTGGTGCGGCGGGTCGAGGTTGGCCAGCGGCTCGTCCATCAGCAGCACGCCCGCCTCGACGGCCAGCGCGCGGGCCAGCAGCACCCGCTGCCGCTCGCCGCCGGAAAGCTGCGACAGCGCGCGGGCTCGCCAGTCCCAGGCCTGCGTCCGGCGCAGGGCCTGCTCCACGGCGGCATGGTCGGCATCGGACGGCGCGGCCAGCCAGCGTTGATGCGGCAGCCGGCCGAGCATGGCGACGTCGTAGGCCGTGAGGTCGTCGGCGGCCGGATCGGCCGCGCCGCCCTGCGCCAGCCAGGCCAAGCGTCGGGCGCGCGCCCGGTGAGGCCAGGTCGAAAGCACCTCGCCATCGAGCAGAACCTCGCCGCCCGAGGGTGCAAGCAGTCCGGCCATGGCCTTGAGCAGCGTGGACTTGCCCGCGCCGTTGGGGCCGACGATGCTGGTCCAGCGGCCGGCGTTCAGGGCCAGCGTCACGCCGTGCAGCACGGGCGCACCGCCCAGGCGCGCATGGAGGCCATCGACCTGCAGTACCGGCGCCGCGTCGAATGCGGCGCGGCCGGCCTGCCCTGCGTCGGCTTCCTGGCCTGGGAGGGGTCCACCGCGGCCCTGTCTGCCGCGCGTCATGGCGCCGCTCATCGGCCGCTCCCGCGCGAGCGTCGGTGCATCAGGAAGAGCAGGTACCCGCCGCCGAGCACGGCGGTGAGCACGCCCACCGGCAGCTCCTGCGGCGCGATCAGCCACCGCGCCAGCAGGTCGGCTGCCATCAGCAGCGCGCCACCCATGAAGGCCGACAGCATCAGCAGCCCCGCATGCGTGGTCTTGATGATCGAGCGCACCAAGTGCGGCGCCGCCAGGCCGACGAAGGCGATCAGCCCCGTCTGCGCCACCGCGGCGCCGGTGGCCAGCGACAGCACCGCCACCAGCGCGGCCCGCATGGCCGGCAGCGGCAGGCCCAGGCTGGCGGCCGTGGCCTCGCCCAGGGCCAGGCCATCGAGCACAGGCGCCAGCAGCCGCGCCGCGATCAGGCATCCCACCAGGGCGACGGCCATGATGGCGCAGGCATTCCAGCCCACCAGCGCGGTGTTGCCCAGCATGAAGACCACCAGCGCCTGCAGGATGTCGGCCGAGGACAGCGTGAACAGGTCCTTGATGGCGCCCAGCACCATGCCCACGATCACGCCGGCCAGCAGCAGGCGCAGCGTGTGCTGGGCGCCGCGGGCAAGGGTCAGGGTGAGCAGCACGGCCGCCACGGCGCCCGCGAAGGCCGCCCCGGTGAGACCCAGCCGCACGCCCCAGGCCGCCGCGGCGGGCGATCCGCCGATGGCGCCCAGCGCCAGCGCCACGCCCAGGCCGGCGCCCGAGGCGCTGCCCAGCAGCCAGGGATCGGCCAGCGGGTTGCGGAACAGGCCCTGTGCCACGGCACCCGCCAGCCCCAGCAGCGCGCCCGCCAGCCAGGCGCCGGTGGTGCGCGGCAGGCGGATGTCGCGCACGATCTGCCAGGCGATGGGGTCGTCGGCCAGCTGCCACAGGCGCTCGACGCCGGTGCTGCCCACGGCCGCGCCCAGCGCACCCAGCAGCATGGCCGCCAGCAGCAAGGCCAGGGTCAGCACCCGGGCACGGCGGCCCTGCTGAAGGTGGAGGGCCATCACTCGGCCAGGGGCCGACCGGCCAGGCAGTCGGCCATCAGGCGCGCGGCCTCGCCCATGCGTGGGCCGGGGCGCACCAGCACGTCGGCCTGCGCGGCGCTGAAGCGGCAGATGCGTCCGTCGCGCACGGCGCGGATTCCGGCCCAGCCAGGGCGCTGCTCCATGCCAGTGGCACTGCGCACGCCGACCATGATCAGCTCCGGATCGGCCCGCACCACGAACTCGGGGTTGAGCTTGGGAAAAGGCCCCATCGCCGCCGGCACGATGTTGCGGGCGCCCAGTCGGGCCAGCGTCTCGCCCATGAAGGAGCTCTCGCCCGCCGCGTAGGGGCCGTTGTTGACCTCGAAGTACACGCGCTGGCCCCGGCGCGCGGCCGGCACGGACTGCGCGGCGGCGTCCAGCTCGCCCTGCAGGCGCTGCCAGAGCGCGGGCGCACCCGGCTGGCCCAGCAGCGTGCCGACCTTGGCCATCACGCGCTCGACGTCGGCCTGGGTCTTGGGCTCCAGCACCGCGACCTTCAGGCCCAGGGCCTCCAGCCGGTCGACCACGCGCGAGGACTTGGCCAGCAGCACGAGGTCGGGCTTCAGGGCCACGACCGCCTCGACATTGGGATCGATGCCGCCGCCGACCTGCGGCAGGTTGCGCACCGGCGCCGGCCAGTTGGAATAGCGGTCCACGCCCACCAGGCGCTCGCAGGCGCCAAGCACGCAGACGGTTTCGGTGAGCGAGGGCAGCAGCGTCACGATGCGCTGCGGCGGCTGGGCGAGGCGCACGGTGGCGCCGCGTTCGTCCACCACCTCCACCGGGGCGGCGAGCAGGGCGGGCGCGGCGGCGGCGAGCAGCAACGCGGCAAAGGCCGCGCGCAGGGCGCGGCCGGTGCGCAGGAGGGGCCAGGTCGTCATCCGTTGTCCTTCACGGTCAGGGGCAGGCCGGCCACCATCAGGGTGACGCGGCGGCAGGCGGCGGCCACATGCTGGTTGAGCTGGCCCAGCGCGTCGACGAAAGCCCGGGTTTCTTCGCCCAACGGGATCACGCCCAGGCCGATCTCGTTGCCGACCAGCACCACGGGCCCGGGCGCCCGCGACAGCGCCTCCACCAGCAGCAGGGCCTCGGTGCGCCAGTCGGGCAGCGCGGCGCGCTGCGGGTCCAGCTCAGGCGGCATCAGCAGGTTGGTCAGCCACAACGTGAGGCAGTCGACCACCAGCAGCGTGTCCGGGCGGCTCAGCGCGCCGATCAGCTCGGGCAGGCGCAGCGGCTCTTCCACGGTCTCGAGGCCGGGCACGCGCTCGGCCCGCTCCTGGCGATGGCGGGCGATGCGCTGCGTCATCTCGGCGTCCCAGGCCTGGGCGGTGGCGATGAGCACGGCCCGCCGCCCGGGCGCGCCGGCCAGCCAGTCGCCGGCCGCGGATTCGGCGCGGCGCGACTTGCCGCTCTTCTGGCCGCCGAGGATGAATTCGTGGGCGTTGTCGGTCATCGGGAGGCCGATGTTCGCAGCAGGGGCCGGCCGTCGAAGAGGCGGGCCGCAGCCACGGGGTCGGAGGGAAACCAGGCGTGGAAGTAGCTGGCCCGCACCGGCCCCTGCGCATACAGCGCCTCGCCAGCATCGGCCTTGGGCTCGGCACCGGGCCGCGCGCTGCGCGCCAGGGGCGCCAGCGCCGTCTCGCAGCGCGAGTAATGGAAGGTGTGGC
This sequence comes from Pseudacidovorax sp., assembly GCF_017991995.1. Classification (GTDB taxonomy): domain Bacteria; phylum Pseudomonadota; class Gammaproteobacteria; order Burkholderiales; family Burkholderiaceae_C; genus Xenophilus. The sequence continues at coordinate 35,971 of NZ_JAGOPN010000017.1, read as the reverse complement.
CGCGCAGCAGCCCGCCGTCGATGGCGAGCCATTGCGAGCCCAGGCCCGCCAGGCGCGGCTGCATCACGGTCCGGCCGGGCAGCAGGCCCCACAGGCGGTGGCTGCGGCCTTCCTTGTCCACCAGTTCGTCGAACAGGCTCATCATGCCGCCGCATTCGGCCCAGATCGCACGGCCCTGCGCCACATGCGCGTGCAGGGCTTCGCGCAGGTCTGTGCGCGCGGCCAGGCGCTGGGCATGCAACTCGGGATAGCCGCCCGGCAGCCACAGCGCATCGCAGTCGGGCAAGGCGTCGCCCGCCAGCGGCGAGAAGAAGACCAGCCGCGCGCCGAGCTGCGCCAGCAGGTCGAGGTTGGCGGCGTACAGGAAGCAGAAGGCCGCATCGCGGGCGACGGCGATGGTGCGACCCGCCAGCAGCGCCGGCACGGGCGCGGCTGCAGGCGGCGCCGCGAAGTCGACCTGCGGCAAGGCCGCGAGGCCGCCCTGCCCCATCGGCGTGGCGGCCAGTGCGTCCGCTGCGGCATCCAGCCGGGCCAGGCCGTCGTCCAGCTCGGCGCTGGCCACCAGGCCCAGGTGCCGCTCGGGCAGGCCGAAGTCGGCGCTGCGCGGCAGCCCCCCCAGCCAGTGCGCCGGATCGCGCAATGAGCCACGCAGCATCTCGCCGTGGCGCTCGCCGGCCACGCGGTTGGCCAGCACGCCGGCCCAGGGCAGGCCCGGGCGGTAGCTCTGCAGCCCATGCGCCAGCGCGCCGAAGGTGCCGGCCATGGCGCCAACATCGATCACGGCCAGCACCGGCAGGCCCAGGCGCTGGGCCAGGTCGGCCGCGCTGGGCTCGCCGTCGAACAGGCCCATCACGCCCTCGACCACGATCAGGTCGGCCTCGCACGCCGCGACGTGCAGCCGGGCGCGGGCATCGGCCTCGCCCGTGATCCACAGGTCCAGCGAATGCACGGGCGCGCCGCTGGCCAGTGCCAGCCATTGCGGATCGAGGAAATCGGGCCCGCACTTGAAGGCCCGCACGCGCCGGCCCTGCCGCGCGTGGAGCCGCGCCAGGGCCGCGGCCACGGTGGTCTTGCCCTGGCCCGAGGCGGGAGCCGCCACCAGCACCGCGGCGCAGGTGGCGGTTCCGCGGACGCTGTCGCTCAGCGCGGCGTCCACTTCAGGCCGACGTAGGCCGTGCGGCCGGCGGTCGCGTAGTTGTTGGCCAGCATGTAGTTCTTGTCGGTGGCGTTGTCCAGGCGCGCGACCAGGCGCAGGTCCGGACGCAGTTGCACGCTGCCGTAGAGGTTGAGCAGGCCATAGCCGGCCAGCACGATCTTGTTGGCCGTGTCGTCGAAGCGGCGCGAGGCCAGTTGCACCTCGGCCCCCACGGTCCAGATGCCCTGCGTCCAGTCGCCGCCGAAGGTGGCATAGCGCTTGGCACGGCGGGGCAGTTGGCGGCCGGTCTCGGAATCCTTCGGGTCCTGCACGTCAATGGAGCCGCGCAGGGTGAAGTGGTCGCCGAAGCGATGGTCGGCGGCCAGCGTGGCGCCCTGGTACACCGCGCGTCCCACGCTGGCGTAGCAGCCGAAGAGCGAGGCGCAGCTCGTGCTGGTGCTGCTGAACACGATCAGGTTGCGCACCCGGTTCTCGTAGACCACCAGGCTGGCGTTGGTGCGGCCATCGCCGTAGCGCAGGCCCACCTCGGCATTGCGGCCGGTCTCGGGCTTGAGGCTGGCGTCGCCGTATTCGCTGAAGCGCTGGTACAGCGTGGGCGCACGGAATGCCGTGCCGGCCGCCGCCGTGACGCGCCAGTTGCGCACGAACTCGTAGCCATAGGACGCGCTGCCGGTGGTCTTGCCGCCGAACTCGCTGTCGTCGTCGTGGCGCACGTTCAGTTGAACCGTGTGCGCACCCTGGTGGAAGCCGTAGCCCAGGGCCACGGCGTCCTGCGCGCGGTCGCGGTTCAGGGTCTTGCGCCAGTCGGTGAGCGAGGGGTTGAGCAGTTCGTCCTCACGGCGCTCGAGCGCGGCCGTGAAGCGGTGCGGGCCGTACTTGCCTTCGGCCTGCAGCAGGTAGCCGCGCAGCTGGGTGTCGGTGATGTAGGTGGTGCTCGGGTAGCCGGCATAGCCCGCCGCGATGCGGGCCGAGGTGGTCTCGTAGCGGCTGTTGCTGTCGGTCACCTGCAGCAGTGTCTTCCAGTGCTCGGTCCATTGGGCCGTCCAGCTGAGGCCCGCCGTGCGCAGGTGGTAGAGGTTGCGGTCGTCGGTGGCCGTGGCCAGGCGGTAGCCGGTGCCGGAGGTGGCGTCGTAGCCCGACGTGGTCTCGCTCTCCAATACGGTGGCCTCGATGCGGTGCTGCGCGTTGATCTGCCAGCCCAGCCGCACATTGCCCGAGGTCGCACGGTAGAGGTCGTCGTCGGGGTTGTGGTTGATGTTGGGCGTGCGCACGTCGAAGCCGCGCGTGGTCGTGTAGCCGGCGCCCAGCGAGTAGTCGAAGGCGCCGGACTTGCCCGACAGGCCCACCTGCGCATCGCGCAGGCCGCGGCTGCCCGCACCCACGCTCACGCTGGGCGAGAAGCCGTCTTCGCCGCGGCGGGTGAACAGCTGCACCACACCGCCGATGGCGTCCGAGCCGTAGACGGCCGCGGCCGGGCCGCGCAGCACTTCGATGCGGTCGATCTGTCCGAGCGGCAGCGACTCCCAGGCGGCGCCGCCGGTGGATTGGGAGTCGATGCGCACGCCATCGAGGTAGACCGCGGTGAAGCGCGTCTCGGCGCCACGCAGGAACACGCTGGTGGTGTTGCCGATCCCGCCGTTGCGCGAGATCTGCACGCCGGGCAGGCGTGCCAGCAGGTCGGCCACGCCGGTGGCGCCGCTGTTCTCGATGGCCTGGCGATCGATCACCGACACATCGGAGACCAGCTCGGACAGCGGCTGCTCGACACGGGTGGCGGTGACCACGGTTTCCTGGAGGGTTGCCGTCTGGGCCAGCGCGCCCAGCGGCGCGAGAAGGGTCATGGCTGCAGCCACGGAAGACAGGGGACAGGTGCGCGACAAGGCGCGCGCGGAAGAACCAACGCGGACGATCATGGTGTGGAAGCCGAAGCTCCGTGAAGCATGTCCCTGGCCGGCCTCCCCGCCGGCGATGGGACGTCATGGCGGCCGCGCTCCTGTGGAGGGCGCGCGGCCGCCGCCTGTGTTGGCCGGTATCCGGGCTGGCAGCACGCGCCGGCCGCCTTCCCAGGGATCGCGTGTCGACGATCTCCAGTGGCTTGCTTGGACGACGTGGCGCATGGACGAGACATGCGCCGGCTGCTTCACCGTTGCGGGGGCAGCGCAGGCTTGCCGGTGGCCGGCGTCGGTCCGATCCTGCTTCCTGCCGAGGGGCGAAAGGGTTCGATCCCGGTGCCGGCCTTGCGCGCTGGCATGCGCGCGGGCTCCTGCTTCCCGTTGAACTGCGACGCGCGAACCGCGTCGCGAGCACCAACAACGGCGCGCATTGTAGGCAGACGCCGACAGGCCGGCCCCTACAATCGCCGACCATGTCTGCACCGAGCCCCATCGATCAGATCGCCGAGCGCGTGGAACGGCTGCTCGTCCGCCACGAGGAAATGCGGCGCACCAATGCGCTGCTTGTGCAGCAGGTCGATGCACTCACACGCGAGCGCGACGCGCTGCGGGCCCGGCTGACAACGGCCCGCACCCGCATCGACGCCATGCTGGAACGGCTGCCGGCCGAGCCGGCCTCCGACGCCGACGCATCCACATCCACCTCCGCCGCGCCATGAATCAGATCGAAGTCCGGATCATGGGCCAGAGCTACCTGCTGGCCAACCCCGACGATGGCGAGCACGCCCTGCGCGAGGCCGTGGCGCGGGTGGACGAGGCGATGTGCAGCATCCGCGACGCCGGCAAGGTGAAGGCGCGCGAGCGCATCGCCGTGCTGGCCGCCCTCAACCTGGCGTACGACCTGATCCAGCACGAATCGGCGCCTGCGCCTACACCCTCACCGGCTGCGATGGACGAAGGCGATCCCGAGCGCGCAGCGCAGCTCATCCGCCGCCTCGACCAGGCCCTGGCCGGCGACGGATTGCTGCTGTAGCGCGGCGGCGTTTACGCACGTCTCGGGCTGCCTTGCAAGCCACGCGCAACAAGGCCAACACGGCGCATGGGACACTGCAGACCGGTCGCAACCGACGCATAGAATGGCCTCGTCTGCGGTGCCGCCGGGCTTTATATTTCCTTGAACCAATGCTCTATGGAGCCCGGGCTTGGTACATCGCCTGGCAAGCGTGATCATCTCGCGTCAGATGAACCCAATGCCTTGCTGCCCTCGCCCACCTGAACCCTGCGTTCAGGATGACGGTCCGGTCGCATTCGCAGACACCTATTCCTTCAACGGCCCCTCCACGGGGCCGTTGTCATGTGTGCCCTTCCCCGAAGCACACGCGGGCCCTGCACCGCACGCATCACGACACCCGGAGACTCCATGAGCATCGAACCCCTGCTGATCGTCGAACTCGGCCTGCTCGGGCTGGGCGCCGGCTTCCTGGCCGGCCTGCTGGGCATTGGCGGCGGCATGCTGATGGTGCCCTTCCTCACCTACATCATGAGCACGCGCGGCGCCTCGGCCGACCTGGCGGTCAAGATGGCCATCGCCACCTCGATGGCGACCATCATGTTCACCTCCATCAGCAGCGTGCGCGCGCACCACAAGCGCGGCGCGGTGCGCTGGGACATCGTGCGGCACCTGGCGCCCGGCATCGTCATCGGCAGCCTGGTGGGCAGCCTCGGTGTGTTCGCGCTGCTCAAGGGCTCGGTGCTGGCCATCTTCTTCGCGCTCTTCGTCGGCTTCTCGGCCACGCAGATGTTCCTGGACAAGAAGCCGGCCCCCAGCCGGCAGATGCCCGGCACTGGCGGCCAGCTGGCGGCGGGCGGGCTGATCGGCTTCATCTCGGGCCTGGTCGGCGCGGGCGGCGGCTTCATCAGCGTGCCTTTCATGACCTGGTGCAACGTGGCGATCCATGCCGCGGTGGCGACGAGCGCGGCGCTGGGCTTTCCCATCGCCGTGGCCAACGTGGTGGGCTACATCGCCAGCGGCTGGTCGGTGCAGGGACTGCCGCAGGGCGCCTTCGGCTACATCTGGCTGCCGGCGCTGGTGGTCATTGCCGTGTGCAGCGTGCTGATGGCACCCCTGGGCGCGCGCGCCGCCCATGCACTGCCCGTGAAGAAGCTCAAGCGCGTCTTCGCCAGCGTGCTGTATGTGCTGGCGGCCTACATGCTGTGGAAGGGGCTGAGCGCCTGAGGCTGCGCCTCAGGGAACGCTGGCGGTGAACCCGAGCTGTCCGCTGTAGGTGCCGGCGGCCGGCATGCCCGGCATGCCCAGACTGAAGGTCCAGTTGGCGCTGCGCTGCGTGACGAGGTTGCCGAATGCCGTGCCCGCCACCGTGACGGCCGCACCCGATCCCGACGCGGGGACAGGCGGTGCCGGCAATCCGGCATTGTCAGAAGCGATGGCGATCCCGTTCATGCCGATGCTGGCGCTGCCGCTGCTCAGCGCCGAGATGACGGAGGCCTGCAGGCTCACCGTGCCGGCATTGCTGGCCACCTCGACCGGCAGCACGTTGTTGCTGGCCGTCACGCCGTAGCCGGGCGCCGCCCCGCTCCACGACACGCTCTTGTTGTTGCCGTTGGTGGCGGCCGCGGAACCCGCCGGGATCGTCGCGCCGAGGCTGAAGGCCACCGTCGCCAATCCCGCGCCGGCCGGGCCGACGCGCAGGTAGACGAACTTGCCGACGTCGATGCGGAAATCCAGGCGCGCGGACGCGCTGTAGGGGCTCGTGGCATCGCTGACCTGCTCGGCGCGGGCGGCACCCGCGCCGGCCGCGCCGGCCGCGCAGGCAGCCAGCAGCACAAGGCAGGCCGCGCCGCGTCGCGGACTCACCGGAACTCCGCCTCCACGCGGAAGCTCCCCTCCTCCCAATCGAGCAGGCCGGTGGTCCTGACCGGCAAGGGAAGCGACTTGGGCACGAGGCCTTCCTCCGGCCGCGGGCTCAGCAGCAACTGCCGCGTCTGGCCGGGCATCACCGGCGTGCCCTCGGCCAGCCATTCCTGCTGGCGCCCGTCCGCGCCGCGCGCGTCGAGCGAGCCGCTCAGGCGACCATGGGCATCGCCGTCGTTGCGCACCACCACCACCGGCTGACGCCGGCCCTGCTGCTCTCGCATGCCAGCGCTCTCCAGCACCAGCCGGGGCGCGGCCCCGCCCACTGCGACATAGACGGCCACGGCGATCCGCCCGCTCACGGGCAGGCGCAGGTTCAGGCCCTGTTCGCGCACGAGGGCCTGGTAGGCGGGCTCGACGCCCTCGATGGCGATCATGAAGCGGCACTCCTGGCGCGGCGCGTCCGGCGGCACGTCGATCTGGAAGCGGAACCTGCGCTTTTCCATCGGCCCGAGCTTCAGACTCCGGCGCTCCAGCGTGACCCAGGGCCGGCAACTGCCGGGCAGCAGTTCGTCGTGATAGCCGATCTGGCCTTCGGCCGTGTAGGTCCAGTCGAGCGTGCGCAACGTGAGGTCGGTCGTCGCATTGCCCATGTTCTGCAGGTCGAGGACCTGGCCCACGCGGTCGCCGGGCTTGGACGCCAGCTCGTAGCGGGAGGGCGCCGCACCCAGCTCGAAGGGCGCGGCAAACACGGGCATGGCCACGGCGCCCGCGACCAGCAGCGCGGCACGAAGCAGGGTCCGCACGGCGGCCACCGGCGCCATCCGCGGCGCGGCGGGGCGTGCGCGCGCCCTGGAAAGACTTGTCATGGCATCACCTCGATGTCGAAATAACTCTCCACGTCGAAGGGCCGTCCCGCGACGGGCCGCCATTCGCGCAGGTCCAGCCTCAGCCGGAGGTCGAGCCGCTCGACCATCCATGGGCCCGGCACCACCCCCGCCCAGACCAGTCGCCGGTCGCCGGCCATTGCCGAGCCGCTGGCGAAGGCGCCACCACCCGACCATTCGACGCGCAGGCCGGCGGGCGAACGCAGTCCGCTGACGAACGCCGGGATCACGTGGTGGATCCGTGCGCGCCGGCCGACGTAGGCGGCAGTCGCCAGGCGGTACTCGACACCGCGGAACGTGACCCAGGCATAAGGTGCGCCGGGCTCGCGGGCGCCCAGGTCCAGCGTGGCCTGCACGCGCGCACGGGGCGAACTCGAATCGTCCAGACGCTCCGCCCGGACCGGCGGAGTCCCAGCCAGCAACAGGCACGTCAGCAGCAGAAGCCGGCCCGCTCGGCCGAAGGGTGCACGCCCCATGGTCAGTTCATCGTCGCCGTGAACGTGACGCGACCGCGGTAGCTGCCCGCCGGATACAGGGTGCCGTTGGCATAGCTGAAGCTCAGCGTATTGGTCATCTGCGTGCGGCTGCTTCCCAGGAACAGGGTCTGCAACAGGCCCGGCAGCGCGAACTGCGCCAGTTGCTGGCTCGCGGAGCCGTCGAAGCTGCCGCTCTGGATGTCGTTGCCCGCATTGGTGCCGGTGTCGAGGTTGGCCGACACCCAGCTGATGGCGGAGAACGGGATCACCGTCGATCCGCAGCTTGCCGGCGTGATGCAGGGCAGCCCCGCCGACGAGGACGCGGTGAGCGTCGCCACGGTGGGGCCGAAAAGGCTGCCCTTGTCCGCCGACACCGTGATGGCGATGGCCCCCGCGCCTGCGCCGGCAATGACGCCGGGGCTGGGCGCCACGTTGGCATTGCTGACATCGAATCGGACCTCGTCGATCGTCCCGCCCGCCGAGCCCACCCTCAGCGTGATGCCCTCCGAGACCGAGAGGTAGGTCGTCAGCACCACGGCGCCCGCCGGCGACGGGCAAGCCACCAGCGCAAGCCATCCCAGCAGGACGGCGCCGATGCGCACGCGCACCGGCCCGCCTGCCCTGCTCTGCCGCCCGAGCCGCACCGCGGGGCCCTCAGACGCCGGAGGCGGTATAGGTCACGGTCGCGCTGTAGCTGCCCGCATTCCAGCTGGCCGGCGTGCCGCCCAGCACATAGGCCCAGGTGCCACTGGCCAGTGCATTGCTACCGAAGGAGGTCGAGGCGCAGGCGCCCAGGTTGGCCCCCGGGTGCGACAGCGAGCTGGTCGCCGTGACCGTGAAGCTTGAATTGGGTGGCCCGCCCGTCGCCGGCACCCACGTGCTGACGGCGCAGTTGATGGTGCCGGCGCCAGCGTTGGTCCAGGCCGCCACGGTCAAGCTGCCCGGTTGGGTGCCGGCCGCGACCGTCGGCGCGGCACCATCCCAGGGCACGGCCGTGTTGTTGCCGGTGGCGGGCGTGGTCGGCGCCGAGGGAATGCTGATCGACGGCGTCCAGCCCAGGTTGGCCTGCACGGTGCTGGCGGCGCCGACGCGCAGCAGGATGAGCTTGGGCACGGTCACCGAGAGGTTGACCCGGCCCGTGGCCGTGAGCGTGCCCGTGCCGGCGCTGTTGTAGCCATAGGTCGATTCGGCCGCCGCCGGGAAGGCGGTGGCGACCGTGGCAGCCAGGACGGCGCAGAGCCGGATGGCAGGAAGAAGGACGCCGTCGCGGGCCTTCTGCGTGCCCGATGAGCGGATCGGGAGGTCCTGTGGGCAACGCGCGTGGCGCGTCGTGCGGCGGTGCGTGGAGATTCGCATGCTGGTCACACCCCCGTGGCGGTGTACGTCACCGTGGTGGTGTACGCGCCAGCCGTCCAACTGGACGCCGTGCCGCCCAGCGCATAGGCCCAGGTGCCCGTGGCCAGCGTGTTGCTCGTGAAGCTGGTCGACGCGCAGGCGCCCAGCGTCGCGCCGGGATGTGGCAGGGTCCCCGTGGCCGTGACGGCGAAGTTGGCATTGGCCGGCCCGCCCGTAGCGGGGCTCCAGGCGGCGACGGAGCAGTTGATGGTGCCGGCCCCGGCATTGGTCCAGGCGCTGACCGTGAGCGCGCCGGGGTTGGTGCCTGCCGTGACCGTCGGCGCATTGGCGTCCCAGGCCACGGCCGTGTTGTTGCCTGCCACAGGGACCGTGGGCGTCGCCGGAATGCTGTAGGTCGACGTCCATGACAGGGTGTCGACCGTCGTGTTGGCGCTGCCGATGCGCAGCAGGATCAACTTGGGCACGGTCACCGACAGGTTGACGCGCGCCGTGGCCGTGACGGTGCCGCTGCCCGCCGCGTTGTAGCCATAGGTGGACTCGGCCAGCGCCGTGCCGCTCACCAGCGCCAGGCCGGCGAGCGCGCCGACCAGCAGGTGGCGCAAGGACAAATGCTTCGATGTCATGGGGATCCTCTCTGTTGTGGTGAAGGGGTGGCCGGGCCGGCGCTCATGGCGCCTCCCTGGCCAGGGGAATACGGAGATGGGCCGTGCCCCGCAAGGGCACGTCCACGGCCTGGGCGGCACCCGCGTCCGACCAGGGCAGCGGCACGCTCTCGGTCGCCACGCTGATCTGGTGCCGACCGACGGCGACCGTGGGAAAGGCGAAGCGGCCGTCGCCATCGGTGGTGGTCCGGTAGCGTCCATCGAGGACGACCTCCACGCCGCGGGCGCCCCGTTCGCCCGCGCCCGGCAGGCCGTCGCCATCGGCATCGAGGAACACGCGGCCCTCGATGTCGCCGCTGCCGGCGCCCCCGGGGCCGCGCTCGCCCAAAGGCGCATAGGCCTGTCCGGCCTGACCTTGCCAGCGGACATAGAGGTAGACCGACTTGTCGTTGCTGCGATAGACCTGCGGTGCATCGAATGCCGCGGGCACCAGCGCCGAACGCGCCTGGTTGAGGCTCAGCATCGCGCCGATGCGCCAGCCGGCGGCCAGGGCCTTGTCGAGCGACACGCTGCCCGACAGCCCGCGGCTGGCCGACAGGTTGCTGCTGCGGGAGGTGTAGCGCAGGCTTCCCTGCAGATCGAGTGTGCCGCCCAGGCTCTGCCGGAACTGGACACCGGCCGTGGGATAGCGCTGGGTGGCCGCCCGGCCCTCGTCGCGGGCGTAGCCCAGCGTCGTGGTCAGTTGCATCGCACGGCCGGCGTTGCGGGCGTCGAACCAGTCCTGCTCCCAGGACAGCTCCTGCCCAGTGGCGGCATCGCTCTGCGCCGCCACATAGCGGTTGCGCTGCACCGTCAGGGCGAGGCGACTGCGCGGCAGGTTGGCGAAGCGTGTCTGGGCGAAGACCGTGGCCGCCATGCTGCGCTGGGTGAGGGCCGGGTCGGAAGCGCCAGCCAGGCCTACGCCCGACGGGTCGGCCTCGCTCAGGCTGCGGACCCGGGTGGCCTGGATGTTGCCGCCGAGCAGCGTGTCCCGGGCCGCCACGTATTGCGCGTTGGCGGTGTAGGCCCATCGTGAGCGGTCTGCACCGGCGCGCGTTGGGTCGAGCGGCGAGCGGTCGGCATCGACGCCCGCGCCCCAGCTCAGCCTGGCGCTGCTGCTGTCGATCCGCCAGTGACCGCCGCGGGTGCCGGTCCACAGCAGCGCATCGCCGAAATGCAGGTTGGGCTGTGCCGCATAGGCGCTGAAGCTGTGCCGGACGCCGCCGAGCCGCACGGCACCCTCGCCGAAGAGGCCAGCCGCGCTGCCCTGTGCGACGCCGGCCGTGCGCGTGCCGACGCTGCTGGCGACCAGGGTGGCGCGCAATCGCAGGTCGCCCTCGCGCAGTGGCCACGGATTGCGCCCGACCGATGCGGCCATGCTGCGCACATCCTTGCTGCCCGTGCCCTGGCCGGTCAGCCTGTCGGTGTAGTAGGCAGGAACATCGCTGGCCTGCTCGACCTGCAGGGCGGCGAAGAGGTCGCCATCGAGCTTGCGGGTCGTCCCCAGCCAGCTGCGGCTGCCCTGGCTGCGCTCGAAGGCGGGGTAAGGTCCGCCCACCATCCAGCCGCGCTGGCCGCTGCCCATGCGCCACTCGCCCCCGTCGTCGATGAGCCGCACGGACGCGCCCCGCAACGGGGTGGTGCCGAAGGCCAGCCGATCGTGACGGAGCAGGCCGTCGGTGCGTTCGGCATGGAAGTCGCCCACCGTGACATCGGCGAAGCACCGGGGCGTCAGCGGCAGTCCCAGCACCCGCAGGGTGAACCGGCCGCCGCTGGGCTCGCTCGACATGCCCAGCGTGCCGGCGCCGTACAGGCTCGCCTCGGGATCGCCGCGGTAGGCGCGGCCGTCGAACTGCAGGGACCAATCCCCCAGATTGAGGGTCTCGCGCCGGTATTCGGCGCGGATGCCAGCCTCGGCGCCCCGCGAGGTGCCCGACCCCGTGGCCGCCGACCGGCCCCAGCCCGCGCGGGATTCCAGCAACCAGGCGCGCACGCCCTCGGGTGCCTCGGCGGCCGACGAGTTCTCCGCGTCGCCGGCCCCCGGCGGGGTGTCGTCCATGACCCGGTCGATGTAGGTGGGTGGCCCCTGCTCCAGTTGGCTGCGCAGCCGCGCCTGTTCCGCCTCGAAGCGGCTCATCGGCTGCACCCGGAGCTCTCCGCCCGCGATCGTCTGGGCAGCGCTCGGCACGAGGCCCGCGACGTAGACGCATGCCACAGCGGCCAGATGGATGGGGAGAAGGCGCAGCTGCACATGGAAGGGCTTCAACCCAGAACGCCCGGGTTGTGCGGACCGGCGCGGCGGCCCACGTCACGCGCTCGCAGCCAGCCGTGTGCGAGCGGATCGGAGGAGATGGAAGGGGTTGTCGAAGGAGGCGTCGACATGGCGGGCGCGTGGACTCCTGAAGCCTGGATGGTGGGGTGGCAGGGCGGGTCCCGCGCTGCACCAGCACCGGCCACCCCTGACTTGAAAACTCCTTCCGAAGGTATTCCGAAGTGCTTTGGCGCCCAAGAAACTTCTTGACAGGCGGTCTCGTCAGCAGCCCATAGCCGACAAAAGGTGATGAACCGTGAAGATTTGACTCAGCGTCCGGACCACGGCGGCTGGCCGATGCCGGTTGGCCGGTTCAGGCGCACCAGCGCGCGATGTCGTGCTGGAGGTCTGTCCACAGCGCGTAGGCCGCGACGGCCATGAGCAGGACCCCGGCGATGCGGCTGGCCCAGGCGGGCTGGGCGCCATCCGGTCCGCGCCGCAGCAGATGCCAGAGCCAGGGCACGCCGCTGAGTGCCGCCGCGCCCCCCAGCGCGAACAGGCCCATCACGAGGGCGCCCTGCAGCGGCTGCGACGCCAAGGCGGCGAGCATGAGGGCCGAATAGAGCATGCCGCAGGGCATGAGGACCCAGGCCGCGCCGAGCAGCAATCGGCGCGCCGGGCTGGCCGCGAGCGGCCGCAGCCGGCGCAACGTGGCCGCCCCGACCCGCGATGCCCACAGCGGTTGCCGCCCGGCGATGGCCAGCACCATGCCCCAGGCCAGGATGCCCGCGTGCAGCAGCACCCAGACCGGCCGCAACAGAGAGATGCCATCCCGGAGCCATGCCAACGTGTCGAACGCCGCGGCCACGACCGCGCCGGCGGCGGCATAGCCGAGCAGCCGCCCCAGCTGAAACGCCACGGATGGCGCGGCCGGGCGATGCGCCGCAGCAAGGCCTGGCCCGGAGGCATCCACGCGCACCAGCGGCACAGCCTCGCGCTGCACGGGACGCGGCGGCACGAGCGCAGCGCAGGCCGGCCCGCACATGACGGCGCAGTGGGGCGCGCCCGTCAGGCCCAGCAACAGGGCCGACACCGCGAGCGCACCGGAGGCGTCCATCACCCGCGTCAGATGATGCGCGAGAAGCGCGTGCGTGCGCGGTCGGCCTGCAGGTAGCGGTCGAACACCATGGCGATGGCGCGCACCACGTACCAGCCGGCCGACGTGACCTCGAGCTCCCGCGCATCCAGGCGCACCAGCCCCTGCTCCGCCAGGGGCTGCAACGCCTGCAGCTCGGCCGCGAAGTACTGGCGGAAGTCCACCAGATTGGCGGCGCCCATGGCCTCGAAGTCGATGCGGCCCTGGCACATGATGGCCATGATGACCGCGCGGCGCACCACGTCGTCGCGGCCCAGGGCCAGGCCGCGCACCACGGGCAGTTGGCCCTGCTGCAGGCGGTCGCGGTAGTCCTCCAGCGTCTTGGCGTTCTGGCTGTAGCTGGCACCGACGCGGCCGATGGCCGAGACGCCCAGGCCGATGATGTCGCAGTCGGGCTGGGTGCTGTAGCCCTGGAAGTTGCGGTGCAGCCGGCCCTGGCGCTTTGCCACGGCCAGGGCATCCTCCGGCACCGCGAAGTGGTCCATGCCGATGTAGACGTAGCCCGCCTCGCCGAACACGCCGATGGCGCGCGAGAGCATGTCGATCTTGGTGGGGCCGTCGGGCAGCTCCTGCGACAGGATGCGGCGCTGCGGCTTGAAGCGCTCGGGCAGATGGGCGTAGGCGTACAGGGCGATGCGGTCGGGCCGCAGCTCCACCACCTGCGCCAGCGTGCGCTCGAAGGACGTGCTGTTCTGCCGCGGCAGACCGTAGATCAGGTCGGCGTTGATCGAAGCGAAGCCCAGCCGTCGTGCCGCTGCCATCAGCGCGAAGACCTCGGACGCGGGCTGGATGCGGTGCACCGCCTTCTGGACCTGCGCATCGAAGTCCTGGATACCGAAGCTCAGGCGGTTGAAGCCCAGCGCCGCCAGGTGCGCAAGCCGGGGCTCATCGACCGTGCGCGGGTCGACCTCGATGGAGCATTCGGCGCCGGGCAGGAAGTCGAAGGACTCGCGCAGCGCCGTCATCAGGGTGGACAGCTCCTCGTCGCTGAAGAAGGTGGGCGTGCCACCACCCAGGTGCAGCTGGCTCACCGGCTCGCCCCGGCCGAGTTCGGCCACCTGCAGCCGCAGCTCGCACAACAGGTCCTGCAGGTATTCGGCTGCGCGCTCGTGGTGGCGCGTGATGATCTTGTTGCAGGCGCAGTAGTAGCAGAGCGACTCGCAGAACGGGATGTGCACGTACAGCGACAGCGGCAGCGCACGGGCGCCGGCCGCTTCGCGGCGCTGGACCAGGGCCTGGGCATACTCCGCGGGGCCGAAGGCCTCCACGAAGCGGTCGGCGGTCGGGTAGGAGGTGTAGCGCGGGCCCGGCACGTCGAAACGGCGCAGCAGCGACGTCGACAGCACCGCGGGCTCGGCCGCGCAGGAGGACGGGATGGGCAGGGAACTCATCGCAGCAGGAGGGCACAGCAGCGCCAGGGTTGTTGCCTCTAATGTGCGTTCGAAGCCATGATCGGCGCTTGATCCACATCAAACAGAAAGTTGATCGCTGTCGGAGAATGACTGACACGGGAGCTTTCGGACGCCACAGACCCCACGAGCGAGGCGTCGGGCCGTCCCCCACCCTACAGAGTCGGACACACCATGACCCCAGAATCCATCAAAGTCGCTTGTTCCAACTGCAACCTGCGCGAGTTGTGCATGCCCGTGGGCCTGTCGCCGGAGGAACTGCAGCGACTGGATTCGCTGGTCGCCACGCGCCGCAAGGTGCGCCGCAAGGAACTGCTGTTCCACAACGGCGAGCAGTTCGTCTCGCTCTACGCCATCCGCACCGGCGTGTTCAAGACCCGCATCACCTCGGAGGACGGCCGCGACCAGGTCACCGGCTTCCAGATGGCCGGCGAGATCATCGGCCTGGACGGCATCGTCAACGACCGCCACACCTGCGACGCCGTGGCGCTGGAGGATTCCGAGGTCTGCGTGATGCCCTTCGACCGCATCGAGGAACTGTCGCGCGAGGTGTCGGCGCTGCAGCGCCATGTGCACCAGATCATGAGCCGCGAGATCGTGCGCGAGCACGGCGTGATGCTGCTGCTGGGCAGCATGCGCGCCGAGGAGCGCCTGGCCGCCTTCCTGCTGAACCTGGTGCAGCGCCTGCATGCGCGCGGCTTCTCGGCCTCCGAGCTGGTGCTGCGCATGACCCGCGAGGAAATCGGCAGCTACCTGGGCCTCAAGCTCGAGACGGTGAGCCGCACCCTGTCCAAGTTCGTCGACGACGGCATCGTGGAGGTGAACCAGCGGCATGTGCGCATCCTCGATGCGGAGGCGCTACGGCGGATGGTGAACCCCACGGTCTGCGCCTGAGGCGCGAACGGCGGCCGGCTCGCGCAAGTCGACCGCCGCATCGGCAGACGAGAGGGACGCCACGGCGTCCCTTTTTCATTGCTGGGATCTTCAGGCCGGCCCGCCCGGCCCCGGCTGCGCATTGACCTGGGCCGGCGTGCGCATCAGCAGTGCCGTGGTCGCGCTGCACACCATGGTCACGACCCAGAAGCCGAAAAAGCCCAGCGCGTAGATGGCCTGCCGCGGCATCTCCAGCACATGGCCGAACCAGCGCAATTCCGCCGGATCGACGAAGCCGAAGACCAGGAACTCCATCAGGCAGGCAGCCAGAAAGGCCGGCCAGGCGATGGCCATCAGGCAGTGGGGCTGGCGCAGCATGCGGGAGGTCTCCGTCTTCTGGGTTGCGGGGCGCCGACGACCCCGCCGCAGCGGGGCATGTTTGGCCGCGGAAGGCCGTGCCGGTGAGCGACGCGCCATGTCAAGGCTGCGCGGGAGGCAGGTTCCGTGCGGGCGTGGTGACGTGGTTGCGGGCCTGCTGCGCCGGCGTCAGCGCACGCTGGGCCTCCAGGGTGCGGTTGATCTCGATGCCCCGGCGGTAGTAGTCCGCCTCGATCACCGGATCGGGGCTGTGCACCGCCAGCCACAGCGTGGCAAAGCCGGCCACCACCACCATCGCCGGACCGCCCACCACCATCCACATCAGCGGATGGCGCCACCAGGGACCGCTGGAGGGCTCGACCAGGGAGGCGGAAGCAAGCGTCGTCGGGTTCGTCATGAGGTCCTCGTCGTGATGGATGCGAAGTCGATGCGTCGGGCAGTCAGCGCGGCACCAGGAAGGCGGCCTTCTCGGCCACATGGGCGCCGCCGCCGTCCTCGCCCACCTCGATGCGCACGCTGTGCGAACCGGGGGCGGCACTGCCGTAGGGAATGCTCAGCCGCACGGCCACCCAGCGGGCCTCGGCCGGACCGACCTCCACCGGCGTGTCGGGCGAGACGGCGATGCCCTCCAGCCCCTGTGCCGCGAGCCGGTACTTCTGCGGCCGCTCGGTGGCATTCATGATCTGCAGGCGGTAGACGTTCTCCAGCCGGCCACCTTCGGCGATGCGGGCCAGCGAGGCGCGGTCGCGCACCACGTCTACCTTCAATGGCGTGCGGGCCACCAGGCTCACCAGCATGCCCACCACCAGCAGCATGAGCACCGAGGCGTAGATGAGCACGCGCGGCCGCAGCACGCGGCGCCACAGCTGCGCGCGGCTCCAGTGGCCGGCCATGCCGTTGACCGTGTCGTAGCGGATGAGGCCCTTCGGGTAGTTCATCTTCTCCATCACGGTGTTGCAGGCGTCCACGCACTGGCCGCAACCGATGCATTCGTACTGCAGGCCCTGGCGGATGTCGATGCCCGTGGGGCAGACCTGCACGCACAGGTCGCAGTCGATGCACTCGCCCAGGCCGCGGGCCTTGTAGTCCACGCTGCGACCCCGCGGCGCCCGCGGCTCGCCGCGGCCAGGGTCGTAGGTGACGATCAGCGTGTCGCGGTCGAACATGGCGCTCTGGAAGCGCGCATAGGGGCACATGTACTTGCACACCTGCTCGCGCATGAAGCCGGCGTTGCCGTAGGTGGCGAAGGCATAGAAGAAGACCCAGAACACCTCCCAGGAGCCCATCTGCGTCTGCAGGAAGGCCAGGCCCAGCTCGCGCACCGGCGTGAAGTAGCCCACGAAGGTGAAGCCGGTCCACATGGCGATGGCGATCCACACGATGTGCTTGTAGGCCTTCTTGACCAGCTTCTCCGTCGAGAGCGACTCGCCGTCCAGCCGCATGCGCGCCGTGCGGCTGCCTTCGATCTTCTGCTCCACCCACATGAAGATCTCGGAGTACACCGTCTGCGGGCAGGCATAGCCGCACCACAGCCGCCCCGCCACGGCCGTGAAAAGGAAAAGCGACAGCGCCGAAATGACCAGCAGACCCGACAGGTAGATCAGGTCCTGCGGATACAGCACCAGCCCGAACAGGTAGAAGCGCCGCGATGCCAGGTCGAACAGCACCGCCTGCCGCTCGCCCCAACTCAGCCACGGCAGGCCGTAGAACACCAGCTGCGTGGCGAACACCATGGCCCAGCGCCAGCGCGCGAACAGGCCCTGCACCGCGCGCGGGTAGATCTTCTTGCTCGCGGCGTACAGCGACACGGCCTCCTCGGCCGGCGGCTCGGCGGCAATGGGGATGACGCGCCGAGGGTTGGGCGTGGGCGCGTTGGAGGATGCGGACATGGCGTTGGGGCGCCCGCGGGCGCCTTCGTTCGTGGGGATCAGGCTCGGAGGGTCATGAAGCCGCTCAGGGCTTGGCCGACGCCGTGGTGGCGTTGTGGGACAGGCCCCAGACGTAACTCGCGAGCACGCGGATTTGCGCCTCGGTCAGCCGCTCGTTCTGCGCCGGCATCACGTTCTGCTTGCCGTTGTTGACCATGGCGATGATGGCGGCCTCGCCGTAGCCGTGCAGCCAGATGTTGTCGTTGAGCCGCGGGGCGCCCAGCGCCTGGTTGCCGCCGCCGTCGGCGCCATGGCAGGCCGCACAGACCGCGAACTTGGCCTTGCCCAGGCCGGCGCGCACCGAGTCGTGCGGGCTGCCCGACAGGCTGAGCACGTAGTTGGCCACGTTCTTCACGTCGTCCGCACTGCCCACGGCCGCGGCCATGGGCGGCATGACGCCGACGCGGCCCATCGTGATGGTCTCGATGATCTTGTCGGGCGTGCCGCCGTGCAGCCAGTCGTTGTCGGTCAGGTTGGGAAAGCCCTTGCTGCCCCGCGCGTCCGAGCCGTGGCACTGGGCGCAGTTGTTCATGAACAGCCGCTCGCCGATGGCGCGCGCTGCGGGGTCGGCGGCCACCTGCTCCACCGGCGCACTGGCGAAGCGCGCATAGACGGGGGCCAGCTCCGCATTGGCCTTCTCGACCTCGGCCTTGTACTCGCCGGCCGAGCTCCAGCCCAGCTTGCCCTGCACACTGCCCAGCCCCGGGAAGAAGGCCAGGTAGCCCACCGCGAAGACGATGGTGATGATGAACAGGCCCACCCACCACAGCGGCAGCGGGTTGTTGGCCTCGCGCAGGTCCTCGTCCCAGACGTGGCCGGTGGTGTTGTCCTTGTCGGCGACGACGCGCTTGCGCGCCGTCATCCACAGCAGGATCGCGCAGCCCAGGATGCTCAGCACCGTGGCGGCGATGACGTAGTTCGACCAGAAGTTGTTGATGAAGTCGCTCATCGTGATCTCTCTCGTTCGATGCGTTGGCGCGGTGCGCTCAGTCCTGCTCGAAGGGCAGGCGTGCTGCCTCCTCGAAGCCGGCACGGTTGCGCCGCGCATAGGCCCAGGCCACGATGCCCAGGAAGAGCACGAAGCACACGACAGTGGCGATGGAACGCAGGGTGGTCAGGTCCATGATGTGGGTACTCCTCGTTCGCTTACTTCAGGGCCCGGCCCAGCGACTGCAGGTAGGCGATGGTGGCTTCCATCTCGGTCTTGCCCTCCACGGCAGCCTGCGCGCCGGCGATGTCCTCGTCGGTGTAGGGCACGCCCACCTTGCGCAGGGCCCGCATGTGGGACGGCAGGGCCGCGGCGTCCACGGTGTTCTTCTCCAGCCAGCTGTAGGCGGGCATGTTGGACTCGGGCACCACGTCACGCGGGTTGTTCAGGTGGATGCGGTGCCACTCGTCGCTGTACTTGCCGCCCACGCGCTGCAGGTCGGGGCCGGTGCGCTTGCTGCCCCACTGGAAGGGGTGGTCGTACACGAACTCGCCGGCCACCGAGTAGTGGCCATAGCGCAGCGTCTCGGCGCGGAAGGGGCGGATCATCTGCGAGTGGCAGTTGTAGCAACCCTCGCGCAGGTAGACGTCGCGGCCGGCCAGCTGCAGCGCGGTGTAGGGCTTGAGGCCGGCGATGGGCTCGGTGGTGGACTTCTGGAAGAACAGCGGCACGATCTCCACCAGGCCGCCGACGGCGACGACCAGCAGAATCAGCACGATCATCAGGAAGTTGTTCGTCTCGACCTTCTCATGCGAGAAGCCGGTGGACGTGGAGGGCGTCGTCTGGCTCATGTTGTTGTGCTCCGTTCGGTCAGGCATGGGCGGCAGCCTGCGGGGCCGGGATGGTGGCGCGCACGGCACGGCCCGAGATCACGGTCATCCACACGTTCCAGGCCATGACCAGCATGCCGCCCAGGTACAGCAAGCCGCCCAGCAGGCGCACCACGTAGAAGGGGAAGGTGGCCTTCACGCCTTCGGCGAAGGTGTAGGTGAGCGTGCCGTCGGGGTTGATGGCGCGCCACATCAGGCCCTGCATCACGCCGGCGATCCACATGGCGGCGATGTAGAGCACGATGCCGATGGTGGCCATCCAGAAGTGCAGCTCGATGGCCTTGATGCTGTGCATCGTGGTGCGGCCCCACATGCGCGGGATCAGGTAGTAGAGCGAGCCCATCGAGATCAGGCCCACCCAGCCCAGTGCGCCGGAGTGCACGTGGCCGATGGTCCAGTCGGTGTAGTGGCTGAGGGCGTTGACTGTCTTGATGGACATCATCGGGCCCTCGAAGGTGGACATGCCGTAGAAGGACAGGGCCACGATCAGGAAGCGCAGGATCGGATCGGTGCGCAGCTTGTGCCAGGCACCCGACAGGGTCATGATGCCGTTGATCATCCCGCCCCAGCTGGGCGCCAGCAGGATCAGCGAGAACAGCATGCCCAGCGACTGCGTCCAGTCGGGCAGCGCGGTGTAGTGCAGGTGGTGCGGGCCTGCCCACATGTAGGTGAAGATCAGCGCCCAGAAGTGCACGATCGACAGGCGGTAGCTGTAGACCGGGCGCTCGGCCTGCTTGGGGATGTAGTAGTACATCATCCCCAGGAAGCCGGCGGTGAGAAAGAAGCCCACCGCGTTATGGCCGTACCACCACTGCACCATGGCGTCCTGCACGCCGGCATAGGCCGAGTAGCTCTTCATCCAGCCCGCGGGCACCTCGGCGCTGTTGACCACATGCAGCAGGGCCACCGCGATGATGAAGGCACCGTAGAACCAGTTGGCCACATAGATGTGCTTGACCTTGCGCGTGCCCACCGTGCCGAAGAACACGATGGCATACGACACCCAGACCAGCGTGATCAGGATGTCGATGGGCCATTCGAGCTCGGCGTATTCCTTGCCGGTGGTGTAGCCCAGCGGCAGGCTGATGGCCGCGGCCACAATGACGGCCTGCCAGCCCCAGAAGGTGAAGGCCGCCAGGCCCGGCGCGAACAGCCGCGTCTGGCAGGTGCGCTGCACCACGTGGTAGCTGGTGGCAAAGAGCGCGCAGCCGCCGAAGGCGAAGATGACCGCGTTGGTGTGCAGCGGCCGCAGGCGTCCGTAGCTCAGCCAGGGAATGCCGAGGTTGAGATCGGGCCAGGTCAGCTGGGCGGCGATGATCACGCCGACGAGCATGCCGACCACGCCCCAGACCACGGCCATCAGCGAGAACTGGCGCACGACCGTGTCGTTGTAGAGCGCCGCAGGTGAGTGGGAGGACTGCATCTTGGGAACCAGGTTGAGGAACTTGTAGGCAGTGTCCGACTCGGTTCCCGCCGGTCGATTGACGGAGATCAATCGCTTTGCAGAATGCGCGCGCCTTCCTGTTCCACGTCATCGAACTGGCCGCGCTCCACGGCCCACCACAGGCCCGCGATGATCAGCAGCACCAGCAGCACCGACAGCGGCACGAGCACGAAGAGGATGTCCATGGCCTTGCCTCGTCAGCCTTGCGGCACGAGCGTTGCATCCGCAGGCATGTGCTCCGCGGAAGCCACTGCAGGTTGGCTTTCGCCAGCATCCATGCGAGACAGGCGTGCACTGTTCAGTACCACCACCAGCGAGCTGAGCGCCATGCCCAGGCCAGCCAGCCAGGCCGGCAGCCAGCCCGCCAACGCCAGGGGCACGCACAGCGCGTTGTAGGTCACCGACCAAGCGAGGTTCTGCCGCACGATGCGCAGCGTGCGCCGCGCCTGTGCCACGGTGTCGGGCACCGCCTGCAGCGAATCGGCCAGCACCACGAAGTCGGCGCGCGCCTGCGTGAGCGGCACGGCATTGCCGAAGGCGAAGGAGGCGTCGGCCTGCGCGATCACCGGCCCGTCGTTGAGACCGTCGCCCACCATGGCCACCGCCCTGCCCTGCGCCTGCAGGCGGCGCACCTCGTGCAGCTTGTCCTCGGGGCTGCAGCCGCCGCGTGCCGTGTCGATGCCGGCGCTGGCCGCCAGCCGCTGCGCGGCGGCCTCGCGGTCGCCGGAAAGCAGGCGTGGCACCAAGCCCTGGGCCTTGAGCCGCGCGATCGCCTCCGGCGCTTCGGGCCGCAGGTCTTCGGCGAGCGCGAAGCTGGCCACCCAGCCCTCGTCGTCGCGCAGGTGGACCTGCATGGCGTCGGTCTGCAGCGCACGGGCCTCGCAGAAGGCCGCACTGCCCAGCCGCACATGGCGCGCGGGCGCATCGCCCTGCTGCGGCCGCAGGAGGCCCTGCACGCCCTGCCCGTGCAGTTCCTGCATTGCCTCGGCACGCCACGCGGGCGGAACGCGACGCTGCGCGTCCCAGGCCTGGCGCAACGCCCGTGCGGCCGGGTGCAGCGAACCTTCGGCCAGTGCCACCGCGAGTTCGAGTGCGTCGCCGGGCAGCGTGCCGCGGCGGCTGTAGACCCGATCCAGCCGCGGCGTGCCGCGCGTGAGTGTTCCGGTCTTGTCGAAGACCACCGTCTGCGCCGTGGCCAGCGATTCCAGCGCCTGCATGTGGGCCACCAGCACGCCACGCCGTGCCAGCGCGCCTGCGCTGGCCAGCATGGCCGCGGGCGTCGCCAGCGAGAGCGCGCAGGGACAGGTCACGATCAGCACCGAGACCGCGACCATCAGCGCATGACCCGGGTCCACCGGCCACCACCACAGCGCCGCACCGCCCGCCGCGAGCACCACCGCCAGCAGGAAGGGCCGCGCGATGCGGTCGGCCATCGCGGCCAGCCGCGGGCGCTGCATGGCTGCGCCTTCCATGAGCGCCACGATCTGCGCGAAGCGCGTGCCACTGCCCACCTGACGCGCGAGCACCAGCACGGGCGCCGACAGGTTGTGGCTGCCGGCATGCACCGTCTCGCCATAGGGCTTGGCCACGGGGCGCGACTCGCCGGTCAGCAGCGCCTCGTCGGCCAGCGTGTCTCCGTCGACCACGATGCCGTCCGCCGGAAAGGACTCGCCGGGCCGCACGCGCAGCACGTCGCCCACCTGCACGCGGCGCAACGGCACGCGCTCGAAGCCGCCGTGGATCTGCCGCCGCTCGGCCGTCTCCGGCAGGCGGCCGGCCAGCGCATCGAGCGCACCCGCCGTGCGGTCGCGCAGCCGAGACTCCAGCCAGCGGCCGGTGAGCAGGAAGAACACGAACATGGTGAGCGAGTCGAAGTACACCTCGTGGCCCAGCGCACCGTCGGGGTCGAAGGTGCCCGCCGTGCTGACCACGAAGGCGATGGCCATGCCCAGCGCCACGGGCACATCCATGCCGATACGGCCATGGCGCAGATCGCGCCAGGCGCTGCCGAAGAAGGGCCCGCAGGCGAAGGCCATGACGGGCAGCGTGAGCACCCACGAGGCCCAGCGCAGCAGGCGCTCGATGTCGGGCGTCATCTCGCCCGGGCCGGCCACGTAGGCCGGCAGCGCATACATCATCACCTGCATCATGCAGAGGCCGGCCACCAGCCATCGGAAGAGCGCGCGCCGCGCCTCCTTCTGGCGGGCGATGCGCAGCGAGGCATCGGCGGCCGGCGCGAAGCGGTAGCCCGCCTCGGCCACCGCGGCGAACCAGCGCGAGGGCTGCACCTGCGAGGGTGACCACACCACGCGCGCACGGCGGCTCGCGGCATTGACCGTCACCTTGCGCACGCCGGGCAGGCGCAGCAGGGCGTCCTCGATGGTGAAGGCACAGGCTGCGCAGTGGATGCCTTCCACGCAGACCTGCGACTCCCAGTCACCGCCCGCGCGCAGTTCGTGGCCGAAGGCCGGCCATTCGGCCGGGTCGTCGAGGGCCGTGCGGGCCTGGACGTCGGCTTCCGTCGGTGCGCTGGCGGAGCCTAGAGGAAGGGCAGCTTGCATGCACCGATGCTGCGCGTGCGCACCCTCGTGGGCCTTGACCTCGGTCAAGTTTCGGCCGCGCCGTGCTGCCTATGCTGGAGCCACATCAACACGGAGCCTCAGACCATGTACCAGCGCATCCTCGTCCCCACCGACAGCTCCAGCCTGTCGAAGAAAGCCGTCCAGCATGCCACCGCGCTCGCCCAGACCTGCGGCGCCGAGATCGTGGTGCTGAACGTGGTGCCGCGCTACCCGGTGAGCTATCTCGAAGGCGCCGTGGTGTTCGAGACGCAGGACGTCGCGCGCATCGAGAAGCAATGGTCCGAGCAGGCCCGCGAGCTGGTGGACAAGGTGGTGGCCCAGGTGCAGGCCAAGGGCGTGAAGGCGCGGGCCGCGGTGGTCAAGTCCGACCTGGTGGCCGAGTCGATCATCAGCGCCGCGCGCAAGCACAAGGCCGATCTGATCGTGATGGCCTCGCACGGCCGCAAGGGCATCAAGCGGCTGCTGCTGGGCAGCGAGACCCAGCACGTGCTCACCCATTCCACATTGCCCGTGCTGGTATTGCGCTGAGCGCGGTCCCCAACAGCCACACTGGGCTGCGCCCTCGTGGCGCATGTCCTCACCCCATAAAAGGAGCAAGAGCAATGAAGATCGTCGTCGCCGTGGATGGCAGTGAGTTCACCCGCAAGGCACTGGACTACATCGCCGCCCAGCGAAGCATGTTCGTCGATGGCCATGAGCTGGTGCTGGTGCATGTATGCCCGGCCATCCCGCCGCATGCCAGCCGCCACATCGCGAAGGACACCCTGGCCGAGTACTACAAGGAAGAAGGCGCCAAGGTGATCGATCCGGTGAAGCAGCAGCTGCAAGGCCTCGGCATCGCCAACGCCTCGATGCAGACCCGCCATGGGCAGGCTGCCGAGGAGATCGTGCGCGCCGCAGAGGAATGCGGCGCGGGCCTGGTCGTCATGGGCACGCACGGCCATGGCACCCTGGGCCGCGCGCTGATGGGCTCGGTGGCCACCAAGGTGATCGCCGAGAGCGACCTGCCGGTGCTGCTCGTGCAGTGAACCTGCGCCACCCCCCATGCCGCTTCGCGGCTCCCCCCTCTCTGGCGCCTTCGGCTTGGAGGGGGGCGCACCCGGAGGCCTGGCAAAGCCAGTTCCTCGGGTGCTCTCGCATGGCCTGCTCCGCGGCCCTTCGATCAATCGGGCTGCGCCGGTTTCATGCTGGGCGGGCCGCTTGCCGAATCAGGTGAACAGGGCCTTGTGCTGGTCGCGAAGCAAGGCCTTCTGCACCTTGCCCATCTGGTTGCGCGGCAACTCGTCGACAACGAAGCAGCGCTTGGGGATCTTGAAGTTGGCCAGCTTGGCCTTGAGCTCGGCCACGATGGCGTCGGCGTCGGGCGAGGCGCCCGGCTTGCCCACCACGACCGCCACGCCCACCTCGCCGAAGTCGGGATGCGGCACCCCCACCACCGCGCTCTCGGCCACGCCGGGCATCTCGTTGATGTAGCCCTCGATCTCGGCCGGGTACACGTTGTAGCCGCCGCTGATGATCAGGTCCTTGCTGCGGCCCACGATGGTCACGTAGCCCAGCGTGTCGACCTTGCCCACGTCGCCGGTCTTGAAGAAGCCGTCGGGCGTGAACTCCTCCTTGGTCTTCTCGGGCATGCGCCAGTAGCCGGCGAACACATTGGGGCCGGCCACCTCGATGTTGCCGATCTCGTCGCGCTCGCAGTCCCGTGGCGGCTTGCCGTCTTCATAGGCCCGCACCCGCAGCTTGACGCCCGGCAGCGGAAAGCCCACCGTGCCGCCGCGCCGCGCGCCCTGCACCGAGGTGTAGGGATTGGAGGTCAGCATGATGGTTTCGCTCATGCCGTAGCGCTCCAGGATGGTGTGGCCGGTGCGGGTCTGCCAGTCGTTGAAGGTCTCGATGAGCAGCGGTGCCGAGCCGCTGATGAAGAGGCGCATGTTGTCGCAGGCCGCCAGGCTCAGCGTGGGCTCGGCCAGCATGCGCACGTACAGCGTGGGTACTCCCATGAAGACGGTCGCCTCGGGCAGCTTGGCGATGACGCGCTTGGGGTCGAACTTGCCGAACCAGAGCATCTTGCTGCCGTTGAGCAGCGCGCCATGGATGGCCACGAACAGCCCGTGGACGTGGAAGATGGGCAGCGCGTGCAGCAACACGTCGCCGTGCGTCCAGCCCCAGTAGGTCTTGAGCACCTCGGCATTGCTGCGCAGGTTGCGGTGCGACAGCATCGCGCCCTTGCTGCGGCCGGTGGTGCCGCTGGTGTAGAGGATGGCCGCCAGATCGTCGTCGGCCTTGCGCACGATCTCGTGCTCGGCACTGCAGGTGGCGGCGTGGCCCAGCAGGGTGCCGGTGCGGTTGTCGTCCAGCGTGAACACCCAGCGCGTGCCGGCCGCCTTGGCGATGGGCTCCACCCAGTCCAGGTTGGCGCTGGTGCACACCACCACCTCGGGCTCGGCGTTGCCGATGAAGTACTCCATCTCGGCACGCTGATAGGCGGTGTTGAGCGGCAGGAATACATAGCCCGCGCGAAGCGTGGCCAGGTACAGCAGCATGGCCTCCACCGACTTCTCGACCTGCACCGCCACCCGCGCCCCCGGCTCCAGGCCCAGGCTGCCCAGCAGATTGGCGATCATGGCGCTGGCCCGCTCCAGGTCGCGCCAGGAATAGGCCAGGCCGTCGTCGGTCTCGACGGCGATCTCGTCCAGGTCGTGCGGGAAGGCGGCGCGCAGCGCGGCAAAGAGGTTGGCGTTGGGCGTGGAGCTCATGAAGGGCGGAAGACGAAGGGGCGGTTGGATGGGGAGGGGTTCTTGGACAGGGGCCGAGTATTCACGGATTCAGCCGAAGCGGGGCGGCCTTTTCGCGAGAAAGGCATCGATGCCCTCGCGGTGCTCGGCCGTGTCTGCGTAGTCGTAGGCGCCCGACAGCAGTTGCTGCATCTCGCCCGCGGCCAGGGCGCGGAAGGTGGCCTTGTGCAGCCGGGCGGCCTGCGGCGCCAGGCTGGCGATGCGCTGGGCATGGCGCCAGGCCGCATCGGCCACCTCCGCGTCGGGCAGCACGTCGAGCAGGAAGCCCGCCGCCAGAAGCCTCGGCGCCGGATGCAGGCCGGCGGCCAGCAGCATGTCGCGCGCCAGGGCGTCACCGATCTGGCTGCGCACCAGCGCGGCCTCGCGCGGCGCCATCGGGAAGCCCAGCTTGGCGATGGGCGCGCCGAAGCGGGCCGAGGCGCCGGCCAGGCGGATGTCGCAGCAGCTGGCAATCTCCAGCCCGGCCCCCATGCAGGCACCCTCGATCTGCGCCACCAGCGGCACCGGGCAGGCCAGCAACGCCGCCAGGGCACCCCAGACCTCCTCCTCGTGGAAGTGCCGCAGGCTCGCCACGTCGTAGCGGAAGGCCGGGTATTCGGAGATGTCGCCGCCGGCGCAGAAGGCACCGCCCTCCCCGCGCACGACCACGCAGCGAAGGCTGGCGTCGGCCGCCAACCCCTCGGCAGCGGCCCGCAGGCCGTGCCACATGCCGCGGGTCATGGCGTTGAGCCGGCCGGGGTTGCGCAGCGTCAGGGTGGCGATGGCACCGTCGCGCGCCAGATCGATGGCATCGTTCTTGTCGCTCATGAAGGCCAAATCTATTCGAGTTTGGCCCCCGAGGCCTTGACCACCGCCGCCCAGCGCCTGACCTCGGCCGAGACGAACTGGCCATAGGCCGGGCCGGTCAGGCTGGGAATCTCCGAGCCGTTGCTGGCCCAGATGGTCTTGAGCTCGTCGGCGGCCAGCGTGCGGCGCATGTCCTCGGTGATGCGCGCCGCCAGCTCGGGCGGCGTGCCCTTGGGCGCCCACAGGCCGTACCAGGTGGTGACGGTGTAGTCGGGCAGGCCCGCCTCGCTGGCGCTCGGCACATCGGGAAAGGCAGCGTTGCGCTGCGCGCCCGAGACCATCAGCGCCTTGATGCGCCCGGCCTTGATGTGCTGGGCCGACGAGCCCAGGCCGTCGAAGCCGCAGTCCACGTTGCCGGCGATCAGGTCCTGCAGCATGGGGCCGGCGCCGCGGTAGGGGATGTGCGTGATGAAGGTGCCGGTCTGCAGCTTGAAGAGTTCGCCCGCCAGGTGGTGCGAGGTGCCCGCCCCGGCCGAGGCGTAGTTGAGCTTGCCGGGGTTCTGCCTGGCATAGGCGATGAACTCCTTGATGCCGGGCTGGGTGACGCGCCGCGGGTTGACCACCACCACCTGGGGCACGTTGGCCAGCAGCATCAATGGCACGAAGTCGCGCTCGATGTCGTAGTCCAGCTTGGGGTAGATGGCCGGCGCGATGGCATGGTGCACCGCGCCCATGAACAGCGTGTGCCCATCGGGCGCGCCCTTGGCCGCGATGCTGGCGCCCACGGTGCCGCCCGCGCCGCCGCGGTTGTCGATCACCAGCGTGTGGCCCGTGACCTTGCTGAACTGCGCCGCCAGCGGGCGGGCGAAGGCGTCGGTGCCGCCGCCGGCCGGAAAGGGCACGACCAGCGTCACGGGCCGGCTGGGCCAGGTGCTCTGCGCGCGCACGCCGGCGCAGGCGGCAGCGGCGCCGGCCGCGGCCAGGCGCAGCAGACTGCGCCGATGGATCGGTGGGGGGGTCATGGCTTGTCTCCGTCTCTCGTCTTGGATGCGCCGGGGCCGGCGGCGCTTGTGGGATGGAATCGGCCCGGGGATTCAGCAGGGGCTCAGAGCAGCAGCCCCTCGATGTCGCCCGACACCGGCACCTTGCCGTCTGCGAGCAGGGCACGGTGCTTGTCCAGGCGCTTGAGGTCGTACAGGTAGTTGACCATCAGGCCCCAGGACTGCTTGATGCCCTTGGGCGACAGGTCGGCGGCCCAGTTGAGCCGCTCGACCCGCGCGCCGTTGCCGAGGTGGAAGCGTGCCACCGGGTCGGCGGGCTTGCCATCCTGGCCGACCCGACCCAGGTACTCGGCCGCCAGGTGCAGCAGCGTCTGACGCAGCGGCGAGCGCTCGCCCAGCGAAGGCGCATCGTCCAGCGCCGCCAGCAGCCGGTCGGCCGTGGGCGGCAGGCTGCCCAGATGACGGCCCAGCGCCTGGGCCTGCTTGTCGGGCAGGCGCGGCAGCAGGGCCGCGGCCTGGCCGCCCAGCCACTGGCGCAGGCCGGGAATGGGCGAGAGCGTCGCGAAGTTCTTGAGCTTGGGGAATTCCTCGCGCAGCGTCTCCACCACCCGCTTGATCAGCGAATCGCCGAAGCTCACGCCCCGCAGGCCGGTCTGGGTGTTGCTGATGGAGTAGAAGATCGCGGTCGAAGCCTTGTGCGCCGGGGTGGCGGTGGCCGCCTCGTCCAGCAGCGGCGCGATGGCATCGCTGATGGCGTCGGTCAGCGCCACCTCCACGAAGATCAGCGGCACGCCGGGCAGGCGGGGATGGAAGAAGCCGTAGCAGCGGCGGTCGGTGTCGTCCAGCCGGTTCTTGACGTCGGACCAGCCCTTGATGTCGTGCACGGCCTCGTACTCGATCAGCTTCTCGATCAGCGAGGCGGGCGAATCCCAGCTGATGCGCTTGAGGTCGAGGAAGGCCACATCGAACCAGGTCGAGAACAGCTGCTCCAGCTCGGCGTCCAGCGCGGCGAGGCGACGGTCCTTGCGCACCACCGGCAGCAGCTCGGCCCGCAGGCCGACCAGGAAGCGCAGCCCTTCCTCGGGGATGGCGAAACGTTGCAGCAGACGAGCCCGGGGCGACGCCGAGGCACGGCGCAGCTTCGCTTCGGCCTGGGCCTGCTCGGGCGAGCCGGGTTCGGCGGCTTCGTATTGCTCGCGCGCGGTCTTCAGCTTGGCGCCATCGGGGGCGAAGCATTCGGCCATCAGGAGCCAGACGTCACGGCGCTCGTCGGCGGTCAGCGCCTGGTAGGCAGTCATCACGGCATGGGCGCGGCGGCCGGCCTCGACCTCGCTGGTGCGGCTGTCGGTCACGCCCTGCAGGTCTTCGAGCACGCGGCGCAGCGCGCGGGGCGGCAGGGCCTCGCCATGGCGGCGCAGCGTGGCGGCCATGCGTTCGGTCAGGGTGCGGGTCGGGCGCGCATCGCCGGTGGCGGCGGGGGCCGGCCTGGCGGCGCCCGCGGCGTCTGCCGGCGCGCCCGGGCGCAGCAGCGAGACGCCCTTGGACAACCAGTCGGGGGGAGTTTTGCTCATGGAATCAACAAAATTTCGGGACCGGGCCAACGCGGCGGCCGGGGCCTGCGTTGTGGCTTGAGGCCGTCGGCGCATGCCGGCAGGCCCCCTCTTTGTACACCGTGACCGAGCTTTCCCACCCTTCCCCCGACTCCGCCTCGACGGGGACGCGCCCTGTTCCTACAGAAGCCGTCGCCCTCGGCTGGCAGCGCCTCAAACCCTGGCTGATCGCCGCGGCCGCCCTGCTGCTGTGCCTGCTGCTCGCTGGGGCCCTGCACGGCCTGGCCGGCGAGGTGCGCTACGACGACGTGATGCGGGCCATCGCCGGCACGCACGAGATGGACATCGTTCTGGCGCTGATGGCCACCGCCGCCAGCTACTTCATCCTGTCGGGCTACGACTTCTCGGCCCTGGCCTATGCCCATGCCCGGGTGAACCGGGGCACGGTGCTGCTGACCTCCTTCACGGCCTATGCGCTGTCCAACACCATCGGCCTCGGCCCGCTGACCGGCGGCGCGGTGCGCACCCGGCTCTACACGGCGGCGGGCCTCAAGGCGCACCAGGTGGCGCAGGTGGTGGTATTCAACGCGGCGGCCTTCGGCCTGGGCATCACCGCCTTCGGCGCGGTGGCGCTGCTGTGGGGCGCGCCCGACGTGGCGGGGCTGGTCGGCCTGCCGCCAGAACTGCTCCAGTTGGGCTCGGGCCTGCTGCTGGTGGGCGTGGGCGTGTTCCTGGCGCTTTGCCGGCGCCAGCGCAACCTGCAGATCGCCGGCCGCTGGCGGCTGCGGCTGCCGCCGGCGGGCCTGGCGGTGCGGCAGTTGGTCATCTCGGCCTTCGAGCTGACGGCCTCGGCGGCGGCGCTGTGGTTCCTGCTGCCGGGCGAGCGCATCGACCTGCCGGCCTTCACCGCCTTCTATGCCATCGCCATCGTGGCCGGCATCATCAGCCATGTGCCCGGCGGCGTGGGCGTGTTCGAGGCGGTGATGCTGATGGCCACCCGCAACGACGTGCCGGCCGACTCGATGCTGGCCGCGCTGGTGCTCTACCGCGGCATCTACTACATCGTGCCGCTGGTGGCGGCCACCGCCCTGGTGCTGGGCTGGGAGCTGAAGAGCGGCGTGGGCACGCCCATCGCCCGGGCCGCCACGCGCCTCAGCCCGCGGCTGCTGGCGGCGCTGACGCTGGTGGCAGGGCTGTGGCTCATCGCCTCGGGCGTCACGCCCTTCACCGAGGACGCCCGCGAGATGCTGGCCACGCTCAACGTGCCGCTGCCGCTGGTGGAAGCCTCGCACTTCCTGGGCAGCGTGGCGGGCCTGGGTCTGCTGCTGGTGGCGCGCGGGCTGTTCCACCGGCTCGATGCGGCCTGGTGGGCGGCGCTGGTGCTGGCCGTGGTCTCGGCCGTGCTGGCCCTGCCCAAGGGCATCGCGCTGCACGAGGCCGGCCTGCTGGCCACGCTGGCGGTGCTGCTGGTCGTCTCGCGCAAGCAGTTCGACCGCCGCTCCTCGCTGCTGTCGATGCGGCTGGAGCCCGGCTGGCTGATCGGCCTGGGCGCGGTGCTGGCAGGCTCGCTGTGGCTGCTGTTCTTCGCCTACCAGGAAGTGGCCTACACCCACGGGCTGTGGTGGCAGTTCGAGTTGGACGCGCAGGCACCGCGCTCGCTGCGCGCGCTGCTGGGCGTGGCGCTGGCCGGCATGGCCTACGGCCTGTGGCAGCTGCTGCGCCCGCCTGTGGGCCAGGCGGCGGCGCCCACCACCGAGGACCTGGACCGCGCCGCCGCCATCGTGGCCGCCAACCCGCGTGCCGACGCCTGCTTCGCGCTCACCGGCGACAAGCACCTGCTGTTCTCGCCCTCGGGCCGCAGCTTCCTCATGTACGGCAAGCAGAACCGCTCCTGGATCGCGCTGTACGGCCCCGCGGGCGACAAGGCCGAATGGGCCGAGCTGGCGTGGCGCTTCGTCGAGATGGCACGCACCCATGGCGGCCGGCCGGCCTTCTACCAGGTGCGCCCGGCCAGCCTGCCGCTGTACCTGGACTGCGGCCTGCAGGCCTTCAAGCTGGGCGAGCATGCGCACATCGAGCTGCCCGGGTTCGACCTCAAGGGCGCCAAGCGGGCCAACCTGCGCTCGGGCATGAACCGCGGCGAGCGCGAGGGCCTGGTGTTCGAGGTGATCGAGGGCGAGGCGCTGGAAGCCGCCCTGCCCGAGCTGCGCGCCGTGTCGGACGCCTGGCTTTCGCGCCAGAAGACGCGCGAGAAAGGCTTCTCGGTCGGCCGCTTCGACGAGGACTACCTGCGCCGCCTGCCGGTGGCCGTGGCCCGGCGCGAGGGCTGCATCCTGGCCTTCGCCAACCTTCTGGTCACCGCGCCCGCCGAAGAGGCCGCCGTCGACCTGATGCGCCACCTGCCCGATGCGCCGCCCGGCACCATGGACTTCCTCTTTGCCAAGGTGCTGCTGCACTTGAAGGAGCGCGGCTTCCAGCGCTTCGCGCTGGGCATGGCGCCCATGGCCGGCATGGCCGAGCGCCGCCATGCGCCGCGCTGGCAGCGGCTGGGCCGTCTGCTCTACGAGCATGGCGAACGCTTCTACAACTTCCGCGGGCTGCGCAGCTTCAAGGACAAGTTCGAGCCCGTCTGGGAGCCGCGCTATCTGGCCGCGCCCGGCGGCGTGGCACCGCTGTGGGTGCTGCTGGACCTGGCCGCGCTGATCGGCGGCGGCACCAAGGGCGTGATCGGCAAGTGACGCCGCGCTGCCCGCTTTCGATTTCCCTCGCATGACATTGCCGACCTCCTTTTTGCGCCGCGCCCTGGTGGCCGGCGCCTCGGGCCTGTTGCTGGCCTGCGCCGCCATCGCCCAGCCCACCGCCCCCGTGGCGAGCGCGGCCGCCCTGCCGCAGCCGGCCAAGCGCATCACGCGCGAGATCTTCAAGGACGTGCCGCTGTACCGCCCCGCCGGTGCCGTGCAGCAGTTCGTGGTGCTGCTGACCGGCAGCGACGCGCCCACTGCGCGCGACCTGCGCCTGGTGCAGGCCATGACCGCACAGGGCGCCATGGTGATCGCCGTGCCCGGCCTGGGCTTCTACCGCAGCCTCGCGGCGGTCAGTCAGCAGTGCGTGCACGGCCCGGGCGCCCTGGAGAACTTCGCGCGCTTCGTGCAGGCCGGCGAAAAGCTGCCCACCTACATCGAGCCGATCCTGGTCGGCACCGGCCAAGCCGGTGCGCTGGCCTACGGCCTGCTCGCGCAGTCGCCCGCCGACACCTACACCGGCGCCCTGTCGCTGGACTTCTGTCCGCGCCTCGCCCTGCCGCTGCCGATGTGCGGCGACGAGAACTTCAAGAGCCGCCCGGTTGTGGCGGCGCAGGCGAGCCAGTCCGGCACGGCAACCCAGAGCCCGGCCCCCGCGCAGTCCGTGTTCGACCTGCAACCCGCCGCCCGGCTGGCCGGCGCCTGGACCGCCCTTGGGTCAGACTCACGGGCGCCCGCCTGCAACGCTGGCGCCCAGGCGCCCGCCGCTTTCACCGCCCAGGTGCCTGGCGCCCGCTGGGTGGCCGCTGCAGCGGCCGAGTCGGCCGACGCGCCGCCGCCCGGTTTCGACGCCGCCTTCGCGCAGATGGCCGCGAAACGCGCCGGACTGGCCCTGCCGCCCAGCCAGCTGTCGGACCTGCCGGTGACCGAGGTGCCCGTGCAGGGCGCCGGCAAGCGCTTTGCCGTGCTGGTCTCGGGCGACGGCGGCTGGGCCAGCATCGACAAGCGCCTGGCCGCCGCGCTCGCCAAGGACGGCGTCCCGGTCGCCGGCCTGGATTCGCTGCGCTACTTCTGGACCCGCCGCACGCCCGAGGGCGTGGCCGCCGATCTGGACCGCCTGATCCGCTACTACGCCGCCCGCTGGGGCCGCAGCGAGGTGCTGCTGCTAGGCTATTCGCAGGGCGCCGACGTGCTGCCCTTCGCCTACAACCGCCTGCCCGAGCGCACCCGCGCCAGCGTCAAGCTGCTGGGCCTGCTGGGCCCCGGCGAAAAGGCGGCCTTCGAATTCCACGTCAGCAACTGGATCGGCAAGAGCGGCGACCAGCCGATCGCGCCCGAGGCCAAGCGCCTGCCAGCGGGCCTGGCGCTGTGCGTCTACGGCACCGAGGAAAAGGCCGACTCGCTCTGCCCGCAGCTGGACCCGGCCCAGGCGAAGATCCTGCCCATGCCGGGCGGCCACCATCTGGGCGAGAACTACGAGGACCTGGCGGCCAAGGTGTTGCAGGCGGCGCCGCCCTTGCGCTGAAAGCGGCCAGTCCAGGCCCTGAGGGCCGCTGCCAGGCCGCATGCGCCTCGGTCGCGGCGACTCGGGACGCCATCGCCGTCTGGTCGTCGCGACGCCGGACCGGCCTGCATCACGACAATCGCCGCCCATGTCCGACCGCCCCGCCCGCAAATCCGGCAGCGCCCGCCGAGCCGCCCAGCCCCGCCCGCTGCCGGTGGACGGCGGCCTGGGCCCGAGCTGCGTGGCGCTGCCGCCCGGCGGCTGGGCCACGGTGCTGGACTTCCTGGCCGAGCGCTTTCCGATGGTGTCGCGCGGCGACTGGCAGGCCCGCATGGCCGCCGGCCGCGTGGTGGCGGGCGACGGCAGCCGGCTCGACGCGCACACGGCCTACCGCAAGGACCTGCGTGTCTGGTACTACCGCGAATGGGCCGACGAGGCGCCCGTGCCCTTCCAGGAGACGGTGCTCTTCCAGGACGAGCAGCTGGTGGTGGCCGACAAGCCGCACTTCCTGCCCGTGATGCCCAGCGGCCGCCATGTGCGCGAGACGCTGCTGGTGCGCCTGAAGCAGCGCCTGGGCCTGGAGACGCTGGTGCCCATCCACCGCATCGACCGCGAGACCGCCGGCCTGGTCGTCTTCAGCGTGCAGCCGGCCACGCGCGGTGCCTATCAGCGGCTGTTCGCCGAACGGGCCGTGCGCAAGCAGTATGAAGCCATGGTGCACTGGCCGCCGCCCCATCCGCTGCCGGCGGTGTACCGCAGCCGGCTGGCAGACGTGTTCATGCGCAGCGAGACGGTGCCCGGCGAACCCAATTCGGAGACGGCCATCGCCGTGCGCGAGGTGCGCGGCGACGTCGCGTTGCTCGACCTGGCGCCGCACACCGGCCGCAAGCACCAGCTGCGCGCGCACTGCGAGGCGCTGGGCGTGCCGATCGTGGGCGACGGCATCTACCCGGTGCTGCGGCCGCAAGGGGCGGACGACTGGCAGAACCCGCTGCGGCTGCTGGCGCGCGGTATCGCCTTCGATGACCCGGTGACGGGGCAGCCAAGGCAATTCCGAAGCACGCTGGCGCTGGCCTGGCCGACCGGCGCCGATTGAAGATCGCACGCGCCTGTTGCGCCAAGTGGCCAGATCCGTGGGCCAATTGTCCTTGTGGCCATTCGCGTCACGGCCCACACTGCCGCCATGCCCGCCGCCGCCCCGCCCCGCACCATCGCTTGCCTGCTCTACGCCGACTGCATGAGCCTGGACGTCACCGGGCCGATGCAGGTCTTCGCCACCGCCAACGACGTGGCGCAGCATGGCCATCGGAGGGCGGCGCCGTACCGGCTGCGGTTGCTCGCCGAGACGCTTGCGCCCGTCGCCACGTCCGCCGGAATGCGCCTTGTGCCCGATGACGCCTGGCCCGCTGTGGCGGCAGGCGCCATCGACACCCTGCTCGTGCCCGGCGGCGATGGCGTGATTGCCCAACGCGGCAGCGCGGCGCTGCTGGATTGGCTGCGCCGCGCCGAGCCCGAGGTGCGACGCCTGGGCTCGGTGTGCTCCGGCGCCCTGCTGCTGGCCGAGGCCGGCCTGCTCGACGGCCGCCGCGCCACCTCGCACTGGTCGCGGCTGGACCAGCTGCGCGAGC
Source organism: Pseudacidovorax sp. (assembly GCF_017991995.1). Taxonomy (GTDB): domain Bacteria; phylum Pseudomonadota; class Gammaproteobacteria; order Burkholderiales; family Burkholderiaceae_C; genus Xenophilus. The sequence continues at coordinate 847 of NZ_JAGOPN010000017.1, read as the reverse complement.
GGCATCCGGCCGTGCAGGTGGAGCCCGACTGCCTGCACACCTTCGACCCCGGCAGCGCGCAGGACGGCCATGTCTTCACCTCGGCCGGTGTCACGGCGGGCATCGACCTCGCGCTGGCCCTGGTGGAGGCCGACCTGGGCCGGCCGATGGCGTTGGCCGTGGCGCGTCAACTGGTGATGTTCCTGCGCCGGCCGGGCGGGCAGGCGCAGTTCAGCGCCCTGCTCGCGCCCGAGCCGCGCCGCACGCCGCGGCTGGCTGCGCTGCTCGACTGGCTGCCGGGCCAGCTCGGCGCCGACCTGTCGCTGGAGCGTCTGGCCGCCCAGGCCTGCCTGCCGCCGCGCACGCTCACCCGCGCCTTCCAGAAGGAGCTGGGCACCTCGCCCGCCCGCTACATCGAGCGGCTGCGGGTGGAGACGGCCAGCGCCCTGATGGCCCAGGGCCAGGCCTCGGTCGCCACCGTGGCCCGGCTGTGTGGCTTCGGCCATCCGGAGAACCTGCGGCGCAGCTTCCACAAGCACTACGGCGTGGGGCCGCAGGCCTGGGCGGAGCGCTTCGGCAGCGGCGCCATCGATCCGGCGCAATCCAGCGCCTGACCCGCCTCTCGGCCTTGCCGGCTGTGTCCCCTCCCCCTCTGGGGGAGGCTGGGTGGGGGCCGCGCGCGCTCGCGGCAGTCGTTTGGCAAGCAAACGCCCAGGCCCTCACCCCAGCCCTCTCCCAGAGGGAGAGGGGGCCAGACACCCGCCGCGCACCTTGCATCACTCCCGCAGTCCGCTACCCACTACCCACCACCCAAAGCTCACCACCCAGAGCCCACTGCCCACTGCCCACTGCCCACTGCCCACCGCCC
>NZ_JAGOPN010000016.1 GCF_017991995.1 Pseudacidovorax sp. | reverse complement strand
AGTGCCGAGCGCACCGCTTGGTTGCCCGCTTTCCTGCGCTACTACAACTGCGAGCGCCCGCACTGCGCTCTGGGGCACAAGCCCCCAGCCTCCCGCCTTTGTGGGAACAACCTATTGCAACTCGACAACTAGCAGGGAAGTCTTTGGCGCACAAATCTCTCATGGCCTCTACCTGCCGGATTTCGCCGTGGAGCCCGGCGAGATCAACTGCATACTGGTCGCCAGAGGCTTGAGCCGACATTGAAAGAAACGTGGCGAAGATCACATGCAGGATTGAATGACGCATTGGGAGGTTCCAATTTTGGCCGGTTTTTGCCTATCCCGTGAATGGCAGCTCTTGGCCGAATTCTGCCCGACGGCCGCAGGGTGCCCGCAGCGTAGTACGTCACCACACGCCGGAAGCGGGCGGAGCAAGCTTCGTTTTCAAAAACGCGAAGTACTTGGGGTCGTCTAGAGCAAATATCTCCTTTCCCTCCAGCATGTACGCTCTTGCCAGATGTTCTGCTGCCACTTCGTTTTGCCCTCGCTCAAGTGCGCTTTGGCCGAGGCGCAGATGAAGGAAGGGGTTGCCGAAACCACTTGGACAGCGCATCGCGTACTCCATTGCCTCTGAACCTGAGACGAAGAAGCCGCCGAGGAAGCATGCGTCGCCTATGGCGGCGAGAATCCAGGTACTGGACTCCCAATCGGCCTGCGGTGCTGGCAATAACACCCAAGCCTTGTTGTACGTCGCGATTGCCTCTTTATAGAGCCGCTGCTCAGCAAGCGCGTCCCCGTCAGCGCAGATCTGCTTGATATCTGCGTGGATGGCACTCGGCAAGTCGTTCATGGCGATTGGTGAACTGAAGGGAGGGCGGGAAGGTGAGCTTCTGGCCTGATTGTGTTGGTGATGCGAACGGCTGCTGCTGGCCGACTGTAGCCTCTGAACGAAGGCGCGAGAAGGGCCCGAAGCGGACTTCACCGCATTGCCGACGGCGCTACGTCACGACGCCAACGTTGGTTCTGCAGGGGCAAGTGCAACTCGGCGATGTTCTTGTTGGCTCTGAACTCCGCAAGCTGACGCATCTCCAGTAGGTACTGCTTCCAGAAGGCATCCCATTTGCGCACTTTTCGAGGTGCTGGAACATGAAGCTTCCAAGGCACTCGAACGCTCTCAACTCCACAGATGGGGCAAAAGAATTGCTCGGTCTGCTGATCGCGTCGCTGAAGCTTTCTGCAGCCAAGACAGGCAAATGTTCGGTTGCTCATCTGATCTCTCTGCCGCTCCTAATGTCCGCTTGTGGCCGAAAGCGGAAGTATGGGGCCGACTGCCGGAACTACGGCTATCAGTCTGAAGCGGTCATTGCCCTGAGCTTTGTCGAACGACGCCCTCCGCGCTGATCGTCAATTCCAAGTACCCGGTCCCCGCATCCACCTCCCGCCCCAACCGCCACCCCACCATCTCCGCCACGACCAGCTCCACCGTCGTCCGCACCACATTCCCATACCCCACATGCCCGCCCCACACGCGCCCCTGCGCGTCGGCCACGCTCATGTGCAGATGTGCGCCTTGAGGTGACAGCGAGCCCGAGAGGCTGAGGATTTCGAAGGGCCCGGTCCAGCGGGTTTCCTGCTCGGCAGCGGCCAAGCGCAGCACGGCACCGTCCAGGCTGCCGATGCCGGCGACGACGAAGAGGGCCGGGCCGTCGGCGTGATCGACGGCGTGCTGTTCCAGCGTGCGCCGCAGGTCGGCGCCGGGCGGCAGGCGCAGGGGAGTGAAGCTCATGGCGCCATCGTGCCCGGAATGGGCAGTTGGCGCTCAGCGCGCCAGCGCCCGGAACTGCGCGATGACAGCGTCGAAGCTCGCATCCGCCTGCAGCCCCAGCCGCCGTGCACGCTCGCTCTCGAAGCGCGAGGGCCAGCCACCCACGATGCGAGCGACGGCCGCGTCGGGCTTGACGGTGACTCGGGCGGCCACCGCCTGGCCGGCGCTGCGCTCCAGCGCCTGCAGCATCTCCGCCACGGTCACGCTGAGGGCGGGCAGGTTCAACGCGGTACGACCGCCGAACTCGGCGCGGCTGGCCTCGGCCACGCGCAGGATGCCGGAAATGGTGGTGTCGGGCGAGGCCAGGGCGACGGCGGTGGAGGGGTCCACCGGGCAGATGGCGTCGATGCCGGCCAGCGGCTCGCGCACGATGCCCGACAGGAAGCCCGAGGCCGCCCCGTTGGGCCGGCCCGGCCGCACCGACACGGTCATCAGTCGCGCGGCGCGACCATCGATGTAGCCCTTGCGGGTGTAGTCGGCCACCAGCTGTTCGCAGATGAATTTCTGGATGCCGTAGCTGGACTGGGGCGTGGGCAGGGTGTCGTCGCGCACCACGGGCGGCAGCGCCACGGCCTCGTCGCCGCCATAGACGGCGACCGAGCTGGCAAAGAAGAACAGCGGCGCCTGGCCGGTGCGCGCCTGCTGGGCGCGCAGCGCCTCCAGCAGGCGCCGGGTGGCTTCCAGGTTGCTGCGCAGACCCAGCGCGAAGTCGGCCTCGCATTCGCCCGACACGGCCGAGGCCAGGTGGAAGACGGCGTCATGATTGCCCGTCATCAGGCTGTCCAGCCGCTCCAGCAGGTCACCTGCATCGCGCTTGACCCGCCGGTCCGCCAGCAGGCCCGGATCGGCGACCGGATGCAGATCGGTCAGGGTGAGCGTGTCGATGGGCTGGCCGCACAGGGTGCCGCGTTGCAGCAGGCTGCGCGCCAGCAGGGTGCCGAGGAAGCCGGCGCCGCCGGTGATGAGGATGTTCATCCCGCCACTATCGGTTAGATCACCGCGCAGCCACAGCTCATGCGCCAGTTCCCCTGGTCGCCCACGATGATCGGTGCCGACGCAGGCCCGGTGCAACAGCCGGCGCCATGCATCGCCGTCCCACCGGGCGCCCGCGCCATGCCGCTCTTGCGCCGCTGCTGGTAGCCGCCGTACACGTTCACCGGCAGCCAGTCGGGCAGGGGCTTGACCACGGCCGGTGCCTGCGCGGCGAAGCTGCCGCTGCCATGCACCACCGTGCCGCCCACCACCGTCAGCACCGCGGTGATGTCGCGGATGTCGTCCTCGGGCACGGCAAAGTAGTCGTCCGACAGCAAGGCGAAGTCGGCCAGCTTGCCGGGCTGGATGCTGCCCTTGCGGGCCTCGTCGCCGGTGAGGGCGGCGCCCTCCAGCGTCCACATGCGCAGCGCCTCGTCGCGGCTGACCAGGTTGCGGTCGGCATTGAGGCGCGTGTCGCCCATCGTCTTGCCGGTCACCAGCCAGTGCAGCGAGACCCACGGGTTGTAGCTGGTGGCGCGGCTCGAATCGGTGCCGCAGGCCACGGGCAGGCCCATCGCCCGCATGCGGCCGATGGCGGGCGCGTCCGCCGCGGCCTCGCGGCCCCAGGTCTGCGCGAAGACTTCGCCGTCCAGCGACATGCGGTTCTGGATGGCGATGCGTCCGCCCATGGCGGCCACGCGCTCCATGGAGCGCGGCGACAGCGTTTCGCAGTGGTCCAGCGCCCAGCGCACGTTCTTCATCGGCACCTCGCGGTTGACCTTCTCCAGCACGTCGAGGATGCGCGTGGCGGTGCTGTCGTAGCTGGCATGCATGCGGATGGGCCAGCCCTTGCCCACCAGATAGGTCGCCACCTCGGTGAGCTTGCTTTCCATGATGGCCGGCGCGGGCGTCACGCTCTTGCCGAAGTTGGCGGGGTCGGTGGCGGCCCACAGGATGTACTCGCCCGCGCCCACCATGCGCAGCCAGTCGTCGCCCTGGCCGGGCGCGACGCGCTGCGACCAGGCCTGGTAGTCGGCCAGTTCCTGCCCCGGGCGCTGCGCGAACAGGTTGTACGAGATGCGCAGCGTCATCCTGCGCTCGGCCGCGAGCTTGGCGATGCCGCTGTAGTGCTCGGGGTAGTTCTGGCCCCCGCCGCCCGCATCGACCACGCTGGTCAGGCCCAGGCGGTTCATCTCGCGCATGTAGAGCTGGGTCGACAGCGCCTGGTCGTCGTCCGACAGCTTGGGCACGCGCGCGAACAGGGCCACCAGTCCGCCCAGGCTGGTGGCGTTGACCACCAGGCCGGTCGGGTTGCCGGCGGCGTCCTTCTCCAGCACGCTGCCGATGGGGTTGGGCGTGCTGCGGTCGAAGCCCAGCACCCGCAGCGCCGCGCGGTTCAAAAAGGCGCGGTCGTAGAGGTTCATGACGAAGCAGGGCACGTCGCCGGTGGCGGCGTTGATTTCCTGCAGCGTGGGCAACCGCTTCTCGCGGAACTGGTAGGGCGAGAAGCCGCCCACCACCTGCACCCAGTGCGGCGGCTGCGTGCGCTGCGCCTGGTCGCGCAGCATGACCAGCGCATCGGCCAGCGAGGGCACGCCGTCCCAACGCAGCTCCTGCGTGTAGGTGAGCCCGCCGCGGATGAAGTGCGCATGCGAGTCGATGAGCCCCGGCACCACGGTGCGGCCCTGCGCATCGATGACGCGGGTGCGCGGGCCGATCCAGCGCTGCATGTCGGCATCGCTGCCCACGGCGGCGAACTGCTCGCCCACGATGGCCAGCGCCTGGGCCCGCGGGCGCTTGGGGTCTACCGTGGCGATGCGGGCGTTGAGCAGCACCAGGTCGGCCGGGCCGGCGGGCGCGGTGCTGGCACAGCCGGCCAGCGCACCGCCCAGGCCCATGCCCGCGATGCCGCCGGCCGTGGCCAGGCCCAGCGAACTGCGCAGGAACTGGCGGCGCGGCGGCTCGGGCTCGGCCTCGTGGGCGCAGGCGGGGTCGCACCAGTGGCGGTAGCGCGGCGTGTCCAGATTCGTCGTGGTGGCGGCGGCAGTCGCGCCGCCCAGGCTGAAGCGCTTCATGGCGAGGCGGCTCCGGGCTCAGTCGACCTTGATGCCGGAGGCCTTGACGATGCGCGCGCTCTTGGCCGTCTCGTCCGCCAGGAAGGTGTCGAACTGGGCCGAGGGCATGGTGAAGGGCTCGGCGCCCAGCTTGTCGAGGCGGTCCTTGAGGTCGGGCGCCGTCATGATCTTCGCGACCTCGGCCTGCAGGCGGTCGACCACCGGCCGCGGCGTCTTGGCCGGCGCGAACAGGCCGACCCAGAACAGGTACTCGGAGCCGGGCACGCCGGCCTCCACCGTGGTGGGCAGGTCGGGCTGCACCGACGAGCGCTTGCCCGTGCCCACGGCCAGTGCCTTGAGCTTGCCGTCCTTGATGAGCGGCAGGGCCGACACCATGGGTGCGAAGAACCAGTCCACGCGCCCGCCCATCACCTCGGTCATGGCCTCGGGCGTGCCGCGGAAGGGCACATGCTGGGCCTGGATGCCCGCCGCCAGGCGGAACACTTCGGCATTCATGTGCGTGGCCGAGCCGTTGCCGGCCGAGGCGTAGTTGAAGCCGCCCGGCTTGGCCTTGACCTGCGCGACCAGGTCCTTCACATCGGCGAACTTGCCGGGCGAGGTGACCAGCACATTGGGCAGGCTGGCCATGGGCGTAATGCCGGCGAAGTCCTTGAGCGTGTCGTAGCTCAGGTTGGGATAGATCGACGGGTTGACCAGGTGCCCGGCCGAATGCACCAGCAGCGTGTAGCCGTCGGCCGGCGCACGCGCCACCTGCACGGCGCCCAGCGTGCCGCCGGCGCCGGGCTTGTTCTCCACCACCACCGAGGTGCCCAGCGCGGGGCCCAGGCGCTCGGCCACCAGCCGGGCCACGATGTCGGTGCCGCTGCCGGCCGTGAAGGGCACGATCAGCCGGATGGTCTGGCCGCGCGGCCAGTCGCCCTGGGCATGCGCGCTGGCGAAGGCCGTGGCGGCCAGGGCGCCAGCGATGAAGAGGCGGCGGCCGAGGCCGCGGGTCGAGGGGAAGGTCATGTCTTGTCTCCGTCTTTGTCTTCTGTGGGGGATGGGCGATCAGCCGTTGGGGCTGCGCTAAGTCTTCGGCCCTGGCGGCTCGTGCGGCATCACGAGCGCCACCAGCACCGGCCGGTTGCTGCGGTTAACCAGCTGCCGCTTCTCGCCCGGCGCGAAGCGGCAGGAGTCGTAGGGGCCGAGCTCCTGCTCTTCGGTCTGGCCATCGAGCTCGCCGATGACGGTGAGCCGGCCTTCGAGCACGAGGTAGAGCTTTTCCATGGGCGAGCCGTCCAGGCCGGTGTGGCCACCGGGCAGGATCTGGCTCATGCCCATCCACATCTGCTCGGATGGCCCGGCCTCCTTGCCCTGCAGGCGCAGGCAGCGCATGTCGAAATGGCGAGGTGCCTCATAGGCAGGCGCCTGGTCGAAGCGGGTGACGTGCATGGCAATCGTCTCCGTGCTTGCGCTCAGGGCCGCAGCACCACACGGTCGGTGCTGCCCGAGAGCACCTGGCGGTAGGCCTGCAGCGCCTCGTCCAGCCCGAAGCTGCGCGCCACCGGAAAGGGCTTGAGCGTGCCGCGCTCGAAACCCTCGCGCATCGCGTCCAGCTGCGCGGTCGAGGCCACGCAGTCCATGGCCAGCGAGTCGATGCCCACGTAGGTGTGCATGCCCCGATAGAAGGCAAAGATGTCGAAGGGCACCGCCCGGTCGTGGGTGGCGATGAAGATCTGCGTCGCCCCCTTGGCCATGGACTTGTTGGCGGCCTCGAAGTAGGCGCTGCCCACGGTGTTGTAGACCACATCGGCCCCGCGCCCGCCGGTGAGTTCGAGCACGCGGGCGGCCACGTCTTCCTGGCTCGCGTCGATGACGTCGACCGGCGCACAGGCAAAGCCCTCGAAGGGCCCGGGCCGGCGCTGCACGGCGATCACCCTGGCGCCAGCCTGCGCCGCGAGCTGCGCCGCCGCCTGGCCCACCTTGCCGTTGGCGCCCAGCACCAGCACCACCTGGCCCGCCTGCGGCATGCCGCTGCGGCGAAAGCCCTCGTAGGCCGTCACGAAGGGCACGCCCACGGCGCCGGCCTCGTCCATCGAGATGTTGCGCGGGCGCTCGCGCAGCGCGGCCTCGGGCAGCAGCAGGTAGCGCGCATGCGAGCCGTCGCGGGTGATGCCCACGTCGCCGCCGGAGCCGTAGACCTCGCGGCCGATCCAGGCGCTGGGCCCGTCGATCACGGTGCCGGCAAAGTCGCGGCCCGGCGTGCGCGGCCACACGGCCTTCGGCATCAGGCCCAGCGTGGCCTTCACGTCGCTGGGGTTGACGGCGGCGGCACCGACCTGCACCACCGCCATGCCGGCGGCGGGCGTGGGCGCCGGCTGGTCGACGATGGCGAGCTGCAGCGACGCCAGATCGGCGGCCTTCTGCTCCACGCGCAGGGCGCGCGCGGCGCTGTTGACATTGGGGTTCGAGACGGCGTTCATCGTGCGGCTCCTGCGGCCGGCAGGCCGAGCATCTGGCGCGCCTCGGCGGCGCTGGCCACCTGGCCGCCCAGGCTGCGGATGATGTCGCGCGCCTTGGCCACCAACTGGGCATTGCTTTCTGCCAGCACACCGTGCGACAGGTAGATGTTGTCTTCCATGCCCACGCGCACATGGCCGCCCATGAGCCAGGCCTGGGCCACGATCGGGAACTCCATGCGGCCGATGCCGAAGGCGCTCCAGAAGGCGCCGCGCGGCAGCATGTTGCGGGCGTAGAGCAGCGTCTCGGGCGTGGGCGCAAAGCCGTACTTCACGCCCAGCACGAAGGTCCACATGCCGGGGCCGTCGAGCGTGCCGTCGGCGATCAGGTCCAGTGCCAGGTGGATGTCGCCGGAGTCGAAGATCTCCAGCTCGGGCTTCACGCCCGCCTCGCGGATCACGCGGGCCATGCGGCGCACGTTCTTCGGCGTGTTGATCACCACGTCGGGCCCGCTGTTCATGGTGTTGAGGTCCAGCGAGCAGACGTCGGGCTTGATCAGCGCGATGTGCTCGACGCGTCGCTCGGGCGGCAGCAGCGAGGTGCCGGGGGCGTAGACCTTGGGGTCGTCCTCGCTGGGCACGAAGCGCCCGCCCGGGCCGGTCGTGAGGTTGATGACGAGTTCGCGGTCGTGGCGGCGGATGCGCTCGACCACCTCGCGGTAGAGCGCCACCTCCATCGACGGCTTGCCGGTGCCGGGGTCGCGCACATGGATGTGCACCTGTCCCGCGCCCGCCTCGGCCGCGGCCAGGCATTCGTCGGCGATCTGCGTGGGGGTGATGGGCAGGTGCGGGGTCTGCTCCAGCTTGACCAAATTGCCGGTGACCGCGCAGGTAATGAGCGTCTTGTTCATTGGACCCCCACGCTGGTCACTTCGTGTACTGCGCTGCCCCCCGAGGGGGCCTTCGCGCCTTTGGGCAGCCATGCGGCGCTCATAGGTGACGTCCTCCGTCGACGACGATGCGCGTGCCGGTCACGAAGCGCAGCGTGGTGGCCAGCGCCTCGACGGTGGCGGCCACGTCGTCGGGCAGGCCGATGCGGCCCAGCGGCGTGGTGGTGGCCATCTTGGCCTTGAAGTCCTCGCCGCGGCCGGGCACGAAGCCCGACTCCACCGCGCCGGGTGAGACCGACACCACGCGCACGGCCGGTGCCAGCGCCTTGGCCAGCGCATCGCCCACCACGTCCAGGCCGGCCTTGGCGGCCACATAGGCCAGGTTGCTGCCCACGCCGGTGAAGCCGGCGATGGAGGACACGTTCACGATCAGCCCGTCGCCGCTTGACTTGAGCAGCGGTGCGAAGGCGCGGATGGTGGCGAACACGCCGCGGAAGTTGGCCTGCAGCAGCTCGTCGATCAGTTCGTCGGTCAGGCCGTCGAGGTCGGCCGCAGCCACCGGCCGGGTGTGGCCGGCGCTGTTGACCAGGATGTCGCAGCGGCCGTGATCGGCCTTCACCTGCGCGGCGGCGGCCTGCAGGCTGGCGCTGTCGACGATGTCGGCGCGCAGCGCGCCGTGACGCTGGCCTTCGGCCGAGGGCAGGGCGGCGGCGCGGGCGTCGGCGTCCTCGGCCTTGCGGTGCAGCAGCACGCAGGTGGCGCCCAGGGCGGCCAGGCGCTGCGCGCTGGCATAGCCGATGGCGCCCAGCCCGCCGGTGATGACGGCCACCTTGCCGTCCAGGCGTGAAACAGGGGTGAAGCTCATGGTCTTGCAGTCATGAAGAAAAGGGTTGGAAAGAGGAACAGGGATCAGGGAATCGGCGGCCGCGGGAACTTGGTCACGCCCGGTTCCAGCTGGAAGTCGTAGGCCAGCGTGGCGCTCTTGCCATCCGGCTGCAGTGCATAGCGGCCGATCAGCCGGCGCGTGACGCCGAAGGTCGGGTCGCTTTCGAGGTTCTCGTCGTCGTCGGCATAGACCTGGCTGACCAGCACCTTGAAGCCCGGCTTGCTCACCATGAAGTGCAGATGCGCCGGCCGGTTGGGGTGGCGACGCTGGGCCTTCAGCAGAACGCCGCAGGGCCCGTCCACCGGCACGGGGTAGCCGGCGGGGCGCACGCTGCGGAAGTGGTAGCGGCCCTCGGCATCGGTGCGAAAGCGCCCGCGAAGGTTCATGTTCTCCTGCGTCGGGTCCTGGTTCTCGTACAGGCCCACGGGCGAGGCCTGCCACACGTCCACCATGGCATCGGCCAGCGGCCGGCCCTGGCCATCGCGCACCACGCCCGAGACGAACAGCGGCACGCCCGGCGTGCCCGAGCGGGCAATGGAATCGCCACAGGCGCAGTCCGGCGCATTGGCGCGCCAGAAGGGGCCGAGCAGGGCGGAGGGCGACTCGCCCTGCGGATCCTGGTTGTTCTGCAGCGCCACCAGCGTCGAGATGCCCAGGATGTCGGCCGCCAGCACCACCTCGTTCTTCTTCTCGCCGGTGGCCTGACCGAGGGCGACGATGAAGTCCAGCGCCTGCTCGAACTCTTCTTCGCCGAGCTTCACTTCCTGGACGAAGGCATGCAGGTGGCGGGTGAGCGCGGCGATCACCTCGCGCAGCCGGGGGTTGGGGGTGCGGGCCATCGCGTCCAGGGCGATGGGCAGGACCGAGTCGGGGGTCGTCACGATGTTCATGACCGGGGGCTCCGTGTGCAAACGTTTGCACATTATTGGTTCCGATCCAGCGCAAAGCAAAGGGCACAATCGCAGCATTGACACTCTTGACAGCGAGCCCGCTGCCAGGCAAACGTTTGCACACATGAAAGCCACCAAGCCGCCCAAGGTCACCATCCGCGATGTCGCCACCGCCAGCGGCGTGCATGTGTCGACCGTCTCGCGCGCCCTCGATCCGGCGCGGCGCAAGCGCATCAGCAAGGAGGTGCTCGAACTGGTCGAAGAGACGGCCCGCCGCCTGGGCTACCAGCCCAACCGCGCGGCCTCGGCGCTGCGCACCGGGCGCACCCACACCATCGGCGTGCTGCTGCCGGACATCACCAACCCGGTCTTCCCGCCCATCCTGCAGGGCATCGAGGCCGCGGCGGCGGCGCGCGGCTACTTCGTCTTCGTGGCCAACGTGGGCGACCCGCAGCTGGCGCAGCCCATCCTGGCGCGCATGAAGGCGCAGCAGATCGACGGCCTGGTCATGGCCATCGCGCTGCGCGAAGACCCGCTGATCGACTTCGTGCGCGACAGCGGCATGCATGCGGTGATGGTCAACCGTGCCGACGAGAGCGGACGGCTGCCCGCCGCGGTGAGCGATGACCGCCTGGCGATGAAGCTGGCCGTCGACCACCTGGTGGCCCTGGGCCATCGCCGCATCGCCCACCTGGCCGGCCCGCAGACCGTGCCCACCGGCGTGGGCCGCCGCCAGGGCGTGGAGCAGGCGCTGCGCGACCACCGCCTGCCCGCGCCGCGCATCGTCGAATGCGACAGCTACAGCCGCGAGGCCGGCCAGCAGGCCATGCGCGTGCTGCTGGAGAGCGGCGGCAAGCGGCCCGAAGCCGTGGTCTGCTGCAACGACCTGGTGGCGCTGGGCGCCTACGACGTGCTGCGGGCGGCGGGCCTGCGCATCCCGCAGGACATCTCCATCACCGGCCACAACGACATGCCGCTGGTGGACATGGTCGATCCGCCGCTCACCACCATCCGCCTGCCGCACCGCGAGCTCGGCTGGCAGGCGGCGGAGATGCTGTTCCAGGCCATCGAGGGCCAGTCGCTGCTGGCCTCGACGGTGGTGCTGCGGCCGGAACTGGTCGTGCGTGCGTCGACCGCAGCGCCTGCGGCGGCCTGAGCGGCTTCTTCTGCTGAGTTAGCGCTGCACCGCCAGCCCCAGCTGCCGGATGATCCCGCCCCAGGCGTCGTAGGTGGAGCGCGTGAGCGCCGCCAGCTCGCGCGGGCTGGAGGCCTCGGCCTCGTAGGCGCCCTGGCGGAAGAAGGCGCGCGTCTCCGGCTGCGACAGCACCTTGGCGAGCGCGGCGCTCAAGGTGTCGACCACCGCGGGCGGCATGCCGGCCGGGCCGTAGAAGCCCAGCCAGCTCGGCATGTCGACACCGGTGATGCCCTGCTCGCCCATGGTGGGCACATCGGGCAGCAGCGGGCTGCGCTTGGGCGCAGCCACCGCCAGCATGCGCACCTTGCCGCTGGCGCTGTTCTGGATCGCATTGGGCGCGGCGTCGAAGTAGAACTGCACCCGGCCCGCCAGCACATCGCGCGCCGCGTCGGCGCCGCCCTTGTAGGGCACGTGCACCGCGTCCAGCCCGGCCTGGCGGCAGAAGGCCTCGCCATAGATGTGCGACGAGGTGCCGGCGCCGAAGGAGGCATAGCTCACCGTGCCCGGATGGGCGCGCACATAGGCCACCAGCTCCTGCACGGAATGCACCGGCAGGCTGCTGTGAGCCGTGAGCACCAGCGGGCCGCGGGCGCCCAGCGAGATGGGCGTCAGGTCCTTGAAGGGGTCGTAGCGCACCTGCGCCAGCGTCTGCGGGTTCTGCGCCACCACGGACGAGGGCGCATACATCAGTGTGTAGCCGTCGGGCGCGGCGCGGATCACTTCCTCGGTCGCGAGGATGAAGCTCGCGCCCGGCCGGTTCTCCACGATCACCGGGATGCCCAGCACATCGGGCAGCCGGTTGGCGACGAAGCGGGCCTGCGCGTCCGATGCGCCGCCCGCGGCCAGGCCCAGCACGATGCGCAGGGTGCGCCCGGGCTGCGGAAAGGACGCCGCAGCGGCCCGCACCACTGGCCAGGGCGAGAGCACCAGCGCGGTGGCGAGGCCCGTCAGGGCGCGGCGGCGGGACAAGGGAAGGGTGGGGATCGTGCTCACGGAAGGTCCTCGGAGATCGCGTCGGGCGTACAGGGGCATGCGCGGGCTCACTGGGCCGCCTGCAGGCCGACCTGGCGCACCATCGCGCCCCATTGCTCGTAGGTGCGACGGGTCAGCTGCGCAAAGGCATCGGGGCTGTTGGCGCCGGCCTCGTACCCGCCGTCGCGGTAGAACTTGCGCACCTCGGGCAGCGCCAGCACCTGCGCCAACGCGGCATTGAGTCGCTGCACGGTGGGCGCCGCCATGCCCGCCGGGCCGTAGAAGCCCAGCCAGCTCGGCAGGTCCAGCCCGGTGAAGCCCTGCTCCGACAGCGTGGGCACATCCGGCAGGGCCGGGATGCGCTGCTCGGCCGCCACCGCCAGGATGCGCACCTTGCCGCTGCTGGCCGCGATGACGGCCGACGAGGCCGAGTCGAACATGAAGGGCACGCGTCCCGCCATCAGGTCCTTGGCGGCATCGGATCCACCCTTGTAGGGCACATGCACCGAGTCGATGCCCGCCTTGCGCACGAAGGCCTCGCCGTAGATGTGCGAGGAGGTACCCGCGCCGAAGGAGGCGTAGCTCGTCTGGCCCGGCCGCGCCTTCACATAGGCGACCAGCTCGGCCACGTTGGCCGCCGGCACGCCGCTGCTGATCGACAGCACCAGCGGACCGCGCCCGCCCAGCGAGATGGGCGTGAAGTCCTTGAACGGGTCGTAGGGCACCTTGGCGAAGGTGTGGGGGTTCTGCGCCATGGTGGAGGAGGGCGCATACAGCAGCGTGTGCCCGTCGGGCAGGGCGCGCGCCACCTCGCTGGCGGCCAGCATGGTGCTGGCGCCGGGGCGGTTGTCCACCAACACCGCCGTGCCGAGCACCTCGCCCAGGTGCCTGGCCACGATGCGCGCCTGCGCGTCGGTGCCACCGCCGGCAGTGAAGCCAACAACGATGCGGATGGGCTTGCCGTCGACCGGGAAGGCGGCGCCGGCGGCCAGTGCGGCGGGTGCCAGGCAGGCCAGGGCGGGCGCGGCGACCGCGAGCGCCAGCAGGCGGGCCAGCGTGCGCCGACACACGGCACGAGGAAGGAAGGGGCCAGGTCGCATGAAGTCTCCGAGTTCCGTTTTGCACAGACTATCTTTCCGGTAAGCAGCAATTCATGACCGTGTTAACCCTAGATTCGGCGTCATTTGATTGACTTTATGGACCTCATGTCCAAAAAATGAAACCACTTTGACCGACGCCGCCATGAAAACCATCGTCCGCTCCGACGAGCGCATCCTCACTTCCGACATCTTCGACCGCGATGCCCGCGTGGTTCGGCCCGACCATGGCTTCTGGGACGAGCCCGGCCGCCGGGTGCCCATCTACCACCGCTGCGGCGTGCTGGTGGTGGGCGGCGGCCCGTCGGGCACCGCGGCGGCCGCAGCGGCAGCGCGGGCCGGTGCCGACGTGGCCCTGCTGGAGCGCTACAACCACCTGGGCGGCCTGTCGACCGGTGGGCTGGTGATCTGGATCGACCGCATGACCGACTGGGAAGGCCAGCCGGTGATCCGCGGCTTCGCCGAGGAGCTGTTCGACCGCCTGCCGGCCGATGCCGTTGCCGGGCCGGCGCGCGAGGACTGGGGCTCGCAGGACCCGGCCAAGGCAGCCCACTGGTCGCAGCGCACGGCGGCCTATCACGGCGTGGTGACCTGGTCGCCAACGGTGGACCCGGAGCGGCTCAAGCTGCTGAGCCAGGAGATCGTGCTCGAACGCCAGGTCAAGCTCATCTACCACTCCTGGGCGGCCGTGCCCATCGTGCAGGACGGCAAGGTGCGCGGCGTGGTCTTCGAGAGCAAGGAAGGCCGCATGGCCATCATGGCCGACGTGGTGGTGGACGCCACCGGCGACGGCGACCTCTTTGCCCGCGCCGGTGCCGCCTTCGTCAACGACATCGAAGAGGCCGACGTGCACCACTGCATGAACACCTCCTGGCTTTTCGGCGGCGTGGACATGAAGCGCTGGATCGACTTCAAGGCCGGCCAGCCCGAGGCCTTCTCGCAGTTCATGGCGCAGGGGCGCGAGGCCATCGGCCTGTTCGAGCGGCCCTTCGTCTCCTGGCGCGACGACATCGCGCTCTTCATGGGCCCGCGGCAGACCGGCTACTCGGCGCTGGACGTGGACGACCTGACCGCCGTGGAGGTGCGCTCGCACCGCGCCATGGCCGCGCACCTGGACTTCTTCCGCGCCCATGCGCCCGGCTTCGAGAACGCCTTCCTGATGCTGAGCGCGCCGCAGATCGGCGTGCGCCATGCGCGCCGGCTGGTGGGCACGGGCGCGGTGCTGCGCAGCCAGTGGCCGGACGGCGTGCCGCTGGCGGACGAGATCGGCGTCTCGCCCGCGGTGTCGCCCAAGTTCCCCAACATCTCCATTCCCTATGGCGCGCTGGTGCCGCAGTCGCTGGACGGGCTGCTGGCCTGCGGGCGCCACATCTCCTGCGACCGCAACTCGCACGGCTTCATGCGCGAGATCCCTCAGTGCTGGATCACCGGCCAGGCTGCGGGCGTGGCGGCGGCGCTGGCCTCGCGCGGCGGCATCGCGCCGCGCGACGTGGACATCGGCGCCCTGCAGTCGGCCCTGATCGCGCAGGGCGTCTACCTGCGGCCTGGGGCGCCCGCCCGTGCGGCGGCCCCGGCTGGCGAGACCGCCACCACGGCCTGAACACCGGCGTGGCGCGCGCATGACGATCTACAGTGCCCGGTCTTCCTCAGCCGCATCCGCATCCCTGCCCATGACGCCCTCCGACAAGGCCGCCGTGCCCGATTCCTCCGACCTGCGCGCCGAACGCGGTGACACCGTCAGTGCGCTGGAGCGCGGCCTGTCGCTGCTGCGCTGCTTCAGCGAAGACCGGCCCGTGCTGGGCCATGCCGAGATGGCGCGCATGACCGGCATTCCCCGGCCAACCGTCAACCGGCTCGTGGCCACGCTGCTGGCCAACGGCATGCTCAAGCCAGCTGCCGTGGCCGACCGCTTCATGCTGGGCCCGGGCGTGGTGTCGCTGGCGCGCGTCTTCCTCGGCAGCCTGGACGTGCGCGCCGTGGCCCGGCCGCACATGCAGGCGCTGGCGGAAGAGGGCGGGCCCTCGGTGTACCTGGCCGTGCGCGACGGCATGGAGATGGTGCTGATCGAGGCCTGCCGGCCGCGCTCGTCCATGCTCTCGCCGCGCCTGGACGTGGGCTCGCGTGCGCCGCTGCCCAACTCGGCGTTGGGCCGTGCCTACCTGGCGGCACTGACGCCCGCCGCGCGCGAGCAGCTCATCGACTCCATGCGGCTGCTGCGCGGACCGGAGTGGGACGCCATCGCCCAGCCGCTGCAGCGGGCCCTGGCGCAGGCCTCGCGCACCGGCTGGACGCTGTCGCTGGGCGAGTTCCACCGCGAGATCAATTCCGTCTCGGTGCCGCTCATCGGCCCCGGCGAGGAGGTGATGGCCCTCAACGCGGGCGGTGCCGCCTTCGTCTTCACCGAGGAGCGGCTGCGCGAAGAGGTCGGCCCGCGCCTGCGCGAGCTGGCCCGACAGATCGCCGGGGAGATCGGCGGGCGCCTGCCGCTGGAAGCCACGGCCGCACCGCCGCCCTGAGGCGCGCCGCGCACTCCACGACCCCATCCAGAAAAAAAGACAGAGACAAGGACCCGCCCCATGCACCTGAGCGACGAAGAGAAGGCCATGTACGACGGCCGCGACGGCCCGGCCGTGCAGAAGGCCATGGACCTGCTCGTGCGCTACGGCGAAGCGTTGGGCGCCGAGCGCCTGGTGGAGACGCGCAACGTCTGCGCCACCATCACCTCCACCACGCCCTTCCAGCGCGATTTCGCGCAGACCCGCGGCGGCATGGACGCGGTGTTCTCCGAATTCAGCCTGGACAGCCAGGAGGTGGTGCCGATCCCGAAGTTCAAGGTCTTCACCAGCCACCTGCAGCTGGGCTTCGACCCCGGCCAGCCCGAGCGCATGGGCATCGACACCCAGACCCTGCAGTTCTACGAGCGCAGCGAGCGCCACGCCGCCGACCTGGGCGCGCAGATCATGAACACCTGCACGCCCTACCAGGTGGGCAACGTGCCCACCCGCGGCGAGCACTGCGCATGGATGGAATCGTCGGCGGTCGTGTACTGCAACTCGGTGCTGGGCGCGCGCACCAACACCGAAGGCCGCGAGAGCTGCGGCGCGGCCATGCTCACCGCGCGCATCCCCGACTGGGGCTACCACCGCGACGAGAACCGCCATGCCACCCATCTCGTCGAGCTGGACGTGGAGGTCGAATCGGTGCAGGACTGGGGCCTGCTCGGCTACTTCATCGGCGAGCAGGTGCAAAGCGGCGTGCCCGTGGTGCACCGGCGCGAGGGCTTCGGCCGTGCGCCCAACCTGCCGCGGCTCAAGCACTTCGGCGCGGCGGCGGCTTCTTCCGGTGGCGTGGAGATGTTCCACCTGGTGGGCATCACGCCCGAAGCGCCGACGCTGGACCACGCCCTGGGCGGCAGGAAGCCCATCGAGGTCCTGCGCTACGGCCCGGCCGAGCGCCGCGCCGCCTACGAGCGGCTCAACACCACCGCGCGCGAGGCCGAGATCCAGTACGTGATGCTGGGCTGCCCGCACTACACCATCGAGCAGATCTGGGAAGCGGCGCAGCTGCTGGAAGGCCGGCGCCTGCATCCCGATGTGCAGCTGTGGATCTTCACGCCGCGCGCCATCAAGGCGCTGGCCGACCGCAGCGGCCACACCCGCATCATCGAAGAGGCGGGCGGCGTGCTGATGACCGACAGCTGCTCGGCCATGAGCCGCGCCGTGCCGCCGGGCACCCGCGCCGTGGCGCTGGACTCGGCCAAGCAGGCGCACTACCTGCCGGCCATCCTGGGCGTGCAGGCGTGGTTCGGCAGCACAGCCGAGTGCATCGAGGCCGCCTGCACCGGCCGCTGGCAAGGCGGTCTGCAATGAGCGCCCGTCCTGATCTGTCCGACGCTCCGGCCCACGGCGCTAAGGCGGACCCGGCGCCCGACTTCGTGCTGCACGGCCGCAAGGTGGTCGGTGGCGTGGTCGAGGCCGAGGCGCTGGTCACGCACGAGCGCATCTCCGGCTGGGGCGGCATCGATCCGCGCACCGGCACCGTCATCGAGATCGGCCATGCGCTGCGCGGCCAGAGCTTCGCGGGCAAGGTGCTGGTGTTCCCGGGCGCCAAGGGCTCCTCGGGCTGGTCGGCCATGTTCCACACGGCGCGGCTGCTCAAGGCGGCACCCGCCGCCTTCCTGTTCAACGAGATGACCACCAAGATGGCCCTCGGCGCGGTGGTCACCCACGCGCCCGCACTCACCGACTTCGACCGCGATCCGCTGGCCTGCATCGAGACGGGCGACCGCGTCCGCGTCGATGCCGACCGCGGCACGGTGGAAGTGTTCAAGCGGCCCCGCGCCGCCCACGATGGAGACAACCCGGCATGACCGAACGACGACGCACGCTGCGCAGCAACTTCCCGCGCGGCTCCTACCTCTGGTCGGTGCGCAATGCGCACTGGCGCGCCCTGGGCATTCCCGAGGCCGACTGCGAGAAGCCCAAGATCGCGGTGGTCAACAGCTCCTCCGAGCTGGCGGCCTGCTTCAGCCACCTGGACCGCGTGGCCGAGGTGCTGAAGGACGCGATCCGCGCGGCCGGTGGCGTGCCCTTCGAGATCCGCACTGCGGCGCCCAGCGACTTCATCACCGGCGCCGGTGCCCGCGGCGCCTACATGCTGGCGGCGCGCGACCTGGTGACCAACGACATCGAGGTGGCCGTCGAAGGCGCCCAGCTCGACGGCATGGTCTGCCTCACCTCCTGCGACAAGACGGTCCCCGGCCAGCTGATGGCCGCCGCGCGGCTGAACATCCCGACGCTGATGGTGCCCTGCGGCTACCAGCCGAGCGGCGAGTGGCAAGGCAAGCACGTCGACATCGAGGACGTGTTCATCGGCGCCATGCACGCCGTGACCGGCAACCTGCCCGTCGACGACCTGGTGGGCATGAGCCGCGAGGCCATCCGCGGGCCTGGCGTGTGCTCGGGCATGGGCACGGCCAACTCCATGCACATCGTCTGCGAGGCGCTGGGCATGGCCCTGCCCGGCAGCGCCCCGGTGGCGGCGCTGGGCGACAAGATGATGGCGGACGTGCGCGCCGCCGGCACCCGCATCGTGCACATGGTGTGGGACGACCTCAAGCCCCGCGACATCCTGGTGCCCGGCGCCTTCGCCAACGCGGTGCGCGCCGTGCTGGCGGTCGGTGGCTCGCTCAACTGCGCCAAGCATCTGCAGGCGGTGGCCACCGAGGGCGACTGCGGCGTGGACGTCTATGGCCTGTTCGACCAGCTGGGACCGAAGACGCCGGTGCTGGCCGGCGTGCGGCCAGTGGGCGACCAGACCATCGAAGCCTTCGAGGCCGCCGGCGGATGCCGGGCGCTGATGAAGCAGCTGGCGCCGCTGCTGGACCTGGGCGCACCCACCGTCACCGGCGCCACGGTGGCCGACAACCTGCGCCATGCCGAGGTGGCCGACGCCAAGGTGATCCGCCCCATCGACCGGCCGGTCAGCGCCCATCCCGCCATCGTGCTGCTGCGCGGCAACCTGGCGCCGGAGTCGGGCCTCATCAAGGCGGGCATCGGCGAGCGCAAGGTGCGGCGCTTCACCGGCCCCGCGCTTTGCTTCTGGAGCAGTGACGAGGCCATCGCCGCGCTGCGCGATGGGCGGATCCAGCCGGGCCAGGTCGTGGTGATGCGGGGCGCTGGCGTGCGCGGCGGCCCGGCCATGGGCGGGGGCGCCTCGCGCGTGGTCTTCGCCATCGACGGCGCGGGCCTGGGCGACCAGGTGGCGCTGCTGACCGACGGGCATCTTTCGGGCCTGGTGTGCAAGGGCCTGGTCGTGGCCGAGGTGGCGCCCGAGGCCGCGCTCGGCGGGCCCCTGGGCCTGGTGCGCGACGGCGACCTCGTCACCATCGACCTGGACGAGCGGCTGCTGGCCGTGGACTTGAGCGACGCCGAACTCCAGCAGCGGCGCGACACCTGGCAGGCACCGCCGCTGCAGCACGACCGCGGCTGGCTGCAACAGTACCGCCGCATGGTGGGCCCGCTGCCGAAGGGCGCGGTGATGGTGCGCAGCGAGGCGCCCGTCGAACCCGGCGGCTGAGGCCCGGCGCCCTTTCTTCTTCTCTGTATCCCTGTTTCAGGCTGCCGGTCGAAGGCAGCCGGGGCGCCTGTGCGCGCCTTCCTGACGACGAAAGGAATCGACGATGCGACGCAGAACCTTGCTGGGCGCAGGCAGCGCGCTGGCCACGCTCGCCCTGGGCATGGCCACCACCCATGCCGCCACCGACGGCTATCCCAACCGCCCGCTGCGGCTGCTGGTCGGCTTCTCGCCGGGCGGCGGGGCCGATTCGCTCACCCGCGTGATCGCGGAGGGTCTGGGCCGCGAACTGGGCCAGCAGGTGGTGGTGGACAACCGCCCCGGTGCCGATGGCGTGATCGCCGCACAGGCCGTCTCGGCCGCGGCGCCGGACGGCTACACGCTGCTCATGGGCACCAACACGGCGATGGTGGCCGCGCCCACGGTGCGGCCCAAGCCGCCCTACGACCCCTTCAAGGCCTTCACGCCCATCAGCTCGGCCGGGCAGTTCTCGATGTTCCTGGTGGTGCCCGCGAGCCTGCCGGTGCGCAGCGTGGACGAGCTGCTGGCCTGGATCGACAGCGGCAAGGGCGCGCCCTACAACTCGGCCTCCAGCAACAGCGCCTCGGAGCTGGCCATGCTGCAGCTGCTGGGCAAGCGGCCGGTGGTCAACGCCCGCTACAAGGGCGACTCGCAGGCCATGACCGACCTGCTGGGCGGCCAGGTGCAGATGATGTTCACCACCGGCACGCTGGCGCCCGGCTTCGTCAAGGACGGCCGCATCCGCGCGCTGGTCACCCTGCTGCCCAAGCGCAGCGAGCTGCTGCCCCAGGTGCCCACCGCCACCGAACTGGGCCTGGGCAAGCTCACCATCACGCCCTGGGCCGGCTTCTTCGGCCCGCCGGGGTTGCCGCCCGCGCTCACGCAGCGCCTGTCCGAGGCGCTCCAGCGCACGCTGGCCCAGCCGGGCGTGCGGGCCCAACTGGCGGAACAGGCCTTCGATGGGCACGGCATGTCGCCGGAGCAGTTCGCCCGCTTCTTCCGGGTGCAGTACGACGCCTTCGGCGAGACGCTGCGGTCCAGCGGGATCAAGTTCGAATAGCCGGCCCACCAGCGCGGCCTGCTGCGGTCCGCAAGAACGCGCCCCGCGAGTGCGCCCGCGGCAGTGTTCCGGAGCGCAGCCGCCGCGCCTGATGAACGGCGAGGCCAATTCGTTGCTCTCGCGACCTACCACATCTCAGGGCTTATGTTCAGGGTCGAATTGATTGACAGGGGAATTCCCTCGTAGAAAAACCTGTAAATAACTCGACGAGTCGAAATAAACGTTTAAATCGATTGATGATTGACGACTCAAAAAACGTGCAACGCCCACTATTGGTGCAGAACTGACAAGTATTTCACGGTTCATGTAAGAAGAAGGGTTTCTGTCATACCAAATGGATGACAGGCCCCCTAAGCTCCGCCCCCAAGTGAAGTGGCATCTCATTGCCACTTTCCATTGGTGCAATTCGTATTGCGCCCGCAACTTCAGGGGGTTCCATGAATCGTTCATTTGCGCGTATTGCGGCGGGCAGGGCTCGCCAGTCCGGCTTCACCTTGGTGGAAATGGCCGTGGTGCTGGTCGTCATCGGCCTGATTCTTTCGGCGGTCATGATCGGGCGCGACGTCCAGCGCAATGCCGAGTACACGCGCATTCGGCAGACTTTCGTCAATCAGTGGGCAGAAGCCTATAACGCCTACCGACAGCGGATGGGCGTTGCCGTCGGCGATTCACTGGATCACCCGCGTGAAATGGTCAACGGGCGCAACTTCGGCGGCAACGGTACCAGCCTCTCGGGGCAGGACATGACCACCGTGACCGCGCCGCCCGCGGTCTGCAACGCAGCCGCAGGCCCCGGCATGGCGCGGACCATGCAGGCCGATCTGTCGCTGATCACGCTGATGAGACAGGCAGGCGTTGAACTGCCGCCCGGACGCGGCCCGGGACTTGAGGATCGCTACGTCTACCAGGACTCCAACGGCAATCCGCAGGAAATCCAGATCTGCTTCCAGTGGAACCGACCTGGGACACCGTCCGGTTCCGGCAATGTCATGGTGATTTCCGGCCTCACGCCCGACCTGGCACGGGCGCTGTCCGCAGGACTGAAGGGCGCAGTCGACGCCAACAGCGGAACCTTCCGTCAGGAGGGAATTGCCAACGGTGTGATGGCGGCAGGCGCAGTCGGCGCAAATCGCGGCTCGCTCGATTGGACCGTCAACAACACGCAGCGCTATGCACAGCAGGCCAATGCCAACACCTTTGAAGATCAGGTGGCCACGGTCGTTGCCCATTACAGAATGAATCAATAAGCGATTGACTCGGTTTCAACTGGCTTTCGCGATGAATAACAAGTCGGGGCAATTGTTTTCGGCAGCGGTTCGGGGCAGGAATCCGCTGCTCGGCGGTATTGCCGCCTGTCTTTTGCTTTTTTTCTCATGCCTTGCGCTCTGGACTTCTATTTCCTTCTGGAAAAACGCGTCCGCCTCCGATCTAACGACGACCCGCCGGCTCGAATCTGCAAAAGTCGCAGAGCAGCAAGTCGCGGCGCAGAGGGAACGAGCTCGGGCTTCGTCCGAATTCCTGCAGCAGGTGGAGGCAAATCGGCTTGCGCCCGGGCAATGGTCCGAAAGATCGGTGGACACGGGGCCCATCCGCGTCGGCCCGGCCGAAGCCGCCCGCCTGCTGGCACAGGCCCAGACCTTCGATGGCCATGTCTTTGCCCTGGAAGACTTCGACCTGATGGCCAGCGAAGCCGCAGCGTCGATCTTCGGCGAGGGCATCGCCGCGCCGCAGGAACTGGTCATGGCGCTGCGGGGCCGAGCCTACTTCCGGGTGGCGCCGTGAAGCCGTTGTGGAACGTGGCCAGCCTGATCCACTCCGCTCGGGAGTGGATGGAGGGCGGCGTGCTGCACGTGGAGGACGCCAGCGTCGACATTGGCGCGGACACGTTGCTGATCGTCGACTTGGACGACGCAGTGGTCCAGTTCACGCGGCTGACCGGCGATCCGAGGCATGCGGCGGGCCTGCTGGCCCGCCAGATCCGCAGCACGGGATTGATGGATGAACCGCCCGAGGTGTTCTGTCACACCGTCCGCCGCGAAGACCGTCACTATGACGTGCTGAGCACAGCCATGCCGGGCCGGCGCTGGCGCGAACTGCTTGCCTGGACCCAGGCGCAGCGCTTCAACGTCGCCTTGGTACCAGTCGCCGCCCTGCTTTGGCGCAGCCTGCCAGCGGGCGAGGCCCTGGTTTTTCGCAGTGGCAGCCGTTTCACATTCCTGGCGAATGTGGAAGGCCGGCCCGTCCATCTGGGCGTGCAGGCCTTCAGCGACGATCCCGCCGAACTCCGCGCGACTCTCGAACTGCTGGCCGATGGAGCGCTGGCCGAGCTGAGCGCCCAGGATCCGACGCGCGGCACAGCACTGCATTCGCTCACCTGGTACACGCGCCTGGCCCCCGCCGACCGGTTATCGGATCAGGCCGATGCCGATGGCCCCCTTGCCACCCTTGTCGCGGATCGGCTGAAGGTGCCGCTCGTGCATGCGCCCGTGAGTCGAGCGCACCGTGGTGACCTCAGCTTCGTGTCGAGCATCCCGCAGCTCGGCCTGCACTTTCATGTAGGCCTGGCGGCCAATCCCGCGGCACAGCGTTGGGCCCTGCGGGCCGATCAGGCACTGCCCGCTGCCACGCGCGCTGCCTGGGTGCTGGCCTCGCTGACGCTCACCGCGTCGGCGGCGCTCGGCCTGCTTGCCCACCGGGGCGAGGTGGCCAACCAGGCCAGGCTGGCCCAGGCCATCGTCATCGAAGAAGCCATCGCCAGGCACCGGGCCGACGACTCATTGGAAACCACCTATGCGGCCACGGCTGCCTGGGTCGGCAAGCTGGCAGACGCCCGCGCGAATGTGGACATCGTCCAGATGCTGCAGGCACTGCGCCTTGCCTCGGACAAAGGCGTGCGGGTGAACCGGGTCTACACGGTGGCACCGGAGAAAGCACAGGAGAACACGGCGACACCGGGGCCGGCACGTGGCGTCACCGCAGCGACCAGCGCGAGGCCGGCACGCCTGCGGGTCTATGTCGATGCCAACCTCGACCCCGCCTCGGGCCGGCCCGACCATGAGGTGCTGGCGCAGTTTCTGGCGGACCTGGCGCAGCAGGGCTTCAAGGCCGTGCCGGGCGACGGCGCCACGCGTGCCGCGCAGCGCCAAAAGCGCATCGATTTCACCTACGAACTCCAACCCACGGGTGAATCCAACCGTGCGCCGGGGGTGCGGTCGTGATGTTCCAGCGCCGCTGGGCACCCTTGCTGCTGATCGCCGTGCTGGGCGTGGAGGTCGCTGCACTGGGGGCGCTGTCTGTCGGTGCAGGGCTCGGTCCCGCTTCGGCGGGCCGTCCCGGCCCAGCGCCCGCGGCGGTGCCCGCAAAGGGGATGGTTGCAGCGCCCACCCCGGGCATGTCGAACGCCGCCCTCGCGGAAGTCGCAAAACTGGAGGGCCTTCAGCCCCTGGCCGCCGCAGCCCTGCCGATCCGTGCCGCGCGTTCGAACGCGAGCCCGACTCGCACAACGGTCGGCGCAGGCGAAGCCGCTCAGCCGACGGCAGCGCCCCGCTTGAACCTCGTGCTGGTGCGGGAGGGTAGGGCAGGTGGCGTCGCGGTCATCGACGACAAGGTGGTGCGCCCAGGTCAGGTCCTGGAGGACGGCAGTACCGTGACGGCCATCCATCGGGGTGCGATTGCCCTGACGGGACCCTCGGGCGAGGTCACCCGGCTGCCGGTCCTCAACACCTATGCCATCGATGGCAAGGAAAGGAAGCCGAAATGAGGGCGACACGTTGGCTCGTGGCGGCAGCGGGGCTCTTGCTGCTGGGGGCAGCCGGCGGCTACCTGCTGGCACCCTCGGGGCCACAGGCGGAGGCCCCGCCGGCGAGCAGTCCCGCACCAGCGCCTTCTGTGCCCACGCCACAGAAGGCGTCCGAACCGGTATCCGTCGGCCCCCGCGCCATCGATACCACGCCGAAGCAGGAAAGCTCCGCAATGCCCGCCGAGGGCCGCGATACCGCCGCCCCGACCGCGTCTGGTCCTGCCACGGATCGCGTCAATGCCCTTGAGCAGATCAATGCGCGGCTGCAGCGCATGCGCGACGCCAACGACACGGACCCGCTCAAGCTGGAGCAGGCGCTGGCCGATCTGGAGCGGACGTCCGGCATGAAGACCATCGGCGGCGTGGACATCGGTCGGCTGCGCGACAACCTCGTTGTCGTCGCACAGATGCAGCGGCTCACGCAGGAGATGGAGCCCCTGCGCAAGAAGGGCTCCGCGCTGTCCGAAGCCGAGCGCTCGCAGTTGGCAGCGAAGACCCGCGAACTGCAGACGCTCGCGACGCGCCTGAGCGTCGGCACCGCCACACCGCGACAGGCGCCGTCCGAGACGAGGAGCCGTCCGTGACGCGGCAACCCGTGCGTCGCACGGCGGGGGAGCGGGGGAATGCCCGACACGTCTCGGATCGCGAGGCAGGTACGCGCGGCCTTGCGCAGGGCTTCACGGTCGTCGAACTGGCCCTGGTGCTCGTCATCGCCGCCCTGATCGCCGTCTCTGGCCTGCGCTGGCTGCATCTGATGAACACCTCCGGCCAATCGGTGGCCGCGCAGTCGCAGGCCAGCGCTGCGCGAGAGGCTGTGATCGCCTTCGCCCGGGCCAACCGGCGACTGCCCTGTCCCGATCTCATCGGCAATGGGCTCGAAGGAACCTGCGCGTCCGGCACGCGGCAGGGGTGGCTGCCGATCGTTGCCCTCGAAATGGCCGACCGCTCGGACCCGGCCATGCTGGAGACGCGTCCGCGCTATGCAGTCTTCCG
Source organism: Pseudacidovorax sp. (assembly GCF_017991995.1). Lineage (GTDB taxonomy): Bacteria > Pseudomonadota > Gammaproteobacteria > Burkholderiales > Burkholderiaceae_C > Xenophilus. The sequence continues at coordinate 145,147 of NZ_JAGOPN010000016.1, read as the reverse complement.
GTCCTCCGCCGTCGATCTCGTCCGGCCCGACCAGACGGGCACGGCCGGGCCCGACCAGGCCTTCGTGCGTGCACTCAAGATCGCCGCGGCGCAGCCCTTCGGCGGCGAGCAACCGCATATCGCGCCCACGCCAGCGGGCTGCGCCGCAGCACAGGCCAATGCGGCCTTTGCGTTGCGCGTGCCCGTGCAGCCCGAGGGCCGCGATCTCCCCACGGAGCGGCCCTGCTTCCCGCTCTCGGCCCCCATGTCCAGCGAAACCGCAGCAGGCCTGCTGGCCGTCTTCTCCGACAGAACATGACCCCTTCACGCGCGCTCTCCCTCACCGGCTTCCTGGCCGCCGACCTGCTGTGCCTGGTACTGTCGGGCTGCGTCTCGGGCAAGTCGGCTTTCCTGGGACAGGAAACCGCACCCGGCAACGATCCCGCCATGATGGCCAACGCCGCACAGCAGGTGCTGACCGAGTCGCAGCAGGTGGCCGCTGGGACCGAGGCAATGCGGGCCCAGTTCCAGGAATCCGCCCAGCCGGCAGCCCAGTTGCCCGCCTTCCTGCCTGTGACGCGCGAACCGCTGGAGGAGAGGGTCGTCAGCATCGACATGTACGAGGCGCGGGCCGAGCAGTTCCTCTGGGCCATTGCCAAGGATCTGGGCTTCAACCTGGTGATCGACCCGCAAGTGCTGGCCTCGCCGCAACGGGCCAGCCTGTACCTCAACAAGGTCTCGGCCTCGGAGGCCATGGACGCGGTGGCACGCCTGTTCGACCTGCACGACACACGCCAGGGCAACACGATCCGCTTCTCGGCCGTCGAGCAGCGCCTGTTTCCAGTCGACCTGCTGGGCAGCAAGGTGGCGCTCAACATCCTCTCCGGCGGAGACGTGCTGGGTGCGGACGGCGGCGAGCGCGACGCGCAGCGCGCGCTGCGCGGCACCATCCGCGTGAGCGGCGATGTCGGCATGAAGGAGGATGCCTTCGACACGCTGCTCGCATCGATCGAGGCCATCGCGCTGGACCCTGCAGATGGCAAGAACTCCGAGGAAGGTTCCGTCAAGCCGGTCGTCACCCTCGACCGCCGCAGCCAGACGTTGTTCGTGCGGGCTCGTCCATCGCGCGTACGACAAGTGTCGGAATTCCTCGCGCAGGTCAATGCCGTGCGGCGTCGGCAGGTACAGATCGACATGCAGATCATCGATGTCTCGCTCAGCCAGCGCTATCGGCTCGGCATCGACTGGACCAGCCTGTCCAGCAAGCTGGCCCTGACCTCCGGGGCCCAGCAACTGGCGCTGGAAGCTGCCCGGACCACCTTTCCCAACGGCAGCACGGGGGTGACCCGCGCACTGCGCATTCCCGAGCAATTGCTCGGGCAGGCTCCAGGCGGAGGAAGCGGAGGCGGCGGGCTGGCCTTCAGTTCGGGGGGCGTGTCCGCCGTGGCCAATGCGCTGCGCACCTACGGGACGGTCAAGCTGATCTCCAACCCCACACTGCGGGCGCGCAGCGGCGAGCCGGCCTTCGTGAGCGCCGGGACCAACTACCGCTACGTCTCCAAGGTCACGGCCAATACCACCGCCACCGGAAACCAGGCCGTCACCGCCTACAGCACCGAGACCAGCTCGCTCTTCTCCGGCCTGATGGTGGGCCTGACGCCCGCCATCCGCGAGGACGGATCGATCGAGTTGTTCGTGCATCCGCTGCAGTCGATCGTGCGGCCCAACACGCTTGCGCTTGTCAATCTGGGGCAGGGCAATTCGGTGACCCTCCCCGTGGTCGACTCGAAGAGCGCTGCCACCACGCTGGCCGTCAACAGCGGCGATGTGGTCGTGCTCGGTGGCCTGGCCGACCAGGCCACCGACGTCAACGCGAACGGCGTTCCCGGCTTGAGCGACACACCCGCCGTCGGAGCGCTCTTCGATCAGACCAACAACGGCCAGACCAGCCGAGAGCTCGTGCTGGTGCTGAAGGCGACGCTGCTATGAAGAACCACTCGCTCACGACCCGCCGGCCCTGGCTGCGCAGCCTTAATGCGACCGCCTACCTGGTTCTGATGGCTGGCCTGTGCACAGGTCCCGTCTTGGCGGAGGCGCCCGACGATGCGCAGCCGGCGCCCATCGGCGTGAAGGCCGCCGCCGCAGCGCCGGCCATCATCGCGAGGCCCTCGACGCCGACCGGCGCGCCGCGCGCCGATGGCGCACGCGATGCCCGCACGCGCACGACGGCCGCACAGTCCCCCACCCGGGACCCTCGCCGCATCCCGCGCGAGACCCAGGTCAGTCAGGCGCTGGACCTCTTCGACACCGCCCAGCGCGCGGAAGACCTCGACCTGGCCGGGCAGGCCATCAACGCCCTGAAGGAACTGGTGCCCGAGGACAACCTGGCCCTACTGCGCCGCCGTGCCTGGCTCGAACAGGCCCATGGACACTGGGATGCCGCCCGCGGCCTCCAACAGAAGATATCGATGCGACTGCCGGACGATCTGCAGTCGCAGCTCAACCTGGCGCTGATCGATGCCCGCCAGGGACAGCGGGCCGCAGCCGCCGAGCGGCTGCGCAGGATGAAGCTGCTGCATCCCTCATCGGCCACGGTGGATGCGCTGCTGCGTCAGATCCAGCACCGTCCGCCGGCACAGCCTCAGCCATGAATGCCGTGACGGCCGCCCCCCGCTCCGCGGAGCTGCTGGAGCAGCTGAGCGCGCGCATGTCGACGCTGCTGCAGGAGCGCGGCGCCCTGTCGTCCGTACAAATGGAGTACGCGCGCCAGAAACAGCGTGTCGAGGCCAAGCCGCTTTGGCACGTCCTGATCGATAACGGCCTGGCCCGCGAGCGCGACGTTTGCGAGGCCCTGGCCGCGTTGCTCGGCTGCGACTTCGTGCGCACGGAGCAGATCGGCCCTCCCGATGCCGCCGTGCTGGCCCTCTTCAGCCAAGACATGTGCATGGCCGCGCAATTCCTGCCCCTGCGTCGCGAAGGCCCCGGGCTGGTCCTGCTCCTCGGCGACACCTGGCCAGCCGACGTGGCCCAACTGGTGCTGCGCAGATGCGGCCTGCGCTGCCGCTTCGTCGTCGGCGAGTTCTCGCGCGTGCGCGCGCTGATCCGCGACTGCTTCGTCTTTGCCCAACATCCCGTCGCGCATCTGGTGGACCAGGAGATCCGTCAGCTCGCCCTCGACCAGGAAGGCACGCGCAGCCCCGCCACCTTCCTCGACCACCTGCTGCATCTGGCGGTGCAGGAGCGCGCGACCGACATCCATGTGGTTCCGGGGCCGGCCAGCGCCCATGTACTCTTCCGCGTCGACGGCGTGTTGCATCCCGCCTATGCGCTGCCCACCGGGCTGATGCGCATGGTCAGCTACGTCAAGCTGCTGGCCGAGATGGACATCTCGGAAAAGCGGCGCCCGCAGGACGGCAGCTTTCGCGCGCGGATCGCCGACGTTCCCTACTCGATCCGCCTGTCGACCATCGTGACCGACCTCGGCGAGCGGCTTGTCATGCGGCTTCTTCCCGAGAGCCATGACCTCAAGGGGCTGGTCGAACTGGGTTTCTACGAAGAAGACGCACAACGCATCGGCGCCGCCATGCAGGCACCTTCCGGACTGGTCGTCATTACCGGCCCAACCGGTTCGGGCAAGAGCAGCACCCTGCATGCGGGCCTGCGCATGCAGCGGCTGATCGAGCGCAACGTGCTCACCGTTGAAGACCCCATCGAGTACCGCGTGCCGGTCGCGGGACAGACGGAGGTGAACCGCAAGGCCGGCTATGACTTCCATGTGGCGCTGCGCCACTTTCTGAGGCACGACCCCGACGTGATGCTGGTCGGCGAGATGCGCGATGCCGAGACGGTCGCGGCTGCGCTCGATGCGGCCACCACAGGGCATCTCGTGCTGTCCACACTGCATGTGACGACGGCCATTGGCGTGCTGTCGCGGCTCAATCTGCTGGGCGCCCGACCGCAGGTGCTGGCGGAGAACCTGCTGATGGTTGTCAACCAGCGGCTGGTGCGGCGCAACTGCCCCGCGTGCAGCGTGCCCTTGCCCTTTACCGCGCACCAGAGCGAGTGGCTGGGCCTGCCGCATGGATCGGCCGGCATGCACGGGCCGGGTTGCCCGCTGTGCCGCGGTACCGGCTTCTTCGGCCGTGTGCCGGTGTACGAAATGCTCACCGTGTCGCAACCGCTGGCCGACCTCATTGCCACCGATGCCCCGCGGTCGGCTCTACGCGCGGCCGCCCAAGCCGGCGGCTTCCAGACCATCGACACCAGTGCGAAGCGACGCATCGCCGAAGGCGTCACCACCTGCGAGGAAGTGGAGCGGGCCATGGGGATCGGCCCATGAGCTGGTATTTCTATCGTCTGGTCGATGGTCAGGGTGTCGTGCGCTCCGGCGCACGGCAGTTCGCGGAAAACGACCACGTGCTGGCGCGCGACCGCCTGGAGGCCGAGTTCAACGGCCTGATCCTGCTGTTGACGCCCGTGCCCGCCTGGGCGGTCTCGTGCGGGCAGTCCATCATGGGCCTGTTCGCGCTCACGCTGCCGGAAAAGGAAGTGGCGGCCATGCTGCGCGACCTGGCGGTGATGAGCGGGGCCGGTGTGCCCATTGTGGATGCGGTGACGGTGCTGGCGGAGGACGCCGGCGCAGGCAACAAGACTTTCATCAAGGTGGCCGACCGGATCCTGAGCGACCTGCGCGCCGGCGCGACGCTCAGCCAGGCCTTCGACCGGCAGCCCGCCATCTTCAGCGAACCCGTGCGCAATCTGGCGCGGATCGGCGACGAAACCGGCGCCATGGACCGCATGCTGCAGGAAGCTGCCGACCACCTCGACCGCCTGGTGCAACTCAAGCAAGGCTCGCGACAGGCGCTGATCTACCCGGCCTTCGTCTTTGCGGCGATCTTCGCGGCCGCGGCCTTCTGGCTGTATTACGTCATTCCGAATCTGGCGCTGCTGTTCAAGCAGTTCCACGCCAAGCTGCCGCCGCTGACCGTGGCCGTGATCGACGCCTCCGGATGGCTGGGCCGCAACATCGGCTGGGTGCTCGGCGCCGCGGTGGCACTCCTCGTCGTCGGGGTGGTGGGCTGGAGCGCCAGCGCATCCTTTCGCACATGGGCGTTTCGGGCCTTCCACGCCCTGCCCGTGGCACGCACGTTGAGCACGGCAAGCGGCCTGGCCTTCATCTCCGAATACCTGGCCCTGATGCTGCGCGCCGGCATCGACGTGGTCCACAGCCTGAGCGTGCTCGAGCGCTCCACGCACGACCTGTACTACCGCGAGCGGCTCGTGCTCGTGCGCCAGTACGTCGAGCGCGGCGAACGCCTGTCGAGTGCGATGCGCCGAGTGGGCGGCTTTCCAGCCCTGGTGGTACGCGTCATCGGCGTGGGCGAAGAGTCGGGCACCCTCGACCGGCAACTGCAGCACCTGGCCGCCGACTTCCGCCGAAGGCTCGAACGCGTGGTGGCCTCGTTGGCCGAGATCATCAAGCCCGTCATCGTGCTCGTCGCCGGCGCACTGCTGATCCTGTTCGTCGCAGCCCTCGTGTTGCCGGTCTACGACCTCATCGGACAGGCGATGACGATCCGCCGCTGAGGCGGTTTCTTCGGTGCCCCTGACATCATGACCATGCCCCATTCCAAGCGTCCGATGCGGGTTCGAACCCGGGAAAAGGGCATCGCCCTGGTGGCGGTTGCTGCCTTGGCCACCCTGCTGAGCTTTGCCGGGTTTGCCGCGTACTACGCCGCCTCCACACTGACGCAATCCTCCTCGCGCCTTGGCCAGGACCAGTTGCTGGCGCAGGCCGATGCCATCGTGGAGGCCTTCGCGTCTACCCACGCGAGGCTGCCCTGTCCGGCGGCCCATCGAGGCGGCGCCGAGGACTGCGCGAGTGGCCGGCAGAAGGGCTTCTTTCCCGCCGATGTGGCCGGGGCATACGCTTCCAGCCCGCTGTCGGGCGACGTGATCGGGCTGCGCTACCTGGCCACACCGCGCCTCATGAAAGTGGCGGATGTGTTTCCTGCAGACCCCACGAACTTCGCGCATATCTCCAACGGCCATGACCTGTGTCGTGAGCTGGCGGCCCTGCAGAGCGGGCTCGGGGGCATCGATGGAGGATTGCCCGCGGACGAGATCAGCGCCGGGATGGACGTCTATGGGCTGGCCGCGCCGGGCGCCGCGGGCTTCACCGGTGCCAACACCGACGCCGACGCCCACCTCGAAAGCCCGGGCCAAGAACGGACCCCGACCTACACCGAGCGCGTACAGATGCGCAAGGTGCGTGGTCTTGCGCGCAGCGAATCCTGCGCCACCCAGATCAATGCCCTGAACGTGTTGACCATGGCGCATGCCTGGAACGACGAGATGCCCGCAGTGCGCGAATCGGCCGTGGCGCACTTCACGGAGCTGACGCTGTGGCCGCAGATCAACTCGCTCGCCACCTGGGAGCACGCCGGACTGCGCGTCTTCAAGAAGCAGTTCGAGCAGCGAGAAAAGGTCGTCGAGGGAATCACCGCAGCGGCAGCGAAGGATGCCGCGCTGTGCGCGTTGCTTTATATCCCGGCCTGTGTCGCAGCCGGTATTCAGGAAGGGGCGGCCACCAAGGCCTCGATGGAAGCCATTTCGGCTGCGCGGGAAGAGGCCGTCTTCATCACTCGCATTGCGCAAGCGAACGCCAATCTGATACAGGCGTCGGTCCGGTTGGCACGCTATCAGGCCATCGATCTCTGGCAAGAGCAAAAGACCGTGCTGGAAGCCGTGGACAGACGCGGGCCTCAGATCAATGTGGTTCCGTCCCTCTAAGCAACGTCCACTGAACGCCATGAAAGAGAAGAACACGGGTTTTGCGCTGGTTGACGCTTTGGTCGCCGTCATGGTGGGCGGGGCCATCGTGGCGGCAATCAGCCAGTGGTTGCGCCCGGATGGCATGCACGGCGACTAGACCCAGCAGCGGCGGATCCTGGAACAGGCCCACGCCACACTGACCGGATATGCAAGCGCCAATGCGCGTCTTCCCACCTCCGACGATGGATGGCTGCCTTCTGCTCTTGCACCGAGCGGTGGTGGCAATCGCATCAGGTATTACGTGGCACCCGCGCTCACCAGCATTCCCGCCAGCCACTACACCCCCCATGGCCTGGTTTCAGACGCCAAGGCATCGCCTGGCCTGGACTTCTGTCTGAAGCTTGCCCAGGCGGGCAAAGGCGAATTGCTGGACCTTGGATCGGGAGCCGACTCGGTGAGTGTTGCCGTCGTCCTGGAGTACTCCTCTTCGGCGGCCACGGGAAGCAGTGTCGCGGACGTTGCGCTGCCAGGCACCGAACTGGCCCACGCGCGGGAAGTGCAAGGACGCTTCTCGCGCGGCATTTCGCCGACCGAACTGTTCACTGCACTTGGCTGCCCGGACCGAATCGCCCGCACGGCGTCCGCGACGAAATACAGATGGGCACTCCTGGACATGTTCGAACTGGCGAAGGCCAATACGCAGCACAAGCGAGTGGACCTGCAAGTCGCGCAAGCCCAGATGGACGAGTCGGCGCTGGGACTGGCGCAGTTGCTGGTGACGCAGGCGATCCTGGTGGTGGACGAAGCAGAGCTCGTTCTCGGGCACGGCGGAAAAAAGCCCTACGACGATGAAGCGATCTTCGCGGCGGCGGTGCTGATCTATGCCTCATCGCAGGCGCAACTGGCCACCACCATCGCATTGGTCGTGCAGACCCTGGACAAGTGGCCGGCGCTGCAGGCCACGCTCGTTGCCGCCATCAATGACGCTCAGACCAAGGAGGGCATCGTGGCATTGGCCCTTGAAGACACCGAGCGAGAGCTGAACCATTACCTGGCATTGGGGCTCACGCCATGACACGGAATCTCCAATCTGCAAGGCGGGCGTTTCAAACAGGCGTCACCATTCTCGAAGTCGCAATCGCCCTCGCCATCCTCGGCGTACTCACGATCGCAGCCTGGAAGCTTCAGCAAGGATTTCTCTCGGCAAGCCTGGCCGAGTCCGAAACCGACATGACGAGTCGCGCCGATCAAGCATTGGTCAGCTATCTCGTGCGCAATGCCCGACTTCCCTGTCCCGCGTCCAATGAAAAAGGACTTGAGGACTGCAGCACGATCCAGGGCTATGTCCCGTGGCGAACCATCGGCCTGCCGGACGCCGGCGCCGGAGCTCTCAAGTACACCCTGGGCGCCGACGGGCTGCATATGCGCCCCCCCGGGGCCATCGATGTGTTCGAGCTCGACGGCCGGACCTTTTCCACCATCCAGTTCGACGGGGGCGACCGCGTGGCCCAGCGCTGCGCAACGCTTGGACGTGCGCTGGCTTCGAACCTGGCCCTTGCCTACGAGGTGCAAAGCCCGCTGAAGTCGGATCGGGATCCCGCTGCCGCCGACGCCACCAGCCGGTCGAGCATCGCCCGTGCGCGCACGGCGGCCAATCTATGGCAACTGCTGCACTGCGGCGCAGTCGTCGGCGGCGCGGCTCGCGCTCACAAGGATGCGGCCGTGGCCGCACAGATGATGCGGATCGCCGCTGGCGAGCAGCTGGAGATCGCCGAGCTCAACAACGAAGCCGCACTGGCCGCATTCGTCTTCGCGGTTCTCGACTTCGTCACCCAGCAACTGCGGATCCCGTCGAAGCTCCAGGATGCGGCGATGAACTGCTCCAACGTGACGAGCATCGACGCAGATGACGCTGCAGGGACGGCAAGTCCCGGGCAACTCAGCGCTTCGGCGGAGGCGAAGCTGGCCTGCGCCACCGCGACAACGGATGTCGGTGTCCATCTGAGCTATGTTGCAGCCAGGGCAATGGGTGTGGCCGCCGCCATCGAAAAGCTCACCGGCTCCAACGCCATCGCCCTGCAGAGCCGCCGGGACGAGGACGCGCTCATGGCCCGGCTGGCCCAGCGCACCAGAGACCATGCCAACGAGTCCCTGGCTGGCGGCCTCTATCTGCAGCCGGTGAGCAACCCATGAACACCTCCCGTCGCCCGCGCCCCCGGCATGGCTCGCCACAGAAAGGCTTCAGCCTGGTGGAGCTTTCGGTCGTGCTGATCGTCATCTCCGTGATCCTGGGCGCATTGATGTCCGGCGCCAACATCTACCGTCAGGCCGCGCTGCAGCGCATGTTCAGCGAGTTCGTGCTGGGCTGGCGGGCCAGCTATTTGTCGTATGTGGCGGTCACGCACAACATTCAGCCCGGCGACGACCCAGGCAACCCACAGTACGCCGTCAACGGCGCCGTGGACTCAGCGCTGTGCGGCATTGAGCTGGTCAACGAGATGCTTGCCAGGGGGATCGCGCTGCCCGAAGGTCGTGCGCCCGAGACGCCTGAGCGCTATGTGTACACCGACCAGAGCGGTGCCCCCCACGAATTGCGGGTGTGTCTGGTGACGGTGCCCTGGTCCATCCCTGGGACCGCCCAGGGCAGCTACCAGACCGCGCCGCGGCATGTGCTGCGCATGGAGGGACTGACGCCGGCCGCCGCCATGTCTTTTGACGCGCTGATGGATGGCCGGGTCGATGCCCGATTCGGCGATCTACGCGAGGACTTGGCGGCCGCTGTCACTTCCGCAGCCTCGCAGCCCTGGAGCGGAGACGCCAACGCGCGGCGCAACGACGCGCCCGAGGGCCAGGCCGTGGAACTGATCGGCTACCTGCTGCTGGGGCGCTGAGCCAAGGACGGCGGCACCGTGCTGCGCCCGTCGTGGAACACGCGCGTCACGCAGGTACGCAGCCACTGGTGCGCCTCGTCACCCTCGTGGCGCGGATGCCAGGCCATGCGCGTGGGCTCGGTCTGTACCACCACCGGCAGCTTGAACAAGGCGAGGCCCAGCGGCTCGGCCATCTTGCGGGCGGTGCGGGTGGAGGCGGTGGCCACCAGGTCGGAGCGCGAGGCGGCGATCAGGGCCGTGAAGGTGCTGGGCACCAGCATGGCCACGTCGCGCGCCAACCCCGCCTCGGCCAATGCGCGATCCACGGAGGCGGGCTCGCCCGCGCGGGGCGAGGTGTCGACGTGGCGGGCGCCGGCGTAGCGCGCCAGCGTCATGCGGCCCTTGAGCAGCGGATGACCGGCGCGTGCCGCACCCACCAGCGGCTGCGCGGCCAGAAGCACGGCCTGGGCGCGGGTGTCGGCCCGGCGCACGGCGCCGATCTCCAGGTCGATGCGGCCTTCGCGCAGGGCGCCAGGGTCGTGGGGTGCTTCGGGCAGCCACTGCAGGCTGGCGTGCGGCATGCGTTCGGCCAGCGCCTGGGCGATCACGACGCCATAGGCCACGGCCCAGCCCTCGGGCGCGCTCACGACGAAGCGGCGCGGCTGGGCCTGCCAGTCCTGTCCTGCCGTGGCGCGCAGCGCCTGGGCCTGGGCCAGCAGCTGGCGCACCGGCTCCGCCAGCGCCAGGGCGCGCGGGGTGGGGACCAGCCGGCGGCCGGCTCGAACGAGGATCGGGTCCTCGAACACCTCGCGGATGCGCGCCAGGGTGTGGCTCATGGCGGGCGTGCTCAGGTGCATGCGGGTCGCTGCGGCCGTGACGCTTCCCGTGGCCAGCAGGGCGTCCAGGGCGGCCAGCAGGTTGAGGTCGTACTGTTTCATCGGACGAAATCATCGATTTCGGACATTGCACTGTACGGAATTGCCGGGCATCCGGACACTGCGGCGCATCGCCCATCCCCGGAGCTTCTCCCGCCATGCCGCCGCCCGTTGCCGTGCCGTCGCCCTCGTCCGACTTCCCGCCCGCCCGCCAGCAGCGCATCGCCTTCGCGATGCTCATGCTCACTCTGGCCATGGCGGCGCTGGACCAGACCATCCTGTCCACCGCGCTGCCGGTGATGGCGCGCGAGTTGCCCGGGCGATGGCCGCTCGCCTGGGCCTTCTCCTCGTACCTGCTGGCCGCCACGGTGGTCATCACGCTCTACGGGCGCCTGGCGGACCTGCTGGGCACCCGGCGCGTGCTGCTGTGGGCGCTGGGGCTGTTCCTGCTCGGTTCGCTGGCGTGCGGCGCCAGCCGCAGCGTGCCCCAGCTCGTGCTGGCGCGCGCCGTCCAGGGCGCGGGCGGTGGGGGCCTGATGACGCTGGCCATGCTCAGCGTGGCCAGCCTCTTTCCGCTGGAGCAGCGGCCCCGCTTCCAGTCGCTGCTCGGGGCGGCCTACGGCATCGCGACGCTGTTCGGCCCGCTGCTGGGCGGCACGCTGGTGGAGCACCTGACCTGGCACTGGGCCTTCTGGCTCAACGTGCCGCTGGCCTTGCTGGCCGCAGGCCTGCTGGCCATGACGCTGCCGGCCGGGCGCCGGCATGGCGCGGCCGACGCCCGCATCGACTGGCCGGGCGGTGCGCTGCTGGCCGGGGCGCTGGTGCTGCTGTTGCTGGCCACGCAGCGCGGGCGGCTGGGCCTGCCGCCGGCGCTGGGGCTGGGCCCGTTGCTGGCAGGCGGGCTGGCGTTGGCCGCGCTCTTCCTGTGGCGGCAGCAACGGGCCGCGCATCCGCTCCTGCCGCTGTCGCTCTTTGCGCCTGCGGCCTACCGGGCCGCGAGCCTGATGGCCATGTCCTCGGGCGTGGCGTTGTACGCCGCGGTGGCCCTGCTGCCGCCTTACCTGCAGGACCGCCTGCACCTGTCGCCCACCGGATCGGCCTGGCACCTGCTGCCGCTGATGGGCGGCGTCACCTTCGCCGCCATCGGCAGCGGACGCCTTCTGCGTGCCCGCCGCTCGCCGGTCACCGTGGCCCGCGCGGCCTGCGCGTCGATGGTGCTGGGCTTCGTGCTGCTGGCGGGTGCCCTGCAGTGGTGGCCGACGCAGCCGCTGGCGCTGTCGCTCGGCCTGCTGCCGCTGGGCATCGGCCTGGGGCTGGTCTTTCCGGTGGTGACGGTGGTGTCGCAGCGGACCTCGCCCGTGCAGCACCTCGGCATTGCGACGGCCGTGCCCGTGATGCTGCGCAGCCTGGGCGGCGCGGGCGGCGTGGCGCTGCTGGCGGCGCTGCTGGTGCACCGGGTGGAGGCGGAAATGGCCACGGTCACGGCCGTGGCAGCGGCCGCGCCCGCCGGGCTCGCATCGCCGGCCGTGGCGCAGGCGCTGACCGGCGCCCATGGGCACGGGCTGCGGTCCGTCTTCCTGATCGCCGGGCTGGCCGTGCTGGGCGCCGGACTGTGCACCCGCTGGCTGCCCGTGCGGCTGACGCCCGCAGCCGACGGCGCGGGCAGGCCCGCCGCCCGCCCCGCGACCTGATGGCATTCAGCCGATGAGCGCCGAAGGCGCAGCCCCGTGCTGCGCCGGCGCGTCCGCCGCCCGCATGCGCCCCCGCACCCACAGCGAAAGCTGGGCCGGGGGCAGCGCGGGGCTGAACACGTAGCCCTGCAGCTCGTCGCAGCCCAGGCGCACCAGCGCCTCGCACTGGGCCTGGGTCTCGACGCCCTCGGCCACCAGCCGCATCCCCAGCGCATGGGCCAGGTCGACCGCGGCCTTGACCACGATCTGCACGGCCGGGTCGGCCGCCACGTTCTGCACGAAGTAGGCGTCGATCTTCAGCTCGTTCGCCGGCACGCGCCACAGCCGGCTGAGCGAGGAGTAGCCCGAGCCGAAGTCGTCGATCGACAGGCCGAAGCCGCGCTGGCGCAGCACGCGGAAGAAGTCGTCGGCCGCGCCGCTCGCGGCCAGCGACCAGCTTTCGGTGATCTCGAAGCTCAGCTGGTCGGGCTGCAGTCCATGCTCGCGCATCTGCTCGTCGAAGTAGTCGGCCAGCGAAGGACTGTCCAGTTGCAGCGGCGACAGGTTGATGGAGGCGGCGATCCGCAGCCCTTCCGTCCGCTGCCAGTCCGCCAACTGGCGGCACACGGCGCGCACCACCCAGCGGCCCAGCTGCACGATCAGCCGGTGGCGCTCGCAGAAGGCGATCAGGTCCTCCGGCGGCACCCAACCCACGCGGGGGTGATGCCAGCGCACCAGGGCCTCCACGCCGCTGAGCCGGCCGTCGCAGGCATGCAGCTTTGGCTGGTAGTGCACCTCCAGCTCCTCGCGCTGCAGCGCGTGGGCCAGATCCGCCTGCCATCCGGCCACGGGCCGGACCTGCCGGCGGCGACCGGACTGCAGACCATGGCGGAAGGCGTCGGGCATGGGATCAAAACCGCGACCCGAAGTCGATCGGGAAATCCTTGTCCGGATGATCCGGCGCGCGCGACGGCGGCGCCAGCTCGTCCGGGCCCAGCGGCGCATGGAAGTCGGTGTTGAAGGCCAGGTCGTCGCGCACATGCACGGCGTCGCCGTCGCGCTGGACCACGCCGCGCTCCTCCAGCTCCTTGAGCACCTTGTTGACCATGGGCCGCGACAGCCCCGCGTAGGAGGCGATCACGCCCTGCGAGATCCGCCTGTCGAAGGCATGGTCGCCCTCGGGCGCCAACTGCGTGAGCTCCTGCAGCACACGGCCGACCAGGTGTTCGGCCGACATGGTGGTGCGGCGGCGGATCTGCTTGCGCAGCGCCAGCATCTGCTTGCACTGCATCTGCATCAGCACCAGCGGAACACTGGGATAGCTCTCGCACAGCCGCCGCAGGGTCCACAGCGGCATCACGTAGACCGACGAGGGCAGGGCGGCGATCAGGCTCAGGTCGGACGGCTGCTTCGGGCCGTCCAGGGGCGCGCCCAGGTGCAGGTCGTCGGGGCTGAGGAAGTTGGTGGTGACGGTCGCGTCGTTGGGGCCGGGCACCACCACGCGCAGCAGGCCCGAGCCCACGCAGTACAGGGCGTCGATGTCGTCGCCCACGTTCAGGACGACCTCGTTGCGGCGGAAGTTGCGCAGCTCGATCAGCCGCACCAGCGCCTCGCGCGCGCGGGGCGGTACCGACGAAAGCAGAGGGTGGATGTACATCAGTCGTCTCCTGCACGAGGCCACGGCCCGCGCAGCAGCTTCACGTCAAACCGGATTTCGGGGAAGAGGTGCCCGGCAGGCACCCAGCGTCGCTGGCTGCCGGCCACGCAAGCACCTTTCAGGCCGCACGGGCGCGGTGCGCCCCATTGGCGCACGGATCTTCAGAGCGACGGGGCCGCCGAACGCAGCCAGCGGCCGCTGCCTGGCGGGCGGCCCGGCGGCCGGGTGCCCACGCCACCGAACTGGTAGCCGCCGCCCACGGCGCGCAGTGGCAGATGGCCGCCGGCAATGCGCGCGCGGCCCCGCAGGCTGCGCACCACCTGGTCGATGGCGGCGACGTCGTCGGCGAGCTGGTAGGCCGCAAAGATGGCCTGCATCGCCCCGCGGCCGAGGCGGTGGCCGCGCGTGAGGGCCAGCGACATCATCAGCAGCCGCTCCTCGCTGTTGAGCGGCATGCGCAGACCCGCGCCGGGCAGCACCAGCGTCCAGCCCTCGTCGACCAGCCGGTGGTCGGCGAAGTTCAGGCCGGCCGCGGATGCGCCCGGGGATTCGAGTTGCTCCAGCAGCGGAGCCAGGGCGGGCTCCGCCGAGGCGGCGACGACACGGGAGTGGCGGCTCGCCTGCTCGGCGATGGCCTGCTCCAGCATCCGGTACTGGTGCTGGAGCATGAGATCCAGGCTTTCGCCGTCGTGGCAGGCGCCGTCGGCCGCAGCACCGCAGGTGCAGGCGCTGCGGGCGGCGGGCGCCTCCTTCGGGCCGCGCTCGCGCAGGCCGGCCCAGGGAGAGACCGTCCCCGGCAGCGGCGTGGGCGCGCGGACGGGGGTCATCAACGGCGGGCGCGTCTCGGGTCGCGCCCGAAGGCCGGCGAAGCTGCTCATGCGAATCTCCTCAATGCCAAAAATCGATGTGGGGCCGGGCCACCTCGGGCGCCGCCGCGGCGACCGCCAGCGGCGCCACGCGCCTTGCGGTGGGGCGGCCCAACGCCACTGCCTCGCGCCGGACTGGGCTGCGGGGCACCCCGCGGCCGCAGACCCACTGCGCGCCGGCAGCGCGGGCATGCGCCAGATCCTGTTCGCCGTCGACACCGGCAACGACGGTGTGCGGCACCAGCGCGCCACAGGTGCGCACCATGTCGCGAAGCTCCTGCCGGCCGGCCTCCGAATGGCGGGCACGCAGGATGCAGAGTTCGTCCAGCACCAGCATGTCGGGCCGGCAGGCCTGCAGGCCTTCGAGGCCGATGCTGTCGCTGCCGCTGCCGAAGCGCGAGACGGCGATGCGCACGCCGCGCTCGCGCAGCTTCTGGCAGAAGGCACGGGTGGATTCCAGCACCGGCAGGGCGGCCCGGCCGCCGATCTCGAGCGTGAAGCGGCGTGCCATGGCCGGCCGCTGTGCCAGGGCATCGAACACGCTCGTCCAGTAGGCGTCGTCCAGCGCACTCAGCGGCGAGATGCGGCAGGACAGGTGCAGGCGGGTCATCCGGTCCAGGCGGGCGAGGGTGAGCAGCACCATCGTCCGGTCGAGGTGGCGCGTGAGGTTGAGCCGCTCCAGGGCCGGCACGAAGATGTCGCTGGACAGCGCCTGCATGCCTTCGGCCATCGGCACCAGGCAGGGCGTGCCCCGCAGGCACAGGCTGTCGCCGGGCGACTGGGCGTTGGCCACCTCCTGCCAGTCCAGCGCCACGCGGCTGGCGCCCAGCGCGCCGGCCAGTTCGCTGGCGGCCGACATGTCGGCACGGAAGCGGTCGGCGGCCGCCTGCCAGCCACCGGCCGCACTGGGACTGGGCGTGGCGACGAAATGGGCGTACGCGGACTCTTCCGGGGTCAGCATCCGCGCCTGGTCGCCCTCGATGTCGAGCCAGTCGGCATGCAGGGCGGGCAGGCAGGCCTGGCCGTCCACCGGGAAGGACTCGCGCCCGGCACGGGCCAGCAGGCGCTCCAGCGCGGTGGCATCGCCATCGACCCACAGCACCAGGCAATCGTCGGCCACGCGTTCGGCCCGCAGCGGGTGGCCGAGCCATTGGCGCACGCCATGGAGCAGTTGGGCGCTCAGGCTGGATGCCGCCACCGCGCCGTAGGCCTCGGCAATGGGGGCCGCGTTGGTGATCGAAAGAAAGGCCGCGCGCAGCGGCGGCGCGCTCCGGCCTGCGGCGCAGAAACCGCTTTCAGGATGAGGCGCGACAGCGCCGGCGGGCAGCGGGCCCTGCGTCAGCGCCACGGGCGGAGCGTCGTGCTCTGTACACGCGCCTCCATGCCCAATGCCGCGACTGCCCATGAACCGACTCCTTGACCTTGATGGGGCGGATCGTAGGCAGCGGGTTCCCGGGCCGCAGCCGAAACACAAGTGTTTCTGTAGCGTAGTTAACAAACGTAAATGAAGCCGGTCAGAAACAGGTCAGCGCCTGCGCCAGGCATGGCTGGTGGGAGGGTCAGACTTTGTTGACAATGCGCAGGTTGACCGCCTGAATTGATCCTCATCCTGTGCCCCATCCTTCCGACCTCCTCGCCGATCCCGACTTTTCCCGTTGGGAGAAGGAGGTGGCATTCCGGCTCTTTGCCGACGCCTCCGGCCTCACGTTGACGGTGCCCGAGCAGGTGGCGGCCCGGCTCGGTGACCGGATCCTTTCGGGCGAGCTGGCGCCGGGCGCCCGGGTCGGCGAGCAGGAGGTGGCCGACGAATTCGCCATCAGCCGTGGACCGGTGCGCGAGGCGATCCGCATCCTGGAGCGCGAAGGCCTGATCCAGGTGCTGCCGCGCCGCGGCGCCATCGTGGCGGTGCTGACGGCGCAGGAGTTGCGCGAGCTGTTCGAGATCCGCGCCGGCCTGTTCGACGTCGTGGTGCGCAAGGTGGCGTCGCAGCGGCCACCAGAGCTGCTCGCCCTCATGCGTGCCGGCGTGGCTCGGCTGGAGGCGCTCTCGACCTCGCCCGAGGGCGGCGACGCCTACGCGGAGACGGTGCACCGCCTGCTGCAGCTGACGGCCCGCTTCGCCGGCAACGAGCGGCTGCGCCGGATGATCGCGGCGCTGTCGCTGCAGACTCTGCGCTACAGCAAGCTCGGCCTGGCCTCGGTGGAGCGGCGGCAGCAGTCGGCGCAGTTGTGGATCGAGGCCCGCGACGCGCTGGAGCAGGGCGACACGGCCCGCATGATGCAGCTGGCCCGCGCGCGCAGCGAGGCGTCGGCGGAAGAGGCGGCGCGGCGCCTCGAGGAACAGGCCGGCGGCACGTAGCCCGCCGCGCGGCGCCGGCGCGCCCCGGCTTGGGCCCGCGATGGCCCCGGGCCTTGTCAGCCCAGTACGACCACCGGCTGGCCCTCTGCCACCGCCTCGCCCTCTTTCACCAGCAACTGCCGCACCACGCCGGCAGCGGGTGCGCAGACGGGAATCTCCATCTTCATGCTCTCCAGCACCAGGAGGGACTGGTCGGGCTGCACGGTGTCGCCCTCCTGGACTTCGATCTTCCAGACGGTGCCCGTGACTTCGGATTGCAGGGTGGTGTTCATGGCGTCTCCTTGATGGCCTTGTTGAAGCCCAGATCGTAGTCACCAATAAGATTGTTGACAATAAGAATGTCGGATGCTTCAATGACGCCCGGAGACAACACACGAAAGGGCACCATGACCCGGAATCCGGACGACAAGGGTCCGCAGGCCGACCCCACGCAACGTGCGGGTCGCACCTCGGACGATCCCGCCCCCCGTGGCAGCGCGCTGCAGGGCCTGAAGGTGATCGAGATCGCCAGCACCATTGCCGGCCCGGCCTGCGCGCGGCTGCTGGGCGATTTCGGCGCTGACGTGATCAAGATCGAGCCGCCCGAAGGCGACCCGGTGCGCCAGATGGGCCGCCACGTGCACAGCGAGCAGGGCGATGTGTCGCTGTACGCCGCCTCCATCCTGCGCAACAAACGCAGCGTGGCGCTGGACCTCAAGGACCCGCAGGACCGCGCACTGGCCCGGGCGCTGATCCTGCAGGCCGACATCCTGGTCGAGAACTTCCGCCCCGGCGTGATGGAGCGGCTGGGCCTGGACTACGAGGCGCTCTCGACCCAGAACCCCGGGCTGATCATGGTGCGCATCAGCGGCTACGGCCAGGACGGGCCCTATGCCCAGCGCCCCGGCTACGGCGCCATCTGCGAGGCGCTGGGCGGCGTGCGCCACCTCACCGGCGATCCGGACCGGCCGCCGGCCCGCGTGGCCGTGGCCGCCACCGACTACCTCAGCGCCACCTATGCCGCCTTCGGCGCGCTCGCGGCCGTGCACGAGCGCAGCCGCTCGGGCCGAGGCCAGGTGGTCGATGTGGCGCTCTACGAGGCCGCCTTCACGCAGCTCGAACCGCTGGTGCCCGCATACGAGAAGCTCGGCGTCGTGCCCACCCGCGAGGGGCCCAACTTGCCCTCGATGGCGCCCAACAGCCTGTACCCGGTGCAGGGCGGCGGCTATGTGCTCATCGCCGCCAACAGCAACCGCACCTTCGAGCGGCTGGTGCGCCTGATGGGCCAGCCCGGGCTGCTGGACGACCCGCGCTTCAGCACCATCCGCAGCCGCGGCGAAAAGCCCCACATGCAGGCGCTGGACGCCCTCATCGGCCAATGGACGGCCTCGTTCGACGGTGCCGAGCTGGAAGCCATGCTGCAGGAGGCCGAGGTGCCGGCGTCGCGCATCTACACCATCGCCGACATCTTCCAGGACCCGCAGTTCGCGGCGCGCGCCATGCTGCAGCAGGTGCCGCATCCAGCGCTGGGCCACACCACCCAGGCCGGCGTGGTGCCGCGCCTGTCGGCCACGCCCGGCCGCATCCGCCACACCGGTCCCGAGCTCGGGGCCCACACGCAGGCCGTGCGCGACGAACTGGCGGCCACCCTTTGCGCCCAGGAGACCCCATGAGCATGACCCTACCCCTCGAACTCGATGCCAGCGGCGAATGGGCCGACGAACTGGCCGAGCTGCAGCAACGCCGGCAGATGGCCGCCCGCATGGGTGGCGAGGAAGCCGTCGCCCGCCACAAGGCACGCGGACGGCAGACGGCGCGCGAGCGCATCGACACGCTGTTGGACGCCGGCAGCTTCCGCGAGCTGGGCCGCATCACCGGCCGCGGCCGCTACGACGAGCAAGGCCGGCTGCTGGATCTGCAGCCCGTCAACGCCATCATCGGCACGGGCCGCATGGAAGGCCGCCGCATCGTGGTCTCGGCGGACGACTACACCATCCGCGCCGGCTCGTCCGAGGGCACGCTCTCCGACAAGTGGATCTATGCCGAGCGTCTGGCGCTGGCCCAGCACATGCCGCTGGTGCGCCTGGTGGACACCGCGGGAGGCAGCGTCAAGCTGCTGATGCAGCAGGCCGCCGCCAAGATCCCCGGCTATGGCAACTGGCCCGGCGTGGAACTGCTCAAGACCGTGCCGGTGGTGGGCGTCGCGCTGGGCGCCTGCGCCGGCCTCGGGGCGGTAAAGGTGCTGCTGTCGCACTTCTCGGTGATGGTGCGGGACCAGGCGCAGGTCTTCGCCGCCGGCCCGCCGGTGGTCAAGCAGGCCTACGGCATCGACGTCGACAAGAACGACCTCGGCGGCTACAAGGTCCACCGCAAGAGCGCGCTGGTGCACAACGAAGCCGAGGACGAGGCCGAAGCGCTGCGTCAGGTGCGGCAGTTCCTGAGCTACCTGCCGGCCAGCGCCCATCGGCTGCCGGCACGCACCACGCCCACCGACGACCCGGCCCGTGCGGACGACTGGCTCAAGAACGCCATCCCGCACGACCGCCGCAAGATCTACGACCCGCGCCGCATCATGGCCTCGCTGTTCGACCGTGACTCGGTGTTCGAGATCGGGCGCTGGCAGGGCGGCTCCATCATCACGGCGCTGGCGCGCCTGGATGGCTGGCCGGTGGGCGTGCTGTGCAGCGACCCCAAGGTGGCCGGCGGCGCCATGACCCTGGCCGCGGCTTACAAGACCGAGCGCCATGCCAAGCTGTGCGACACCTTCGGCCTGCCGATGGTCAACCTGGTGGACCAGCCGGGCAATGCCACCGGCCCCGAGGCCGAACTGGCCGGCACGCTGCTCGGCGCCGTGCGCGTGGTGCAGACCATCGAGGACGTGCGCATTCCCTGGCTGAGCATCATCCTGCGGCGCGCTTTCGGCATGGCCGGCGGCATGCATGCGCCCAAGTACTTTCCGGCGCTGAACCACCGCTTTGCCTGGCCGTCGGCGCGCTGGGGTTCGATCCCGATCGAAGGCGGCGTGGACGCGGCCCACAAGGCCGAGATCGAGGCCGCCGCCGACCCGGCCGCCGCCCGCGCCGCGCTGGAGGCGCGCTACCACCGCATCGGCTCGCCGTTCCGCACGGCTGAGCACTTCGGCATCCTGGACATCATCGACCCGCGGGAGACGCGGGCCCTGCTGTGCGACTGGATGGCCGATGCGCGGGCGGTGCTGGAGAACACGCGCGGCGCCCGCGCCTGACGCGCCATCCCGAGAACAAGCAAGGAGACAACCCATGGCCCTTTCCCGCCTCCGGCGCAGCGTCGCCGGCCTGCTGCTCACGCTGCCCCTGCTGGCCACGGCACAGGACTGGAAGCCCGAGCGCACCGTCGAATACATCGTGCCTGCCGGCGCCGGCGCGGCGCTGGACACCGCAGCGCGCGAGATCAAGTCCCTGATCGACCGCGACAAGCTGCTGCCCGTGCCCATGCTGGTGGTCAACAAGCCGGGCGGCGCCGGCATGGTGGCCATGGGTGCGCTGGCCGCGAAGCCGGGCGATGGCCACCTGCTGGCCACGCTGACGCACTCCTCGATCAACAACAAGCTGGTGGGCGAGGTGTCGCTGGGCTACGAGGACTTCACGCCGTTGGCCATCCTGTTCGACGAAACCATCACCGTCGCCGTGCGCGCCGACTCGCCCATCAGGAGCGGTCGCGATCTGGTCGAGACGCTGCGCAAGAACCCGGCGGCGCTGTCCATCGGCGTGGCCACCTCCATCGGCAACCACATCCACGCGGCCATCGCCAAGCCGCTGCAGGTGGCCGGCGTGGACATCGCCAGGCTGACGGTGGTGCCGTACAAGTCCTCGGCCGAGTCCATGACCAACCTGCTGGGCGGTCACCTGGACGTGGTGTCGGCCTCGGCCATCAACGTGGTGCCGCAGCTCAAGGCCGGCAAGATCCGGGTGCTCGCGGTGGCTTCGGCCGAGCGGCTCGGCGGCGACCTGGCCGGCGTGCCCACCTGGCGCGAGCAGGGCGTGGACGCGGTCTATGCCTCGTCGCAGGGCCTGCAGGGGCCCAAGGGCATGACGCCAGCGCAGATCGCCTTCTGGGAAGGCGTGCTGCGCCGCATCTCCGCCACGCCGGAGTGGAATGCCTTCCTTGCGCGCAACTACTGGCGCCCGCGCTTCATGGGCGCCGCCGAGACCGTCAAGTACCTGGACAGCGAGGCCGAGGGCGCACGTGCGCTGCTGGGCGAGCTGCACTTGTTGAAGAAGCAGCCATGAGCGGCCCCGCCGCAGACATGGGCGGCGCGCTCGGCGCGCTGCGCCGGGTGCTGGTCGCCAACCGCGGCGAGATCGCAGTGCGCATCGTGCGCGCCTGCCACGCGCTGGGCCTGGAGGCGGTCGTGGCCGTGTCGGACGCCGACGCGGGCGGGATGGCGTCGCGCCTGGCCGGCGCCGAGGTTCGCATCGGGCCCGCGCCCGCGGCCCAGAGCTACCTCAACATCCAGCGCCTGGTGGACGCCGCGCTCGAAAGCGGCTGCCAGGCCGTGCACCCCGGCTACGGCTTCCTGTCCGAGCGGGCCGGCTTTGCCCGCGCCTGTGCGCACGCCGGCCTGGTGTTCGTGGGCCCCTCGCCCGAAGCCATCGAGGCGATGGGGGACAAGATCGCCGCCACCCGCATGGCCCTGGCCGCCGGCGTGCCCCGCGTGCCGGGCTCGGGCGCGCTGCCCGATCTGGCGGCGGCCGAGGTGGAAGCGGCGCGCATCGGCTATCCGGTGCTGCTCAAGGCCAGCGCCGGCGGCGGGGGCCGGGGCATGCGCATCGTGCGCGAGCCTGCGCAGCTGGCCTCGGCCTTTGCCAGCGCAAGCGCCGAGGCGGGCGCGGCCTTCGGCGATGCCACGCTCTATGTCGAAAAGCTGATCGAGCGCGCCCGCCATGTGGAGATCCAGCTGATGGGCGACCACCATGGGGCGCTCGTGCACCTGGGAGAACGCGACTGCTCCACCCAGCGCCGGCACCAGAAGCTGATCGAGGAAAGCCCGTCGCCCTGCCTCGATGCGGCCACGCGCGAGGCCATGGCCCAGGCGGCGCTCGCGCTGGCGCGCGCCGTGCGCTACCACGGCGCCGGCACCGTCGAGTTCGTACTGGACGAGGCGAGCGGCGCTTTCTACTTCCTGGAGATGAACACGCGCATCCAGGTCGAGCATCCGGTCACCGAGATGGTCAGCGGCCTGGACCTGGTGGCCGAGCAGCTGCGCGTGGCCGCGGGTCTGCCGCTGTCGTTCACGCAGGAGGACGTGCGCCTGTGCGGCCACGCCGTCGAATGCCGCATCAACGCCGAGGATCCGGCCAAGAACTTCCTGCCGCGCCCGGGCACGGTGACGCGCTTCGTTGCGCCGACGGGGGAGGGCGTGCGCTGCGACAGCCATGCGCATGACGGGCTGGTCGTCACGCCGTACTACGACTCGCTGCTGGCCAAGCTGGTGGTGCACGCCCCGACCCGCGGCGAGGCCATCGCGCGCATGCGGCAGGCGCTGGCGGAACTGGTGGTCGAGGGCGTGGCGACCACGGCGGCCTTTCACCGGGAGCTGCTGACGCATCCGGACTTCGTGGCGCGCGGGGTGTGCACGCGGTGGGTGGAGGAGGTGTTGGTGCCGCAGCGGCAGAAGCGGGCGGTGGGGCAAGGCTGAGGAGTCGCGCCGGCAGCGGGCAAGGGCGGCGCCGCAGGGCACAGGGGCCACGGCCGGCGCGCCGATGACTATGCTTGGGCGCGCCCACGGCCGGGCAGGAACGGCCGGCCGCTGCCACTCAAACCCTGCAGCAAAGAACAATGAAGACCCAGTACTACACCGCCACAAGCCTGGATGGCTTTCTCGCCACCGAGGACGACTCGCTCGACTGGCTTTTCGCCCTGGGGAGCGTGAACGAGTCCAGCTATCCCGCATTCATCGCCAACGTCGGCGCCCTGGCCATGGGCTCTTCCACCTACGAATGGATGGTTCGCAACGCCGAGAAGGTGGCCGCCGAAATGGGTTCGCCGTGGCCCTATGCCCAGCCGGCCTGGGTGTTCACGAGCCGCACGCTCCCGGCCATCGACGGTGCGGACATCCGGTTCGTCAACGGCGACGTGCGAGCCGTGCACCAGGAGATGCAGGCCGCCGCGGGCGACCTGAACATCTGGATCGTGGGGGGCGGCGACCTGGCGGGCCAGTTCCACGACGCGGGTTTGCTGGATGAACTCATCGTCCAGATCGGGTCTGCCACCCTTGGCAAGGGAAAGCCGCTGTTTCCTCGCCGCGTGGTCGGGTCAGGCCTGCGCCTGCTTTCCGTTGACCGGATGGGCCCGGGCATGGCGGAGTTGCGGTACGAGGTGCAGCAGGCCGGGCGTTGATGCGATCTGCGCCCGCAGGTCGAAGCGTCGGAACGGGTCAGGCGCCTGTCACAGCGCCTTCGCGTCGAACGTCTGAGGGGATGGGAGGTCGATTCCGGCCTCCGTCCACCCCCAGATCGAAGGAAACCGTTTCATGGATCGCGCTGTCTGGTTCCAAGCATCTCCCGAGGGCGCCAAGGCTGTCGGGGCGCTGCACCACTTCGTCAGCAAGGGCACCGGCCTTCCGAGCCTGCTGACACACCTGGTCTTCCTGCGCGTGTCGCAGATCAACGGCTGCGCGCACTGCATCGACATCCATACGCGGGACCTGCTCGCCGAAGGCATGTCGGTCGAGAAGCTCGTGCTCGTTCCGGTATGGCACGAGGCGCGCTATCTGTTCTCCGAGCAGGAGCGTGCCGCGCTGGCGTGGTCCGAGGAGGTCACGCTGGTGAGCGAGACGCACGCCAGCGACGACGCCTATGCGGCCGCGCTGGCCGTATTCGGCGAGAAGGATCTCGTCGACCTGACGCTCATGATCGCCACCATGAACGCCATCAACCGCATGGGCGTGAGTTTCCGCATGAAGCCGCGGGCGAAGGCGTGAACCGCCGGACCGCCGCGGCGCTTCGGCGTTCGGCGTTCGGCGTTCGGCGCCCATGGGCTCGCGAGGTCCACGGCGTTGTCCTTGCCGAGGGGCACAGGCTGCCGGCGGGCTGCGCGGCGGCAGGGCGGCCGCGATTCGATGCGAGTCTTAAATTAGACATAATACACATTGAATCATTCAAAGCAGTACCGACAGCCCCGTCTGCACCCGGCAGCGCCCCACGGGCGCCGCCCGTCCAGCCCTCATCCCGCCACGCCCACCCGGTTCCGCCCGGCCTTCTTCGCCTCGAACATGGCCAGGTCCGCTTCACGCATCGTCTCGGCCGGGTCGCCCTGGGCGCGCAGCGCGGCCACGCCGACCGAGACGCTGGTGCGGATCGCCTGGTCGGCCGTTCCCGGCAGGGACAGACGCTCCACCTCGGCGCACAAGGTCCGGGCGCGGGACGCCGCCTCGTCCAGGCCGGCATCCTGCAGCACGATGGCGAATTCCTCGCCGCCCAGGCGGGCCAGCACGTCGCCGGGGCGCAGCGCCGTGCGCATGCAGCGTCCCACCTCGGTGAGCACGCGGTCGCCCACATCGTGGCCGAAGCGGTCGTTGATCGACTTGAAGCGGTCGATGTCCACCACGGCCACCGCATGCCGCGCGCCCTCGTCGACGGCCCGCTGCGCGCGCGACAGGGCCGCCTCGAAGTGCCGCCGGTTGGGCAGGCCGGTCAGGCTGTCGGTCTCGGCCCGGTCGCGCAGTTGGGCATTGAGCGCCATCACCTCGCCGTAGGCCGCCTGCAGCGCCTGGCCGCGCTGCATGAGGTCGGTCACGTCGGTCCAGACCGAGGCGACGCCGCCGCGCCAGTCCTCCTCGGCGATGCGGAACCAGTGCCCGGTGCGGGCCTGCAGCGTCACCGGCCGGGGCAGCCGGCCGCCCCCCGGCAGGCCGCAGAGGGCCTCGTAGGCCGGGTCGCCCCCGAAGATCTCGGCAAACTGCCGCCAGAACGCGGCATGGGTGCCGCGGGTGCGCACGTCCGGCAGCGCGGTCAGCACGTGCAGGAACATCTCGGAGAAGTAGCGCGCGTTGCTGTAGAGCAGCCGCCCCTGCGCGTCATGGACGATGAGCCCCACATGGGCCACGGTGAGCAGTTCCAGCATGCCGCGGTCACCGGCATCGGCGGCGGCCTGCTGCTCGGCGGTGACGTCGTTCCAGATCTTGATGCGGCCGCCATCCGGCTGCGGAAACATGCGCAGTTCCAGCCAGCGGCCGCCGTCCGCGCGTTGGTAGCGCACCGGGCCCTCCAGCGCACGGTGGCGGCGCAGCGCCGCCGCGACGCCCTCCTCGATCTCCTGCGCGCCCGCATCGGGATGCTGCAGCCGCAGAAAGGGACGCACCGTGTCCGTGAAATGCAGGCCGACCTTCAGCAGCGGCGCCACCTCGGGGAAGAACTCGGGGTAGCGCGCATTCCAGCGCGTGATGCGCTCCTGCGCGTCATAGACGCACAGGGCCGAAGCGCCATGGGACAGCAGCAGCTGCGCTGCGGCGTCGGCGGGCTCGGGTCGGGTGGTCTTCGGGCGCCGCGGCATGAAATCGTGTCGAGTTTGCAACCGCTGGCATTGCAGCACAGGCCCGGTCCGCTGCGGACACCGACACTGCGCCGTGTCAGAAATAGCATCTGTCCTGCTTTCATTTTTTTACATTCATAGGATGCTGTTGGTATTCCCACTGACTTCTGGATGCCTGCGCGAATGAGAGAACGGCTGCGTGCCGCCACCACCCGTCGACGGTGGTTGTTCGGGTTCACCCTGCTCGAACTGATGATGGTCATCGGCCTGATCGGCGTGCTGCTGGGCATCGCCCTGCCGCGCTATGCCGACTACCGCGACCGCATGAAAGTGGCCGACGCGGTGCGCGACATCGGCGTGATCGCCGCCAAGCTGAGCATGTACGGCCTGGACAACAAGGGCTTTCCGGATTCACTGGCACAGATCGGCTGGACCCAGCCCGACCCCTGGGGCAACCCCTACCAGTACCTGTCGATGGCCGGTGCCACGGTGGGCCAGAAGCGCAAGGACCGCGCGCTGCATCCGCTCAACAGCGACTTCGACCTCTACAGCATGGGGCCGGACGGGCGCAGCGTGCCGCCATTGACGGCCCAGGCCAGCCAGGACGACATCATCCGGGCGAACGACGGCGCCTTCATCGGCAAGGCCTCCGACTACTGACGACGATGCCCGCGAACTGGCAGCGCTTTGCCGTCGTCTTCCGCAGCCGCTGGGGCTGGCGCATCTTCCTGGGCGCCTTCGTCATCGTCGCGCTGCCGCTGCTGGCGGTGTCGCTCATCTCCTACGAGCTGACCGACGCACTGCAGCGCCGTGCCACGCAGCGGCTGATGGCCGAGACGACGAAGGCGGCGAGCCTGAACCTGTTCGACCGCCTTCGCGCGGCCGAGCTGCTGCTGCGGGCCCGGGCGCAGGCCCAGGCCTCGGGCGCGCCCAACGAGGCGCTGGAGCTGCAGGCCGCGAAGGTGTTCGAGGGCATCACGTCCCTGCGCGAGGCGCCCGCCCATGAACGCAGCGAAGTGCTGCTGCAGCCCCTGCCGGGCGGCATCGGCATGCGCCCCGTGATGCGCGTGGCGGCACCCGATGGCGGCGTGGTCGAAGGCCGCATGCGGCCGGAATACCTGCTGGAGAACCTGGCCAGCAGCAGCCACACGATCTGCCTCCAGAGCGAGCAGGCGCCCGGTCCGCACTGCCTCACGCCGCTCCAGGGCGACATGCTGGCACTGGCCCACACCCGCCCGCTGCACCTCGCGCCCGTGTTCGAGGGCGCCAGTTGGCTGATCAGCGCCGCGCCGCAGCGCAATGCCTATCGCTTTCTGCCGCTCGGGACCGGCGCGGCCCTGGCCCAGGCCACGGGCCTGGCCTTCCTGCTGGCGCTGATCGCCAGTTCCTTCTACGCCCGGCGCATCACGCTCCCGCTGGAGACGCTGATCGAGGCCACGCGGGCCGTGCGGACCGGCGATTTCGGCCAGCGCGTCGATGCCTCGGCCATGACCGACGAGTTCCGCGAGCTGGCGGACTCCTTCAACGGCATGGTGGGCGAGATTGGCGCCGACCTGGCCTTCTCGCAGGTGCTCGCGCAAATGGACACCGCCATCCTCGCGCGCCAGCCGCTGCACGACATCGCGGCGCTGGCATTGCAGCACCTGGCACAGTCGGCGCCGCAGCTGCAGTTCATGCTGCGCATCCATCCCAAGGACGGGGCGCCGCCGGAGGCGCTGGTGCTCGACGCCGACCACCGGCGCCTGCGCCACGCACCGTCGTCGCAGGCGTCGTCGCCCGTCGCGCCGTGGCATGCCGAGGTGCTGCCCGTGGCCCAGCGGCCGGACAGCACCTTCACCCTGCAGGTGACGAGCGCCCACGGCGCCCCGTGGCCCGCGCGCACCCGCCACGAGCTCGACGCCCTGTGCGCCCGGCTCGCCGTGGCGGTGCAGGCCGACGAGCGCGAGCGCCAGCTGGTGGCACGGGCCGTGGTCGACAGCCTCACCGGCCTGCTCAACCGCCTGGGCCTGGTCGACGCCGTGGACCAGGCCATGGAGCGCGCCGCGCGCCGCAACCAAAGCCTGGCCCTGGCCTTCATCGACCTGGACGGCTTCAAGGACGTGAACGACGCCTATGGCCACAGCGTGGGCGACCGGCTGCTGCAGCAGGTGGCCTACCGGCTGCGCACGAGCCTGGCCAAGGCCGACGCGCGCCTTGCCCGCATGGGCGGGGACGAGTTCGTGCTGCTGCTGTGCAACGAGCCGCCGGAGGCCCTGCACGCGCTGCTGCACGGCGTGCTGGCGGCCCTGCAGCAGCCCTTCCGCATCGATGCGCTCGACGTGCAGATCGGCGCCAGCATCGGCGTGGCGGCCTTTCCCGACCATGGGCGCGACCACGAGACGCTGCTGAAGAACGCCGACGCCGCCATGTACGCCGCCAAGACGGGCGGGCGCAACCGCGTGGTCGACTACACGAGCACGCTGAACGCGTCCACGGCCGAGCGGCTGGAACTGCGCCGCAGCCTGGCCGGTGCGCTGGCGGCGGAACAGTTCTTCCTGCTCTTCCAGCCGCGCGTGCGTGCCAGCGACGGCGCGGTCGCCTCGGCCGAGGTGCTGCTGCGCTGGCAGCACCCGATCAAGGGCCGCATCCCGCCCGACCGCTTCATTCCCATCGCCGAAGAGGCCGGCCTGATCGGCGAGATCGGCTTGTGGGTGCTGCGCGAGGCGATGCAGCAGGTCAGCCACTGGCGCATGCAGGCCAATCCGCCGCTCACGCGGCTGTCGGTCAACCTCTCGCCGCTGCAGCTGGCGCACCGCGACTTCCTGCCGCAGGTGGAGGCCCTGGCCGCAGAGTTTCCGCAGGCGCGCGGCGCCATCGAGCTGGAGATCACCGAAGGCGCCTTCTTCCGCGACATCGAGGGCTGCGTGCACAAGCTGGGACGGCTGCGCGCCATGGGCTTCGACATCGCGCTGGACGACTTCGGCGTCGGCTACTCGGCGATGAGCTACCTGAGCACCCTGCCGCTGGACACGCTCAAGATCGACAAGAGCTTCGTGCAGGCCTTCGGCCGCCAACCCACGGCCTATGCCATCGCCTCCGCCATCGTGGCCCTGGCCACAGCCCTGGACAAGCGCGTGGTGGCCGAGGGCGTGGAGACCGAGGCGCAGGCGGCCATGCTGCGCCAGCTGGGCGTGGACGAGCTGCAGGGCTATCTCTACAGCGAGCCGGTGCCCGTGGCTGCGCTGACGCAGCCGCCCGACGGCGCCCGCGAACCCGCATCGGTCGGCAGCTAGGGTTGCGCTTGCACGATCCGTGAAGCGCAGCCCGGGCCCGCGCCTCAGCGCCCGACGCGGCTGCTGTCGCGTACGACGAGCGTACAGGGCACGAGCGTGCGGGTGGCCACCGCCGCCTCGTCGCGTGCACCCGCCAGCAGGCCCAGCACGCGCCGGGCGGCCTGCTGGCCGATCTCGTAGCGGGCGGGGCGCAGCGTGGTCAGCGCCGGCCGCAGCCGCACCGAGATCGGTGCGTCGCCGAAGCCGGCAATGGCGGCATCGCGCGGCAGCGCGAGGCCCAGCGAAGACGCCTCCAGGATGGCGCCGGCCGCCATGTTGTCGTTGGCGAAGACCAGCGCCTGAGGCCGGGCACCCGGCGCCTGCGCGGCATGGGCGGCCATCACGCGCGCGCCCGCCTCGTAGTCGTCGTCGACCTCGGCCACGGCCACATCGGGCGGCAGGCCGGCGGCCTGCATGGCCTGGCGGTAGCCGGCGGCCCGCTGTTCGGCGCGGAAGTCCTGGCTGGCCCGCGGCAGCACGAAGCGGATGCGCGTCGCGCCCTGCGCCAGGAAGTGCTCGGCCAGTTGCACGCCCGCCTCGGGATGCGGAAAGCCGACCTGGTGGAAGGGCCGGCCCTCCACCAGCCCCCAGGCCTCCACCACCGGGATGTGGAGCGCCTGCAGCATGGCTTCGGCCGCCGGCGTGTGGTCGTCGCGCGTAAGGATCAGCGCGCTGGGATGCCAGCCCGCGAAGGTGCGGATGGCCGACTCCTCCAGCTCGCGCGAGTACTGCGCATTGGCCAGCAGCAACTGCAGGCCCGAGGCCTTGAGCTCGTCCGTCATGCCGTTGACGAGGTCCGCGAAGGTGCTGCTGGCGATGTTCTGCATCACGGCGCACACCACGCGGCCGCGGCCCGAGGCCAGGCCGCCGGCCATCTGGCTGGGCACGTAGCCCAGGCGGTCCACGATCTCCTTGAGCCGCTCGCGTGCGGCGGCCGACACCTTCTCGGGTGCATTGAAGTAGCGCGACACCGTGATCGCGGAGACGCCGGCCAGGGCGGCCACGTCATGGATGGTGTGCGTGCCCGCCTTGCGGCGCGGCGCGCGGGAAGCGGAGGAGGAAGACGACGAGGAAGCAGGCTTCATGGTTAGCACCGATGGCCGGCAAGCGGCCCGGGCGCCTAGACTAACAGCATGTTAGCGGTAACAGTTACCGCTGACATCCCCAATCAGGAGACTCCCATGCCCGTCGACCGCCGCCTGTTCGCCCAGCTGGGCCTGGCCGCCTGCGCTGCCTGCGCCCTGGGGCCGGCCGCTGCGGCCGAGTCCGCGGCCTACCCCACCCGGCCGCTGACGCTGGTGGTGCCCTACCCGGCCGGCGGCGTGGCCGACCAGTTCGCGCGCAGCTTCGCGCAGGGCCTGTCGGAGCGGCTGGGCCAGCCGGTGGTCATCGACAACCGCGCCGGCGCCAACGGCAACATCGGCTCGGCCTATGTGGCGCGCAACCAGCCGGCGGACGGTTACACGCTGCTGCTGGGCTCGCTGAGCACGCTGGCCATCAACCCGCAGCTCTACGCCAGCATGGGCTACGAGCCGCAGAAGGACCTGCAGCCCATCACCCTCACCCACCAGATGCCCAACGTGCTGCTGGTGGGCGCGCAGACGCCGTACCGCAGCGTGGCCGACGTGGTGGCCGCCGCCAAGGCGCAGCCCGGCCGGCTGGTCTTCGGCTCGGCCGGCAACGGCAACACCATGCACCTGGCGGGCGTGCTGTTCGAGAAGAACAGCGGCACGCAGCTGGTCCACGCGCCCTACAAGGGCGGCCCGCCGGCCCTCACCGATGTGCTGGGCGGGCAGATCCCCATGATGTTCAACAACCTGCCGGCCGTCACCGGCCACAGGCAGGCCGGCAAAGTGCGGGTGCTGGCGGTGGCCGACACCAAGCGCTCGGCCGTGATGCCCGACGTGCCCACCTTTGCGGAGGCCGGCGTGCCGGGCGTGGTCTCGGTGGTCTGGAACGGCATCCTGGTGCGACGCGGCACGCCGCCCGATGTCGCGCAGCGGCTGAACCGCGAATCGGTGGCCGTGCTGCAGCAGCCGGCCTTCCGCCAGCCGCTGGAGGCCCAGGGCTACGAGGTGCTGAACTCCACCCCCGACGAGTTCGAAGCGCTGATCCGCAAGGACGGCATCGCCATGCGCGCCCTGGTCAAGGACGCCGGCGTGAAGATGGATTGAAAGGAAGACGCTTGCGCCGCAGCATCGATCAATTGCGAAGCCAGCGCTGGTTCGCCAGCAACGACATCCGCGGCTTCGCCCACCGCCAGCGCATGCAGCAGCAGGGCCTGTCGCGCGAGGAATTCATGGGCCGGCCCATCGTGGGCATCCTCAACACCTGGAGCGACCTGTCGCCCTGCCACGCCCACCTGCGTGAGCGGGCGCAGGCCATCAAGCGCGGCGTGCTGCAGGCCGGCGGCTATCCGCTGGAGCTGCCCGCCATGAGCCTGGGCGAGGTGATGGTCAAGCCCACCACCATGCTCTACCGCAACTTCCTGGCCATGGAGGCCGAGGAGCTGATCCGCAGCCTGCCGCTGGACGGCGTGGTGCTGCTGGGCGGCTGCGACAAGACCACGCCTGGGCTGGTGATGGGCGCCCTGTCGATGGACGTGCCCGCCCTCTTCTGCCCGGCCGGGCCCATGCTCAACGACCGCTACCAGGGCCAGAGCGTGGGGGCCGGCACCCACACCAAGAAGTACTGGGAGAAGTACACCGTCGGCGAGATCGACCAGGCCGAGTGGATCGCCCTGGAGGCCCGCATGACGCGCGCGCCCGGCACCTGCAACACCATGGGCACGGCCAGCACCATGACGGCCATCGTCGAGGCCATGGGCCTTGCGCTGCCCGGCGCCAGCAGCATCCCGGCCATGGACGCGAGCCACACCCGCATGGCCTGGGCCTGCGGCCAGCGCATCGTCGAGATGGTGTGGGACGACCTCAAGCCCTCGCGCTTCATCACCCGCGCGTCCTTCCTCAACGGCGTGGCGACCTGGATGGCGCTGGGCGGCTCGACCAACGCGGCGGTGCACCTGCCGGCCATGGCGGGGCGCACCGGCATCCCGCTCGGCCTGGACGACTTCGACGCCATGGCGCGCCGCGTGCCGGTGCTGGCCAACCTCTTCCCGGCCGGCGACCGGCTGATGGAGGACTTCTACTACGCCGGCGGCCTGCCCGCGCTGCTGCAGCGCATCGCCGGCGTGCTGGACCTGAACGCGCAGACCTGCACCGGCCGCACGCTGGGCGAGAACATCGCCGGCGCCGTGCCGCTGGACGACGCCGTGATCCGCCCGCTCGACCAGCCCGTGGTGGCCGCCCCCGCCGACTGCCCCGAGGCCGGCCTGGCGCTCGCTGTGCTGCGCGGCAACCTGGCGCCCGACGGCGCGGTGATCAAGCCCTCGGCCGCCAGCCCGCGGCTGCTGCGCCACACCGGGCCGGCGCTGGTGTTCGACTCCAACGCCGACATGCTGGCCGCCATCAACGACCCGGCGCTCGACGTCACCGAGGACAGCGTGCTGGTGCTGCGCAACGGCGGACCGGTGGGCGGTCCCGGCATGCCCGAATGGGGCAACCTGCCCGTGCCCAAGAAGCTGCTGCAGCGCGGCGTGCGCGACATCCTGCGCCTGTCGGATTCGCGCATGAGCGGCACCCACTACGGCACCTGCGTGCTGCACATCTCGCCCGAGTCCGCCGTCGGCGGCCCGCTGGCGCTGGTGCGCACCGGCGACCTGATCCGCATCGACATCGGCGAGCGCCGCCTGGAGCTGCTGGTGCCCGACGAGGAACTCGCCGCCCGCCGGCGCGACTGGACGCCGCCGCCCCAGCCCTATGTGCGCGGCTTCACCCGCATCTACCAGCGCGAAGTCACCCAGGCCCACCTGGGCTGCGACTTCGACGTGCTCGCCGGCAACGCCGCCACCCCCGAACCGCCCATCTACTGACCCGACGCATGCCTGCCTATTCCGATCTGCTCGACAACCCCTTCCGCCGTCGCCTGGGCCAGCCCGGCGCGCCGCTCGGCACCTGGCTCATGTCCGGCGCGGCCAGCACCGCCGAGGCCATGGGCCGCGCCGGCTTCGACTGGCTGCTGGTCGACCTGGAGCATGTGCCCATGGACGAGAAGGACACGCTCGCCGTGCTCCAGGCCATTGCCGGCACCGACGCCTGCCCGGTGGCCCGCCTGGCCGCCAACGACGCCGTGCTCTTCAAGCGGGCGCTGGACCTGGGCGCGCAGACGGTGATGGTGCCCTTCGTCGACAGCGCCGAGGCGGCGGCGCGCGCCGTCTCGTACGCCAAGTACCCCCCGCAGGGCGTGCGCGGCTTCGCGGCCGTGCACCGTGCCTCGGGCTACGGCACCGCGCGCGACTACGGCCAGCGCGCCAACGATTCGGTGTTCACCATCATCCAGCTCGAGACGCCGCAGGCGGTGGCCGCGCTGGAGGAGATCGCCGCCGTGCCCGGCGTGGACGCGCTCTTCCTCGGCCCCGGCGACCTGTCGGCCAACATGGGCCACATCGGCAACATCGCCCATCCGGACGTGCAGGCCGTCATCGCCGACGTGGCCCGGCGCTGCCGCGCGGTGGGCAAACCCTGCGGCATCGTGGGGCCCACGCCGCAGATGGTGGGCAGCTTCGTGCAGCTCGGCTACGACTTCGTGGCCGTGGCCTCGGACATGGGAATGATGATGCGGCAGGCCACGGCCTTCATCGAGGCGATCCGTCCTTCGCTCGCCAAGGGATTCGAGAGCAGCGTGTACTGACGCGCGCCCGACCACATTCAAGGAGACAACGATGAAGATCCGACCGGCCGCCGTGCACGGCCTGCTGTGGGCCGCCCTGGCCTGTGCCGCCGCACTTCCGGCGCAGGCGCAGCCCGCCTATCCCGACAAGCCCGTGACCATGGTCGTGCCCTTCGGGCCCGGCGGCACCTCGGACATCATGGCCCGCATCCTGGAGCGCCACATGGGCGAGCAGCTGGGCCAGGCCATGGTGGTGGACAACAAGGCCGGCGCGGGCGGCGCCATCGGCATGCTGCAGCTGATGCGCGCCCGGCCCGACGGCTACACCGTGGGCCTGTCGGTGATCGGGCCCGAGGTGCTGCAGCCGGCCATCCG
The DNA here is from genome assembly GCF_017991995.1 of Pseudacidovorax sp. GTDB lineage: Bacteria > Pseudomonadota > Gammaproteobacteria > Burkholderiales > Burkholderiaceae_C > Xenophilus. The sequence continues at coordinate 111,194 of NZ_JAGOPN010000016.1, read as the reverse complement.
CAAGACGGGCTACAGCCACCAGAACTTCGACCACGTCTGCCGCACCTACGCCGTGCCGCTGATGATGATGGTGCCCAAGGACTCGCCCTTCCAGAGCGTGGCCGACGTGCTGGCCTTCGCGCGCAAGAACCCCGGCACGCTCACCTACGGCTCCTCCGGCCGCGGCACGCTGCTGCACCTGGCCATGGAGATGCTGCTCGACAAGGCGCAGGCCAAGGGGCTGCATGTGCCCTACAAGAGCTCGGGCGAGATGGTCACCGGCCTGCTGGGCAAGCAGGTCATGCTGTTCAGCGAGACGCCGACTGTCTCCAAGCAATACGGCCTGCGGCCGCTGGCCGTGTTCGCCGAGCAGCGCCTGCCCGGCTACCCGGACGTGCCGACCATGGCCGAGGCCGGCTGGCCGATCACGGCCTCGATCTGGGGCGGCGTGATCGCGCCCAAGGGCCTGCCCGCGCCCGTGCTGGCCAAGCTGGAGTCGGCCTGTCAGGCCGCGCTGGCCGGCGAGGCGTACAAGAGCGAAGCCCAACGCCTGGAGACGCCGCCCGCCTACCTGGACGGCCCGCGCTTCGCGGCCTTCGCCGCGCAACAATCCGAGGCCTACGGAAAACTCATCCGCGACCTGGGCCTCGCCGACAAGGACTGAACAGCTGAACCCCTCGGCGACGACCGAAGCGGGCTCAGGCGTCGAGGCTCCGTGGCGGCCGCCGCGCCGACCTTTTCTTTCGCATGCCGCCCTCCTTCGCTTCGCTCGCCGCCCTGCTCGGCTCGCCCACCTCGCTGGCCCTGTACCTGCTGTGCGTCGCCATCGCCACCTTCGCCCAGACGCTCTCGGGCTTCGCCTTCGGGCTGGTCTTCCTGAGCCTGGTGGCCAGCTTCGACCTGGCCTCGGTGGCCGATGCGGCCAACGTGGCGACGGTGCTCACGCTGGCCAATGCCTGGGCCTACTTCCGCGCCCACCGGCAGCCGGTGCCCTGGCCGCTGATGAAGCCGGCCATCCTCACGAGCTGCGTCGGCGTGGGCGGGGGCCTGGTGCTGCTGCACTGGCTGAGCGCGGGCGCCACCACGGCGCTCAAGCTGCTGCTGGGCGTGGTGATCGTGCTGTGCGCGTTGGTGCTGCTGCGCCGGGGCGCGGTGCGCGCCACGCTGGCGCCGCCGCGGCAGTTCGCGGCGGCGGGGCTGGTGTCGGGGCTGATGGGCGGGCTCTTCGGCACCTCCGGGCCGCCCATCGTCTACCACCTGTATCGGCAGCCACTGGCGCTGGACGTGGTGCGGCGCGGCCTGCTGCTGATGTTCGCGGCCAATGCGCTGACGCGCATCGCGCTGAACGTGCCCACGGGCGGCTTCTCGCTGCGGGCCGTGCTGCTGTCGGCCATCGCGCTGCCGCTGGTACAGGTGCTCACGCGGCTGGCGTTGCGCCTGCAGCCGCATGTGCCGGCCAACGTGCTGCGCTGGGGCGTGGCGGCGCTGCTGGTGGCCACGGGCGGCTCGCTGGCGCTCGGGGCGCTGCACGCCCGCTGATCGGCCGCGCGTCCGGCGGCTCAGGCGCCCGCGCGCGGCGGCGCGGTGGATTCGCGCACGACCAGCGTCGCGTCCACCTCGTGGTGCATCACGCAGGGCTGGCCGCTCAGCTGCTTGACCAGGTGCTCGCCGGCCCGCGTCCACACCTCGTCGGTGGGCAGGTGCATGGTCGTGAGGCTGGGCCGCAGGTGGCGGCTCCACTCCAGGTCGTCGAAGCCCATGACCGAGATGTCGCCGGGCACCTGCAGGCCGTGGCGCTCGACCTCCAGCAGCACGCCGTAGGCCAGCACGTCGTTGCCGCAGACCACCGCCGTCGGACGCTCGGGCCGGGCCATGAGCGCGCGTGCGGCCTGGCGGGCGTCGTCCAGGCGGTAGTGCACCTCGTAGTACCAGTCGTCGGGCAAGGACAGGCCCTGCTCCTTCAGGGCGCGCCGCACGCCGGCCACGCGGGCCGAGGCCCGGTCGTTGTGGGCCGACATGGCCGCCACCATCGCGATGCGCGTGTGGCCCAGCCCGATCAGGTAGCGCGTGGCGCGCCAGGCGGCGTCCTCGTTGTTGGCGCCGATGGAGGCATAGGGCTTGTCGGGGTGGTAGACGCCCACGTTCACGAAGGGCATCCGCTGCGTGGCCAGCAGGCGCCGCAGGCCCTCGGTGTGCGTGTCGCCGCGCAGGATCAGGCCGTCCACGCCGCGGCTGACCATGTTCTGCGCCTGGCGGAACTCGACCTCGGGGTCGTAGCCGCTGGTGGCCAGCAGCAGCAGGTAGCCCTGCAGCGACAGGTAGCGCTGCAGCGCCTCGATGCCGCGGGCGAACATGGCGTTGTCCACCGTCGGGATGATGGCGCCGATGGTGCGCGTGCGCCGCGACGACAGCGCGCGCGCCGCCGCGTCGGGGATGTAGCCCAGCGCGGCGATGGCCGCGTCCACCTTCAGGCGCAGGGCCGGGCTGACCGATTCGGGGCTGTTCAGCGCCCGCGAGATCGATGCGGTCGACACGCCCGCGTGCTGCGCCACCTCCCGGATGCCGACGGATTTGTTCTTCATCGATGAAACAGTTTACATAAAACCGGTACATCGCCAGCACCACCGTTTTCAAGGGCAAACCCCAATCAAAAACCGTTCTTCTCCCCTGCAAAGGCGGTTGATTGCACCTCTTCAATCACCCACAATTCTGTAAACGGTTACATCGATTCCGCCCGTCGGCATGGCCGACCTGAACAAGGAGACATTCCATGCGTTCCATCCATCGCCCCCTCGCCATGCTCGGCACGGTCGCCCTGGCCACGCTGTCGCTCACGGCGGGCGCCCAGGAGTTCAACTGGAAGAAGCACCAGGGCACCACCCTCACCTTCCTGGCCAACAACAACCCGGTGGCGGCGGCGCTGCTCAAGCACAAGGCCGACTTCGAGAAGCAGACCGGCATGACGCTCAAGGTGGACAGCTACCAGGAGCAGCAGATGCGCCAGCGCATGGTCACCGTGATGAACTCGCGCAGCGACGAGGTGGACCTGTTCATGTCCCTGCCCTCGCGCGAGGGCCTGCAGTTCGCCAAGGCCGGCTGGTATGCCGACCTGACCGACCTCATCAAGACCTCTGCAGCCCCCGACTACGACTTCGCCGACCTCAGCCCCGGCCTGGTGAAGGACGCGAGCTACAACGGCCGGGTGATGGGCGTGCCGCTCAACATCGAAGGCCCGGTGCTCTACTACCGCAAGGACCTGTTCCAGAAGTGCGGCGTGCAGCTGCCCAAGAGCCTGCCCGAACTCGAAGGCGTGGCCGCCAAGCTCAAGAGCTGCGAGCCGGGCGTGACGCCCTTCGTGTCGCGCGGCCTCAAGCCCGCGCTTCCCTTCAGCTACAGCGTGTTCCTGCACAACTTCGGCGGCGACTACATGAAGGACGGCAAGTCGCAGCTGTGCAGCAAGCCGGGCCAGGAGTCGCTGGCCCTGTATGCCAAGCTGCTCAAGGACTACGGCCCGCCCGGCGTGGTGAACTACAGCTTCTACCAGATCAGCAGCCTGTACCGCGAGGGCAAGGCGGCGATGGCCTTCGAGTCCTCCAACGAGCTGCGCAGCGTGATGGAAGGCGGCGCCCGCCTCAAGGACACGGCCATCGCCGTGCTGCCTGCCGGCCCCGGCGGCTCGCGCCCCACGGTGATCGGCTGGACCATGTCCGTCTCGGCGTACAGCAAGAAGAAGGAAGCCGCCTGGTACTTCGTGCAGTGGGCCACCAGCCGCGCCGTGCAGGAGAAGCTGGCGCTGGACGGCGTGGCGCCGCCGCGCGCATCGGTGGCCAACGGCGCCGACTACAAGGCCTGGATGGACGGTGAGCCGGTGCGCCGCGAATGGGCCGCCACCGTCAGCGAGCTGGGCAAGACCGGCACGTCCGAGGTGGGCTACCCCATCGTGGCCAACCCCGCCTCGCGCGAATACGTGGGCCAGGCGGTCAACGAACTTCTGCTGGGCCAGAAGACCGTCGCCCAGGCCTGCGCCGACGCGGACAAGCAGCTCGACGCACTGATCGCCAAGGACTGATGGACGTGATCGCCGAAGACAGCCGCCCGCGGGCGGCCGGGAGCCCCTTCGCCTTGGCGCCGGGCCACCGCGTGCTGGTGGTGGGCGGCGCGGGCGGCATCGGCAGCGCCATCGCGCAGGCCTTCGCCGACGCCGGCTGCGAGGTGGTCGCCACCGGCGTGGACGACGCCGCGCTGGCGGCGTCCACGTTGAAGCCGGCCGCACACCTGCGCCTGACCACGCTGGACGTGACCCGTGACGACGACGTCGCGCGGCTCGCGGGCGAACTGGACGGCCTGCAGACCCTGGTCAACTGCGCCGGCATCCTGGCGCGCTTCAAGGAGTTCGAGGTCGCCACCTTCCAGCGCGTGCTGGACGTCAACCTCACCGGTACCTTCCGACTGTGCACGGCCTGCAAGCCGCTGCTGGCCGCGCATGGCGAAGCCGGGGGCAGCATCGTCAACATCGCCTCGATGAATGCCTTCGCGGCGCTGCCGTGGATCCCGGCCTACTGCGCCAGCAAAGGCGGCGTGGTGATGCTCACCAAGTCGCTGGCGCTGGCCTGGGCCGCCGAGGGCATCCGCGTCAACGCCGTGGCGCCCGGCTATGTCGAGACGCCGATCAACGCCGAAGGCCGCCAGGACGCGGCCCACTACGAACGCATCCGCGCGCGCATCCCGCAGGGCCGCTGGGCCCAGCCCACCGACATCGCGGGCAGCGCGCTCTTCCTTGCCTCGCCGGCCGCCCAGTACATGACCGGCACCGTGCTGGCGGTGGACGGCGGCTTCCTGGCCGGATGAGGAGCCCTGCATGAGCCAATCCATCGGAACCCGCCGGCAGTTGAACATGCTGTCCACGCCGGCCGTGATCTTCACGCTGGCGCTGATCGCCTTTCCCTTCGGCTACACGATCTGGCTGAGCCTGCACGAATTCAGCTTCGGCGGCAGCGCCACGCTCAACTACGGCCGGAACTACCTGCTCATGCTGCAGGACGGCGAGTTCTGGAACGGCCTGAAGATCACGCTGGTGCTGTACCTGCTCTCGCTGGTGCTGCAGCTGGTGCTGGGCACCTACGTCGCGCTGCTGCTGCACTCGTCCAAGAAGCTCTCGGGCATCGTGCGCACGCTGATGATCTCGCCCTTCGTGCTGCCGCCGGTGGTGGTGGGCATGATGTGGCTGGTGGTGCTGGACCCGTCCATCGGCGCGGCCAACTGGCTGCTGCAGAGCGTGGGCCTGCCGCGCTCGGACTGGCTGGCCTCGCCCCAGTGGGTGATCCCGACCGTCGCCTTCATCGACACCTGGCAGTGGACGCCCTACGTGGCGCTGATCGTGCTGGGCGGCCTGCAATCTTTGCCGCCCAACGTGTACGAGGCGGCGCAGATCGACGGCGCCTCGCGCTGGAAGACCTTCTGGCGCATCACGCTGCCGCTGCTGATGCCGACCATCGTCACGGCCGCCATCCTGCGCAGCGTGGACCTGCTGCGCTTCTTCGACATCATCTACATCACCACCCAGGGCGGGCCGGGCAATGCCTCGAACACGCTCAACATCTACGGCTTCCGCAAGGGGTTCGAGTTCTTCGAGATCGGCTACGCGAGCGCGCTGATGATCACGCTCTCCACGATCGTGCTGGGCGCGGTGGTGTTGCTGACCCAGGCGCGCAAGCGCGTGGCCTGGTGAGGAGAGACGCATGCACGACGACGCCCTCATCCGCCGCCTGAACACGTTGCAGATCGCGCTGGTGGGCCTGATCATCCTGGCGCCCATCGCCTGGATGGTGCTGGCCTCCTTCAAGCCTTCCGCCGAGGTCACGGCCTACCCGCCCAAGCTGCTCTTCACGCCCACGCTGGACAACTACCGCCAGCTCTTCGGCACCACGCCCTTCGCCCACTACACCTGGAACAGCCTGGTCATCACCGTCGGCTCGACCGTGATCGGCATCGTGCTGGGCGTGCCGGCGGCCTTCGCGGTCTCGTGGACGCGCATCACCTGGCCGGCCACCGTGACGCTGCTGGCGCGCATGGCGCCGGGCACGCTCTTCCTTCTGCCGTGGTACGTGATGTTCCGCGAGCTGAACCTGATCGGCACCTACACGGCGCTGGTGGTCACGCATGCCGTCATCACCATGCCCATCGTCATCTGGGTGCTGCTGCCCTTCTTCGACAACATCCCGCGCAGCGTGCTGGAAAGCGCGCAGGTAGACGGCTGCAGCGTGCTGCGCATCCTGTGGCGCATCGCCCTGCCGCTGGTGATGCCGGGGCTGGTGGTGTCGGCCATCCTGGCCTTCGTCTTCTCCTGGAACTACTTTCTCTTCGCGCTGGTGCTGTCCAACGGGGACACCAAGACGCTGATCGCCGCCTCGTTCAACTTCATCGGCGAGGGGGCCTCCAACTGGGGCGCCCTGATGGCCGCGGCCACGCTCATCGCGCTGCCGCCGCTGGTGCTCGCCTTCTTCGTGCAACGCCGTCTGGTGTCGGGCCTCGCGCTCGGTGCCGTCAAGGGCTAGGAGCCAATCTCATGCAAGCCGCTGTCTTCCATGGCGACAAGACCATCACGGTCGCCGACATCGAACGTCCCGTGCCCGCCGCCGGCGAGGTGCTCCTGCGCGTGCGCCGCACGGCGCTGTGCGGCTCGGACACCAAGCTCTGGATCAAGGGCGCGACCTTCACGCCCGGCCACGAGATCTTCGGCGTGGTCGAGCAGCCGGGGCACGCCCTCGACGGCCGCCGCTGCCTGGTCTACATCCCGGTGCATTGCGGCCACTGCGAGAGCTGCCGCCGCGGCGACACGCAGATGTGCCTGAACGAATCGGTGCTGGTGGGCTGGAACCGCCCGGGCGGCTACGCCGAATACCTGGCCGTTCCCGAGCAGTGCCTGCTGCCCGTGCCCGACGACATCGAGGACGAGCTCGCGCCGCTGCTGCTGGACACCATCGGCACCGCTGCACACGGCATCCGCTTCGTGCAGAACCTGGTGCCGCCGCAGGGCGCCGGCCCGGTGCTGGTCACGGGCGCGGGTCCGGTGGGCATGGGCGCCATCGTGGCGCTGCTCAACCTGGGCTACACCGAGGTGTACGTGTCCGACCTGAAGGAAGAGCGGCTGCAGCTGGCCGAATCCTTCGGCGCGCGCCGGCATCCGGTGGGCGACAACAGCAAGCGCTTCAAGCTCATCGTCGAGTGCAGCGGCTCGCACGCGGCGCGCTCGCTGGGCATGAACATCGTGCTGCCGCGCGGCGTGCTGATCCTCATCGGCGAGAGCGACGCCCCCTGGCCCGTGCAGGAGACGCCGGCCATCCGCCGCAAGGACTTCTACATGGTGCGCACCTTCTACTTCCCCAAGTCGGACTTCGCGCTCAACGTCGAGCTGCTGCGCAAGGAAAAGGCGCGCTACCGCCAGCTGGTGGACGCGCAATTCGGCATCGAGCAGTTGCCCGAGATGTTCGGCCGCTTCGTGGCGGGCGAGCTGGTCAAGCCGCTGCTGGCTTTTTCCTGAGGCGGCGCGAATGGCAGCGATCCATCTGCGAGGCCTGACCAAGCGCTACGGCGACATCACCGTGGTGCCCGCCATCGACCTGGAGATCCGGGACCAGGAATTCGTCGTCTTCGTCGGGCCCTCGGGCTGCGGCAAGTCCACCCTGCTGCGCGTGATCGCAGGGCTGGAGCCCATCGACGGCGGCGAGCTCTACATCGGCGACACCTGCGTCAACGACGTGCCGCCCGCGCAGCGCGACATCGCCATGGTGTTCCAGGACTATGCGCTCTACCCGCACATGAGCGTCTACCAGAACATGGCCTTCGGCCTGGAGATGCGCGGCATGGACAAGGCCGAGATCGACCGGCGCGTGCAGCGCGCGGCCGGCCTGCTGCACATCGAGCCCTTCCTGCAGCGCAAGCCCAAGGCGCTGTCGGGCGGCCAGCGCCAGCGTGTGGCCATGGGCCGCGCGATGGTGCGCAACCCCAAGGTCTTCCTCTTCGACGAGCCGCTGTCCAACCTGGACGCCAAGCTGCGCGGCGAGGTGCGCACCGAGATCAAGGCGCTGTCGCAGCAGCTCAAGACCACCATGATCTTCGTCACCCACGACCAGGTGGAGGCCATGACCATGGCCGACCGCATCGTGGTGCTCAAGGCCGGCGTGGTGCAGCAGTTCGGCACGCCCGACGAGGTGTACCGCCAGCCGGCCAACCAGTTCGTGGCCGGCTTCATCGGCTCGCCCACCATGAACTTCTTCGACGTGGGTGTGGAAGCCGGCGGCCTGCGCCTGGCCGATGGCACCCTGCTCGCGATGCCCGCCGAGCGGCTGCAGCCGATGCTCGCGGCCGGCCGCGCCAGCGCCGTGCTGGGCATCCGCCCCGAGCACCTGCTGGCGCAGGCCGACGGCCCGCTGCGCACGACCGTGAGCGTGGTCGAGCCACTGGGCTCGGACACGCTGGTGTACTTCGACTTTGACGGCAAGCGCCATGTGGCGCGTGTCGCGCCCGAGCTGGCGGTGAACGCGGGCGCGCCCATCGCGCTGGGCTTCGACGCGGCCAAGGTGCATCTGTTCGACGCCGCCACCGGGGACGTGCTGCGGTGAACGCCTTGTCCCCTTTGCCCGATTCGCTGCGCGAGGCGCGGCCCGTGGTGATCTGCCTGGGGCTGTCGGCCTTCGACCTGACCTGGGGCGTGGACGCCCTGCCCGCGGGCGGCGGCAAGACCCGGGCCGTTGATTTCCACGAAGGCGGTGGCGGCATGGCCGCCAATGCCGCGGTGGCCGCCGCCCGGCTGGGCGCCGACGCGCGCTTCTGGGGCCGTGCCGGCGACGACAGCGCCGGACGCGCCATGCGCGACGAACTGGCCCAGGCCGGCGTGGACGTGGCGCAGTTCCGGCTCTTCGAGGGGGCCCGCTCTTCGGTCTCGGGCATCGTGGTCGATGGCCGCGGCGAGCGCATGATCGTCAACTTCCGCGGCGACGGCCTGCCGGCCGATCCCGCCTGGCTGCCGCTCGATGCGGTGGCCGGCGCGCAGGCGGTGCTGGCCGACCCGCGCTGGCCCGAGGGCGCGCTCGCGCTCTTCCAGGCCGCGCGCCGTCACGGCGTGCCCTCGGTGCTCGACGGCGACATGGCCGAGCCCTGGGTCTTCGACCAGCTGCTGCCGCACACCGATGTGGCCGCCTTCTCGGAGCCCGCGCTCGCCGCCTACAGCGGCGGCGGCCCACTGCACGCGCAACTGGGCGTGGCCCGCGCCCGCGGTTGCCGGCTGGCCGCCGTGACCCTGGGCGAGCGCGGCGTGGCCTGGCTGGACGAAGCCGGCGCCCTGCAGACGCTGCCCGCCTTCGCCGTCGACGCGGTGGACACCACCGGCGCTGGCGATGTTTTCCACGGAGCCCTCGCCTTCGCCCTCGGTGCCGGACTGGCGCCGGTGCAGGCCTTCCGTCTGTCCGCCGCAGCCGCGGCACTCAAGTGCCGGCAGGCCGGGGGCCGCTCGGGCGCGCCCCGGCTGGGCGATGCACTCACCTTTCTTCAAGAGATCCAGGAGCACTGAACATGGCGAACAACCTCCGTCTGGGCAAGCAATGGGGCCTGCGTCGCATGGCCACGCCCGCCGGGCACTTCACGATGGTGGCGCTCGACCAGCGCCCGCCCATCGCCAGCCTCATCGCCAGGAAGCAGGGCATCGCCCCGGCCGACGTGGCCTTCGCCGACATGGTCGCCGTCAAGCGCGTGCTGGTCGACGTGCTGGGCCCGCATGCCAGCGCCATGCTGTTCGACCCCAACTACGCCTTCCCCGCCGGCCTGAAGAAGTTGCCGGCCCACACCGGCCTGGTGGTGACGCTGGAGGACCACCGCTTCCGCGACCAGCCCGGCGGCCGCCTGTCGCATTCGATCAAGGACTGGAGCGTCGAGAAGATCAAGCGCGCCGGCGGCGACGGCGTCAAGGTGCTGGCCTGGTACCGGCCCGATGCCGATGCCGACATCGTGGCCCACCAGCAGCGCTACGTGGCCGAGATCGGCGAGCAGTGCCGCGTCCACGACATCCCGCTGGTGCTGGAGCTCCTGGTCTATCCCTTCCCCAAGAGCGAGCGCCACACCACCGACTATGTGGAGTCGCCCGAGAAGCTGCCCGAGCTGGTACTCGACAGCGTGCGCGAGTTCGCCAAGCCGCATTACGGCGTCGACCTGTTCAAGCTCGAAAGCCCGCTGCCCGGCGCCAGCCTGCCCGCGCATGGCGACAGCGCCGAGTCGCGCCAGGCCCAGGCCCTGTTCGACCAGATGGGCGGCATCTGCCGCGATGCCGGCATTCCGTGGGTGATGCTGTCGGCCGGCGTCACGCCCCAGCAGTTCCTGCGCGTGATGGCGTACGCCTATGCGGCCGGCGCCCACGGCTTCCTGGCCGGTCGTGCCGTGTGGTGGGAGGCGCTGCAGCAGTTTCCCGACCTGGCCGGCTTCGAGGCCCAGTTGCGCCGCGAAGGCACGGCCACGCTGGCCGAGCTGGCCGCCCTCACCGCCCGCGCCGGCAACGCCTGGCAGGCCGACTACAGCGCCTTCGACACGCTCAAGGCCGAGGGCGAGTTCTGCCTGGCCTACGCGGGATGACGGCAGCGGCGACCGACCTGCGCCTCGAACGCATCGAGGCGTTCGTGTTCCGCGCACCGGCGGACCCGCCGGTGCAGACCTCCTTCGGCATCATGCGCGACCGGCCGGCCCTGCTGCTGCGTGCCATCGCGGACGACGGCGCCGAGGGCTGGGGCGAGGTCTGGTGCAACTTTCCGACCGTGGGCGCGGAGCACCGTGCGCGCATGGCGCTGACCTACCTGCCGCCGCTGGCCTGCGGGCCGCAATGGACGAGCCCGCAGCACTGCTTCGAGACGCTCAGCGCCCGGCTGGCCGTGCTGGCCATCCAGTGCGGCGAGCCCGGCCCGCTGGCGCAGATCGTGGCCGGCCTGGACATCGCGCTGTGGGACCTGCTGGGCCGCCGCCACGGCCTGCCGGTGTGGAAGCTGCTCGCGCCTGACCTGGCGGCGCCTGCGCCGGTGCCGCTCTATGCCTCCGGCCTCAATCCGACCGCGCCCGAGAAGCTGGCAGCAGCCAAGCGCGCGGAGGGCTACCGCGCCTTCAAGCTCAAGGTCGGCTTCGGTGCCGACCGTGACGAGGCCAACCTGACTGCCATGCGCGAGGTGATCGGCCCCGCGGCGCCGCTGATGGTCGACGCCAACCAGGCCTGGGACCTGGACGAGGCCATCGCCGCCGGCCGCCGCATGGTCCGGCACGACCTCGGCTGGCTGGAGGAGCCCGTGCGCGCCGACACGCCGCTGGCCGACTGGGCCCGGCTGGCGCGCGAGCAGCCGCTGCCGTTGGCCGGTGGCGAGAACCTGGCCGGCCTGGACGCCTTCGACGCCCACATCGGCGCCGACGGCCTGTCGATCCTCCAGCCGGACCTGGGCAAATGGGGCGGCTTCAGCGGCTGCCTGGCCGTGGGACGGCACACGCTGGCGCAAGGCAAGCGCTTCTGTCCACACTGGCTCGGGGCCGGCATCGGCCTCACGGCCTCCTTCCACCTCAAGGCGGCGGTGGGCGGGCCGGGCTATGTGGAGGTGGACGCCAACCCCAATCCGCTGCGCGACCTGCTGGCCATGCCGGTGTTCTCGCTGGAAGAAGGCGCCGTGCACCTGGGCACGAAGCCGGGCCTGGGCGTGCAGCCCGACCTCGGCGCAGCCCAGGCTTTCCGCATCGCGCTCTAGGCTGCGTCGGCGCCGGCCGTACGGCGTGCGTTCATCGAAGGCTGGGATCATCCCGGCCGCTGCCATCCGGCGGCGTCCAACACCTCCAAGAACGCACGCCTTCCGCCATGTCCTCTTCCGGTTTTCACGTCCACGGTCCGCACGACCACGAACTCCAGCATGCCGCCGAACACGAGGCCGAGCATGCCGCCGCTGCCAAGAAGCAGCGCAGCATCACCAACGAGGTGGCCGTCTTCACCGCCGTGATCGCCACGGTCGGCGCCATCTTTGCCTACATGGGCGGGCTGACGCAGGCCAATGCCGGCCTCTACAAGAACAACGCGGGCATGAAGCGCACCGAAGCCGCCAACCAGTGGAATTACTACCAGGCCAAGAGCACCAAGCAGGCGCTGGCCGAGTTCGCGCGCGACCTGTCGCCCGAGGACCGCAAGCCGGCCATGCAGGAAAAAGCCGCGCGCTACGACAAAGAGAAGGCCGAGATCCAGTTGGCCGCCCAGAAGCTGGACAAGGAGGCCGACGACTGGGACCACCGCTCCGACGCCGCCCTGCACGAGCATCACCGCTGGGCCCAGGCCACCACCGCGCTCCAGGTCTCCATCGCGCTGGCCGCCATCGCGCTGCTCACCCGCAAGCGCTGGCTGGAGTGGGGCATGTTCGGCGTGGCCGGGCTGGGCCTGGTGATCGGCGGCCTCGCGCTCGCCCACGTCTGAGACGACGGTTCGCAGCGCAGCCCCCACGCCGCGGGCCGCCGGTCCGGGGGCCGCGCGCAGAGTTCTATCGATGCAACGACGTAGGTCATCACGCCGCGATTGTTTCGCTGGCGTGAACGTGACGTTCGTCAAAGACAAGGGTTTTCCCTAGATCTTGGGTCCACAATTCATCTCACGGGCCAGCGATTGAACGCAGACCCGAAGCCGGCGAGGCGGGTGCTTTGCCAGCTCTGTTCAACGCAATGCCTGCCTACAGGAGAAAAATCATGACCAAGACCTCGAAGATCATCGCCCTCGCCGCCCTGTCGTTCGCCGCTGTTGCCGGCGCCAGCGCCGAGGAATACCAAGGCGTCGTCGCCCCCGTGTCGGCCTTCAGCCGCGCCGAAGTGAACGCCCAGGGCGTGCAAGCCGCTCGCGCCGAGCAGAACCTGGAATACGTTGGCCAGCAAGTCGCCGTGGCCCCGGCCGCTCCCCGCAGCCGCGCCGCCGTGCAGGCCGAAGCCGTGGCTGCCGCCCACAACCCGACCGCCAACCTGGACTCCAAGGCTTTCGTGAACAGCACGATCCCCACCCAGTACACCCAGGGCAGCCTGTCGGTCTACCGCAAGGCCGGTCTGTAAAAGACCCACGCCGCCCTGCGCCTTGCCCGTTGTCAGCGGGCAAGGCGCAGGGTGGATGCCTTCGGGCACCCCGAAAGCCGGTATGCGAAAGCATGCCGGCTTTCTGCTTTGAGGCGTCGCAGCCGCCTGGGGCCAGGCAGCCCCCGGCCTGCTTCCGTCGCCGGGCTGTCGAGGCCGCGGCCAAGTGTTCGCAGTCTGCGGATAGCCACCGCCGTGCGCGGCTAGGCCCGCGGGGACGGGCGCCGCACCATTCATCCACGCGCCGGGTCGGGCTCGCAGAGCCCGACCTGCGGCGCCGACACCACGGATGAAAGGCAACTCACATGCATCGCTTGGACGGAAAGGTCATCGTGCTGACCGGCGGCGCCACCCTCATCGGCGCGGGCGTGGCCCAGGTGCTCCTGAAGGCTGGCGCGAAGGTGGCGGTGTTCGACATCGACGAGGCCGGCGGCGCGCGCGCCGTGGCCGGCCAGGAGGACCGCGCCCGCTTCTGGCCGGTGGACGTGACCCAGGACGAGGCCCTGAACCAGGCGGTGGCCCAGGTCGCCGCGCATTTCGGCCGCATCGACGGGCTGGTCAACCTGGCCTGCACCTACCTGGACGGCGGTGCCGCATCGGGCCGGCAGGACTGGCTCACGGCGCTGGATGTCAACGTGGTCAGCGCCGTCATGGCCGCCCGCGCGGTGCGCCCGCACCTGGCCCAGGCGGGCGGCGGTGCCATCGTCAACTTCACCAGCATCTCGGCCAAGGTGGCGCAGACCGGGCGCTGGCTGTATCCGGTGTCGAAGGCGGCGCTGGTGCAGGTCACGCGCAACATGGCGATGGATTTCGCGGCCGACCGCATCCGCGTCAATTCCGTGTCGCCGGGCTGGACCTGGTCGCGCGTGATGGACGAGCTGACCCAAGGCGACCGCGCCAAGACCGACCGTGTGGCGGCGGCCTACCACCTGCTCGGCCGCGTCGGCGACCCGGCGGAAGTCGGCAACGTGGTGGCCTTTCTGCTGTCGGAAGGTGCCAGCTTCGTCACCGGCGCCGACTACGCGGTGGACGGCGGCTATTCGGCCATGGGCCCCGAGCAGGCCGTGCCGGCCATTCCGAGGCTGGCCGAATGAGTGCGGTCGCCCATGTCTCCACCATGGCAGCCAACGATGCGGAGCCCGGCGCCGCCACCCTGGCGCCCTGGATCGACGAGGTCCTGCACCCGCGCCTGCTGCGCACCGTGCTCGGCTGCTACCCCACCGGCGTGGCCATCGTGGCCACTCGCACGGCCGACGGCCGGCCGGTGGGCCTGACCATCAACTCCTTCGCCTCGCTGTCGCTGGAGCCGCCGCTGGTGCTGTGGAGCCTGGTGAACCGTTCGCCCAGCCTGCAGGCCTTCCGGGACTGCACGCACTTCACGATCAGCGTGCTGGGCTGCGAGCAGGAAACCCTGGCGCGGCACTTCGCCAATCCGGCGGTCCCCGACAAGTTCGAGGGCATCGCCATCACGGAAGCCCCCGAGGGCGTGCCCGCCATCGCCGGCGCGGCCGCCACGCTGGTGTGCGCCAGCGATCATCACCGCGAGACAGGCGACCATCATCTGCTCGTGGGCCGCGTGCTTCGCGTGGCGCGCAGCGAGACGGCGCCGCTGGTGTTCCATGGGGGGCGATTCACGGGGTTGGCGGCCTGAGACCCGCAGCCGCGCCGAGGTCGCGCTCAGATCGAGCGCAGTGCGTTCGCCACGCTGTTCCGCCGCCAGCTATCCATTGACGCCATGTTTCCCATGGCGAGCGCTCCTCGGCGTCATCGGGACCGAACCGGATCAAAGCTGATCTTGAGGCGGGCCCCGATTGCGTGGGCGAACTTCTCCAGCGTTCGCGTGGATGGCGAACTCCGGCCGGCTTCCAAGCGCGCAATATTGCTCTGCGTCGTTTGCATGCGTTCGGCCACTTCGGCCTGCGTAAGCCCTGCCGCCACCCTCGCCTCCGCGATGGCCTCGGCGAGGGCGAATTCTTCCTCCAGTGCGTCGTAGGCTTCCCGATATGCCGGGTCCTTGGACCACTTCACGTGCAGGTCCTTCAGCTTGGTCATTCGACTTCCTTCGCCCGTTGCCGAGCCAATTCCAGTTCGTGCTTCGGTGTCTTCTGGGTCTTCTTGACGAAGACCCGGACGATCACGACCCGCCGCCTGACCGCGGTCAGGTAGATCGCCCTTGCAATGCCGTCCTTGCCTCGGATGCGCAGCTCCCACAGCTTGTTCTCCAGGTGCTTCACCGTGTCGGAGGGCAATCCGTCGAACCCCACCGCCTCGATGATCGAACCGAGCCTCACCAGCCGGGCCCGCATGTCGATCGGGAGTTGGTCGACTTCGCCATCGACGGCTGCATTGAGGGTCTCGACGGTCCACATGCGCCGATCATATCAAAATTGATATTTTTTCAGGCGTCAGGAACCCGGTTCATTGCTGCGTTGCAGCCCACGCGGCGAGCGCGGCTCGGCACAGTGGCCAACGGCCATCCTGAGCCACGCGGCGGGCCTGCCTGCCTTCAATGCCGCCGCACCGTCTCGCTGGGGTACTCGCCGAAGCGCGCGCGGTAGTCGGCGCTGAAGCGACCCAGGTGGCCGAAGCCCCAGCGCAGCGCGACGCCGGCCACATGGGTGCTGCCACCCAGCAGTTCGGCGCGGGCCCGCTCCAGCCGCAGGTCCTTGAGGTACTGCATGGGGCTCACGCCAAGGAATTCCTTGAAGCCCGCATACAGGCTGCGCACGCTCACGCCGGCCACCTCGGCCAGCTGGTCGGCGCACAGCGGCTCGTGCGCATGCGCCTGGATGTGGTCCTGCACGCGGCGCACATGACGCGGCAGCACCGTGTTGCAGCGCGCGGGCGACGCATGGCTGTGGCTGTGGGGCTGCACCGACAGCAGCGTGGCCGCCACCAGTTGTCCGACCTGCTGGCTCACCAGTCGGTGCTGAGACACGTCGATGTCCTGCGCCATCATTTCCTGCAGGTAGCCCAGCAGGTGCATCCACATGGCGTTGTCGCGCCAGCCGAAGCCCAGCTGGAAGCGCACCGGCGCATCCAGCGCGCGGCCCAGTTGCAGCGCCAGCGTACGCTCCACCAGCGCGCGCGAGACACGCACCATCAGCTGCTGGTTGTCGGCCGACCAGCGCATCACCGTGGCCTCGCTCGGGCTGAGCACCGTGGCCTCGTGCGGGCCCGAGTCGCTGTGCTGGCCGCCGCTGTCGACCTGCGCGCGCCCCGCCAGCGGCATCTGGACCAGGAAGAAATCCTCCAGCGGACCGGGCTGGATCTCGACCTCCGCCCCATAGGCCAGCAGGCTCAGCGACACGTCGCCGAAGCTGGCGTGGTGCATGCGCGCATCCAGGCGCTGGGCGCGGCCGGCCACGTCCAGCCGGTCCGGCTTCATCACGCTGCCCACGCGCAGCCGCGTCTCTTCGAGATCGGCCGAGGTGAAGAAGGGCCGCAGCGGCCGCTTCTCCGGCAGAGGTGCCGAGGGTTGGCGGGAGAAGAAGGCACTGGCAGTGGGGTTCATGACGGGCCTTGTGTCGCGCGTAGCCGGTGGCCGGCGGGTTTAGCCGCGCTGCGATCGATGCAGCGACGGCTTGATCGAAAGCAAGATCGGCGCCACCACTTGCGCGCCGCCGTGGCGCAGTTAATTTAGTCCTCAAGCAATACGGACGCACTCAGGACAAGCACGGACATGCACTGGCGGGGTGCACCTCCTCTCGTCGCCGGGCCTTCCGCGGGAGGGGAAGCCCACTCGACAGGGGGCCGCGCGGCGGCGGCGTGTCGCCCCGCGCTCGCACGCGGCCGCACCGCCACGCGGCACGCCTTCGCTGCCCGCAAAAAGACGAGGCGGCCCGCTGGGGGCCGCCTCGGCAGTGATGAACGAGCAGCCTGCCGCTCAGTCCGGCACCACCGCCGTGACCTCGATCTCCACCTTCGCCCGGTCCTCGACCAGCGCCGAGACTTCCACCGCCGTCATGGCGGCGTTGTAGCAGTTGATCAGCTCGCGGAAGTGCTTGCCGATGGCGGGATAGGCCGCCACGTACTCGCGTTTGTCGGTCACGTACCAGGTCATGCGCACGATGTGCTCGGGGCTGGCGCCGGCCTCGCGCAGCACCTCCACGACGTTCTGCAGCGCCTGGCGTACCTGCTCGCCCAGGTCGTCGGTGTGGAACACGCCCTGCGCATCCCAACCGATCATGCCGGCCACGAAGACCATGCGGCCTTTGGCGGTGACGCCGTTGGCATAGCCCTTGGGGCGCGGCCAGCCGGGAGGAAGAAGAACTTGCATGCGGGACTCCTGCGGGAAAAACGTGGATTCAGTGGGGGGCCGGATCGGGCGCGAAGCGGGTCAGCGCCTCGCGCACGTCCGGCGGGATGTCGATGGCGCGGTGGGTCTGCAGGCTGGTGAAGACCAGCACCTGCCGCGAAGCCACGCGCAGTTCGCCGTCGGCGCCGGTGCACTGGAGCGCCAGCGTGAGCGAGCGGCCACCCGCGCGCTCCACCGCCAGGCCCAGTTGCACCGTGTCGCCCAGCCGGCTGATGGCGCGAAAGTCGCATTCCAGCCGCACGATGGGCAGGCCGATGTGGCGGCCGGCGATCATGCCGGCGTAGTTGACGGCCAGGCCCTCGTTGAACCAGTCCTCCACCAGCTGGTTGAACATCACCAGGTACTGGGGAAAGAAGACGATGCCGGCGGGGTCGCAGTGCGAGAAGCGGATGAGCTGCGTGCGCGCGAAGCGGCCCGGCGGTGCGTCGATGGCGGCCTCGCCCTGGTCGGCGGGGGTGGCGACGCGGATCACGGGGTGGCTCCCGTCTGCGCCGCCTGCTTGAGCACGAAGCGCTGCAGCTTGCCCGTCTGCGTGCGCGGCAACTGCGCCACGAAGACCACCGAGCGCGGGTACTTGTAGGGCGCCACGGTGGCCTTCACGAAGTCCTGCAGCGTGCGGACCATGGCCTCGCCCGGCTCGCCCTGCCCGGCGCGCAGCACCACGAAGGCCTGCACGATCTGGCCGCGCTCGGCGTCCGGCGCCCCGATCACGGCGCATTCGGCCACGGCCGGGTGCTGCATCAGCGCCTCTTCCACCTCGGGCGCAGCGATGTTGTAGCCGGCCGAGATGATCATGTCGTCGGTGCGCGCCTGGTAGAAGAAGTAGCCGTCGGCGTCCATCACGTAGGCATCGCCCGTGAGGTTCCAGCCGCCCTGGACGTACTGCGCCTGGCGCGGGTCGGACAGGTAGCGGCAGCCGGTCGGGCCCTGCACGGCCAGGCGGCCGATGGTGCCCGGTGGCAACTCGTTGCCTTCCTCGTCCACGATGCGGGCGCGATAGCCGGGCACCGGTTTGCCGGTGGCGCCGGGCCGTGCACCGGCCTCGTCGTGCGAGATGAAGATGTGCAGCATCTCGGTGGCGCCGATGCCGTCGATCAGCTCGATGCCGGTCGCCTTCTTCCACAGCGCGCGGGTGGTGGCGGGCAGCGCCTCGCCGGCCGACACGCACTTGCGCAGCGGCGTGGCGCGCAGCACGGCGCCCTGCTCGGCCAGCAGCCGATACGACGTGGGCGCGGTGAACAGCACCGTGGCGCCGAAATCCTGGATGCCCTGCAGCAGTTGCGCCGGGCCGGCCCTCTCCAGCAGCACGGTCGATGCGCCCACATGCATGGGAAAGAGCACCAGCCCGCCCAGCCCGAAGGTGAAGGCCAGCGGCGGGCTTCCGATGAACACATCGTCGGCCGTGGCGCGCAGCAGGTGCGGCGGCCAGCAATGGCACACCGCCATCACGTCGCGATGGAAATGCATGGTGGCCTTGGGCACGCCGGTGGTGCCCGAGGTGAAGCCGAAGAGGCAGGTGTCGTCGGCGGCCGTGTCCACGTTGTCGAAGACCGGCGAGGCCGCGGCCATCAGTGACTCCAGGCCCTCCGGCCCTTCGGCGTGGAAGTGGCGGACGTGCTTCAGCACATCCGTCTTCTGCGCCGCCAGCGCCAGCTCCTCGGCCAGCGCGGCGTCGCACAGGGCATGCGTCACCTGGCCGATCTCAAGGATCGGCACCAGCTCCTTGGCACGCAGCAGCGGCATGGTGGCGACGGCGATGCCGCCGGCCTTCATCACCGCGAACCAACAGGCCGCAAGCATCGGGTTGTTGGGCGCGCGCAGCAGCACGCGGTTGCCCGGCACCAGGCCCATCTGCTTCACCAGCACGTTGGCGATACGGTTGGCCTTGTCCTGCAGCTCGGCATAGGTCCAGCGCAGTCCGGGTGCCAGGATGCAGGGCCGGTCGCCCCGGCCTTCGGCCACGTGGCGGTCCAGCAGTTCGGTGGCGCAGTTCAGCCGCGCGGGCATCTGCAACTCGGGCAGTTCGAAGATGAACTGCGGCTGCTGCTCCGGCGGCGGCAGGTGGTCGCGCGCGAAGGTGTCGACGTGGGCGCTGGCGGTCATGGCGGTCTCCGGCCGTGTCCGCTCAGGCCGCCTTGGGCGCGCCGGCTTCGCGCAGCAACTCGCGGGCGATGATCAGCTGCTGCACTTCGGTGGCGCCCTCGTAGATGCGCAGGGCGCGGATCTCGCGGTAGAGCCGCTCCACCGGCTGCTCGCTGACCACGCCCAGCCCGCCGAACATCTGCACCGCGGCGTCGATGACCTGCTGCGCGCTCTCGGTGGCCGTGAGCTTGGCCATGGCCGCGTCCTTGGTCACCGGCTCGCCGCGGTCGCGGCGCCAGGCGGCGCGGTAGGTCAGCAGCGCGGCGCTGTCGATGGCGGTGGCCATCTGCGCCAGCTTGGCCTGCGTGAGCTGGAAGTCGGCCAGCGCGCCGTTGAACATGCGGCGCGTGGTGGCGCGGGCCAGGGCCTCGTCGAAGGCGCGGCGCGCGAAGCCCAGCGCGGCAGCGGCCACCGAGGTGCGGAACACGTCGAGCGTGCGCATCGCGACCTTGAAGCCCTCGCCCGCCGCGCCCACGCGCTGGCCGGCGGCCACGCGGCAGCCCGTGAAGCGCAGGCGCGCCAGCGGATGCGGCGCGATCACCTCGATGCGCTCGGCGATCTCGAAGCCGGGCGTGCCGGCCTCGACGATGAAGGCACTGATGCCGCGCGCACCGGGCGCCTCGCCGGTGCGCGCGAAGACCACATAGAAGTCGGCGATGCCGCCGTTGGAGATCCAGGTCTTCTCGCCGTCGAGCACGTAGTGGTCGCCCTCCTGCCGCGCGCTGCACTGCATGGCGGCGACGTCGGAGCCGGCATTGGGCTCGGAGAGGGCGAAGGCCGAGATGGCCTCGCCGCGCGCCACGCGCGTCAGATAACGCTCGCGCTGCTCAGGCGTGCCGTGCAGGCTGATGGCGCCGCTGCCCAGGCCCTGCATGGCGAAGGCGAAGTCGGCCAGACCGCTGTGGCGGGCCAGCGTCTCGCGGATCAGGCAGATGGCGCGGGCGTCCATGGTTTGCGCCGATTCGCCGACGGCGTGCTGCAGCCAGCCGCCCGCGCCGAGGGCCTTGACCAGCGCGCGGCATTCGGCGTCCACGTCGTGGCCATGGTCCTGCGAAATGTTCTGCGCGGCCCAGGCGTCGACGGCCTGCGCGAGTTCGCGGTGACGGGGCTCGAAGAAGGGCCAGTCGAGGTAACTCTGGTCCGCCATGTCAGTCCCCTTTGAAGACGGGCTTCTGCTTTGCGACGAAGGCCTCGTAGGCCCGCGTGAAGTCCTGCGTCAGCATGCACAGCGCCTGGGCCTGCGCCTCGGCCTCGATGGCCTGCTCGATGGTCATGGCCCATTCCTGGTGCAGCATGGTCTTGGTGATGCCGTTGGCAAAACTGGGCCCTTCGGTCAGCTGGGCAGCCAGCTTCTGCGCCTCGACCAGCACCTCTTCGGGCGCGCACAGCCGGTTGAAGAAACCCCAGCGTTCGCCCTCCTCGCCACCCAGCGCGCGGCCGGTGTAGAGCAGCTCGCTCGCCCGGCCCTGGCCCACGATGCGCGGCAGCATGGCGCAGGCGCCCATGTCGCAGCCGGCCAGGCCCACGCGGTTGAACAGGAAGGCGGTCTTGCTGCGGGCGGTGCCCAGGCGCAGGTCCGAGGCCATGGCCAGGATGGCGCCGGCACCGGCGCACACGCCGTCGATGGCGGCCACGATGGGCTGCGGGCAGGCGCGCATGGTCTTGACCAGCTCGCCCGTCATGCGGGTGAACATCAGCAGCTCGGGCGCCTTCAGCCGCACCAGCGGGCCGATGATCTCGTGCACGTCGCCGCCGGAGCAGAAGTTGCCGCCGGAGCCGGTGAGCACCACCGCCTTCACGTCGTCGGCCCACTTGAGCTGGTGGAACAGGTCGCGCAGCTCGGCATAGCTGTCGAAGGTGAGCGGGTTCTTGCGCTCGGGCCGGTTCAGCACGATGGTGGCCACGCCGTCGGCGACGGACCACTGGAAGTGCTTGGCCTCGTAGCCGGCCAGGGGGCGCTGGTTGCCGGCCACCAGGGCCGGGTCCACGCGGGGAATGCTGTCGCTCATGCGGTCTCCGTTCTTTGCTGCTGCGTTGGGGGGGTGGAAGGCGACGGCGCGGTCACATGACCTCGCCGCCCGCCACGGAAATGGATTGGCCGGTCACGGCGCCCGCGCCCTGGCCGCACAGCCAGGCCACGGCATCGGCCACCTCGTCGGGCTGCACCAGGCGGCCCTGCGGGTTGCTCTTGACGAATTCGGCCCGTGCGGCCTCGGGGCTGCGGCCCGTCTTGGCGACCACGCGCGCGATGCTCTGGCGCACGATGTCGGTCTCGGTGTAGCCGGGGCACACGGCATTCACGGTGATGCCCTTGGTGGCCAGCTCCAGCGCCAGCGAGCGGGTGAGCCCCACCACGCCGTGCTTGGCCGCGCAGTAGGCCGACACGTAGGCATAGCCCACCTGCCCCGCCGTGCTCGCCACGTTGACGATGCGGCCCCACCCCGCCGCCAGCATGCCGGGGAGCACGGCCTGGCTGCAGACCATGGTGCCGGTCAGGTTGACGGCCAGCATGCGCTGCCAGAGCGCCATGTCCATCTTGTGGAAGGGCGCGCTCTCGGCCTGACCGGCGTTGTTGACCAGGGCGGCGACGGGGCCGAAGCGGCTTTGCGCCTTGGCCAGCGCGGCCGCCACCGCCTCGGCATCAGCCACGTCGGCGCTGACGGCGAACAGGTGCTCGGCATCTTCGGCCGCCACGGCCTGCACGGCCTCGGCGCTGCGGCCCAGCACGGTCACGTGCCAGCCCTCGGCCACCAGCCGCCGCGCGATGGCGGCGCCGATGCCGCGTCCGCCGCCGGTCACCAGCGCGTGGCGCGGGCCCGTGGTGCCGCTCACTTGCCGGCCCCCGCCGCCTCGGCCAGGGCCTTCTCGCGCGCGAAGTTGGCTTCCATCTGTGGCTTGGCCGAGCGGTACTGCTTGGGCCACGCGATGGCCGTGTAGCCGATCTTGGCGGCCTCGGTCAGCGTCCAGGCGGGGTTGGCCAGATGCGGACGGGCCACCGCGCACAGGTCGGCGCGGCCCGCGGCCAGGATGCTGTTGGCATGGTCGGCCTCGCTGATGGCGCCGACGGCGATGGTGGGAATGCCCGCCTCCTGCCGGATGCGGTCGGCGAAGGGCGTCTGGAACATGCGGCCGTAGACCGGCTTTTCCTTCTTGCTCACCTGGCCGGAGGAGCAGTCGATCATGTCCGCGCCCGCGGCCTTGAAGGCACGGGCGATTGCCACGGCGTCCTCGGGCGTGATGCCGCCCTCGACCCAGTCGTGGGCCGAGATGCGCACCGAGATCGGCTTGTCCGCCGGCCAGGCGGCGCGCACGGCGGCGAACACCTCCAGCGGATAGCGCAGCCGGTTCTCCAGGGAGCCGCCGTATTCGTCGGTGCGCTGGTTGGTCAGTGGCGAGATGAAGCTCGACAGCAGGTAGCCGTGGGCGCAGTGCAGCTCCAGCCAGTCCGCACCGGCTTCCGCGGCGGCGCGGGTGGAGGCGACGAACTGCGCCTTCACCTCGGCCATGTCCTCGTGCGTCATGCCGCGCGAGAGCTGGCTCACGCCCTCCAGGTACTGCTGCGGCGATGCCGACAGCAGCGGCCAGTTGCCCGATTCCAGCGGCTGGTCGATGCCGTCCCAGGCCAGGCGGGTGGAGGCCTTGGCGCCGGCATGACCGATCTGGATGGCGAACTTCGCATCGCTGTTGGCGTGGATCCAGTCCGCGATGCGCTTGAAGGCCACCGTATGCTCGGGCTTGTAGAGGCCCGGGCAGCCGGGGGTGATGCGGCCCTCGGGGCTCACGCAGGTCATCTCGGCGAAGACCAGGCCGGCGCCGCCCATGGCGCGGGCGCCCAGGTGCACCAGGTGGTAGTCGCCGGCCACGCCGTCCACCGCCGAGTACTGCGCCATGGGCGAGACCACGATGCGGTTCTTGAGCGTGACGCCGCGCACCGTGTAGGGCGTGAACATGGGTGGCGGTGGCGTCCTGCCCTCGGGCACCGGCACGTCGGCGCGCTGCGCGAACCAGCGCTCGTAGCCTTCGAGCCAGCCGCGGTCGCGCAGGCGCAGGTTCTCGTGGCTGATGCGCTGGCTGCGCGTGAGCATCGAGTACATGAACTGCTCGGGTTCCAACTGGTCGCAGTAGCGCTTGCCGCAGACCTCGAACCATTCCATGGCGTTCCAGGCGGCGTTCT
Source organism: Pseudacidovorax sp. (assembly GCF_017991995.1). GTDB lineage: Bacteria > Pseudomonadota > Gammaproteobacteria > Burkholderiales > Burkholderiaceae_C > Xenophilus. Next base: position 87,468 of record NZ_JAGOPN010000016.1, on the reverse strand, counting down.
GGATGCGCAGCGTCTCCACGCGGCGGGCTTCCTGGTAGGCCTTGAGCACCTCGGGGATGTGCGCGCGGGTGTCGCCCTGGGCAACAAACAGGCGGGCCAGCTCGATGGCGTCCTCGATGGCCAGCTTGGTGCCGGAGCCGATGGCGAAGTGCGCCGTGTGCACCGCGTCGCCCATCAGCACCACATGGCTGCCGTGTTCGTTCTGCAGCGACCACTGCTCGCAGACCACGCGCTGGAAGTTGATCCAGGCCGAGCCGCGCAGGTGCCGCGCGTTGGTCATCAGTTTGGCGCCCTGAAGGTCGCCGGCAAAGATCTTTTCGCAGAACTCGATGGACTGCTGCTGGTCCGCCTGGTCCAGGCCGTGGGCCTTCCAGGTGTCCTCTGTGGTCTCGACGATGAAGGTCGAGGTGGTGTCGTCGAACTTGTAGATGTGGGCCTGGAACCAGCCGTGCTCGGTACGCTGGAAGTCGAAGGTGAAGGCCTCGTAGACCTTGTTGGTGCCCAGCCAGATGAAGCGGTTGGGCCGCGCCACGATGTCGGGCTTGAAGACGTCGGCGTACTTGCTGCGGATGCGCGAGTTGACGCCGTCGCTGGCGATGATGAGGTCGGCGTCGGGATAGTCGGCGTCGCTGTCGGCCTCGGTCTCGAACACCAGGTTGACGCCCAGCGCCTCGCAGCGCGCCTGCAGGATGTTCAGCAGCTTCTTGCGGCCGATGCCCACGAAGCCGTGGCCGCCCGAGCGGATGCGCCGGCCCTTGAACAGCAGCTCGATGTCGTCCCAGTGGTTGAAGGCCTGCTCGATCTCATCGGCCGTCTCGCGGTCGCAGGCGCGCATGTTCTCCATGGTCGCGTCCGAGAAGACCACGCCCCAGCCGAAGGTGTCGTAGGGCTTGTTGCGCTCGACCACGGTCACCTGGTGACCGGGGTTGTGCTTCTTCATCAGCAGTGCGAAGTACAGGCCGGCCGGTCCGCCGCCGATGCAGACGATGTTCATGGAGAGGCTCCTTTGCGATGGCTTGGGCTGGAGTCTCCTCCTCAATTAGTTTAGTTGTCAAGCAATTTGGACGACACCCGGGTCGCGTCCGCAACTCCTGCAGCGGGCGGACAGGCGCTGCGGCCAGCGGATAGCGGCGGCGCCGGGCGCTTCCTAGCATGGCCCTGCCACGGTCGGGGAAGCCCCGGCTGGCGCATCGCGAATCCCTCCTTCCTTTCCTTCCTCTTCGTCTGCATCCGCCAGGAGAACCATCCATGAGCCGCAAGATCGCCATCGTCGGAGCGGGCCAGTCCGGCCTGCCCCTGGCCCTCGCCCTGCAGGGCCGGGGCGACCACGTCACCCTGCTCACCAATCGCAGCCCGGACGACCTGCGCCGGGGCAAGGTGATGTCCAGCCAGTGCATGTTCGACAACGCGCTGCAGATCGAGCGCGACTTCGGCCTGGACCTGTGGGCAGACGACTGCCCGCCGGTCGAGGGGATCGGCCTCACGGTGCCGCACCCCGAGCAGCCCGGCGAGCGCCTGATTGACTGGTCCGCCCGGCTGGACCGCCCGGCCCAGGCGGTGGACCAGCGGCTGAAGATGCCGGCGTGGATGGAGCTGTTCCGCGAGCGCGGCGGGCACCTGGTGCTGCAGGACGCCGGCATCGCCGAGCTGGAAGAGCTGGCCGCGACGCACGACCTGGTGGTGGTGTCGGCCGGCAAGGGCGAGATCACGCGCCTGTTCGAGCGCGACCCGGTGCGCAGCGTGTTCACGCAGCCGATGCGTGCGCTGGCCCTGACCTATGTGCATGGCATGGCGCCGCGCACGCCCTACTCGCGCGTGTGCTTCAACCTGATCCCGGGGGTGGGCGAGTACTTCGTCTTCCCGGCGCTCACGCTCAGCGGCCCGTGCGAGATCATGGTGTTCGAGGGCGTGCCGGGCGGCCCGATGGACTGCTGGGGCGAAGTCCGCACGCCCGAGGAGCACCTGCGGCAGAGCCTGAAGATCCTCGACACCTACCTGCCCTGGGAGGCCGAGCGTTGCCGCGACGTGCGCCTGACCGACGCCGGCGGCGTGCTGGCCGGCCGCTTCGTGCCGACGGTGCGCCGGCCGGTGGGCACGCTGCCCTCGGGCCGCCAGGTCTTCGGGATGGGCGACGCGGTGTGCGTCAACGACCCGATCACGGGCCAGGGCTCCAACAATGCGACCAAGGCCTTCAAGGTGGTGCACGACGCCATCGTGGCGCGTGGCGATGCGCCCTTCGACGCGGCCTGGATGAACGCGACCTTCGAGCGCTTCTGGGACTATGCCCAGCACGTGGTGCGCTGGACCAACACGCTGCTGGAGCCGCCGCCGCCCCATGTGCTGAACCTGCTGGGCGCGGCGGGCCAGATCCCGGGCGTGGCGCATGCCATCGCCAACAACTTCAACCATCCGCCGGGGTTCTTCCCGTGGTGGACCGATGCGCAGGCATGCGAGCAGTTCATCGCGGAGCACGCGGGGGGCGGGGTGGCGGTGGCGGCCTGAGTGGGCGAGGTTGGTCGGTTCGTCGATGCGTCGCTCGTGGGCTCGTGGGCTCGTCGGTTCGTCGTTCCACGGTTGGCGGTCAGCGGCTGTGGTTGGCTGTGCCCGGTGATCGGCGGACCGGGGCGGTGGTCCGGCCCTGGCGCCGGTGAGGGCGTGTCGGCGCTTCAAGTGGGGCGGTCGGCGCTGCGCGCCGACTCCCCTCCGGTGCTCGGACAGACGGGCCGCGGCAGAACTCGCTACGCGCTTCGCGCTGCGCTCAAACAACTGCCGCGAGTCAGATCACGAAGCGGGCCTGTCCTTCGGCAGGCCCGCAGCCCGTCCGCCCTGCGCTCCTCGGCGCCCCACAGGCGCGCCGCCACGCCCTCACCGGCACCAGGGCCTGCACTGGGGGTGATCGGCCGGCACTACGTCCTGCACCCCACACCCCACACCCCACACTCCACACTCCGCACCCTGTGCCTGTCCCTGTGCCTGCACTCTGCGCCGAAGCGTGCTCACTTGCCGTCCTGGCTGGACTCCTTCCCCCACTGGGGGAAGGCAGGGATGGGGGCCAGTGCGCCGTCGGTTGTTGTGCAGACAAGCCCTGCCCCTTTGATGCCCAACGTGCGTCTCCACGCGTCGGCGCCGGGCCCAGGGCGCGCGGGCGATTTCGGGGTCGGCGAGGAGCGCAGGATGGACGGGCTGCAGGCCTGCCGAAGGACAGGCCTGCTTCGTGATCTGACTCGCGGCGTTTGTCTGAGCGCAGCGCGGAGCGCGTAGCGAGTTATGCCGCGTGCCCGTCCATCCGAGCACCGCAGCGGAGTCGGCCCGCAGGGCCGACCGACCCCGTATGAGCCCGCGCGCCCTGGGCCCGGCGCCGGCGCGCACCCCATGCCCGGCACCGGCGCGCACCCCGGCCCCCCCACCGAGCACACGGAACCCGCCGCCCTCTGAACACCTCGTTCATGGCAACTGCGAGAGACCCGACAACCGAGCCACAAACTTCCGTCGCGATTCGGATAGCCGCCCGCCCGAACCGGATAGCCCCGAACGCAAGCCAAGGCAAAGATGCTCCCATGGCAAGCCCCGCAAACCCAGCCCCCGACGACGTGCTGCTCATCGGCAGCGGCATCAACGGCCTCGTGTGTGCCGCCCTGCTCGCCCGCAAGGGCCGCAAGGTGCGCGTGCTGGAGCGCGAGGCCACGCTTGGCGGCTGCATCCGCACCGACGAGCTGACGCTGCCCGGCTTCCAGCACGACACGCTCTCCACCGCGCATCCGCTCTTCCTCGTCGGCCCTGCCTACGCTGCCCTGGGCAAGGCGCTGCACGAGGCGGGCCTCTCCTACTGCAACACCGACAGCCCCACCGGTGTGCTGATGCCCGATGGTCGGCATCTGGTGCTGTCCACCTCGCGCCAGCTCAACCGCCAGCGCATGGAAGCGCTGCATGCCGGCGACGGCGCGGCCTTCGTGCAGACGCTGGAGGGCATGGCCGAGCGCGCCCCGCTCGTCTTCTCGCTGCTGGGCAACGAGCTGTGGAAGCTGAACACCGCCCGCACCCTCGCCGGCGCCGCGTGGAAGGACGGCCCGCATGCCCTGGCCGGCTTCTTCGGCGAAGCCCTGACGCCCGCCCGGCCCTGGCTGCAGCAGCGCTTCGGGTCGGACCTGGTCGGTGCGCTGCTCGCGCCCTGGGTGCTGCACTGCGGCCTGGGGCCGGATTCGCCGCTCTCCGCGCTCATGGCCCAGGTCGTCGCCTTCACGCTGGAAGCCGTCGGCATGCCACTGGTGCAGGGCGGCAACGCCAACACCGTGCGCGCCTTCGAGCGGCTGATCCGCGAGGCCGGCGGCACGCTGGAGACCGGCTGCGACGTCGAACGCATCCTGGTCGAACGCGGACGCGCCGTCGGCGTGCGGCTGGTCGGTGGCCGCGAACTGCGGGCCGGCGAGGTGGTGGTCAGCGCCACGCCCACGCAGCTCTATGGCCGCCTGCTGGCGCCCGAGCACACCCCGCCCGAGATCGCCGGCCAGGCCCGTCAGTGGCGCTACGGCAAGGGCAACATGCAGATCCACCTCGCGCTCTCCGAGCCGCCGCAGTGGCCCGACCGGTCGCTCGACAAGGTCGGTTATCTGCACCTGAGTGGCGGGCCGGACGCCATCTCGCGCGCCGTCAACGAGGCCGAGCGCGGCCTGCTGCCTGCCGCGCCCACCATCTGCGTCGCGCAGCCCACCGCGCTGGACCCCAGCCGCGCGCCCGAAGGCCGCCACATCCTGTGGATCCAGCTGCCCGAATGCCCACGCGAGCCCATCGGCGATGCGGCCGGCGAACTGGACGTGCCGGCCGGCGGCCAATGGACGACCGCCCTGCGCGAGGCCTATGCCGACCGCGTGATCGCGCAGATCGCCCGCCATGCGCCCAACCTTCCCGGCAGCATCCTCGGCCGCGCCGTGCTCTCGCCCGCCGACCTGCCGCGCCTCAACATGAACCTGGTCGGCGGCGATCCCTATGGCGGCGACTGCGCCCTCGACCAGTACTTCCTCTGGCGACCCCTGCGCGGGCTGCGCAACCACGAGACCCCGGTCGCCCATCTCTGGCACATCGGCGCCTCCACCCACCCCGGGCCGGGACTCGGCGGCGCGTCGGGCGTGCATGTGGCCCGGGCCCTCGGGGCACTGTGACGACTGCATCCGCGCCCCCTTCCCTCTTCATCGCTTCCCTGCTCGCACTCTTCCCCACGGAGCCCACGACCATGACCGCCTCCCTCGCCCAGTTCGCCCAGGACATCGCCACCGGCGCCCTGCGCGTCGTCGACCTGACGCAGACCCTGTCGCCCAGCTTCCCGGCCCTGCAGCTGCCGCCGCAGTTCGGCCAGGTGTGGGCCTTCAAGATGGAGCGCATCTCGCAGTACGACGAGGCCGGCCCCGGCTGGTACTGGAACAATTTCTCCTGCGGCGAGCACACCGGCACGCACTTCGACGCGCCCGCGCACTGGATCACCGGCAAGGACCATCCGGCCAACACGGTGGACACCATCGACCCGAGCGTGTTCATCGGCCCGGCCTGCGTGATCGACGCCAGCGCCCCGGTGGCCGACAACCCCGACTGGCTGCTCACCGTGGACTTCCTGCGCGCCTGGGAAGAGACCCACGGCCGCATCCCGGCCGGCGCCTGGGTGCTGCTGCGCACCGACTGGTCCCGACGCATCGACGACCCCGCCGCCTTCGTCAACATGCGCGAGGACGGCGCCCACACGCCCGGCCCCACGCAGGAGGCCGTGGAATGGCTGATCCGCGAGCGCAACGTGCGCGGCTTCGGCGTCGAGACCATCAACACCGACGCCGGTCAGTCCTATGCCTGGCCGGTGGCCTACCCCTGCCACACGCTGATGCATGGCGCCAACAAGTACGGCCTGCAGTGCCTGAAGAACCTCGACCAGTTGCCGCCCCAGGGCGCCATCGTGCTGGCCGCGCCGCTGAAGATCGAGGGCGGCTCGGGCAGCCCGCTGCGGGTGCTGGCGCTGGTGGGCGCCCAGCGCTGAGCACACCGTCACGCGGCGGAAATGCGCGACCATCTCGCCGCGTGATACCCCCATGACTGCGCCCCCCTGCACCGCAGACTTCCTGCTTCCTAAAGTGCGCCTCGTCCGGCCCGCCCTCGCGGCCGGCGAGACCCCACCAAGGAAGAGACAGTCCCACGATGCAACCCGACGTGCTCGTCATCGGCGGCGGCAATGCCGCGCTGTGCGCCGCGCTGATGGCGCGCGAGGCCGGCGCCAGCGTGCTGCTGCTGGAGGCCGCGCCCCGTGCCTGGCGCGGCGGCAATTCCGCCCACACCCGCAACCTGCGCTGCATGCACGATGCGCCGCAGGACGTGCTGGTCGATGCCTACCCGGAAGAGGAGTTCTGGCAAGACCTGCTCAAGGTCACCGGCGGCCAGACGCAGGAGCCGCTGGCGCGGCTGGCCATTCGCCATTCGGGCCACTGCCGGCCCTGGATGCGGCGCCACGGCGTGCACTTCCAGCCGCCGCTGTCGGGCGCGCTGCATGTGGCGCGTACCAACGCCTTCTTCATGGGCGGCGGCAAGGCGCTGGTCAATGCCTACTACCGCAGCGCCGAGGCGCTGGGCGTGCAGGTGCGCTACGAGGCACCGGTCGCGCAGCTGGAGATCGAGGACGGCCGCTTCGTGGCCGCCCACACGGCAGCGGGCGAACGCATCGCGGCCCGCAGCTGCGTGCTCGCGGCGGGCGGCTTCGAGTCCAACCGCGACTGGCTGCGCGAGGCCTGGGGCCGCAATGCGCGCGGTGAGTTCCCCTCCGACAACTTCCTGATCCGCGGCACGGCCTACAACCAGGGCGTGCTGCTGCGCCACCTGCTGGACGCGCAGGGCGCCGACCGCATCGGCGACCCCACCCAGGCCCACATGGTGGCCATCGATGCCCGCGCGCCGCTGTACGACGGTGGCATCTGCACCCGCATCGACTGCGTGTCGCTGGGCGTGGTGGTCAACCGCGAGGGCGAGCGCTTCTACGACGAGGGCGAGGACTTCTGGCCCAAGCGCTATGCCATCTGGGGCCGGCTGGTGGCCATGCAGCCGGGGCAGATCGGCTACTCGATCATCGACAGCCAGGCCATCGGCCGCTTCATGCCGCCGGTGTTCCCGGGCGTGAAGGCCGACAGCCTGCCCGAGCTGGCCACCCAGCTGGGCCTGCCGGTCGAGGCCTTTATGCGCACGCTGGAGGCCTACAACGCCGCCTGCCGCGTGGGCCGCTTCGACCACACCGTGCTGGACGACTGCCACACCGAAGGCCTGGCGCCCGCCAAGACGCACTGGGCACGGCCCATCGTGCAGGCGCCGTTCTACGGCTATGCGGTGCGGCCCGGTGTGACCTTCACCTACCTGGGACTGCGCACCGACGACACCGCGGCCGTGCGCTTCGGCGGCGTGCCGAGCGCCAACCTCTTCGTGGCCGGCGAAATGATGGCCGGCAACGTGCTGGGCAAGGGCTACACCGCGGGCGTGGGCATGAGCATCGGCACGGCCTTCGGCCGCATCGCCGGCCAGAACGCCGCCCGCGCCGCCCGGCAGCAGCCGCCACGCACCCTGGCGAACGTGATCGCCGACGACAAGGAAAGAGACACCCATGCAAGCGCTTGATGCCATGGTCAAGGAGGCCCGGCAGCTGGCGCTGGGCGAGGTGGTGCCGGCCTCCACCGCCGCCGAGGACGAGGTGGCCCGCCAGCTGCAGATCTGCAATGCCTGCCGCTACTGCGAAGGCTTCTGCGCCGTCTTCCCGGCCATGACGCGGCGGCTGGCCTTTCCGGTGGCCGACGTGCACTACCTGGCCAACCTCTGCCATAACTGCGGCGCCTGCCTGTATGCCTGCCAGTACGCACCGCCGCATGCCTTCGCGGTCAACGTGCCGCAGGCCATGGCCCGGGTGCGGGCCCGCACCTACCAGGACTACGCCTGGCCGCCGGCCCTGGGCCGGCTGTACGAGCGCAACGGCCTCACTCTGTCGGTGGCCCTGGCGCTGGGCCTGGGGTTGTTCCTGGCGCTGGCCGTGGCCCTGAGGGGCGGGCTGTGGCGGGCCATGCCTGCGGGCGGAAATTTCTACGACCTGTTCCCGCACAACCTGATGGTGGGCCTGTTCGCGCCCGTGTTCCTGTTCGCGGTGCTGGCGCTGGCGCTGGGCGTGCGGCGCTTCTGGCGGGCCGTGACGCCAGTGACCGGCGCAGTGGCCGTGAGCGGCCCGGCCGGTGCCGAGGCCGCGGCGGCCATCGCGCAATTGCGCTACCTGGACGGCGGCCATGGCGAAGGCTGCCACGAGGCCGACGATGGTCCCACGCTGGCGCGGCGGCGCTTCCACCACCTCACCTTCTACGGCTTCCTGCTGTGCTTCGCGGCCACGGCCGTGGCCACGCTGTACCACTATGCGCTGGGCCTGCCCGCGCCCTACGACCTGCCCAGCCTGCCGAAGCTGCTGGGCGCCGTGGGCGGCGTGATGCTGATGGCCGGAAGCGCCGGACTGGGCTGGCTGCACCTGCGGCGCCACCCCCTCCACGGCGATGCGGCCCAGCGGCCGATGGACCGCGGTTTCATCGCGCTGCTGTTCCTCACCAGCGCCAGCGGCCTCGCGCTGTGGCTGGCCCGCGGCAGCGCTGCCATGCCGCTGACCTTGTGCCTGCACCTGGGTGCGGTGATGGCGCTGTTCGCCACCCTGCCCTACGGCAAGTTCGCCCACGGCATCTTCCGCAGCGCCGCGCTGCTGCGCTTCGCCGTCGAAAAGCGGCTGCCCAACCCGGCAGCGGCCGGCGGCGAATGACGCCCGCGCCTTCCCCTTTCCAGACCTTGCTCGGAGACACCATGAGGACTTCCACCCACCGCCGCGCCCTGCTGGCGCGCCTGGCCTGCACCGCCCTGGGCGGCGCAGCGCTGCTGCCCGCCCTTCACGCCACCGCCCAGGCGCAGGACTTTCCGCCCCGCAAGCCGGTCACGCTGGTGGTGGGCTTCGCCCCCGGCGGCGCGGCCGATGCCGCCGCGCGGCTGATCGCCAAGAAGCTGTCCGAGAACATCGGCCAGCCGGTGATCGTGGACAACAAGGCCGGCGCCGGCGGCAACATCGCGCACCAGTACGTGGCCGGCCAGCGCACCGACGGCACGGTGCTGCTCTTCGGCTCGGTCGGGCCGCTGACCATCGCGCCGCACCTCATGAAGCTGAGCTACGACCCGTTCAAGGACCTGGCGCCCGTCTCGGGCGGCGTGTACTTTCCCAACGTGCTGGTGGTGCACAAGGGCCTGGGCGTGCACAACCTGCAGGAGTTCGTGGCGCTGGCCAAGCGCAAGAGCATCGACTTCGCCTCCACCGGCGCGGGCTCGGCCTCGCATTTGGCGGGCGAGCTGTTCAACCAGCGCGCAGGCGTGAACATGGTGCACGTGCCCTACAAGGGCGGCGCCCCCGCCCTGCAGGACCTGCTGGGCGAGCGCATCGCCTCGTACTTCGCCGCGCCGCCCACGGCCATGCCGCATGTGGAGGCCGGCACGCTGATCCCGCTGGCCACCACCAGCCTGAAGCGGCCGGCCTACCTGCCCAACATCCCGACCATGGCGGAGTCGGGCTACCCGGGCTTCGAGGCGCTCAACTGGTATGCCTTCGTCGCGCCCGGCAAGACGCCCGCGCCCATCCTCGACGGCTGGAACCGCGAGATCGTCAAGGTGCTGAACGACCCGGCAGTGAGCGAGGCGCTCACCAAGCACGGGCTGACGCCCCAACCGACCACGCGCGCCGAGTTTGCGGCCTTCATGCGCAAGGAATACGACCAGTGGGGCGCCATCGCCCGCGCACGCAAGCTGACGGCGGAATGAGCGCCTGCGCGGCCCCTGGCATGACCGGGCGACGGCGGCCCGGGCGCTGAGGACAATCGCGGGCCATGGAACTGCGCCAGCTGCGTTACTTCGTCCGCATCGTCGAGGCCGGCTCGATGAGCCGCGCCGCCCTGGAGCTGGACGTGGTGCAGTCGGCACTCAGCCAGCAGGTCTCGCGCCTCGAAGGCGAGCTGGCCACGCGGCTGCTGCAGCGCACGCCGCAGGGCGTCACGCCCACCGAGGCGGGGCTCGCCTTCTTCCATGAGGCCAAGCTGACCTTGCGACATGCGGAGCAGGCCGTGCGCTCGGCACAGCAGGCGCGGCTGTCGGGCAGCGTGAGCATCGGTCTGGCCCCCACCACGTCGGCGCTGCTGGGCCTGCCGCTGATGCAGGCCATGCGCGAGCGCTATCCCGAAGTACGGCTGCACATGGTCGAGGGCATGTCGGGCCACCTGGCGGCCATGCTGCGCGCCCGCGAGCTTGACCTCGCGATCCTCTTCGGCCACCGGCCCGATGCGCTGGCGCTGCACGAGCCGGCCAGCGGCGCGGGCCGCGGCTGGCAGGTGCTGCCGCTGATGGAGGAAGCGCTGTTCCTGATCCGGTCGATCAGCCAGCCCGCCCTGCCGCCGGAGGTCGACATCGAGGCGCTGCGCACCGAGCCACTGATCCTGCCCACCGGCCCGCACGGGCTGCGCAGTGCCATCGACGCCGCCTTCGACCGCGCAGGCATCGCGCCGCAGGTGGCGCTGGAGGTCGATTCGCTGGCGATGGTGATGGCCGCCGTGGACGCGGGCCTGGGCGCCACGCTGCAGCCCTGGGCCGCGCTGGGTCGCTATCCGGATGCCGACCGGCGCTTCCACCACGCGCGGCTGGATGCACCGGTGGCCCGCCGCGTCAACCTGCTGTGCAGCCGAGCCGACGAAGAGCTGGCACCCGCCGTGCTGGCGGCGCGCGGCGTGATGCGCGACAGCGTGCGCGCGCTGGTCGAGGACGGCCGCTGGGCGGGCGTCACGCTCGTCTGACGCTCACCAGCGCAGCAGCCGCGGCCCCAGCACGGCGCCGGCAGCCACCGGCAGCAGCATCCCGAGCACGTACCAGGTGGCCAGGAAGGGCGCCGTCAGCTCGGGGCAGTGCAGCGCATACACCGTGGCGCCCGCGCCGCCGGCCAGCAGGCCGGCCGCGGCCCCCGCGCGGCGCGGCCGCGTGGCGGCCATGCCGCGCAGCATCCAGAAGGCGGCCACGAACACGGGCAGCCCGATCAGGCCGATATTGACCACGCAGGTGCGCCAGGTCTGGCCCATCAGGGCCGGCATGCGCACGGTCTGCGGCATGTCGATCCAGCGCCACACGGCCAGCGCCCACAGCAGGCCGACCGCCACCACGGCCAGCCAGCCGGCGCGGCCCGGCCCCACGCCCGGGCTGGCCAGGCGCCGCACCATCAGCAGCCCGGCCGCCGCCACGCACAGCGACACGGCCAGCTTGACCCACAGCATGGGCAGCACCATCACGCGCCACAGGTCGCCGCGCATGCCGTAGCCTGCCTGCATGATCAGCAGCGACAGCGGCAGGCTGCAGGCGAGTGCCAGCCACAGGCGGCGCGCGTTGGCGCCCGCAGGCACCGGCGCCGCGTCCTGCGCCAGCAGGGTCACCAGGTCATCGGTCTTCATGCGGCCGCCTCCTTGTCGATGCCGAGCCGGGCGGCCAGGGCCTTGAGGCCGCGGTGCACGCCCACCTTCACGGCCGATTCGGACATGCCGGTCAGCTGCGCCGTCTCGGCCACCGACAGGCCCTGCAGCTTGGTGTGCACGATGGGCAGGCGGTGGCGGTCGGGCAGCGTCTCCAGCAGCACCAGCAGGTCGCGGCGCGCCTCCTGCGCGTCGGTGTCCGAGTCGGCCACCAGTTCGAGCGCGTCGTCCAGCGGCTCGTGCAAGGCCTCGCGCGAGGACTTCTGGCGCAGGTGATCGATCAGCTTGTGGCGGGCGATGGCATGCGCCCAGGCCGTCACCGGATGGTCGCGCAGGTAGGTGTGTCGCTGGTTGTGCATGGCAAGAAGGCACTCCTGGACCAGGTCCTCGACGTCGTCGGGCCAGCCGAACAGGCGCCGCCGCAGAAAGGCGCGCAGGTGCGCCGCCAGCTCGGACAGGAACTGGCGGTAGGCGGCTGCATCGCCATCGAGTCCCCGAAGGAACAGCATGCGCAGATGGGCTTCGGCGGTACTCATTCGGACAGGCCTCTTTCCATTCGCCTCGGCGGGCCTGCGGGTTACAGGCGCGGCGCTTTTATTTTTTCGTCGGCGATTGTGCCGCCGCGTAACGGCCGCCGCGCCGGGACGGAACTAGCAGACGGTCGCCGCGATGGCGGTGCCGATTCCGACCTTCAACCTTTTCATCAGGAGCCTTCACCATGACCTCGACCCGCCCCCTCGCCTCCACCGCCTTCCTGCTCGCCGCCCTGGCCGGTGGCATCGCCCATGCGCAGGACAGCAAGCCCGCCGACAGCATGGCCAAGATGGAGAAGTGCTACGGCGTCGCCCTGGCCGGCAAGAACGACTGCGCCGCCGGCCCCGGCACCACCTGCGCCGGCACCTCCAAGGTCGACTACCAGGCCAACGCCTGGAAGAACGTGCCGGCCGGCACCTGCACCAGCATGAAGACGCCCAAGGGCATGGGCTCGCTGACGCCGATGAAGTCCTGATCGCCAGGCCGCATCGCCATGCCGCAACCGCCATCGCAACCCGGCGCGGGCCTGGGCCTCAAGCCGCAGCATTTCGACGAGGCGCTCCCCGCCGATGCCGAAGGCCTGTGGTTCGAGGTGCATCCCGAGAACTACATGGTCGACGGCGGCCCGCGCCTGGCCTGGCTGGAGCGCATCGGCGCGCGGCATCCGCTGTCGCTGCACGGCGTGGCGATGTCGCTGGGCGGCACCGAGCCGCTCGACGAAGCCCACCTGCGGCGCCTGCGCGCGCTGGTGGACCGGCTGCAGCCGGTTTTGGTCTCCGAGCACCTGGCCTGGTCGCGCGCGGGCGGCCGCTACCTGCCCGACCTGCTGCCCGTGCTGCGTACCGACGCCGCCCTGGCCCGCCTGGCCGAGCGTGTGGACCAGGCGCAGCAGACGTTGGGCCGCCGCCTGGCCATCGAGAACCCGTCGCACTACCTTCGCCTGCAAGGCCATGCCTGGACCGAGATCGACTTCCTGGCCGAGTTGGTCGCCCGCACCGGCTGCGGCCTGCTGCTGGACGTGAACAACGTGCACGTGTCCTGCCGCAACCTGGGCCAGGACGCGCAGGCCTACATCGACGGCTTTCCGGCCGAGGCGGTGATGGAGCTGCACATCGCCGGCCATTCGCCCGACCCGGTGCATGGCGATGCCCTGCTCGTGGACACCCACGACCGCGCCGTGGCGCCCGAAGTGTGGGCCCTGCTCCGGCACTTTCTGCGCCGGCACGGACCACGGCCCGTACTGCTGGAGCGCGACGGCGACGTGCCCGCCTTCGCCGACCTGATGGCCGAGCGCACCCAGGCGCAGCAGTGCCTGGATGAAGCGTCCAGGCAGGAGGCCCTGGCGTGAGCGCCCGGCCTGCCGTCGTTGCGCGGGTCCGCAAGGCTGGCGACGACGAAGCGTCTCGTGCCAGGACGGGCTGCGCCGGCGACGCCGCCGAGGACTTCGAGCACCTGTTGCACGCCGCCCTGCTCGCGCCCCACGCCGAAGGCCCGCTGGCAGCCCAACCCGGCCTGGCCGTCTACCGCAATGGCTTCCGCCGTGCCTGCATCGACGCGCTCATCGCCAACCATCCAGCCACGGCACGGCTGGTGGGCGAGGACTGGCTGCGCAGCGCCGCCGCCGAATACCTGCAGCACGAATTGCCCACCGAGGCCAGCCTGATGCGCTACGGCGACGGCCTGCCCGACTTCCTGGCCGGGCTGCCGTCCACCGCCGGCCTGCCCTGGCTGGGCGCGGTGTGCCGGCTCGACCGGCTGTGGCTGGACGCCCACCAGGCATCCGACGCGCAGGCGGTGGATGCCGCCGTCCTCGCGCGACTGGCGCCCTCGGCCCTGGGCGCCCTGCGCTTGCAGCCGCTGCCTTCGGCTCGCTGGACCTGGCATGCCGACACGCCGGCCTTCGCGATCTGGCAGGCCGCACGGGCCGGGACGGACGAAGCGGCCCTGGCGCAGCTGCCCTGGCAGCCCGACGGCGCACTGCTCGTGCGGCCGGGTGACACGGTCGAGTGGCATGCGCTGGGCCGCGGCGGCTGTGCCTTCCTCGACGCCTGTGCCCGGCGACAGCCGCTGGTCGAAGCCACCGCCCTCGCCCTGGATGCGGAACCCGGCTGCGCCATCGCCCCGCTCATCGGCCAGTTGCTGGGCTGGCAGGCGCTGTGTCTCGACCTCACCTGGACGACCGAACCATGAACCCGATCGCTGTGCCCCTTCCTCCCACCACCCTGGGCGAGCGCCTCGCCGCCTTCGGCCGACGCGCCGCCTGGCACGACGCCCTCGCGCTGATCGACCGCGTGGCCGTCGCGGCGATCTTCTGGCAGTCCGGCCGCACCAAGGTCGACGGCTGGTTCCACATCAACGACAGCGCCTACGAGCTGTTCCGCACGGAATACCGGCTGCCGCTGCTGCCGCCCGAGCTGGCCGCGCAGATGGCCGCCACAGCCGAGCATGTGCTGCCCCTGCTGCTGGTGATGGGCCTGTTCACCCGCCTGCCGACGCTGGGGCTGCTGGGCATGACGCTGGTGATCCAGCTCTTCGTCTACCCGTCCGCCTGGCCGACGCACCTGTCGTGGGCGGGGCTGCTGCTGTACCTGCTGGTGCATGGCGGCGGCCGCTGGTCGGTCGACGGCTGGCTGCAGCACCGGCGTGGTCGCCCGGCCGGCTCAGGGCTGCGCGGCGTCGACCACCACGAAAGGCACTGACTTGTCGCGCTTGGCCCGATACATGGCGGCGTCGGCCTGGTGCAGCAGGTGTTCCGCACTCGCCTGGTCGGCAGTGGCGGTGGCGAAGCCGATGCTGCAGCCGACGGCCAGCACCCGCCCGGCAATATGCAAGGGCGCACCCAGGGCTGCCTGGATGCGCTGCGCCATCGCGGCCAGGTCCACCGCTGCCGGATTGGCGTGGTCCAGGAAGAGCACGAACTCATCGCCCGCCAGCCGCGCGATGTAGTCGCCCTGGCGGCATGCGCTCTGCAGGCGGTGCGCACATTCGCGCAGCACCGCGTCACCCACCGCGTGGCCATGGGCATCGTTGATGTCCTTGAAGCCGTTCAGGTCGATGAAGGCCACCACCGCCGCGACGCCCGCACGCCGGGCGCGCGCCAGGGCCCGTTCCAGCTCGGCGAACCAAGCCATGCGGTTGGGCAGGCCGGTGAGCGCATCGGTCATGGCCAACACCTCCATCTGGCGGGATTCATGCGCCTGGGTGGTGATGTCGTGCATGGTGCACACCGCCCCCAGGCTGTGGCCGTCGGGCGCGCGCAGCGGGCTCGCATTGCAGCTCACGGTGCGCGGCTCCATGCCCGGTGTGCGGATCACGATGGCCTGGCCCCGCACCTTCTCGCCCGCATAGGCCCGGGCGAGCGGCACCCGCTCGGGCGCCAGCAGGGTGCGGCCGTCGGCCTCGCACAGGCCGAAGTAGGCCGGCCACTGCGCTGGCGGCAACGCACGGGGATCGACGCCGTGCCAATCGCGCGCCGTCTTGTTGAACTCCTGCAGCGTGCCGCTGCCATCGCAGGTCACCACGCCGTCGGGCAGCGCCTCCAGCAGTTCGGCGATGGCGGCGGCGCGGCTCTCACCCAGGATGCGCAGGCGGCGGCTTTCGAGCAGGTCGGCCGCCCGTGCCGCCAGGCGCCGCAGCGCTTCCTGCTGCCGCTCGTCGAGCCTGCGCGGCTGACGGTCCATGACACACAGCGTCCCGTAGCGCCAGCCGGCCGGGCCGATCATGGGCATGCCGGCGTAGAAGCGCAGGTGCGGCGGACCCACCACCAGGCCGTAGTGCGCGAACCGGCGGTCGGCCCGCATGTCGGGGATCTCCAGCAGCTCGGAGCGTTCGATGGCATGGCTGCATACGGCCTGGCTGCGCGGGGTGCCCTCGATCTCCAGACCGCACCGGGCCTTGAACCATTGGCGCTGTGCGTCGACCAGCGTGACAAGCGCGACAGGCACCTCGCAGATCGAGGCGGCTAGCCAGGCCAGGTCGTCGAAGGCCGCTTCGGGCGGCGTGTCCATGATCTGGAGTTCGGCCAGGGCGCGCAGGCGTCCTGCTTCGGTCATGCCGAGGTCGGTGTCGTGGTGGGTGCTGGTCAAGGGCGCCTCCTCAGGTCTTCGTCCGGCTGATGCTAGCCAGGACACGGCGCGCTCAGGGTAGGCCGTGGCGCACTGTCGCCGCGCGCAGGCACTCGAGCAGCTGCACCGCGGCCGGTGGCCTGCGCCGTCCGCGCAGGGTGATGACGCCGACCGGCGGCAGCTCGATGGGCACCGGCAGCGCGATGGCATGGAAGCCCTCGGCCTCGAAGCGCCGGGCCACCGTTTCGGCCACGAACCCGACCGCCCGCAGATCGCGCACGAAGGCAAAGGTGGCGAGGAACGACGCCGTCTCGACCACATCGGCCGGCGGCACCAGCTGGTGGCGGTAGAACTGCTGGTTGAGCTTGATGCGCGACGAGGCCCAGGGCGGCGGCATGACCCAGGGCTGGCCCGCCAGCTCGGCCCAGCTTGGCTTGCGTCGACGCGCGGCGAAGGCGTGGTCGCGGTGCACCACGATGCACATGCGCTCGGTGTACAGGGCCTCGGTCTCCAGGTCGGGCGAGGCATAGCCCGGCTCCAGCCGGCCGACGATCAGGTCCAGTTCGCCCACGCGCAGGCGCGGCAGCAGGCGGGTGAGGTCGCCCTCCTCCACCAGCACGGCGGTGAGCGCGCTGCGCTGCTTGAGCAGCCGCACGGCATCGACCAGCAGGCCGGGCATGGCCACCACCATGGCGCCCACGCTTACGCGGCCGGCGCCGCCGCTGGCCACGGCGGCAATCTCCTCGCGGGTGCGCTGGTAGTCGGCCAGCACCGAGCGGGCAAAGCGCACCACGGTGGCACCGTAGGCCGTAGGCTCGGTGCCACGCGTGGACCGGGTGAACAGCTGCAGCTCGAACATGCGCTCGATCTCGGCGAGCACCTTGGAGACCGCCGGCTGCGTGACCGACAGGAACTCGGCAGCCCGGCCCAGGTGCCGGAATTCATCGAGCGCCACCAGCAGCTGAAGATGCCGGAGCTTGAGGTTGGAGCGCAGCACGCGGTCGATGTCGGCCATGCCGATGAGCATAACCAGAACGGCATGAAGCCAGTCCGCTTCTTCATTGGCTTCTCATGGCCCGGCCGCCCAGAATCCGGCGCACCCCAAAAGAACGGAGACACCGCGATGAACACCACCCGCCGCCATTTCGTGCTGGGCAGCCTGGGCACGGCCGCCGCCACCGCCCTGCCCGCGCTGCAGAGCGCCCATGCCGCCGACTACCCCGAGCGCGCCATCATGTTCCTGTGCCCCTGGCCGGCCGGCGGCACCGCCGACGTGACCATGCGCGCGCTGTGCACCGCCGCCTCGCGCGAGCTGGGCCAGGCCATCGCCGTGGAGAACAAGACCGGCGCCTCCGGCATGATCGGCCTCAAGGCCCTGGCCTCGGCCAGACCCGACGGCTACACCATCGGCCAGATCCCGATCTCGGTCACGCGCTTCTCGCAGCTCGGCATGGTGCAGGTGGACCCGCTGAAGGACCTGAGCTACATCGCCCGCGTGTCGGGCCAGACCTTCGGCATCGCGGTGCGCAGCAACGCACCCTGGAAGACGCTCAAGGACCTGGTGGCCGACGCCAAGGCCCGGCCGGGCCTGGTCACCTACGGCACGGCCGGCTTCGGCGGTGCCACCCATGTGGGCATGGAGGAATTCGCAATGGCGGCCGGCGCGAAGTTCAACGCCATTCCCTTCAAGGGCGGTGCCGATGCGCTGGCCGCGCTGATGGGCGGTCATGTGGACATGCTGGCCGATTCCAGCTCCTGGGCGCCGCAGGTGCGCGCCGGGCAACTGCGGCTGCTGTCCACCTGGGGCGAGCAGCGCTCGGCCGAGTTCAAGGACACGCCCACGCTGCGCGATGCCGGCTACGACGTGGTGGTCGACGCGCCCAACGGCATCGGCGCCCCCGCCGGCGTGCCGGCGCCCGTGCTGGCGCGGCTGCGCAGCGCCTTCAAGGCCGCCGCCGCCAGCCCCGAGTTCACCGCAGCCTGCGCCCGCATCGATGCGCCGCTCATGTACCTGGATGCGCCCGACTACCAGAAGTACGTCGCCGCCACCGTGGACAAGGAGAAGGTGCTCATCGAGCGCCTGAACCTCAAGGCGCTCCTCAAGAGCTGAACCCCTGCAGGTCGCCCCGCCAGGGTGACCGACACAACCGCCCCGCCCCACGACGATGCCCGACGCCGCCACCCTGATCCGCCTGCACGCCAACGACAACGTGCTCATCGCCCGCGCGCCCCTGGCGCTGGGCCAGCCGCTGCCGGAGCTGGGGCTGTGCCTTCGTGCCCAGGTGCCGGCGGGCCACAAGATCGCGGCACGCCGCATCGCTGCCGGCGAGCCGGTGCGCAAGTACGACACCGTCATCGGCGCCGCCGCGCGCGACATCGAGGCCGGCGAGCATGTGCATTCGCACAACATCGTGCTCATCGACTTCGACCGCGACCCGGGCTTCGGCCAGGATGTGCGGCCGGTGGACTATCTGCCCGAGGCCGAGCGCGCCCGCTTCATGGGCATCGTGCGGCCCGACGGGCGGGTGGCCACCCGCAACTTCGTGGGGCTGATCTCCTCGGTCAACTGCTCGGCCACGGTGATCCAGCGTGTGGCGGCGCATTTCACGCCCGAGCGCCTGGCGGCCTATCCGAACGTCGACGGGGTGGTGGCCTTCGCGCAGACCAGCGGCTGCGGCATGTCCTCGCCCAGTGAGCATTTCGATGTGCTGCGTCGCACGATTGCCGGCTATGCCAATCATCCCAACCTGGCCGCGGTGCTGATCGTCGGGCTGGGCTGCGAACGCAATCAGGTGGACGATCTGGTCGCCTCGCAGGGCCTGGCCGCCGGCGAGCGCCTGAAGACCTTCGTGATGCAGGAGGTGGGCGGCACCCGCGCCACCATCGAGGCCGGCATCCGCGCGGTGGAAGCGATGCTGCCCGCGGCCAACGACGTGCACCGCGTGCCGGTGCCGGCCAGCCACCTCAAGATCGGGCTGGAGTGCGGGGGGTCGGACGGCTTCTCGGGCATCACGGCCAACCCGGCCCTCGGCGCGGCGATGGACATCCTGGTGCGCCACGGCGGCACGGCCATCCTGTCGGAGACGCCGGAGATCCACGGCGTCGAATACATGCTCACCCACCGTGCCATCAGCCCGACCGTGGGCCAGAAGCTGCTGGACCGCCTCGCCTGGTGGGAGCGCTACACCCGCGGCCACAACGGCCAGTTCAACGGCGTGGTGGGCCCGGGCAACCAGGCCGGCGGCCTGGCCAACATCTTCGAGAAGTCGCTCGGCTCGGCCATGAAGGGCGGCACCACGCCGCTGCGGGCGGTGTACGAGTACGCCGAGCCGATCACCGAACACGGCTTCGTCTTCATGGACTCGCCCGGCTACGACCCGGTGGCCACCACGGGGCAGATCGCCAGCGGCGCCAACCTGATCTGCTTCACCACCGGCCGCGGCTCCATGTTCGGCAGCAAGCCCGCGCCCACCATCAAGCTGGCCAGCAATACGGCCATGTACAGCCGGCTGGAAGAGGACATGGACATCAACTGCGGCCTGGTGCTCGACGGCGAGCTGGACGTGGCGCAGATGGGCGAGCGCATCTTCGGGCAGATCCTGCGGCATGCCAGCGGCGAGAAGACCAAGAGCGAGGCGCTGGGCCTGGGCGACCACGAATTCGTCCCCTGGCACCTCGGGATCGTGAGTTGACATCCCCCCATGCCGCTCCGCGGCCTTCGGGCGCCCCATGCAACCCTGACGCCTTCCACTCGCCACATTTTTGAGCCTCGCCCCATGTCCCTGACCCTTTCGCGCGCCGAGCTGGTGCGCACCGCCAATTTCATCGATGGCCACTGGCGCGACGACGTCGAGGACTGGCTGCCCGTGACCGACCCCGCGACCGGCGAGCGCATCGCGCAGGTGCCGGATTCCGGGCCGGCCCAGGCCCGTGCCGCGGTCGATGCGGCCCAGGCGGCCTTCGGCGCCTGGCGCAAGGTGCCGGCGCGTCAGCGCGCAGCCATCCTCAAGCGCTGGAACGACCTGGTGATGGCGCATCAGGAAGACCTGGGCCGCCTCATCAGCCGCGAGCAGGGCAAGCCGCTGGCCGAAGGCAAGGGCGAGGTGGCCTACGCGGCCAGCTACATCGAATGGTTCGCCGAGCAGGCCACACGCATGAACGGCGAGGTGATCCCCGCGCCCATGCCGGGCCGGCGCATGTTCGCGCTGCGCGAACCGGTGGGCGTGGTGGCCGCCATCACGCCCTGGAACTTCCCGGCCGCCATGATCGCCCGCAAGATCGCGCCCGCCCTGGCCGCCGGCTGCACTGTGGTGTGCAAGCCCGCCGAGGACACGCCGCTCACCTCGCTGGCCCTGGTGCTGCTGGCCCACGAGGCCGGCGTGCCGCCCGGCGTGCTCAACATCGTCACCGCCTCGCGCGAGCGCACGCCTGCGGTGGTGGATGCCTGGCTGGACGATCCGCGGGTGCGCAAGATCACCTTCACCGGCTCCACACCGGTGGGCAAGCACTTGGCGCGGCGCAGCGCCGACACGCTCAAGAAGCTGTCGCTGGAGCTGGGCGGCAATGCGCCCTTCATCGTCTTCGAGGACGCCGACCTGGACGCGGCCGTCGAGGGCCTGATGGCGGCCAAGTTCCGCAACGGCGGCCAGACCTGCGTCTGCCCCAACCGCGTGTTCGTGCACGGCGCGGTGCACGATGCCTTCGCGCGCAAGCTGGCCCAGCGGGTCGGCGCGCTCAAGGTCGGCCCGGCCAGCGATCCCGCCTCGCAGATCGGTCCCATGATCAATGCCCGCGCGGTCGAGAAGATCGAGCGCCATGTGCAGGACGCCGTCGCCCAGGGCGCGACCGTGCTCGTCGGAGGCCGGCGGCTGGACGCGCTGGGCCCGCACTACTTCGCGCCCACCGTGCTCACCGGCGCCACCGCGCAGATGGCCTGCAGTTGCGAGGAGACCTTCGGCCCGGTGGTACCGCTGACCCGTTTCGACGACGAGGCCGAGGTCATCGCCGCCGCCAACGACACGCCCTTCGGCCTGGCCGCCTACTTCTACAGCCAGGACGTGCGGCGCATCTGGCGCGTGGCCGACGCGCTGGAGACGGGTATCGTCGGCATCAACGAAGGCGCCCTGGCGGCCGAGGCCGCGCCTTTCGGGGGTGTCAAGGAATCGGGCTACGGCCGCGAGGGCTCGGTGCACGGGCTCGACGACTACCTGCACATCAAGTACGTCTGCCAGGGACAGCTGGACTGAACGAGACGAGAGAACGAAAGACTTCGCCATGAGCAATCCCTTCAAGAACGCCCTGGCCGCGCGCCAGGCCCAGGTCGGCCTCTGGCTGTCGATGGCCGATGCCTACGCGGCCGAGGCCTGCGCCACGGCCGGTTTCGACTGGCTGCTGATCGACGGCGAGCATGCGCCCAACAACGTGCTCAGCATCCTGCCGCAGCTGCAATCGGTGGCGGCCTACCCCAGCCATCCGGTGGTGCGGGCCGTCAACGGCGACACCGCCCTCATCAAGCAACTGCTGGACATCGGCGCGCAGACGCTGCTGGTGCCCATGGTGGACACGGCCGAGCAGGCCGCGGCGCTGGTGTCGGCCACGCGCTATCCACCCGAAGGCATCCGCGGCGTCGGGGCCGCCGTGGCCCGGGCCTCGCGCTGGGGCGGGCGGCGCGACTACCTGGACGAGGCCAACGACGAGGTCTGCCTGCTGGTGCAGGCCGAGACCCGCACGGCGCTGCAGAACCTGGAGGCGATCTGCGCCGTCGATGGCGTGGACGGCGTCTTCATCGGCCCGGCCGACCTGGCGGCGTCGATGGGCCACCGCGGCAAGGCCGGCCATCCCGAGGTGCTGGCGGCCATCGACGATGCCATCCGCACCATCGTGGCGAGCGGCAAGGCCGCCGGCACGCTGACCAGCGATGCCACGCTGGCACGCCGTTACCTGGACCTGGGCGCCACCTTCGTGGCCGTGGGCCTGGACATCACGCTGCTGGTGCAGGCCACGCGCAAGCTGGCGGCCGACTTCGGCCGCGGCGCGGGCGTGGGCGCCGCCCCGCAGGCCGGTCCCTACTGAGCATCAGGCCTGGCGCTGTGTTCACCGCCTGAGGCCCACCGCACCAGGTGCGTCAGCACGGTGGCCGCCGCCTCCGACGCCGGCTGCTGCGGATGCAGGCAACCGATGGGCACCGGCGCCCCCGGTACGTCGATGGGCAGCCGGTGCAGCCGACCCGATGCGACGAAGCGGTCCATGTGGCTGTCCAGCCCCACGTACAGCAGCCGCAGTTCGCACACCAGCGCGACGCCGAGCGCCAGCGTGCGCGTGCTCACCCGCGCCACCGGCGGCGGGGCACCGAGCGTGTCGCACAGCGCCGCGAAGGCCGCGTGCGGCGGCGAGCCCTCGGGCGGCAGCAACCAGGTCTCCTTGGCGCAGCGTTGCAGGTCCACGCTGCTGCGCCGCGCCAGCGGATGGTCGCTCGCGCAGTAGACGCCGATGCGGTCCGCGCGCAGCGGCGTGAAGTCATGGCCCGCCGGCACCTGCACCGAGGCCCGGCACAGCACCAAGTCGGCCGTGCGGTCCTGGCACACGGCGGCAATGTCGGCGGCCTCGATCTCACGGTAGTCGAGCCACAGCGCCGGCTGGGCCGCGCACAGGGCCGGCAGCGCCGGCGCGGCGATGGCCGTGCTGGCCGCCGCAATGCCGGCAAGTCGCACCAGGCCGCCGGCGCCGTGCGCGATGCGGGCCGCATCGCCGGCCAGCAGGTCGAACGCGTCCAGAGCGCGCCGCAACGCCGGCAGCAGCAGCGCGCCCTCGCGCGTGAGGCGCACGCCGCGCGCGTGGCGGTCGAAGAGCGTGAGGTCCAGCAGCGCCTCGACCCGGTTGAGCGCCTCGGTGGCCGAGGGCTGGCTCATGCCCAGATCGGCAGCGGCCTTCTGCATCGCCCCCAGCTCGGCCATGCGTACGACCAGTTGCAGTTGCCGCGGACGGGCGTAGTGCAGCAGACGGCGGGCGAGGGAGGCGGCGGCATCGGCGGCGGGCATGGGTCGGGATGGGTTTGGCTATAGGTTGGCCCTATAGCTTAGGCCCAGTCGTGCGTTGCTGCCTGGACAGGCGGCGCCAAGAATCTGCCGCACCCCACATCGCCGGAGACGACCTCATGCAGACCTTCCGCCGCCATGCCCACGCCGGCCTCGACCGCCGCACGCTCCTCGCCCGCGCCGCCTTCGGCGCCGCGCTGGCGCTGTCCGGCGGCCTGGTCGCTGCCCAGAACTACCCGGCCAAACCGATCAGCCTGGTCGTGCCCTTCCCGGCCGGCGGGGCCACCGACACCGTCACGCGGCTGGTCGCCCAGCACCTGGGCCAGGTGCTGGGCCAGACCGTGGTGGTGGACAACGTGGCCGGCGCGTCGGGCGCCATCGCAGCGCAGAAGGTGGTGCGCGCCGCGCCCGATGGCTATACGCTGCTGGCCGGGACCGTCAACGAGGTGGTGCTCGCGCCCATCGTCACGGCCGGCACGCCCTACAAGCATCAGGACCTCGCGCCCATCGGCGAGATCGGCGTCACGCCCTTCGTGCTGGTGGCCAACCCCAAGCTGCCCGCCAACACCATCGATGAGTTGCTCGCGCTGGCGCGCCGGAAGCCCGGCACCCTGAACGTCGGCGTGCCCGGCCTGGGCACACTGCAGCATGTGGCCACCGCCATGCTGGCCAGCCAGGCCAAGGTCGACTGGCTCACCGTGCCCTACAAGGGCGCCGCGCCACTCAATGCCGACCTGCTGGGCGGCCAGGTCGACCTGGCCGTCATCACCCTGCCCTCGGCCATCGGCTACATCCAGGACGGCAAGATCAAGTCGCTGGGCCTGATGAGCCTGCACCGCGACGAACGCGCCAAGGACATCGCCACCATCAACGAAGGCCGCGAGATCAAAGGCTTCACCACCGACGCGTGGATGGGCCTGCTCGCGCCGGCGAAGACGCCGGCCGCCGTGATCGCGGCCATGAACGCAGCCCTGACGCAGACCCTGGCCAAGCCAGAGGTGCGCGAAGGCCTCGCCAAGCTCGGCTACCGCGTCGAACCGGGCACGCCGGCGCAGTTCGGGGAACTGATGGCGCGCGAAGACGCCCGCTACCGCAAGCTCGCCGCCACGGTGAAGCTCGACCGCTGAAGACGACGCCGAGGACGACCGCCTTGCTCTGCCTGTCCGACGACCCCAGTGCCACGCCCGAAGGCGCCGCGGTGCGCCAGATCTTCTCGGCCCGCGCCAGCGTGGCCGGCATCCTGGCCTTCGAGGCCGCACTGGCCCGCGTGCAGGCGCGGCGCGGGCTGATCCCGCAGGCCGCGGCCGAGGACATGGCCGCCAAGGCGCAGCTGTCCTTCTTTCCCGAGGACGAATGGGCCCGGCATCGCGCGGAGGTGGGCCATCCGCTGGTGGCGATCCTCGACACCTGGCGCGCGCAGCTGGCGCCCGAGAGCCGCGAATGGCTGCACTACGGCGCCACCACCGCCGACCTGTTCAATACGGTGCTGGTGCAGCAGTTGCAGGCAGCCGGCACGCGGCTGGTGTCGCAGATGCGCGGCATCGAGCAGCGCCTGGCCGACATTGCCGCCGAACACCGCGCCACGCCCATGGTGGCCCGCACGCTGGGGCGCCATGCGCTTCCCTTCACCTTCGGCATGAAGGTGGCGACCTGGCTGGCCGAGCATGGCCGCAGCATCGAGCGGCTGCAGGGCTGGCTGGCGCGCTACCGCACCGGCATCCTGAGCGGGGCCGTGGGCACCTATGCCTCCTTCGGCGATGCCGGCCCCGCCATCGAGCGCGAGGTGATGGCCGAGCTGGGCCTGGACACGCCCGAGGCCGTGGACTGGAAGGGCAGCCGCGATCGCTTCGCCGAGTTCGGCTGCGCCGTCGCCCTGGCGGCCGGGACGGCGGGCCACATCGGGCAGGAGATCTTCCTGCTGTGCGGCGACGACCTGGACGAGCTGCGCGAGGCCACCGGGGCGGTCGGCTCCTCGACCATGCCGCACAAGAGCAACCCCTCGCTGAGCATCGAGGTGGTGTCGCGCGCGCGCGAAGTGAGCGGTCGTCTGCAGCCGCTGCTGGCCTGGATCGGCATCGTGTACGAGCGCGACTCGGCCCAGCATGGCGAGGTGCTGCGCGACCTGTGCGTCGGCATGGGCGACCTGCTGGCGATGCTGCAGCGGCTGCTCGACGTGCTGGTGGTGATGCCACAGAACATGGCGGCCAACCTGGCGCGCAGCCAGGGGCTGGTGCTGTCCGAAGCCATCACCTTCGCCCTGGCCGGCCGCCTGGGCAAGCACAGCGCGCACGAGAAGATGAAGCAGCTCGCCCGCACCGCCCAGGCGCGGGGCTGCTCGCTGCAGCAGGCGGCCCTGGCAGACCCCACGCTCGCGCCGCTGCTGGCCGAGACGCCAGGGTTGTTCGACGCCACCAGTCACCTTGGCCAGGCGGTGGCGATCACCGATGCGGCCGTGGCTCGGGTGCGCCAGCGCCAGCGCTAGGGCGGACGGTCACACCACAGGCACCGCACGGGGCCCGGCGTCTGGCATCACGGGCCGCCGCAGGCGCGGTCGGTCCTCAGTACCCGCTCGCCCCGCCGTTGCGCCGGTTGTCCGCCGCGCCGCGATAGATGGGGAAGCCGTTGGCGTCGTAGCCCACGGCGATGCCCGACAGGCCGCTGGTCAACCCCGTCACCTGCGCGTTGCTGCTGGTGTTGCCATAGCCGCTGATCAGGCGCGCCACTTCGTCCGCGATGGGCTTGCCGGCTTCGAGCTGGGCGATGCCGTTCTGACCGGTGAAGTTGTCGGCGTTGATCGCGGCCTGCAGGTCCATGCCGTAGACCACATGGCCCAGGAAGGTCTTGACGATGTAGTCGGGGATCGGGCCGCCGCCGGCCGAACCCCACACCAGCCGCATGCGCCCCTCCGCATCGAAGGCGATGGCCGGCGCGATGGAGCTGCGCGGGCGCTTGAATGCGGCGTAGCCGTTGACGTCCAGGCCCGGCGTGCTGGCAGAGAAGTTCGACATGACGTTGTTGATCATCATGCCCGCCGCCTCGATGTGCGCCCCCCAGTGCGTGTTGATGGTGGTGGTCATCGACAGCGCATTGCCCCAGCCGTCGATGATGGCGACGTTGCTGGTGGTGTTCCAGTCCTCCTGGCCGGCCTCGGCCGCGGCTTTTGCCAGGCGCGTCGACCGGGGCGCAGTGTGGCGCGCCAGCACGACGGGCGAGGTCCGGGCACTGGCCATTGGGTCGTAGACCGTCGGATCGGTGCTGCTGAAGGCGGGAATGCCGTCGCCCGTGCCGCCGGCCGAAACCGTCCCCAGCGCCGTGTCGCCGATGAGCGCAGCCCGGCTGGCCAAGTAGGCCGGCGACAGCAGGGCCGCCACGCGCTCGTTGATGTTGGAGTACGCCGGATCGCCCACCACGTTGCGGCGGTCGGCATTGGCCAGCCGGCTTCCTTCGGTCACCAGGTGCAGCCACGCGGTGCTGTTGAAGGCCGTGTCGGCAATCGCCTTGCGCTCCAGCAGCGCCAGGTTGTAGAGCGTGACCACGCCGCCGAAGGACGGCGCCGGCTGCGTGTAGATGGTCATGCCGAAGCGCGTGCCCACCAGCGGCTTGCGCTCCACCGCCTTGTAGCTGGCGAAGTCCGCCGCGGTCATCAGGCTGGGGATGCGGGCGATGGTGCTGGCAGTGCTGGGGTTGCTGCTGGTGCCGGCCGAGGGCAGGACCGACGCACAGGGCAACTGGCCGGTGGTGAGCTTGGCCACGATGGCCGGCGCGATGGTGCCGGCCGGATCGTAGAAGGCGGCGGCGCCGCCGTCGCGCACCTTGGTCAGCGTATCGGCCAGCTCGGCATTGCGGATCAGCGTGCCCACGGGCAGCGGCTGCTGCTTGGTGGTGTCGCTCGGCAGGCAGTAGCGGGCGTTGATGTCGGGGTATTTGCAACGGGCCGCACCGCGCACCGTGCCGGCCGAATTGACCCAGGCCGGCACGCCGCTGCCGGCGGACACCGGGTTGCCGTCGTCGTCGTACTCGCCCGAGTCGGCGTACAGCGTCTGGTACATGTACTTCGTCATCGGAAAGCCGTTGGCGGCGGTGGCGATGCTCTCGTCCCACAGCTTGTTCCATGCCAGGCGGCCATAGGACTTGTGCACCAGGTCCAGCACCGCCAGCGTGCCCGGCACGCCGGCCGCGCGGGCGGAGATGTTGGTATTGCCCTGCTGCGAGGAGATGCTGGAGCCCGCCGCGAGGCCGGTCTTGCAGACATTGAAGCCGTTGGTGGTGCTCACGTCCTGCGCCACGGCCCGGTAGATGTCCGCCACGCCGCCGGTGGTGGCCGGGGCGGCCGAGAAGCCGTCGAAGGCGCGCACCTTCTTGGTCGCGGCATCGTAGTAGGTGATGACCGTGCCGCCGCCCAGGCCCGAAGCGAAGGGCTCCGTCACGTTGAGCATGGCCTGCACCGTGATGGCCGCATCGATGGCGGAGCCCCCCGAAGCCAGGATGCGGCAACCCGCCATCGAGGCCTGCACGTCGGCCGAGGTGACCATCATGTGGGTGCCCGTGATGCCCACGGTCTGGCCATAGGGTGCGCCCGCCTGGAGCGTGCACAGCGCCGGGTCGAAGCTGACGGTGCGCGTGGGCGCCGTGGGCTCGGGGGTTGCGGGTGCCGGCGCCGGTGCGGGCGTGCCTGCGGAAGGCGGCTGTGGGAGGGCTGCGGCCAGGGAAACGTTGGCGCCCGAGCCGCCACCGCAGCCGGTGAGCCAGCCGGCCGCAACGGCGAGGAGCGTCGCCGTCACGGTACGGGAGAGAGGGAAGTGCATGGGATGAAGGGGGTTCAGCGGAAAGGTCCGGAGGACCGATTGAACGTGAAAAAGCACGGAATGTGCCCGCCCCGCTGCGATGCAGATGTCACGCCCTTCACAGTCGAAGGGCGGGTGCAGGGGATAGAGCCGAGGAGCAGGTGCGTTCGGCGACGCGCGG
Source organism: Pseudacidovorax sp. (assembly GCF_017991995.1). GTDB lineage: Bacteria > Pseudomonadota > Gammaproteobacteria > Burkholderiales > Burkholderiaceae_C > Xenophilus. Next base: position 59,346 of record NZ_JAGOPN010000016.1, on the reverse strand, counting down.
TCCGTCGCGCCTGCAGGCCCTGCCACCCTTTGTTAACGTCAATTCGCTTTTCGTTGCTCCATCAACCGAAAGGGGAATGGACAAACAGTGAAGAATTTCCTATCCCGATACGACACCTCCGCCCTTAAACTTCGCCTGCCTCGGCAACGGGGTGTTTGGCGCCTCCCTGCCAATCCGCAGAAATGCGTTGAAGCCCGACCTGGTCGGGCTTTTTTTCTGGGCTGTCCCCCGATACCACCGGAGCGGCCAGCATGCCGCCATCGCCCCAGCGCCACGCCGCAGGCCACGTCCGGCACGCGTGGCCCGGCCGCTGAGCCCTTTCACTGCCGATAACCCGGATCCGTCTGGTCCAGCATGCGCCTCAGCGCCTGCCAGTCGCGGTTGCGGATGTAGCTGTTCGAGCCGGCGAACTGCTCGGCGGCATGCGCGCACACCGCGGGTGGGGGCAGCACCACGGGCCGGCCGCTGGCGGTGGCATCGAGCTGGATCTGGCAGGCCAACTCCAGGTAGTACATCTCCTCGAAGGCATCGCGCACCGTGGCGCCGGCCGTGAGCAGGCCATGGTTGCGCAGGATCAGCGCCTTGTGCGGCCCCAGGTCGCGCACCAGGCGCTGCTGCTCGTCCAGGTCGAGGGCGATACCCTCGTAGTCGTGGTAGCCGATGCGCTGGTAGAAGCGCATCGCATGCTGCGAAAGCGGCAGCAGCCCTTCCTGCTGCGCAGAGATGGCCACACCCGCACGCGTGTGGGTGTGGAAGACGCAGTCCACGTCGGGCCGGGCCTTGTGCACCGCCGCGTGGATGACGAAGCCGGCCGGGTTGGCCTCCAGCTCGGTCTCGTCCACCGGCTGGCCGTCCAGGTCCACCTTGATGAGGTTGGAGGCGCTGACCTCGCTGTAGAGCAGGCCGAAGGCATTGATGAGGAACTGATCGTGACGGCCCGGCACCCGCAGCGAGATGTGGTTGTAGATCATGTCCGTCATGCGGTAGTGCACGCACAGCCGGTAGCAGGCGGCGAGGTCCTCGCGCGCCGCCCACTCCTGCGCGCTGACCTGGCCGCGCACCTGTTCGCGCCGCGCCTGCAGCACCCGTTGCCAATCCTGGTCGTCCATCTTGCCGGTCTCCTTGAGTGGGAATGCACGGCAGTCTAGGAAGCGACGTGCCGAGGCCCCCATGACATCGGCGCGCGATGCCATAGCGGATCGGTATGCGGTGTTAACCCCGAGCCGCCCGCCGGGGGCGCCGCGGCGCCGCCGAGGATGGCAGGGCCGCCACCTGCTTCAGCAGTTCGTCGCGCAGGGCAGCGGCCGCCGGCGGCAGCAGTCCACGGCGACGCTGGTACAGCGCAAAGCTGCGCACCGCCTGCACCTCGCGAACGGGCAGCACCTCGATGGGCCGGGGCATCGGCTGCGCGCCGCCGAGCAGCAACCGGGGCATCCAGCTGAGGAAGCCGCGGGTCGCCACCAGCGCGCGGATGGCGTTGATCGAGCGCGCCTCCACCGCCACCGCCGGCGCGGGCAGGCCGTGGTCCCAGAAGAGCTGTTGCCATTCCTCGCGCGGACCCATGCGCCGGGGCGGCAGTACCCAGCGCTCGCCCCCCAGGTCGGCCAGGCCCACCGGCGAGCGCGCCAGCAGCCGATGGCCCGCTCCGCAGACCACATGGCAGCCCTCCTGCCAGCCGCTTTCCGAGACCAGCGCCACGTCCTCGTCCTCGGCCGCCGAAAAGCCCAGGGCCAGGTCCACCTCGCCCCGGGCCAGCGCCAGCAGCAGCTCGTCGGACAGCCCCTCCACGATCTGCACCTGCAGTGGCGGATGGGCCGCGAGCAGCCGCTCGATGGCCGGCGGCAGCAGGTGCTCCACGGCGCTGGAGACCGCGCCGATGCGCACCGTGCCGCGCGACAGGCCCAGCAACTCGTTGACCGCGCGCAGCGCCTCGTCCGAGCCGCTGAGCAGCAGCCCCGCATGCGGCACGAGCGCCTGCCCATAGCTCGTCAGCGCCATGCCGTGCGGATGGCGCTCGAAGAGCGGCACGCCCAGCTGCCCTTCCAGCCGCTTGAGCGTGCGGGTGAGGGCCGGCTGCGTCAGCGACAGCGCCTCGGCAGCCCGGCCCAATGAGCCGAGTTCGGCGATGGCCTTGAAGGCCTGGAGTTCGCGCAGGTTCAGCAGCATGGACGGCCCTCCTCAGGCAAGCGTGGGGTTGGCCAGCAGCATGTCCACGAAGCTGGCCGCGGCTGGCGACAGCGAGCGCCGGGCCGGCGTGTAGACGCACACCTCGCGGTGGAAGTCCGGCTCGGCCAGCCGCACCATCGCCAGGCCCCAGGCCCGCACCAGCGGCGCCGAATAGGTCGGACAGACCGTGAGGCCCAGGCCGCTCGCCACCATGCCGAGCGCGGTGGTCATGTACGACACCTCCTGTGTCTGCGGTCCGTTGAGCAGGGCGCGCACCTCGGCGTCCACCTCCGGCGCGATGCGCTGGCGGAAGTCGCGCGTCGGCGCGATGAAGGTCCAGGGGCCCAGCTCGCGCCAGCGCACGCTGCGGCGCCGGGCCAGCGGATGGTCCGCCGGGCAGATCAGCCAGTGGCGGTCGCGCAGCAGCGGGCGTCGCAGCACGGCCTCGTCCACCGGCATGTCCTGGCCCACGGCCACCTCCACGTCGCCCGCGCGCATGCCGGCCAGCAGCTGCTCGGGCAGCGTGTCGGAGACGCGCACCTCCACCTCCGGGTGGCGCTGCCGGTAGGCCGCCACTGCGCGCGGGATGAAGGTACAGGCCATCAGCTGGGGCGCGGCCAGACGAAGCAGGCCCTTCTTCTTGTCGCGCAGGTCGGTGACGCTCGCCACCGCGGTGCTCAGCTCGGCGAGCAGGCGGTGCACCGAGGGCAGGAACTCGCGGCCCGCCTCGGAGAGTTCGACCGCACGCGTGTGGCGATCCAGCAGCTGCACGCCCATCTCGCGCTCGAGCTCACGCACCAGCACGCTCAGGGCCGACTGGGTCAGGTGCAGCTGCCGCGCCGCCGCCGTGAAGCTGCCGGCCTCGGCCACGGCGGCGAAGGCGCGCAGCTGGCGCAGGGTGAGATTCATGGACTTCCTTCATCAATCGATGAATTTATTTCGATTGCATCATAGAAACGCCTCGTGCCCAATCGCGGCAACGCGGGCCCATGGCGGCCTCGCGAGACGGAGACACCATGCCAGAGCCCACCCCATCGCCGCACGACCCCGTGCCCATCCGCGGCCTGCACCACTTCGCCTGGCGCTGCCGCGATGGCGAGGAAACCCGCCGCTTCTGGGAGGACCTGCTTGGCCTACCGCTCGTGCACGTGATCAAGAACGAGCACGTTCCCAGCACCGGCGAACACTGCCCCTACGTGCACATCTTCTTCCAGATGCGCGACGGCTCTTACATCGCCTTCTTCGACCTGGGCGACGACACGGTGGCGGCCCCCTCGCCCAACACGCCCGCCTGGGTCAACCACATCGCGCTGCGGGTGGACACGGTGGAGGAGCTGCGCGCGGCCAAGGCCCGCATCGAGGCTGCGGGCGTGCCGGTGCTGGGCATCACCGACCACCACATCATCGGCTCGATCTACTTCTTCGATCCGAACGGCATCCGCGTGGAGCTGACCACGCCCACCGTGCCGCAGGCCGAGATGGACGCGCATGCCCGCCGGGCCCGCGCCGCGCTCGACGACTGGACCCAGCGCAAGGCCCGCCTGCGCGAGGTGCGCCCGCACCATGGCTGAGCCGCAACTCGCCGTCATCGACGTACGGCCCGGCGCCGCGCTGGAAAGCCAGTCGGGCCTGCAGATGCTGCGGCCGCGCATCTACGGCGCCTGGATGGCACCGCCCGGTGGCGCACGGGTGGCCGCCATCGTCATGCATCCGACCAGCAACTTTATGGGCCACTACCTGATCGGCCCGCTGGCCGAGCGCGGCGTGTGCTGCCTGGGCCTCAACTCGCGCTACATGGGCAACGACACCGTGCTGCTGATGGAGCGGGCCATCCAGGACCTGGGCGCGGGCGTCCAGTTCCTGCAGTCGCAGGGGTACGACCGGGTGGTGCTGATCGGCAACTCGGGCGGGGCGGCGCTGGCCAGCTTCTACCAGGCGCAGGCCGAGCAGTTGACGGCCACCCACCTGCCCGACGGCGACCCGAGCGGCCTGCATCCGGCCGACCTGCCGCCGGTGGCCGGCATCGCCCTGTGCGCGGCGCACCTGGGCCGCAGCCGGCTGCTGGCCGACTGGATCGACCCCTCGGTCACGGACGAGCACGACCCGCTCTCCGTGGACCCGGCGCTCGACATGTACGACCCCCGCCATGCGCGGCCCTACAGCCCGGCCTTCCTGGCGCGCTTCAAGGGCGCCCAGCAGGCCCGGCTGCAGCGCATCGAGCAGTGGGTGCTGGCCCGCCTCGAACAACTGCGCGCCACGCCCGGCGCGCCGCGCGACCAGGCCTTCATCGTCTACCGCACCCATGCCGATCCGCGCTGCGTGGACCTGTCGCTGGACGCCAACGACCGTGCGCCCGGCAGCGTGTGGGGCGACGCGCGGCAGGTCAACTATTCGGCCAACGCCATGGGCCGCACCACCTCGCTCACGGCCTTCCTGTCGCAGTGGTCCTCGCGCTCGCAGGCGGACGGGCCCACCAACCTGGCCCGCACCACCTGCCCAAAGCTGCTGCTGACCTACACCGCCGACCAGTCCACCTTTCCCAGCACGCGCGACGCCTGGCTGGCGGCGGGTGGCGGCACCATCCGCAACGTCGACATCGTGGGCGGCAACCACTACCTGGCTGGCCAGCCGCACCTGGTGCGCGAAGCGGCGGATGCCATCGCCGCCTTCTGCCACGCCCTCTGAACAGGGAGCGCCTTCCACCATGGACGCCTTCACCTTCGCCCCACCCTACGAACTGCCGCAGTGGCCCTTCGTGCCATCGCCCGAACTTTCGGCAGGCGAGGCCGGACGCCATCCGGTCGTGATCGTCGGTGGCGGCCTGTCGGGCCTCACGCTGGCCTGCGACCTGGCCAGCCGCGGCATCCGCAGCGTGCTGCTGGACGAGGACGACACCGTCGGCGTGCGCGGCGCCTCGTCGCGCGGCATCTGCTACGCGCAGAAGAGCCTGGAGATCTTCGCGCGGCTGGGCATCTACGAGCGCATCGCGGCCAAGGGCGCCACCTGGTCCTTCGGCCGGACCTTCTCGGGCGACACCGAGGTCTACAGCTTCAACCTGCGCACCGACAGCGTCTCGGCGCAGCCGCCCTTCATCAACCTGCAGCAGTTCTACGTGGAGTGGTTCCTGGTGGACCGCATCCTCGAACTGGGCCTGACCGACCTGCGCTGGAAGAACCGCGTGCTGGAGGTGGAACCGCAAGACGACGGCGTGCGCCTGCAGGTCGAGACACCCGCGGGCCGCTACGCCCTCGACGCCGATCACCTGATCGACGCCACCGGCGCGAACAGCCCGATCCGCACCCAGCTGGCCCTGCCGGCCCATGCCTCGCGCAGCACCGACCGCTGGTGCATCAGCGACGTGCGCTTCAAAAAGCCGCTGCCCGTCGAGCGCTGGACCTGGGTGGACGCGCCCTTCAACGAAGGCCGCGGCGTGTGGCAGCACCTGATGGCCGACGGCGTCTGGCGCATGGACTACCAGATGCCCGAGGACGCCGACCCCGCCGAGGTCAGCCTGCCCGAGGTGGCCGCCGCCCGCCTGCGCGAGCAGCTGGGGCCCGACGTGGACTTCGAGTTCGTCTGGATCGGCCCCTACGGCTACCGCGACCATCTGCTGGAACGCTTCCGCCACGGCCGCATCTTCTTCATCGGCGACGCGGCCCATGTGGTCAGCCCCTTCGGCGCGCGTGGCGGCAACACCGGCATCCAGGACGCCGCCAACCTGGCCTGGAAGCTGGCCCTGGTGCTGAGCGACCAGGCGCCCGCCACCCTGCTGGACAGCTACGACGCCGAGCGCCGGCCCGCGGCCGTGCAGAACCTGGCGGTGACCAGCCGCTCGGCGCGCTTCCTGGCGCCGCGGTCGCCCGCCGAGCATGTGCTGCGCCGGGCCGTGGTCGCACTCGCCGCGCGCCATCCCTTCGCGCGCAGTCTGGTCAACACGGGCCGCATGTCGGTCGCCAACGACTACCCGCCCTCGCCCTGGCAGCCCAGCGGCAGTCGGACGGTGCAGAACGTGCCCCTGGCCGATGCGCAAGGCCAGTCCACCTCGCTCGCGGCGCTGCTGCGGCCCGGCACGCACTGGCTGGGCCTGTGGCATGCGCCCGGGCCGGCGCAGGTGGATGCGGCCCTGGGCGCCGTCGCCGGGCGGCCGATCCGGCTGGTGGCGGTGGGCCCGCGTGCCGATACCGCCTGCGGCCTCCCCGGCCATGCGGCGGGTGCGGCCGAACTCGCACACCTGGGCCTGCAACAGCCCGGCAGCCTGCTGCTGGTGCGCCCCGACGCCTACCGCGCCGCCTTGCTGCCCGCCGCCACGGCCGACGGCCTGCGCCAGGCGCTCGACACCGCCCTGACGCCCGCTGTCCCTTCCACGCCCGCCCCATGATCACCGAGCCCCACATCCCCGACCCCGACGGCTTCTATGCCGCCCTGCTGCAGGCCCATGAGGGCCTGAGCGAGGCGCAGAGCGCCGACCTCAATGCCCGCCTCGTGCTGCTGCTGGCCAACCAGTGCGGCGACCAGCAGGTGCTGCTGGACTGCATCCGCGCCGCCGCCCTCGACACCGACACCCCTGCCCCATGACCGCCACCACCGCGCCCGCCACCGTCTCCTTCGCCTCGGCCTCCGACACCCGCGAGCAGAAGCCGCGCCTGACCCTGCTGGCGCCCGACGTCTATGGCTACATCAGCGACTTCGATCCCAACTGCGGCTTCGTCGTCGCCGAGGACCAGGTCGTGCTGATCGACACCCGGCCCACGCCGCGCATGGCGCGCGACTTCCTGGCGGCCATCCGCAGCGTCACCGACAAGCCGGTGCGCACCATCGTGCTCACGCACTACCACGCCGTGCGCGTGATGGGTGCCAGCGCCTTCGACGAGGTGCAGGCCATCATCGCCAGCCAGGGCACGCTGGACTGGATCCGCACCCGCGGCCAGGCCGACTTCGACTCCGAGGTGGGCCGCTTTCCGCGCCTGTTCGAAGGCGTGGAAGAGATCCCGGGCCTGACCCTGCCCACGATCAGCTTCGACAGCCGCATGAGCCTGTGGCTGGGTGGCGGCCGCGAGCTGCAGCTGCTGGCGCTGGGCCGCGGCCATTCCAGCGGCGACACCGTGGCCTGGCTGCCGGAGGCCGGCGTGTGCTTCTCGGGCGATGTCGTGGAGAACCGCTGCGGCGTCTATGCCGGCGATGCCTACATCCGCGACTGGGCGGCCACGCTCGACGCCGTGGCCGCCCTGCACCCACGCACCCTGGTGCCCGGCCGCGGCGCCGTGCTGCAGGGCGAGGCCGCCTGCACCGAGGCCATCCGCCTGACGCAGGACTTCCTGGCCACGCTGCTGGGCGCCGTGCAGGCCGGCATCGACGCCGGCGAATCGCTCAAGGGCTGCTTTGCGCGGGCCGAGGCGGCCATGGTGCCGCGCTTCGGCGACTGGCCGGTGTTCCGCCATGTGCTGCCCTTCGACGTCTCGCGCGCCTACGACGAGCTCACCGGCACCGAGCATCCGGTCGTGTGGACCGCCGAGCGCGACCGCGCGCTCTGGCAGGCGCTGCACGGCTGAGCGCGCATTCCTTCGCATCGATCACAACACAGGAGACAACCCCATGACCCGCTTCTTCCACCGCCTGGGCGCTGCCCTGGCCCTGGCCGCCGCCACCGCCGGTGCCGCGCTGGCCCAGGGCGCCTATCCCAGCCAGCCCATCAAGTGGCTGGTGCCCTATGCCGCAGGCGGCGGCACCGACAGCATCGCGCGGCAGCTGGCCGACGCCATGCAGCCCTCCATCGGCCAGCCGGTGCTGATCGACAACCGCCCCGGCGCCTCCACCAACATCGCCGTGGGCCTGCTGATGCAGGCCAAGCCCGACGGCTACACCGTCATGCAGGCGGAGAACGCGGCCCTGCTCTTCAACGAGCACATGTTCGCCAAGCTGCCCTACAAGCCGGCCTCCGACTTCACCTACATCGGCGCCATCGGCCGCATCCCGATCGCGCTGGTGGTGCGCAGCGACTTCCAGGCGCAGAACCTGCAGCAGTTCGTCGCCTATGTGAAGGCCAGCGGCGACAAGGCGAGCTACGGCTCGCCCGGCATCGGCACGCCGCACCACATGGCCATGGAGCTGCTCAAGCAGAAGGCGGGCCTCACCATCACGCACGTGGCCTACAAGGGCGCCGCCCCCGCGCTGCAGGACATGATGGGCGGCCAGGTGCCGATGATGATGCTGGACCTGGGCACCGCCCTGCCCTACCTCAAGAGCGGCAAGCTGCGCGCCCTGGCCATCGCGCTGCCCCAGCGCGCCAAGGCCCTGCCCGACGTGCCCACCTTCAACGAGCTGGGCTACCCGGAGGTCAACGCCTTTGCCTTCCACGGCCTCATCGGGCCGGCGGGCATGCCGGCGCCCGTCGTCGAGAAACTCAACGCCGAGCTGCGCAAGGCGCTGCAGGCGCCGCGCGTGCAGCAGGTGTTCGGCGAATTCGGCTTCGAGGCCCTGCCGGGCACGCCCAAGGAGTTCTACGACATGGCGCGCGCCCAGAGCGCGTACTGGGGCCAGATCATCCGCACGTCCGGCGTGCAGCTGGATTGATCGGGACTGCCGGCATGCCCGCCCTGGCTTCCCCGCCCGCCGCCCTGCGCGTCGGCTTCATCGGCGTGGGCGTGATGGGCGGCCCCATGGCCGGCCACCTGGCCCGTGCCGGCCACGCCGTGGCGGTGCACGATGCGCAGGCCGGCGTCGCGACCGCCCTGGCCGAGGCTCAGCCGGGCCTCCGCCCCTGCGCCACGGCCTGCGAGGTGGCCCGCCACAGCGACATCGTCGTCACCATGCTGCCCAACGGCCGCGTCGTGCGCGACGTGGTCTTCGCGCCGGAGACGGGCCTGCTGGCCGGCTGGCAGGCGGGTGGCCTGCTGCTGGACACCTCCTCGGCCGAGCCCTGGCTCACGCGCGAGACGGCCGAAGGCCTGGCGGCCCGCGGCATCGCCATGGTGGACGCGCCCGTCTCGGGCGCGGCCTGGGGCGCCCAGGCGGCCGAGCTGGTCTTCATGGTGGGCGGCACCGCCGCGGACGTGGCGCGCGTGCGGCCCCTGCTGGACGCGATGGGCCGCGCGGTGTTCCACCTCGGAGGGCTGGGCGCCGGCCACACGATGAAGTGCCTGAACAACCTGGTGACGGCGCTGACGCTGACCGCCACCGCCGAGGGTCTGGCGCTCGGCACACGGGCCGGGCTGGACCCGGCCGTGATGACGCAGGTGCTCAACGAATCGACCGGCGGCTCGTGGATCACCCGCACCCACATCGACCAGCGGGTGCTCAGCCGGCGCTTCGACGACCCGTTCAAGCTCGAACTGATGCTCAAGGACATGGGCATCGCGCTGGACCTCGCCAAGTCGCAGGACATGCCCGCGCCGCTCAGTGCCGCCGGCCTGGCGCTGTGGCAGGCCGCGGACGAGGCGCGAGGCCCTGGCGCGAGCGTCTCCGAACTGGTGCGCTGGGTGGAGACGCAGATGGGCGTGGAGATCCGCAGCCCGTCCGCTGGCGCGGCCTGAGCCGCGCCGCGGTGCGGATCAGGCCTGCGCGCCAAACTTGCCTTCGAAGGCCGACTCCGCCAGCGGCCGGCGGTCGCTCGGCACTTCACGCGCGCGGATGCCTTCGGGCAGCACGGCCGGATCGCCCTTCCGGCCCACGGCCACGACGGTGTCGATGGCGTACATCTCGGGCAGGCCGATGGCCGTGCGCAGCTTGCCGGCGTCGAAGCCGGCCATGGCATGGGCCGACCAGCCCGACAACTGCGCCTGGAAGGCCAGGCTGGCCCAGGCGGCGCCAGCATCGAAGGCATGCGAGGCGTTGGCCACCGGCTCGGTCTTGCCCGGGAACACGGCTTCGCGGGCCGAGGCGATCACCACCAGCGCGGCGGCGCGCTTCGTCCACATCTGGTTGAACTCGACGAGGCTGTCGAAGATGGGCTGCCAGGCGGCCGTATCGCGGCGCGCGTAGATGAAGCGCCAGGGCTGCACGTTGTAGGCGGAGGGCGCCCAGCGCGCGGCTTCGAGCAGGCTCATGAGAGCGGGCTCGGCGATGGCCTCCTCGGTGAAGGCGCGCGGCGACCAGCGCTCGGTGAACAGGGGATCGATGGGATGGGCGGGTTGACGGGGGTTGCTCATTCGAAAAACTCCAGGGGAAGGGACACACGTGCAAGCGGCATGCCCGGCAGGCAGGCGCGCACCGGCCCGGACGCCGCGGTCGGGTCCGGGCTGCACGCCCAGTGGGCGGATGCGCCGCGTCAAATCATGCCATCCCCGGGTATCGGGCCGCTGACGCTGTCGTGCTCGCGGCCAGGACGTGGGCGGGCCAATCTTGCTGTGATCGGCCAGCACGACACAGCGGCGCGAGGCCGCCACCATGGCGAGCGCCGCCTCGGCCTTGCACGGCGCGGGCGGCGCCTTCAGTCCACGCCGAGCGCATCGCGCAGCCAGGCATCGACCTGCGCTGCGGCCTCGTACTGGACCCAGTGCCCGGCGCCGGGAATGACATGCGTCGGACAGCCGACGAGCGCCGCGGCTTCGGCCGGATCGGCCGTCACGTCGTGGGCGCCCCACACGGCCGCGACCGGACCGGCATGGGCCGCCAGCACCGACTGCAGGCCGCCAGCCCGCGACAGCCGTTTGCTGCGAAAGCGGGTGGCCTGGCAGGCCCGGGTGTGCACGGCCAGCGCCTCGTCGTCAATGGCGGCCTCGTCGTGCAGCATGTGCATGAGCAGGTTGTGGCGCATGATGGCCGCAAGCGCCGCATGGTCCTGCGCCTGGGCGGCGGCATGCCAGTCATGCAAGGGGCCGCGCGGACGGCGGGCGCCGCCATGGCCGGCGGGGCCGAGCAGGAGCAGGTGATGGATGCGCGCGACCGTCTCGTCCGAGGCCGCGGCCGCCCGGGCGGCCAGATGCGCCGCGACCAGTCCGCCGAAGGAGAAGCCGGCCAGGTCGACGCCTTGCTTGCCAGCGCCCGGCAACTGCGCGATGCCGGCCATCAGCCGCTCGACCAAGGTGTCGAAGCTGCCCTCGTCGAGCGCGTCGGAATCGCCGTAACCCGGCATGTCGGGCACCCACACGGCGCGGTCTGCGGCCAGCGCCTCGATGTTGCGGACCCAGTGCATCCAGTTGCCATGGCCGCCATGCAGCAGCACCAGCGGGGCCCGCCCCGTGTGGTGGGTTCCCCAACCGCGCCAGCGCACGCGGCTGCCGCTGGGGCCGGTGTCCAGCTGCCGCGCCAGGGCGTCGAGCCGGCTGGCGCGCGGTGCGCGTGGGGCGAAGTCGGTGGGGGGCGGCGAAGGATCTGGCGTCATGGGCTGAGTGTGCTGCGAACGGCTTGACCTGCCGGCCGGCCTTGCGCCCTCTCCCCTCGTGGGAGAGGGGCGCACGGCGGCGCGTCTGACGAGGCGTTTCAGCCATTCAGGCCAGCACCAGCACGCCGTCGGCCGCGCGCACACCCTGGCCCTCGGGCAGCACGAAGACCGGGTTGATCTCGGCCTCCACGATGCGCTCGCCCAGCTGTGCGGCCATGGCGGAGAAGGCCACGATGGCGTCGACCAGCGCCGCGACGTCGGCCTTGGGCCGGCCGCGGAAGCCGTCCAGCAGCGGCCAGGTCTTGAGTGACTGCGCCATGGCCAGCGCATCGGCGCGGCCGAGCGGCAGGAGCCGTCCGTCCTGCTGGGACAACAGACGCAGGGTCGTGTCCTGGAACAGCTCGGCCGTGACGCCGCCCATGCCCAGCAGCACGGCCGTGCCCAGCGCATCGCGGTGCAGGCCCAGGATCAGCTCGGTTCCGCCCGAGACCATCTGCTGCACCAGGAAGCGCTGCGGCAGCACGCCCGCGCGGGCCTCGACCTCTGCGGCCATCTGCGCCAGGCGCGGCCCGACGGTTTGCGCGTCCAGGCCGACCGCCACGCCGCCGACGTCGCTCTTGTGCGTGATCTGCGAAGACAGGATCTTGAGCACCACGCGCCCGCCCAGCGCGCGCGCCGCCGCCTCGGCCTCGCGCGCATCGTGCACCACCCGTTCGGCCGCGCAGGGCACGCCGAAGCGGGCGAACACGGCCTTGGCCGCGGCCTCGTCCAGCGAGCCGCTGGGCAGATCGCCGGCATCGACGGGCACCCCCGCGGCTACCCCGTCGGCGGGCACTTCGAAGCCGGCGACATGCAGCATGCCGGCCAGCGCTGCCGTGCAGCTTTCGGCCGCCGCGAAGGCCGGCACGCCACGGCGCGTCAGCAGCGCGCCGATCTCCGGCGCATGCGGGCTCACGTAGGCCATCACCGGCTTGTCGGAATCGGGCAGGCAGTCCTGGATGGCCCCGGCCAGCAGCTCGGGCATGGCCAGACTGGAGCTGCCCACGATGATCACCAGCGCGTCGTAGCTGGGGCTCGCCAGCAGCGTGCGGATGGCGCCTCGCAGCAGGTCGGGCCGCAGGCCGGCCAGCGTCACGTCGATGGGGTTGCGGTCCAGCACGGCCTCGCTGCCGGTCTGCAGGGCGCGCAGCGCCTGGGCCGTGGCCGCATCGGGCGCGGGCGTCTCGAAGCCGGCCACGCCCAGGTCGTCCGACACCAGCGTGCCCGCGCCCCCGGTGGAGGTGAGGACGGCCACGCGCCGTCCCTGAAGCTGCCGGCCTGTGGCCAGCGCTGCGGGAATGTCCAGCAGATCCGAGAAGCTCTGCGCGCGGATCACGCCCACCTGGCGGAACAGCGCGCCGTACATGCGGTCGGCCCCGGCCATGGCGCCGGTGTGCGAGACGGCCGCCTGCGCGCCGGCCTCGGAGCGGCCGATCTTGAAGGCCACCACCGGCTTGCCGGCGCGCGCCGCCTTCAGGCAGGCCGCCCGGAAGCGCGCCGGATTGCGCACCGCCTCCACATAGAGCGCGATGACCCGCGTGGCCGGGTCGTCGGCCAGGTGCTCGATGAAGTCGGCCAGCTCCAGGTCGACCTCGTTGCTGGTGGCGATGAGCTTCGACAGGCCGATGCCCCGCGCCGCCGCGCGCGACAGCAGCGAGCCCAGGATGCCGCCGCTTTGCGACACGACGCCGATGCCGCCCACCGGGAAGTGGTCCATCTCCAGCGCGCCGGACGGCGAGAGCACGATGCCGTCGGTGAGGTTGACCAGGCCGATGGTGTTGGGCCCCAGGATGCGCATGGACCCCGCGGCCTCCATGAGCTGCTGCTGGCGCCGCGCGCCCTCCTCGCCCGTCTCCGTGTAGCCGCTGGCCAGCACGATGGCGGCCGCACAGCCGCGCTCGGCCAGTTCCTTCACGGCCAGGTGGGCGCGCTCGGCGCCCAGCAGCACCACGGCCACTTCGGGCACCTCGGGCAATGAGGCGATGTCGGGATAGCAGACCAGGTCGTCGATCTGTGCCACCTTGGGATTGACCGGCAGGATGCGCCCGGCATAGCCGTGCTTGCGCAGGTAGGCCACGGGCCGGCCCGAGGTCTTCTTCGGATCGGCCGAGGTGCCGATCACGGCCACGCTGCGTGGCGACAGGAGTCTGGCGATGGCGTCGCTCACGGCCTCACTCCTTGGCGGCCGTCTTGGCCAGGAAGGCCTCGACCGAGGCGCGGTGCTCGCTGCTGGTGTAGCAGATGCCCTGCGCCTGGCTGCCCTGGGCGAAGACGTCGTGCGCCGACAGCTCGAAGCTCTGGTCGAGGATGGACTTGGTCAGCGCCAGCGCGGTGGACGACGCGGAGGACAGCTCGGCGGCCCAGGCCTGGGCGTCGGCCAGCAGCGTCTCGGCCGAGGTCTTGCGGTCCACGATGCCCAGTGCGAGTGCTTCGTCCACCTTCACCTGGCGGCCGGTGAAGATCAGCTCCTTGGCCTTGGGCAGGCCCACGCGGCGCGGCAGGAAGTACATGCCACCGCCGTCGGGGATGATCCCGCGGTGGATGTACGACCAGGTGAAGCTGGCCCATTCGCTGGCGATGATGAAGTCGCAGGCCAGCGCCGTGTCCGCGCCCAGGCCCGAAGCGGCGCCATTGACGGCGGCGATCACCGGCTTGGGGCAGGTGTGCAGCAGGGCCTGCACCTGGTGCACGCGCTGCTGGCGGTGCCAGCCGTTGAAGCCCACCTCACCGGTGGGCGCATTCATGCGCCGCTGCATGCCGGCGATGTCGCCGCCAGCGCAGAAGCCCTTGCCGGCGCCGGTCAGCACCAGGGCGCGGATGGCCTTGTCGGCGCCCACATGCTCCAGCGCATGGGCGAACTCGCGGCGCATGTCGTCGCTCATGGCATTGCGCTTGTCGGGCCGGTTGAGCGTCAGGGTGGCGATGGCGTTGTCGACCGAGAGGGTGATGAAGTCGTAGGTCATGGCGGGGTTCCAAGGCGGGGTGGCGGGGGCCGGTTTCTGTTCAATCCGGCTTGATGCCGTTCTCTTTGACGATGCGGGTCCAGCGGGCCTCTTCGGCCTGCACGTAGGTGGCCAGTTCGGCGGGCGGGCCGCCGCTGACCACCAGGCCTTCGTGTTCGATCTTGCGGGCGAAGTCGGGCGTGCGCACCGCCTTGCGGGCGGCGGCGCCGAGGCGCTCGATGACGGCGGGCGGCGTGCCGGCGGGCACATAGAGCCCATACCAGCTTTCCATCTGGTAGCCCGGCACGGTGGCGGCGATGGCGGGCACTCCCTTGAAGGCCGGCGAGGGCTCGGGCGTGGTCACGCCCAGCGCGCGCAACCTGCCGCCATCGACGAAGGTGGAGGCGGCGGCCGCGGTGGCGAACATCATGTCCACCTGCCCGCCCAGCAGGTCGGTCAGGGCCGGGCCGGCGCCCTTGTAGGGCACGTGCACCAGCTTCACCTTGGCCAGGTTGGCCAGCATCTCGCCCGCCAGGTGGGCCGAGGTGCCCGTGCCCTGGGACGCATAGGTGAGCTTGTCGGGCCGGGCCTTCGCCGCCGTGACCACGTCGGCCACCGACTTGAAGGGGCTGTCGGGCCGCACCAGCAGCACATTGGGGCCGCGACCGATCAGCATCACGGGTGCGAACACGGCATTGCTGCCATAGGGCAGTTTGGGCTGCAACGATGGATTGACCGCATGCGCGAAGGAAGCGACCACCACCGAGTAGCCGTCGGGCGCGCTCTTGGCCACGTTGTCGGTGCCGATCATCGTGCCGGCGCCGGGCTTGTTGTCGACGATGACCGGCTGGCCGAGGTCCTTGCCCATCTCCTGCCCCAGCGTGCGGGCGATCAGGTCGGTGCCGCCGCCGGGCGAGAAGGGCACGACCAGGCGGATCGGATGGTCGGGGTAGGCGGCCGATGCGGCACCCGCCAGGCCGAGGGCGCCGACGGTGCCGAGGGCGAAAAGACAGGCGCGCCCTGCGTGCAAAAGTCGTCGAATCATGGTGTGTCTCCTTGTCGGGATCGATGCCCGAATGCACTGTCAAGCAGCACCCGGCCATGCGGCAACTCTAGGAGCATTCAAGCTTCGGAAAGCGCAAGCTGTTCCACTCAGTGGAATCACCGTAAGCTTGCCATCCCCTGCATTTGCGCCCTCCCTCCCATGCCTGGAGCCATCGATAGCCTTACGGAAAAGCCCGGCCTCTCTCCTGCCAATCGCTCGCTGGAGCGGGGTATCGCCCTGCTGCGCGCCTTCAGGCCGGGCTCGGAACTTCTGGGCAACAGCGACCTGGCTGAACGTACCGGCCTGCCCAAGGCAACGGTCAGCCGGCTGACGCAGACGCTGGTGGGCTGCGGCCTGCTGCAATGGGAGGCTGCATCGCGCGCCTACCGGCTGGCGCCGCCCGTGCTGAGCCTCGCGCACGCCATGCGGTCGGGTTCGCGCGTGCTCGCCGTGGCCGCGCCCCACATGCACGCGCTGGCCGAATCCCGGCGCATCAACGTGGGCCTGGCCGCGCCGGATGGCGACGAGATGGTCTACCTCGAATCCATCCGCTACGCCCGCCGAGTCGCGCTGCGGCATGTGGTGTCGGGCCAGCGCGTGCCGATGGAGCTGACCTCGCTCGGCCGCGCCTACCTGGCCGTGGCGCCCGCGGCCCGGCGGCGGGACATCCTGCGCGCGGTCGCGTCACGGCGCGGCCCGCAATGGCCCGCCCTCTCGCACGAGATCGAGGAAGCCACCCAGCAGATCCGCAGCCGCGGCTTCTGCGCGGCCTCGTGGCAGCCCGAAGTGGTGGCGCTGGCGGCTCCGCTGCCTTCGGCCGACGGCGCGGCCTATGTGCTGAACGTGAGCCTGTCCACGCCCTTGCCGATGGAGACGGTGGCGCAGGAACTGGGAGATGCACTGCTGGGACTGTCGGAGAAGGTCGCCCAGGCGTGGGCGGCCGACCTGCGGCCGCGCTGAGCCCGGCGCCATCATCCATTTGGCCGAGTAGCCACGATGCACCGACGGCTAGATTGCCCGGACCGCCGCCGAGACGCGCGAGGGAGGAAAGCGCAGGAGGGACCGACCACCCACAGAAGGGCCGCACGGGCACCGCGGCGAGGCAGAGAAAGCAGCCTTCCTCGCCCACCCGTTGCAGCCATCCTGTTCCCTGCCACGGGAGCAGGTGCGCTTTTTTGCAGGGGTCGTCGGGTGTGAAAGCACCCGGCGACCCATTTTTTTCTGGGCGTGTGCACGCCGGACCACGCCCGGCAAGTCCATTCACGCGCCGGGATCGCGCGGCTGCTGCGCCAATGCCTCGGCCGTCGCCTGGTCGAACCAGCGGATGTAGCTGAGCCGACCCTCGTCTGTCACGGTCTCGTCCGGAAAGGACGCCAGCATTTCCTCGGCAAAGGCCTGCACATGGGCCTTGTTCTCGGCATGGGCGATCACGTACGGATCGTTGCGACGGATGGCGCGCACCACCTGCCGGCCGATCTCCAGCGGATCGATGCCGATCTCCTGCAGCGAGGGCATGGAGCCCTTGCGATGGTCGGCCGTTTCGAAGTGCGCAGGGCGCAGGCGATGCGAGTCGCGCACGTTGGTGCGCGTGGCGCCGGGGCAGACCTCCGTCACGCCGATGCCGTACTGGCCCACCGACAGCCGAAGCGACCCCGACAGACCATGGATGGCGAACTTGGTGGTGCTGTAGATACCGCCCCAGGCCGGCGCCGGCACCAGGCCCGCGATGGAGCCGGTGTTGACGATGTGGCCGCCCTCGCCGTGCGCGCGCAGCTTGGGCAGGAAGCTCACGATGCCGTGGATCACGCCGTAGAGGTTGACGCTCAGCAGCCAGTCCCAGTCGCCGTAGGTGGCCTGGTCCATGGGCAGGTAGCCCGTGACCCCGGCGTTGTTGCACAGCACGTGGATCTTGCCGAAGGCAGCCTCGGCCTCGTCGGCCGCACTGCGCATGGCTTCCCGGTCGGCCACGTCCAGCTTCATGAAGCGCACCTTTTGCGACTGTGGCGCCAGCACTTCGCGGGCGTGGGCCAGGTGCGCGTCGCTGAGGTCGGCCACGATCACGTTCATGCCTTCGGCGAGGAAGGCGCAGGCCATGCCCAGGCCGATGCCGCTGGCGCCGCCGGTCACGAAGGCGGTCTTCCCGTGGAGGTCCTTCATCTTGCCGGTTTCATTCCAGCGCCAGGTTCATCGACCTGGCGGCGGCTGCCCACCGATCGCTGTCGACCTTCAGCACGGCAGCGAAGTCCTCGGTGGGCGCGGCGCGCTGCAGCGACAGGCGCTGCAGCAGATCGCCCACGTCCTTCGACTGCATGGCGCCCGCGATGGCTTGCCTGAGCGTGGACGCCAGCGGCGCCGGCAAGGCCTTGGGCGCGATCACGCTGTGGCGGTCTTCCACCACGATGTCGTAGCCGGACTCCTTCAGCGTTGGAATGTCCGGCATCACGGCCGAGCGGTCGCTGCCGGTCAGGGCCAGCATGCGCAGCTTGCCCGCCCGAAGGTGCTCGATGCCGCCGGCCAGCGAGCTCACGCCCACCGGGATTTCGCCCGACAGCAGCGCCAGGAAGCTCGGCGCATCGCCCTGGTAGGGCACCAGCTGCCAGTTCAGCCCGGTCTGGCGGCCGATGAGTTCGGCCGCCATGTGCGGCGTGGAGCCGATGCCCGGCACGCCGCAGCTCTTCGCCTTGGGGTTGTCCTGCATCCACTTGACCAGGTCGGGCAGCGTCTTGACGCTGGCGGGCGTGCCGGGGCCGGCGTAGAGGCCCAGGTCCAGGCGCGCCAGCGGCAGCAGTGGCTGGAAGTCGCGCACCAGCTCGTAACGCACGCTCTTGTACAGGTGCGGCGCCATGGTGATCACCGAGGCCGGCGTGACCAGCAGCACCGTGCCGTCGGCCGGCGCGCTGCGCACATAGTCGGCCGCCAGCCGGCCGCCGGCACCGGGCTTGTTGTCCACGATCACGGTGGTGCCCAGCGAGGCCTTCAGCGGCTCGGCCAGGGCGCGCGCGATCATGTCGGCCGCGCCCCCGGGAGGGAAGCCCACCACCAGGCGCACGGGCCCCTTCACGGTCTGAGCGGCAGCCGGCCAGGCGCAGGCCGCGGCCAGCGCGCCTGCGCCGGCCAGGAAATGACGACGGTCGATGTGCTTGTTCATGTCTTTGTCTCCTGTGGTTCTTTGAATCGGCGGGCCACGGCATGGCCGCGATGGCGCGCCCTCATGCAAGCGCGCCCACGGCCATGTCCGACAGCCGCTGGAAGCGCTCGATGTTGGCCGCCTGCGGCAGCAGGCCGGTCGTCAGGCAGACGAAGCTCAGGTCCAGCTCGGGGTCGACCCAGAACATGGTCGAGCCGGCGCCATAGTTGCCGAAGGTCTGCGGCGTGGTGAGCGTGCCGAACTGGTGGTGCACGATGCCCTCGCCCCGCAGGCTGAAGCCCAGGCCGATGAAGGCCGGCGGCGGCGTCCAGCCGGCGCGCAGGGCCACGCCACGGTAGAGCTCGTTGTGCATGTCGCCGGTGTGGTTCTGCCGCGCCAGCTGCAGCATGCGCGGGGACACGATGCGCGCGCCGTCGAGCGTGCCGCCCCGGCGCAGCATTTCGGCGAAGCGCCAGACGTCGCCGGCCGTCGAGCAGGCGCCCACATGGGCGGCATCGTTGACCTCTTCCTCGAACAGGCTGTGGCGACCCGGCTGCGTGCGGCCGCGCACGGCGATCGGCACCACGCCGCGGATGTCCGGCACGACCTTGCGGGCCCGCAGGTCGGGCCGCACGCCGAGCGAGGTGTCGCGCATGCCCAGCGGCTCGAACAGGTCCTCGCGGGCGATGTCGCGGAAGGCGCGACCCTGCGGGTCGGTGCGGCGCAGCAGCTCGCCCATGAGCACATGGTTGACCACCGGCGCGTAGTCGCAGCGCGCGCCGGGCTCGACGATGCCGTGCACGTTCTCGCAGACGGCCTGCAGCAGCTCGCCCAGGTCGTCCTCGAACATGTCGGGCTTGGGCGTCCACACGCCGGGCATGCCGGCGGTGTGGGTCAGCAGGTGGTAGAGGGTGGCGCGGTCACGCGGGGCGCCACCGAACTCCGGAATCAGCTCGGCCACGCGCGTGGTCAGCGAAAGCCGGCCCAGCTCCACTGCGCGCAGCACCAGCAGGTTGGTGAAGGCCTTGGTCAGCGAGAACAGGCTGAAGACCGAGTCGGCGGCCAGGCGCTTGTCGTGCGCCGCATCCTGGAAACCGATGGCGGCTTCCAGATCCAGCCGGCCGCCGCGGCCGATGCGGATGACGGCGCCGTGGTAGTGGCCGCGCTGCACGTCGGCCGCGATGGCGGCCTGCAGGTTGTCCAGTCGTTCGTTCATGGGATCGGGCATCCGGTCAATGCAGCTGCGTGTGGCTGCGCTCGGCCACCAGGCGGGCCACCTCGGTGTGGTCGGCCGTGGGGCCCAGAGCCTGCAGCGCCTGCTGCCAGAGCGCCAGCACCTGCGCGGCCATGGGTGCGTCGGCCTCGGTCTCGCGCGCCAGGCCGGCGGCGATGCCCAGGTCCTTCACCATCAGCGGCAGCAGGAAGTTGCCCTGGTAGCTGCCCGACAGCACGAAGGGCTTGAACTTGTTCTGGGTGCTGTTGTTGGCGCCGGTGGATGCGTTGAGCACGTCCAGCATCACGGCCGGATCGAGCCCGGCCTTGCGGCCGATGGCCAGCACCTCGCTGGCGATCCAGAAGCCGGCCGCCGATGCGAGGTTGTTGAGTGCCTTCATGGCCTGGCCGCTGCCCAGCGCACCGGTGCGGAAGATGGCCCGCGCCATCGGCTGCAGCACGGCGCTGGCGCGCTCGCAGTCGGCATCGCTGCCACCCAGCATGATGGCCAGGTCGCCCTTGCGGGCGCGCACCACGTTGCCGGAGACCGGCGCATCGACCATGCCCACGCCCTGCGCGGCCAGTCGCTCGCCGATGCGGCGCGTGGCCGAAGGCTCGCCCGAACTCATGTCGATGAGAAGCTGGCCTGCCCGGGCCGACGCGGCGGCGCCGTTCGTGCCGTCCGCACTGCCGTCGCCGAACAGCAGCTGCGCCAGATGCGCGCTGGTGGGCACCATGGTGATGACCACATCGCAGCGGGCGAAGACCTCGCCCGCACTGACGGCAGCCACCATGCCAGTCTCCGTGGCCAGCCGCCGGGCCGCCTCGGGCCGGATGTCGAAGCCCACCACCGCCACGTCGGCGCGTCGCAGCGTGGCCACCATGGGCTCACCCATGGTGCCCAGTCCGATGAAGCCGAGCGGCTGCGTCATTCGATGGCCCCGATCTCTTTGAGCACCTCGCGGGCGGCCTTGGTGCTGTCCAGCGCCGCGGGCACGCCGCAGTAGATGCATGCCTGCAGCAGCACGGCCTGGATCTCCTCCACGCTCACGCCGTTGTTGATGGCGCCGCGCACATGCAGCTTGAGCTCTTCCTTGCGGTTGAGCGCGGTGAGCATGGCGATGTTGAGCATGCTGCGCGTCTTGTGAGGCAGCGCCGGGCTGCCCCAGGCCTCGCCCCAACACCACTCGGTGATCATCTTCTGCAGCGGGCGGGTGAAGTCGTCCGCCGCCTGGATCGACTTGTCCACATACGCATCGCCCAGGACGGCCTTGCGCAGGGCCAGGCCCTGGTCGAACAGCGGGCTCTGCCCAGGCGGGGGAAAGCCGTTGCGGTCGGCGCCCTGCGGGCTGCCGGATGGCGTGTCGCTCATGCGGATCCTTCGTTTCAGTTTTGTACGACAGTATGTCAATCACCCGTTTTTCGTCGTACAGCGTTTTCCCGCAGTCCGGCTTGCGCGCGGCCATGCGGCGCTATCCTTGGCCGATCCGCTCCCTTTGCAGACCGCCCATGACGATCGCGCCATCCGCTGCCCATCCCTCGCCCATCGTCCGCATCGCGGCCTCGGCCGCGCCCCTGCGCCAGCAGGTGGTGAGCGCTGTGCGCGATGCGGTGGCACAGGGCCGCTACCTGCCCGGCGAACGGCTGGTGGAACGGGAGCTGTGCGAGCTGATGGGCGTCTCGCGCACCTGCCTGCGCGAGGCACTGCGCGAGCTGGAGAACGACGGCATCGTCACCAGCGTGCCCAACCGCGGCGTGATCGTGAGCACCATCGGCCTGCGTGATGCCCGCGAGATCTACGAGATGCGCGCCGTGCTCGAAGGCCTACTGGCCGAGCGCTTCGCCAGGCTGGCCAGCTCGGCGCACATGGCGGCGCTGGAGCAGGCGGTCGAGGCTCTGGCCCAGGCCTACGACAGCGGCGCCGGCCTGCTGGAGGCCAAGCGCGCCTTCTACGAGGCACTGATCGGCGGCGCCGACCACGACCTGGCGGCCTCGATGCTGCGCAGCATCCAGCTGCGGGCCAGCCAGCTGCGCAACATGACCCTGTCCGACCCTGACCGGGCACGGCACAGCATCAGCGAGATCCGGCAGTTGCTCAAGGCACTCAAGAAGCGCGACCCAGTGGCGGCGCAGGCCGCTGCCCACAAGCATGTGCAGAACGCCGGCGCGCTCGCGCTTCGGCTGCTGGAGCGCTCGGCGCCGCAGGCCGCAAGCGGCGATTGACGCTCAGTCCACCGCGCCCAGCGAGGCGCCGCCGTCGATCACGATCTGCTCGCCGGTCACGAAGCTGGAGGCCTCGGACGCCAGGAACAGCGCCAGCCCCTTGATCTCCTCGGTGCTCGCCATGCGGCCCAGCGGCACCAGCTTCGCGTGCGCCGCCTGCACGGCGGGATCCTGCATGCGTCCATTGGCGATGTGGGTGACGAAGGGGCCGGGCGCGATGGCGTTGACGCGGATCCGGTAGCGCGCCAGCTCGAGTGCCGCGGTGCGCACCAGATGCGCAGCGCCCGACTTGGCCGCCATGTAGGCCATGCCCACGCCCGGCGCCGGACGCACGGCGGAGATGGAGGTGGTGACGACGATGCGCCCACCCCGCCCCTGCGGCTTCATCACGCGCGCCGCCGCGCGGATGGCATAGAACACCGCATCCAGGCTGACGCCGATCACACGGTGCCAGCGCTCGTCGCTGTAGTGCTCGATCGCATGCTCGGGCAGCCGCTGGCCGCGGTCTGAAAAGGCCATGAAGCCCGGCCCCGGGTCGATGCCGGCGTTGGCGAAGACGATGTCCAGGCCGTGCGCCGCGGCGGCCTCGTCGAAGGCGGCGTCCACGGCGGGGCGGTCGGTCACGTCCAGCACGCGGCCGCGCACGGACAGGCCCTGGGCCGTCAGGCGAGCCACCTGGCGCTCGATGCCCGCGGCGTCCATGTCGAGGAGGGTGACCGTCGCGCCCTGGCTGGCCAGCGCCTCGACCATGGCCAGGCCGATGCCGCTGGCGCCGCCGGTGACGATGGCACCCTGGCCGCGCACGTTGAAGACTTGTTGAAGATCCATGGTCGGGAGGGCGCGGGCATGCCCGGCTCGCGTTGGAGGTTTGTCTGATGATCCCTTAGTTTCGTACGATTGTCATACAGGAATATCCCGGTGGCTGCGAATGCAGCATGGCTGCAAACTCGCGGCCATGACCGACGCCTCCCGCCCTGCCTGTGCCGTCCAGCACGAGGTCTATGCCATCCGCTACGGCCACCATCGGCGCGTCGCGGCGCAGAACTTCATCGAGGCGCCGGCCGATCCGCAGGCACCCATGCCCATGGACTACTTCGTGTGGCTGATCAAGTGCCCGGACGGTCGTCACGTCGTGGTGGACACGGGCTTCGACGCGCAGGCCGCGGCCCGCCGCGGGCGCGAGATGCTGCGCCCACCCGAACAGGGCCTGGCTCGCCTGGGCGTCGATGCCGCTGAGGTGGGCGATGTGGTTGTCACGCACCTGCATTACGACCATGCCGGCAGCACCGCCACCTATCCCCGCGCCACCTTCTGGGTGCAGGAGAAGGAACTCGGCTTCACCACCGGCAAGTACATGTGCCACAGCTTCTTCCGCCTGGCGTACGAGCAGCGCGACGTGCATGCCATGGTCGGCCACCTGTTCGAGGAGCGCGTGCGTGTGGTCGATGGCGACGTCGAACTGCGCCCGGGCATCCGCCTGCGCTGGGTGGGCGGGCACACGGCGGGTTTGCAGGTTGTGCAGGTGCACACCGCGGCGGGCTGGGTGGTGCTGGCGTCGGACCTCTTTCACTACTACGCCAACCGCGACAAGGGCTCGCCCTTCCCCATCGTCTATCGGCCGGACCAGAGCCTGGACGCCTTCGGCCGCGTCGGCGACTGGGCCTCGCACGAGTCCCTGATCGTGCCTGGGCACGATCCGCTGGTCATGCAGCGCTTTGCCCCCGATCCGCGCGACGCCGACTTCACGGTGCGGCTTTGGGAGCCGCGCTGCAAGCAGGACTGAGGCCCTCACGGGCCTGACTCCGTCGTGCAACGCGGGCACCAGGCGTGCCCAGCTGTTGCGGTACCACAACGAAAAGAGGGATCTTCTGTAAAGCGTCTGTAAAGCACGAGTTCTCCAGGACCAAAACGCCCCTCCGCAGAACGGAATGCGAACGATTGCCAATGAGAATCGCGTCCGCTTACAAACCCACGGAGCGGAGAACCATGAAAAACAACGCGACGCGCCGGCCCCGGAGCCTGCGTATGGCCGACGGCCTGGCCGCCAGCCTGTCCACCGCAGCCCTGCTGCCCTTGGGCGCTATGGCCCAGACCGCCGCCCAGCCGCCCGCCGCCGCCCTGCCGGCGGTGACGGTGCAGGAACAGGCCATCGACCCCAACCCCAATGCCGAAGGCGGCGCGCCCTACAAGGCCCGCACCTCGGGCGACACGCGCCACACCCGGCCGCTGGCCGAGACGCCGCAGACCATCTCGGTGGTCACCAAGACGGCCATCGACGATTCCGGCGCCACCGATCTCAAGCAGATCCTGGCCGCACAGCCGGGCATCACGCTGGGCACCGGCGAGAACGGCAATGCCTTCGGCGACCGCTACATCATCCGCGGCCAGGAAGCCCGCAGCGACGTCTTCGTCGACGGCCTGCGCGACCCCGGCATGACCACGCGCGAGAGCTTCGCCATCGAGCAGGTCGAGATCACCAAGGGCCCCAACTCCAGCTTCGCCGGCCGCGGCTCGGCCGGCGGCGCGATCAACGCGATCACCAAACAGGCCACGCTGGACTACGACTTCTACCGGATCTCGGCCGGTGCCGGCACCGACAAGTACCACCGTTTCACGGCCGACCTGAACAAGGGCTTCACCGACCAGTTCGCCCTGCGCGCCAATGTACTGACCGGCAAGGAGGGCGTGCCCGACCGCGACGGCTCCACCCGCCGCCGCGACGGCCTGGCCCTGTCGGGCCTGTGGGAAGTCAACAAGGACCTGTCGGTCACGCTCGACTACTACGGCCTGCGCGCCAAGGACAAGCGTCCCGACCTGGGCAGCTACCTGGTGGGCACGGCCCCCTTCCGCTATCCGGCGAAGAACGTGCCGCTCTATGCCCAGGCCAACGACTTCCTGCAGTCGGACGTGGACACCGTCACCGCCCGCGTGCAGTACCGCTTTGCCGACAACCTTAAGCTCAACAGCCTGACGCGCTACGGCCGCAGCGAGAACGCCTACGCCACCACCGGCGCCTCCAGCCGCACGGTCTATCCGCTGGGCAGCAACCAGGGCTACGTCGCGGGCACGCTGGACAACGGCCACACCGGATGGCAGGACGTCACCTACTTCGCCCATCAGAGCAACCTGCGCTGGGACACCGAGATCGCCGGCCGCAAGAACGAGTTCATCTTCAGCTTCGAGTACACCGACCATGAGGTGATCTCGGGCGGCTACAACATCACCAACGCCGGCGCCTACAACTGCCGCAACGCCACCACCAGCCGCGTGAACAACGCCTGGTGCATCACCGATGCGCTCGGCAACGCGGTGGCTGGCGTCAACTACCTGGCCAACCGCAGCTACACCCGCACGCCGCGCACCCGCGATTGGCATGTGAAGTCCACCGGCCTGAGCGTGATGGACACGGTGGACCTGACCGACCGCATCACCGCCTTCGGCGGCCTGCGCGCCGACTACACCGACTTCCGCCTGATCACCACCAGCGCCTCCACCGGCTTGGCCACCGGCAACTACGGCTACACCGACACGCTGTGGAACGGCCACCTGGGCCTGTCGTACAAGCTGAGCGAGGCCGGCATGGTCTACGCCAGCTACGGCACGGCGCAGGACATCAACGGCGGCGAGTCCGACACCGGCACCAGTGCCGGCTACGGCGGCCTGGTGATCTACCAGGGCAGTGCCGCGGGTGCCAAGCCCGAGACCTCCGAGAACCTGGAGATCGGCACCAAGTGGAACCTGCTGAACAACAAGCTGCTGTTCACGGCCGCCGCCTTCCGCACCACCAAGAAGGACGTGATGGAAGGCGCCAACTACGACGCCGTCGGCACCTTCAACACCGGCAAGAACCGGGTGCAGGGCGTGGAGTTCGGCCTGGTGGGCAACGTGACCGACAAGCTCACGGTGCAGGCCGGTGCCACCTTCATGAAGTCGAAGGTGCTGGCCTCGGCCACGGCCACCAACGTGGGCCTGCCGCTGTCCAACTTTGCCGACCGCGCCGCCACGCTGCAGGCCAAGTACCAGCTGACGCCGGACCTGTCCATCGGCGGCGTGGCCCGCCACGAGAGCAAGCGCTGCGGCGGCCAGCCCGACACCGGTGCCGGCTACACCAACGGCGTGTGCGCACAGCCCGTGCCCGGCTTCACGGTGTATGACCTGTTCGCCTCGTACCGGCTCAACAAGCACGCCGACATCCGCCTGAACGTGCTGAACGCGACCGACAAGGACTACTACACGGCGGTCTACCGCTCGGGCGCCTTCCTCTACAAGGGTGACGGCCGCGCCGTGCGGGTGACCTTCGACTACGAGTTCTGACGGTCGGGCGGCGGGCGGGCGCAGGCCTGCCCGGCCGCCGCGTCTGCTCCAATGCCGGGCTCAGCCTGACGTTCTCAATCCGATGTCCTCGCCCCCGCCGTCCGCCACCACGGCACCGTCCGACCGGATCCCGCCCGGCATCCTTGCCGCGCGCGACTATGAGCGGCTGGCCGGGCAGTTCATTCCCGCGGACCGGCTGGCCTACATCGCCGGCGGCAGCGGCGAGGACTGGACGGCGCAGGCCAACGTCGCCGCCTTCGGTCGCTGGTCCGTCGTGCCGCGCGTGCTGCGCGACCTGCGCGCCGGCCACACCCGGATGCGCGTCGGGGCCGAGGAATGGGCCCAGCCCATCGGCCTCGCGCCCGTCGCCTTCCAGAAACTGGTGCATCCCCGTGGTGAGCTGGAGACGGCCCGCGCCGCCGCCGCCACCCACACGGCCCTGCTGCTGAGCACGCTGGCCACCACGCCGCTGGAGGACGTGGCCCGGCTGCTGCCGGCCCAGGACGCCCTTCCCCGACCCTGGTTCCAGCTCTATCTGCAGCCGCGGCGCGAGGACACGCTGGCCCTGGTGCGCCGCGCCGAAGCGGCCGGCTACGGGGCCATCGTCCTCACGCTCGATGCCAGCATCCAGCTGGCCAGCCATCGGGCCTTGCGCGCGGGCTTCCGCATGCCGGCGGACTGCGTGCCGGCCCACGGCGCTTCAGCCGCAATGGCACCGGCGGTGCCCGAAGGGGCCAGCCGCATCTTCCAGGGCGCCATGGCGCTGGGGCCGCGCGCCGAGGACCTCGCCTGGCTGCGCACTGCCACGCCGCTGCCGGTGTGGGTCAAGGGCGTGCTCGATCCCGCGGACGCGCGTGCACTGGCCGACGCCGGGTGCGCCGGCCTCGTCGTCTCCAATCATGGCGGCCGCACCATGGATGGCGTCGCGCCCAGCCTGTCTCTGCTGCCCGCCGTGCGTGAGGCCGTCGGCCCCCACGTCCAGCTGCTCTTCGACGGCGGCATCCGCAGCGGCGCCGATGTGTTCAAGGCGCTGGCCCTGGGCGCCAACGCGGTGCTGGTCGGGCGCCTGCAGCTCTATGCATTGGCCGCGGCCGGTGCGCTGGGCGTGGCCCACCTGCTGCGCCTACTCGGCGAAGAGCTCCAGGCCTGCATGGCCGTGGCCGGCTGCGCCCGCATCGCGGACATCGGCCCGGACCGGCTGCTTGCCGTGCCGGACTTCAACGCGACCCCCTGAGGCCCCGCTGCCCATGCTGCTCACCATCGACCAGATCCTTCCCCGCGACAAGGCCCGCGACATGGCGCGGCAGCTGCAGGCGCAGCCCTGGCGCGCCGGGGCCGACACGGCCGGCAGCCTGGCGCGCGAGGTCAAGCACAACGAGCAGCTCGACGAGCGATCGCCGCTGGCCCAGACACTGGGACTGGAGGTGCTGCAGGCCGTCGCTGGGCATCCGCTGTTCGTTTCGGCGGCCCTGCCCCGGCGCATCTTTCCGCCGCGCTTCAACCGCTATGCCGACGGCGGCACCTACGGCGCCCATGTGGACAGCGCGGTGATGCAGCTGCCCGGCACGAGCGACGCCCTGCGCACCGACCTGTCGGCCACCCTCTTCCTGGCCGACGCGCAGGACTACGACGGCGGCGAACTGGAGATCGAGGGCCCCTCGGGCGTGCAGGCCGTCAAGCTCGATGCCGGCGACCTGGTGCTCTACCCCTCCACCAGCCTGCACCGGGTCACACCCGTGACCCGCGGTGCGCGGCTGGCCGCCTTCTTCTGGATCGAGAGCCTGGTGCCCGACCCCACCGACCGCGCGCTGCTGTTCGACCTGGACCAGGCCATCCAGCGGCTCGGCGCCGACCTGCCGGCCGCGGACCGGCGCCTCGTGCAGCTGAGCGGCGTCTACCACAACCTGCTGCGCCGCTGGGCGCTGACATGAGCAGAGGTGCACCCCCGCCATGCCCGCCCGGCCGTGTCGCCGTCATTCACAGCGTCCGGGCCGTCGCGCAAGCGATTGCGCGCCGCGATCTCCTTCAAACCCCACAAGCAAGGCCTTCCCACCATGATCCGCCACCTTCTCGCTCCCGTCCTGCTCTGCGCCGCCGGTGCCGTTTTTGCCCACGGCAATGTGCAGTGCCCCGCCTCGCCCAAGGCCGAATGGAAGCCTCACACCGACCTGCAGGCCAAGCTCGTCAAGGAGGGCTGGACCGTGCGCCGCATGGAGATGACGCCCACCTGCTACGAGGTCTACGGCAAGGACCCGCAGGGCAAGCGCGTCGAAGCCTTCTTCGACCCGAAGACGCTGGAACGTGTCGAAGAGAAGTGAGGCCGCGCCGCAGACCCGCGTGTGGAGCCGCAGCGTGCGGCTGCTCCACCTGGGCCTGATCGCATCGGTCACCGTGGCCTGGGTCTTCCGCGAAGACCTCGGCCCGGCGCACGAGGTGGCGGGCTATGTGGCACTGGCGGCCGCGGCGCTGCGCAGCGGCATTGGCCTGGCCGGACGCGGATATGCGCGCTTCGGGCAGTTCGTGCGATCGCGCGCGGCCACGCTCGGCTATGCACGGCAGGTGCTGCGCGGCACCGCACCCCGCTACATCGGCCACAACCCGCTGGGTGGCTGGATGGTGCTCGCCCTGCTGGGCTGCATCGGCCTGCTGGGTGCGAGCGGCTGGCTCTACACCACCGACCTGTTCTGGGGCTACGGCTGGCTGGCGTGGCTGCATGCCGCGCTGGGCTGGACGCTGCTGGCGCTCGTCGCGCTGCATGTGGGCGGCGTGGTCTTCACCAGCATCGCGCATCGCGAGAACCTGGTGAAGGCCATGCTCACCGGCCGCAAGGCGCCGCCGGGCCCCGGCGACGTGGACTGAACACCGGCGCGACGAGGCACCGCGCCGTCACAGCTTGGCGATCGACACCTCGGTCGACTTCACCAGCGCCACCACGTCCGAGCCGACGCGCAACTGCAGCTCGTCCACCGAGCGGGTGGTGATGACGGAGGTGACGATGCCCCAGGGCGTCTCGACATCGACCTCGGAGACGACGTCGCCGCGGATGATCTCGCGGACCTTGCCCTTGAACTGGTTGCGCACATTGATGGCCTGGATGGACATGGATAGCTCCTTGTGGATGGGTGACAGAAGACGATGAAGAAGGAAGGGCTCAGCGGCTCGCTGCCGCCAGGGCCTGGTCGAGATCGGCGCGCAGGTCGTCGATGTGCTCGATGCCGATGGACAGGCGCACCGTGTCCTCGGTGACGCCGGCACGGGCCAGTTCGTCGGGCGAGAGCTGGCGGTGCGTGGTGGAAGCCGGATGCGTGGCCAGCGAGCGCACGTCGCCGATGTTCACGAGCCGGGTGAAGAGCTGCAGCGCGTCGAGGAAGCGCTCGCCGCCCGCACGGCCGCCCTGGATGCCGAAGGTGAGCACGCCGCTGGCACGGCCGCCCAGGTACTTCTGCGCCAGCGCATGGTCGGGGTGGTCCTCCAGCGCGGCGTAGTTGACCCACTTGACCGCCGGATGGGCCTTCAGGTGCCGGGCCACGGCCAGTGAATTGCTGCTGATGCGGTCCAGCCGCAGCGCCAGCGTCTCGATGCCCTGCAGGATCTGGAAGGCGTTGAAGGGCGAGATGGCCGCGCCCGTGTTGCGCAGCGGCACCACGCGCGCCCGGCCGATGTAGGCCGCGGGGCCCAGGGCCTCGGTGTAGACCACGCCGTGATAGCTCGGGTCGGGCTCGTTCAGCCGGCGGAAGCGCTGCTTGTGCTCGGCCCACGGGAACTTGCCCGAGTCGACGATGGCCCCGCCGATGCTGGTGCCGTGGCCGCCCAGGTACTTGGTGAGTGAATGCACCACGATGTCGGCGCCATGCTCGATGGGCCGGCTGAGATAGGGCGAAGGCACCGTGTTGTCCACGATCAGCGGCACGCCATGACGGTGGGCGATGGCGGCCACGGCGGCGATGTCCGTCACGTTGCCGGCCGGGTTGCCCAGCGACTCCACGAAGACGGCCTTGGTGCGCTCGTCGATCAGCGCCTCGAAGCTGCCCGGATCGCGGTGGTCCGCGAAGCGCGTGGTGATGCCGAACTGCGGCAGCGTGTGCGCGAACAGGTTGTAGGTGCCGCCGTAGAGGGCCGTGCTGCTGACGATGTTGTCGCCCGCCTCGGCGATGGTCTGGATGGCATAGGTGACGGCGGCCTGGCCCGAGGCCAGCGCCAGCGCCGCAATGCCGCCCTCGAGCGCCGCCACGCGCTGCTCCAGCACATCCTGCGTCGGGTTGTTGATGCGGGTGTAGATGTGGCCCGGCACCTTCAGGTCGAACAGGTCGGCGCCATGCTGGGCCGAGTCGAAGGCATAGGCCACCGTCTGGTAGATGGGCGGCGCCACGGCATGCGTCGTGGGGTCGGGCCGGTAGCCGGCGTGGACCGACAGGGTTTCGAACTTCCAGTCCTTGGCTTGGGTCATGGCGGGTCTCCGTGGAAAAAGGATCAGATGGCCCAGCGCAACGCATGGGCGGGCGTCTGCGCCAGCGGGTCGTTGGCGGCGGGCGGCCGCGACTCGTCCGCGGGCTTCTGCAGCACGCGGTCGAGGATGCGTTTCTCCAGCGCGGCGAAGGCGGCCTCGCCCTGGGCGCGCGGGCGCGGCAGGTCGACGCGCACGTCCAGCGCAATGCGGCCGTCCTCGATCAGGATCACGCGGTCGGCCAGGGCCACGGCCTCCTGCACGTCGTGCGTGACCAGCAGCGCGGTGAAGCGGTGGCGCTGCCACAGGCGCTCGATCAGGCGGTGCATCTCGATGCGCGTGAGCGCGTCGAGCGCACCCAGTGGCTCGTCGAGCAGCAACAGCCGCGGGTGATGCACCAGCGCACGCGCGAGGGCGACGCGCTGGCGCTGGCCGCCCGACAGGCGCGCGGGCCATTCGTCGGCCCGCTCGGCCAGCCCCACCTGGGCCAGCACTTCGCGGCCCCGCTCGTGCGCGCCGGCGGGCAGGCCCAGCGTCACGTTGTCGAGCACGCGCTTCCAGGGCAGCAGCCGCGCCTCCTGGAACATGATGCGGGTGTCGTCATGCAGTCCGCGGATCGGCCGGCCGTCGATGCCGAGCTGGCCCGAACTGAGCGACTCCAGCCCTGCCACCAGGCGCAGCAGCGTGCTCTTGCCGCAGCCGCTGCGGCCGACGATGGCCACGAACTCGCCCGGCGCCACATGCAGCTGCAACTGGTGCAGCACCTCACGCTCGCCGTAGCGCTTGCCCAGGCCCTGCGCGTCCAATGCCACGCCAGCCGGGGCGGTGACGGCCTCTTCCCGATTCGGTACAGCGCTCACGACGCGGCTCCCGGTTTGAACAGGTCGACGTCCAGCGCATCGACGCGCCGCGGCAGCAGCTTCTCCGCCAGGAAGGCATCGGCGATGCGCTGTTGCTCGCCCAGGCGCTCGCGGGTGACGACGCGCACCGCATAGCTGCGGCGGCCGTTGGCCTGCTCGACCACCGCGGCATCCAGGCCCCAGAAGGGCGCGAGCAGGGCCGCCGCCTCCTTGGGCTGGGCCTTGACCCAGCGGCCGGTCTTTTCGAGTTCGGCGTACAGCACCGACAGCGCCTCGGGCCGCGCCCGTGCGAATCGTGTGCTGGCCAGGTAGTAGCGCTGGTACGAGGCCAGCCCCGTGCCATCGGCCAGCACGCGCGCCCCCGACTGGATCTGCGCGGCAGAGAGGAACGGGTCCCACACCACCCAGGCATCGATGGCGCCGCGCTCGAAGGCCGCTCGGCCATCGGCCGGCGTAAGGTAGGCCGGCTCGATGTCCTTGAAGCCCAGGCCGGCCTTGGCCAGCGCCGCCAGCAGCAGGTAGTGCACGCCGGCCGCCTTGGCAAAGCCGACCCGCTTGCCACGCAGGTCGGCCACCGTGCGCAACGGCGAATCGCTGCGCACCACGATGGCCTGTGCGGCGGGCGACGGCGCCTCCTGCGCCAGAAAAGTGAGCTGAGCCCCGGCGGCCTGCGCGAAGACAGGCACCGTGTCGGCCACATCGGCGCTTACGTCCACGTTGTCGAGGTTCAGCGCCTCCAGCAGCGGCAGTCCGCTGGTGAACTCATGCCAGGTCGGCTTGAGCCCCAGCGGCGCGAAGGCCCGCTCCAGCGTGCCCTGAAGCCGAAGCACGGCAATGAGGGTGGAGGACTTCTGGTAGCCGATGCGCACGGCCTGCGGCGCGGCGCCGCCCTGCGCGAGCGCGGGACCGGCGGCTAGAGCGCCGAGGAGGCTCAAGGCGGTGCGGCGTTGAATGAAGAGATCAGAGTTCATGAAGAGGGTGCAACAGCAAGAGATCTATCGCCGGCCCGGCGTCCCATCAAAGGACGCCGAAGGCCGCGGAGCCGGCCAGGCGGGAGCGCCCGCGGAACTGGCTCTGCCAGGCCGCCAGGCGCGCCCCCCGCAGGGGGGTTGGCGAAGCGCGCAGCCTGGGGGGAATTCATTGATACCCCGGGTGCCAGCGCAGCCACCATCTTTCGAGGCCGCGCGCAAGCAGGTCCGCCAGCTTGCCCAGCAGCGCATAGAGCAGGATGCCCACCAGCACGACGTCCGTCTGCAGAAACTCCCGCGCGTTCATCGTGAGGTAGCCGATGCCGGCCTGGGCCGAGATGGTCTCGGCCACGATCAGGATCACCCACATCAGCCCCAGCGAGAAGCGCAGCCCGACCAGGATGGAGGACAGGGCGCCCGGCAGGATCACCTGCCGGTACAGCTGCCAGCGCGACAGGCCATAGGTGCGCCCCATCTCGATCAACTGCGGATCGACGTTGCGGATGCCGTGGAAGGTG
Organism: Pseudacidovorax sp.; assembly: GCF_017991995.1. Classification (GTDB taxonomy): domain Bacteria; phylum Pseudomonadota; class Gammaproteobacteria; order Burkholderiales; family Burkholderiaceae_C; genus Xenophilus. The sequence goes on along the minus strand of NZ_JAGOPN010000016.1, from coordinate 26,169 downwards.
TTGAGGTAGATCGGAAAGAACACCGCCACGCTGATGAGGAACAGCTTGGCCGATTCGTCGATGCCGAACCACAGGATCACCAGCGGAATGAGCGCCAGCGCCGGAATGTTGCGCACCATCTGGATGGTGGAATCGAGCAGCGTCTCGAAGAAGCGCACCGAGCCCGTGAGCAGGCCCAGCGCCAGCCCCAGCCCGCCACCGACGGCCAGTCCCGCCAGCGCGCGGCCGGCGCTCACCTTCACATGGGTCCACAGCTCGCCCGAGACGGTGAGCTGCCAGGCAGCGCGCAGGACGTCCACGGGCGCTGGAAGTACGCGCGAGGAGAGCCACCCCAGCGACGAGGCCGCCTGCCACAGCACCACCAGCAGCACGGGCACGACCCAGGGCAGCAGGCGCTGGCCGAGGCCGGCGAGAAAGATGCGAAGACCGCCGGGCCCGGCGGACGGCGACAGCACGGGAGGTGCCGGCAATGCTTGTGCTTGTTGGGTCATGGGCGTCTTTCTGCTCAGCCCTGCGCACGCAGCCGCGAGGGCGCATCGACATTGGCGACCACCTCGCCCAATGGCCCGCCGGCCCGTGCGCCCTCCCCCACGCGGGCCTGCACATCGCGCGGCAGCAGCGGGAACACCAGCTCGGCGAAGCGATAGGCCTCCTCAAGGTGCGGATAGCCCGAGAAGATGAAGGCATCGATGCCCAGGTCGGCGTACTCGCGGATGCGCGCGGCCACCTGCTGCGGATTGCCCACCAGCGCGGTGCCTGCGCCACTGCGCACCAAGCCCACGCCCGCCCACAGGTTGGGGCTGATCTCCAGGGCCTCGCGGCTGCGGTTGGCGCCGCGGCCATGCAGCGCGGCCATGCGGCGCTGGCCTTCGGAATCCATGCGGCCCAGTGCCTCCTGGGCCTTGGCGATGGTGGCGTCGTCCACCCGGCTGATGAGCGCATCGGCGGCCTGCCAGGCCTCGTCCTCGGTCTCGCGCACGATCACGTGCAGGCGGATGCCGAACTCGACCTGGCGGCCGTGACGTTCGGCCCGCGCCCGCACATCGGCCAGCTTGCGCGCCACCTCCGCGGGCGGTTCGCCCCAGCTGAGGTAGCGCTCGACCTGCTCGGCGGCGAGTTCATGCGCCGCCTCGGACGAGCCGCCGAACCATACCGGCGGATGCGGCCGCTGCACGGGCGGAAACACCAGTCGAGCCCCCTTGACCTGCACATAGCGACCATCGAAGTCGAAGGCCTCGCCGCCATGGCTGCGTGCCACGATCTCGCGCCACACGCGGATGAATTCGGCCGACTGCCCATAGCGCTCGGCATGGTCCAGGAAGACGCCGTCGGCCTCCAGCTCGGCCCGGTCGCCGCCGGTGACCAGATTGATCAGAAGGCGCCCGCCGCTAAGGCGGTCGAAGGTCGCGGCCATGCGCGCCGCCAGCGAGGGCTGGTGCAACCCGGGACGCACCGCCACCAGGAACTTGAGCCGGCGCGTGGCGCCGATCAGGCTCGACGCGACCACCCACGGGTCTTCGCAGGAGCGGCCAGTGGGAATCAGCACGCCTTCATAACCGAGCGAATCGGCCGCGCCCGCAATCTGCTGCAGGTAGGCGAGATCGACCCGCCGCGCGCCCTCGGTGCTGCCGAGATAGCGGCTGTCGCCATGGGTGGGAAGGAACCAGAACAGCTGGAGGCTCATGGGAGGAAGTCGGTGATGGGTCGTGGGCACACAGGCGGACGAGGCGGCGCCCGTCACCAGGAATGCGCGAGCAAGGCCGCGGGCACGAGCCGCACGCGCCGGGGCTTGCCGGCGCCCGCAGCGCTGCGCAGACGCTGGAGTGCATTCAGCGCGCCGGGCCTGGCACCCGCGACAGGCCCCCGGGCCGTCTGTGCGTCGGCCAGGCGTACGCCCCAGGCCAGGGCGGTGACGCCGATGATGCGAAGGGCGGTCTGCGAGAGCGCGCGATGGCGGTCTTGCAACAGGGGATGGATCGGCTCGGCGTCGGCGCGCCGCAGGGCAGGAAGGCTCATGGCGATCTCGTCGTTGGATGGCGTGCGACAGCCCAGGCCGCCAGCGGCAGCCATCGCACGAGAGCAATGGGAGGGGAAGAAAGGCAGGACGGCGACGGCGCCGCCCGAGTGGCGTCACACGCTACATCGCACGCTGCTGAAGGCCACCGGCGCGAAGCCGCGCTGCGGCGGCAGGTTCAGCCCTTCGGCGGCCAGCGTCTGCACGGCCTCGGCCAGGCGTGCATCCAGCTCTTCCTGCAGGTGGTAGGCGCCCTCGGGCACCAGCGTCACCTGCGCATCGCTGGCATACACGCCGGGCAGGATGTGCCGGGCGCCCAGCGACTGCAGCACGGGCCGCAGCGCGTAGTCGAGCGCCAGCATGTGGTGCGGACTGCCGCCCGTGGCCAGCGGCAGCACCGTCTTGCCCTTGAGCGCCGTCTGCGGCAGCAGGTCCAGAAAGGTCTTGAGCAGGCCGCTGTAGGCGGCCTTGTAGACCGGCGTGGCCACCACGATGGCCGGCGCCTCGGCCAGCGCGGCCACGGCCTGCGCGATCGCCGGTGCCGACACATCGGCCGCCAGCAGCGATACGGCGGGCAGGTCGCGCACCTGCAGCAGCCGCGCCTCCACATCGCGCTGCGCGAGCCGGTCGGCCACGGCAAGCAGCAAGGCGGTGGAACGGGAAGGTGCCGAAGGGCTGCCGGCGATGAGGAGGACGGGAGGCATGGGCATCGGGACCAGGGCATCGCGGCTGGCGCGGCGCCATCGGTCAGTGGCGGGGGTTAGCTGTCGATGGCATCGATTCTGGTGAGAGGTCCTGCTGCTGCGAACGACCGTCTTCGCAGGTGGTCATGCGGAAAACGAGTAAGGCATGCTCTTCCAGCACGACTTCGACCCACCGAATGCCCGGCCCGAGGGCGACCGGCCTGCCGTATCCTCGACGGCATGGAGCATAGACAGATGTGGCCGTACTGATCCCTGCCATAGGCGCCTGCGCCGGGCGCATGACCGCTGGCGAGCGCCGCTTGGCCGAGCGCCTGGAGCAGAAGCTCGACGACGACTACCTACTTTGGTACGACGTGCCCGTCGGCCCCAAGCAGACGCATCCGGATTTCGTGGTGATCCATCCGCGCCGGGGCATCCTGATCCTCGAAACCAAGGACTGGCGCATCGATACCGTGCAGGAGGCGAACCGCCAGGCTTGGACGCTGCTCGTGGATGGCCGGCCCAAGGTCGTTGCCAACCCTGCACTGCAGGCGCGCCACTGCGCCATCCAGGTCGTCCATGCGCTGGAGCGCGATCCTCAGCTCGTGCATGCCGATGGACCGCACGCCGGCAAGTTGGCCTTTCCGTGGGGCAGCGGCGTGGTCTTCACCAACATCACGCGCAAGCAGTTCGAGCAGTCGGGCTTGGACCAGACCATCGATGCGCATCTGGTGATATGCAAGGACGAGATGCTCGAATCCGCTGAGCCGGAGGCTCTACAGAAGCGCTTGTGGGACATGTTTCCGCACAGCTTCGGCCATGCAATGTCGATGCCGCAGCTCGACCGCGTCCGCTGGATCATGTTCCCGGAAGTGCGGGTGCCCGTGCAGGGCAGTCTGCTGCCGGCCGACTCGGAAGAACTGCCAGACATCATGCGGGTCATGGATCTGCAGCAGGAGCAGTTGGCCCGCAGCCTGGGCGAGGGCCACCGGGTGATCCATGGCGTGGCCGGCTCTGGCAAGACCATGATCCTGGGCTACCGCGCCGAGCATTTAGCCCAGGCGCCCTCGGCCAAGCCCATCCTCGTTCTTTGCTACAACGAGCCGCTGGCCGTCAAGCTGGCGGCCCTATTCGCACTCAAGGGCCTGGAGCACCGGGTGCACGTGCGCAACTTCCACCGATGGTGCCGCCAGCAGCTCGTCGCCTATGGGCAGCCCGTGCCCGCGCAGGGACACGACATGTTCGACCGCATGGTGGATTTCGTGATCCGCGGTGTGGAGCGCCACCAGATTCCGCCGGCCCAGTACCAGGCCGTCATGATCGACGAAGGCCACGACTTCCGGCCCGAGTGGTTCAAGCTTGTCGCGCAGATGGTGGACCCCGATACCAACAGCCTGCTGGTGCTATACGACAGCGCGCAGAACATCTACGGCAAGAGCAAGGCACGCGGCTTCAGCTTCAAGAGCGTGGGCATTCAAGCGGCGGGGCGCACGACCATCCTCAAGATCAACTACCGCAACACCCGGCAGATCCTGCAGACCGCCAACCGCGTCGCGGCAGATTTTCTTCAGCCCGATGCGCAGGACGACGACGGCGTGCCCCTGGTGCAACCCATCAGCTGCGGGCGCGACGGACAACCGTCCTTGATCGTGCGGCTGCCGTCACCGCGCGACGAGCCAGGCAAGATCGCCGAACTGCTGGCCGCCGCACATGAAGAAGGGCACGCTTGGGGCGACATGGCCATCCTGTGCCGTGATCACGAGGCCATGGACCAGTGCGACCGAGCACTATGGCAGCGCAAACTCCCGCACCGGGTGCGCCGCCGCTCCGGCGACTTCGACCCACTGGCCGACAGCATCAAGGTAATGACCATGCATGCCAGCAAGGGGCTGGAGTTTCCGGTGGTCGCCGTTGCGGGCGTCGGCCGCATGCCACGGGAGGGGGAGGACGTGGCTGCGGAGGCCCGCCTGTTCTATGTGGCAGCGACGCGGGCGACGCAGAAGCTGGTGGTGACGGTGGCGGGGGATGGAGAGTTTGGACGGTCGTTGGCGGGAGAAGGAGGCTAGGAAGACGACCAGCCTTGGCATTGGCTCGCGCACCAGCAATCATCTGCAGACTAGAACGGGCGCCGAGTGCAGAAGTCGCGGATTACCCAGCTGACCGTATGTTGGCCGCGAACACAGATCTCACACACACGCTGCACTGGCTGGAAGAGGAGATCCGGCGACACGGGTGTGTTGCGTTGTACTGAGGGCGAGCATTCACTGAAATCCGCGTACGCGGCCTCGTGCATGCCAGACTATTCAGGTCTTTTCGTTATTCTTCAGCACACCGCCGGAACAAGCGGCAGCATCAGATGCGAGTCATACCGCCCACCGGTCAACAGCGTGTTCTCCCCGTGGAAGATCGCGGCCGGCCGGTCGCTGCGGTCCGTGTGCAGGAAGGGCCCCGATCCCTTGCGCGGCCCTGTGGCGCCCTCCCGCTCGAAGTCCTGCGCATCCACGCGCACTGCCAGTCGGTAGCCCGCGGGCAGCACGATGGAGGTGGGCCAGATCTCCACCTCCACGCGGTAGTCGGTGCCGGGCACCATGGGCTCGGCCTCGGTGTGCGTGTGGAAGGGCCGGCCCGGTCGTGACCGGGCCGGGTCCGTCCGGCGGTGCGACACCCGCAGCCAGCCTTGCGCCACCGGCACCTGCGGATCGGTCGCGCCGCGGAACAGCACCTCCTGGCCGTCCGGCGCATAGGCGCGCAGGGTCACGAACAGGTCCATGTCGGTGCAGGTGGCGCGCACCCACAGCACCAGCGACACCGGCCCGGTGAACTCGCTGGCCACGGCCATCGGCGCGCTGGTGAACTGCACACCGCTCCCCGGCGCCCGGTAGCTTGTCTCCGCCGCAGTCGCGACGGGGGCCGCAGACAACGTAAGCGTCTGTGCGTCCAGGTAAAGCGGCGTCCACTGCGTACGTGCCAGCGGCCATTCGTTCTCGGCCCGCTGCTCGAAGTGGTCAGGATGCCGCACCTCCAGCAGCAGGGGCGGCTGCGCGTCCCAGCCGTTGGCCTCGCCCTTGAGGAAGTGGTCGAAGAAGCGCTTCTGCATCTGCACGTACTGCGGCAGGTAGAAGGACTCCCAGTGCGTCCCGCCGTGCATCTGCAGCCACTTCTGCCGAGAGCCGGCGCCCAGGAAGCCCTCGACGTTGCCGCGCAGGTGCAGGCCCATGCCGCCCCAGTTGCCGGCCGACAGCAGCGGCACCTCGATGTCTGCCAGCCGCGCCGTGCGGGCGCGGTACCAGTCGTCCTCGAAGGGATGCGAGCGGAACTCCTCGATCACGTCGACGCGGTTGGCCTCGACCTGCTCGCGGCTGAGCAACGCGCCGGTCATCTGCATCTCGGTCTCGCGGTCGACGAAGGGGCTGGCCGCATGGCCGTTCTGAACCGACAGGATCTGCTTGGGGAACCAGAACTCGAAGAAGAAGTTGCCGAAGATACCGCCATGGTGGCTGGCGTCGCGGTATAGGTCGCTGGCGCCTTCCCACGGGCACATGGCGGCCAGGTGTGACGGCCGCAGCGCGGCCACCTGCCATTGGTTCATGGCGTAGTACGAGATGCCCAGCAGGCCGACCTTGCCGCTGCACCAGGGCTGGGTGCCCACCCATTCGATGCACTCGGCATAGTCGCGTGTTTCCTGTGGCGACCAGACCCAGAGCTTGCCGGGCGACTCGCCCGCGCCCCGGCTGTCCACCACCACCAGGGCATAGCCCCAGGGCACCCAGCGCTCCGGGTCGGCCACCTCCCAGCGCAGATAGCGGCCGGTGCTGCCTTCGGTGTCCAGGCCCGGTAGAGCCGCTTGAGCTCGTCCCACTGCGGCTTGAAGCCATCCTCGAAATGCAGGTCCTTGCCATAGGGACCGTGCGTCATGAGCACGGGCACCGGCGCCCCGCCCTCCGGACGGAACACGTTGGCCTTGAGTTCAGTGCCGTCCTGCAGACGGATGCTGACGTTCTTCTCGACGATCATCGCGGGCCGGTCTCCTCACTGAAACAGCGCCACGGCGCGGGTCCAGCCGGCCGAGCCGCCACGGACCTTGGCCGGAAAGCAGGACACGAAGAAGCCATCGGGCGGCAAGGCCTCGAGGTTGTGCAGCTTCTCGAGGTGGCAATAGCCGATGTCGCGGCCGGCTTTGTCGCCTTCCCAGATGATGGCCGCATCGCCGTCCCGCCGGTAGCGCTCGGCGGTGTACTCGAAGGGCGCGTCCCAGCTCCAGGCATCGGTGCCGGTCACGCGGATGCCGCGCTCCAGCAGATACATGGTGGCCGCATAGCCCATGCCGCAGCCCGCCTGCACGAAGTCGGGCTGGCCGTAGCGGCTGCCCGCGCGGGTGTTGATCATCACGATCTCCAGCGGCTGCAGCGTGTGGCCGATCCGGTCCAGCTCGGCCTGCACGTCGCCGGGCTGGACGATGTAGCCGTCCTCGAAATGCCTGAAGTCCAGCTTCACGCCGGGCTGCATGCACCATTCCAGCGGCACTTGGTCGATGGTGATCGCGGGCTCGCCCTGGTTCATGGTCGATGCGAAGTGCCAGGGCGCATCCAGGTGCGTGCCGTTGTGGGTGCTGAGTTCGACCTTCTCCACCGCCCAGGCCTCGCCATCGGGCAGGTCCCCGGGCCTGAGGCCGGGAAAGAACTGCGACAGCCTGCTGAAGCTCTGCTGGTGGTCCATGTAATGGATCCGCGGCGCGAAGGCCGGCGGGTCGGAGATGACGTCGTTCTCCAGGTAGATGGAGAGGTCCACGATGCGCTTGAACATCAGGCGTCCATTTCGATGCCGAGGGGCGGAAGGATGCGCTGGTAGCGCGCGTATTCCTGCTGCAGGTAGGCCTTGAAGCGCTCCGGCGGCATGCCCGACACCTGGTTGCCGAAGGCCACCATCTTCGACTTGAACTCGGCATCGGCCAGGGTCTTGGCGACGCCGTCGTACAGCGCGGCGAGCACGTCGGGCGGCATCCGCGGTGGGGCGAGCATGCCGATCCACGCGGGCACATCGATCTCGGGCATGCCCAGCTCCGCGAAGGTGGGCACGTTGGGCAGCGTGTCGGCACGCTGCGCACCGGTGATGGCCAGCGCCTTGATCTTGCGCGCCTCGATGTACTGCATCACCGACGACGGCGCGATGAAGGACACGTCGACCACGCCGCTGATCAGGTCCGTGAGCGGCGTGCCCTTGTAGGGCACATGGATGAGCTCGATGCCGGCCTGTTTGGCGAAGAGTGCGCCCACCACGTGGGTGGTGTTGCCGTTGCCCGCCGAGGCGTAGCTGAACCTGCCCGGCTGCTTCTTGGCGGCCGCGACGAAGTCGGCCACGCTGTTGAAGGGGCCGTCGGCCCGGTGCAGCAGGGCGAAGCCGTAGGTGGAATACACCATCGTCAGCGGCGTGAAGCCATCGATGGGGTGGTAGGGCAGCTTCCTCATCAGCACGCCATTGGTCAGGTGCCCGCCGGTGGTCCACAGCACGACGGAGCCGTCGGGCCGGGCCCGCGACACCTCGGCCGCCCCGATGGTGGTGGCCGCGCCGGGCTTGTTGTCGACAAGGCAGGTCCGGCCCGTGACCTTCTGGTAGCTGTCGGCAAAGATGCGGGTCATGCCGTCGAGGGCGCCGCCTGCCGGGAAGGGCATCACGATCCTCAGCATGTCCGGCAGGTTTGACCCAGCCTGCGTCATCGGCACCGCCAGGCCGGCGGCCAGGCCGGCAAGGGCCTCTCTTCGGTTCAGCATCGCTTGTCTCCTTCTGGGCGCCTACGGCGCGTGGGTCCGGTCCCGCAGCCATCGGCCGGCCGCGCCAGTCTAGGCGATTCAAACGCCTGTTTCAATCAAATGTTTTCAGTGGCGTGAATCACGTCCGACGATGACTTCTCTTCCGCCGGCCGCACGCGGTGCTGAGGCAGAATCGCCGCGGCCTGCACGCCGCATCCGCTGGCTTGACGGGGCACCCCAGACCACCACGACCACGCCCATGGCAGCACCCCGCAGCCTTCCGCCCGACAGGATCACCCGGCAGAAGATCATCGATTCGGCGCTCAAGCTGTACGCACAGAACGGCATCGATGGCGTGCCGGTGCGCGCATTGACCACCGATGCGGGCGTGAATGTCGCCGCGGTGCACTACCACTTCGGCAGCACCGAGGCCCTGGCGGAGGCGGTGTTCGGCGAACTCTCCGAGCGCCTCAATGCGCAGCGGGTGATGGCGCTCGAAGCCATCACGGCGGGTGCGGCCCAGGCCGCGCGCAAGCCCGCGGTGAGCGCGATCGTGCGAGCCTTCGTCGCCCCCTATGTTGGACCGGAGGCATCGACCGAGGGCCGGCTGCTTGCCCAGCTGATCCTCAAGCATCGGCTGTCGCCCTCGCCCATGACCGAGCGCGTGGTGGGCAAGCATTTCGATCCCATGGCCAAGAAGTTCGTGGCGGCGCTGTTGCAGGCCCTGCCCGAGGTTCCACCCGGCGTCATGGCGATGCGCTACATGCTGATGGTCAGCACCGTCGTCCTGTCGCTCAGCGACCGTGGCCGCGCGCAGCGCCTGCAACGCCTTGCAGGCAAGAAGGCCGCGAGCGAAGACCTGCAGACCATGGAAGCCGCGCTGGTGGACTTCATCGTGGGCGGCCTGCGGGCGCCGGTGTCAGGACCTTAAGGCTCCGGGCAGTCCGCGGCAATGACCACTTCGGCGCGCGCAGGTGCCGGGGCTGGCGAGCTCCCGTCCAACTGCTAGGGAGGCGTGCCTCAGCCAGTCGCCGTGCGGTCCGGGTCCGAGGCCGGCGTCGTCTCGGCCTGTCGGTTGGCCATGTGTCGGATCACGTCCATGAAGGCCAGCACCGCCGTGCTGGGCGGCTCGCCCTGCAGCGTGATCAGGCCGAAGTCGGGCATGCGGTTGGGGAGATCCGCGGCGATGCGCGTGAGCAGCCCACGCCGCACGTACTTGTCCACCAGGGCGGCGGGCTGCAGCGACAGCATCGTGGTGCTCTGCATCAACTCCAGGGCGAAGAGGAAGGACGGCGTCTCCACGATGCCCGAGGTGAGCGAGAGGCCCGTGCTGCTGAAGATGTCGTCCGACACCCGGCGCAGCGCCGTGGAGGGCGGATAGAGGATCCACGGCCAGTTCGACAGCTCCCTCAGCGAGGGCGCGTTCGGTCCGCGCAACGGATGGTGTACCCCTGCGGTGATCTGCAGCGTCTCGCCGCTCAGGTTCTCGTAGCGGAACTGGTCGCGATGGGCCTCGTCGGTGAAGCGGCCGATCATCACGTCGATCTTGCGTTCGGCCAGCCACACGATCAGCTGGTCGCTGCTCTGTTCCAGCACCTTCACCACCAGCAGTGGCCGCAGGCGCTGCAGTTCGGCCACCGCCGCGATCAGCAGGTGTGCCGCGGAGCCCGAGATGGCGCCGATCGTCAGATGGCCATGGCCGCCCTGCTTCAGGGTGCTGAACTCGTCCACGAACCTGCGGTGGCCGTCCAGCGCGGAATGCGCATAACGCAGGGTGAACAGGCCCAGTTCATTCGGCTGCATGCCGCGTGGCAGGCGATCGAACAGTCGCGCCTCCAGCATCTCTTCGATGTCCACCAGCACCTTGGTGGCGGCCGGTTGTGTGATGTACATCTGCTCGGCCGTCAGCCGCAGATTGCGCGTCTTGCCAAGAATGTCGAGGAACTGCAAATGCCGGAAACGAAGACGAGAGACTTGCGCCAGCAGCGTGGATTTACCGGGCGTCGGGTCTGGACTCATCAGCATTTGGAATGGATGCTAGCGAAAAAGTCAGTGGACCGGCAGGTGGCCGTCACCTAGCCTTCGGGTGCGTCGAGTACGGCTCCACAGAGGGCCGGCGCATCGCGGCAAGGTCGCCGCGCCCCTGCATATTCCATTCTGGAGACATCATGAAGATCAGATCACTGGGCCTGGCGACTGTGCTGCTGGCCGCACTGGCCGGCTCTGCCTTTGCGCAGATCAAGGAGCACGTATTCAAGATCGGCACCGGCCTCAGCGAAGACCATCCGCAGGCCCTGGCCCTCAAGCATTTCGCCGACCGGCTGGCGGCCAAGAGCGGCGGCAAGCTGACGGCGCGGGTCTACGCCAGCGGATCGCTGGGCAACGACCTCAGCATGACCTCAGCCCTGCGCGGCGGCACGCTGGAGATGACGATCCCCGACAGCTCCACGCTGGTGTCGCTGGTCAAGCCCTTCGGCGTGCTGAACCTGCCCATGACCTTCAACAACGAGAAGGAAGCCGACGCGGTGCTGGACGGCCCCTTCGGCCAGAAACTGCTGGCCAAGCTGCCAGAGAAGGGCCTGATTGGCCTGGGCTTCTGGGAGAACGGCTTCCGCCATGTCACCAACTCGCGCCGGCCGGTCCAGCGTGCCGAGGACCTGAGCGGCCTGAAGCTGCGCGTCATCCAGAGCCCCCTGTTCCTCGAAACCTTCAATGCACTGGGCGCCAATGCCACGCCCATGCCCTTCACCGAGCTGTACACGGCGATGGAGCAGGCGGCCGTCGATGGCCAGGAGAACCCGCCGGCCACCATCCTGGCCAGCAAGTTCTACGAAGTGCAGAAGCACCTGGTGCTGTCGCGGCACATGTACAGCGCCTGGGTGCTGCTGATGTCCAAGAAGACCTGGGACGGCCTGTCGCCCGAGGAGCAGAAGATCGTGCAGGACGCGGCGCAGGAAGCCACGCTGTATGAGCGCAAGACCATCCGCGCCTTCTCCGACACGGCCCTGGCCGACCTGAAGAAGGCCGGCATGCAGATCACCGAATTGCCGCCGGCCGAGCAGGCCAAGATGCGCAGCAAGCTGCAGCCGGTGCTGGCCAAGTTCAGCAAGGAATACGGCGAGGACACCACCGCCGAGATGAACGGCGAACTTGCCAAGGTGCGCGGCAGCACCACGGACAGCAAGTAAGTTCCTCGGGCAAGTCTGCCCCGCGGGAAGGAGGCGGCCATGCGGCCGCTTCCTTCGATCCTCCCCTTTCCGACGTCGACCGCCATGGACAACAGAGCTGGTCGCAGCTTTCGCTCGCGCGAATGGTTTGCAGACCCCCATCGCTCCGACATGACGGCGCTCTATCTGGAGCGCTTCATGAACTACGGACTGACACCCGCCGAACTGCGTTCGGGCCGGCCCATCATCGGCATTGCGCAGACGGGCAGCGACCTGTCGCCGTGCAACCGCATCCACCTGGACCTGGCGCGCCGCGTGCGCGACGGCATCCGCGATGCGGGGGGCATTCCGATGGAGTTCCCCGTGCACCCCATCTTCGAGAACTGCCGCCGGCCCACCGCCGCACTCGACCGCAACCTGGCCTACCTGGGCCTGGTCGAGATCCTGTACGGCTATCCCATCGACGCCGTGGTGCTGACCACCGGCTGCGACAAGACCACGCCGGCGGGCATCATGGCCGCGAGCACCGTGGACATTCCGGCCATCGTGCTGTCGGGCGGCCCCATGCTCGACGGCTGGCATGGCGGCGAACTGGTGGGCTCGGGCACGGTGATCTGGCGCAGCCGCCGGCAACTCGCGGCGGGCGAGATCGATGAGGAGGAGTTCCTCCAGCGCGCCTGCAGCAGTGCGCCCTCGGCGGGGCACTGCAACACCATGGGGACGGCGTCGACGATGAATGCCGTCGCCGAGGCGCTCGGTCTCGCGCTGCCGGGCTGTGCCGCCATCCCGGCGCCCTACCGCGAACGCGGCCAGATGGCCTACGAGACCGGCCGCCGCATCGTGGGCATGGCCTTCGAGGACCTGCGGCCCTCACGCATCCTCAGCCGCGAGAGCTTCCTCAACGCCCTGTCGGTGGTCAGCTGCGCGGGCGGCTCCAGCAACGCACAGGTGCACATCATGGCCATGGCCCGCCACGCCGGCGTGGAGCTGCGGCCGCAGGACTGGACGGACCATGCCTACGACCTCCCGCTGCTGCTGGACATGCAGCCCGCCGGCAGGTTCCTGGGCGAGCGCTTCTTCCGCGCCGGCGGCGTGCCGGCGCTGATGTGGGAACTGCAGCAGGCCGGCCGCCTGCATGGCGACTGCGCCAGCGTGACGGGCAAGACCGTGGGCGAGAACGTCCAGGACCGCGAAAGCACCGATCGCGAAGTCATCCGCCCCTTCGACGCACCGCTGATGACCAAGGCGGGCTTTCTGGTGCTGAGCGGCAATCTCTTCGACTTCGGCATCATGAAGACCTCGGTCATCTCGCGCAGCTTCCGCGAGCGTTACCTGAGCCGGCCGGGCCACGAGGACGTGTTCGAGGCGCGTGCGGTGGTCTTCGATGGCGCCGATGACTACCACGCCCGCATCAACGATCCGGCGCTCGAGATCGACGAAGGCTGCATCCTGGTGATGCGGGGCGCCGGCCCCATCGGCTGGCCGGGCTCGGCGGAGGTGGTCAACATGCAGCCGCCCGATGCCCTGATCCAGCGCGGCATCCAGGCGCTGCCGACGCTCGGTGACGGACGCCAGTCCGGCACGGCCGACAGCCCCTCCATCCTGAACGTGTCGCCCGAAAGCGCCGTGGGCGGCGGCCTGCGCTGGCTCAGGACCGGCGATGTGATCCGTGTCGATCTCAATGCCCGCCGCTGCGACGCCATGGTGTCCGACGAGGAGATCGCCCGGCGCCAGCACGAGCTGCCCGCGCCGCAGTTGCCGCCGAGCCAGTCCCCCTGGGAAGAGATGTACCGCCGCAACACCGGACAGCTGGTGGACGGCGCCACGCTGGACATGGCCCTGAAGTACCGGCGCATCGCCGAACGCACGCCGCGCCACAACCATTGATCACGCCCAAGGAAATCTGAATGACTGTGACAACGACGGCCCTGCCGGAGCGCAGCCCTGCCCTGCACCCCGTGCTGCCGATGGATGGCCTGGCCGGCACGCTCGTGGCCCGTGCCTGGTGCGCCGGCACGCCGGCCGGCCCGGCCGTGGTGGCCCTGCGCCCCGACGGCGTGTTCGACCTGAGCCGCCACTTCGCCACCATGAGCACGCTGCTCGAAAGCGACCGGCCGGCACAGGCGGTGCGCTCGGCGGACGGCGAATACCTGTGCAGCGTCGACGCGCTGCTCGACAACAGCCAAGCCGAAGGCCGGGACCCGGCCCTGCCCTGGCTGCTGGCGCCGTGCGACCTGCAGGTGGTCAAGGCCGCCGGCGTGACCTTCGCCGCCAGCATGATCGAGCGCGTGATCGAGGAGCAGGCCGGCGGCGACGCCAGCCGCGCGCTGGCACTGCGCGGCCAGGTCACGGCCTTGATCGGCACCGACCTGTCCGACATCCGCCCAGGCTCGGCCCAGGCGCAGGCATTGAAGCGCCTGCTGCAGCAGAAGAACCTGTGGTCGCAGTACCTGGAGGTGGGCATCGGGCCCGACGCGGAGGTCTTCACCAAGGCTCCGGTGCTGGCGTCGGTGGGCCATGGCCAGGCCATCGGCATCCGCCCCGAGTCGACCTGGAACAACCCCGAGCCCGAGGTGGTGCTGGCCGTCAACAGCCGCGGCGCCATCGTCGGGGCCGCGCTGGGCAACGACGTCAACCTGCGCGACATCGAAGGCCGCAGCGCGCTGTTGCTGGGCAAGGCCAAGGACAACAACGCGTCCTGCGCCATCGGCCCGTTCATCCGCCTCTTCGACGAGGGCTTCGGCCTGGACCAGCTGCGCAGCGAAACGGTGCACCTGGAGGTGAGCGGCGAGGACGGCTACCTGCTGCGCGGCATCAACACCATGGCCAGCATCAGCCGCGACCCGGAAGAGCTGGTGCACCAGACGACCGCCTGCCACCAGTACCCGGACGGCTTCATGCTGTTCCTGGGCACGCTGTTCGCGCCGGTCGAAGACCGTGACGAGCCCGGCGGCGGCTTCACCCACAAGCTCGGTGACGTGGTGACCATCCACAGCCACTGGCTGGGCCGCCTGCAGAACCGGGTGACGCACTGCGAGGCGGCACCGCCCTGGCAGTTCGGTCTGCGCGCGCTGATCCGCAACCTGGCCGACCGCGGCCTGCTGCAAGGGGCGCGGCTGTGATGGCCGCGTCGCGTCCCGCCCGGAGTTGCGCATGATCGACACCACCATCGCGCGCTTCTGCCGCGCCATCGACATCCTGATCGCCGCCGCGCTCGCCCTCATGGTGGTGCTGGTGTTCGGCAACGTGGTCCTGCGCTACGTCCTCAACTCCGGCATCGCGGTCAGCGAGGAACTGTCGCGCTGGCTGTTCGTCTGGCTGTGCTTCCTGGGTGCCGTGGTCGCGCTGCGCGACGGGGCGCACCTGGGCACCGACATGCTGGTCTCGCGCCTCAGCGCCACGGGCAAGAAGGTCTGCCTGGTGCTGGGCCACCTGCTGATGCTCTACGTGACCTGGCTGTTCCTCACCGGCAGCTGGGTGCAGGCACGGCTGAACCTGGACATGGAGGCGCCGGTGACCGGCGCCCCGGTGGCCATCTTCTATGCCTCGGGCGTGGTCTTCTCCGTACTGGCCGGCCTGCTGCTCCTGCTGCAGCTGGCGCGGGTGCTGACGGGGCGCATCCGCGAGAGCGAGCTCGTGATGGTCAAGGAATCGGAAGAGCAGGCCGAGCTCGAGGCCCTGCAGGCCCAGCTTGCGCGCGACGACGCCGCCCACGACCTCTTCCAATCCCCTCACTCCGGCAGCAAGGCCGGCGGACAGCGCCCATGACCGTCTTCATCTTTCTCGCCAGCCTCGTCGGCGCGATGGCGCTGGGCATTCCCATCGCCTACGCGCTGCTCGCCAGCGGCGTCGCGCTGATGTGGCACCTGGACCTGTTCGATGCCCAGATCCTGGCGCAGAACTTCATCAACGGTGCCGACAGCTTCCCGCTGCTGGCCGTGCCCTTCTTCATGCTGGCCGGCGAGATCATGAACGTGGGCGGGCTGTCGCAGCGCATCGTCAACTTCGCGCTCGCGCTGGTCGGCCATGTCAAGGGCGGGCTCGGCTATGTCGTCGTGCTCGCCGGCTGCCTGCTGTCGGCGCTGTCCGGCTCGGCGGTGGCCGATGCCGCGGCGCTCACGGCCCTGCTGCTGCCGATGATGATCAAGGCCGGGCACAAGAAGGAGGTGTCGGGTGGCCTGATCGCCGCGGCCGGTGTCATCGGCCCCATCATCCCTCCGAGCATCGGCTTCGTCATCTTCGGCGTCACGGCCAACGTGTCGATCAGCAAGCTGTTCATTGCCGGCATCGTCCCCGGCATCCTGATCGGCGCCGGCCTGGCACTGACCTGGTGGTGGCTGGGCCGCAAGGAGACGCTGGTCCTGCCGCCGCGCAAATCGCGCGCCGAAATCTGGGCCGCCGCGCGCGAGTCGGTCTGGGCGCTGATGCTGCCGGTGTTCATCCTCGTGGGCCTGCGCATGGGTGTGTTCACACCCACCGAGGCGGCGGTGGTCGCCGCGGTCTATGCGCTCTTCGTGGGCAACGTGATCTACCGCGAACTGCCGCTGCGCGCGCTCTTCCACATCTTCGTCACGGCGGCACGCACCACGGCGGTGGTGATGTTCCTGGTGGCCGCTGCCATGGTGTCGGCCTGGCTCATCACGGTGGCCGACCTGCCGCAACAGGTGGTGGAGCTGCTGCGTCCGCTGCTGGGCAACCAGACGCTGCTGATGATCGCCATCATGGTGCTGGTCATGGTGGTGGGCACGGCGATGGACATGACGCCGACCATCCTCATCATGACGCCGGTCCTGATGCCGCTGATCAAGGCCGCCGGCATCGACCCCATCTACTTCGGGGTGCTCTTCATCATCAACAACTCCATCGGCCTGGTCACGCCCCCGGTCGGCACGATCCTCAACGTCGTCGCCGGCGTCGGCCGGATGAAGATGGACGAGGTGACCCGCGGCGTGATGCCCTTCATGGCCACGCAGTTCGCGGTGATGTTCCTGTTGGTGCTCTTCCCGCAACTGGTTCTGGCACCACTGCGCTGGTTCTATTGAAGCACCGGCACGGTGCGAGCGAACCCGTCATGCCCGTCGTGCGGCCCGAGAGCACTGCCGACGCGGAGACATTTCTTCCAACCAAGAGAGACAAGAGAGAGAGAGACAAGCATGCATCTGATCATCGAACCCCCACCCGCAGCAGGGCGGCAGGACGACCCTGCAATGGCCTACGAATCACCGACGCGGATACCTCCACGCCTCGGGCCCACCAGGAAAGCGCCTCGCATGACCGGACGCATTGACGCCAGGCGTGTCTTGATGGCCCTGGCAACCGGCGCCGTGCTGACGAACGGCGTCATGGCGGCGGAGCGCCCCACCGACCCGGCCAACTGGCCCGCGCTCAAAGACGTCTACAAGAACTACTTCCTGATCGGCAGCACCAATCTCAGCGCCAGCTATTTCGGAACCAATGTGGTGCCGGGCGAGAACTCCACCGCTGCCATGACGCTGAAGCACTTCAACGCGGCGACGCCCAGCAACGCGATGAAGCCGGAGTTCTGGAATGGCGGGAGCAGCAATCCCACCCCGACGTTCCTCACCAATCTGACGTCCGGCATCAACGCCGACATCAGCGCGGCCAACGCGCGCGGCTTCAAGGTCACGGGGCATACCCTGCTCTGGCACAACCAGTCGGCCCAGTGGCCCGCGCCCAACGTCCTGACCTCGACGGGCGGATGGGAAACCCCGTGGGACTACACCACGGCGAAGACCAACCTGGAGTACTACATCCGGACCGTGGCCGGCCATTTCGATCAGGAGCCGTACAAGACCTACGCATGGGACGTGGTCAACGAAGCGTTCAAGGACAACCCCGACAACCCCGCCGACTGGCGCAATGCCCTGAGAACGGGGTACAGCCCCGAGGAGCGCCCGTCGCGCTGGGCCCAGGCCTACGCCAAGGGCGGCAAGAGCTGGGAGTACATGTATGACGCGTTCTTCCATGCGCGCCAGAACACGACGTCGATCCTGAACTACAACGACTTCAACGACAACGAGCGCGCCTCCAAGGCCACGGCCATCGCATCGATGGTCAAGGAGTTCAACCAGCGCTACGCGGCCGAATCGGCCGCGGGCAAGGGGCGCATCCTTCTGGATGCCAAGGGCAATCCCCGGCCGCTGGTCGACGTGATCGGCACGCAGGGTCACTGGGACATGCGGCTCAACATGGACGCCTTCGAGCGGACCATCAAGACCTATCTCGAAGCGGGGGTGAATGTCGACCTGACCGAGCTGGATCTCGCGCCCACGCTGGGCCTGGACAAGGGCCAGCGGATCCAGAACGGCCCCGAGATGGAGGCCTTGTTCAAGGAACAGGGCATCCAGTACGCGAAGCTGTTCAGCCTGCTCAAGGAATATGCCGCCGGCCCGAGCGGCCGCCACCCCGGGTACAAGGGCGGCGTGCACCGTGTGACCTGGTGGGGCATGACGGATCCGGGCTATCACACCAATGGCTATCCGTGGTCCGCCGTGGGCCAGCCGAAGGAGGCGTACTGGGCCACGACCGACCCCGAGCAATACCTCATCGATGCCGGCCTGCCGCCCAACGGGGTCACCGCGACCTTCAGCTACGGCGGGGAAAGCTTCAAAGCCCGGACCTGGGGCGGCAAGAACGCGCAGGCGATGCTCGACATCAACGTGCCGGCCAGCACGAAGAACGTCGTGTTCACGCCGGCCAACGTCGCGCTTCCGGCAGGGTTCGCCGTCGAGAGCATGAAGTTCAACCCGCCCGACTGCGCGGTGAGCCCCGGCAAGCCCTGCCATGTGACGGTAACCGCGCGCGGCCCCGCGCCGGCCACCACGGCCGTGGAGAACACGGCGACCTTCGTCGTGTCCTTCGGCAAGATGACCGTCGGATGGATGGACGCGTACAACGCCCTGGAAGCCCCCCTGTCCTATGCCGACGTCCGCTTCAGCGACGGCGTGACGCCCTTCAGGCAGTACAAGACCTCCTATGGCAGCGACGGCATGGCGAGAGCATCCGGCGTCGTGGAAACGAAGCCGGTGCCCAAGCATGGGCGCACCACGCTCGTCCTGTCGCCGCAGGACGTCATCGCCGGACCGACGGGCCTGAAGCTGCAGAAGGACGCGTCCACGGAGAAGGCCTGGCGGCTCGTCACGCGATTCGAGCCCGGCCGGACCTACATGGTGGTGTCTGGCGAGTCCGACTTCAACGGGAAGATGCAGCCTGCGGCATTGACCAACAGGACCAAGCCCGCCACCGCGGCTTCGCCGGAGTCGCTGTCGCGCACGCCGGTCACCCTGCGGGGCGACATCCTCGTGCCGTCGCGCAGCGCGAATGCGCCCGACACCGAGCCGGCCCTGTCGCAGGACAACCTCAAGTTCGTCTTCGAGGAGGCGAAGAGCCCTGCCGCAGGCCCCTACGCGAGCCAGGAGGGGCACACCATGCAGAGCTTCATCCATGGCACCAACGTCTATCCGCAGATCGTCTTCCGGGGCAACGGAGCGACCGGCACCGTCGTGGCGGGCCGGAACTCGCTGATCACGCGCCAGACGAACGGGCAGGAGGGTTCGCAGATCGCCGAAAGGAACCTGGACCAGGCGGTGTGGTTCAACACGCCCATCGATCCGGAAAGCGGCGAGATGAAGATGTTCCTCTACACCGAGAAGGACGGCGTCAAGCAGCATTACGTCCTGAAGGACGTGGTCGATGGCGAGACGCCCAACCGCGACGCCGGCAACGCCATCAGCCAGCGGCAGGGCTCCGTCGGCGGCTTCGTCGCCGTGCAGGCGGAGAGCCCCAAGGAAGGCACGAGCGTCAAGCTCTATGCCTACGACGTCGCCGCCTATGCAGTGGAGGATGAGCCGACCACCCCGACCACCCCGACGACGCCGACGACACCGCCGAGCACGGAGCCCACGCAGCCGGTGATGCCGATCGCCTCGCCTTTCAGCAGGAAGGGGGGTGCGCTGGACCTGGGTGACCTCGCCCTGGTGCTGGCCGGCCTCGTCGCACTGGGGGTGGCTCGCCGGCGCCGGACCTGACGCCGTCAGGCCCGGGCCTGCCGCAGGCGGCTCCACGCCGCCTGCAGCAGGCAGAGCAGCAGTGCGCAGAGCGCGCCGTACAGGTGCGCCTCGACCATCACCTCGCCGCCGATCCACGAGGGCTGCGCGTCGGAGTGCGGTGGGATGAGTTGCCAGCCCAGGCGCGCGACGACCACCGCCAGGCCGATCCAGGCCCAGCGATCGCCCTGCCAGGCACGCGGCGCCAGCACCCAGATGAACAAGCCATAGAGCACACCCGAGAGGCCCGCGTAGTTCGTGGCCCCGGGCGATGCGACCACCAGCAGGGCCCCCACGCCCAAGGCCAGCGCCACGATCACGGCAGTCCACGCGCGCCCGCTGCGGGTGCCCGCCGCGAGCGCGGCGCACAGCGCCAGGCCGCCGGCATTCATCAGGCAGTGCGCCCAGCCCAGGTGCACCGCATGCGCCGACAGCAATCGCCAGGGCTGTCCGTCGAGCACGCGCGCGCGCTCGTAGCGCAACGCTTCGTACACCGGCTCGCCGCCGGCCTGCAAGGCCAGCATCAGGCCTGCAAGCGCGGCGGGAACGAGCCAGTGGGCAGGGGACCGCAGGGGGGATGTCGCCGGGTGCGCGGCCCCTTCAGGGGTTCGAGGCATGGGCCATGGAGCGACACCAGGGGTGCGCAAGGAATGAGGGAAACCGGGTCACTGTAGCCTGCCAGCGGGCCCGCGCAAGCCATGGACAATCGCCCGCCATGCCCGGAGACAACCCCACCCCTCACCACGCGCCCCGCCCCATCCTCATCGCTGGCGGCGGCATCGGTGGCATGGCCACCGCGCTCACCCTCCATCAGATCGGCGTGCCGTGCATCGTCTTCGAGACCGTGCCCGAGCTTCAGCCCCTGGGCGTCGGCATCAACCTGCAGCCCAACGCCGTACGCGAGCTGCACGACCTGGGCTTCGGCAACGACGTGCTCGACACCATCGGCCTGCAGGCGCGCGAATGGGCGCTGGTGGGCCGCAACGGCAACGAGGTCTATGCCGAGCCGCGCGGTCTGGCCGCCGGCTACCGCTGGCCGCAGTACTCGGTGCATCGCGGACAGCTGCAGATGTTGCTGTTCGATGCCGTGCGCGCGCGACTGGGCGACGATGCCGTGCGCCTGGGCCAGCGCGTGACCGGCTATCGGCAGGATGCCGATGGCGTCACGGCCCTGATCGAGACACGCGACTGCAGGCGGGAGGAAGTGGCAGGCTCGCTGCTGATCGCGGCCGACGGCCTGCATTCGGCGGTGCGGGCGCAGATGCATCCCACGCAGCCGCCCATCCAGTGGGGCGGCGCCATCATGTGGCGCGGCACCACGCCGGGCGTGCCGGTGCGCACCGGCGCGTCATTCGTGGGCGTGGGCTCGCTCAAGCACCGGGTGGTGCTCTATCCCATCTCTCCGCCCGATCCGGCCACGGGGCTGGCCACCATCAACTGGATCGCCGAGATCACGGTCGACAACCAGGGCGGCTGGCCGCAGGGCGACTGGAACCGGCGCGTGCAGCTCGATGACTTCATCCACCACTTCGAAGGCTGGAACTACAGCTGGATCGACGTGCCCACCATGCTGCGTGGGGCCAAGGACGTCTTCGAGTACCCCATGATCGACCGCGACCCGGTGCCCACCTGGGTCGACGGCCGCGTCGCGCTGCTGGGCGATGCGGCGCATGTGATGTACCCCGTGGGCTCCAACGGCGCCAGCCAGGCCATCGTGGATGCGCGGGTGCTGGGCGCGCAGCTCATCGCCCATGGCGTGGGGCCGCAGGCGCTGCGGGCCTACGACGACAGGCTGTGCCAGGACATCTCGGCGCTGGTGCTGCGCAACCGCGGCGCCGGGCCGTTCGGCCTGCTGGGATTGGTGGACGAGCGCTGCGGCGGCGTGTTCGCCCACATCGACGAGGTGCTACCGCGCGAGGAACGCGAGGCCTTCATGGCGCGCTACAAGGCAGCCGCAGGTTTCGCCATCGAGACGCTCAACGCCGCGCCGCCGACCATCGCGCCGGGGCAGCGCGTGGCGGCGAACTAGAGCGGGCGTCAGCTGCCAACGCGCGGTTCGATCGCTCCCTCGACGGCCGGGCGTTGAAGGCGATCGTGCCCCTCATTTCGTCAGGTCGCCTTCGCAGGCGGTGATGCGCCCCCTGTGCTCCTGCCTGCCCGCACCAGCCAGGATTCGACACTCGTCGCCGCAACGCGGGCAACGTACCAAGCAGTCCTGGGCAGTAACGGAAATGCCATGCGCCTTCATGTCCAGTGCCGTGATCACTTCGCCACCATGATCGATGGGGTCGCCCAGCCGGACCACTGCCCGGCCGCTTACGTCACGCATCACTGTCCTCTCGAAGGGGTGGCAGCTCGGTCAAGTTGTCGAATGCCAGCGAGGCCGCTGCAATCGGCGTCCGGCCATTTGGCTGCTTTGGTGTAGCGCTGGCGGCGAAGTCAGCTCTTCTTCTTGGAGCCGAACATCCGCTCGATTTCCTGGGCCATGGGATCGGGGCCGACCCATTGCCACCAGGCGGGCTGTGTCACAACGCGGCCGGTATCAGGATCCTGCCCGTTCAGGACAGGGAACCATCCGTCATCGCCGAGGCTTTGGATGCGCCGCTGCACGGGAATAACAGTATTCAGTGCGTCGTCGGCGAAGAAGCCAAGCCAGCGGCCGTCCTTGGGAACCCGCTGGCCCGTCCTGGGCATGTCGCCGAACTTCTTCTGATCGCGCTCGCGCAGTTGCTCGGAAGTGAGGTAGTCGCGGCGGATTTCGAGGCGCACCATCTCCCGCGCTGTGTACGGGTCCTGGTCTCGCGGTTTGGTGTAGTCCAGCACCGCCTTCACTATGTAAGGTGCATAGGGCGGATTCAGGATGTCGTATTCGAAGAACGCAGGCTGGTGCACGATACCCAGCTGCATGATCACTTCGGGGGGATAGAGATTGCCTCCATCCTGAAGCCATCCTGGCGCAACCTTGAGTCTCAGTAGTTGCTCCAGACGCTCGCGGTCAAGGTCCATCGGCGGACTGAACTCGATCTGGAAGTGATAGGGCTCCACCTTGCCCTGCTCGTCGGTCGTGCCGAGCATGTAGATGCTGGTCCATTGATTGAGAAAGCATGCATTGAAGGCGAAGTTGGTCCCGCCCCGGTATGCTTGGCCACTCACGATGGCTGGCTTTTTGCGCTTGATCGGGACCAGCCGCGACAACATCTCGAACGGTGCGTCCCCTCGAATCACCTTCATCGCCGCCGCAACGAATTCGACCAGCCGTTCCCGCTGCATGTCGTCATAGCGGAAGTTGTCGTAGACGGCTTGGGCGGCGCGCAGTTCTGCCTCGGTGGCTGCACGCCGTTGGGCCTTCTCATCGGGTGTCATGACTTTCCTTTTCTCCTGAGGGTCGACCAGCCGCAGTGGTTGCGATGTCGAACAGTCTTGTGCAAAAGCCGGGCTGAGGCAGAGCAGCGCCAGGAGCGCCGTTCCACAGATGCTTGACCACCTCCTCGCAAGCGAAGCTGTCCTCCTCCCAGGGTCGCATGCGATAGCCGAGGCTGCCCGGCTCTGCCGTAGCCATCTGGTCCACATCGATGGGCTTGCCGCCCAACCCCACGTCTTGAAGCAATTCATAGGCGGCCTTTCTTGCCAAGGGAATCTCGGTTCGCAGGACGTCGGGCAGGTAGCCCGGTCGGTCCGGCTTCTTCTTGTTCGCGCTGTCGAAGTAGCAGAGCAACTGGTAGTACATGGCAATGACCATGCGATGCAGGCCCACCAGCGCGCTGGGTTCGTTGGGGAGTGGGGTCTTCGCTGCCAGGGCGTGATACTTCGGCGGCATCAAGGTGGCCCAGATGAGCTGGATGTTGGGCAGATGCACGTAGTCGAACGGATGCTGCTGCACCAGGGCCGACATCCAGAAGTACTGCTGCGCGTGTCGGGCCTCGTGGTAGATCGTGCTGGCGAATTCGCGCACGGCATCGCCGACGTCATCGCCGTCCTTCGCGGCTTTGAGGATCGAAAGAATCCCACCCTTGTAGCCTACGAGCAGCCACTTCTGCGGGAGCATGACGCCCTTGAGATCCAGGTTGTCGAAGTCTGTGAGGCCCAGTGCCTGAGCCTCCTTGTCGGTCGGTATCGCGATGCGTGGCATCGCATCCGCAGGCAGTCCGAATGCTCCCTTGGCGAGGGCCTTCGGCAGTTCAGCCTGGAATAGCGTCTGAACGAACTCCATGTTCCCTTCGTCCAGTGGCCATTTCCCGCCCCGCCAGGAAATCCTCATCAACACCGGCTTCACCGCCTCCACATACGCCCGGGCCACCGGATAGTCCCCCTGCCCCGAGGCCCCCTTGGGCTCATGCTGGCGCATCCCCCAGTTGTTCGGATCGCAGCTCGCATACACCGGCGCCTTGCTCTGGCCGGTGGCCTCGTCCGCATTGGGCTTGAGCCCCTTGCCACCGACCGCCTGGACCTTGCGCTCGCGCTTCTCGGACACGGGCGCATAGTCCTGGTCGGCTGGCGTGTACACCGTGGGCGCATAGCGGGCCAGCACGCCGTCCTCGCTGTGTCGCAGCAGCTCGACGCTGGCGACCTGGGGCACCATGCTGCGCGCCACGTCGGTCTCGCCCGCGTCGTTGGTCACGCCTTCCACCGTGCGGCCGCCGCCGAAGACGATGCGGTATTTCTGTTGCGCCAGCCGCAGGCCGCTGGCATGTTCGAGCAGCACGAACTGCTCCTCGAAGTGGCGCTGCGTCGCGGCTTTCCCCGGCATGGAGTCGGCCACGTCCCGTCGGGGCGGGGGTGCGCCGTGGTGCTGGTCGACGCTCAACGGCCCCATCTGCACATGCGAGGCCGCATGCTCCACCCAGGTGCCGGACGTGCCGTGGGTGATGCCGGCATTGCTCCATTCGGTGAAGCTGCCGCCGCCGTTGACCGTCACGCTCACCGGGGCCGAGATGACGATGCTGCCGGTGGTGCTGCGGATGGTCACGCCCTGGCGGGCCAGGGCCTGCACGGCATCGCGCTGCGCCTGGATGCGCACCGGCCCCTCGCCCACGATCCACTTCATGCCGGCCCTGCGCGCGAACACGCGAAGGCCCTGCTTGGCGGCGACCAGCCAGCGCCGGCCCACGCTCAGGCTGGTGTGGCCCTCGCTGGTCAGGGCCACATGCTCGCCCCCCTGCAGGTGCAGGCTCTGCGCGGTGGTGGCGGCCAGGCCTGCCGCGCTGGCCAGCACCAAGTGCGGCTGCTGCAGTTCCGGAAAGCGCCGCTGCGCCGCATCGGCCTGGCCTTCGCCCTGGATGTCGGACGCCTGCCGGGCCAGCCGCTGTGCCACGGCGTCCTGGTCGGCGCCCCTTTCCTGCGCCTTGGCGATGCTGGCGGCATCGGCCAGGCCCTCGTGCTGGCGCGTGGCCGCCTTCAGGCGCGCGGCGGTCTCGCCCAGGCTCTTGGCATGTTCGGCGGCGTTGGCCCGCCCTTCGGTGGTGATCAGCATCCCGTCCTTGGCGCGCAGCACGCCGTGCCCATCGGTGCGCAGCTCGAAGCCTTCGCCACGCGCGTCCTTGCGGCCCTGGTTGTCCTCGATGCGCGTGATCGCCCCCAGGCTCAGGCTGGAGTGCTGGTGGTCGCTCTTCAGCTGGGCCTGGATCTGCCCGGCCGTGTCGTCCATCACCAGGTGGTTGCTGCGTCCGGCCGCGCTATTGCCGCCGCCGTCGGTCAGCTCGCGGCTGCGAAAGCCGCTGAGTGCGGCTTGCTGCGGCAGTTGCCAGGGCGGCAGGTTCAGCTGGTTGTGCACCCGGCCTGTGCAGATGGGCAGGTCCGGATCGCCGCCGAGGAAGTCGACGACCACCTCCTGCCCGATGCGCGGGAGGTGCACGCCGCCCAGCTGGTTGCCCGCCCACGGGCTGGAGACACGTACCCAGCAGCTGCTGTGCGGGTTCTCCTGGCCTTGCCGGTCCCAGGGGAACTGCACCTTGATGCGGCCGAGTTCGTCGGTCCACAGCTCCTGGCCCTCGGGGCCGACCACCCGTGCTGTATGGGGACCATGGGTGTGCGGCTTGAGCCTGGTGAGCGCCGGGCGCAGCGGCTCGGTGATGGGGTGCGCTAGCAGGTCCACCTGCACCCGCCAGCGTTGCTGCGACTGGGGTTGAGTCACCGCGTTTAGCGCCGCCTGGCTGTCCTGCCCCACGTCCTCGATGAGGAAGTCGGTTTCCAGGATCAGGTATTCCGCATTGGCCGCTTCCCTTGGATGCCCCTGCAGCGCGAAGCTGAAGCCCGGCACCATGCCGCGCAGGTTGCCGCTGGCCCGCGCACGCGCCCCCGAGGTGCGCAGCTGCTGCATGCGAAGCCGGGCGATCAGGTCGCCCTCGGCCAGCGGGTCATTGGCCCCGGCGGTGCCGGCGCGCGGCTGGGCGTAGTGACTGCCGGCCAGGCTCGCGTGCCAGGCGTAGACCTCCGCCTCCGCAAAGCCGGTCGGCCGCGGATCGCTGCGGCTGACCGACAGGTCGGCCCGGGGGC